>JBJKZJ010000009.1:0-215447 GCA_045560455.1 Luminiphilus sp. | reverse complement strand
ATGGCTTACTACTTTGTCCTCTACATTGTGTCGCCCAAGACAGCGCACAAGATGATCCACTACTTTGAGGAAGAAGCAGTCACAAGTTACACAAGCTATCTGGAGCAGATAGAGGCCGGTGCAATCGAGAACTGCCCGGCGTCACCTCTTGCCATCGATTACTACAACCTGCCCGCTGATGCGAAGCTGTCAGACATGATTCTCAAGGTGAGAGCTGACGAGCAGGGCCACGCAGACGCCAATCTGACGTTCTCAGAGGCATACTTATAGAGCGACGGCTAGTTCCAATAACAAATCGGCAATTCGTTCAGCGCCGAGTGCTCTGGAGCAGTGCAACGTCAAGCTTGGAGGCGGGATGCCCATACTAAGATGGATTGTTTGCCTTAGCCTGGCCTTTGGCGCTTGCAGTGTCAGGGCCGACGTTGATCCAGAGAAATCTCACTACACCACTGGTTCGCCTAATCGTGATGGCACAGGCAAGATTTATATGGGGCGAGAGATTTCGCACGTCATGGGTCACTTAGGCGCTGGCTGGCTGGAGCGCCCTGAGCGGGAACGCCTGGAGCGAACTGACCTGTTGATCGCTGGTCTCAGATTGTCGGAGGATTTTGTGGTCGCAGACATCGGCGCCGGGACGGGTTATTTCACTTTTCCTGTCGCAGCGCGGGTGCCACAGGGGATGGTGTTCGCGGTCGATATTCAGCCCGAGATGCTGGCCCTCATGGAGCAACGGAAAGCGTTGGAAAATGTCTCCAATGTGGAGACCGTTCTGGGCGAGGTGGATGACCCTAAACTACCGGACAATGAGATTGACCTGGCTTTTATCGTGGATGCGTACCACGAGTTCTCGTTTCCGAGAGAGATGGGCGAACATTTGAAAGCCTCGCTAAAGCCGGGCGGCCAGCTTGTGCTTGTGGAGTACCGAGCAGAGGACCCACGCGTCCCCATTAAGCGGTTGCACAAGATGAGTGAGGTGCAAGTGAAGCAAGAAATGGCTGCCATTGGCCTCGATTGGGTCAGGACGGAAAGCTATCTACCGCAGCAGCATGTGCTCATTTTTGAAAAGCCAAGGGCGCAACCCTGATCACTGACTCAGACCATTCGGCGTGCGGGTAAAGTCGTGCTCCCCTCAGGCACTCGGGAGCCGTAAAAGTAGTGAAGCCACGGTTTCAAAGCCCTCCAGTTCGGTTTCTCCGAGTCCCAGTTCGTGCGTTCGGTCCTCTAGCGTTCCTTTGCCCGTCCAATAGGGTCCGTAGACATGCCATATGTCGGACTTTCTGTAGCTCGCGATATTAGGGCGAGTACCCACCCTTGTTTGGCCTGTGCGACGGCTGGTTTGTCTCCCAAGAGCAGTTCAAGAGCGTCGGGTCCACTAGCAACCTCGAGCATTCGTCGCGTAAGGCTGTCCACGACGTAAAAAAGAGCAAAGTCGGGTACGCTGATCTGTGATCCTGCGGCGAAGCCACTGGGGCTAGCGGCGAGTATTTGCTCAAGATTAGAATCCTTTACCGCCAGCGCAGATGTTGGACCGCCTTACCCGCCAAGCACATCGCGCTCCCAATCTTTCCACCCCCAGAATGAGTCCCACATGGGCACTTGGATATCCTCATAAATGTGGGCGCAGATCATGATCGCTCTAGCGCGATCTGCGGGTGTCTTGGGCATGAAGCCCGCGAGTTCAGCGACATACTGACTGCACGCACTGGTCTGATTGATTATTTCTCCGTTGTGCTCCACCACGGGAAACGCCTTGAGAGGCCTTGAAAACTCCGGTGAGAATTCCTCCTTGACTGCCCAGCTGCCGCTTACAACCGTCTCTTCAAGGGAGACAATCTCATCAATGAAATCCAGAGCAGCGTCGTACGCCATGTACCGGACGAGCATGCCACGCGCAGAACAATTTCAGTAGCGCAATAAGAGTGTGTCGGTTGCAACATCAGTTTCTTGCGGCATTTTAATCTCCATACCAACAACTCTGGACTCATGGTCTTTGCCAGAGCCTAACCGAAACCCGCCGCAAAAAGTAACCGCGGGAAGCGTCCGGTCGCACGACACTGAAAAGGAGAGGGGACTCCAAAAGCATTCAGGCACCTGGTCTTGTTATGCTGGACCGGGTCTGAGGCTGCGGCAGGGTAACCAGAGTGAGGGGAGGTGATGACGAGAAGCCAGAAAAAGCGGCGTATATTTTCTATGGGTTAGTGGTCGCTGTTGTTGGTATCGGCGGGGGTAGCGCAGCCGCAGCAGACGGCAATGTGGCTGGGGTCGCCGTGGTCTTGATCAGCATTCCACTCGCTGGGCTGTGTTTCGCTTCGGCGCTACAATAAGCGAGGGTCGCTGGAGAATGTCTAGGGGGCGGGCATGGCGATTAGTATACGGGGTTGCCGGTGGGCCGCGGCTTTACGCTCGCCGCAGGCGTCTCTCGGCGCCTCGGAACACCCTTATAAAACCCTGGAAAACAGCGTAAAACCTTGTGATCGGCACCTCTGAATATACGATTTCAGCCAACTGCTAGGCTAAACTCGCCACATAGCGCCGGTTAGCCCTGAGTGGTTTTGTGGCTCCCCGGCTCCAAAACCCAAAACGTCTCCCTCGGTAGCCCCCGTTCATCCAATGCGGCCTCAAGGTCAGTAATCGGGTCGTTAATCGCCTCCCAGGTGAGTCGAAACACCCCAAAGTGAATGCCAAGGCTTTGCTGGCTGTTGAGGTCCAGGTGCGCCTGCACCGCCTCTTCGGGGTTTAGGTGGATGTCTTTCATAAACCAGCGGGGCTCATAGGCGCCAATGGGCAACAGGCTCAGCGCAAAGGGCCCGTATTGCTCGCCCTGGGCTTTAAAGTGCGGCGAGTAGCCGGTGTCGCCGGCAAAGTAGATGGCGCCCTCGGGGGTCTCCACCACAAACGAGCCCCACAGGGTTTTCATTTGGTCGGCCACGCCGCGGCCCGAGCGGTGCTGGCACTCCACAAAGTGCACGGTGGCAGGGCCCACCTGAGTGTACTCCTCCCAGTCGAGTTCCAGCGCGTTGGTGTAGCCCTGTTTTCTGAGGAGCTTGGCGTTACCCAGCCCCGACACAATCACCGGCTCTTTCTCTTGCTGTTGGCGCAGTGTTTTGAGGCTCGCGGTGTCGAGGTGGTCGTAGTGGTTGTGGCTTACCAGAATCAGGTCGATCTCGGGCAGCGCCTCAATTGGGATGCCCGGGTCGCGCACCCGCTTGGGCCCGGCGAAGGTCACCGGGCTCACGCGCTTTGACCACACCGGGTCGGTGAGGATATTCAGGCCCGCCACCTGCACCAGCACCTTGGCGTGGTTAATGTAGGTGGCGCGAATGCCCTTGGTCACCCGCTCCACAATGGGGTCAGCAGGGGGGTTCTCGACCTGTTTGGGCCACTTTTCTTTGTTCCACAGGTTCTGCCACAGGAACTTGCTGATATCCCCCGCGCCCTTGTCGGCACCACTGGTGTTGTAAAAACGTTTGCCGTCGTAGTGCGCGCTCACTGGCCAGTCCCTGTCGATGGTTGAGTCAGCCTCATCAAGCCCTGTACTGCTCGCGCAGCCACAGAGCATCAAGACGGCAATAAAGGTCCGCGGGGTGCCCATGGCGGGAGATTGCCTTAGATCTTGAGCAATTGCTTGCCAAAGTTCTCGCCGGTGTACAGGCGCTGCAAAGTGCTGGGAATGTTGTCAAAGCCTCCCTGTACGTCGACCTCGTAAACGATATCGCCAGCGCTCACCCAGCCGACCAAGGCCTCAATCGCCTCCATGGCTCGCGGCAGGTAATCGAGGATGATGAAGCCCTGCATGCGGCCGCGGTTGGTCACAATGTTCATCAGATTGTTCGGGCCGGGTGCGGGCTCAATGTTGTTGTAGTTGGCAATGCCGCCACACATCACCACGCGGGAGTAGAGGTTCAGGTGATTTAGCGCCGCCTCGAGAATGGGTCCTGCGACGTTATCGAAAAAGATGTCCCACTTGTTGGGGCACAGCGCGCCGATGCGCTCCGAGACATCCTCGCTTTTGTAATCGATCGCGCCATCAAACTTGGCCACATCGGTGAGCCAGGCGCATTTTTTCTCGCCGCCTGCGATGCCAATGGTGCGGCACCCCTTGAGCTTGGCGATTTGTCCAACTACCGACCCTGTGGCGCCCGCTGCGCCCGACACCAGCACGGTCTCGCCGTCTTCGGGCTGCCCGTGATCCAGCAGGCCAAAATAAGCGGTCATGCCGGTAATGCCCAGTATCGACAGCATCATTTCAGGGGAGACGCCCGGGGGCAGTTTGTTCACGCCCATTGGGCCTTGCCCTGGCGCTACCACGGCAAAGTCCTGCCAGCAGCCGGTGGTTTGCACCAGTTCTCCGGGTTTGAAATCCGGGTGCTTGGATTCAACCACCTCGGAGACTGATCCGGCGCGCATGACTTCGCCCATGCCCACGGGCGGCAAATAACCCCGGCGGTCGACCATCCAGTTGCGCTGCGTGGGGTCAAAGGACAGATACTGGTTCTGCACCAAAATCTCGCCGTCACCAATTTGTGGGATGAGGGTCTCGGTAAATTCAAAGTTGTCCGGGCCGATCATGCCGTGGGGCCGAGCTTTTAACAGCCACTGTCGGTTTAGGGTCATGGTTTGTGTTCCTTAGTCTGAGTCGCCGGCGCGAATGCCGCGAAGAATGCGTTGCGCGTTAGTGACGAATAGGGGCTTCGAGGCAAAGCTGTCGAGCAGGGCCTGGATATCGTCGGGCACGTCTTCTCCCTCGAGCGAGGGCGCTAAGTCGGCACCCGCCACCCCCACAATCAACACGCCCAGCGTTTTGATGAACTCGGTCGCCTGAGCATGATCAAGGCCGATCGTCGTGGCCGTTGCGGTAGCGATGCGATCCACCTGCTTTAAGAAGTTGCGCTTGGAGTCAATCAGGCTGTCGATCGACACATTGTGTTCGATCACTTTCTCGAGGCGCGCCTGCAGCGGCACATAAAGGCTGTCGCCAAAGGCCACGTCATAAAGCAGTTCACAAAATGCGCGGTCGCTCATGCCCGGCGTGAGCTGGGCGATAAAGGCCTCGCTCATGCGATTCAGGCTCTGGTCGTAGAGCGCCAAAAACACTTCTTCGCGGGTCTTGAAGTAGAGATACAGCGTGCCTTTAACGACCCCGGCCTTGCTTGCGAGCGACGCCACCGAGAAGCCCTCGTAGCCTACCTCCTGAAACAGCGCCGCCGCCGCATCCAGTATCTGCTGGCGGCGGAAGGATTTGTCCTCGAGGGATCGGGCGCGTTTTTTGGCGAGCGTCACAGCCTGACCTTTTGTTTGATGCTCTTCTCAGAGGCGTCGCCGTAGGGCGGCATGAAGCCCGCGAGTTTGGTCACGGGGATTTTGCCCGGCTGCTGGTACACGCTTTTTGCGTGGCTGAAGGTTTTGAAGCCTTCGATGCCGTGATACGCCCCCATGCCGCTGGGGCCCACGCCGCCAAAGGGCAGGTCCTTTTGCAGCATGTGGAACATCACGTCGTTCACACAAGCGCCGCCCGAGGTCGTGCCGGTCAGGAGCCGGTGTTCCTCGGCGTCGTGCTTACCGAAATAGTAGGCGGCCAGCGGTCGCGGGTGCGCGTTGATGTAACTGATCGTGTCCTCAAATTGCCTATAGGTCTTGAGGGGCAGGAGCGGGCCGAAGATTTCATCCGTCATACACAGGGCGTCGTCGTCCGGGTTCAGAATCAACGTGGGCGGGACCTTATGGGTGGGGTTATCCGAGAAGTCCTCGTTCGCCGGGTTAATGGTGATCGTCTGGATGCCGCGCTCATTCGCGTCGGCTAGGTTCCGCTGCATGCGCTCAAAGTGACGCTCGTTCACCATCGCGGTGTACTGCTCGTTGGCCAGCAGCGTGGGGTACATCTTGGCCACCACATCTTTTGCGATCGATACCGCCTCATCAAGCTGGTGCTCTGGCAGCATCACATAGTCCGGTGCAATGCAGACCTGGCCGGCGTTGAGCATCTTGCCGACCATGATGCGTTCTATTGCCTCTCTCAGATTGGCGGTATCTGAAATCACGACCGGTGACTTGCCGCCCAGCTCGAGAGTGACGGGGACGAGATTTCTCGAAGCAGCCGCCATGATGTGGCGCGCCACACTGGTCGCGCCCGTGAAAATCATGTGATCAAAGGGGAGGGAGGAGAAGGCCTGTCCGACCTCGGCGCCACCTGTGACCACTGAGATCTCACTCGGGTCAAAGGTGCTGGTCATCATTTCTTCAATGAGTGCTGAAGTTGCCGGCGTGAACTCAGAGGGTTTGATCATGGCGCGGTTGCCCGCGGCAAGTACGCCCGCGAGGGGCTCAAATACCATGCCCAGTGGGAGGTTCCAGGGCGCGATCACGCCGACGACGCCTTTGGGTTGGTACTGAATCGACGAGCGGCCGCCGAGCAGGCCGAGAGGGAACATGGAGGGGCGCTTTGCGGGCTTCATCCACTTGGTCAGATGTTTCTTGGCGTGCTTGAGGTTCTCTAGTGAGCCCGTGACGTCGGTCATCAGATTCACCTGACGGGGTCGGCAGCCGAAATCCGCGTTCATCGCCTCACTGATTTTTTCGGCGTTTTTAACCAAGACCTCGATGGTTCGCTGCAGCCGGTCGAGTCTGGTGGCGGCCGACACTTCGCCTTCCGCGATGACGCTGTCGCGCTGCAGGGCAAGGGTGTCGCGCATTTGCTGTTCCGCATCGCTGCTGAGTTGGAGTGATTCGGGTGCATTCATGACGGATCTCCAAATTTAATAAATGAACAAAGGTCATTTAATAGTGAGGCGGGCGTCATTTCAGGGGGGAGGGACGAATTAAGTCGTGTGCAGCAGGGCCCACGCGCTGAATCAGCGATGGAGCAATCGGCCGCCGATGGACAGCCCCTAGCAAAACCTCCATGAATCCCCGAGCAAAAACCCATAAATCCCACGAATATGCTTCATGACAAAAAACCATGCCGAATAGTCGTCGTTTGGAGGGCAAGTTCCGTATATTTCGCGGCCAATAAAGTAGGTGCCCCATGGAGCTTGACCCGGTTGTACTCTCGCGCATCCAGTTTGCAGCGAACATCACGTTTCACATCCTGTTCCCGACCATCACGATCGGGCTCGGGTGGTTCTTGCTGTTCTTCCGCGTGCGCTACACCCAAACCGGTAATATGTATTGGGAGCACGCCTATAACTTCTGGGTCAAGGTGTATGCCCTGACCTTCGCGTTGGGCGTTGTGTCGGGCATTACCATGAGCTTTCAGTTCGGCACCAACTGGCCGGGCTTTATGGAGCGCACCGGTAACATTGCGGGCCCATTGCTTGGTTACGAGGTGCTGACGGCGTTTTTCCTGGAGGCCTCGTTCCTCGGCATCATGCTGTTTGGTAAGCAGCGCGTGTCCAACCGCACCCATTTGATCTCGACTTTCCTGGTGGCCTTTGGCACCTCGCTGTCGGCCTTCTGGATCTTGGCGCTCAACTCCTGGATGCATACGCCAGCGGGCTATGAGATCCGCGACGGGCAGTTCTTTGCCGAGAGCTGGGCGGCGATTATTTTCAATCCCTCTTTCCCGTACCGCTTTACCCACATGATGCTGGCGAGTCTGTTGACCTCGGCATTTTTGGTGGCCGGTGTCTGTGCTTACCGAATCCAGAAAGGGGTGGATGGCCCTGCGACCAAGATGGTCCTGAAGTCGGGCATCTACACCGCGGCGCTGGTGATTCCGCTGCAAATTTTGGCGGGCGACCTGCACGGCTTGAATACCCTTGAGCACCAGCCCGCCAAGGTGGCTGCCATGGAGGGTATTTGGGAGACCCAAAAGGGCGCCGGGTTTACCATCGTCGGCATTCCCGATCAGGAAGCCCGTCAGACCCGCTACGCGCTGAAGATCCCCAATGCGGCGAGTTTGATTTTGACCCACGACCCCGAGGGCGAGGTAAAAGGCCTCAATGATTTTGCTGAGCACCCGCCGGTGGCGCCAGTATTCTGGTCCTTCCGCGTGATGACCGGTGTGGGTACCCTGATGCTCTTGGTGTCCTGGTGGGGTGCGTGGCAGCTGTTTAGGCGCGACAAGCTGAGCAGCGTGGCGCTGCAAGCGGTATCGCTCATGACCTTCTCGGGCTGGGTAGCCAGCGTGGCGGGATGGTACGTGACCGAGATCGGCCGCCAACCCTGGATCGTTCAGGGACTGGTATCCACCGCCGAGGTTGTCGCGCAGCATCCCTCAGCCACTTTGGCGGGCACGCTGTTTGGCTACGTGGGTCTATACCTCGCGCTGATGATTGCCTACATGAAGGCGCTGCGCATTATGGCGGTGAAACCGGCCAAGTCCTTTGAGGAATATTCCAACCCGCTGGGCACGCCATTGGTCGGTACCACCGCATGAGTGAAGCGCTGCCGCTTTTCTTTGTGTCGGCGATGGGCCTGTCGCTGCTGCTTTACGTGATTCTGGACGGGTTTGATCTTGGCGTGGGCATGTTGCTGCCTTTTGGTACTGACGCGGAGAAAGACACCATGATCGCCTCGATTGGCCCCTTCTGGGATGCCAACGAGACCTGGATCGTGATGGGGGTAGGGGTGCTGCTGATCGCCTTCCCCAAGGCCCACGGCATCATCCTCACCGCGCTCTATATCCCGGTCACTATCATGCTGGTGGGGCTGATTCTTAGGGGCGCGGCCTTTGACTTCCGCGTGAAGTCGGCCGACCACCGCCAACCCATGTGGAACAAGCTCTTTGCGCTGGGTTCCCTGATGGCTTCGATGGCGCAGGGCTGGATGCTCGGTGCCTACATTACCGGCCTCACCGGCGATGCCATCAGCGTGGCCTTTTCTATTTTGATCTCGCTCACGCTGCCGGCGCTCTACATCATGCTCGGCGGTGCCTGGCTGTTGATCAAAACCGAAGACGAGCTCTTCGATAAAGCCGCCCAATGGTGCCGGCTCGCGCTGCCACCGATGGCTTTTGCGCTGTTGCTGGTTTCTATCGCAACACCGCTGGTGAGTGCTGATATCGCCGATCGCTGGTTCAAACTGCCCGATGCGATCGGGCTCCTGCCTATTCCCATGAGCTGCGCGCTGGCGATCATCGGCATGGACTGGATGCTGCGCCGCCCCAAGGTGCTCCACGCGGGCTATGGCTGGTTTATCTTTGTGGCGCTCATGGTCATTTGCATGATGGCCGCCATTGGCCTTGCCTACAGTATTTACCCCGATATCGTGATTGGCCGCATGACACTGTGGGAGGCCGCGGCCGCCACCGAGTCGCTGCAATTCATCTTTTGGGGGGCAATCGTCACATTGCCCGCCATATTGGGTTACACTGTCTACGTTCACAGAGTGTTCTCGGGCAAGGCGACGGAACTCTCGTACGAATAATCCTGGGGGATTAGAAGCCGTGAGCGGGGGTGATGTTGGCCCCCGCTTTTTTTGTCTGTCTGTTTTATCTTCCAGGTGGCTTAGTCACAGGCCTCGGTCAGAGCTCGTTCTCAAACGAGAAAATCCGCATCAGGCCCCACACGAAGCGGGTCCACCCGGAGGTGCCGGGGTCTTTGGTGAGTTCAACCATCTCGCCATCGGATTCGCCCGACCACACCAGCTTGCCTGCGTCATCGAGCGTCAGGTGCCATGCTGCACTCGGCGCAAAGTCCCCGGCCATTTCCGCGAGCACCTCGGCTGCAAAGCCCGGATCCTCCACAACCAATGCGATCTCCGAGTTCCACACACGGGAGCGGGGGTCCATGTTGTAGGAGCCGATCACCGCGATGCACTCATCAATCACCATGGCCTTGGTGTGCAGGCCGGCGCGGCCATCTTCCCCCACGCGGTCAAGATAACCCGCAAGACTGCCGTTACCCTGCACTTCGTAAAGGTCGATACCTGCCTCAATGAGCCGCTTGCGGTAGGGCACATAAAAGGCGTGCACCGAGTTGTGATTGTTTGACTGTGCCGAGTTGGTTAGTACCCGCATGCTGACGCCATCGGCTCCGAGCGCTTCGAAGTTGCCCATGGTGGGTCCGTTAGGTATGAGATAGGCCGTCTGAATCACGATGGATTCGCTGGGCCTTTAGTGGGGTCCTGCGCGAGCGCCATGAAGGCCGAGTCAGGGTGTTCGCTGCTACGATCAGGTCGGTCAACGATGACCCTCGCTTCGGTCCACAGTAATTCCTCAGAGAGCGGATCCAGCCACGCCTCGGTAACAGCGGCGGGGTCCTGATCGCGCTCCGCTACGGGGCGAATTCGATCCCGCGCCGTCGCCAAAGTCTCGGTTTGCGCTTCCGTGGGCATGAGCTCGGGTTGGGTGTTGAGTGCTGCTACGGGGAAGGCGAGCTCGGCATTCCAAAACAGATCAAAGGCGCCGCCGGCATCAGCGGCGACCGCGCCCAGCGCAATGGCATCCATGTCCTGGAAGTTAAAGCTCGGGTCCTGCCCGAAGTACTCATCACCAATGTTGCGGCCACCCAGCACCGCCGCCACACCATCGACCAAAAAGATCTTGTTGTGCATACGGTAGTTAAAGGTCGATTTACGCACGGCGTAGTTCATCTGCTTGCCGGCGCCACGATTGCCCATGGGGTTGAAGAGCCGTACCTCCACGTTGGGGTGGGCATCGAGGGTCCGATAGGCAGAGTCGCGGCCGGAGTGATAAATATCATCAAGGAGGATGCGCACCCGCACGCCGCGCTCGGCAGCTGCCACTACCTCGTGGGTCAGACCGAGCCCGCTGTCATCCCCCTGCCAGAGGTAGTACTGAATATCGAGGGTCGTCGTGGCGAGGGTCGCGAGATGCAGGCGGCTTTGCAAGGCCTCGCTGGGGTCGGCCAACAAGCGGATGCCCGAGTCGGGTTGCGAAGTGGCCAATGTCACTAGGGCTGATGCGGCGGGCACGCGGTCATTGAACTGGCCGATGGACTTTTCAGCCACTTGGGGCGCAGAGGCACAGGCGGTCAGAAAAAGGCTGAGGCAGAGCGGCCAAAGACCTCTCTTCGGTAATCTGAAAAATCGGTGCAACCGTCGCGTGTGGATAAGGGCGTAACGCATGCAGCGGGGGTCGCTCTGCAGTAAAAGTGGTCTCAGACCGGTATGTTAGAAGTGCGCTGGACGCGATTAGTGTGAATCTTCCTCAGGTCGCCAGTGCCTATTCCCGGCGCTCTGTCAGGCCGCCCGCAGCGCGCGGCCCAAGGTCTCCTGCCCCAGTGCCGCCTGCGCCGCGCCGTCTTTCCAGGCCACCACGCCGTTAATAAACACCGAGTCCACAATGCCTTCGGGGCGGTTCACCATTTGCTCGTGCCCAAAGATCTCACGGTACTCGAGTTTGCGGGTCTGATCGGGCTGCCAACCGTCGAGGGCGTCGGGGTTAATCAGCACCATGTCAGCCTGCGCGCCAATCTCCAGCGAGCCTACGTCGAGCCCAAAAATCTCGGCGGGCTCTGAGGTAAGGCGCTTCACCATGCGGGCCACGGTGGCCTCGTCCTGCTCTTTGGCGAGCTTTAAAGACATCAAATTGGAGTCAAAAAACGCCATATTGGTGATGTGTGCGCCAGAATCGTTAAAGCCGGGCAGGGCGTGCTCATCGAGCAAAAAGCCCAGCGTGGCTTTGTTATCTTTGTTGGCGATGTCGGCATAAAAGCGAAAGCCCTTGTCGTAGGTGCGCATCATGTGGAGCATGAAGTCAGCGTCGTCGCGTAGCACCTTCGGGAACAGATCAAAGGCTTCCTGCTCTGCATCAGAGCGCGCCGCATCGGCGTCGCCGCCGAGGTAGCGCTGCACCCGGGCCATCACGTCGGCCATCGACTCGCCATCCCAGTCGCTTACCGGGGCGCCGTCAAAAATCAGCATACTGCCGTCGCGAATCACCAGCGAATCAGGGAAGCCTTTTGCCGTCTTCCAACTGGCAAAGTCGCCGCCGGTACGCCCGTGCATCCATTCCTTGCGATAGAGCTCAACCCACTCGGGATCGTTGAGGAGCGCCATGCGGCCCTCGCGATCCTCGTACTCCTTGGCAATCAGCTGCGCGGTAGACTTCATCTCTTCAAAGAGGGGGCTCACGATGCCGTCAGACCATACGCGGAAGTTTGTACCCAGCGCTTGAAAGTGCAGCTTGCCCTTAAAGAGCCAGGTGTTGAGCAGCCGCGCCACGTTCAAAAACAGCTTGGCGGTCTTCGGTGCGGCGGTCATCTCCATCGCCGAGAGCGCCGAGGTCTTGAGCGGCTTACCAAAGAGCCGCCCGCTGGTGAGCGTAAAGTAAAAGAGCGCCATCAATCGGTTCTCGATGATTGGTGTGGTCTGCCAGACACGGTCGTACTTGCGCACAATCTTGAGCAAACGCTTCAACTCACCAAAGCTCGCGAACTGGGTGGGGATCCGCTTCTCGGTGTTGGGGTCATTCGAGAGGTAATGAAAGGGCAGGCCATCGGTGCTGAGGCCCATGTAGCCCTGCTGCATCGCAGCCTCCAGAAGCTCCTCCATTTTGCAAAGCTCTGCTTCAGTGGGCTTGCGGCTGACGCTGTCCTCGAGGCCCATGACCTCGACCCGCAACATGGAGTGGGGCACGAAGGCGGCAATGTTCGGGCCCAGCGGCATCTCGGCAAAGTGATCCATGTAGTCGCCGGTGTTATCCCAGGTGATTTTTTCAGCCACCTTGCGCAGCACCGTCTTGGGAATGTTCTCTACCCGGGTGAAGCAATCAACGATGGGCTCCTGCTCCCCCGACTGCTGGGTACCAAAGCTGGTGCCGAGGCTGCAGTTGCCCACCAGCACGGTGGTCGTACCGTGGCGCACCACCTCGGGCAGGGCGGGCTCTACGTCGACTTCCAGATCGAGGTGGGTATGAATATCGAGCATGCCAGGCACCAACCACTGGTTGCGACCATCTACCACCTCTGTCGCGGCGTCGGCGGGCAGGCTGTCGCCTCGGGCAGCAACCTTGCCATTGCGGATGGCCACATCCTGAATGCTGGGCAGCGCGCCACTGCCGTCAAATACCTTGGCGCCTTGAATCAGCAGATCCCAACTCTGTGTCACAGTGTTGCCCCCTGAGCGTTCTGTCGTGCCTTGCGGCACCGTGTTTTCAACTGGTGAAGAGTAGCCGATGCGCCGTCGCTTAAAAAGATCAGCTTGGCCCCCAGCCGGGGTCGGGCCGAGCTGTAAGCCTGCGGTCGGGGTGCGTTAAACGATGATTTTGGTGGGTATCGCGGTGAGCTCTTTGATGCGCCAGTGGCCTGCGATACGCACGAGAGTGCCTTGGTAGTCGTTGAACTGCAGGCCCGCAGGGTCCTGGTTCCAATCCGTTACCAGCGTGCGCATGCGCACGTTGACTTCATCGCCGTGCTCCCCAGGTGTCACCAACACGTTGGTCGCTGAGTGGCGCCAGTTGCCCTGACTGCCCTCGATCACCATATTGCAGATGCTGCGCAAACCCTCGGGACCCTCAAAGCGATTGAGACCGGGCACATCAAACACGCCGTCTTCAACAAACAGATCAATCCACCTGTCAACGTCGCCATCGTCAATCATGTAGGCATAGCTCGAGAACAGGTTATCGATATCGACGCGGTCTTGAATAGGAACAGCCTGATAACTCATTGGGTCACACCTCGTATCTATGGCGCGTGCCAGGGTGATGGTGGCTGGCAGGTTTCGTGGTGACGGGCACCGGGTTCGGTGCCCGCGAGGGTTGTGCAGATTCAGCTGACCTTCTTCATCTCGGGCAGACGGAAATCCTGAAGCTCTTCGAGCTTGGGCTCGTAGATGCGCAGGATGTAGTTCCAGCCATCGACGGTGGGCAGGTTGTTATCCACGTCACCGCACTCGCCAAAGTAGGCGTCAAAGGAGCCGTCCTCATTCAGGTTCATGTTGAACTCTTTGAGGATGCCTTCTTCAGCGTACATCCAGCCCTCGGCGTCATAGATGGTGATCGAGAAAAATCCGGGCTCGTTGAAGGGCGGCGCGGAATAAGACGCCATGTAGCAGCCGTCGTTGGAGAACTTCGGAGAACCCAGATACTGCGCCTGCGCGTCTGGCAGTAAGCCCCAGCCAATCGCAGTGCCGAACTTGTGCATCACCGAGTCGACCGTGCCGTGCGCGCCCTGCATGCCCATCAGAGTGCCCAGCTTGGTGCCCTCAACGGTTAGCTCGTCGCGTAGCGCAACCAGTTGCTCCATGTCGTAATTGGGTCTGACGTGGCTGGCGTTACCGCCGACTTCAAGCTTCACGCCGGCGCGGAGCGCGGCAATCGCCTCGTCGTCTCCGGGGTCGCTCTGGTTGGCGCGGATGCGCATCGCCACCATCGCAAAGTCGGTGTCACTGGTGATCTCGTGGGTGCCCGGCTCCAGAAATACCTGATCGATATAGTGATCGTTCTGTACCACCATCACCGACAGGTAGCGGCCATTGGTCTCGGGAATGGTCACGGTCGCGCCCTGCGTCGTGTCGATGATGGCACCGCTGTAGTAGGTGTCCCGATTCATTCTCACGACGGTCTGATTATCGAGATCAAACGCGCCGGTGGGGAAGTGGAAGAAAGTATTCATCCCGACCAGCTTGGTGATGTTCTAGAACGCGAGATCGCTCTCAGCGACCTCGTAGTTATCGAGGGTTACGGGAATCTTCTCACCGGCGTCATCAGCGTGGATGGCAGCAAAACTCGGTGCCTCGCTGGCGGCGGGTGCGGGCGCCTGCGCCTCGCTGTCCTCATCCGATGAGGATGAGCAGCCCAGAGTGAACGTGACACCCAATACGGTCACAAGCGCAATCAATCTTTTAATCATGTGGTTCCCCCAGCAGTTTTTGGTTTATCTCGATTTTTAGTTTGTCCCAACATCAGGCGCGGGGCGCAAAGTCTGTTCCCCGTTTGGCACTCAAGCCACGCCGCGGGTGCCAAGGCTAACGCGATGATCGCGCGTTGCAAAGGCGACGGGCGTCACTGCCGGAGCAGTGGGTGTGGGGCATCCATGAAGCGACCGTGGTGCACTCGGCTGATGGCTAATCCAAAATGACCAAAAAGTGCCAACGGGTCGGGCTTTTTCGCGACACCTCGGGGTCAAAAAGCGACACTTTGAAGGAGCGCACCAAATTGGCCTTTTGCACCGTTTGCCATGCCCGGGAAATCTCCCAATAATGGCGCCCGCAGGGCCTGAGGGCGCGGTGAATTGGGGCTTTTGGGCATCGTGCGCAAGACATCACAACACAGTGCGCAGCGCCCGAAAAAGCCTTTACAGTTTGAGTCAGTCACCGGAGCAACACCCATGGCATCGGATATCGAAATCGCCCAGGCCGCGACCCCCAAGCCCATCACCGAGATTGCGGAGGCACTTAATATCCCCGATGAGGCGCTGGAGCCCTATGGCCGTATTAAGGGTAAGGTCAATCTGGACTGGTTGCTGGAGCAGCCGGTGCGCGAGAACGCGCGGATGATTCTGGTTACAGCGGTGAGCCCGACCCCGGCGGGTGAGGGCAAGACCACCACGACGGTGGGTCTGGGTGACGCACTCAAGCACATTGGCAAGAACGTCGCGATTTGTTTGCGCGAGCCCTCGCTGGGTCCGGTGTTTGGCATGAAGGGTGGCGCCGCGGGTGGCGGTTACGCGCAGGTGATTCCGATGGAAGACATCAACCTGCACTTTAACGGCGACCTGCACGCGATTGGCGTGGCGAACAACCTGCTCTCCGCGCTGCTCGATAATCATATTCATCACGGCAACGCACTGGGTATCGATGTGCGCCGCATCACCTGGAAGCGTGTCCTTGACATGAATGATCGCGCACTGCGCGACATCACAGTCTCCCTTGGTGGTCCGGGTAACGGGTATCCCCGAGAGGACGGCTTTGACATTGTTGTCGCCTCCGAGATTATGGCGATCTTCTGTCTGGCCACTGACCTCGATGACCTTAAAAACCGCTTGGGCCGCATCGTGGTCGGTTATACCCGCGAGCGTGAGGCGATCACCGCCGCCGACCTCAAGGCCGAGGGCGCATTGACGGCGATTCTGAAAGACGCGCTGTCACCCAACCTCGTGCAGACGCTGGAAGGCACGCCGTCTTTTGTTCACGGCGGCCCCTTTGCCAATATCGCCCACGGCTGCAACAGCGTGATCGCTACCATGGCGGGTCTGCGCCTCGCCGACTACGTGGTGACCGAGGCGGGCTTTGGTGCCGACCTTGGCGCCGAGAAGTTCATCGACATCAAGTGCCGCTCGGCGGGTATCCGGCCCTCGGCGGCGGTGCTGGTCGCCACCATTCGCGCGCTCAAATTCCACGGTGGTGTCGCGCGGGAGAACCTCACCGAGGAGAACCTGCCTGCACTGCGCGCTGGTCTTGCTAACCTCAACCGTCATATCAACAACCTGCGCGAGAACTATGGCGTGCCCGCGGTCGTCTCGATCAACCAGTTTGTGGCGGATACCGATGCCGAGGTCGAGCTGGTGATGGAGCACTGCAAGGCACTCGGTGTGCAGGTGGCGCTTTCCAGCCACTGGGCCAACGGCGGTGCCGGCGCGACGGATCTTGCGCACATGGTGGCCGAGATCTGTGATGCCGACACGACGCCGGCCAATACGCCGCATAACTCCTTTGTGTATCCCGGTGAACTCTCTTTGTGGGAAAAGCTCGAGGCGGTGGCGACCAAGGTCTACCACGCGAGCGAAATTACGGCGAGCACCAAGGTGCGCGACCGGTTGAAGGAGCTCACCGACGGCGGCTACGGCCACCTGCCGGTGTGTATTGCCAAGACCCCGTACTCGTTCTCAACCGACCCCTTATTGAAAGGCGCGCCCGATGGCCACGTGATGGATATCCGTGAGGTGCGACTCTCGGTGGGTGCCGGTTTTGTCGTGGCCATCTGTGGTGACGTGATGACCATGCCCGGCCTGCCCAAGGCGCCGGCAAGCGAGAAGATCGACGTGGTCGACGGGCAGATTGTAGGCCTCTTCTAGTGACGGCTCACGCGACGGACCCCAGGCCGGTACGGCGCGTGAGCGCGGTGACGGCTTCCGGCGCGGCATCGCAAGACGATTTTGATCCGGTGGTGGTGGAAGCGCCGCTGTCGATCGCGGTGGGGGGTGAGGTACTCGCCACCACGATGCGTACCCCGGGGCACGATGAAGACCTTGCGGTCGGCTGGCTGGCCAGCGAGACAGACCTCTCTGCACGTACGGATGTGAAGGCCATCATGCGCGAAGGTGCTGCGGCGTCACGTTCTCAGGGCATAGAAGAGGCGGTCGATACCGTGCACCTCGACATCACCGAATCGGTAGCTATTCCCAAGGCGCGCGCTTACCTCACCTCGAGCTCCTGCGGTATCTGCAGCGCTGAGGTGATCGAGGCCACGCCCAAGCCGCGGGTGCCGCTGCAGAGTGAGGGCTGGCAGCTCACACCGCAGCAGGCGCATCAGTGGGTCGCCGCCATGCGTGAAGAACAGAAAATGTTTGAACTCACGGGCTCTTTACACGCCGCGGCCATCATTGCCCCGGGTGGTAGTTTGCAGGTGGTACGCGAGGATGTAGGGCGCCATAATGCGGTAGATAAAGTGATCGGGAGTGCCTTCCTCAGTGAGGAATATCCACTCACCGATCACGTGTTGGTGGTCAGTGGTCGGGTCTCCTACGAGATCGTAGCCAAGGCGCTCAGGGCGTGCATGGCGGGGATTGTTGCCGTATCGGGGCCAACCACGCTTGGAGTGGATCTGGCCCGCGCCCATGGACTGGTGCTGGTGGGGTTCACGCGGGATGACCGCCTGAATGTATATGCTGGGGGGGATCGCGTCGCATCATGAGCAACGCACGTTATCCAGAATGGCAGGCTGAGACGACCGAAGCGCTGATCGCGCCGATTGTGGCGAGCGAGCCGGGTCCGGTATTGCTTTGCCTGCAGGCGGTGCAAGGGCACTTTGGTTATGTGCCCGGTGACGCCGTGGCGATGATTGCAGAGGCTTGCAATGTCTCCCGCGCCGACGTGCACGGCGTGTTCACCTTTTATGCCGATCTCCGCGATACGCCGCCCCCTGCGGTGCCGGTGCGCTTGTGCGCCGCCGAGGCCTGTCAGGCTGTGGGTGGTCGTGAACTCAAAGCCGAGTGGGCCGCAGCCTGTGGCGATGATGCGGATTTGGCGACGCTGACGGGTGTCGACGAACCCATCTTTTGTTTGGGTAACTGTGCGCTCGGTCCTGCTGCACTGGTGGACGGTGAACTCATGGGGTGTGCCGACGTCGCGCGGTTAAAAGCGGCGGTCACTCAAGCGCACGCGGTGGGAGAGGGAGCATGAGCATCTGGTTTGTGCCCCGCGACGCCGCCGCCCGCTCCATGGGGGCCGATGCTGTCGCCGGTGCGCTGGAAGCGCGCGGTGAAACGGTCATTCGCAATGGCAGCCGCGGCATGTTGTGGATGGAGCCTTTGGTCGAGCGCGCCGATGAACGCTACGGCCCTCGAGTGGGGTGGTCTAACGTCACCGCAGGGCAGATTGATGCCGGCTTGCCCGACGAGCAAGCCTATAACTTTATCGGTGCGGTGGAAGAGCTTGATTACCTCGCCAGACAAAACCGTTGGATTTACGAGCGGGTGGGGATTACCGACCCCGTCGACCCCGAGGACTACGTGGCCCACGGTGGCCTGACTGGCCTCAAAAACGCCCTCGCCATGAGTGGTAGTGACGTCGTGCAAGCGGTCACCGATTCCGGTTTGCGCGGCCGCGGCGGTGCGGGCTTTCCGGCGGGCATCAAGTGGCGCACGGTGGCGGATCAGCCGCCTGCTCCCCACGCGGGCGAGTCCCCAAGCGCGCCGGCCCACAAATACATTTGCGTGAACGCCGATGAGGGCGATAGCGGCACCTTTGCGGATCGGATGCTGATGGAGGGAGACCCCTTCTGCTTGCTCGAGGGCATGACCATTGCCGCCCACGCCGTCGGTGCAGATCGCGGCCTGGTATATCTGCGCTCCGAGTACCCCGACGCCATTGCCACACTGCAGTCGGCGATCTGGATTGCCCGGGAGCAGCGCTGGTTGGGCGGTAACATTCTCGGTTCGGATCTGTGTTTTGACGTCGAGATTCGGATCGGCGCGGGCTCTTATGTCTGCGGCGAGGAAACCGCGATGCTCGAGAGTCTTGAGGGGCGCCGCGGCATGGTGCGTGCCAAGCCACCGCTACCAGCGATCAAAGGCTTGTTCGGTACGCCTACAGTCATAAACAACGTGTTGACCATCGCCAGCGTGCCCTCGATTCTGGCCCGCGGTGCAGAGGCCTATGCGGCGCTGGGGCAAAACCGCTCACTGGGCACCCAGGTGTTCCAGCTGGCGGGCAACATCGCCCGGGGCGGCATTGTGGAGACGGCGTTTGGCATCAGCGCAAAAGAGCTGATCGACGATTTTGGTGGCGGCACCCGATCGGGTCGGCCACTGCGCGCCGTGCAGATTGGTGGACCGCTGGGGGCATATTTGAGCCCTGAGAAGCTCGATGTCGCCATGGAATACGAGGCCTTGATTGAGGCCGGCGGCATGATTGGCCACGGCGGCGTGGTGCTCTTTGACGACTCCGTTAATATGGCGGAACAGGCGCGCTTTGCCATGGACTTCTGTGTTGAGGAATCCTGTGGCAAGTGCACGCCGTGCCGTATTGGTGCGGTAAGGGGCGTGGAAACCATCGACAAGATCCGCGCGGGCAAGGATGTGGAGGCCAACACCGAATTGCTGCGCGATCTGTGCGATGTGATGACACAGGGATCGCTGTGCGCCATGGGTGGGCTCACGCCGAACCCGGTGCTCAGTGCATTGAATACGTTCCCGGAAGATTTTGCGTCGCCCGTGATTGCCACGGGGTGAGGGTAAAACGATGAATATGGTCCAGCAGTTTGATCCGGCTCAGGTGGATTACTCACAGGACCTCGGCACCCCCGGGGCCGAGTCGGATGTGATGGTCACGGTGCAGATCGACGGCATGCCGGTGAGCGTGCCCGAGGGCACCTCAGTGATGCGCGCCGCCGCCATGGTCGGCGCCAACATTCCCAAACTCTGCGCCACCGATAACCTCAATGCCTTTGGTTCCTGCCGGCTTTGCCTGGTCGAGATCGAGGGACGCCCCGGCACACCGGCCTCCTGCACTACCCCATGCGCAGAGGGCATGTCGGTTCATACTCAAACCCCGCGGCTCGACAAGCTCCGCAAGGGCGTGATGGAACTCTATATCTCTGATCACCCCCTCGATTGCCTCACTTGCCCCGCCAATGGTGACTGCGAGCTACAGGACATGGCCGGCGCCGTGGGTCTCAGGGATGTGCGCTACGGGATGGAAGGGGAGAACCACCTCGACCGGGGCAAGGATGAGTCCAACCCTTATTTCACCTTTGACTCCAGTAAGTGCATCGTGTGCAGCCGCTGCGTGCGTGCCTGCTCCGAAGTGCAGGGCACCTTTGCGCTGACCATCGCCGGGCGCGGCTTTGGCTCGCAGGTGTCACCGAGTGAGCAGCAGCCTTTCTTCGAGAGTGAGTGCGTCTCCTGTGGTGCCTGCGTGCAGGCCTGCCCGACGGCCACGTTACAAGAGAAGAGCGTGATCGACCTCGGCGTGCCAAGCCGCAAAGTCAAAACCACCTGCGCCTACTGCGGGGTGGGCTGCTCGTTTACCGCAGAGTTGCGTGGTGATGAGGTGGTGCGCATGGTGCCTGACAAACAGGGCGGTGCGAACGAAGGCCACTCCTGTGTGAAAGGTCGATTTGCCTGGGGCTATGCCCAGCATCAGGATCGCGTGACCACGCCCTTGGTTCGAGACAGTATTGACGACGAGTGGCGCCCGGTAGAGTGGGACGAGGCGATCAGCTTTGCCGCCGACCGACTCAAGGCGATCAAATCCCAGCACGGCGTCGATGCCATCGGTGGCATCACCTCTTCTCGCTGCACCAACGAAGAAGTCTACGTGGTGCAGAAGATGGTCCGCGCCGCCTTTGGTACCAACAACGTCGATACCTGTGCGCGGGTCTGTCACTCACCCACGGGTTACGGCCTCAAGCAGACCTTCGGTACCAGTGCTGGCACTCAGGACTTCGCGTCAGTCGAGCAATCTGATGCCATCATGGTGATCGGCGCCAACCCGACCGACGCTCACCCCGTGTTCGGCTCGCGCATGAAGCGCCGGCTGCGCGAAGGGGCCGATTTAATTGTGATCGACCCACGCTCGATCGATCTGGTGCGCTCGCCGCATATTCAGGCGGAGCATCACCTGCAGCTGATGCCCGGCACTAACGTGGCGGTGCTGAATGCGATCTCTCACGTGGTGGCCACCGAAGGGCTCATGGACGATGGCTTTGTCTACGAGCGCTGCAACAAGACCTCTTTTAAAGCTTGGCTCGATTTCATCAGCCTGCCCGAGAACAGCCCCGAGGCCCTAGCTGATATTACCGGTGTGGATGCAGAGTCCCTGCGCGCTGCGGCACGGGCCTACGCCACAGCGGGCAATGGCGCGATTTACTACGGCCTCGGTGTGACCGAGCACTCCCAAGGCTCCACCATGGTGATGGCCATGGCCAACCTGGCGATGGCCACGGGCAACATTGGCCGCCTGGGCGTGGGCGTGAACCCGCTCCGGGGCCAGAACAACGTGCAGGGCTCCTGCGATATGGGCTCCTTCCCCCATGAGTTTGTGGGTTACCGCCACGTATCAGATGACACCGTGCGCGAGCAGTTCTCGAGCGTGTGGGGCGTGACGCTCCGCGAAGACCCCGGCATGCGCATCCCGAACATGCTCGACTCCGCGGTCTCGGGTGAGTTCAAGGGGATCTACATCCAGGGTGAGGACATCGCCCAGTCAGACCCCAACACCAACCACGTGGCCGAGGCACTGCGGGCCATGGAGTGCGTGATCGTGCAGGACCTGTTCTTGAACGAGACCTCGCACTTTGCCCACGTGTTCCTGCCCGGTACCTCGTTCCTCGAGAAAGATGGCACCTTCACCAATGCCGAGCGACGTATTAACCGGGTGCGCCCGGTGATGACCTCGCGCACCGGCCTCTCGGAGTGGGAGGCCACCTGCGCCCTGAGTGAGGCTATGGGTTACCCCATGCCCTACGAGAGCGCGTCCGAGATCATGGATGAGATTGCCGAGCTCACGCCCACCTTTGCCGGCGTGTCCTTTGATCTGCTCGATAAGCTGGGTAGCGTGCAGTGGCCCTGCAACGAGCAGGCGCCGACGGGGACGCCGATCATGCACAAGGATGCCTTCGTGCGCGGCGAGGGGCAGTTCATGACCACGCCCTACGTGCCGACCGATGAGCGCTCGACCCGCAAGTTCCCGTTGCTGCTGACCACTGGCCGCATTTTGAGCCAATACAACGTGGGCGCACAAACTCGCCGCACCGATAATGTTATCTGGCACGCGGAAGACGTGCTCGATATTCACGAGGCGGATGCCGAGGCGCGGGGGGTCAAAGATGGCGACTGGATCGAGATCGCCAGCCGGGCGGGGCAGACCCGCATGCGGGCGCGCATCAGTGACGATATTCCGGCAGGCGTGGTGTACACCACCTTTCACCACCCCGTAAGTGGCACCAACGTGATCACCACAGACAACTCGGATTGGGCCACCAACTGCCCCGAGTACAAGGTGACCGCGGTAGAAATCCGCCCGAGCTCGGAGCAGCGTGCATGAGCACCTCGGGTGATTACAAGCAGCAGCACCTGATCAAGATGGCGAATCAGATCGCGAGCAACATTCCGACCAAGGACGACATACCCGGTCAGATCAGTGCCCATATGCGCCAGTTCTGGACGTCCGAGATGCAGCAAACGCTGCGTGACATTGCCGCCGAGACGCCGGACATTTTGAGTGAGGACGTGCACAGCGCCTTACGATCCCTGTAGCGGGGAGCGCGCGCAAAGCGTGACGCTTTTGGTCATCCGGGTGTCGGATTTGAGACAGCGTTTTTAACGCGAAAAGCGCCAAATGCGCACCATAAAACGCCGTGTCAGGGTCACTCTGAACAGGCTCAAATCGCAGATAACAGTGGGTGTTGCCAGCGCCTTGAGGCCAGAGAGTGCACCCATCACCGGTACGGAGTGCAGGAGACTCGTATGGCAGCGTTACCCGAAAAAGCGCGTGTGGTGATTATTGGTCAGGGCGGTATCGTCGGTGCTTCGGTGGCCCACCACCTGGTGCAAAGCGGCTGGGATGACATTGTTGGCCTCGAGAAATCGGCCATTCCCACCGACATCGGCTCGACCTCTCACGCCTCTGACTTCTGCTACATGACGAGCCACGACAAGCTGAACGTGTTCACCAGCACCTACAGCCGAGAGTTTTATAAATCCCGCGGTAACTTTATCGAGATCGGCGGCATGGAAGTCGCGCGCAAGGGCGACGATGCTCAGGTGCAGGAGCTTCTGCGCAAGGTCGCCTCAGGCAAAGCGTTTGGTACCAATGCGCGCATGATCACGGCAGCCGAAGCCAAAGAGCGCTTCCCGCTCCTGGAAGAAGACACTATCGAGTGCGCTATGTGGGACCCAGATGCGGGTCTGGTGACGCCGCGCTCGCAGAAGGTAGCGGGCGACCTCGTTGACGAAGCCGTGGCTGCCGGCAAACTGCAGGCCTTCCCATATACGCCCGCGCAGAAAATCATTGTCGAAGACGGTCGCGCCGTGGGCGTGAGGACGGCCAAGGGCACCATTATGGCTGACCACGTGGTGCTCTGTGTGGGAATCTGGGGTTCGCTGGTCTCCGAGACGGCCAACGTCAAGCTGCCGCTCATGCCGGTCGAGCACCCGCTCTTGTTCTTTGGGCCCTGGGATGCGCTGGAAGGCACGGGGGAGGATATCGTTTATCCCTTGTTCCGCGATCAGGGCAACTCGGCCTATGTGCGCGACACCGGTGACCCGACCACGCCTGAGGGTGGTCTGCTCGAGTGGGGCTATTACGAGCCCTTCGAGCCCCGCATCGTTGAGGCCAAGGATATCTCTGAGCCCGAGGACGCTCGTATGTCGCCTTCGATGAATGACCTCACCCTCGATCAGGTGATCGAGGCGTTTGAGCGCTCGGTGGAGCTGACGCCGGTACTGGCAGAGCTGCCCTGGGAGGAGCGTCGCTCCTTTAATGGACTGCTCTCTGTGACCACCGACGGCGGCTCGATCATCGGTGAGTCGCCGCAGGTGAAGGATCTGTGGCTCTGTGAGGCGGTTTGGGTGAAGGACGGCCCCGGCGCCGGCAAGCTGCTCGCCGATTGGATGACCAACGGCCGCACTGAGATGGATCCCCATGGCATCGACCCTGCGCGGCACTATCCGATTCAGCTGACCGATGAGTTCATCCGCAACCGTAGCTATGAGATCGCACAGAAGATCTACACCCCGGCGGTGCATCCGCGTGAGCCCTTTGCCACATCGCGTCAGCTCCGCATGAGCCCCTTCTATGAGCGAGAAGTCGCCCTCGGCGGTTACTTTATGGAAGTAGCGGGCTGGGAGCGTGCCTATGGTTACGCGGCGAACGAAGAGACGCTACTGGCCAAATACCGGGATCAGGTACCCACCCGCGAAGCCGAGTGGGACAATCGCCACTTCTGGGAAGTCTCCAACGCTGAGCATCTCGCGCTGAGTGATGGCGTCGGCATGATCAACCTCTCACACTTCGCCATCTTCGATGTGGTGGGTGCCGAGGCAGAGGCATTGCTTGAGTTCTGTTCAGTGGCCAAGGTTGGGACCGACACGCCGGTCGGCAAGGGTGTGTATACCCACTTCCTCGACAGCGCCGGTGGCATCCATTCGGATCTCACCATTGTGCGCTTGGCCGAGGACAGCTTCCGCGTGATCTGCGGGGGTGATACGGGCCACCGCGACCATGTCTGGATGCAGCGCATGGTCGACAAGATGGGCCTCACCCAGGTGGAGTTCGTTGATCAGACCGAACAGATCGCCACGCTGGGTCTATGGGGCCCTGAAGCGCGGGCAACCATACAGAAGCTCATGGACGACCCCGACAGCGTGTCGCACGAGAACTTTCCTTACGCCACCGCCAAAGAGATCAACTTGCAGGGCACCACGATCTGGGCCTTCCGCATCTCCTATGTGGGCGAGCAAGGTTGGGAGCTGTACTTCCCCTTCGGCGAGGGCCTCAAGCTCTGGGATGCCTTGTTTGAGCTGGGCGTGACGCCGGTGGGTATCGAGACCTATGCCAACAGCCGACGGCTGGAGAAGAGCCTGCGCTTGCAGAACGACGATCTCGAGATCGACTACAACCTCTATGAAGCCGGTCTGTCGCGACCCAAGGTCAAGGCGGCTGACTTCCACGGCAAAGAAGCCTATGTGTCTCAGCGCGAGTTGGCCGAGCAGGCGGGTTATCTCTGCACCTTCGTGCTGGAAGACACCACCGACGACAAGGGTGTGGTGCGCTACCCGGTGGGGCACTGGCCGTTACTCGATCCCGAGTCCAAGGAAGTCATCATCGACTCCCACGGGCGTCGCTCCTACACTACCAGCGTGGCCTTTGGTCCATCACTTGGCCAGAACATCGCCATGGGTTACCTACCCGCGGATCGCGCGAAAGAGGGCGACTCGGTGCTGATGGAGTACTTCGGGTGCTTCTTCCCCGCGAGGATCGTATCGGTGGGTTATCGGGCACTGCTCGACCCCGACAACGAACGGGTTCGCAGCTGAATCGAAGACGGGGGCCAAGGCCCCCGTTGTTTCTGTAGCGCCGCCACCGGGTCTCAGCACGACCCCTCAATGAGGTGGGTATTCAACCCCGCCGCACAAACGCTCGCTAGGCGCAGTGATCCAGTTTTTCCAAGGGTGCCAGCACACGCACTTTGCAAAAGGTGTCGTAATTGGACGATCTATGTCGCTTTTGCGCGCATCTTCGACCAGAATATCCCGATAAGTGCCCATTCCGTGGTTCGCCAACGGTCGGGCACGGCATGGTCGGGAGAGTGCCAGCATGGAGACGGTGGGTAGCGTTAAGAAGCAGGGGACGCAGCGGGTGGGCTTCTTGCTTATGGATCAGTTCACGCTGGTCTCGCTCTCCAGCGCCATCGATCCTTTGCGTGTCGCGAATCTCCTGTCTGATACCGAGCTCTATCGATGGTGCCTGATCGGCGCCGGCGAGGGCGAGCAGGTGAGCAGTGATGGGGTGCGGGTCAAGCTCGATCACACCCTGCCTCACGAGCTGGAGCTCGATCTGGTGATCGTGGTGGGCGGTATCGATATTGAGCAGTCCGTGACCAAGGCTGATCTGACGTGGCTGCGCAAACAGGCACAGCGGGGTTCGCAGATGGGCGCCCTGTGTACCGGCTCCTATGCATTGGCGAGTGCCGGATTGCTCAACGGTTACGAGTGCAGCGCGCATTGGGATTGCCTGACGCTGTTGACCGAGCAGTTCCCCGGGATCGATTTCAATACCCACCTGTACACCATCGACCGTGATCGGCTGACCTGCACCGGTGGCACGGTTCCGCTACATATGATGCTGGCGATGCTGGCCAAGCGGCACCCGCAATCGCTGGTGGATGGCGTGGCGGACATGTTGGTCTGCGAGCGGCACCGGAGCGATGCCGAGATGCAGGTGATTCCGATGTGGTCGCGCAAGGTCGAGGTGCAACCCAAGCTCAAGGAAGTGCTGCAGCTGATGGAGGCAAACCTCGAGGAGCCGCTGCCACTGCAGGACCTTGCCGAGTACGTGCAGCTCTCCCGCCGGCAGCTTGAGCGGTTATTCTTGAAGCACCTGCATAGCACCCCCTCGCGTTACTACCTGAAGCTGCGACTCGACCGCGCACGCAGACTACTTAAGCAGACTTCTCGGTCGATTGTTGAGATCACATCGATGTGTGGCTTCGTCTCAACAACCCACTTCAGCCGCTGTTACCGGAAATATATGGGTGTCTCTCCCAAGAGCGATCGCGTCCAGGGTGTGCCCGAGCTCTACCAGATCTTTGAATCAGAGTTACCCCCTGAGGATGCGGAGGCGTTGCCTTGATGGGAACGCACGCCCAGCACCTGTCAACGAGCAAGCAAATCGGGAGCCGCTGTATGGCAATCGTGAGAGCCGGGCGGAACGAGTGACCCCTAACTCTCAGGCCTTTGATCAATGGATTCGCTCGAGTTTCGTCGAACTGAATACGGCGCTGGAGGATATCTACTTCTCCAGTGATACGCCCGGTTCAGTCGCCGGTAAGGGGGATGCCCTTAAGAGACAACTTGAGGTAGAGGGGCGCGATTTCATTGAGGCACTGTTGGCGGAGGGCAATACTGACGAGGGCTTCGATGCGGGATATGGTCTCTTGGGAAATGTTGGGTTTTATATGGCGGCCTGCCGACGACATGAGCTCACCGAGCCCTCGCGGGAAGATCGCTCGCCATTGATTTCTGCGTCAGCGCTCGCCATGCAATTGGGCGCATCTCTGGGCGTCGTGCCACGATTTGCCTCGGCGCATCTGGAGACGCATAACCAGGCACTCAATGGCGTCTTCAAGAGCTTCACTTCACTAGAGGACGAGGCGCTGTTTCTGATTTACAACACTCGCGCTGCGCTGGCATATATCCGCGCTTCTGAATCATTGCGACGGACGATTCCATTGGGGGTATCGCATCCTGTGACTGGCGACTTGCTTCACGCAGCAACACAGGCGCTGGAGGATGTTTTACGATCTAATGCTGAGCTTTTTGAGAGGCTCAATACAGACCGATTTTTTTATTGTATTCGCCCCTATTACAAGCCCCATCGTGTTGGTCTTCATGAATATCGTGGCGCCAACGCCGGCGATTTCGCCGGGATTAATGTGATCGATTTGTTGCTGGGCGTGTGTCGTGCTGACGATGCTTACTACTCGCAATTACTGGTGGATAAGTTCTTATTTATGACGCCCGAAGATCAACTGATCTTGCGCGACTGTATGCGCCGGCCGAGCTTGCTTGATCAATTTCTCGCTCAACTTTCGGCCTCAAACGAGAAGTGGTTTCAACACAATCTCGAGGCGTTTCTGGCCACAACCGAAGCGCATGGCAAGACTGCGCTCCAGCATCACGAGTTATTGGTCAAAAAGTTTATCGAACAACCCGCCGCCGAGGGAGGGATGACGAACCACTCGGGCATTACCGCCAGTGGGCCGCCGTTGCCAGTGCTACTCAATTCGCTACAAAAATTGGCTGACTTAAGAGCGGTCGTGGATCGAGATGACATCCCGAGCCGACATCAGGACTTTATGCGACTGCGTGCGAGCCTCGGCAACGTATGAATCCTCGCGAGCATTTCCTTTACGACGAGGGTATTTATCTTCTGAGTCACTCAGTCGGTTTACCTCCGGCTGATACAATAGAGGTCTGGCAAAGCCAATTTTTAAAGCCATGGCAGGGGGCTACGGAGGATAACTGGCCAGCATGGCTATCGGTGATTGATGGCTTTAGAGGAGCTGTTGCGGCTTTGCTGGGAGGGCAGCCTGACGATATCTGTCCCCAGGTCAATTTATCCAGTGCGCTGACCAAGATCGTCGGCAGTCTCTCCGTTGCAAAGGAGCGTAAAGGGGTGCTCTGTTCAGAGGAGGATTTTCCATCTATGGGGTTTGTGCTGCAGCAAGCCTGCGCGCAGGGTCAAACCCTCCATTACCTGTCGGCAGATCAGGACCTTCAGGATCTGCAGGTGTGGCATGACATGCTGTCAGCGGATATTGGTATGGCGCTGATTACTCATGTGCAATCCAACACCGGTCGACAGCTGCCAGTGGCAGAGATTACCCGACTGTGTCGTGAGCGCGGCGTTATCAGTGTCGTGGATGTGGCACAGTCGGCAGGGGTACTGCCTATCGATCTTAACCAGTGGCATGCTGATTTTCTTATTGGGTCGTGTGTGAAGTGGCTTTGTGGCGGCCCGGGTGCGGGTTTCCTGTGGGTGTCCCCTGACAAGGTAAGCCAGTGTCAGCCACAGGATGTGGGCTGGTTCTCACACGAAGCACCTTTTGAATTCGATATTCGCCATTTTCGATATGCGCCGGATGCGATGCGCTTCTGGGGCGGAACTCCGTCTATTCAGCCTTATGTCATTGCGACAAATAGTCTAAATACGCTGAGTCGGATTGGCATTCAAAGCATTCGTGAGCACAACCTTGTCCTGACGGATCAATTGCTGTGCGGCGTGACCGACGAGCACTGCCTGTCACCCAGAGAGCCTGCGCTGCGAGGTGGGACGGTGGTGCTTCAGTACCCCGAGGCGCGGTTACACAGCATTGCTGATGTGATGCGGGAGACTGGTATTGCGTTTGACCTGCGTCATACGGGCATGCGGTTGAGTCCGCATATCTACAATGATAGTGAGGAAATAGCAGAGCTCGCAACGTGCCTGACCGACTCGTAGCCGCTAGGGTGACGAAGTGACTGCGCCTAACGCGCGCTGACGCCGCCCTGATCCGGCAGTTTGATGCCGCCGTCCACCTCTACCCAATCTAGGGATGACTGACACCAGATCTGAAACTGTGGGCTAAGCTCGTGCTTTTGCTCACAGCCCCCGAGCCGCAGGGAGAGGAGACCGGTGTCGTCGGTATTACCCGTGTGGAGCATCGTGGCGCAGCGCCCGCAGAAGCTCATGGCGCGTGGGTTGCCGCTCTCGGCGACTTTGACATAGGCCGTCAATTCACCGCTCAGCAACTCAAAATCCTCTCGCGCAACGCGGGTGGTGAACTGAAAGGCCGAGCCGCCAACCGTCTGACAGTCTGTGCAGTGACAGACGCCCACCAGCGTGGGATCAATAGTCGCCTGCCAGGTGATGTCTCCGCACAGGCAGGCGCCGTTAATCTGCATGACGAGAGCGTGACTGTCTCAGAGCATCTCGTTGGCGAGGAGCTCGAGCACCACCGGGTCTTGTACGCCCAGCAGCATGCTGCCCACCTCGCCGCGCTTGCCCGCCTCTTTCCATGGGCCGAGTCGCTCGATGATGCGCTCGCGGGGGCCAACCAATGAGACCTCGTCAAGCAGCTCGTTGGGCACCAAGGCCTCCGCCTCGGATTTCTTCCCGCTGAGGTACAGATCCTGAATCTGGTCAGCCGCATCGCCGTAGCCGAGGCGCGTCGCATACTCGTGATAGAAGTTTTTGTTCTTGGCGCCCATGCCACCGATGTAGAGGGCAAGCCAGGGGCGCAGCGCATCGAAGGCCGCATCGAGGTCGTCGTTCATCGCTACCGTGACAAAAGGCGCCACGTCAAAATCCTTGAGGCCCTTGCCATTGCCGGCGTTCTCGAAGCCCTGGTGGATCGCGTCACCCAGCACGCTGTATTTGTTGGGGTCCATCCACACCGGAAAGACCCCATCCGCTACCTCACCTGCGCAGCGCAGGCCGGCAGGGGTGATCGATGCCGTATAGATCGGAATGTCGGTCGCCGCAGCGAGGATCGACTTCAGAGGCTTGCCCAGCCCGGTAGTGCCCTCACTCTGGTTCGGCATTTGGTACATCTGGCCGTCGAATTCCACCGGGCCCTCGCGCTCAAAGATCTTGCGCATGATCTGGATGTACTCCTTCGTGCGCGTGACGGGCTTGCCATAGGGCACGCCGTGCCAACCCTCCACCACCTGCGGGCCGGAGGCACCCAGACCCACGATAAAGCGCCCACCGGAGAGCTGATCGAGGGACATCGCGGTCATTGCACACATCGCGGGGGTGCGAGCGGGCATTTGCATGATGGCGGTGCCGACTCGGATCTTGCTGGTCTGCGCCAGTACCCAGGCGGCCGACGTGACCGCATCGTTGCCATAGGCCTCGGCGGTCCAGACGGAGTCGTAGCCCATCGATTCTGCCTGCTGGATCAGATCGATGGGAATGTGGATGTGTTTGCCAGAGTAACCAAGAAGAAAACCGAGTTTCATAATGCGGGGCTCCCAACACCAAAGCGCGGTGCGACATATTGAAAGTGATGTGAGCGCGCAGTGTACGGGGGATCAGCTCGGACGCCCACCCTTAGGTTTGCGCTTGCAGATATTCGTCCAAAGTCAGGTGAAAGCGTCTGATCCGCGCCTCCTGATAATTCCCCAGCGTAATGCCCTTGCGCGTTGCTTTGAGGCCCTGCTGCTGTAGCTGCAGGTTGCCGGTATCTTGATCGTAAACCGCCCCCAGCCAGGCCAGTTCGTCGACTTCGGTATAGGACTGCTCCACCGAGAGGCGCACGGGTTCAGGGGGGTCAGGATGCGTCGCACCTTCGGGCAAGGGTTCCAGCATCAGGATTTCAAACAGGCAGCTGTCGACGTCGTCATCGATGGGCCTGAAACGATACGCCATCGAAATCAGCGCTCCGGGAAAGAAAAAGGCATTGGGGAAGAGGTGGTACTCGATCGAGTCGAGCATCTCGCTGTCAGACACGCCGGAGAAGTCGACATTGAGTTGCGCGCCCATTTCGTCGCGCAACAGCTGTGCGCCGACTGCCCGCGCCGTCTCGCCTTCTTCGAGTGTGCGCTGGGTCACAGGTAGCCCCGCCAGTAATTCTTGCTCGGTCAAAGGCGGTTCCCGCCATTTTTCGCCCGGGTAGTCAGAAAGCGACTCCGGTGAGTAGTGGCCGATGTTGTGAATGAAGCGACTGACATGGGGCCCAAAAATATCGTACTGGGTGTTCGCCCCCGTGGGTGAGTCGTGGGTGGTGAAGTTGTGATACGCCTCCATGAAGGCTTCCTGCGCGGCCTTCCAGTTAGCGGGCAGTACTTTTTGTACATGAAGCCGGATACACCGTCCCTTGAGAGGAAAGTGCGCAAAGTGCTCGGGCAGCACGTCTAACTGCTCGCTGAGCGGCGAGGCGTTGAGGTCGAGATTGACAAATACAAACCCCTGCCAAGATTCACAGGCTGCCTCCTGCAGCGAGTGGGTCGCCTCGCAGACATGGGGGAAGTCCCAGCGACCCGGCAGATCTTTCAGTGCGCCATCGAGATGCCAGGACCAACCGTGAAAGGGGCAGTTAAACGATTGCCCAAAGCCCGGGCCCTCCTCACCGAGTAGCCGCGTGCCGCGGTGGGTGCAGCTGTTGATAAAGGCTTTGATTCGATTCTCGGCCACTCGAGTGATGATCACGGAGTAGGGGCCAATGTCATACACATAATGATCGCCGACGCCGGGGATGTGCTCTTCGCGGCACGCCCACTGCCAGGTGCGCGACCACATGGCCGACATTTCCTGATGGAAGAAGTCCGGGCAGGTGTAGCGGCTGGCGGGCAGGTCGGCGTCACCCAAAAACCCATATGCCTCGGTGGTCAGTGGCGCGGGCGCAGGCTTGGCGTCGATAGCCAGTATCTGGGCAATAGTGCTACCTGCTGCGCGCGCCACGCCGGGTTGTGACTTGGATTTCGCCATTGTTTTAGTGTGCCGACGTTTTGTTTGTGGGTCGCATGCCCCGAGTATGCGGAGCGGGGGCCTTGTCGACAAGGGAGTTGTTCGTGCCCCGGCACCGGGGCTTGCTCAGCATTGACTCAGCACTGAATAAGACCTCTGTCGGCGGAGGAGTTGATCCCGTATCGGATGTAGCACACGATGCAGCGATCATCTTGAACACTTTGAGGTCGACAGCTATGGACCAAGCCGTACAAACCTTGCTGGATAAACAGGCGATTTACGAGCTCTCGTGTCGCTACATGCGTGGTCTGGATCGACTCGATGCCGCGTTGTTGCAGTCTGTCTTTTGGGATAATGCCTATTGCGAATACGGCTTTATCAACGGCGATGCCCCCAGCTTCATTGAGTTTGCGGTCGGCGCGCTCAAGGACCACGCATCGAACCAACACATGATCGGCAACACGCTGATTGATGTGGAGGGCGACGAGGCCTTCGGTGAGATCTACTTTCACGCCTACCACAAGGTGGAATCCGAGGCCGGATTTGATGATCTCATTGTGGCGGGTCGCTATCTGGACCGGTACGAGCGCCGCGATGGCGTTTGGAAAATGGCGTATCGCTCGGAGCGTGTCGACTGGAGTCGAACCACGCCGACACAAGATCCGTATTATCAAATGATACCCGACTCCCTGTTCGGTAGCCGGTTGGATGATGCGGTGTATGACCGCACGTCGCGTTATAAGACCGCTTCATAGTCAAGTTCTGCGGATGACGCGCCACAGCTGGGGTAGAGTAGGGCCAAGGTAGACTGTCGACTGAGCCGATCCGGGGCGTTCCCAGATGAGTAAGCCGTGGCGCCGTTACAGCACGGGGCGTTTTTTTGATGAATTGATGACCGAGCGCGGTAGCCCGCGGGTTGCGGCGCGGCGTGCGGTGAATTTCTTCAAGAGCCTGTCGGTAGAGGAGATGCAGGCGCGGCGCGCGGCGGCGGAGCTGGCCATCAAGGAGATGGGTATTTCCTTTACGGTCTATACCGAAGGGGAAAACATCGATCGGGCCTGGCCTTTCGACATGATTCCCCGGGTCATCTCTGCTCGGGAATGGTCTGGTGTCAGTCAAGGTTTGGCGCAGCGAACCCGGGCCCTCAACTGTTTTATCGACGATGTCTACAACCGGCAGTGTATTTTGGCTGACGGCGTCGTGCCCGCCGATATCGTCCTCGGCTCAGATAACTACAAGCCGCAGTGCGAGGGCGTCAGCCCCCGGTTCGGGGCCTGGGCGCATATTTGTGGCAGCGATTTGGTGCGTGACCACCGCGGCCGGTTCTTCGTGTTGGAAGATAATTTACGCGTGCCGTCGGGGGTCTCCTACATGGTGGAGAACCGCGAAATCACCAAGCGTGCGGTACCGGAGCTGTTCCGCAATTACAGCATTCTCCCGGTGGATGACTACCCGCTTAAACTCTACGAGATGCTGGCGGCGCTATCCCCCAGGGCATCGAAGCGTCCCAATATCGTCGTGCTCACACCGGGTATCTACAATGCGGCCTACTTTGAGCATGCGTTTTTAGCCCAGGGGATGGGTGCCGAGCTGGTGGAAGGCACCGATCTGACGGTGGGTGATGATGATTGCGTCTACATGCGCACGGTTGACGGGCCGGTGCGGGTCGATGTCATCTACCGGCGTATTGACGAGGATTTCATGGACCCTGAGGCATTCCGACCCGACTCGGTATTGGGTGTGCCTGGCCTGATGCGCGCCTGGCGCAGTGGCAAGGTGGCCATTGCCAACGCACCGGGGTCGGGGGTGGCGGACGACAAAGTCATTTATGCCTTTGTGCTGGAGATGATCCGCTATTACCTGAACGAGAAGCCGCTGCTCGAGAATGTGCCGACCTACCTGTGTATGCGCGAACGCGATCGGGACTACGTGCTGAAAAACATTGCCAAGTTGGTGGTGAAGCCCGCCAATGAGTCCGGTGGTTACGGGATCATGGTGGGGCCGCACAGTAGTGCCGCACAGCACCGTAAGTTTGCGCAGCTCATCGAGAAAGACCCCCGAAACTACATCGCCCAGCCCACGCTATCTCTCTCTAGCGCGCCAACCTACGTCGATGGCAAGGTCCAGCCCAGGCACCTCGACCTGCGGCCTTTTATCTTGCAGAGCAAAGACAGCTGGGTGACCCCTGGCGGCTTGACTCGCGTGGCGCTAAAGAAAGGCTCCCTGGTTGTGAACTCTTCCCAGGGCGGCGGTAGCAAAGACACGTGGATCGTTGAGGGCAAGGCATGAGCATGCTCTCGAGCGTTGCCGAGCGGCTTTACTGGATGGCCCGATATCTGGAGCGGGCGCAGGACACGGCGCGACTGGTACAGGCCTACAATCACTTGATCATGGATATCCCCAAAGGGGCAGAGCCTCCCTGGGACATCATGATCGATATTCTCGACGCGCAGCCGGTGTTCCGTAGACGATTTAAAGTCGGTAGCGAGCAGAACGTACTCAGGTTTTTGATCGCGGATGAGAAGGCGAGCTGTGGGATTCCTTTCGCGGTGCGGGCGGCCAGAGAAAACGTGCGCACTACCCGCGACGTGCTGCCGGAGGAGGCCTGGGAGCTGGTGAACGAACTCCACCTTTTTGTAGAGGCCCACGCCAGCAACGCATCGGGGCGACGCAACCGTCATGACTTCCTCACCGAGGTCATTGCGCGGTGTCAGATGATCAACGGCCTGCTGGGTGCCTCCCTGCCGCGGGATCATGCCTACGGCTTCATCAAATTGGGTCGGCTGGTCGAATGTGCCGACATGACGACACGCATAATGGACGTCGGCGCCGGTGACATTATGGAACGCGCCGGCCGCTTCGGCGCCATCGACCCGCTCCTCTGGGGGGCCTTGTTGCAGGCACTGTCAGCGGCGGCAGCCTATCGTCGAGAGGTTGGGCCCATCGTTGAGAAAGATGCGGCGCTTAATTTCATATTTTTGAGCGCCACCTTTCCGCGCTCGATCAAGTACTTTGTGCGCGAGACCCGAAAAGAGCTAATGCGGCTCAGTAATCATGACCTAGCCATTCGCGCCAATGAACGGCTTCGTCGACGCCTGAGCCGACTGGATGCCCAGCACCTAACCAGCGACGAATTACATCACTACATCGATGATTTTCAGGTCCAACTGAGCAGCCTGGATGCGGCGATCCACGCGACCTGGTTCAGCTGGGAGGGCGCATGAGGCGTTTTCAATGCACCTGTGGTGGACCCATTTTCTTCGATAACCACCAGTGTCTGAACTGCGGTGCACGCGTGGGCTTTGACCCCGACAGCATGACGATGGTGCCCCTTGAGGGCCGCTCGGATCTGACCTACTGCGACAATCATGATCACGGCGTCTGCAACTGGTTGAGACCTGCAGCGTCCGCTGAGTCGTTATGCCGGGCTTGCCACTTTAATCGCACCATCCCCAACCTCGCGCTACCACATAATACGGAGCGTTGGGCCGCACTGGAGCGGGCCAAGAAGCGGCTGTTGTACTCGCTGTATCGGCTGGAGCTGCCGATGACCGACGGTTGGCAAGACCTCGGGCGGGGTCTGTTGTTCGATTTTCTGGATGATGCGCGCACCCAACCCGAGGCCTACCCGGATACGTTTATCACCTCAGGCTTTGCCGGGGGTGTGATCACGATCAACGTGTTGGAGGCGGATGACGTGGCCCGCACGGCAGCCCAAGCCGAGCTGCGCGAGCGCTACCGAACGCTACTGGGGCACTTTCGGCACGAATCGGGGCATTATTTTTGGTCGCTACTGTCAGACGACGAGAAGGCGACGGGGATGTTCGCCGATTTATTTGGCGATGCGAGTGCAGAGTATCGGCAGTCTCTTGAACACTATTACGATCAAGGGCCGCTGTCTGATTGGGAGCAGCGCTACATCAGCGCCTACGCCAGCTCCCACCCCCTCGAGGACTGGGCGGAGACCTGGAGTCACTATTTGCTGATGCACGACGCGCTGGAGACGGCCCACGCGCATGGCCTGATCGAGATGCCGCCCCTAGCCAGCGCGTTTGTCGAGCGTATCTCCCAGTGGCAGGTCGTCAGCGTGGGCTTGAATGAGATGAACCAGAGTGTCGGCCGCGAGGATGCCTATCCCTTTGTGATCAGCGCACAGGTGCATAACAAACTGGCTTATGTGGACGCGATGATCAGTCGGCTTCGAACACTTCAGTGAGACTGGGTAACTGTTGAAACGCTGATCGAATACTCTCGTCCCAGGTCTGACGTATACGGGTCAGATAAGGGTGGTTCTCTTCCAGCTTGATGTAGTGCTGAAAGCCGTCGAGGCTGTCGTTGCGATAGAACAGACACTCCAGCGGTGGGCCAACCGTGGCGTTTGAGCGCATGGTGGAGTCAATCGATAGCAGACCGCAGCGCATGGCAATCTCGGGTGATGTGTCGGGTTGGATGATGCGGTCCAGAATCGGCTTGCCGTATTTGGTCTCACCAATCTGAAGGTAGGGGTGCTGCTCCGAGGCGGTAATGTGGTTGCCCTCGGGATAGATCAAATAGAGCTCGCTGGGCTGGCCCTTTACCTGCCCGCCCAAAATAAAGGAGGCGCTGGCATCAAAACCCTCGGCATCGGGCCCGCCCGGCCGCCGGTGCTTCTCCTGCTCGGCAACATTGAGTTGCCCGATGTATTCAGCAATATCTGATACGTACTTGGCATCCGAGATGTTGAACTCGGCGTTTTGTTCTAAGTCTCGCTGAATCTGCGACACGACGGCCTGACTGGTCGCAAGATTGCCTGCGGTGAGCAGAATCAGCGAGCGGTCCCCCTGAACGGCGAAGCGGTGCATTTTGCTGTAGGTGCTTACCCGGTCGGCCCCGGCGTTGGTGCGTGAATCCGAGCAAAAGACGAGTCCCTCGTCCAATTGAATGGCCAGACAGTAGGTCATGAAGCGCTCTTTATCACCACGGGAAGACTTGCAAACTCATTCGCAATGTAAGCTATTCAAAACGCGTCTGACAAGGCATTGTCAGCGCCCCGTCTGGCTTTTATCGCATTCTGTCGCGCCCACCGCGGCGTGATTCAGAATGTGCAGACCTCCCGGGTGAACGCGTCGGCGTCAGGTGTGATGCCCAGCCCGGATCCAACCGGTAAGGCAATATGCCCGCCCTCAATAGTCACTCCACCCGCCGGGTCGTAGTGCCCCTCAATGTAGGGCTGCGCCAACCAGGTGCCTTTGACCTTCAGATCGTGCTGGAGAAGTGTGATCTTAAGAATCTTCACAACGATCAGAGGGTCGATCCGGGGAGCGGAAGCACCTTAACTGCTGGTGACAGCGCAGACATGGTGCTAACTTCTGAGGCCGGCGCGCGAGGTGCGACGACGTCGCCGTTTGGGCGCGTCTCCAGATTCAACCACTTTGGCTTCCGGCGGGACCACCACCGAGAAAAGATTCGGGAATGGGTCGCTCTGATGAGGTAAACCCATGGCGCCCACGAAGTGGGCTTGGAAGTCGTCTGCCACCGCGGTTTCAATGCGCTCGGCCTTGGCAATGGTGGCTGCGATTTCAAGGCGTGCGTTGCGATCCAGTAACGCCATACGGGCCCCGGCCCCGGCGGCGTTCCCTGCCGAGGTGACCTGCTCCAGGCCGCAGTCGGGGATGAGCCCCAGCACCATGGCGTGGCTGACGCTGATGTAACTGCCGAAGGCGCCAGCGAGACGAATCCGATCTACGGTACTCACACCCATCTCGTCCATCAAGAGCTTGATGCCGGCGTAGAGGGCTGCTTTAGCGAGCTGAATCTGCCGCACGTCATTTTGAGTCACCAGTACATCGGAAACTTCTGGGTTTCTGGATGCGTGCAACACATAGGAGAAGGTGCGCCCGTCGGCTTTGATGCGCTGGGTGCGCTCAGCCAACGCACCGTTCACGACGCCGTCGGTTGAGAGAATGCCGGCGAGGTACATCTCGGCCACCACCTCAATAATTCCCGAGCCGCAAATGCCCGTCACACTTGTGCCCGACATGGCCTCGGTAAAGCCGGGCTCGTCTGACCACAGTTCACTGCCGATGCACTTGAAGCGGGGCTCCAGCGTGTCGCGGTCGATTTGCACGCGCTCAATGGCGCCGATCGTCGCGCGCTGACCGCTGCTGATCTGTGCCCCTTCAAAGGCCGGTCCCGTGGGGCTTGAGCACACCAGTAACCGCTCATTGTTGGCCAGCACGATCTCGGCGTTGGTGCCGACGTCGACCACGAGGGTCATCGCCTCACTCCGATCCGGTGCCTCAGCGAGGATTACGCCCGCCGCATCCGCACCCACATGGCCTGCGATGCAGGGCAGGCAGTAGAGCCGTGCCTCAGGGTGCGCGCTCAGACCCATCTCCGCGGCGCGAGTGTCAATCGCGTCACTCGTGGTCAGCGCGAAGGGCGCCGTACCGAGGTTGACCGGGTTAATGCCCAGCACAATGTGGTGCATGATCGGGTTCGCCACCAGGGCGATTTCAAGTATATCCTCGATCTGACTCGACGCCTCGCTTGTGAGCTCCACAAAGAGCCCATTGATGGCTTCACGAATCGCGCTGGTCAGCAGTTCGGCGCCTTCGGGGTGCATCATGACGTAGGAGACGCGGCTCATCAGGTCCTCACCGTAGCGGATCTGGGGGTTCATCACGCCCGCAGAGGCCAATACCTCGCCCGAGTTCAAATCACAAAGGTGCGCCGCCACGGTGGTCGAGCCGACGTCAATGGCAATACCGCGAGGTTGGTCAAATAGACCCGGCCAGATGCCCGTAATCAAATGTTCCTGATAGACCGCCACCGTGACGCCGCGATCTTCGCGCGCCAGCGCGGCCTGCAGGGCATGTAGTTGAGAGTGAGCCAACGTGAGCCCGGTCACACCCCACTCGCGTTCCAATGCTTCAAACAAAAACTGCATTTCACCGCGAGGGTCTTCAAGGCTCGGTTCATCGATCTGCACGTAGTAGAGCCGCGTGGCGGTATCGAGCCGGATATCCCGGGACTCCATCTCCTTGCGCACGATCTGCCGGTGCACCTGGCTTTCCGCTGGAACATCAATCACCGCGTCATCAAGCAGGGTGGTGTGACAGCTGAGTCGGCGGCCGGCTTTCAGGAGCCCTTTGCGCTCTTCAAATTTCTCTTCGGTGGCACAGAAGGGTGACAGGTGGTCGACGTCAGATTCAATCTGGTGTTTGGCAAAGGACCCGGTCACACAAGAGATCTGACAGCGACCGCAAAGGCCCCGGCCGCCGCAGACCGAGTCAATATCGACTCCGAGACTGCGGGCAGCGTCCAAAAGTGGGGTGCCGCGGGGAAAGAACCCGCGGCGGCCTGAGGGCATAAACAGAACTTTGACGTCGCCCTCAGCCAAGGATCAGGCGCTCCGGCGTCGCCCGGCACGGCCGGCGCGACGGCCGCCACGGCCTTCGCCTTCGGCAGCCGGCTCACGGTAAGCGCGAATCCAGTTCGTGCAATCGGGGTCGTGCCCCATCATCACATCGCCACCGCGCACGGCCTGCATGACCTCGGCGTGTAGTGGGCTGGTAATCGCTGACGTCATGCCCGCGCCCATCGCCATGGTCAGGAAGGCGGAATTGATGCCGTTGCGATTGGGCAAGCCGAAGCTCACGTTGGATGCACCGCAGGTAGTGTTCACCTTGAGCTCATCCCGCAGGCGCCGGACCAGCGCCATCACCTGCACGCCGGCGGTGTTAATGGCGCCGATGGGCATGACCAGCGGGTCGACCACGACATCGCTGTGAGGGATGCCGTAATCTGCAGCCCGTTCGACGATTTTTTTGGCCACCGCAAAGCGCACGTCGGGGTCTTCGGAAATGCCGGTCTCGTCGTTGGAGATCGCGACCACCGCGGCATTGTGCTTGGCGACAAGAGGCAGCACGCGCTCGAGCACTTCGTCTTCGCCGGTCACCGAGTTCACCAGCGCCTTACCCTGATACACCGCAAGGCCCGCCTCAAGGGCTTCGACGATGGAGGAGTCAATACTGAGCGGCACATCGGTAATAGACTGCACCAGCTGCACCGCCTTGGCCAGAATGCGCGGCTCGTCGGCCAGCGGGATACCGGCGTTCACATCCAGCATATGAGCCCCGGCCTCGACCTGCGCCAGCGCGTCGGCCTTGACCCGGCTGTAGTCACCGTTCTTCATTTCTTCCGCGAGAATTTTGCGCCCGGTGGGGTTAATGCGCTCGCCGATAATGACAAAGGGCTGGTCAAAGCCGATGTGGACTTCACGGGTGGCGGAACTGATGGTGGTTGTGGTCATGAGTGTTGCCTGATCTTGTCGTTAATAAAAAAGGTGTCTTAATGCGCTTTAAGGAGACCGTTTAAGCGGCCGGTCGCCAAGGTTCGCGCCCGCTGAGTACATTGGAGCGGGTCACAATCTCGCCAATCCGGTCTTCCATCCGGTAGGCCATGATGTGTACGCCGCTGACGCCTTCGATTTCGCGCACCTGCTCGATCAAATCGACGCAGAGATCCACGCCTTCCTGCTTTTGATTCTCGGCGCCGGCCAGACGCTTGATCACGTCATCAGGAATGTGCACACCGGCGACGTTCTTACGGATCCACTCCGCGGCCTTGGCGGAGGCGAGGGGACCGACGCCGGCCAGCACGTACGCTTTTTCAAGCAGACCCATGTCGCGCACCTGCGCCATAAAGGTCTTCATGCGCTCCACGTCAAAGCAGTACTGGGTCTGGATGAACTGCGCACCGGCGGCGATTTTTTTGGCCATGCGATGGGGCCGAAAATCCAGAGGCGGCGCAAAGGGATTCGCAGCGCCGCCCAGAAACAGTCGCGGTGGCGCACTGATCGCGCGGCCGCTCAAAAACTGCTGCTCATCGCGCATATGACGCACCATGCCCAGTGCCGAGATGCTGTCCATATCGAACACGGGCTTCGCCTCGGGGTGGTCGCCCGACTGCACGCCGTCGCCGCTCAGGCACAGAATGTTGCACACACCCATGGCCGCAGCACCGAGGACGTCGCCCTGCATGGCAATGCGGTTTCGGTCGCGGCAGGATTGTTGCAGGATCATGGCGTAGCCGCGTCGGGTGAGCAGAGAGCAGATCCCCATGCTCGACATGTGGCAGTTGGCGCCTGAGCTGTCGGTGGCGTTGATGGCATCGACGTAGCCATCAAATAAGGCGGCACGCTCATAGACATCTGCAGGGTCTGCCGAGTCCGGCGGCGCAATTTCCGCCGTGACCGCAAACTGACCGGCCCGCAGCACACGCTCAAAACGGCCGGGGGAGGTATGCCCGGGCAGGATCGGCAGGTTTTCGCCGGGGGCGGGTTCGTCGTCGAACTTCATGACGATTCACCCGTGCGGATTCGCAGGGCGCGGAGCCAGGCGCTGCGGCCTTTCAAGCGGTTATCCACCGGCGGCTGGATGATATTGATAGTGTCTTCGGGGGTGCCGATTTTCTGGCTGCCCTCCCAGGCGTTGACCCAGACACAGGTCATCTCGGGTTTGATTTCGCAACCGCCGTTCTGGCGCACGCCGCCACAGGGCCCATTGCGCAGGGTTTTGGGGCAGTTCATGGGGCAGGCCATGCCCGTCTCACCCAGTGTGCACTGCCCGCAGGATTGCGAATCAAACAACAAGCCTTTTACCGCGCCTTCCACCGCGGCAAAGGGCTTGTCTAGCCGTTCGTGGCCGATCGCCTTCAATAGTGGGTTGAAAAGGGCGAGGGTGCCTTCCAGTAAGGCGTAGCACTTTTTCAGCCAGCCGGCGTTGCGAATGGACCAGAGCCTGATCGTTTTCATTCGGCCACCTCGGCAAACCCTTTTTGTTTGACCATTACCGCGAGTTGCTCGTCGGATACCTGCGACTCGATTTCCTCGCCCAGACGCTGCGCGATCTCTTCGAGTGCGCCCTCTGCCTCAATGCTTGTGGTAACCCGGCGCCACTCTTCCAGGTAAGCGTCGCTGCCGCCTTTGCCGGCGCGCATCGCTGCGCGGTCAATGGCCTCCTGAAAGCGGGCGGTCAGCATGTACTTGCCGCGGTCACGGCCGCGCTTGATCAGCACCTGTGAGGGGATGTCGCGCCACAAAATATCAATGCGCTGCATGGGCCGCTCCTTTGCCGCTCAGACTCGCTTGAGAATCCTGCCAACGCAGTACTTGAGCAGCCATCGCCGACTGCAGGTCCCCCATGCCGGTCTGAATCACCTCTAGGGGCAGGGCAAGCTGATTGGCTGCGCGCTGGGCGCCAGCCACTAATGCGGTGTCATCGGTTTGCGCGAGGTACACCACCCGAGTGTAGTGAGCGAATAGTGTGTCGCGCAGCGTGGGATGCGTGTTCAGCTTTAAGTCCTCGATTACCAATCGATCAAAATGCCGCACCAAAAAATCGGTGAGATAAAACGTGCCCGGCTCGGCGTCTGCCAGCGCGTGAAACACGCCAGCCGTTGCATAAAATTCGTAACAGTGGGCGCCAGGCAAACGCTTTACCTGCCAACGCTCTAGCACGGCATCAAGCCTTCCACCAGTCCCACAATCGGCATACGCCACAAATCGATGATCGTATTGCTCGGAGTAGTGCTCGAGCAGTTCTTCGACGCGCCCGGGTATCTCCTCAGGTCGGTTATGCAACGCGGCATCGAGACACTGAATGTCCAGATGATCCCAGCCGTTGGCCGTTTTCAGCGCGCCGATTTCCCGCGCGAGGGCTCCGCAGGCGATGACCAGAATGGAGGCCGGCATCGCCGTGAAGGTCAGGCGCTCTGCGCCAGGCGGCGCTCACCCACCATGCGCACGGCGGTGGTGGCGGCTTCAGCGGCATCGCGGCAGTAGGCATCTGCGCCCACAGCCTGCCCAAACTCCTCGTTGAGCGGCGCGCCGCCAACCAGCACGATGTAATCATCGCGCAAGCCCTTCTCGGCCAGCGTGTCGATCACCACTTTCATGTAAGGCATGGTGGTGGTGAGTAGGGCCGACATACCAAGGATGTCCGGTTTGTGCTCCTCAAGTGCGGCAAGGTAATCCTCGACGGCATTGTTGATCCCAATGTCGTGGACCTCAAAGCCCGCGCCCTCGAGCATCATCGCGACGAGATTCTTACCGATGTCATGGATGTCGCCTTTGACGGTGCCGATCACCATCGTGCCGATCGGCTTGGCGCCGGTTTCGGCGAGCAGGGGTCGGAGGATCGCCATACCGCCCTTCATGGCGTTGGCGGCGAGGAGTACCTCCGGCACAAACAGGATGCCGTCGCGGAAATCGATACCGACGATGGTCATACCATCTACAAGCGCCTTGCCCAGCACATCCTCAGCACCCCAGCCGCGGTCCAGCAGGATCTGGGTGCCTTCCACGATTTCTTCCGTCAGCCCGTCATACAGGTCATCGTGCATCTGCTGGACGAGGTCCTCGTCCGAAAGCTCCGACAGAACGATATCGTCTTCTTCTTCTGACATGGCAGGATCTCCTCTCAGTAATCCCGGTCGGCAAATGACGCTTTCTGTTCCGTCATAAATGCCTGTAGTGCTTCATCAATAGCCGGATCCAGCTCTGGAGCCTGGTACTCGGCCAGCATTTGTTTCCACAGTGTATTGGCGCGCTGTGCTGCATCGAGGCTGCCCTCGGCAGACCACTGCTCGTAGCTGTTGTTGTCTGCCACGGTGGATCGATAGAAGGCGGTCTCGAAGTTGGCCAGCGTATGTGCCGAGCCCAGGAAGTGCTTGCCCGGCCCCACCTCTTTAAAAGCCGACATCGCCTGGCCGTTCTCTGAGACGTCTACGCCGTTCAGGAGCACGGCGATCATGCTCGCCTGATCGCAGTCCATGATGAATTTCTCATAGCCCATGGCGAGCCCGCCCTCGAGCCAGCCGGCGGTGTGCAACATGAAGTTGACGCCGGCCAGTGCGGAGGTCTGGAGCGTATTGGCGGCTTCATAGGCCGCCTGCGCATCAGGCAGCTTGGAGCCACACAGGCCGCCGCCGCTGCGGAAGGGCACGCCCAGCCGGCGTGCCAGGGCGCCTGCGGCGTAAATCACCATGCTCGGCTCCGGTGTACCGAAGGTCGGCGCGCCCGTGGCCATGGAAACTGCGGCCGCGAAGGTGCCGAAAATCACCGGGCAGCCAGGGCGAATCAGCTGTGTAAGGGCAATCCCTGCCATCGCTTCGGCGAGTATCTGAGTCACGGTGCCGGTCACCGTTACGGGTGACATGGCGCCCGAGAGGATAAAGGGTGAGACCACCGTCGCTTGATTGTTCTTGGCGTAGACCTTGAGCGAACCGAGCATGGTGCCGTCGAAAACCAGCGGCGAATTCACGTTGATGAGGCTGGTCAGCACGCAGTTCTGATCGACGAACTCATCGCCGAACACGATTTTGGCCATGTCGACCGAGTCTTGTGCCCGACGCCAGTGCGTCACCGAGCCCATCAACGGCTTGTCGCTGTACTTGAAGTGGCTGTAGACCATGTCGTAGTGACGCTTGTTCACCGGTAGGTCCACGGGCTCGCAGACGGTGCCGCCCGAGTGGTGCATGCCGGGCGCCATGTAGGCGAGCTTCACAAAGTTCTGGAAGTCTTCGATCGTGGCGTAGCGGCGGCCCTTGTCGAGGTCGTGGACGAAGGGCGGTCCGTAGGCAGGTACCAGCACAGTGCGCTTGCCACCGATGGTAACACTGCGCGAGGGGTTGCGGGCATGCTGCACGTACTCACTGGGCGCGCTCGACTGAATAATCTGTCGGCACATGCCGGTGGGGAAGCGCACCCGGGTGCCATCGATATCGGCGCCGGCGTCTTTAAACAGGTCGAGGACTTCGGGGTCGTCAAGAAAATCGATACCAATCTCTGCCAATAGCCGGTCCGCATTGTGTTCGATCAGTTGCAGGTTTTCTTCGCTGAGGATTTCAACGTAGGGGATGTTACGCTCGATGAAGGGCGCCGCGGCGGTGGCAGACTGGCCCCGGGCCTCACGTCGTCCGGCCCGACCCCCGCCTTTTCGCCTGCTCGCACGTTCACTCATCGCGCTACTTCCATCACGAGATGTCGCTCACCTCTTGCCTCTGTTCCGGCCTCATTGAGCCACCTCTGTGGGTGCTAACGCTCTATGTGACCGGGCCAAGACGAAGCCCGAAAGCACCCGTCCATGTTACTGGCAAAGCCCGCAAAACGGTACTTTTTTCGCCGTTGAGCCCCCTCTGTTGATGGGCGCTACTGTGGAGCGATTGGGGGTTTCAGGATTGGATTAAACCGACACCAATTAGACCAAAAGCGACATCAAAAACTGAAAAATTGGCGTTCGTCGCAGCACGGTTAACCGGCCGCTATTCGACCACCATAACCGGGAGTCGCTGCCAAGCAGAGACAACATAAGTTGTTGATGGTTCTCGAGTGAAAGGCTAAAGCCATCCGAGCTGTTGGGGCAGCCACAGGCTCAGTGCCGGAACACTGACCAGCAGGCCCAACCTGAGAAGGTCAGCGATCAGGAAGGGCACAACGCCGCGGTAGATTTGCCCGAGGGGCACGTCACTGTGCATGCCGTGCAGCACAAACACGTTGATACCAAAGGGCGGTGTGATCATGCCCAACTCCAGCACCACAATGTTAATGACGCCCCACCAGATGGGGTCGTAGCCCATGCCGATAATCAGCGGGTAGACCACCGGCAGTGTGAGGACCATGGCCGCGATCGTATCGAAGAAGGCGCCGAGCATGAGGTAGAGAAGCAACAACGCCCCGAGCAGGGCCCAATCCGGCAAGCCAAGACTCTGGATCCCCTGAACCGCTGCAGTGGGAAGGCCCGACAGCGTGGCAAAGTAGGCGTAGATGGAGGCGCCGATAATAATGATGAAGATCATGCCGGTGCTGGAGGCGGTTTCTGACAAGCTCTCGAAAAAGCTGGCGTGGGTCAGCTTTTTTCTGATAATGCCCAGCATCAAGGCGAGGCTGGCACCCACCGACGCCGCCTCGGGCACGGTGAATACGCCGCCGTAGATGCCGCCTGTGACCGCGATAATCAGCGTGAGGACACCCCAGCTTTGTCGGAGCGTGGTCAGCTGTGCCTTCAGGGGTCTCCTCGGGCCGGTTTGGGCGAGCGCTGGCACGAGGCGTACCGTGACACCGACCGAGACGAAGTAAAAGATCACTGCCAGGCAGCCCGGCACGATGGCAGCAAGAAACAACGCGATGATTGAGTTCTCTGTCAGCACGCCATAGAGAATCAGCACTAGCGAGGGGGGAATAATCATGCCCAGGGTGCCGCCGGCGACGATCGCGCCGGCCGCTATCCAGCGTGCGTACCCCCGGTCCAGCATTTCGGGGAGTGCCACTCGAGCCATCGTGGCGGTGGTGGCGACCGAGGATCCTGATATCGCGCCAAAGCCGGCGCAGGCGCCAATGGTGGCGTAGATCAATCCGCCTTTGAGGTGACCGAATACATCATCTGCCAGCCGATACAATTCAGCAGACAGCCCCCCCGCGTGGGCGAGGTTGCCCATCACCAGAAACATGGCAATGATAGCCAGACTCTCGGATGCCAGCGCCGCGGAGGGCTCGATCGCCAGCAATGCCAGCGCGGGCTCAAGCCCGATCAAAATGCCGGTGCCGATAACGCCCACCAGTGCCATGGCGATGCCCACAGGTACCTGCAGCAGGATCATCAGAAACAGGGCAGCAAAGCCCGCGAGTCCCACGGCCATATCGTCAGTCATGGCGAGTCCGCAGCGGAGAGAGATCGCGGAGATGAGTGAGTACAACGAGTAGCTGGATGGGGATGCAGAGCAACAGCATCGAAGTAGTCATCATCCAGAAAAGAGCCGTGGGGATCTCGATAGTGGCGGTGGTGCGCCCCGCGGAATAGAAGTCGAGGGTCATCTGTGCAAATCGCAGGCCCAACAGTATGAAGAAAACCAGCACGGCAAAGGCTGCCGCCATGTCCCCCCATCGCGCGGCGCTCTCTCCGGCAAAACGGCCGAGTACACGAATAGTGAGGTTTTTCTGCTGGATGAGCAGGGCGGGAAAACAGGAGGCAATCACGATGGGAAACAGGAGCTCGCCGAAGTCGGAAAAGCCGGTGACGCGCGGCAGGTCAAGATAGCGGGCCGCGCCATCATAAAAGGTGAGCAGGGCGATCAGTACCAGACCGGTGAAGCCGAGCAGCGCGATTCTCTGGGTGACCGTGGTTGCACGCTGATTCAGTCTATGCAACCAGGTCACGGCGCGGTGCCTCCGGAGACCGGTGGTGTTTCGGCTCGCAGTTGCGAGAGAAACATCTGTGCAGCGCGATAGGTTTTCCGTCTGTCGCTCGATGCGCTCATCCAGGCGGTGTGCAGTGCTTGTGTGCGTTCCACCAGCGCCTGCTGGGTTGCGGCATCGGGTGTGATCAGGGCCGGTTTGTCAGCCTCCCTGAGTGCGGCGCGAATCTGCTGGTTGATGGCGGCATAGGCCCGACCGCTACTACGGGCAATGCGGAGTCCGCCGTGGTGCAGCATGGCGCGCTGCACGGATGCGGGCTGTCTTTGCCAGCTTTCCTCGTTAATGAGCAGCAGAAAAGGGGTCATGCCCACGGGGATATCCCAGGCCTGTTCGACCAGCGGGAAGCTACCGAAGGTGCGCATGCCCGACCAGCCCTGGATGCCGCCATCGACGATATCCCGACCCAGCGCCTGATTCATATCGATTGCGCTCATGGTCTGGGCCGCAGCGCCCAAGGTATTCAACCAGTCCGAGTGAATCGCGCCGACGGCCCGGATCTTATAGCCGTTCATCTCGAGGGGGGTGTCGATTGAGCGGCGCATGAAGAGGCCATTGGGGGCTGTGCTGAAGAACCCGATGAGCCTTACGCCATCGAATCCCGTGAGCAGGCCTGCGTCGTGCAGCTGCCAACCGACGGTGGCTGCCTCCAGTGCGGTATCAAACAGGAAGGGGAGTTCAAACAATCCCATCTCGGGGAACTGCCCTGGCGTATAGCCGGGCAGAATCCAGGCAATGTCCAGCACGCCGCTTTTCACCAATTCGAACTGCTTGGCCGGAGACTTTCCCAGTGAGCCCCCCCAGTATTCGACGATCGTCACCGCATTGCCGGTCTCTGCTTGCACCGCATCGGCCCAGGGCCTGATCACCTGAGAGATGCCAATGCTGCGGGCATTGATGTAAGAGCCCATACGCAACGTGTTCTCTGCTGCGGACGCGGTGCCATAGAGGAGTAAGGCGGTGATGAACAGCGTGAGAAGGTAGCGGTACATGGGCTTATGGATCAGCGTATGCATCAGGGCATGTAAGCCCCGCCGTTGACATACAGGGTCTGACCGGTGATGTAGCGGGCGTGGTCCGAGAGCAGAAACAAAATGGGGTCGGCAATGTCCTCGGGAGTGGCCAACCGCTTTAGCGGAATGCTCGCGGCGACGGCGTCACGATCCAGTACCGGGATATCTGAGCCGCGGGAGCGGCCTGTACCCCCGGTTAAAAAAGCGGTGTCGACGGCTGATGGCGCTGCGCAGTTGACGCGGATATCCGGTGCGAGTTCGAGCGCCAGTTGCCGTATTAACGCCGCTATGCCCGCTTTCGCAACGGCATAGGCGCCGTAGTCCGGGCGGGGGGACGCGCCGAGGCCGGAGCCGACTACCACCATGGCCCCGCCCGGGGCAATGAGTGGTGCAAAATGTCGGGCACTGTAAAAAGCCGAGGTCAAATTACCTTCGATGCTCTCAGCCCAGTTATCAGGTGCTATCTCAAGCGTAGGTACTCGCTGGGTCAGAAAGCCACAGGCATTCACAAAGCCCTTCAGGGTCGGCGCTTGCTCGCGCAGGGTGGTGGCCGCATCAGCGACCTGCTGGTCCTGCGTGGCGTCCAGCGCAATAGAGAGTGTCTCGCCCGGCGGGGGGTGGGCGGCGAGCGAGGCCGGCAAGTCCAGCACCGCGACGTCATAGCCACGCGCTCGCGCCTCCTGCACCACGGTGCGTCCGATTCCGCCGCAGCCGCCCAACACTGCCAGTAAATTGCTCAAGTCCCTGTCTCAATGATTATTTTTTTAACATCCTATCGGGTTTCGCGATGGCCGGTAAGCGAGCTCATCGCGCGCATCGGTAGCTGTTTTTTTTGAGTGCCAGCCCGGGAGGCTTTGAGCATCACACTCAGGAGTCCCCAGCCAATCCGGCGAGAGATGAGTAAATGGATTGACGCTTTTTTGCAAGGAGAGGTACGCTCCCGACCATAAGAAAGGGGGTGTGGTATGTCGATAGATTCTCAGGCCCGTATCGTGATCGTCGGGGGCGGCATCATGGGTGTGGCGCTCGCCTATCACCTCGCCGAGGAAGGCGAGACCAACGTGATGTTGATCGAGAAGAGCGAGCTCACCTCAGGGTCAACTTGGCACGCAGCAGGGCAGTGCCCCAGCCTGGTCGGCAACTACAACCTCGCCAAAATTCATGACTACGGGAATCGTCTCTATCCCACGCTGGAAGAGAAGACCGGCCAGTACGTGAGCTGGCATGCCTCGGGCGGTATTCGCATCGCGCGCCAGCAGGCGGATCTCGACTGGTTCCACTCCATGAAGGGCATTGCGGATAACGTCGGCTTCCGCATGGAGATCATCGACCCCGCCAAAATCAAAGAGCTCAACCCGTTCTACGATATTGACGGTGTGATCGCAGGCGCCTGGACCATGGACGACGGTCACGCTGACCCCTCGGGGCTGACCAATGCCATGGCCCGCGGTGCCACCGACATGGGCGTGAAGATCGTGCGCCACAACCGGGTGATGGACATCAACCGGTTGCCCTCGGGGGAGTGGGAGGTCGATACCGAGCAGGGCAAGGTCACTTGTGAAATCGTGGTGAACGCGGCGGGCAGTTTTGCGCGGCAGGTGGCGCAGATGGTGGGTGCGGATTTGCCGATCTGCAATATGGAGCACCACTACATCGTCACTGGTGCGATTCAGGAATTTATCGACCGGGACGAGGAGTTCCCGGTCATGCGCGACCCTTATGCCTCGGCTTATATCCGCCAAGAGCAGAAGTCGGGGCTGATCGGTATCTATGAGTCGACGGGGCTGACCGAGGCCTGGGGCCCCGACGGGTTGCCGCCGTGGTCCTCTGATAGCGAGCTGTTCCCCGATGACCTCGACCGACTCATGCCCTGGCTCGAGCGGGCGATGAACTGTATGCCACCGATGTTAGAGGCGGGCATCAAGCGCATCGTGAACGGCGCCATCCCCCACTCAGCCGACGGGCCGCCGCTACTCGGACCTGTCGCCGGCATCGAGAACTTCTGGCTCTGCTGCGGTTCTTCCTTCGGCATCGCCCAGGGTGCCGGTTGCGGTAAATATCTCGCCCAGTGGATGATTTACGGCGATTCGGAAATCAACATGACGGGCTTTGATCCGCGCCGCTTTGGCGACTTTGCGGATCGCGCCTATATGCACGCCAAGGGCTTTCAGGATTATGGCCTGACCTATGCTACGCCATTGCCTGGTGAGGAATTCCCCGCGGCCCGCGACTGCCGGTTGACGCCGCTTCACGACACCCTGAAAGCCAAGGGCGCGGTGCACACCCAGACCTTTGGCTGGGAGCGGCCCAAGTGGTTCTCTCTAGATGGCCGCGAGGAGGAGCACAGCTACCGACGCAATAATGTATTCGAGGTGGTCCGCGATGAATGCCAGGCCGTGCGCGAACGGGTAGGACTCATCGACCTCACTGGCTTCGCTAAATACGACGTGACCGGCGCCGATGCCGAGGCCTTCCTGAATCGCGTTTTGGCCAATCGCATGCCGCGGCGGGACGGTGGTATCGCATTGGCGCACTTCCTCTCAAAAAATGGCCGCATCCTCGGCGAGGCCACCGTGACACGGATTTCTGGCGAGCACTTTTATCTCCTCTCTGCCGCCAGCGCCGAGCTCAGAGACCTAGACCACTTGGTGCAGCAGATGGAAAAGGGTGAGCAGGTCGAGATCCGTAATACCACCGAGGAGCGCGGTGTGATCGTCTTGGCTGGGCCCAAGGCGCGCGATGTGCTGAGCGGTCTGACCGACGCCTCTTTGGAGAACGCCGATTTCCCCTGGCGGACGGCGCAGCAGATCGAGATCGCGGGCATCCCCACCTTAGCTCTGCGCATCAACTATGTGGGCGAGTTGGGATGGGAGCTCCATCCTGCGATGGTGGATTTGCCGGCGCTCTATGAGGCGATATGGGCAGCAGGCGAGGGCCACGGCATTGCTGACTTTGGGCTCTATGCCATGAACAGCTTGCGCATGGAAAAGGGCTACCGCGGCTGGGGCGCGGAGCTGACCAACGAGGTAACCATGCTCGAGGCAGACATGGCGCGCTTCTACGCGAGCGCCAAGAATGACTTCGTGGGTAAAGCCGCCACCGAAAACCACGCCGCCGGTCCGCTTCGACTCGTCTACTTTGAGGTGGAGGCGGAGGATGCCGACGTGCGCGGTGGTGAGCCGATTTTCCTCGGTGATACATGCTTGGGCGTGACCACGTCCGGTGGTTATGGCTATGCGGTTGAGAAGAGCCTCGGCTTTGGTTACGTGCCTCCCGAGCAGGCCGAACCGGGCTCGGTAATCGATATTGGCCTGCTCGACGCGCGCTGTCGTGCCACGGTCTTGGCTGAACCCATCTACGACCCCGCCAACGAGCGGTTGGCCAGCTGATGGCGGCGTTAACCGATCGCTGTGAAGTGGTTGTTGTCGGTGGCGGCGTCATTGGCGTGTCTGTGGCGTATCACCTCGCCGAGGCGGGCATCCAGGACGTGGTGCTCCTTGAGCGCAAGGAGCTGACCAGCGGCACCACCTGGCACGCGGCGGGCTTGGTGGGGCAGCTGCGTAACTCGATCAATATGACCCAGCTCGCGCGCTACACGAGCCAGCTTTACCGCGGCCTCGAGGAGGAGACAGGGCAAGCCACCGGTTACCGCCAGTGTGGTTCGATCTCGATCGCGGCCACCGCCGAACGGTTCGAAGAGCTCAAGCGCAGCGCCTCCATGGCCAAGGTGTTCGGGCTCGAGGTAAACGTGCTGTCGGTGGCTGATATTGCCGAGAAGTATCCCCTGATACAGACCGACGACCTCTTTGGTGGCATCCACATTCCCTCGGACGGCTACGCCAACGCGGTAGATATCACTCAAGCGCTGGCAAAAGGGGCGAAGCGTCGCGGTGCGCGGATTTTCACCGATACCAAGGTCGAGGCGATCCTGCGTGACGGTGACGAGGTCACGGGCGTGCGCACGGCTGAGGGTGAGATTCGCAGCCGCTACGTGGTGATCTGCGGCGGCATGTGGTCGCGTGATCTCGCGGCCTCGGTGGGGGTGAACCTGCCGCTCCATGCCTGCGAGCACTACTACGTGCTGTTTGAGGGGGTAGCGGGGTTGAACCCTGAGCTGCCTGTATTGCGCGATTACGACGCCTGCACCTATTACAAATACGACGCGGGCAAATTGCTGGTGGGCGCCTTCGAGCCCTCGGCCAAGCCCTGGGGTATGGAGGGCATCTCCGAGGATTTTTGCTTCGATGAGATTGCCGGTGATTTTGATCACTTCGAGCCGGTGCTGCATGACGCGATGAAGCGCTTACCCGCGCTGGAGCAAGCCGGCATCCAGAAATTCTTCTGCGGCCCCGAAAGTTTTACTCCCGATGTGCGCTATCACCTGGGTGAGGCGCCTGAACTCAAAAACTGCTTTGTCGCGGCGGGCCTCAACTCCATCGGCCTGCAATCGGCGGGGGGTGTGGGCAAGGTCACCGCCGAGTGGATTCGCGACAGCAAGCCACCGGTGGATCTCTGGGAAGTGGATGTCCGGCGCAACATGCCGTTTCAGGGTAACCGGCAGTACCTGCAATCTCGCGTGAGCGAGAGCCTTGGTTTGCTCTACGCGACCCATTACCCCTTCCGCCAATACGAGACCGGCCGCGGCGTGCGCAAATCTGCGATCTATGACCGACTTGCTGCGGTCGGTGCTTGCCATGGCGAGGCCTTTGGCTGGGAGCGACCCAACTGGTATGCCCCTGCAGGTGTTGAGCCTCGATACGAATACAGCTATGGCCGACAGAACTGGTTTGAGCACTCGGCGGCAGAGCACCACGCCGTGCGCGAGGGCGTTGCGCTGTTTGATCAGTCGTCTTTTGCGAAGTTTCGCCTCGAAGGCCGCGACGCAGTCACAGTGTTGAACCGCGTTTGCGCCAACAACGTCGATGTTGCCGCGGGTCGCGTGGTGTATACCCAGTGGCTCAATGATCGCGGTGGCATCGAGGCCGACCTCACGGTCACGCGCCTCTCCGAGACGGCCTTCATGGTTGTCGGCGGTGCCGAGACCGAGGTGCGCGATTTTTATTGGCTCAAGCGGCAGATTCCTGATGACGCGTACTGCGTGCTGACCAATGTGACATCGAGTATGGGCGTACTCTCAATCATGGGGCCCAAGGCACGGGATCTCCTGCAGTTGCTGACGCAGGTCGACATGAGCCACGCAGGCTTTCCCTTTGCCACCAGTCGCGAGATCGAGCTCGGTTACGCCATGGTGCGCGCTTCGCGCATTACCTTTGTGGGGGAGCTGGGTTGGGAGCTCTATGTGCCGACTGAATTCATGCAACATGTGTATGACCGCATTGTGGAGGCGGGCGAGACATTTGGATTGGTGCATGCCGGGTACCACGCGCTCAACTCACTGCGACTGGAAAAAGCCTACCGGCACTGGAGTCATGACATCACCGATGAAGACTCGCCATTGGAAGCGGGGCTCGGTTTTGTGATCAAGTTCGACAAACCCGGTGGCTTTATCGGTCGCGAGGCACTGTTGGCGCAGCAGGAGCAGGGTGTCGCGCGGCATCTGGTGCAGCTCAAACTTAAGGAACCCGAGCCGCTCATCTATCACAACGAGCCGGTCTGGCGGGGCGATGAGATCGTGGGTCACATTACGTCCGCGGCCTTCGGCCATACGCTCGGTGGGGCAGTGGGTTTGGGCTATGTCAGTGCCGAGCCGGGAGCGCCAGCTGATGCAGTGCTGGGTGATGCCTATGAAGTGGAGGTCGCCTGTGAGCGATATGCGGCAGATGTCTCACTGCGCCCGCTGTATGACCCCGACAATGCCAAGATTCGCTGCTAGGGATCGGCTACCTCAGGCGCTCTCTACCAGATCTTCCGTTATCAGGCGGATTGGGAACTTGGCGCGGATCTCAGCGTCGACCTCCGGTGGTATGTGAGTGGGCACATAGGTCGCGAGGATGTGGTCTCGCGTGCGAACGGCGTTGTCGATGGCCAAGGGTTTGTCTGAGGCCTCCCACACGGTCGGGCTGAACCGGTTGCCCACCTCGGGGTAAAGATACTCACTCTGCATGACTGCGAGGGTATGGTCGGAGCCTAAATAGTGGCCCTTGTCACCGAGGCAGACCTGGGCAAGGTCATCAAACCCCAGTGTTTTTTCGCTGACCTCAACGCCCCGTACCGCACGCAGTGTTGCACCCAATACGTCGTTATCGAGGATCAGGCTCTCGGGGCACACGCCGAGCAGGCTCGAGTACATACCCGCTGCTTCGTAGATAAGGTTGGAGCCGGCCAGCGCCGGCGGCATCAGCGTGTGGGCGCGCTCAGCACCCGCCTGGAAGTCGGGCATGTTGGCATCGGTCATGCCGCAGGCGGTGCCGAAGGGTAAATCAAAATAGAGCCCCAGCTGGGCACAGCCGCTGGAGATCAAGCCTTGCTCCGGAGAGCCGCCGCTCATGGCGCCCGTGCGAAGGTCTGAGACAAAGGGCCAGGCACCAATAATGGCGGGTGCGCCGGGCTCAATGGCATTCACATACACCAACCCGCCGATGCACTCTGCCCAGGCTTGACTCACTGCGCCGGCAAGGGTCGCAGGGGTAGTGGCGCCGGCCTGGCCCGCTGAGAGCAAAAGCACCGGCATGCCGCCCTCGACGGCCACCCTGAGGCACTCCAGCGCCTCCTGCGCGAACTTCATCGGTGGCACAACAAAGCAGTTCGATTGGCTAACAAAAGGTCTTGCTCGCCAGGCGGCTTCACCACCGGCAATGATATGCAACATCTCCAGCGCCTTGCCGAGATGGTCGCAGTTACTCCAACTGGCACCCACGTGCTTTCGGGTGCCGGCCACGCAGCAGTATGTGGTGTTGAGGTCCATCTCGTATGTGTTCTCGAGATCACGCAGCACGCACATGCGCTGAAACATGTGAATGTGTTCGCAGTTGTCGGCGATGCGCGCGAGATCGTAGAGGTCTCGGGTGGTGGAGTCGCGGTACTCGTTCTTGATCGAGTCGGCGATCATTACGGCGGCACCGGCAGTAGCAAAGTGCACCCGCGAGCCAGACAGATCCAGATCGAACTCGGGATCCTGTGCGTGCAGGGTGAGGTTGCGTTTGGCCTGTTTCAGCGCGGCGTCGACAACAGCGCGAGGCATGCGTAGCCGGCCGTCTTCGCCCAGTACCGCACCGACTGCCTCACAGGTTTCAATGCAGTGGGGTGTGGCATCCTTGAAGCCGACCTCTTCGAGAATACGATAGATATTCTCGACGATGGTTTCGAGGTCCTGATCGGTAAAAGGATGGTAGCGGCCACCGCGCTCTCCGGGCCGCACGGGCTTCATGGCGTCTTCCAATGGTGCACTGCGCTGCGCATGCCGCGCCTGCCTGCCTCCCGCACGTCTCGCCATCGTCAGGTCCCCCCCTAAAGCCGGCCAGCGTTCACCCGGTTGTGCTGTTAACCGAGTCGAAAAACAGAGATAGAGATACCTGAAAAAGCGCCCCCGCGCCAGCAAAAATTGCCCCCCGGCGCGACCCCGGTGAGGTGCGCAGAACGGGGGGCTGTGGTGTTACTCTGGAGCGCCCGAGCGGACCAGCGTGGCGGTGTACATCCTGGCGCTGTCGCAGCTCATGACGTCACCAAAAATCGCCTGACTCGCCTGCAACCCGCCCCCATTGACGTACAGATCCGCGTCGCGGCCATAAGACTCCAGATTCGGTCGCCAGATCGACATCTTCATGTCTGCGGTCATGTCTTGGGGATTGCCATGGCCCGGGAAGTGATAGGCAATCGCTGCCGTGACTTCGCTCCGATCGAGGTAGGCGTTCCACTTGGCCGCTGCTGCCATGAGGTCGGGTGGTGTCACCCCCTCGTTCAGTGTGCAGTCGCTGAAGCTGACCACTGCGGAGGACGGGCCGTCGCTTGGGGGTCGCACCAGCAGCGTTGCATACTCGCTGTGCGAGGAGCAGGACCAGACTTCATTAAAACGTTCGTTGAGCTTGCGGCCCCGGGTAGCCCACGTCTGTAGGGTTTTGCCCATCTGGGTGAAGCTCGGTGAATAACCGAACCAGATGCTGTCACCGACAAAATCAGCGTTGGCATTGAAGATGGGGTTGAGCACCCACGCGGTGTATGTGCTGATGCCCTGGTCGTCTGACCACTCGTTCCAGTCGTCGACAACTTTCATCAGGTCGTTCATTGACTGGCCGTCGTTCATGTTGCAACCCCAGCCTTCGACGCTACCCAGAGTGGGCATTTCGCCCTGCGCCTGAGTCAGCGCACTGAGCGACAAGCTGGCAGCGGCGATAAATGTCATAACTTGCTGTTTCATAGTGTCCCCTTTTATCCGCGTTTATTGTTTGATGACGGAGCGCGCTGGGCTTGGGGCGCAGTGCCGCCTCCTGCGAGTAGATTATGAAAATACCATGACAAAACTATGACGCCTGAGAAGCGGAATGATGCGGTGCGTAAATTGCTTACGTTGGTGCGCGATTAATCGGGTGCAATGACTCGCAATGCCTCAGGGTTACTCCAGAATCCCCCCAGTAGGTCAGCTTGCGCGATGACATACAGTGCGTCGGTATCGATAATGGTGCGCGTGTCGTCTCCAACCGACCCGGGTCGTAACGGCACCTCTCCTACAGCAGCGATGCGAGATCGCGAGGCATCGCCCTTATTATGAATCTCAAACAGTGCGATGCGATCGACCTGTTCGAACGTATCCTCACCAGAACGCTGTGCAGAATACGGTACGGTCAGCCGATCGATCTCTTCTCCGACAAGATACGTGAACGCGTAGCGATTGTACTGCGCCGGACTATACGCCCAGTCCCAGCCGATACCCAATTCAATGAGGCTCCGGGATATGGGAGCGGACACATCCGATATGTCGAATAATTCGAGCTTGGGCAGTCGGTCGGCACTGCTCCCCAACCCGAGGAGCAGATCGGGGCTCACCTCATGCAGCAGGTCTGAGAATCCGGGCACCTCTAACTCTCCGACAATCTCAGGGTTTTCCGGGTCCGACAGGTCCAGCACATAGAGCGGGTCGATCCGCTCGAACGTCACAAGATAGGCGCGAGGCCCTTTGAAGCGCACGCCGTGTAGGTCTTCATTGCGCTTGCCGATGCGGTGCTCAGGACTGTCGCCCAGTGTCGCCACAAGTGCCAGCTCAGGGGCGTCGGGCTCTGGTTTGAGCAGGTACAAAACGTGTTCGAAGGCGTCTTCCTCATCGCCGGTCCAACGTGTGGTCACAAGTCTGAGTACACCATCAAATTCGTTGATTCTGAAATCGGCATTGCCGCCGCTATACAGGGCGCCCGAGACGGACTCTGATCCCAGGTAACGCAGCTCGTCGAGATCCAAAAGATGAATCAATGTCTCGTCCGAGGCGCTGTCCCACGGCACAAAGCTCAGCGCCAGATATTGCGCACCCAGCGACATGCCGTCGATTGACTCCATGACGCAGGCGGCCCTGGAAACCTCGCCAGTCGCGCTGGAGATGCTAAGGAGAGTGGTGATCACCGGGTCACCGGGCATGGTCGCGGCCAGGGGGTGCTCCGGATCCTGCCGGTAGCAATCGTCAAGCGAGAGCGGGTTGAGACGTTCGCCGTTGAGGTGGATACCGGGGAGTATGTCCTCCCCTGTCGCGTCTGCGAGGAGGCGTTCGTTTTGTGAAGCCTCCTCCTCGGTAGAGGGGTAGGGAATCAGCCCTTCGATCTGAGGCATATGACGGGACGCAATGATGACTTGGTCCCCCAGTCGTCGCGATGAGACGAGACCTCCCTCTACCTCAAGGCGATGCATCAGGTTGGTCTCAGCGGGCGACGCTACATCGTAAGTCTCAAAGATGACCTGTTGGGCTGCCCAGACACAGGGCTCGATGTGACGTGGGCCAAAGGTTCCCCACCATCCAGTTGTGAGCAAAACATGAAGCACATCCTCGTTCAGATACATTCCCTCAGCCGTGAGTCCCTCGGGTAGTGAGATCGAACCCTGGCTCAATGCGTCGCCTGCATTGGGGTCAGTGCTAAATAACTGGATGACGGCCTCCTCTGAGCCGGGCTCAGGCAGCATGACGTCAGCTCCGTCGGTAAGCGGCGAGGGCTCCATAATGAAACAGCAGGCGCTTCGGCTGGGCGCTGTGGCCAGCAAGGAACCGTTGTATTTGACGATGTCGTATTCATCGATACCAGCTTCTAGGGTGTAGGTTGCTGAGAACCCGCCCGCAGACCCCTCGGCGCTGGGCGCCGAGTCAGCCACGGCGAAACTCCTCTCACTCGAAATCGTCGAAAGTTTTTCCCGGTAGGCGAGAAGACCCCCCCCAGCGTTAGAGGTGATCCAGAGCCCAGTGGGGTCAGGCTCAGGCTGAGTAGTGCCGCCCGGGTCGAGGATGGCAGATGAGTCACCGCCGGAGCCGCCGCATGCGACTAAGCAGCATCCGAGCAGCACTGGCATCAATAGGCGGGTCTCGGGCACAGATCACTCGATCACCAAAAGGTCGTGAATGTTATCGCCCGAGTCGGGGTTTGTCAGTCAAACCGTCAACACCAGGTGCGCTGTCCGCATCGCATGGAAGTGATCCGCTTGGATGCTTACGCGTACGATTCTGCAGACCAAAAGTCTGTACCGGCCCCAGCGAAGCGCCTCACCGGCGGCTTTAAAGGGGCCTTTTACTTTGAGGCATAAATTTGAGGCATATGAGTGCCGGGTGATGATAGCGGCGACCGCTTCTTGCCGAATAGCAGCTGCCGGTGAATCAGTCCAACTCAGTAGCTTGGCCATCCTGAATCAGAGTTCTGGTAAGGCGTTTGCCGTATCGTCGTTGTCGTCGCCGTGCCTTGGCTGGGGTCGCTCTCCAACCGACTCGTTTATCCGACACCAAGTCCTCGAGGTCATCGGCTGACTCGATGTGGCGTCCATAGGCTTCGTAAGTTCGGCGGGGCATCACGGCAATATAGCGAAGCGCGCTGCGCCTTTGTATCAGGGCGTCAGAGGCCTTTCGTGGCCGGGAAATGCGCTCTTCGCTCGAGCGGGCTTACTCGCCGCCACCCCCGCCGCCGTCTCCGCCACCATCACCACCGCCATCACCGAATGCGCCCCCCGCGTCCCCCGTGTAGTCGCCGTTTTTATCGAAGTTGCCCGAGCCGCCGCCGTACCACATGACACTGCCGTCAGCGGCCACCTGGCCCTTGAGCTGTTTGTCGCCACATTTTTTGCAAACGAAGTAGGCATGCCCTGTATCGAGATCGCCAACCTTATCTGACTTGAAACCGTGAGTCAGGCTGCCACAGGCCGGGCATCGATAGGCGATCGCGATCCCAAAAAAAACGAGACCCATTACGCCAGAGAAAATGGCGAGAAAAACCAATAAATCCGAGTCCATCGATATGCTCCCCCCCTTGGAACGCACCGCTGACACTACTGGTTTAGCGAGGAGATAAAAATCCGGACATTTAATCAGGCGCGTTACATGCTGATGGCTAAACCTGCGCCTGACCCCTGGGCCACTCACACCAGCGGACCTTGGTATGATGCGCGCGCTTAAAGCGCGGTACCAGAAAGGGGACAAGTGATGGCGGTTGGGTTATTGGCGACGATTACGATTCAAGAGGGCAAGAATGAGGAGTTTGAGGAAGCCTTCCTTGACCTCACCGAGTTGGTGCGCGCGAACGAGCCCGGGAATGTCTTTTATGCGCTGCATCGCAGCCCGACGGACCCGCGGGTCTACAAGGTCATGGAGCAATATGACAGCCCTGAGGCGCTGGACGCCCATGGCAAGACTGACTACTTCCGGGAGGCTAACAAGCGCCTTGCCGGTATGGTCGCGGCCGCGCCTGAGATCGAAATTTTGGATGCAGTGGTGCGCTAGGGGCGGAAAACCTCTGGGGCGTGGATCGCCCGGTTAGCTGATCCCATCAGGCAATTTCCAGCGGGTGGATCCACAGCAGTCGCACACCCTCAGTGAGCTTCAGGAGTTCGCTCATCGCTTCGTCTTCCGTCATTCCCTTGTCCCGGAGCGTTGTCATCACTCGCTCGCTGCTATAACAGGGCAGGGGTGTGCCGTCGTCCTCGTAGATGCAGCCAAGGAGGGCGTCGTTAAACCCATCGATGAGTTGAATTTCAAATTCGTCCGTGTCGGGCATGGCGCGATACCTCCGAAAGCGGAGATCTATCATCTCAGATACTGTCGCGCTGTTCGAATTTTTGGGTGAGGCGTGGTGGATCAGATGAGGTGGTGGACCAAATGAGAGAGTGGCGCGGAATGCAGGAGTCGAACCTGCGACCTTCGGTTTCGTAGACCGACGCTCTATCCAGCTGAGCTAATTCCGCGCGAAGTCGACGAGACCTGATCCCGCCGGGGCGCGTAGTATACACACTTGGCGTGGCCGGGCCAGCACGCTGCACGGCGCAGACTGGTCACATCCATGACCTCAAAAAACGCGTGATATCCGTTACTCAGTCCGGCAGGGGAGGCCACCCATAATGCAGATTCTTGTCGATGCAGATGCCTGCCCGGTCGTCATTCGCGAGATCCTGTATCGCGCCGCACAAAAGCGCGCGCTCAAGCTGACGCTGTTTGCCAATCAATCCTTTCAGGTGCCTGCGTCGCCACTCATCAGTCTGTATCAGGTCGCCAAAGGCCCCGATATGGCGGACCACGAGATTGCGGCACGGGTGGCCACCGGGGATCTGGTAATTACCGCCGACATCCCCCTGGCGAGCGAGGTCTTGGAGAAGGGCGCGCAGGTGGTCACGCCGCGCGGGGAGCGCTACACGGAGAATAATATTCGCCAGCGTCTGCAAATGCGGGACTTCATGGAAACCATGCGTGCATCCGGCGAGCATGCCGGCGGCCCACCACCACTCAATCGAGCCGACCGGAAAACCTTCGCAGACCAACTCGATCGCATACTCACTCAGGCGATACGCAGGGGTTCGGGGGGCTAGCCAGGCGCGGTACCACTGTTCACCACAGGCTGCGCCGCGCGGTCGCTACAGAGAATCACCAGCAAGTTGCTGACCATCGAGGCCTTGCTCTGGGCGTCGAGATCGATGATCTGACGCTCAGTTAACTGCGCCAGCGCCGCCTCCACCATGCTGACCGCGCCTTCGACGATTTTGCTACGCGCGGCGACGATGGCTGAAGCTTGTTGTCGCTGAAGCATTGCACTGGCGATTTCGGGCGCGTAGGCCAGGTGGCTGATGCGGGCTTCGAGTACCTCGACCCCTGCTTTACCCAACCGGTCTTGCACTTCGGCTTTCAGAATGTCGCCAATTTCGTTTGCGCTGCCCCGCAACGTGATGGATTCACCCTCATGGTCGTCGTAGGGGTAGCTGGTGGCCATGTTCCGAATCGCCGCCTCACTCTGAATTGCCACGTAGTCCCCGTAGTCATCGACTTCAAACACCGCCTCTGCGGTGTCGACGACGCGCCAGACCACGACCGCTGCAATCTCGATCGGGTTGCCCGCCGAATCGTTGACCTTGAGCTGTCCGCTCTCGAAATTGCGAATGCGGAGCGACACGCGTTGCTTGGAATAAAACGGGTTGGCCCAGCGCAGTCCCAATGCACGATCAGTGCCGACGTATTGCCCAAAGAGTTGCAGGACGCGGCCCTCATTGGGCGCAACCATGTAAAAGCCGGCGAGGCAGACAAGCGCGAGAAGCGCCACGACCAAGGACAGAATCTTGATGGCAACACCACCGAGTATCAGGGCGCCCGCGACGCCTGCCAAAATCGTGAGTGGCAGTATCGCCAGCATAGGATACCCCGACAGGGTGCTGGCAGTGGTTTCGTCTTGCATGATCTCGCCCCTAGGAATTTTTCATCACTTTAACACGCGAGAACTGCTAGGGCCTTGAGACGAGGCGAGCAATCAGATCTCGACCCAGTCAATGATCTCCGCCTCAAGGTCATCCAGTTTGGCGGCTTGCTCGCTGATCGTCCGGCCAGCAATGGAGAGGCCCGCCGTCCTAACGGAATCAGACGTGCCGGTCAGCAACGGGTGCCAGTTCGGCAGCGGTTTGCCCTCGGCGAGGCGGCGGTAGGCACAGGTGCGAGGCATCCAACTGAGCTCCGCGTGGCGCATCTGACGCACGTCCAGGCAGTCCTCAACGATCTCCAAGCGTTGCGCGTAGCGACCACACCGGCCTGATTCGGGGTCCAGCAAGCGGCAGGCGACCCGGGTGTAAAACACGTCGCCGGTGTCATCGTTAACCAGTTTGTGCAGGCAGCACTGACCGCATCCATCGCAAAGCGATTCCCATTCGAGTTCCGACATCTCGTCGAGTGATTTGGTCTCCCAAAAGGGGACGTCTGTCATGTTTTTGAGCCTCTTGCTCGCGACCTGCGCATGCGGCGACCCGAAGTGCCGGGTTGATCCCCCGCGATGTCACCGCCTGGATTGATTGTATCGCCGCGACGCCGATTTGGCCCATTGAACCGTCTTCTGCATCCCGACTCGCGCACGGGGCCATAGATAGCGGATACTTCACCCATTCTGGTCACGAACGATAGGGCTACGTCATGGATCTGGGAATCAAGGGTCGTCGGGCATTGGTCTGTGCGTCTTCCAAAGGGTTGGGTCGCGGCTGTGCCGAGGCACTCGCGGCCGAGGGGGTCAATCTGGTCCTGAATGCGCGGGGCAGCGAGGCACTGGAGGCCACGGCGGAGGCGATCCGCGGCGAATATGGTGTCGACGTGACGGCGGTCGCGGCTGACGTCACCACCGAGGCGGGGCAGGCAGAAGTCCTCTCAGTGGCGGGCCCAATCGATATTTTAATCACCAATGCGGGGGGGCCTCCGCCAGGTATGTGGACCGACTGGAGCCGCGATGACTTCATCGCCGCCTTCGACGCTAATCTGCTGACGCCCATTGCCTTGATCAAAGCGACGTTGCCTGACATGATGGATCGCGGCTGGGGCCGCATCGTCAACATCACCAGCGTCGCAGTCAAAGCACCTATTCCGGTCCTCGGGCTCTCCAATACGGCGCGTTCTGGACTGACCGGGTATGTGGCCGGCGTCTCGCGTCAGGTCGCGGGCAGCGGCGTCACCGTCAACAATCTGTTGCCAGGGCTGCACGATACAGACCGCTTACAAATGCTGGATAAGGTCGACGCCGCGGCGCAGGGCATTACCGAGGGCGCCGCGCGCGCGGCGCGGACTGCAACCATTCCCGCCGGGCGCTTCGGCACTGCCGAGGAATTTGGTGCGGCCTGTGCCTGGTTATGCTCTGATAAAGCGGGCTTTGTCATCGGGCAAAACATCCTGCTGGATGGAGGTGCTTTTCCCGGCGCGATGTGAGGGATGCCACGAAGCATCCTTATGGTAGAGCGCTCATTTAGTGGCTGTCAGGGGCCCGGTTTCGCAATCGCTGAATCAGGCTGGAGGTGTCCCAGCGATGCCCGCCGAGACCCTGTACGTCGGCATAAAATCGATCGACTAACTCGGTGACCGGCACCTCTGCGCCCACCTCTTTAGCCGCGGCGATCGCAATACCCAAGTCTTTGCGCATCCAGTCCACTGCAAAGCCAAAGTTAAAGTCACCGCTGATCATGGTGCTGGCACGATTATTCATCTGCCATGATTGGGCCGCGCCTTCGGCAATTACTTCCATCGCACCCGATACATCAAGGCCGGCGCGCTCGGCAAAGTGAATGCCCTCCGATAGCCCCTGAAGAAGCCCTGCGATGCAGATCTGATTGACCATCTTGGTCACCTGGCCAGTACCTACGCCACCCATTCGCCGAATACTTTTGGCGTAACAGGTTATCAAGAGTTTCGCTGCCTCATAGGCCGTCTCTTCAGCGCCCACCATCACCGTCAGCGCGCCATTCTCGGCACCGATTTGCCCGCCGGATATGGGTGCATCGAGAAAGCTGACCCCAGACTTAGCCGCGGTCGCAGCGAGTGAGATCGCCACCGATTGGGAGATCGTGGTGTGGTCGATCAGCAGCGCTCCGGGTTTCAGCGTTTGCAGTGCGCCCTCCGGGCCGGTGGTGACCTCGACAACATCCTCATCGTTACCCACGCAGAGCATGACGGCGTCCTGACCTGTGGCCGCGGCGGCCGGCGTTGCCGCAACGACTCCACCGAAGGCTGCTTGCCACGCGTCGGCGCGCGCGCGAGTTCGGTTAAAAACCGTGACGGCGTGCCCCGCCCGGGAGAGGTGTCCGGCCATGGGGTACCCCATAGCACCCAGACCGATAAAGGCAATACGTTTGCTCGGTGTCATCTGTCGCTGATTCTCGCCGTAATAAGAATGACAACAGCGTAACTCAATCCCGGTCTCAAGCGGGCTGGGGGCGTTTACAGAGGCAACAGAGCAACAGGGAAGGTGCATCGGATGGCCAATAACAGCCTCGACGTGGTCTTCGGCGCGGGCAGCGGGATCGGTCAGGCACTGATCGAGCGCTGGTACCGGGCAGGTGAGCGGCCGGTGCTAGCGGTGTCGCGCTCGATCGCTACTGTCGCGCACTCTGAATCGCGGCCAGAAGTTGAATACCTCGCCTGTGACTACAGCGATATGGCACTGGAGGCCCTTGCTGGACGCCTCGAGGATGCGCAAGCGGATGTCGTGCGATTAGTCATTTGCAACGGCGTACTCCAGGGAGATGACTATCGACCTGAGCGGGCGCTGAGTCAGCTGGATCTCGTCGCCATGCGGCAGGTTTTTGAGATCAATACCTTCCTTCCTATGCGCATTCTGGCGGCACTGACGCCGGCGCTGAAACAAAGCGTTGGTGCCCGGGTCGCGGTGCTCTCGGCGCGCGTCGCCAGTATCGGAGACAATCGGTTGGGCGGCTGGTACAGCTACCGCGGCAGTAAGTCGGCACTCAATATGATGCTGAAGTGTGCCGCGCTGGAGTTGCGTCGGGTGAACCCGGCGGTGAAGGTGTTGGCCTACCATCCGGGCACCGTTGATACGCCCCTCTCGAAGCCTTTCCAAAAGGGGGTGCCAGCAGAAAAATTATTCACCTCGGAGCGCGCCGCTGAGGCACTGGATCTTGTTATCAGTCGCTTCGAGGTGGAAGGGGATCTGGCGTATTTGGATTGGCGCGGCGAGCCGATTCCGTTCTAGTCACGCGGGCCCGGCCGGGTTGTCGCCACGCACTGTCATGAATTGACGCGCATTGTGACTAGCTGAGCATTGTCGCTACGGGCATTGTCTCTGGGAGCATTGTCACTAAATGCACCGGGGCTTGCTGTACTTCTACATTAGTTGGGTTAGTCTGTTCGCCGATTTCAAAACCAGTAGCAGGTGCTTCATGCGATCTCGTTTTGTTTCTCTCTTAGCTATCGTGGCGCTGTCAGTACAGCCCGCCGTAGCCGATGACGTCAGTACCACAATCGATAACTTCCGATCTGCGGGTGCCGATGATTTCATCGACAACTCCTACGGTTACGCTGTTTTCCCCAGTATCGGCAAGGGTGGTATCGGCATTGGCGGCGCGCACGGCAAGGGCGAGGTCTTCGTCTCGGGCAAGCGTGTGGGCCAGACCAAAATGAACCAGATCACCTATGGTCCTCAGTTGGGTGGCCAGGTGTACAGCCAGATGATCTTCTTCCGAGACAAGCGTGCGTTTGAGGACTTCACCGCGGGAAATTTTGAGTTCGGGGCCCAGGCCACCGCTGTGGCTTTGACTGCGGGCGCACTGGCTTCCACCTCGACGGGCGGCGGCGGCAATACCTCGGCGGGTACTGACGCGGACTCAAGCACCGTCAATGCCAATGAGCGGCAATATGATGGTCGCAGCGGGATGGCGGTGTTCACGATTGCCAAAGGCGGTTTGATGTACGAAGCCACCCTGGGTGGTCAGAAGTTCAAGTACGAGCCCATCTAAAAAGTTTATTCTCTTGTCGAAGCCGCCCTCGGGCGGCTTTTTCACGTATGCCTACTCGTTACTGCTCATCGACCACGGCAAAGTGAATGTCAACATCGGGTAGCCTCGCCAGCAGCGCGTCACCGAGCGCACTGGCAGGCGTCCAGATGCCGCCAACAACTGCCAGCTCATCCTGCGTGAGGCATAAGCCCGCCTGTGCCAGCATACGAGAGGTCGCACCATAACCCGGGTCGCGTTGCCCTGTGACCTTGACCCGCAAACTGTTCTCACCATCGCTCCCGTGTGCCCAAAACTCAAAAAACCCCTTGTCGCGGGTCTCTTTGTTGGGCCCCTCGCCGGGGTCTGGTAGTAGCTTTTTGAGCAGCGCCCGGGTGGGCGCGAAAAAGGTGCCGGCCATCACGGTACCGAGCCCGCCCGCACTGAGGATGGCTTTGGCCCGGCTGGAACAAAGTTGGGATTCGTCGTAACCAAAATCGGCACCGTAAGGCAACCCCGCCAACGCATGCGAGCGTCTGACGACCTTCGTGTTGATCGCCGCCATGACAAACGGGCCTGTCCAGGATCCAAAGTCATCGTCCCAGGCGATACCCGCCTGATCGGGCTTGTCAGCCCCCTTTTTCATGCCAGGTGGATACAGCGCATAGGGGTCCATCACTGTATCTCGAATGGAGTTGTCCTTTGATGCCTGCTCGGCCACATACATCAGGCTCGCCACCGTACCGCCGCTGACGCCACCTGCGGCGCGACCCATGCGGCCAGATACCCGCGAAGCGTAATGCCCGTATCGTTCGTGAAAGTGCTTCTGCAGAAAATAGACAGATAGGTCGGATGGCACCGAGTCAAAGCCACAGCAGTGCACCAGACGCGCGCCGCTCGCCTTGGCGATAGGATCAATCCGCTCATAAACCTGCGCCATCCATTGCGCCTCGCCAGTGAGATCGCAATAGTGCGTGCCTTCGTTGGCACAGGCTTCCAAAACAGGCGTGCCGTATTGGGCGTAGGGGCCGACGGTGCTGATGAGTGTCCGGGTCTGTCGGGCCATGGCCGTAAGTTGATCGGCATCGCGACTATCGGCGACAACAATGGTTAGGTCAGGTAAGCCAAGCTCGCGCCGCACCTGATCCAGTTTTTGCTCATTCCGACCGGCAATGGCCCAATTCAGTTGAGCGTGCTCCGCGGCGAGATACTCTGCGACCAGCTTGCCCGTAAAGCCCGATGCGCCGTAAAGCACGATCTCATATTGCCGCTCTGACATAATGGAATAGCCTTGTGTGTTCGAGCCTTCAGATTAGCAGGCCTATCACATATGACGGGGTCAATAGCTTGGTACTTCTTCGCAGGTAAGTGATCTAGTTCGGTTGAATACCCCCTGCTTAAATGGGGGATCATTGGGTTAGAAGTGACTTAATCACCGTGGAGTGGCTAATTCCAGCGCGTTAGAATAAGAAGAGCTCAGGCGATACCCAGCAGTGTAAAGCTGTTGAGGCATTAATTAGTGGTATGACCGCTACGCCTAATCCGCCGACGAGGAGTTGCAGTTGTATATGGCCAGTGAATTGAAGCGAGCTGCGTTGCCTGCAGTGATTGGGCTAATGGGAGTGGCTGCCTACACGCTGTTACAGATCACAGCGCCGCAGCCTGCTCCAGAGCTAGAGGCACCGCGACCCATCAGCGTAAAGGTCGAGCCAGCTATCAGGGCTGTTACTCGACCCACCGTAGTGGCCTTTGGTGAGGTGCGTCCTGCGGTCAGCACTGAGTTGGTCGCGCAGGTTGGTGGGAAAGTTGTGGCAACGTCCTCCGCCTTTATTGAGGGCGGCCATTTCGCCCCTGGTGATGTACTTCTGTCCATCGAAGACACTGACTATAGGGCTGCGATGGAAGAGGTCGTAGCACGTGTTGCTGCCGCCAAATTAGAGCTAGAGCAGGCCTTGGCCGACGCAGATGTAGCGCGAAAGCAACTTGCCGCTCAAAGCGACCCCTCTCCTCTGGCACTGCGTGAGCCCCAGGTCGCGCGAGCTGAATCGGCGTTGCGAGCAGCACAGACTAGCTTGTCACTCGCAAAAACTAACCTTGAGCGAACTCAGATCAGGCTGCCTTACACCGGAAGGGTCGAAAACAAATTTGTGGACATCGGCCAGTATGTCAACCCTGGCAAGGTTCTAGGGACAGTGTTCGGCACGGATGTCGTCCAAGTCAGATTGCCGCTAACTACCAATCAACTCGTGGCTCTGGCAGTTCCCATCGGTTACCAAGGAACCGCGGACGGAGGATTAGCGACGACCCTCACTGCCAAGATCGGAGGTTTAGTTCACCGATGGCAGGGTACCTTGACCGGGCTTGACGCGTCTGTTGATCCTACAACCCGGACCGTCTATGGCACGGTTATAATCGAAGATCCCTACAGTGAGACTTCTTCGGCGGAAGATATGCCTCTTGCGGTTGGGTTGTTCGTCGATGCTGAGGTTGAAGGGCGCGTTGCGGTGGATGCGGTTCAAATCCCGTCAGCAGGACTTAGGGCTGGCGACAAGATTTTCGTGCTCACCGGCGAAGGACTATTGGATATCCGTCAGGCAGACGTTGTTCATCGGTCACGCAGCACCGCTCTGCTTTCAGCAGGCGTGGAGCCGGGGGAACAGGTAATCGTGTCAGCAATCCGAAACCCTATTAGAGGTATGCGCCTTCAAACAATTGACGGCGCCGTAATCGCTGACCGCGTCATCACCGAACCTGCCAACAACGATAACGAGGCGTAAGAGGCACTATATGAAGGGGCTTATCCGTTGGTGGGTGCACAATCCGGTTGCCGCTAATCTCCTTATGCTCATTATCATCATCGCAGGGTATTTAGGACTGCGTGACATTGAAAAAGAAGCTTTCCCTTCGGTTCAGCCAGATATCGTTCAGGTAATGGTTATCTGGCCAGGCGCCGCTCCAAAGGAAGTAGAGCAACAAGTCGTTCAACGTATTGAGGAAGCCTTGAAAAACGTGCCTAACGTTTATCGAGTGACGTCAGATGCTGGGGACAGTTATGGATCAGTCACTGTGCAAACCTTCCCTACCGTCGACCTAGATAGTTTTCTTACTGATGTCAAAAATGCCGTCGACTCGGTAACTAACTTCCCGCGTGACATTGAAAATCCTTCAGTGCGCAGACTCGAGTGGAACAAGACAATGATGCGTGTTGTCGTAGCGGGTGAGATTGGCGAGAGAGCACTTACTCGCCTTGGGGATCGGTTACGTAACGAGTTGGCGAACCTTCCTTACATCTCACAGGTAGAAGTTGCTGGCTCGCGTCGAGAGGAAGTTACTATCCAGCTGTCCGAGCGGGATCTGCAAAATTTCGGACTAAGTTTCTCTGACGTGGCCAATGCGATTCGTCTGGATTCGATGAATGTCTCAGTGGGCGAAGTCCGAACAGAAACTGGTGATGTTCAACTCAGAGCACAGAATATAGCCGACACTCAGAGCGACTTTGAACGGATTGTGATCCGCCAAACTCCAGGCGGTGGTCAGGTGCGCGTCATGGACGTTGCCACCGTGATCGATGGCTTCGAGCAAGATCAAATTCTGAGTGCCTTAAATGGGCGGTCGGCAATAGTTTTGGAAGCTGACTCGACAAAAGATACGCAGGAAGTAAGAGCCAGTCAGGCGGTCAAAGAGTGGATATCGAGAACTCAGCCGACTTTACCCGTGGGGGTGACGCTGGAGCTCTGGTCTGACAATGCTGACGTTTTCGAGAACCGGATGGATCTTATTGCAGAGTCCTCGGTCTTGGGCCTTTTGTTGGTCTTCTGTGTTTTGATTTTGACGCTGGAGCTAAAGGTGGCTTTATGGGTCACCGTGGGAATCGGCGTGAGTTTTTTGGGCGCATTTGCGTTACTGCCAGCCAACGAAGTGTCGCTGAATTTATTGTCGACATTCGCTTTTTTGTTGGTGCTTGGAATTGTTGTGGACGACGCGATTGTGGTTGGGGAGAGCGTTCATCATCATGTGTACCAGCGTGGGCTGACTGGTGAGGAGGCGGCGGTGCAAGGGGCGCTGGCTGTCAGTCGCCCTGTTATTTTTGCGGTGTTAACCACTATTGTCGCATTTGCACCTTGGTTGTTTGTCTCCGGGGTCACTGCGCAGCTCACGCGACAGCTCTCTGTTGTCATTACTTTGGCCCTGGTGTTCTCTCTAATTGAAGCCTTTCTAATTCTGCCAAGCCATCTGCGGGATATGAAGAAATCCACTTCAACCTCGAAATGGAAGATTCGGCAAGAGCGCATCGCCAATGCAATCGTATATTTTGCTGAACATACCTATCGGCCCTTTCTAGAGCGGTGCTTAGAGCGGCGTTATGTGACGACTTCGGTGTTTTTCTCACTCTTTTTCATTTCGCTCGGATTATTTAATAGTGGTTGGGTCAAGTTCTTTTTTAGTCCCCAAGTGGAAGGGGAAGAGATCGTTATCAACGTCCGCATGCCACCAGGGACGCCGTTCGACAGATCGATGGAGGTTTTGGGGCAACTGCAGCGCGCCGAGAAAGTCTTGGAGGCTGAAGTGCAGGCCGAAGCCGATACTGAAGCGAACAAAGGAAAGTTGATCGAGGGTTGGGCCACTTTCGCGCTACGCAGCGAGGTGATAGCCATTCTAAAGCTGGCTCCCCCAGATGACCGTCGTCTTGGCACTCGGGAGGTAGCAGAGCGATTAGCCGATCTGGTCGGTGATATACCCGATGCTGACGAGGTAAAATTTAGGTATAGCTTCAAGGATAGTGATGCAAACATTACTTTCTTGTTGCAGCACGACGACTTAGATTCCCTTCTCTCCGCAAGTCTCACGCTTCAGCAACATTTGGCCAGTTTCGATGAGACATATTTCATTCGAGACGACCAAGGGGGCGTGCTACCTGAGCTACGATTCAGCCTGTTACCCGGAGCGGAGAAGCTGGGGATCACAATGGGTGACGTATCGACTCAGGTACGCCAGGCCTTCTATGGAGAGGAAGTGCAGCGTTTACCGCGCGAAGGCGGGGACGTTCGGGTTATGGTTCGCTACCCGCCAGCTGACCGTGAGTCTCTCGCCACCTTTGAGGATGTTCGAATACGAACAGGGGACGGTAGCTTAGTACCACTTTTAGCCGTTGCGGAGGTAAAGGAAGGATTAGCGACGCGCCGCATCACTCGCCGCAACGGTGAGCGGGTTATAACTGTCAACGCAACCGTTGACCCGGACTCACTCGGAAACATTAACCGGGCGGTTCAAGAGAGTTTCGTTCCAAGATTATTGGCGATGTACCCGGGCCTGCGAGTGCTCAAGGGCGGTTCACAGGAAGAGGAGTCAGAATTTTTTGACGAAATTGTCTCGCTTTACACCATCGCCCTGTTTGTGATCTACGCGTTAATCGCCGTTGCCTTCCGATCTTACAGCCTTCCTATACTGATCATGACCGCGATGCCCTTTGGCTTCATGGGCGCAGTCTTCGGCCATCTCATTTTTAACGAGCCCATGGCAATGTTTTCTTATTTTGGCATTGGCGCTGCCGCGGGGGTTGTTGTGAATGACAATCTTGTTCTCATTGACTATACACGCCGGCTCGAAAATGAGGGTAAGCCTCCATCTCAGGCAATTCTAATTGCCGCGGAGAGTCGATTTCGGCCTATTTTCTTGACGACTGTTACAACTTTTGTGGGCCTTATCCCGATTCTGGCGGAGCAATCCACAGGCTCGCAGTTTCTTAAGCCTGCGGTGCTATCGTTGGCCTTTGGTGTTTTCTTCGCACTGTTTGTTAGCCTGTTACTGGTGCCCGCCATGTACTTGATTGGCTATGACTGGCGGCAGTGGCGTGATACAAAAAAGGCTCGCCGGTTGGCGAAAAGCGCCGTGCCTGGGACTATCGCGCCGTCTGTCTAAGTCCGTGAACACTGTGCAACAGCTTTTCAATATGAGTGACAACAAAATGAGCGCTGCATCGCCCTAGCCCGATCGTCGGGAATCGCAGGAACAAGTCTGCACAGCCTCCCAGTGCTTTGGTCCGTTCCAATGCGGCCTCTGTGGCCGGCTTACTGCACTCGTAGCAATCTGCGTCGTTCCGCGAGAGGAATAAGTCGGTGCGATAAAATAGATGGCCGCCACGTTTTGCCGAAAAAATATGGGTGAATTACCCCCCTAGGGCGTTTGAAAAGGTCTTGAGTCCGCATCAGGATGACGGGCGTGCAAATGCGGGATATCACTGTGTCTGTTGTCGATGTGCGCGGATTAAAGCCTATTGGTGAATTTGGCTCACGAGAGTGGTGCGAATCCTGTGCCTCATACGGGGCGAAGATTCTCGAGAGCGGCGATATGCCGCGAGATCTCTGCTGGGGTTTCAGCGAAGTCTACACATGTCCACCAAAGCGACTGATAAGCCCTGAATGGCCTCAATCGGGCTATTATTTCATGGTGGAAAACGGTGTTGTGTCGGGTGGTGCTGAAATTCCCGAGGAGTGTCTGGCAACACCTGGGTTTCATGTCAGCATTCGCTGGGCTTTCGTTTGTAATCAATCGAGGAGTCTTTACGGAATGGCGGGACAGAAGCAACGGGGCGTTGAAGAAGCGCAATTGATCCGACAAATGTCTGAATATATCGGTTACGAGCCCGACCTTGGTGGCGTCACCGAGGCCTTTTGGCCCACGCCAGTCGTCTCCGCGCTGACGGTTGGCGTCGAAGAAGGTTCGGGTTTGCACAATATCGCCGCAATACTGCAGAGTCCGTCCCCGGAGTTCGCCGACCTCCCGACGACCGAACTTGGTGTTCCTGATTTCTCGAGAATGACCTCCATGCAAAAAGAGATGTTTCTCGATCTCTGCCAAATAGATAGCAAATCGCTGGAAGCACCTGTTAAAAATGGGTGATTAATAGTAAAAAATTGCGGTGACTGGGGGAGTGCTGGATCAAATGAGTAATGACGGTCAAATCATGGCACCGGATGACTTTGCTCAGTTTCTATGTTCTGACGAATTGGGCGCTGACCTCGGTCGCGTAGGTTATAAATTTGTGCGCGACATGCTGGTAGGAATACAGCGCACCAGGTCGGTTAACCTGACAGACATAGCCAAGAGTCTTAATGAAAATATTCGCCTGCATGCCACTCACAAACGCCTGTCTCGTAATCTCGATAACCCTGCGCTTGCCAAGGCTCTCTCCGATCGACTTCTGCGACTTGGTGCAACCAGGGTATCGAGCAAGACTCGATTGATAGTCCACTTGCACGAATTAAATAAGAAATATGCGCGCAAGGTTGAATACTTGTCGGGATCGGAGAATTGTGTCGATTCAGGATTCAAGGTGTGCGAAGTGATCGCTAGTGATGTGGATTCTGAGATCTTTACTCCCCTGGTAGCCGCGGTCTGGTCGGATCAGGTGCCGGGTTTTGTCAATGACGCGCAGCAGGTAACAACATTGCTTCGCCGAGTGCTTCAAGCTACGAATAACAGAGGTCTTTTCTACTTTGACGACCACAGCTTTTCCGGTGAGTTCCTCAAAAGTATTGTGGTGGAACCCAGCCTCAATTTTCTCGCGATGATGAACGGCGTTGAACTTGATGTGCTTTATCGAAATGAATCCGTTTCAATGAACGAGCTCGTGAAAGACGTGCAAACGACATACGGACGCACGATGTTCAAACTTATCCCCGAAGGTGTGTCAGGTATGTTGAAGAGCACAGACCTTGATGTTTTTCTTCACGCAGGTGCGTTGGCTATTAAGTTGCCGAATTCGAATAGAAATCTGCGGCTAATAGCCCTCAAGTCAAAGAATCGATTTGCAGGCGAAATCGCAGCTCCGATGATCACAACCGAGACGAACTTGCGCTCCCGAAAGGGTCTGATGGGTCTGGTAGAATCGTTCCTCTCATTGCAAGATGTTGTTAGCGCGCATCAAGCACTCCGCGACAGTTTCGATCCCTCTAGTTTTCGTGTGCTGACGTACCACCGCCTTCAGTTTCTGATGACTCTTTTACAAGGTGTCATACACTACGAAGTAACTTTCGCTGGTAGCGGTTCTGTCAACGACCACCAGTTTTCACACACTCCGCATGACGGCGAGGTGAATCGAACATACTTCTTGCCGGAAAAGCATCAGGCTACGCGAGGCCAGTTAGGGTGAGCGTTGGCCTAATCACTTGAGCGACACGGACTTAACCGATGGCAAGTCTAGAAATGCAGAGGTTCCTTGATAGGAATGCAGCGGGTCAGGATAAGGGTAAGGATCTACCCATTGAGGACCAACGACGGAATTTCGATGCTTTTATGGCCGGGTTACAGCTCCCGGAAAAAATATTAGTCGATGACTACACGTTGGCAGGGCGCCCAGCACGCAAATATTTTACCTCGGGTGTTCGTGAGGATGCGTCACTGCTCTATTTTCATGGCGGCGGACACTTAAGTGGCTCACTAGATTCACATCACTCCTTCGCCGCACATTTGGCAATGGCCTGTGGCACGGCTGTCAATGCTCTGGACTATCGGCTCGCGCCCGAGCACCCCTATCCTGCTGCGGTTGATGACGCTGTTGCTGCGTATTCAGAGATGCTCGAGTACACAGCAAGTGAGAACATCATGCTTGCTGGTGACTCAGCTGGCGGCAACTTGACTCTTGCCTGTTTCCTTCGCATAAAACGCGAGGGTTTGCCAATTCCAGGTTGCGGAGCATTGCTTTCTCCAGTGACCGATTGGACCGGCGAGACTATAGAGTCCGCTGAGATGCGCGAATACAGCTTGGTGAATGCCGGGCTCTATGCTGGAGACTGGCCTTTGGACACGCCTGAAATATCGCCACTATATGGGGATCTGACTGGCTTGCCTCCGATGCTAGTTCAATATGCGAAAGATGAGTTTCTTCGTGAGGATTCAACTCGGCTTGGCATTCGTGCCCGGGAAGCCGGAGTCCATATCGAACTGCGCGAGTATGATGAGGCTTTCCACGTTTTTCAAATATTTACAAATTTACCAGAATCCCACGAGGCTCTGGCCGAAATCGGTGCTTTTTATAGGAAGCACATTTAATGACCGCGGGAAGTGAAGACGAGTTGCGTTTGCTGAGAGCGGAGTATAACCGCGATGGGTTTGTCGTTGTTCGGAGTTTTTTGGGCGATGCTGAGGTCAGTGAGTTGCGATGCAGAGCGTTGCCGCTGGCGGAGAGAATGACCAGCCAGGACCACAGTGCAGGAAAGTATAAGAACGTTATGAAGTCACTTCATCATTACGATAGTTACCTCGATGCGCAATTAAAGAGTGGCAAACATGTCCAGTTTTTAGAGCAGTTGTTGGGCCGCGAAGTTGAAGGTTTGTCAGTAGCTTGGTTTGGTCGTCCAGAGGGTGATCCCCAGGGCATAGGGCCTCATATAGATGCGCTCGGTCGTGATTGCGATTCAAAAGGCGGCGTAACAATTTGGTTTGCACTTGATCCGGTCAATATCAAAAACGGCTGCCTGCGTTATTTGCCAGGCTCCCACAGACAGGAGTATGCGAATGTTATGCCGATTCCAAATATTGATCAGGAGTCCGCAGACGTTATACCGGCTGAACTCGAACCAGGAGATGCAGTGGTTCATAGCGCCCGCACGGTACATTGGTCCGGCGGTAACCTCTCGGACGAGCCACGCGACGCTGTCTCCTTTTTCTATTCTTGTCCCTGCCAATCTGCCGTGCGGCAAGTGGCGGGATTTCACTAGGTAATGCAAATGGAACAGCTACAAGCCTCAGAGCATCTTGTCTCCACTTATCGTCATTTGGTTGAGATAGGGCTTATGGATCTGGCGACCGGTAACGTGAGCTGCCGAGTAGAAGGCGGGATGTTGATTTCCTGCTCGGGAGCAACTGCTCAAAATCTCACGCCAGACCGTGTTGTATTCGTGCGAGAAGACGGCACGTGGGCAGGGGACATTAAGCCCTCCTCAGAATGGCGCATGCATTCAGCTGTGTATAAGAACAGCGACAAGGCAAACGCGGTGATTCATGCCCACTCAGCCTATTGTGTTGCCATGGCTTGCAACAACATGCCTTTGCCCGGGTTTCACTACATGGTCGGTATGTTCGGCGGTTCAGATGTGCCATGCGTGCCTTACTCGACCTTTGGAACTGAAGAGCTTGCAGAAAACGCTGGCAACGCTTTACAGCATCGCGCGGCGTGCCTACTGGGTAATCATGGAATGATTTGTCGTGGCGCTGATTTTGATAAAGCAATCAGCAATGCAGAATTGCTGGAGATACTGTGTAAGCATTATTTGCTTGCTAAGCAGTTGGGCGAGCCGGATCTGTTGACCGATGAACAATGGGATGAATTTTTTGGTCGCGCTAAAAAAGTGGCATACAGCGCTTATATATAGTGACAGAAATGCATTTCTGCATGAAAAGGAAATTGATCATAGTTTTCGGGGTCTTGTTTTTTTTTGTCGGTTGCATAGCCCTTTATCCCCTCCAGTACAGGCAACATTTACCTAAAACAGAGCTCGTCATCGACGGAGTGACCCGAGAATACTTCTTATTTGTGCCCAGCAATGAGGCATCTGGCCCCAGCGGTCTGATCATCACACTGCAGGGGGGAGGCGCTGATGCAGGTTGGCGCTTCCCTACGCAGGACGAATGGGAGGCAATCGCTGAAAAAGAGAACATGATTATTGCCTTGCCGTCGGGTCATACCTACGGTGATAACGAAGGCGCATGGGTGCTCAACACTGACGCCACGGCAATGCAGGACATCAACTTCTTCAATGAGATGATTTCTGATATTTCTCTGCGACACTGGGTCGACACCTCCCGAGTTTATGCGGTTGGTTGGTCACTGGGTTCAATGTTTGCGTATGAGCTGGCGTGTCACATGAGTGAAAGTTTCGCCGCCATCGCATCAGTTGCTGGCACGATGCCCGTCAATGTCAAATCGTGCGAGCAAGCGCGTAATGTACCGATTATGCATGTGCATGGTGTTGAGGATGAGATAATAGCTTACGGCAACTCGTGGGAATGGAAAGCATGGGACTCTGTTGGGGCTATGCGCGACATACCGAGCCTGATCGCTTATTGGAGCGACAAATACGAGTGCCAATCAAAAGCTGAGACAAGCGGAGAAGCCGCAACACATTTCGCTTATAGCGATTGTGCTCAGGACGCCAGGGTAGAGCATTATCGGCTTGAGCGTGGGACGCATGATTGGCCAGAGACACTTCTAGGTCAACCGACCAGTGAAGTGATGTGGTCATTTTTAAATCACTACACTTTGGCTGGCAGAAACGAACAGCCTATAAGCGTAAACTGAGTTCGCAGCGCAGTGTACTGAGGCCTCCCCAGTCCTTGCGAGAGTCAGAGTTTGTTGGCGTAACCGCTCAGCATTTTTAGCAACGACATTTTGGACGAGCAGAGTGATGACGGCGCCATAAGCGTATTCTCTGAAACAAAATTTGGGGGAGAATAATGTTCAGGCTCTAGCGGTGTGCCTGACGCGAAAGGTTTGGCAGACGAATTTTGCTAATCTCAGTAGACTGACGTTAACAACTAATGGAGGCTTGAGGGCTTGCAGGATTTGGGAGAATTCCGAGGTACGACACGCCTTTGGCTGGAAGAAAATTGTCCATTAAGTATGCGTCAGCCAGTCACGGAGCGAGACATTTGCTCAGGTGGTCGCCGATTTGTTTTCCAAAGTGAAGATCAGAAGCTGTGGCTTGAGCGGATGGTTGAGCGCGGTTGGACAGCTCCAACGTGGCCGTTGGAGTACGGCGGGGGCGGCCTAAATCAGGACCAAGCAAAAGTGCTGCGGGAAGAAATGGCACGCATTACCGCTCGACTTCCTTTACAAGGCATGGGGACCTCTATGATTGGTCCGGCGATTCTAGAATTCGGATCAGAAGCCCTCAAGAAGCAGCATTTACCCCAGATTGCGAGAGGCGAAATTCGCTGGTGCCAAGGTTACAGTGAGCCAGGAAGTGGGTCGGACTTAGCCGGACTGCAGACGCGTGCGGAAGATCATGGTGATCACTTCATTGTCAACGGGCAGAAGGTCTGGACATCGAATGCTGACCAAGCCGACTGGATGTTCTGTCTAGTCCGCACCGATTTTGAGGCAAGTAAACACGCGGGTATCAGCCTGGTGCTCTTTGACATGGAGTCTGCGGGTGTAACAGCAAGACCGATACGTTTGATATCGGGAGCCTCAGTTTTTTGTGAGACGTTTCTGGAAGATGTCCGCGTGGAGAAAAGCCAAGTTGTAGGGGATGTCAACAATGGCTGGACTATTGCTAAGTATTTGCTGACACATGAGCGAGAAATGATTGGTGGCATCGGCACGGCAGCGGGCACGAGGACACTCGGTGAGCTTGCTACTGAAGCGATCGGGCTAAGTGATGGTCGGTTGTCTGATGAGATGCTTCGGACTGAAGTTGCGACTTGGGAGGTCGACTCATGTTGTCACCAACTGACTATGGAACGGGTTCGTGACGAGATGGCTGCAAGTGGGGTGGGCAATACTTCTGCGATGATTAAGTACTACGGCACTGAAATGAACAAACGCCGTTTTGAATTGCTTATGGCACTTGGCGGAAGTGATGCGCTGCACTGGAAAGAGGGCACAGATACTCAGCGGTGGTTGCGATCAAAAGGAAACTCGATTGAGGGCGGTACCTCGGAAATTCAGCTCAACATCATTTCAAAACGAATTTTAGGTTTGGGCTGATGCAAAAGCTGATCTTGACCGAAGAGGAGCAGATGGTCCGAGAGTCAGCGGCAGATTTTCTCTCTCAAAAAGCTGGACCTGGCGCTCTGCGGAAAATCCGGGATACGGCAAATCCTCAAGGATTCTCAAGTGAGGTTTGGCTGGAGATGGCGGAGCTCGGATGGCCATCAATTCTGATTCAGGAGGCGCAGGGTGGACTCGGTTTTAGTCATGTCGCGATGGGTCAGATCATGGAATTGTGTGGCAGCACACTCGCTTGTTCGCCACTGTTCTCGACGGCGGTTGTGGGCGCATCTGTGTTGTCCTTAGGCGGTGATAGGTTAGCGCTGCTCCCAAAAGTCGCTGCTGGTAGTCTGACGCTGGCGCTCGCTATCGATGAGGCCCCACGACACAACCCCAAAGGTATAGCCACTAGAGCCGTCAGGCGTGGCGACGGCTACACACTGAACGGGGAAAAGACGTTCGTCGTCGATGGCAACGTTGCGGATTATCTGATTGTCTCTGTGCGAGCGGACGAAGATCCTGAAGATGTCTTGTTATTCCTCGTTCCTCGTGACGCTGAGGGGGTTACGATAACTAAAACAGAAATGGTCGACAGTAGAAATTCGGCGACTGTGCAGATTAATGATGTCACCGTAGAATCCGATCAACTGATTGGTCAGTCAGGCGCCGGTCTGGCGACCCTGCAAAAGGTGCTTAATATCGCGAACGTCCATCTTTCGGCTGAGTTGCTCGGCATTGCGAACGAGTGTTTAGGTCGGACGTTGCGGTATCTCAATGAACGCAAGCAATTTGGCGTAGAGATCGGTTCCTTTCAGGGATTGCAGCATCGTGCAGCCATACTGTGGACTGAAATTGAACTTTGTAAATCGATTGTGTTAAAGGCGTTGCGCGCACTTGATGAATCGCCAGATGAGGCGGGACTACTTGCCAGCACTGCTAAAGCAAAGACCTGTCAAGTAGCTGAGCTTGCATCCAATGAGGGTATTCAGATGCACGGTGGTATCGGTATGACCGACGAATTCGATATTGGGTTCTTCATCAAGCGCGCTCGTGTTGCACAGATGCTTTATGGTGACAGGCGCTACCATCTCAATCGTTATGCTGAGTTGCGAGCCTACTGAGTACCTGCCGCAATCAGCGCAGTTGTAGGGTCGTCTCAGAGCCCATAGAAATACTTATGAAGGTCTCGGACGCACACATCCAACAGCTAAGAGATGACGGCTATTCTGTAATTGAAAATTTCATCGAGGCAGAATTGTTGTCGAGGGCCCAGGAGGCCATGTGGGAGCTTTGCCCCCGCCCGGCAGATTACTTTGCAAATACCGGCGCACATGCACCGCTCAGTACTAGCCAATTTGCAGGATTGCATCGATTTCCATTCCCGAACTGGGACCTCAACCGCCTGGTCGTCAACCAGAACCTTATCGACGCGGCAGAGAAAATCTGTGGCACCAAGGACCTTGAACTCTATCAAGCTGAGTTTTGGGCAAAGTATTCCGGCGCGGTCGACTACGGGCAGTTACACCACTTCGACTATGGTAATCACACGCTCGTAGTGCCGAAGCGGGCAAGTATGCATATTCAACTGGCAGCCTTCATACTGCTTTCCGACGTAAGCGAAGCCGATGCGCCGACCTATGTGGTGCCGACCAAGAGCGTCCGAGATACACCATTCGTTCCCCGCACCCAGACTACTAGTGCATTCGCGAGCCAGGAAGTTGCCGTTACCGGCACCGCAGGCAGTGCGTTTCTTTACAAAACCGACACATTGCATCGCGGCTCAAATTTCACTCAGCCCGGTCGGGCGCGATTCACGTTACTCGTCAACTTTCAGCCGCGCGGTTGGCGCTGGACAGGCAGGACAGCGTGGCCGCGAGAGGCGTTGTCCGAGTCGTGGTCCGAAACCATGGTTCGCATGACGCCGCAGCAACGTGCCCTGTTTGGCTTCCCGGCACCTGGTGATGAATACTGGGACGAGCAGACGATTCGAGATGTTGGCATGCGATATTCAGGCATGGACATGGATCCGTACCGGTAACGCTGAATCGCTGTATAGAAGGGGATTCGCGCAATTACGAAAACGAACGGATACTAAGGCGGTGCCTTCGCTGGTAGCTCGATTTCAGATCTGCCGGTGTGAATCTGAATTGACGTTTTCCATCATTGTGGCGCCGTATTGCGCCTCGACAAAGGCCCGCGCGCGAGTGGTCGCGTTTTCGCGGATGTTGCCCCAGAACAAGCTATAGTCTAAGCCGTGCAGGTTGCGCATGAAGAGGGACCAGAAGCCCTGCAGTTTCAGTTTCTCGTCGCGATCACCATTGACGAACAGCCATTTTCGAGTCGACTCGTCGCCGCAATATGCTGAAACTGTGTCGCTAACCAACTCGCCCAATGAGGTGTCGAGCGCGCTGTATCCAGCCTTGAGCGTAAGCGCGCCCAAATGAGCACCCTTGTCACTCCGTTTGCCGTCTGTGCGCCAAGTAATAGGATTAATACAAATACGTGGACCGGGATCAAAGCCAGAGTAGTCAATGCCATTCCATATGTCCTGCTCCTCCTGATTGCTCCAGTAAGACGGGGGCTTGTCCGCTTCGTGTGCATCCCAAGTAATGAAACACCCGGTCTGCGTTGGTGTACTGCAAATCTCTATCTCCTCGTAGCTGTGGTCGACAAGCGCTTGCGGTAGTGAGTGCCCGATGGCGGCCGCCAGCAAAAGAGTTATCACGCCTAGACTCCACAGCATGATCTTTAATATTTTTCTCATCGAGTCCTTCTGAAGCTCAACGCACAGACCATGGTGTTAAACCGGGTCGGCCATCGTTCATACGTGGCTCCCGGCATCACGTTGTTATGAGAATTTGTGGGAAGCGCGGAGAAGTTCAATGACCTCCCGAAAACAGTCGATCATGGCGCTACACGCTGAAGCGATGTCTTGCGGTTCAAATAACGCCTATCACGCCATGGAATCACGGTCTTTCGCTGTCAATTTTTGGGTGGCTTCTGAATCAGTTCTAACCGATGTCCATCAGGATCGCGAGCAAACCCAATGATGGCCCCTCCCATTGAATCGATGACTTCCGGCTCTCTCTCCACCCGACAGCCTTCACCTCGAATAGCTTCGATTTTTTCAGAGACGTTGTTGACGTAAAAAACCAGCTTGCCATCTCTCTTGTTGTTCTCGTATTGCGTGCCGTCGGTATACTTCATGAGTAGTACCGCAGCGCTCCGCGTGCCCTCAAACCCCAGCACTATTTCCTTCATCGTAGGAAGTGTGATGGTTTGCAAAGAGGTCATCCCAAGCGCGCGCTCGTAGAAGCCCGCCGCCACCTCTAGGTCGACCACTACTATACCGACTGCGCTTAGGTACTCAGCCATGGGAGTTGCCAGATCTAATCAGTAGGCCTACTTAAAACAGTGTTTTCGACTCAGCTGGCGCGCTCTCTACCGGCACGAAACCTAGAACAGCTTTTTTCTCAAGGAACTCCTCCAGACCCCACTCACTAAACTCACGCCCATTGCCGGACTGTTTGTAGCCGCCGAAAGGAGAATTGATATCGAGTGGTGCGCCGTTCAGATGAACGTTGCCGGCACGCAGGCGTGCGCCGACCGCTCTAGCGTGCTCAATATCTCCAGAGCTGACATAGGCAGAGAGGCCGTAAACAGTATCGTTAGCGATTTCCACCGCGTGGTCCTCATTTTCGTAAGGTATGAGAGACAAGACTGGACCGAAAATTTCTTCGCGCGCGATAGTCATGTCGTTGCTAACGTTAGAGAAGACTGTTGGTTTTACGAAGTACCCCTTGTTCAAGCCATCTGGCCGACCTACGCCGCCAGTTTCTAACGTCGCGCCCTCATCGATGCCTTTCTGGATTAGCGCTTGCACCTTATTAAATTGCATCTCGGACACCAGTGGCCCAACCTTGGTATCTTCGTCATTTGGGTCGCCGACGGCTATTTGCTCTGCTGCGGCTCTTGCAATTTCTGCGGCTTCTGCCATTCGGCTCGCAGGCACTAGCATTCTCGTTGGCGCATTGCAGCTCTGACCCGTATTCATGCACATTCCAAAAGTATCTCTTGCGATCGCTTTCTCAAAATCGGCATCTTCAAGGATTATGTTTGCCGATTTGCCGCCAAGCTCTTGCGTGACTCGCTTTACCGTTACGGCAGATTCTTGCGCTACCGAAATTCCAGCGCGCGTGGATCCAGTGAAAGACATCATGTCAATGTCAGGATGTGATGAGAGCGCCACGCCAACGGTCGGGCCATCACCATTGACCAGATTAAAAACGCCGGGAGGAGTACCAGCCTCTTCCATGACCTCCGCAAACAGTATGGCATTCAGTGGGGCAATCTCAGATGGTTTTAGAACCATTGTACATCCTGCCGCCAAGGCGGGCCCAACCTTTGCTGTGATTTGGTTGACTGGCCAGTTCCATGGAGTGATCAATCCACAGACCCCAATGGGTTCTCTAATGACGCGTGAGGTGCCAACGTCTTCTGTAAACTCAAAATTTTCGAGCGCTTTCTGCGCATAGATTAAATGTCCTAACCCAGCAGGCGCTTGTGCGGCGTTGGCTAGGCCCATTGGTGCTCCCATTTCCATAGACACTGTCTTCGCAATCGCGTCCATCTTCGCTTTGTATGCGTCGATGATGCGACCGAGGAGATCCAGCCGTTCTTCCACCGAGGTTTGTGAAAAGGTGGTAAACGCAGTTTTTGCCGCGGAGACAGCCGCGTCGACATCCTGTTTACCCCCTAAAGCGATACTTGCAATCGGTTCCTCTGTGGCCGGATTGATGACTTCACAGGTTTCGTTTGTTAACGGTGCAACCCATTGGCCATTGATGTAAAACTTGTCTGCGTTCCGCATCTCGTCCCATCCTTTAAAGTTATGTTTCATTAAGATTCTGGAATCTAACAGCCTTACCAAATTTGGCAATGCAGCACCACGCGATGCAATCGCTATATCGCGGATTCTCACCCAAAAGTAAGCATGTCGACATATCTGAAAGCCGTGGATAGTCTATCTCGGTCTAAAGTTGAGGGAAGGATAATGCCAACATATGACGCCTTGAGTGTTTTACCTAAGGGGGAGCCAAGTCCATGGGGTGACCCGATTAAAATTTCCTACGAACAACGAGATGTGCTTCTTTACGCAGTTGGTATCGGCTCGACCGACCTAAGGTTCACCTACGAGGGGCACCCTGATTACAGTGTGTTTCCGACGTTCCCCATTCGCTGGGGTGGCATAGGCGCGCCTATTGATGAGCAACATATTCCGAGATCTCCACTGCCACTCATGATTGACGCTGAGCGCTACATAAGCGTCGAAAAACCATTGCCACTCGAAGGCACGGTTACGCTTCAGTCACGTATCGTAGGCGTCCACCCGCGCGGCAAAGGTTACGGATTCGTTGAGTGCGAGACCTTGGTAACGGATCTAAATGGTGAGGTCTGTGTGCGCATGGCAAATGGTTCATTTAGACGAGGGGTCCAAGAGTTGGGTGATATCGAGCCATTCACAGGCTCCGGTCAGACATTCTCCTCGAAAATCGAAGTACCCGATGAGATGCCTGATGTAATGCTTGAGACAAGAATTTCCGCTAATCAGGCACAAATATACCGTCTATCAGGGGACTACAACGCTTTGCATATTGATCCTTCAGCCGCAAATTTTGGAGGATTTGAGGAGCCTATTCTGCATGGTCTGTGCACATTAGGTCATGTTGCGAATATGTTGCTCAACGCTTTTTGCGGGGGGGAAAGCAAGCTTTTCCGCACACTGAAAGTGCGCTTTTCGGCTCCCGTCTATCCGGGCGATACACTAGGTCTCCGCGCTTGGCACGATGGAGATGGTCGAGCACTATTCGAGGCGCATGTCGGCGAAGTCGTTGTCATCAATAACGCCTACTTTGAGTACCTAAGCGCCTAGAGACGCATGCCTAAGTCAAGGTCGGCCAACGTTATCTGCTTCGGTGAGGCACTTTGGGATGTGCTGCCAAGTATGCGCAGTGTAGGCGGCGCACCACTAAACGTCGCCTATCACCTAAAAAAACTCGGAGTGCGCGCCTGGCCGATGAGTGGTGTCGGTAACGATCCCCTTGGCGAGGAGCTTAAATCGCAAATAGAAGAGTGGGGGTTGCCCAGTGATTTGATCTGCTCAGTGGCCGATAGGGAGACCGGCCGCTCGCTAGTTACTATCATAGAGGGAGAGCCCAATTTTGAAGTTCTGAAAGACGTGGCCTGGGATTATATTGATGTTCCTGAAGACTGGCCGGTCGAATGTCAGCCTGCGGACGCTTTAGTTTTCGGCAGTCTCTCGCAACGGTCAGCCCGAAACCGCGCGGTTCTGAACGCAATGTTTGCGGCTATGCCCACCGCGTTGAAAGTTTTGGATGTCAATTTGCGGGATGCCTATGATGATTACGAGCAAATCTGGGCTCTTGCGCGAGCGGCAGACCTAGTCAAGCTTAATGATAAGGAACTTCAAATACTGTTACGGAGAACAGCAACCCGCGCGAACGCCGAAGTCTGCGCGCGCAGTTTTCAGCGTCAAGCGGGCTGCGAGATGGTTTGTGTGACCATGGGAGCGGTGGGTGCGGGGCTTTTGCGCAGCAATAAGTGGCATTGGGTCGATGCGGTTCCAGTCGAGGTGCGCGATACGGTTGGGGCGGGGGACTCCTTTTTGGCCGGACTCATCTACGGTTTGCTCTTCACCCAAGAGGATGCCACCGCAACCCTGCGACGATCCGCCGCGCTGGCGTCGTTTGTTGCCAGTAGTGATGGCGCTACACCAGACTACGACATAGGTGAATTTATTGCACATTCCGGTTAGTGACTGTCCCGATGTATGAGCGAATAGCAAGAGCTGATTCTATGATAGGTTCTCCCGGTGCCGGAGTTATGCTCTGTTCTGGGGGAGGAGAAAGCGATGGAACCTAAGGATAAAGTCATCGTCATCACTGGCGGCAGCGGCGGTATTGGCAGTGCCATGGCGAGAGCTTTCCTGCGCAAGGGAGCGGAGGCTGTCGTGATTTCTGATCTGGATAGCGCGCCCGTTGAAGCCTGCGCGGACATATTGGGGTGTGACTGGCGAGTATGCGATGTCACCGATGAGTTACAAGTTCAAGACTTGGTTGACTCCGTGATAAGCAAATACGGAAGGGTTGATGTTTATTGCTCTAATGCGGGTGCAGCCGGTTCCAGCTCAGGTGTGCTTACGGATGCCAGCAACGAAGTTTGGCAAAAGCAATGGGATTTACATGTGATGGCTCACATCTATGCGTCACGGGCGTTGTTGCCAGGCATGATAGATCGGGGAGAGGGCTATTTTTTGATCACTTCATCTGCCGCTGGTTTGTTGGCCGCCACTGGTTCGGGCCCCTACACAGTGACAAAGGCTGCCGCAATTAAGTTTGCAGAGTGTCTAAGCATTACGCACGGTGACGATGGTATTGGTGTCGCTGTCCTCTGCCCGCAAGGCGTTGCTACGGCGATGGCACCAAAGAGTCTCGGCAATGGGCAGACTGACGGTATTCTAGAGCCCGAGGCCGTTGCTGCTGTTGTGATTGAGAGCATGCGCGACGGTCGCTTTCACGTATTGCCGCACCCAGAAGTGGAAGATTACGTGCGCCGCAAAGGCGACGATATCGATCGCTGGCTTGGAGGTATGCGACGGCTACGCCGCCGCTCACTAGACCTTCAGGGGTAGGAATCAGGTAAATGTGGCGCTATGTGACGCCGTCATGTGGGAGCGTCTTTAGGTCTCATTTTTGCTATCTTTCCACATTGCCTATCATGCGGCGCGCAATGATGCTGCGTTGGATTTCGCTGGTACCCTCGTAGATTCGAAAAAGTCTTACGTCACGGTAGAAACGCGTGACCGCATATTCTTCCATGTAACCCGCGCCACCGTGAATCTGCACCGCGCGGTCAGCTACCCGACCCACCATCTCGCTTGTGTATAGCTTACAGCAGGACGCCAGCATGTTGACGTCTTCGCCCCGATCGCGGCGCCTCGCCGCGTCCAACACCATGCTCTCAGCGGCATAGCACTCAGTTTGGCTATCGGCCAGCATGCCCTGTAGTAACTGAAATTCGGCGATGCGCCGGCCGAATTGCTCACGTTCCGTTGCGTAGTCGAGCGAAATCTGCACCAGTCTCTTGGCGCAACCTACGGCTAAAGCAGCCAGATGTATACGGCCCCTATCAAGGGTTTGCATTGCGGTAGCGAAACCTTTGTTCAGCCGTTCAATGCCACCAACTATATTCCCTTGCGGCACTCGGCATTCTTCGAAAATGACGTCGCAGACATGGGCGCCCTGCTGCCCCATCTTTTTATTGGGGCTCCCTAGCGAAATCCCTGGTGTAGAGGCATCGACGAGGATGGCGCTAATGCCGCGAGATCCTCTCTCATCGGGGTTAGTCCTTGCAAAAACGGTGAACAATTGCGCTCTGGTGGCGTTGGTAATGTATCGCTTGGTGCCGCTCAGCAGGAAATCATCCCCGTCGGCAATGGCCCTTAGTGAAATTGCTGCAGAATCTGACCCGGCATCAGGCTCTGTCAAGGCGAACGAGCCGGTTATCTCGCCGCTAGCTAGCTTGGGCAGGTAGAAACGCCGTTGCGCGTCAGTTCCATGCAATACAAGGCCTTGGCTGCCTATGCCATTGTTGGTGCCAATTACGGAGCGGAACGCCGGCGCCGCACGTCCAAGCTCCATCACTATCCTGCACTCTTCCTCGGTATTTAACCCCAGCCCTTCGTACTCTGTTGGGATTGTTAGACCAAATAGACCGAGATCGGCCATCTCGGAGATGACTATGTCGGGTATTTTATCCTCCGCCGCAACCTGAGCCTCTAAAGGTATGAGACGTTCATCAACGAACTTACCGACTGCTTCGGTTAGTTGTGCCAGCGTGTCTGGGTCCAGTGCCATAGCGGTTACTCAGCCTTCATTTGTACTGGGCACCCTGAGCTACGTGTTCTGGATGTCTTGCAGGCTACCGCCGTCGGCGACTAGCTGCTCTAGTAGACGGGACGGTTTCCAATATTTGTCACCGTGAATATCGGCGAACTCTCGAATTCGATCTAAGATCTTCTCAAGCCCGACAGCGTGTTCTGCCCAATGCATGGGGCCTCCCCGCCATGCGGGGAAACCATAGCCATTGATGTAAACAGTGTCGATGTCTGAAGCGCGATAGGCCATACCCTCGTGCAAAATATTGCAGCCCACGTTAAAAAGGGAAAAGAAACAGCGCTCAATAATTTCTTCTTCGCTAATTTCACGCTGCTTTATGTTGAATTTTTCTGCAGCTTCGGCAAGCAATTTTTCCGTAATAGAGGACGGTTTCGGGGTGCGGTCGCCTGGCTCGTAGTCATAGACGCCGGCACCTGTCTTCTGACCGAGGCGGCCCATTTCAACGAGATTGTCGTAGAGGTAGGCCGATTCGACATCATATTGAGTCTCATCCAGGGCTTGGCGCATGCGATATCCGATGTCTAGGCCAGCCAGATCGGCCATCGCGATCACGCCCATGGGCATACCGAAATCATAGAGCACCTGATCAAGTTGGTGCGGAGCGGCTCCTTCCAACAACAGTCGATTGGCTTGACTTGCGTAGCCTGACAGCATGCGATTACCGATGAAGCCGTGGCAAACACCTGCCACTGCGCCAACTTTATTAATGGCTTTAGCAAGCCTGAGAATTGTTGCTAGTACATCGGGCGAAGTCTTGTCAGCGCGCACTATTTCGAGCAGGCGCATGACGTTGGCGGGCGAGAAAAAGTGCATACCAAGCATACGCTCGGGCTTTTCAACAACGCTGGCCAGCTCGTCAATGTTCAAGTATGACGTGTTGCTCGCAAGGATAGTCTCCGGCCGAACGGTATTGCTCAGAGTCTTGAAAACTTCTTTTTTGACCTCCATGTTCTCAAATACCGCCTCTATCACTAGATCGGCGTCAGCGAGCTCATTGTAATCTGTGGTCCCCGTCAGCAACGCCATCCGTTTTTCGACTTCAGCCTCACTGATGCGGCCTTTCCGGGCAGTCGCATCATAATTTTTCTTGATAACTCCAAGGCCTTTTTCAAGCGCTTCGTTGTTCATTTCTAGTATTTTTACAGGGATACCCACATTGGCGAAATTCATCGCGATACCGCCGCCCATTGTCCCTGCGCCGATAACTGCCACAGAATTAATCGATCGCAGCGTGGCATCTTTAGCCAGGCCTGGCACCTTGTTGGCCTGCCGCTCTGCAAAAAAGACGTGCTGCAGCGCCTTTGCTTGCGGGTCACGGTGGCTTTCAAGCGACATCTCGCGCTCGACCAGGACGCTTTCAGCAAATGGCAGGTTGACTGCCGCCTCTACACAACGAATGCTTCGCTCCGGGGCGTTTAGTCCGCGTGTTTTGCGGGCGATAGATGCTCTGAACTGAGCGAAATATTCTTCGTTGTATTTACCCTTGTCTATGGTCATGTCTTGGATTGGACGTCGGGGCGCTGCGGTCTCAATCAACTCCTCAGCATATTTGACAGCCTCCTCAATCAGGTCCCCTGTGGTCACGCGATCCACCGCTCCCGCTTCTTGTGCGGCTTCGACGGATACCGGCTCCCCCGATGTCATGACTTTCAATGCGAACTCCACGTTCGCAACTCTGGGCAGACGTTGTGTGCCATGAGCGCCAGCAAGAATGCCCAACTTGACTTCTGGAAGCCCTACTTTGGATCCTGACTGGGCAATACGGTAGTCACATGCGAGCGCTGTCTCAAAACCCCCGCCGAGCGTCGTGCCGAAAATCGCGGCAACCTTTAAAATTGGGCTTTCACTCATCGCCATCACAACTTCCGGTAGGCCTGGCGGCTTTGGGGGGCTACCGAACTCAGTAATATCTGCGCCGGCCATAAACGTTCGACCACGACAGGCGATGATCAGTGCCTTGATCTCGTCATCATTTGCCGCTTCGTTGATCGAAGCCATCAAACCTTGGCGGACCTCGTGAGAAATGGCATTTACCGGAGGGTTATCGAACCAAGCGATCCCGACCGCACCTCGTTTTTCTATCGAACCTTGCATTTTTCCCTCCTTGACTTGCTTAGGAGTCTGACTGTTCCAGCTGTTAGCGACAAGCGGGTCGTCCTCATCAGCATACCAATTCACCCATCTGGTGCGAACCGTCCTCTAACTCAGGCACCCAGGGAAATGGGTGAGAAAGATACCCATATCAGATAGTGATTTGAGTAAATGTTCATGAACGGGAACAATGGCGGGTATGAAGTCCAAAGCAGCCGTTTTGTATAAAGCCGGTCAACCCTTCGAGGTTTGTGAGGTTGACGTGCAGCCGCCAAAAGAAGGCGAGGTGTTAGTAGAGATCGTCGCTGCCGGTGTCTGCCATACCGACTACAGCGTAAAGACGGGCCAGCTAGCCGCACCGTTACCAGCGATTTTAGGGCACGAGGGTGCGGGCATCGTTCGGGAGGTGGGCGAGGGAGTCACCACGGTGCAGCCGGGTGACCATGTTATTGCGCTCTGGCGGCTGGCTTGTGGAAATTGCGAATATTGCGATGCCTCCCGACCAGCACTTTGTGCCGCGGGGACAGAGATTCGTGCCTCCGGCCGATTACAGGATGGCACCAGCCGGTTTAGCTATGCGGGCAGCGAGATAAGGCACTTTGCAGGGGTGTCGTCGTTCTCAAACTTCACTGTGATCCCTGAAGGGGCAGTGCTAAAAATTCCAAGAGATCTTCCCCTTGAGCTGGCGGCGCTGATGGGTTGTGCCGTAATCACTGGGGTGGGTGCGGTGATGAACGCTGCCAAGGTTGGCCCTGGAAGCTTAGTAGCAGTTTTTGGTGCCGGCGGTGTTGGGGTCAACGTTGTGCAGGGCGCGGCGATGGCCGGGGCCAAAATGATTATTGCAGTCGATCGCTACGAGTCTCGTCTCAATCAGGCGCGTGAGTTCGGTGCGACACACTGCGTCAGCGCGGCAGGGGGTGAGACAGTCGCCGCAATTCGTGCGCTGACGGGTGGTCGTGGTGTTGACTACGCCTTCGACGCTGCCGGCCTGGCAGTCACCTTGGAGCAAGGGTATGAGAGTCTTGCTAAGTGCGGCGTCGCTATGGCTGTCGGTATTCCGCCTAACAATGCAGAGATCAAAATCTCGGCTACCGCTTTAGTCTATGAAGAGCGAGTAGTCACGGGGTCGCTTTACGGTTCAGGCGCTCCAAGGAGAGATATTCCACAGCTCATCAATTTGTACCATGACGGTGAACTAAAATTAGACGAGTTGTTGACGCGTGCTTACCCCATCGAAGAGATCAACGAAGCGTACGCCGCCATGGAGTCAGGTGAAACGCTACGCAGCGTGATTAGCTACCAGGGGGGCTAGTTGGCGAAGGCGATCCCACCGTCGACCGGGATCGTAATGCCGACAAGATAATCACCAGCTCGCGAGCTGATGAAGATTGCTGTGCCAGCCATATCGTCTGGTCGGCCGATGCGTCTGGCGGGAATCCGCTGTGTCACTTCATCTGGATTGTCTCTGGCCCACACGTTCATGTCGCTTGCAAATGCCCCCGGTGCGATTGCATTCACGTGAATATGCTCCTCTACGAGCCGTTTCGCCATTCGTCGTGTCAAGTGAATGACCGCAGCTTTGCTTGCTGAATATGAGTAAGTCTCAGGGCGCGCGTTGTGGATGCCATCAACTGAAGCCATATTAATGACCTTGGCGGGTTGCTCTGCAGTAGCGCTGGCACGCAACAACGGTGCAAATTTCTGCGTCAGAAAAAATAGCGATTTGACGTTTAAGTCCATCACCTTGTCCCAACCGCTCTCTGGGAAGTCGTCAAATGGGACACCCCAGGCCGCCCCCGCATTGTTAACAAGGATGTCGAGCTGTTGCTCGCGTACTTCAACTTCTGAGACAAATGATTCAATGCCCTCCATTTTTGAGAGGTCTACCGGCAAGGCGATGCATTGACCAAACTCAGACAACTCCTCCGCAGTTTGCAGACAGGCCTCCGCCTTACGGGCTGTAATGTAGGTGCGCACGCCACGCCGCACAAATTCGCTGGCGATCATCTTTCCAATACCGCGTGAGCCGCCTGTGACGACTGCGATTTTCCCCGAGATATCAAACATGTCAGTCATAATGCTGTGCCAAGTTATGCGGTGAAATAGTGTGAACGCACACCAGAGCCAGCCGCCATCTGCGCGTTCGCAAATCATATACGATGAGGTCGGCCCTTAACTAGGCAGCTGAGGGGAAACCACCCAGAAACGGACTGGAGCGTTCACTTATCGGGCTCTTGTGTCAGTGTTTACCGGGGGACGATCTGACGGAGATGATCGGGTTCACATTCTGTGGATCTGTGCTCCTGACCACTTAGCGTTGCCATCCGTCGTGGGTGATCCAATTATGGGGGACTTACCTGTGCCGCGGTTAAGGCCAGAGTGTGAGATGGGGTTCTCGAGGCGATATCATGGCGATGAACTAAGGAGATTGCGATGCACGATACTAACCCTGAGCTTTTCAACTTAGCGATGTCGCCTGAAGCTCAGCCGCTGCTGGATGCGGTCAAGAAGCACATTGCAGAGAATGTAGACCCGATTGCGGACGAGTTTTATACGCTACAGAAAGAAAAAGAAGATCCTTGGGTATGGCACCCGAGGCAGCTGGAGTTGTTGGAGGGCGCAAAGCAGAAAGCGCGGGACGCGGGCCTGTGGAATTTTTTTCTGCCCTCATCGGAGATTGGCAAGGGCCTCACCAATCTCGACTACGCCTATATCGCAGCTGAGCTGGGCAAAAGCCCGCTTTCGTCACAGACCTTGAACTGCAGTGCACCCGACACCGGCAACATGGAGGTGCTTGAGCGGGTTGGCACACCAGAGCAACAGGAAACCTGGCTGAAGCCGCTGTTAGAGGGCGAAATTCGCTCTGCCTATGCTATGACTGAGCCACACGTTGCGTCGTCTGATGCCTCAAACATTGAGACCTCTGCAGTGCTTGATGGTGACGAGTGGGTCATCAACGGTGAAAAGTACTACATCTCTGGAGCAGGGGATCCGCGATGCAAGATCATGATTGTCATGGTGAAGACGAGTCCAGAGGCCGAACCCTACCGCCAACAGTCGCAAATACTTGTGCCAATGGATACACCCGGCGTTGAGATTCTCGGGCCCATGATGGTGTACGGTGACCCACATGCGCCGCATGGCCACATGCATATTAAGTTCACCGATGTGCGCGTGCCTGAGGACAATGTTTTACTGGGCGAGGGCCGCGGTTTTGAAATTTCGCAGCTCCGTTTAGGCCCTGGCAGGATTCACCACTGCATGCGCTCAATAGGGCAAGCTGAGGTTGCGCTGGAGCTCATGGTCAAACGCGGTGCAACGCGCATAGCCTTTAAAAAACCGATTATCAAGCTTGGTAAAAATCTGGAATTGGTGTCCCGCGCGCGCATAGAACTCAATGCCTGTCGTCTAATGGTGCTTCAGGCCGCAAAGGCCATGGACATTTTGGGTAACAAGGAGGCCCGCGTGTACGTGAGTGCCGTAAAGGCAATGGTGCCAGAAAAAGTCTGTCAAATTATCGACCAAGCGATTCAAGTGCATGGTGCCACTGGCATGTCGCATTGGACGCCGCTCGCGAACATGTACGCGAATCAAAGGCATCTGCGTTTCGCCGATGGTCCTGATGAAGTGCATCATATGGTGGTTGGCCGCAATGAGGTGCGTCACCACGATCTCTGGTGAGTGCAGAGGAATTAAAGATGGAATTTGATCAGATTCGGTATGAGGTCGCAGGTAGTGTTTCGACGATTACGTTGAACCGACCGAACGCATTGAACGCCTTGACAGTGCAAATGATGACTGAATGGCATGAGGCCATGAAGGTGGCAATTGCCGATGAAGCCGTGCGTTGCATTGTGGTGACCGGAGAGGGTAGAGCATTCTGTGCGGGTCTTGATCTTAAGGAGATGCAGGATCGGAAGGTTGATGCGGGTTATGTGGGGAATGTCGTCGATCAGCCTGCGCTAAACTTAATTGAGTTGAGTGAGCACTGCGCTAAGCCTGTGATCGGCAAAATCAACGGGTTCTGTTTTACGGGTGCGCTCGAGCTCGCCCTGACTTTTGACTTTATCGTCGTGGCAGAGGGAGCCAAGATGGGCGACACCCACGCTAAGTGGGGTTTGCGCCCGACGTGGGGAATGAGCGCAAGGCTTGCCGATGCGGTCGGCGTGCGTAAGGCCCGTGAGCTGTCTTACACTGCGCGCACATTCACCGGAAAACAAGCGGCTGAGTGGGGGCTCGCTAACTACGCGGTCCCGCTTGAGCAACTTGACGAGACTGTCAGAGAGATCACCGACGGAATCGCATCCTGCAGCCCGGGCTCCGTCGCGGCGTTCAAAGATCTGTATGCTCAAGGTTTGTCGGGCTCCGTGACTTCGGCCTTGGAGTACGAGACAAACACAGAGTACGAGATTACGGATACTGCCGAACGCCTCGGATCCTTTGGCTAGCGCAAAGGTATGATCAGACCTCGTGCGCAATAGAATTCGAATCCTGCTGGATACTGACGCTAATAATGAGATAGACGACCAGCACGCGATTGCTTACTTGCTTCTCAGTGGAGAACCGTTCATCGTCGAGGGCCTGACGGTCAATCGCACGAATAATGGAGGCGATATTGAGGCGCAGGCCTTAGAGGCTGAGCGGATAGTAAGACTTTGCACTTTGCATCCTCAACTTACTGTAACTCGCGGCGCGTCGGAGTCTTTTAACGAAATAGCAACGCATTTGAACGAGCCAAACTTTGACGGTGAGGCTGCTGTGAATTTGATTATTGAGCGCGCTGATACGGCATCGGAAACCAAGCTGGTCATAATGGCCATCGGCAAGCTCACAAACATCGCGTTGGCGCTAAAAAAAGCACCCCACATTGCCAGACATGTCAGAGTTGTCTGGCTCGGCTCCAACTATCCAGATCCTGGCGAATATAACCTTGAAAGTGACCCCGATGCGGTGAACTTCGTGCTCGACACCGACGTCGAGTTTGAGATTGCCGTGGTTCGCTACTTTGAATCTTCAGGGACCAGTGCCGTGCGGGTGACGCTGCAGGATTTGCGAGAAAAAATTGCTGGTCGTGGCCCACCATCTCTACCCGTAATCGGACGTAATGGCGGCGCCTTTACATGCTTTGGCGATTATTCGGTCGATTTACTAGAGCACGTCAGGATGAGCGGTACGCCACCATCACGCGCGCTCTACGATATGGCCGCGCTCGCCGTTATCAAGAATCCGTCTTGGGCTAAAACAAGAGAGATTGCGGCGCCAAAGCTTCACGGCATGGAATGGATTGACCGCTCGCAGAATCCGCGAAAAATTGTTATTTGGGAGCACTTTGAGCGAAGCGCCATTTTGAACGATTTTTTTTCAACCATAGATAACTATGAGCTGACTGACGTAGCGCATTAGCACTCTGGCTCGGCAGGTGGGGTAGGGAAAACCATCGCTGCTGTGCTCCACGCCAAGGAGCGGTCTTTTGGGAGTGCGCCTTTACCGATTTTGGAGGCGCACTTTTGGCTGCAGTCACGATGGGGGCGAGCCAACTTTGGTGAAATTAAGCCAGTACGGCCTCCACGAGCCGAGGGCCGTCATGAGCTACAGCCTCAGACAATGCCGCCCGAAATTCTTGTGTGGTACTAGCGCTTTCTGCTGGCACGCCCATGCTATGGGACATCGCTACCCAGTCGATGACGGGATTGCTCAGATCAAGTAGGGAAAGCGCTTTGGGGCCGGGCGCAGTGACGCCTACCCGATCCAGTTCGATGTTCAGAATGCCATAGCTGTTGTTCTTCAAGATAATTACCGTCACGTCCAGATTTTCACGCGCCATGGTCCATAGGGCTTGCACCGTATACATGGCGGATCCATCGGCTTGAAGAGCAATCACCTTGCGGTTCGGGCAAGCGATAGCAGCGCCGGTTGCCAAGGGAAGTCCCTGACCGATGGCGCCGCCGGTAATTGTCATCCAGTCATGCTTTGGCCCACCAGCTGAGTAGCGGTAGACCTGTCCGCCGCTGCTCACTCCCTCGTCCGAGACAATGGCATTCTCCGGGAGCAATTGCGCGGTAATGATACCCAGTGAGGTCTGATCAAGCGGGCCGTCTTCAACTATCGGCAGCTCTTTACTCGCTTGAAGGTGAACTGGTTGGTCCGGCGCGTTAAGTGTGTCAGCCAATCTGCGCAATGTGTCTTCGGCATCCACCCGCTCGTCAGCGAGGCGCACAACCTCGGCACCTTCTGGAGACAGTTCGCTCGGCCGGTTCGGATACGCGAAGAAAGAGACTGGTGGCTTGGTACCTATGAAAATGAGTCGCTCGATACCCTCCATGAATTCAATTGCAGATTCTGCGAAGTATGGTATGCGCTGCACTGCTACCCGCCCAATGCCGCGCTGCAGCCGGGCTGGCGAAGTATCGGAAATCAATCGTGCATTGGTCGCTGCTGCCACTCGTCCCGCCTGAAACAGAGCTTCTTCTCTGAGGGCACGGTTACCAATGAACAATGCTGCTTGTCCAGGCTTGCAAAGTAACTTTGCTGCAGCCTCGATCTCTTCGTCTGACAGTCTCGGCATTTTGGGCGGTGTCGCAGGCGGCGCTGAACCGGCGCCCTCTGTCCAGGCATGGTCACCCGGGGCAATCATGGTGGCAATTTGTCCAGGGTAGCGACACGCAACTGCTACAGCCTTGGCACCCGTCTCAGCGAGGTTCGAGGCTGATGTCGAGGTCGCGACCCAGTCTGACATCGGGGTGGCGACGCCAACGATGTCAGAGGTCAGCGGCGCATCCAGCGCAATGTGGTCGACAGCATGATCGCCGACGATATTGACAATCGGAGATAACGCACGGCGAGCGTTGTGGAGGTTGGCGAGACCATTAGCGAGTCCCGGACCGAGATGCAGCAAAGTTGCGGCAGGTTTATCACTCATGCGTCCGTAGCCATCGGCCGCCCCAGTGACAACGCCCTCAAACAAACCCAGTACTGCCCGCATGCCTTGCTGTTCATCCAGCGCAGCAACGAGCTGCATCTCTGATGTTCCAGGGTTCGCAAAGCACACCTCGACGCCACTGTCACTCAAAGTCTGCATCAATGCTTGTGCTCCGTTCATGATTCTCCTTCTGTGACCGTTTTTGTGGGGGAAACCCGCCAACGTCCGCGTTGACACCCTACAGATTTTTACACAGGCTTCTGGACAGGACACCCTGATTTTCGATGGCGTGCTTTTTTGGCCAAGCGGATTTCACCCACTTGAGGTAACGAGTATGCGTATTAGACAAATTGCATTAGTGGCGGAGCACTTGGGGCCAGAAAAAACGGCACTAATGGACCTTTTTGGACTTGAAGACGCGCACATCGATCCAAAAATTCAGACATTTGGTCTCAAGAATATAGTCATGACATTGGGAGACACCTTCCTCGAGGTCGTATCTCCCATCCAAGACAAAACAACTGCGGGCCGTTTGCTTGAGCGACGTGGTGGTGATGGTGGTTACATGGTCATTGTCCAGGTAGAGGACCTTGATGCCGAAAAGACACGCCTGGCCGGTACTGACATACGGGTTGTTTACAACATCGACACCGAGCGAGCAAAGGCTGTGCACCTGCATCCAAAAGATGTACCCGGCGCGATCGCCTCGCTGGACATGATGGACCCGCCAGAAGCTTGGTATTGGGCAGGGACCGATTGGGGGCAGCGAGTTGCGACCAACGTCGGAAACATTATCGGCGCCGAAATACAGTCTGAGGATCCCCAAGAGACGTCACGTCGCTGGGCATTAGCCTTCGGTCGCGAGTTAGGGGCATCGTCGGGAATGCCAATACTGTCTTTTGACACTAGCGAAGTCCGGTTTGTAAAGGCTACCGACGGTCGCGGCGCGGGCCTCCGGGCTATCGACGTAGAGGTGAAAGACGAGGGCTCTCTGTATTTGGCCGCGGATAGGCACGGTCTAAAAATCAACGATAGCACAGTCACCGTCTGCGGCACTGACATTAATTTAGTCTGATTTATTAACACCAGAAAAATGGGTGCATTTCGTCCAAATACCCGCCCGTAGCTGGGTTGAGGGCCGATATACTCGCCCTGTAAAACTATAAGACAGGGGGAATTATGACCGCTGAAGAGATTTCTACGGGAACAGATCAATTACTGGCTTCGATGGATGAGGGCGTGCTGACTATCACCCTGAACCGTCCAGAGGCACGTAATGCTTTGACGTTTGAGTTGCTAGATGCGTTCGCAGAGCAGCTTGCGTATGCCGAATCTAGCTCCGACGTTCGCTGTGTGGTGGTCACGGGCGGCGGTAAAGGCTTCTGCGCAGGTGGCGATGTGAAAGCGATGGCAGCCCGCAACGAGGGCGCTCGCACGGTCACAGTCGACGAGGCCATCAACCGGCAACGCATATACCAGCGGGCGACGTCAGGGCGCTTGTACAAAATGCCCAAGCCTACGATTGCATCTTTGCCTGGGGCCGCTGCTGGTGCCGGTTTGGGTATAGCGCTGGCCTGTGATTTACGCATCATGTCCTCAAAAGCCATCTTGACCAGCGCCTTTGCGCGCATAGGCTTCCCAGGCGACTACGGCGGTAGCCTGTTTCTGTCGCAGCTCGTCGGTACGGCGAAGGCCCGAGAGTTATATTTTCTGTCGGAGAGAGTCAGCGCAGAGGAGGCATTGCGGCTCGGCCTGACCAATTGGGTAGTAGAGCCAGAAGATCTTGCTGCTAAAACAGACGAGATCGCGAAACGCCTTGCAAAAGGTCCAACTGTCGCATTCGGATACATGAAAGAAAACTTCGCTCGAGCGTTAACCTCGGGCGATGTGCATGATTGCCTAGATCTTGAGGTGTCACATCATATCCACTGCGCGGGGACCGAGGATCACAAGAATGCTGCCAAGGCTTTCATCGAGAAGCGTGAGCCGGAGTTCAAGGGCCGGTGACAGAGACCGAGACTGGCGACGAACTAACAGACCGGCGCCGCAAGGTCCCGATTAGAACCAAGCTGCTGTTTTCCTTCGGTACGCTGCAGGAAGCGACCGTCACCGCAGGCGGTATCACAACAATGTTGTTCTACAACCAGGTGCTGGGACTCTCCCCTGCGCTCGCTGGGCTGGCTTACCTAATTGTCAGTATCGTTGACGCTGTCACAGATCCAGTTGTGGGCGCCTGGTCTGATCGGTTCCACAGTCGATGGGGTAGGCGTCATCCTTTCATGTTTTTTTCCGCGTTTCCGATAGCCATCGGGTTCTACTTTTTGTACCAACCTATCAGCGGCCTAAGCGAGGCGGGGCTATTTGTCTGGCTCATAGTATTCTTTGCACTGGTGCGGCTCGGACAAACTCTCTATCTGATACCACACGACGCACTGGGCGCAGAGCTGACTAATGACTACGACGATAGAACGTCGATCTTTGGTTACAACAACGTCGCTGAGATGATCCTCTCGATGGTGACGGTCGCTATCCTTTACTACCTAATTTTTCCCACCGTAGAGGAGGGAAAGAACGGCCTGCTTAACGAGGCGGGCTATGTGGTGTTGGCCTGGACTGGCTCGATCACAATTATGTTTTCGGTTTTGCTCTGTACTCTGAGCACTTTGGACCAGCTACCATACATGCGGAAATTAGAGAAAAGTCAGAAGTTCTCTACTCGCGGTTACTTCGCTGAAATTCGCACGCTGTTAAGCAATCCGTCTTACCTCGCCGCGTGCCTAAGTATCCTAATCATGATGATTGGTCTAGGTATCATCAGCCAAGTGGCGACTTATGCCTACATCTTCGCTTTTGGTCTTTCTTCAGAGCAAATGATCTGGGCTGGAGTGGCTAAGACACCTGGGGTATTCATTGCTCTTCCACTGCTGTACTACCTGTCGGCACGTTTTGAAAAGAAGCAGATCATGATCTCCACCACGCTAGTAACGGCCCTGCTTGTGCCGTTGCCGCACATTTTGATGTTGATTGGCTTTTTTCCGGGAACAAATTCGCCTTTCTATTTGCTTGCTATCTTTGGTCCCTTGTTCCTTGCATACGCGATTTACCCGGTCTCCTACATTGTTGTGGATTCACAGTTGGCAGATATCGCTGATCAGCATGAGCTGCAGACTGGCAATCGGTCCGAGGGGGTTATTTTCGCTATCCGCAGTTTTGCGAAGAAGACGACGCAGGGGGTGGGTGGGGGCTTGGCAGGATTAGGACTGCAGTTCATCGGGTTTCCAGATAATGCTCAGGAGGTCGGTGTCCCGCCAGAGGCTATTGACGGTCTGCTGATTATGAACGGGCCTGTCTACCTCGCACTGTATTTGGTTGCGATTTATTTTATGACTTGGTATCAAATTGACCGTAAAACTCACGCAGAGATTCTCGAAAAACTGGAGGCCCGGCGGGGTGAGCCCGGTAGCACACATGCGTTTTGACTGCACAGAAGAGGCGGTAGAGCACGTTGCGAGTAGCGAGGAAATTTTTGCGCTAGAGCGGCGTGATATTCGCGGAGTTACGTTCACGACCTTTAAAAATGGACCGCGCACGCTGCGCGATTATCTTGATTTGTGTTCGCGGCATGGTGACCGGGACTTTCTCGTATACGAGGATGAGCGCTACTCTTTTGACGAGGTTCATGCAGCTATCCAGAAACTTTCGAATGCGCTGGTTACCGATTTTGGAGTAAAGCCTGGCGAGCGTGTGGGGCTTTTGATGCGTAACTGCCCTGAGTACCCGATGCTATTCATGGCAATTGCTTGTGTGGGAGCAGTGCCTGTATTTTTAAACAGTTGGTGGACAAGCCAAGAACTCGAGTATGCATTCGCCAAATGCGAGGCCAAGTTGGCTTTTGTGGATGAACCCCGATCAGCTAATTTGGAAACGTTTGCCGACACGTTGGGTATTCGGCAAGTATTAGTCCGGACCTCAGGTATGGCTAAGGTGCAATCGTTTTGGGACATGATCGACACTTGCCCCGAGGCGGCCTTGCCAGATGTAAAGATCGATCCTGACGACGATTTCTGCGTCATGTACACCTCTGGCTCGTCTGGGCACCCAAAGGGAGTCGTGCTCACCCATCGCAGTGCAGTCTCTGCGATACAGTCGTGGCTTTTCAGCATTCAGGTATCCAATCTCATGGGGTGGGCTCCGAACCCGCCAATTGATGATGACGGAAATGCTTACCAGCCATGCACGATGATCACGACGCCGTTCTTTCATATCTCGGCGACTCACGCTGGATTTCTGTTAGCCCTCTGGATCGGTATGAAGGCGGTGATCCTGAGTAAGTGGGAACCGGCCCGTGCTGTCGAGCTAATTGACCGTGAGCAGGTGTCTCGTTTTGCTTGCGTGCCCACCATGTCAGCGGAACTTTTGGAAGCTGCGGCAGCGATGGGCAGCACACTGCGCTCGCTGCGCACGATCGATTCTGGTGGCGCCAAGCGTCCCGCAAGTCAGGTAGCAGAGATTGCAACGAGGGTTCCGCACGCCATGCCCGGCACTGGGTTTGGCATGACTGAAACAGGTGGCCCAGGCATCGGCATGCGCGGTGAGCCCTATCTGCAAAACCCCGAAGCGGCGGGCCGCCTACAACCTCCGTTGATGGAAATGCGGATAGTCGACGATGAGGATAATGAGGTCAGCGTCGGTGAGGTCGGTGAACTATTGCTAAAGAGCGTCACCAATCTGCGGTGCTATCTTGACGAACCGCAAGCTACGTCGGAAGCGCTTCGCGACGGCTGGCTCTATACCGGCGATCTCGCCAGAGTGGATGAAGTAGGTGTAATCACGATCGTTGATCGGAAGAAGGATATGATTATCCGTGGCGGGGAGAATATATCTTGTTCTGAGGTCAGCGCAGCGCTGCACCTACACCCCAATGTCGTAGAAGGTTTTGTCTTTTCGATTCCTGATGATCGGCTTGGGGAGAATGTGGGAGCCTGTGTGTACTTAAGCGCAAGCTGCGTGACTACAGAAGAAGAGCTAAAGGATTTTCTAGTACCGCACTTGGCCTCTTTCAAGATCCCCAAGAAGATCTGGTTGAGGGACGCACCGCTGCCGAGGGGTGCCACTGAGAAAATTGATCGACTTGCCGTGCGGGCAGAGTACCTTGGATAACAGAGAGGCAGAGGGTTACAACATCCCGGCTGTAGAGGCCTGGGTCGCCAACCATACTCAGAATCTCACTCCACCCTTTGAGTGGACACGCCTGGAAGGCGGACATTCAAACTTGACATACTTGCTGCAAGATGCGAGCGGGAATCAAGCCGTAGTGCGCCGGCCGCCGCGCGGCAAATTACTCCCCAAGGCACATGATATGGGCCGAGAATGGGCAGTGATCTCCTCACTTGCACCTACCGGTTTTCCTGTCCCAGCAGCCTATGGATTTTGCGATGACCTAGAGGTTACTGGCGCTATTTTCTATGTGATGGGGTTCGTAGCAGGACGGCCACTTCACACCAGAGAGCAGACCATTGAGTGGATTCCAGACGCTGCCCGAGAAAAGATGGCGCATTCATTTATCGATACGTTGGCGGACCTTCATAAATTTGATCCAGATGAGATTGGGCTCGGTGAATTTGCAAAGAAAGAGGGCTACATAGAGCGCCAGGTAAATGTTTGGTATCGCTCCTGGCAGGCCTCCATCGAACCCGCTCAACTGGATGATCCTCGTGCACATGACCTCAGAAAATTTTTTCTTGATCACAGGCCAGAGCAGGGTGCGGCGCGAGTTGTTCACGGTGACTATGGCTTTCACAATTGCTTGTTCGGCGACAACTCTGAGGTATCCGCGGTCATAGATTGGGAGATATCCACACTTGGCGACCCACTCGCAGATCTCGCGTATACCCTGAAGACCTGGCCAGAAACCGAGGCCGATGTTGCCAAATATCCGGATGCCCCGACCTCTGTTGCCGGTTTACCGTTTCGAGGAGAGCTAGAACAGCGGTACGCGCGCTACACCGGGCGCGATATCTGTATGCTGGATTTCTACTATGCCTTTAACCATTGGAAATCGGCGGCCATTTTGCACGGTGTGTATGCCCGTTACCGCGCCGGGCAAAAGAGTACCGAGGGCGTGGATATGGAGTTGTTGGTAGAGCGTATTCTAGGATCGCTGGATAGGGCTACCGAATCCATTCAGCGCTTTGAGCAAAGATCCCGGGGATAGAGTTGCAATGACTCTTCAGGTCTGGGCATGGATTTTTTTTGCACTTTATAGCGCTTGCATGCTGGGCTTGGGCTACTGGGGTAGCCGTCGCGTTACGCAGGCTGACGATTATGCCGTTGCTAGAGGCTCCTATGGGCCATTAACCCTTGCACTCGCGTTCGCGGCGACAAATGCCTCAGGTGCCACATTTCTTGGCCTCCCGGGTTTGGCCTACTCGCACGGCGTATCAATTCTGCTCTACGCGTTCGCGTACCCCGTAGGTGTCTATATCGGTGTCCTAATATGCTTACAATTGGTCTCAGATTCAGGAAACCAGTTCGGCAGTCGATCGATTCCAGAGTACCTTGGAGACCGATTTGATTCTGATCGCATCCGCATTATCGCGGCGGTGATGTCATTGATCTTGTTTTTTTACTTGGCGGGTCAGCTGGTAGCTGGGTTGGTTATGTTCGAGACCATGCTGGGTCTTCCCACCGGCCCAGCGCTGATCATTACGACGCTCATCTTGTTGTCTTATGTGACGCTAGGCGGAGCACATGCAGACATCCTTACCGATAGCGTCCAAGGCGCTGTAATGGTAGCCATTGCTATTGGTGTAGCGGTCATGTTTTTTGCTGGCTTTGGATTGGAGGGCGGACTCGCGGAAGTCATGAGTCGCTTGACTGAGTTGGACTCTCAAAACACTCAATTATTTAACCCCGCAGCCTTGATTGTGGCCACACCCTGGGCGATTGCTGCGATAGTCATTGCACACATACCAATGGGAATGCTGCCGCACCTCGGCAACAAACTATGGGCTCTCGATTCAACCGAAAGCCGCAGGCGTTTTTTACTGCTGGCGTTTTGTTTTGCCATGATACTGCCCGCTGTCACCTTAGGTGGTTTGCTGGCGCGGGCGCACCTTGGTGACGACCTGCTCGCCGTGGGCTCTAATCAAGCGATACCTCAATTGTTTATCACAGTCCTACCGACGGCATTGGCTGCTTTTCTATGCATCGCGGTTTTGTGTGCTGTCATGTCTACAGCCGATGGGCTTGTTGTCTCCTCGGCTCAGGTATTTGCCAACGACCTGTATCGTCGCACCTTTGCCTCTAAATGGTCGCCGGCACTTACCAGCGAAGAGCTAGATCGTCGCGTGCTGGCGATAAGTCGTTGGGGGACTCTGATCGTATTGATCTCCAGTGCGGTTATGGCGTGGGCATTGCTGGATGTGAATATAGCTCTATTGGTCTGGATGGGTATCGGCGGCATCACCTCAGCATTTGCCGGGCCATTGATTCTGGGCAGTCTCTGGCCTGGTGTGACGGAAAGAGGTGCTCTGTTTGGCATGTTGGCAGGCTTCATTGTATTCGGCACGCTCCATGCCGAAATTTTTAACGCAGATGCGCTCGCTAGCATCGGCCCCAATCCTTTTGCTTGTGCGACCATTGGCGCGCTTGCAAGCATGGCTATCACGGCAGCGTGGTCGCGAGGGATGCCGAAACTAGTTCGTATTAGCTAAATACTCGTTCATCTCTTAGTTGGGAGTCTCAATGTCTGTTTTTGGAAAGGATGAAGTGGCAATGCGCAAATATGCATCCAGCATGCCATTGCCGGACTTTTCTGACACTCCTTTCAGCGAGCCTAAGCCGATCGACCAATGCAAGGTTGCTATTGTTACGACCGCCGCATTGCACCGTATGGGTTCGCCGGGTTTCGAAATTGGTGACAGCGATTTTCATTATGAAACGTTGCCAAGAGACGTGCGCGACCTGATGCTTGGTCATCACAGCGTCAATTTTGATCGTGGGGGTTTCGCTGCTGACCTTAATGTTGTCTATCCAATCGATCGGTTAGAAGAAATGGCTGGAGGTGGCGTAATTGGTGATGTCGCAGATAATCACTACGCATTTGCAGGCAATCAGTCCACGACCGTTTCTGAGATTCGTCTAGATTCCGGGCCGCACTGCGCTAGGCAAATGCTCGCAGAACAAGTGGATATCGTTTTTATTACCGGAACTTGTCCCTTATGCCCGCGCACAGTTTGTACGTTGGCCCACGTTTTTGAGAGAGCAGGACTCGCGACGGTTGTGATTACTCGAGCCCGAGATGTTGCTGAGCGAATGAGAGTGCCCCGCGCATTGCACACGATATTTCCCCCTGGATTGCCTCTTGGGAAGCCTAGAGATAAAAAGTTCCAGATTGCAGTCCTGACAGCCGCGTTTGAGTTGCTTGGGGAGAGAGAAGGGCCGGTCATCAGGGAATACCCGGTCCACATTCATGCCGAGGACGGTGAGCCCATTGCGTGCTCCCTTCCGCCGCAGATGGATCCCACTCTGCACCCGGCTGTGGATGAAGCGCAGGCCTTACGTCCCGCATATGACAGAGCTCTTGCACGCAGCAAGCGAAGCTCGATAGGGATGCAAATTTCTGTCGACGAGGTGCCTGACGCACTCGACAAATTCTCAAAGATCGCGTCGGGCGAGCCCTGGGACTCAGTTGGCTTTCCTACTGAGCGGGCGCTAGAGGTTATGTATGGCACTGTTCACGATATTCGAACCTATTATGAGGAACTTGCTTGTGAGCTGGCCGAAAATCCTATTGGCCCCTGGGCAACCGAAGAGTGGTTCTATGATCAGACTAAGGCTGGACAAACTATTCTGGAGGCAAGGCGGGCAATGCGCAACGCCAAGGTAGATAACTCGCTGTGGTTTGGATTGGCGCCGGCGGGTCGGGAATGAGAGCGAGGAGGGCGCTATACGCTCGAATCGTTAAGACGGGTTCTAGCGCAAAGCTCAGACAAGAAGACTCCAAACTTTAGAGCTTTCGCTCTCAAATTTGTCAGGCTCAATTATGGGTGAAGATCATCGGGTGTCGCCTTGATCTGCTCAAGGTGTGTTCTAGTTTGAGTTAGTGTCTACGCACGACGAGAGGCAAAATAAAGGAAACGTGCGATGAAAGTTTTAGAACGAGGGTTAATTAGAGCCGAGCTGATACAGCGGCAAGAAGAGGGCTGTGATGTCGATGAAATTAGCACTCGAATAAAAGCTGCGCTAGATCAGGACGTCGATGGTGCCGAATTAGTGAGTCTTTACGATGAACTAATGGAATTACCAATTGATGAATCATTCTCTTACGTCGAACCGTCAAAGCTCGGCGAAATCAACAAAGAACGCCCTGAAATGCCTCGTAAACTTGAGTGCAACCTGAGCGATGAGGAGCTGTTTAATCGAACTCATGGCGCCTGGCTTGGTCGAGCGGCTGGTTGTGCGTTAGGCAAGCCAGTCGAGGGATGGCCAAAAGATAGGATAGATAAATATCTGAATCACAAAAACGCGCTGCCGTTAGACAATTATTTGCCATATGACGAGAAGATAATTCCGCGCTCCTTGCGATCGTCAACACTGGGCAACATTGAGTTCATGGATAGAGATGATGATCTTGACTTTCCAATATTGGGACTCATTGCTCTCGAGGCAAAAGGGCACAAATTAACTCCGCGCGCGATCGCCAACACCTGGCTCCATTATATGCCTTACGGGCTGGTATACACCGCAGAGGACTGCGCTTATCGAAACTTTGTGCAGGGCATTTTCCCACCAGCTTCAGCCTCGCACCGAAATCCATTTCGGGAGTGGATAGGAGCCCAGATCCGAGCTGACATTTTTGGCTACGTGGCACCAGCTTGGCCTGAAAAGGCCGCGGAGCTGGCTTTTTACGATGCTTCGATTTCCCATACAAAGAACGGCATTTATGGAGAAATGTTCGTTGCTGCGATGATTGCTGCGGCTTTCGTCTACGATGATATTGACGATATCGTTGCGGCTGGCCTGGGCGAGATCCCCGCCAATTGTAGGCTCGCAGAGTGTGTGAAGGACACACAGGCCTGGTGTAAAGCCGAAGCTGATTGGGAGGTGACGTGGCAGAAGATCTCCGATCATTACGGGAATTACCACGGCGTGCATACAATTAATAATGCTGCATTGGTCGTTATGGGTCTGTATTACGGCAGTGACGATTTCGAAAAAGGGATCATAGTCACCGTTCGTGGCGGTTGGGATACGGACTGCACCGGCGCCACTGTCGGATCAATTCTTGGGGCCAGGATGGGTGCTAAGGCGCTGCCGGAAAAATGGGTTGGCGTTTTTAATGATCGCCTCAAGTCAGCGGTGCGTGATCACAACGACAACCGTTTCTCAGAGCTTGCCGAGCGCACGGTAGCAGTCGCCAAAATGTTGGCAGTGGAACCGGAGCAGGATGAAAGTCTGATTGAGAATGCCACCCTCACCGGTGCGGCTGGCGGTATCTGGGAGCTCGAGACGGGGTGGGGTCGTCAGCAGCTCGACTTCACAAAAGGCATTATCAGTTTCATCGACGATGATTTTGGGCCGTACAACATTACCTCGAGCTCTTACGGCCATCCTGAGCTCAGGTTTGAGTTTTCGGTAGACAAAGGTGGCTGGGACTTTGAGGTTAGCTTCGAAGGCAAAGTCAGCGGGGAAAAGCTTGAGGGTGCATACTTTCCTATGGATACCCCGGTAGCTGGCAATCGAATCGCTAAAGCCTGAAGTATCAGGAGAAGGAGTCGCCAGGTGAAAATTGCAGACGTTAAAGTGACGATCTGGGAATGGAAAAATATCCCGCCTACCCGCTACACGTTGCAAGTCAAGAGTAGCGGTACCCGCACCGCTCATATGGCGCTTGTTCGAATTCTTTGTGATGACGGCACCGAGGGCTATGCCTTCCTCGGCTCCGCACTGAGCTCTCTGGGGGGCGGGGCGGAACAAATTGCTGGCCAGTACAGACGTTTTCTAGTCGGTCGAGACCCTCTCGATCGCGAATACATCATGCAAAAATTAGGTGGCTGGGCGATGGGTTCAGCCATGCCTGTGATCGGCGCCATTGACGTAGCGCTTTGGGATCTTGCCGGCAAAGCGGCAGGTGTTCCCATTCATAAGCTGATGGGCTCATATCGTTCATCAGTACCCGCCTACGCGAGCTCGGTAGTTTTTGAAACGCCAGAGGAGTACGCCGAAGAAGCCGTGAGCTATAAAGAGAAGGGCTGGACCGCTTACAAGATTCACCCGCCCGGCGATCCGCGCCTCGACATCAAGATTTGTGAAGCTACTCGCGCAGCGGTTGGCGACGACTACCGATTGATGCTCGATTCCACATGGTCGTACGACTACCCGAATGCGCTGCATGTTGGTCGCGCAATTGAGGCATTGAATTTTTACTGGTACGAGGATCCTCTGCACTGGGATGATCTGTATGGCTACGTCAAACTAAAACAGGTACTGGCGATTCCATTGATGGCGACCGAGTTGCCACGCACCGGACTAAAGTCCTACGCACCTTGGATCATGGAAAAAGCGACTGACTATCTTCGCGGTGATCCGGCGATTAAAGGCGGCCTGACAACCTGCCTCAAGACGGCCCACACGGCTGAGACGTTCCAAATGAATTACGAGGTGCATCATGGTGGCAACTCGCTAAACAACGTTGCCAATCTGCATCTCATCATGGCGATTCCAAACTGCGAGTATTTTGAAGTGCTACTGCCAGACGAGGTGCAAAAGCACGGACTGGTGAAGGATATCGAAGTTGACTCGAATGGCATGGTGCATGCGCCGGAAGGGCCAGGGCTGGGTTACGAAATTGACTTCGAACTCATTGAAGAGAACAAGGTACAGGAGCTTTGATTGAGGATCTTGCAGGCAAGACAGCACTGATCACTGGAGCGGCTGGTGGCATTGGCCTTGGCACTGCCAAGGTGCTCGCCCGCGCTGGCATGAAGGTGGTCATCACGGACATCAAGGACGATCAGCTAAAGGCAGCCGAAGGTGAACTTAAAGTTATCACTGAACACATTCTGGCATTGCCGGTCGACTCGACTGACGAGGCGTCGCTGGCGAAAGCTGCTGACGCGGTGGCAGAGCACTTTGGCAACCTGCATGTCCTGTTCAACAACGCCGGCATCGGCGGTGGTGACAAGATCCTAAATACGCCTGACGAAAAATGGCGCAATGTCTACGAAGTCAACGTCTACGGACCGCTCAACGGTATCAAACAGTTCTTGCCTCGAATGCTTGCGCACGGCGAGGACGCTCATATTGTCAACACTGCTTCGTTCAGCGGCATCGAGGGACACGGCCATCAGTCTGCCTACGGAACGAGCAAATTTGCCCTCGTGGGCATGTCCGAATACTTGCGCAATGACTTGGCCGATAGCAATGTCGGCGTTTCAGTACTCTGCCCACACGTCGTAGACACGCCAATTATCGACGCGCTCAAGGCGCGCGTGAATGACGACGCTAAAGCAATGATCTCTGACATGGCCGTACCGGCCGAGACGGTTGGCGCACAGGTTATGCGCGCTATACAAACGGATGAGTTCTACATTTTTTGCGACGGGACGCACACGCGCGCCATGTTGAAGAAGCGTTGCGAACGTTTAATTGACGCGATGGACCGTCAGTTCCCCGAATAATTAGCGTTTCTTGGTTTGTTGCTCGGGGGTCTGAGCAGAGAATTAATGAGGGGTAGCCATGATTGAGCCAGTCAACGAAGTAAGCTGGGAACAACTGCCGGATATGCCGGTCGGCAAATGGGAACCTGCCAGTCTCGTGCTGGACGACAAGCTCTATGTGCTTGGCGGTTATGAGAATGACGTTGTGTCAAGCAGACGAGTCGATGTTTTCGATCCGGCGGATGGGTCCTGGACTCAATTGCAGGACAGCCCTAGTCGTGTATCCCATGTCGACCTGGTCGCTGACGGCAATGGCTTCTGGTTTGCAGGCGGCATGAAAGATAAACCCACTCGTAAGATCAAAGATCACATCATCGCGGAGGTCTGGTATTTAAACCTGGAGCTGGATCGGTACACGGCTGGGCCGCTCCTGCCTGGTCGCCGTGCAGGTGGCGGGCTTGCTCGGCTGGGTGATAAATTGCACTACGTCTCCGGGCTGATGGAGGACCGCGATACCGATTCGCCGGATCATTTCGTGTTGGACCTAAAAGAATGGGCTGAGAAGGGGCATGCTTTGTGGACTAGGGCTGCCCCGCTGCCGGTGCCGCGAAATCAACATTCGATTGCCGAACTGAATGGCATGATTTACATCATCGGCGGGCAGTTTAATCATGACCTGCAGCAGCTCGATCAAGTGATGGTTGATGTGTATGACCCGCAGAGCGACTCTTGGAGCGAGGGCCCGCCGTTACCTGTCGCGCATTCACACTCGGAAGGTGCGACTTTTGTCCATGGCGATCGAATCTGGATGGTAGGTGGCCACAGTACACCGGAGGGTGGAAAGAAGGGTTTCTGCGGCAACGTCGTGACCCTGCGAGAAGGTGAAGAGTGGGAAGTCACTTGCCACTTACCCAAACCGATTTCCTCACCAGCCTCAAGAATCATTAACGATAAGCTTTATGTCGCTGGCGGTTGGGACGGCCGCATGGACGATGAGAAGGAATGGTTGTCCTCACCTGAAGTCTGGGTTGCTGAAGTAGGAAATCTATGAGCGGGTGCCTTTATGGCTTTAGCGGCAGTCGCGCTGCTTTGCGGTGGGCATACTGGCATTGGTCCGGTTCTAGCCATGCGCATCATGATGAACTGACGTGTCGTACATGAACGCCCACGAGATGCCTCCAGAGACCCCCAGAGATATCCGGCTTGGATTGACCCGCGCTGAGGATACGGCCTTTCCGTTGCGGTGGGGAATTATTGGTGCGGGGGATATCTCTCGGCAATGGGCGCTTGCCTCGGGCCAATGTGCTGGTGCGAGCATCGCTGCGGTCGCCGCTCGGGATGGCGGCGATGCTGTTGCCTTTGCAACTGCACTTGGCATTGAGCGCGCTTATGGTGGCTACGAGCAATTGCTAGCCGCGCCCGATGTAGACGCAGTATATATCGGCACCATTGATCGGTTACACAAGGAGCATTCCCTCATGGCGATTGCAGCCGGTAAGCATGTGCTCTGTGAAAAAGCGCTCGCAAAATCGGCGAAGGAAGCTCGCGAGATGTATGCTGCTGCCAACGCGCGGCGGGTCATGCTCCAAGACGGCATGTGGACACGGTATATGCCCGCAGTGGAACACGCGCGTGCTCTCATTGAAACGGGCGCGATTGGTGACGTGCTCATGTTACAAGCTGATTTTGACACTTATTACACCACCCAAGCCGCTACACTCGCGTTCGGTGAGGCGAAGCCAATTCGTGTCCAGGTGGCTGGCAAGCATTACGGGCCGGGCGGCGCTATTCTCGAATACTCAGGCAATCGCTTTGCCAACCTCGCTTTCATTCCGTACCCCAGTGAGTTCCCCGAGGTGACGGAGTTTATCGGCAGCAAAGGCCGGATCACGCTGGAACAGCCCGCACATTGCCCTACAAGGCTGACTGTGCATATTCCAGAGGAGACACCCTCTCGCTATTGCAACACCGGCAAACCTGCCCCGGAACAACGGTATGAGTACGCGCTGCCTGATACGATCAAAATACCAAATGGGCACCCCAATCAGGCGGGATTCATCTACCAGACTGAAGCAGTCCATCGGTGCCTCGCAGCCGGTTTGCTTCAGTGTCCACAGATTGATCAGCAAGAGTCGATAAGAAACCTCGAAGTTCTGGATTCCATCCACGCGCTGAAAGAGGGTGAGCCTGGCCCAGTGCCATCGAAGTCTTCTGCGAAAAATCACTCGAATTACGGATGAACAACTTATGAATAACTGGAACGACGACAAAGTTTTCGCGGGCTGGGATACGCCGCTTGAAGTTTTACGATACGCCGTCGTGCAGAGCAATTACGAGGGGCGGACGGTGCCAAAAAGTCTTGCAGACCGCGTTGCCGCGCTCGACGATGACGCCGATCAAATGAACTTCGGCGCTATTGACCTTTTGTATAAAGAAGTCGATGCATTACCTGTCGATCCGGAATTTCCATATCTCCAACCCAACAGCCTTGAAGAAATTCGCGCTGAGCGTCCAGAAGGACCGCGGCAACTGGGCTCGCTGGATGACAACGAACTGCTTGATAAGCTGCACGGGGCTTGGACGGGCCGCGCTGCAGGATGCGCGCTTGGAAAGCCTGTGGAGGCGATGGGCATTCGTGGTCAGGCAGGCAAGTCAGGGCGCGACGCGATTCGCGACTATCTGAAGAATCGTGATGATTGGCCGCTTGACGACTATTTCAGCGGCGCTCATGCCGGCGATGACTACACTTTGTATTGTCCACAATCGCAACGGGAAAACATTGCTTTCATGGAGGCCGACGACGATATCCATTACACCCTCATTGGTTTGAGTGTGCTTGAAACCTACGGGCCAGATTTTGTCTGGCGCGATGTTGCGAGAACTTGGAATTTAAGTATTCCGTATAACTATATTTGTACAGCGGAGACGCAGGCCATCCTGAATTACAACAATGCGGTGCCAAGGAGGGCGCCTTCGGATTGGGTTACGCCCGAGTACACAAGTATGCACCGCAACCCTTATCGTGAATGGATCGGGGCTCAGATTCGTGCAGATGCCTGGGGTTATGTTTGTGCAGGTAATCCAGAGCTCGCCGCAGAGTTTGCCTATCGCGATGCTTGTTGGACTCACCGGGCGAACGGTATATACGGCGAGATGATGTTCGCCGCGATCATTGCCGCAGCCTTTGTTCTTAGTAGTCCGGTCGAGCTTGTGCAAATTGGACTGTCGGAGATTCCGAAACACTGCAAACTCGCAGAGGCTTGCCGAGCGGCATTAGTAAAAATGCCGCAGTGCGAGAATTTTGAGGTCTACATGGATTGGGTGCAGGAGCATTACGGCGACCTACACGGAGTGCATACTGTAAACAACGCTCTGGTCGTGATCGGTTCTTTGATTTTTGGAGAGACTGATTTTCATCAATCTATTTGCCGTGCGGTCGAAGGCGGATGGGATACCGATTGTAATGGCGCGACCTCAGGTTCGATCGTAGGTGCAGCTGCAGGTACTTCCGGCATTCGGTCCAAGCTTGTTGCGCCGCTCAACGATGTGATTAAGCCGATGGTGGTGGGTTTTCAGGAAACCACGATGACAGAGTTGGCCGAAAGGACACTCAAGGTTCACCACAAAATTTTGCGCGAATAGCTAAGCTTGGGTGTAGGCCGTTCTGACGGTTGTATAGAACTCTTTTGCGTAGCTACCTTGCTCACGTGCACCATAGCTGGAGCTCTTGGTGCCGCCGAACGCAACGTGATAATCGACGCCTGCTGTTGGCGCATTGACCATCGCGACTCCAGCTTGAATATTGCGTTTAAAGTGACTCGCGTGCTTGAGTGATGTCGTAATGATGCCTGACGATAGTCCCAAATCGGTGTCGTTAGCGATTGCAAGCGCTTCATCGTAATCCTTTGCCGGAATAACGCTCGCAACAGGACCAAAAATTTCCTCTCGATTAATTCGCATGTTGGGGCTGGTATCGATAAACAGCGCTGGGCTCATGTAAAAACCAGGAGTATCTCGTGACAGGCGTTCACCGCCATAGGCGAGCGTTGCTCCCTCCTCCACACCGATTTGGATGTAGTCGAGATTTTTTTGGAGTTGACGCTCGTCCACTACCGGCCCGATATCTGTACCAGCCTTCAGCGCATGATCAACAACTAGAGTGGACAGTCTTTCCCGCATCGAGGACACGAACTTGTCGTAGATGCCTTCAGTGACAATAAGCCTGCTGGATGCGGTGCAGCGTTGCCCGGTTGAAAAGTATGCGCCATTGATAGCGCATTCGACGGCAGTGGGAAGGTCCGCGTCATCCAGCACAATCAAGGGGTTCTTTCCGCCCATCTCCAACTGGACCTTGGCCATACGAGTGACCGCTCCTAGCGCCACGCTCTGGCCAGTTCTGACCGAGCCAGTGAAACTTATCCCGTTTACTTTTTGGTGATTAACAATGGTCGTACCCACTTCGGAGCCACTACCCATTACTAAGTTGAATACCCCGTCTGGTATTCCTGCGTTGACGATTATTTCTGACATGACATGCGCGGTTGCTGGAACTAGTTCCGCTGGCTTGAAAACGACTGAGTTGCCGTAGGCTAGTGCAGGCGCAACCTTCCATGCGGGAATCGCGATTGGAAAATTCCAAGGGAGGATCAACCCCACCACACCTAGTGGTGCGCGGGTGACGGTGACGTCGAGACCGGGGCGTACTGAGTCAAAAATTTCTCCATTGAGCCGCAGCGTTTCGGCGCCGAAGAATTTGAAAATCTGGGCTGCACGCACTGCCTCTCCAATTCCCTCGAGCAACGTCTTGCCTTCCTCTCGAGCAACTAACTCGCCAAGCTCTTCCTTTCGCGCCATCAGCTCGTTGCCAATCGCATCGAGGGCATCGCTCCGGTTCTGGATAGAGGATTGCCCCCAAGCAGGTGCCGCGGCGCTGGCGGCCTCGATTGCTCGCTCGGTTTGTGCTGAGTCGGCCCACGCATAGGTGCCGACCACGTCTGTGGTGTCGGACGGGTTAATATTGTCTTCGCCGCTAATGCCCTCTACCCATTCACCAGCAATGTAATTTTTCTTGATTTCGGACATCGATAAAACCAATTTTCGTGCGTGAAATTTCTGTACCGGTAATTTTAATTAAGTCTGACTACTCGCGATCCAAGGTTACCTCCGCTGAGTAGATCGACGAATGCTTTAGGCGTGGCCTCGAGCCCATACACTTCATCAGTCAAAAACTGCAGCTCGCCACTTTCTAGCCAAGTTAGTAATTGCTGGCGCGCCTCACTGTATCGATTGGCGTAATCGAACACTAAAAAGCCCTGCATATTTAGGCGCTTGTTGATTAGTAGGCCGGGGATACCCTTTGGGCTTGGTTCGGGCTTATCGGTATCGTACTGTGATACCACACCGCAGCAGGCGATGCGGCCACCCTTGTTCATGCGAAATAGGGCCGAGCCTAGGATCATGCCACCCGTATTGTCGAAGTAAATATCGACGCCATCAGGTGTGGCGCTTTTCAGCGCTTCGCGAAAATCTTCGCTCTTGTAATTGACCGCAGCGTCGAAGCCCAACTTCTCAACAAGTACCTTCGCTTTGGTATCACTGCCGCAGACGCCAACAGCCCGGGCCCCGTGTATGCGCGCTAGTTGGCCTACCAGGTGTCCCACCGATCCCGCCGCCGCAGAAACTAAGACTGTCTCGCCTGATTTTGGCGCCGCAATCTCTAACAACCCGAAATACGCGGTCAAGCCGCTGATGCCAAGTGCACCAAGATACCGAACCGGGTCATGGTCAGGAGGTATGACTTCTACGGCTCTGCCTTGGTGTGCGGAATATTGCTGCCAGCCAGTGCTGGCTGTTACGCGACTGCCGAGGGGAATATTGTCGCAATTACTTTTAACGACCTCGCCGACCCCAGTCCCGTTCATAACGCGGCCAGCCTCGGGTGCACCAGCATAGCTCGCGCTGCCTTGCAGGCCTGCCCGCGTACCTGCAGAGATTATGAGGGCGGTAGTCTTGATGAGCACCTCTTCTTCACCAATAGCAGGGACCTCGGAGTCTTCGCAACGAAAGTTTTTGGCCGTGAGTTTTCCTTGCGGCAATGAGTCGATCAGGATTTGCTTGTTTTGCATGCCGCCGCTCATCATCTGCTGTGGTCTAATAGGTAAAGAGCTCAATGACAGACCTAGTTGTCATCTGTAGTTTCAAAACTGCTCAGGTCGATGATAGCGCTCCAGTATTGAAAACTCCTCTAGACCCCTACGAAATGCCCCCATTTTTAGCAGTCGTTCAGTGAAGCCACATGACGGCAGCGACGGCGAGGGAGGAGCGCAAGCGGCTGGCGGTAGGGGGTGGGTGCTACGCTGAGGTCATTGATATCGTTGTCACAGAAGCCTGGTTAATCGGCCGACGTCATGCGCGTTTGGTCGACAGGGCCTTCATATGTAGGGCTTGACAGAAATTCATCTACGCGTTGTTTCGCATTCTCGCGAATGTTTTGCCAGAACAAGCTGAAATCGGAGCCATGTAAATTACGTTCAAAGAGCGACCATATTCCTTGGCTCTTGATTGCCTCGTCACGATCTCCATTCACGAAGAGCCAATTGCGCTCGCCGGCACGACCGCACTTTGCTGTCACAGACCCTGCGTATAGCTTCCCGATCGAAGCCTTAGGCTCGGTCAAGCCGGACCAATTCTCCAAGGCACCAAGGTGATCCTGTTTGTTGCTTGCCTCACCGTCTGTCCGCCAGGTTACGGGATTCACGCAAATACGCGGTCCGGGCGCGAAGCCAGAGTAGTCCTCGCCGTTCCATAGCACAGACTCCTCTTTGTCACTCCAAGCGATCGGTGCCTTATCAGCCTCGTGCGCATCCCAACTGATAAAGCAACCTGTGCGCTCAGGCCCCTCGCATACCTCAATTTCCTGGTAAGTCTTGTCTACGAGGGCTTGCGGTAGAGAACCGCCGATCGCATACGCTGCAACGAACCTGCTCATCAGGGGAGTTCCATCCACCTCTTCATCGATGAGACGGGCCAAATGAAACGTGCCTTGACTATGACTTGCCAGGACAAAGGGCTCGTTTGGATCAATGGTCTCGATGAAGTGGAGGAATGCTGAGCGCACGTCTTGGTAACCTATTTCGAAGATCTGATCGGCTTCTTGTTCCTGGTAACCCATGATGTTTGACTGGCGATAGCGGGGCGCATAAACGCGACAACAGGCATTGAATGCAGAAGCCTGTCTTGAGGTGGTGCCGAGATCTGTCTCGCGTCGGGTCTTTGCATGATTTATCGGTTGTACCCAGTTATCGCGGCCACCGTACGTCGTTGGATGTACGAAAAAAGCCGAGGCTCGTCGACTAGAATCTGGCGTCTGAGTTACCCTGTCCGGCAGTCTCTCTGCCGGGCTGTCCACATCTGGCCAAGCTGACCAGCTACTTCTCTGTGTGTAGTCTGGCGGCGCTGGCAGAGGTTTGGAGCCGAACTCATGGTCGGGAATTATCAACGAGCCATAAATGCGAGGCCCAATGAGTACCAATAAAGTAACAACTGCCAAACCAGCGCCACTAGCCCACAGCAAAAATTTTAAAATTATTCTCATATAAAAAAATTCCGTGGCTAGATGCTTTGTAGTTGGACAAAGGCTCGGTACCGGCTGTCGGGGTCAGCCATAAGTGAGTCGTGATTTCCCTCGTCTACCAGTCGGCCCTCCTCAAGAAAGATAATTCGGTCAGCGTCCCGGATCGTTGATAATCGATGAGCAATAACTATCACGAGTTGATCGTGAGTCGCTTGGCGCAGGCCAGCCATGAGCTGATTTTCTGTTTGCGGGTCCAGTGCGGCGGTCGGTTCGTCCAAAATAATGATTGGTGTCTTTCGAATGAGGCCCCGAGCGATTGATAGTCTCTGCTTCTGGCCTACTGATAATGTGTCGCCTGATCGGCCAAGGTGACTATCAATTCCGTCGGGCAGTTGCTCGATAAATTCTATTGCATTCGCTAAGCGGCATGCTTCGACTATGTCGGCTTCTGTTGCTAACGGATTTGCTAAAAGCAGGTTGTCGCGAATGCTGCCTGACATCAGCATGTGTTCTTGAAACACATAGGTCACCTGGCGGCGGAGGTCGTCTACTGAGACATTAGAGATATCCATGTCGTCGAGACGAACTGCCCCCGCACTGGGTTGCAAGAAGCCAGGTAACAAGTAGGCAAGTGTCGTTTTGCCTGCACCTGTAGGGCCCACAATGGCTACTAACTCTCCGAGAGATAATTCGAGGTTGATGTCACGCAGAGCGGCTCGACCGTCTGGGTATGCAAATGAGACAGCGTCCAGCGATACTCCGCGCCGAACGGCTGACAGCAGGGTAGTGGTCCTATCTGCTTCGGAGGTGTAATCGATGAAAAAGAATACGCGACGGACTGCAGCGACATTTTTTTGTAGATCAATCCAATAAGTGCCTAGCAGTCGCGCTTTTTCTCCCAGCATCCAAAACATTGCAAATAACACTGTGTAATCGCCAGGGGTTAATACACCGATGATTACGTCGTCGGTAATGAAGATGAAAGCGATGCCGAGTGAAACCGTAGCGCAGGAGTAGGCTATGATTTTGACGATTGCGGCTAACAGTTGCGTCCGCAGAAAGCGTCGATAGGATTCTCTGCTATCCGACTCAAACCTCTCCGCTTCCTTAGTGCTCCCACCCAGCGATTGGACTGCGTCCACGTTTTCGATGCTTTCCTCGATACTGTTTGTGGTCTTCGCGCCAGCGGCCCGACTTTCTTGATGAAGACGTCTGGCCCAGCCCGACATTGGAGCGGTAATGAGTATGATGAGTGGAATAATTCCAACTGCGAGCCAAACTAGTTGAGGGGCAATGGCAAAATATGCGTACTGCATCAAGTAAATTGATAAAGCGGTACCCAGGATTATCGTAAGTGGGTAAATTAAAATTCGATAACAAATCTCAGGCAGCATCGGCGCGTCATACATCACGCGATAGACCGAGTCGCCGACCCGTTGGTCATCCAGTGTGGTCATTTCCAGCCGGGATAATCGCCCCATCAGATTCGTGCGAAGTCGATTAGCGAGCTGTTGAGAGAGACGAATGGTGAGTAGCAGTTCTGCCAGGCCCCATAAGCCATTGGTGTTGCTGCCGCCGGAGGAAAGTGCCTGTTCCGCTTGCGTTGCAGAATCGAAGCCCTGCGGCATTCCAATGTCTTGTACCTGCTCTGCGGGCGGCGCGCGCAGGCCAAACAGGATCAACGTGATGATAAAAACCGTCGTAACCGCCAACATTATGCCACCAGGAGACAGCTCTTCAATGGAGGATATGAAAGGCATAATGAAAGGCGGAAATGGGACCGCCTCTGTATCAAAGGGTTTCTGAAGAACCACTTGGTCGACGACTATTTTGAGTATCCAGGGAACGATTAATGGCGGGATGACAGAAACCACCGCGAAGCCTAATTTCGTGAAGAGAAGAGTGCGCACGTTTTTGAGTAAGCTCAAAGCGCGTCCGATCAATTGAAACGTCTCGGCAGCCGAAAGCTTCGACTGCGTGTCAATTCGATCGTCGTACTTAAGCGCCTCACCCATGGGCGTCACCTAACTCGGCGTCAACAAATTTCGAATAGTCTCCCGCTTTTGACATGAGCTCATCATGGGTGCCAATTTCTTTAAGTTTGCCGTCATCCAGGAAGGCAATCTGATCAGCATTTCGAATAGTTGATAGCCGATGCGTGATGATGAAAACGATCTTATCCTTGCCCCATTCCGCGAGGTTAGAGATCACCCTTTGCTCTGTCTCCGCATCCAGTGCTGCCGTTGGCTCGTCTAGAATGAGAATGGCCGAATCTCGGAGTACCGCCCTGGCGATCGATAGCCGTTGTCTTTGCCCAGTCGATAACTTACCTCCTCTCTCACCGAGCTCAGTGGCATATCCCATAGGTAACTCCAGGATAAACTCGTGCGCGCAGGCAATGCGGGCGGCCGATTCTATTGCTTTATCGTCGATCGCATCTTGCCCGTAGCGCAGGTTGTCAGAAACGCTTTGTGCGAACAGCGTATTTTGCTGCAACGCAATCGCGACATTGACTCGGACATCGGATATCGCGAAATCTCGCAAGCTCTTGCCATTAACTTCGACGCTACCGGAATCTGGGTCGTACAAACGAATCGCTAGTGACATCAGTGTAGATTTTCCGACGCCTGTGCCCCCTACGATGGCAGTTATGCTTCCCTTTCGAGCGGTTAGACTCACCTCTGAAAGCACCGGTTTTTCTGGCTTGTACCCAAAGGTTACTGACGAGAAGCGGATATCCTCAACTGAATCAGGAAATGGTGCGGGATCCGGCGGATCTGTGACCTCTGGTTCCAGGTCTAAAAGGTAGAAGGCTCTCTGTAGGCCCACTGATAGATCTTGAATAAAACACCACAAAGAGGCCCATTCCCAGGCGTTGAGCGCGCTTTGCTCCGACTGCGCGGTCGCGTATTTATATGCCCCAAGGTTCCATACCACGAAGCCAACCATTGAGACTGAAGCTCCCATGTAAGTTGCCTTCTCAATGACTGACCAAGTCGCCATGAAGTATTCAGCCACGGCGAAGCCAGTAAAGCCGATCAGAATGACGCCGAGCATGAGCAACGACATATATTTGCGAAATTGAAAGGCAGCTTCGAGAGCGCCCTGAGAGTCATGATCAAATCGAGCCATCATCAACTGCTCAGCACCGCTCGCTTTAATTACACGCATCGCTGTTAGGTTTTCCTGAATCCGCGATGTAAGGTCACTATTTAATTCCCGCGACAGTCTTGCTTTTGCTCGTATCGTTGGCGTCAACCTACGTGTCAGTCCCACGATTGCCGCCGCGCTCACAAGTAAGATTACTGTGAACCAGAGCGATAACATCGTTAGCACGGCTGCCGCGAACAGTGATATCGCGATCACCCGCAAAGGACTCAAGATGAAGTACTGCAGTGTGTGCGTAATCGTGGCGCTATCTTGGTAAATGCGGTAGATCGCGTCACCCGTGCGGGTGTCGTTGTGGTAGCGCAGAGATAGGTACTCGGCGCGCGACAGCATCTCTACGCGCAGTTGTTGATTGATCCTTTGAAAGGTCCACACCATGTAGTACCAAACGGCCGTAGTGTAGGCAGTTAAGATAATCCAAAACGTGGCAGCAGCCGCAAGAATTCCCAGCCGAACGCGTTTCCGCTGCTCGTCGGTGAGGAGTGGCTCACCCTCTATTCCACTAGTGACATACCCATCATCGACAAATAGCAGTGTCGCTTGAACTGGCTCTAACTTATTTCCAAGCAGTATTTTGTTCTCAACAAGATCTGTAACAACGACTATCCCGCCGAAATAGACAACGCCTATGAGAGAGTTCAGTGCAACGATCGTAATGAGATGCTTGAGTTGAGGGCGGTAATACGGCCAACAGCGCCAGACCAGTCGAAATATGGCTCGTAATGAACGATCGTCCGCAGTCTCGCTCAAAAGTAACCCTCTGCGGAAAAGCTCGTCCAGGGTTCCCGTTCACCAATCCCGTAACCACTCAAGAGACTGTTTTTCAGCCATTCGCGGAATTGGGGATGACCGTCAAGTACTTCTAGATTAGCTAGCGCATCGAGCCATGCGGACGGGTCGTAGGTAACTTGTTTAGGAGAGTACTCTCCGTCGACAATGACCCCATAACAGGCATGAAAAATTCCGCACCTCGGTTGACCCACACTGCCCGGGTTAATGTAGCGAATCCCGTCGATCTTGCGCTCAAACTGTACATGGGTGTGACCGAACAAAGTTAAAGGTTGATCTGACTCCAGCGCGAGGAAACTCTCGCGGGGTGCATTGGGTAAGATCTTTGGAAAGCTCTTGTCGATTTCGCCGTGATGCAGGTACATGTCCAATCCGCCAACCGTGTATCGGCCGGCCGGCGAATAACCTCGGATATATTCGTACGCGGATTCGTCTAGCCTATCTAGAATCCAATCGTGAAGTGCCACCCATTCATCAGGCCAGCTCGCATAAAGACTTCGATCTAGGACTTCTTCGTCATGATTTCCCATTACGCATACTTCAGGATCCAGCCTCTGCAGGATCGCAGCGGTTTCATTTGCTTGCGGCCCCGCGAGGGAGCGCGTCTCCTAAAAAGATTGTGTGGTCGATGCCATCCTCGGCGTCGACCACCGCTCGCAGTGCCTCGGCATTACCGTGGATGTCGCTGATAACTAGGATTTTCATAATGCCATCTACTTATTGTGCCCAAACAGACTTCAGCTCGCACATCTCGAAGTTCTCGAGGGTTTGCGTTCCACTGTAAGTGTGCATTTCTATTGCACTCTGATACCCCCCGGGAAGAAAGCAATACGAAGCGGAGATCTCACCGTCGTTTAAAAACACCTCCACAGAGGTTACGTCAACCAGAATGCGCACTAGCAGCGAGGGCGCATCTGGAATCTTCACAGGCGGCTTATCACCGACCATCTTAACCGTGCCACTGGGTGTCATTGTCATGGTGTTCGCTGCCCAATCGAACGCGAGGTACTGGCCACGTATCAGCAGATACAGACCTTTGGAGGCGTTTCTTGCAATTTTGAAAGAAATGTCGAGTAGCCTGCTATCAGTTCTTACTGAAAACGGTGAGCCGTTGGCGATCACTTCTTGGTCTACTTTAATTTTCTTGCCGTGGAGTTCACTCAGCTCTGACACTGGTCGACGAGCAAGCCGAGCGTCGGATCCTGAGCCCAATAATGAGAGTTCGACGGGTATCGACAATTGTTGGTTAAATGGCATTTCCGGATACAAGCCTCCCGCCATCCATGAGATTTGTATGCACCGCCCGTCTGGCGCGTTACTCCAGGTTTGCGCCGCGTAATTATTCGGACCATCGTCATAGTGCTGAAGCTCAGTCTCAGCGACGAATTCATTTCCATCGAACTGACCAATTAGATAGCCGCTGCCAGCGCCGGAGAAGACCCAGCGATCAGCCCCGTCTTCGTTGATCAATGAGAAAAAATCAGGGCATTCAAAAGTGTCTGGCAGGACTATATCTTGTAAATGAGACCATGCTTTGAGGTCATAGGAGCTCAATAGGCAATAACGTTCGCCCTCTAAATAGAGGGCCATAATCCACTTTTGTGAGCCCGCGTGCCAGACAACCTTGGGATCGCGGTTCTCCGCCTGCATCCAATCGACAATTGGGTTGTGCTCGTATTTGGAGAACGTTTTACCGCCATCGATACTAAACGCGAGACATTGCACAAATGGTCGTGTTGGTGCCGCGTGGCTACCTGCCGCTGTGTAAAAAAGGAGCATCGCGTCCTTTCCAAAACCTGCTGTATTGTGGTGGTCTATCACCGCGGAGCCAGAAAACATACTCCCCATTTCATCTGGGTGCAGTGCGTGGTCCAATTGCCGCCAATGGAGAAGATCAGTGCTGACTGCATGCCCCCACCACATCGGACCCCAGGTCGGAGCTTCAATGTTGTGCTGGAAGAACAGGTGCCAGATACCGGCATGGTAGACGAGCCCGTTAGGGTCGTTGATCCAGTTCTTCTTTGCTGAAAAATGGAACTGTGGTCGGTGTAATTCTGAGTAAGAACTCAAAGCCCATGTCTCCTTGAACTCTTAAGAGAGTGATGCTTTTTAGGCGACCGATAAAGCACTGGCTGTAAATCCCCTCCAAGAGTCACCCATTTTACTGTTTTGGGTGGGATTCGGCTGGCGGCCGGGCCAGCGCAATGCTCGGCCTAATAATTACATGCATAATTAGCTCTCTCTGGTATCTCAGGTCCCCCGATGGCCCGCTTCGATCTCGACGATAAAGTTGCCGTAATTACCGGTGCCGCAGGTGGGATTGGCAGTGTCTTGTGCAGAGAATTTGTGAGCGCCGGGGCTCGAGTGGTCTTGGCTGGCCGTACCGAACAGTCTCTAGAAGCGGTGGCGGAGGAGGTTGAAGCCGAAGAAGCGTTGATAGTGCCAACTGACATCAGGGACCCTTACTCGGTCGATAGCCTTATCGCCCGCAGCGTCGATCATTTTGGTCGAATCGACGTAATGATAAATAACGCGGCCAGTGGAACACACCCCAAAAAACCGGAAGAGGTACCTTACGAAGAATGGGTCAGTCAAATCGATATAAATCTGACCGGCGTTTTCAATGGGTGTTTGGCGGCAGGTCGACAGATGATCCGACAGCAGTCCGGCAAGATCATTAATGTCTCATCGACCGCAGGCACGAAGGGAAATCCAGGCATGATTCACTATTCCGCTGCGAAGGCGGGGGTTTTGAGTCTGACCAATAACTTGGCGTATATGTGGGCAGAGCACAACATTTGCGTCAATGCTGTCGTTCCTGGGCTTGTCGCAACACCGGCGATGATCGCTTACGGCGTGACACCGCCAGAGATCGATGGGGATGGAAACCCGACGCCAAGGCTGTCTAGGGCGCCAGGCCCCGAAGATGTGGCCGCTCTGTGTCGCTACTTAGCCTCACCAGCCGCCGACATGATTACCGGTGAAGCTATCCCGGTGCGGGCGTGGAATAAAATAGATCGATTTTGGGAGTAATCTCTCCGCGATGTTTATAGAACCAATCAATACGACTAAAGATTCCTTAGAGCTAGTAGGAGGCAAAGGCCGATCATTAGCTCGAATGACCAACGCTGGCTTCGATGTGCCGGGCGGATTTTTAGTCACTGCAGATACCTATCGCGCATTCATTGCGGAAAATGACTTGCAGTCGCAGATACTCGAATCCGCGCAGCCCGAGTTGCGTGACGGCTACCCAGCGTTCGACGGTTGTGCCGAAAAAATTCGAGCTTTAATTATGAGCGGGTGTATGGGCGATGCGATGTCAGCCGATATCAAGGCGGCGTATGCCAATCTGGATCAACTGCAGATTCCGGTCGCGGTTCGCTCCTCTGCAAATGCAGAGGATTTGCCTGACTTTTCCTTTGCTGGCCAACAAGAAACTTTTCTGAACGTCCGTGGTGGGGCAGAGGTTGTGGAGGCCGTGCAAAAGTGTTGGGCTTCGCTGTGGACGGCGCAAGCAATCAGTTATCGGCATCAAAATGGGATCGATCATGGCGTCGTGGCGATGGCCGTCGTCGTGCAGGTAATGATTCCATCAGATGTGTCCGGCATTTTGTTTACTGCGAACCCTGCCACGGGCGAACGATCAGAAATGATCGTTAATGCTAGTTTTGGACTTGGCGAAGCGGTAGTCGGCGGCCAAGTGACGCCCGACACATTCATCATTGATCGCACCGACATGTCGTTAAAAGAGACTGTGCTGGGTCCTAAGGAACAACAAATCGTCTGCGACGATACCCAGGGCATCCGGATGGAGGACGTTGCTGAGAGTGATCGTACTGCTTCCTCCCTGTCGGATCCGATGTTGCTAGAGCTTAGCGAGACTGCCGCTAGAGTAGAGTCGCTTTATGGTGGGCAGCCTCAGGACATTGAGTGGGCATTCCGCGACGGCAGATTGCGCCTGCTGCAATCAAGACCAATCACCAATCTTCCCGTCCAGCCCATTGAACCCGACTGGACGCCTGCACCGCCAGCGCAAAACGTGAGCCGGCGCCAAATTGTTGAGAACATGCCAGATCCTTTGTGCCCGTTGTTTGAGGATCTGTACTTGACTCAGGGCCTTGAGGCGCCGCGGAGAGAGAACCCGGGGAAGGCTATAAAAATGGTGGGTGGCGGCCCCATGTTTGTGACCGTGAATGGATACGGTTACCAACGGTTCGACTGGCCCAATATCGTGAAGGACATGGATGCGCGCAAGAAACGTAATGAAGGTGCCGTGCCCGTTACCGAGGAAGAAATTGAGGCGGCTGAGTTCCAAGCGTTTGAAAAAGAGTTGACGCAGAGGAAGAAAGACGCGCGCACTGCGGCTGTGGCCGATATTCAACCATTCCGAGAGAGCCTTAACGAGGCAGATCGAGCTATGTTTGAGGAATGGTATGCCGAGCAGACAGCGGGAAACATAGATGCATTGATCACTATTCCAGAGAGTGAGAGCCCCACGTTTATTGCATTCAATCGCACTGAGCAATGTGATGCGGTGCTTCAGAAGTGGTTTGATTACACAAAACCCAGACTCGAGGGTATAGCCGACAAATATCGAGCTATGGATTACAAGAGCGCCTCGGCTCAAGAGCTCTACGATGCGATCTGTGACATGGCCATAGAGGAGGGGAGATACTGGACTGACGACTCCAGTCACACATTTGGCGTCGCAAAATCAACTGATGACCAGCTTCAAACTTTTCTGCGAGAGACACTGCCTGACCACAATTTCATTAGTGGTCAGTTTCTGACGGGCATTGAATCTAAAGCCATGCAGGCGAATGCCGACCTCTTCGAAATTGCCAAATTGGTTCGGGCTGACGAAGAACTTACTTATACCGTTTTAGTGGTGCCTTCCCCATTTTTATTTCGAGTGTTGTATGAACATGAAAAGGGTGCTGAGGTGCTGTCCGCGTTAAAAGACTACCTCGGCAAGTATGGTCATCAAGGCTACAGCATGGACTTTATTGAACCCACGCAAATCGAGGACCCCTCCGCGCTGTTTGCGTCATTAAAGGGGATGGTTCGTGACCCTAATTACCATCCGGACAACCAGACAAAGAAAACTAAGGCTATTCGTGAGCAGAAATTATCCGAGATATCGGAGCTACTGACGGGTTTGCAGTACTGGCAGTTCCGCTTTCGTTGGTGGCTGGCGCTCAAGTACAACTATATCCGTGAAGAGGTTGCGTTTCGCTTCGGATACACTTGGTCAATACTGCGGCCAATGGCGTTCGAGTTAGGAAATCGTCTGGTTGCGGCAAGAATATTTCACCAGAGCGATGATGTCTTCTTTTTAACGGGTGATGAACTGCAGGTCGCAGTGCACGCTTATGGTAACGGCGGTACCAATATCGACTTCGCGGCGCTCGCTGCCGAGCGCAGAGAATTGCGCGAGGCACGCAAACGTCACCACCCGCCGGGCACACTGCCGCCGGAGGTAAGCGAGCTCGATGCAGTGTCTTTTAAAGAGACCCAAATTAAGAACGACGCGGACAGCGATACGATGCGTGGCTTCCCGGTCAGTTCTGGATCGGTGACAGCCAAAGCCAGTGTCGTTTTAGGGCCCTCCGACTTTGACAATATGGTGCCAGGTAGCATCCTTGTAAGCCCGTTGACGACACCTGCGTGGACCCAATTATTTGCAAATGCTGTGGGTTTAGTGACCGATGTCGGCAGCATTCTCGCCCACGGTTCTATAGTGGCTCGTGAGTATGGTATCCCGGCGGTGCTGGGTGTCGGCAACGGAACGCAGCGGATTAGGCACGGCCAAACAATTTCTGTTGATGGAGACGCCGGGACAGTGGTAATCCACGAGGAAGAGTAGCCCGTCCGCAAATTTTCATAAAAAAGGCGGCCTTATGGCCGCCTTTTTTACACGCCTCAGCTCGTTTCGTTATGGCATACCGTCGTAGCTGACTTGGAGCGTGTAAGTGGTCGGCTGCTGAAGCAGACCAAAGAGCTGTGCATCTCCGCCACCCAACGATGTTCGTGGCAAGTACTGGCCATCATGGCCGCCAGCATTTCTGACAGAAAAGACGACGTCCCATGGGCCTTTCCTAACCCCGAAGTTAAGCATCAGATTTTGGTACCGGGCGCTTGCGGGTACATAAGAGTCCGGTGCCCGGAACGGGTTGATACCATCGACTCGGTCGCGCGTTACATAGTTTGCCGACAGGTACATGTCCCAGCCGCTCACTATGCCTTCACGGCTCCAGTCAACACCTATGTTATGTGTCTCCGGGGAGTAGTTGTAGAGCTTGCCCCCCCTCCTGATCGCGCCAGGATAGTTGGAGACTAGCGATGGATCCGGCACTTTGGTCACGTCTGTGTCGGTATACGTATACGCGTAGTTCACCTGCAAGCTATCCGTAATCGCCCAGGTCACCGCCAACTCTGTCGAGGTCACGTCAGCGTCTGTGCCGCCGATAGGCATGGATATCGGGTTGCCCGGCACTTGGACCTGTGCCCACAACGGTATGTCCTGCCAGTCACCGATCACATAGGCAGCCTCAATCTGCATGCGGCCGTCAGCCAATGTCCACTTGGTCCCCACTTCAAAATTGGAGAGCTCTGCCGCATCTATGTCACCGACTTGCTCTATGCCAGCGTTGGCTAGGGCGTTACGCTCGTTTCCTGTCAGGATAATTGGAGTGCGATTGGCAGTTGACTGGGTAACGTAGACCATCCCGTTGTCACTGGGCGTCCACGTCAGTCCGATTCGGTAGCTCGTGTGGTCGAAAGAAGTTTCTTCTACCGTTGTGGTCACGCCACTCCCTTGTGGTCCAAAGTATGGGTCGGAGAAATAAGTGAAGTCAGGAAAAAACGAAGTGGATGAGTAAATGCTAGTGTTGGTTCTGTCTTCGTCGTGGTAGCGCACCCCGAGGGAGGCGCTGAACGCATCGGTGAATGCGTACTCGACCTCGCCGTATACCGCCATGGCCTCCGCCTCAATTGGGTCGAAGGTACGCTCCCGGAAAAAGAAATCTGGGGTATCACTTGTACCACCTGAGTCACTCTCCGCATCGAGGTAAAACAGGCCACCCAGCCACTGCAACTTACTATCGCCTTTCGACACCAATCGCAGCTCGTTTGTCATGGACTCCGCAGGCTGGTTGAACACTACGCCGCTCTTCATCGGGCCCAAGCCAACGTCGAATATAAACTCCGAAAACGTTTCTTTCTTAGGAGTATCTACGAATCCAAACGAATAACTCAGATCGGCGAATCCAAGGTCCATCTCTGCGTGGAATGTTGTCCAGGAAATCTCGAATTCATTCTTAACCCGTCCGTCCGGGAAACGCTCCAAAATGACCTGAGTTTCAATCGGGCTGTGAATCATTTTTCCGCCAGTGCTATCCAGTATCTGGGTCCCCGGCAGCATGTTGTACTCGGTGTTCCATTCGGAGTGGGTTAATTCAAGATTAAGGTTCTCACTCACTTGCCAATATACTTTGGCGCGAATTGTGTCCCGAGTGTTGGCGAGAGGGTCATCAAAGTCCGGATTACCAAATACCTCACCATAGCCGGGGTCGTCATTTCTTTGGTAGGAGAGGCGGACACCAAAAACGTCTTCAACAATCGGCAGGTTTACTACTGCCCCAACCTGATAGCCTGAGCCGGGCGTGCCTTCAGTTTGTGAGTAGCTAGCGCGTACCTTATACCCGAAGTTCTGTAGATCGACGGGGTTGGTGCGCATGATGAGGCTACCTGCCGATGAGTCCTGCCCGTAGGTCGTGCCTTGCGGACCCCTCAGGATTTCGATGCGCTCGAGGTCAAATGTATCGATCGGCGGCGGGTTGGGGGTGCTGATATCGACGTATGGGATGTCGTCTACGTAATAGCCCACCGGGGACTGTGCGTCGGACGCGGACGACTGGACGATACCACTACCTCTTATTTGAACCGATTGCGCTACTGGCTGCTTGTTGCCGAATGTTACGGCGCCGGGAATCAGATTAACTACCATCGACACATCGCTGAGCGTAGGCAGTTCTAATTGCGCTTCAGAGATCGCCTGAATTGATTGTGTTACAGACATCAGACTCTCGGAGCGACGAGTCGCCGTCACAATAACTTCCTCTAGAGCGAGGGAATCCTCAGTGTTCTCTTGTGCCAAAACGGCACCCGAAAACGGTGCTGCCAGTGTCGTCGCGACTACAGAAAAAAGTGCTCTCTTCATATCCGCCTCCCGGATGACGATTTGTTATTTTCTACAGGTATTTATGTTTATAACATTTAACTGCTTCAACTCTATTAGGTGCCCTCATAGCCCTCAACTGAGCTTTCACGCAAGTTCCCCCATTTTTTTTGGGGGCTACAGCACCTCCTCAATCGCTATTGCCCGAACCCATGATCCCTCCATCCTCTCAACATTAAGTGGCAGACTCATAAAAAAGACTCGATCCGAGGTAAGGCTTTCGATGTTTACGAGCGGGTAGACGATAGGGATATTGTTGCCAGTCATGGCTCTATGCGTAGGGCTATTGTCGGGTTCTGGCGCGTTCATGTTCGTCTCCCAAGCGATGCCGGGCACGCCCGGCCCAAACATTTTTATCTGCATTTCCTCGGCCAGCCACCGGGCTGTTTCTTCGATCACCACAGGCTGGTCTTCGCCTGCGTAGGGGCTGGTCAAAAGCACGATGTCGCCCATTCGAACATTGCTGAGATGTGTTGGAAGGATCGGTTCTCCTTTCAGGTGGCTTAACCGACAGACGCAGGCTTCCCCATAATAGGTGTCTAGGGGCATATCCCATATGCCGAGCATGCCGTCCGGCAGATCGCTCCAGTTGTCGTTGTGGCCAACGCCAAGCTGAATGTGCGAACCCATATGGCCACTCGTTCCAGCGATTGGCCAGTCAGGAATCGTGCGAACGTTCCCTCCAACTAGGTGCTCTATTGTGTTGTCTTTTTGATTGACCGTTTCTTCAACGATCCACGGCATGTCGTAAACGTCACGCGTTCCTTCCTCTATCGTGCCATCGAGACGCGTGACGCGTGATCTTATCGGCCAGCTCAGATCTACGATTCGTTGACCCTTGAGGCTTGTCATCGGTTCGACTCTTTTGGCTCGAAGGCGACGGCGCGAATGAAGCTAGCCTCAAACTTTTCAAAATTAAACGGCAGGCCGAAATAGAGCACGCGGTCAGCGCTCAATGATTCGATGTTTACCAGTGGATGTGCGATTGGAACATTGGCGAAGAGTAGCGTGCGACGGACCGGGGAGTTGTTTGGTGGCTGGAGTTTGAGATCATACTGCCAATCTACCCCAGTTGCCTCCAAGCCCAACATTCTGATCTTCCGCTCTTGGACCAGCCATTTTGCGGTCTCTTTTGACAGCCATGGCTGTTCCAGCCCCTCAAAAGGGCTGGACATCAATACAATGTCTCCCTCTTTAACATTGCTCAGGTGTTTCGGGAGAATCTCTACACCACGGATGTCGCCTTTTTCACTTTTCATACGCCAACCGGTACCCCGAGGATAATCGTCCGCATGCTCAAGCGGCTGTGGATTGAGAGTATCCAGGTAGCACACTGCTGCCTCGCCGACGAAAGTCTCAAGCGGCATTTCCCAAAGGCCCAACATTTCGTCAGGCACACTAGGCCAATGACTAATATGGCCCTTGCCGCCCTGCACATGGACGCCGTTATGTGAGGTTAGGCGCTCTTGATGGTAAGTCTCGTCTCCTTCTGGCGCCGCATAAAGTGTGAAAAGCGAATTGTCTCCCGGGAAAACGCCCTCATGCATAATCCAGGGCGTGCCATATGGGTCCGTACCGCCTTCTTCAATGCTGCCGTCAACGCGATGAATCCGCGGCTTGATCCGCGGACTCAAATCTACCGGTCGGTAACCGTCTAAAGAGAACATCGGTCGAGATTACGCCTGTGTGGGTGACACGACAATCAATGCGAAGGAATGTTCACCCATTTAGCCACGCATGTCAGCCTCGCGCATCCGCTCTATCGCAATGAAGAAAAAATCATCTTTTGGTATTGCGCCAGCTTTTAGAACGAAAGAGGTCGGCTCGGTTCCTGCTTGGTGACAGTATCCCCCGCTAAGCTCATCAAAACCTGCGACGGCCAACCGCTTGACACCCAGGGCATTCATGACCTGCCCCGAGGTTTCCCCCCCCGCAACCACAAATTTTCGGACACCTAGGAGATGCAGTCCACTGGCCACTTCACCGAGAATTCGGTCAGCAAGATCAGCAGCAGCTTGCGGTCCCAGCTTACCCTGCGTTATTTCGAGACTTTTAACATCGACAGAAGTGCTCACGCCGATCGGCCCGCTGGAAATATTGTCAGCCGCCCACGACAGGATGTGGTCGACATAATCAGATCGCTCCGACGCTTCAATCAAATCCACGCGAAATGTAGGGTGGCGTTGCTCAAAATATGCCACCTGACTGAGCGTGGCTGCGGCGCAACTCCCGGCAATAAAAGCTTCATACCCCGGGCTGGCTGAGAGGTGAGTTTTTGCTTCTGTCATTTTTGTGGAGCTGTCACGTTGTTGCCAGGCGCGCGCGAGAAAGACCGGTAATGCGTCGGCGCCGGTGGTTAATGGCCAATCGAGTGCAAAATCAGCAATGCGTGCCATGTCCTCATCATCCGCAGCATCTGTGATGTAGAAGCTCGTAGCGTCGCCATCCTGAATGTGTCTGTCAATCGCATCCGGTCCTTGGCTCAAAATTTCGCGGGAGATCAGCCCAACTTGCCGTTGGGATTGGGTTTGCAAAACCTCAACAAGGTTTGAATTAGTCATTGGTGTTACTGGATCGTCACGCTTAAACGACTCGCCCAATGGCGTCTTACCCAGATATAAAATTCCATCTACAAGCGTCACAGTGTAACGAGGGAATGCGGGACAAAATATCGTCTGTCGCCCACCCACCGCGCCTAGCATCGCGTCAGCTATTGGTCCAATGTTGCCTTTTTCCGTGGAATCGAAAGTCGCGCAGTACTTGTAGAAAAACCTCTTACAACCGATATCTTGCAGCGCCTGAACTGCTCTTACAGCTTCCTCCTGGGCCAGCGCCGCATCCACCAACCGAATCTTGCGCGCGACGACTACCGCTGTTGCCTTTGACTCCGCTATCTGAGCAAGTTCATCGACCGAAGTAACTAAAGGGCACTCGACACCCTCACTTTCTAGCAGGCTAGCGACCATCATGCCGCCCGTTAAATCATCGGCCAAAACCCCTAGTTCAAACATTCTGAAGACCTATCCGTTGCTGAATGAAGAGTTAATGCCATCGGCATGATGGGTGAAAAGTAGAAAAGCATCTTTTTTTATCAGTGGGAAGTAGGACAAGATTAAAGCCCCCCGTTTTATTTTTTGCTGAGTGATAAAGGACACAGGTCATGCAATATAGGAACTTAGGTGGTTCAGAGATACCCGCATCTATTGTGGGCTTGGGTACCTACCTAGCCGGCAGCGGTAATAATGACGGAGAGTACATCAGCGCAATAAATAAAGCGCTTGATCGCGGCGTTACGTTAATTGACACCGCCCCCTCATACGGCTGGGGTCATAGCGAAAAGGTGGTTGGGAAGGCGATAAAGGGGCGTCGTGACGACGTCGTCATTGCTACCAAATGTGGGTTGTGGTGGCATGATGAGCGAGGCTCACCTATAGGTGAAAAAGATGGCAAAGATGTGAGACTGAGTCTGCGGCCGGACACCATTAGGATCGAAGTTGAGGACAGCTTACGTAGGCTAGATATAGAGACAATTGACCTGTTGCAGTGTCACAAGCCTGCTGTGGAGCCTGAATTGACACCGATTGAGGAGACTATGGACTGCTTGGCGGCACTAAAGGAGGAAGGTAAGGTCCGCGCAATTGGTATTTCCAACGTCTCCATTGAGCAACTAGACCGGTACCGGGTCGCAGGTGAGCTTACCAGCCATCAGTTTCGATATAGCATGTTGTTTCGCGCCCCTGAGGATGACGTCTTGCCATATTGCGCTGAGCACAATGTCGCGGGTATTTGCTACCTGTCACTGGAGCAAGGTCTTTTGACCGGTAAAGTCGGCCCAGATCGCATTTTTAATGCGGGGGATTGGCGCGCAAATGCAGAGCAGTGGCTACCATGGTTCAGGCGAGAGAACCGGCAGAAGTTATTAGATATGTTTGCCGGTTGGCAGGATCTGCTCGAGCACCACAATTGTACAATCGCGCAGTTAGTCATAGCGTGGACCGCGGCCCAGCCTGGCGCCACACATATTTTGTGCGGATTACGGACAGCAGACCAAGGCATCGAGGCTGCCGGTGCTGCTGCGATTCTGCTGAGCCAGAGTGATGTTCAACGCATACGTAGCGACCTGACTGCTCTCGGTAATCCCGTCACAGAAGAGCGCGGAGGTTAGAGGTTTAATTGTACGAATTGAAAAGCAATTGCTGTGAGGTCCTTGGATCCGGTAGCTCGCAACTCTCTGTTGCTGCACAGATATGTCCGTCACATTAACCAGACTAGGCAAGGTTCGGGGCCGGGAAGATGCCTATGGCCACTCCTTTCTGGGCTTGCGATATGGCGATCCACCCGCAGGTGCGCGACGTTTTTTACCACCGATTGCAGCGTCTGCATGGAACGGAGTTCATGATGCGACTCGCTACCCAAATCGTGCCATGCAGCCTGACTCGCCGGGCATCTTTAAGCGCGATGTCCCAGGCGAATGCAGCGAAGATTGCTTATTTTTAAATATCTATACACCGGCGCCAGACAATAAGGCGCGTCCCGTTATGGTCTGGATCCACGGGGGAGCATTTGTCCGCGGGTCCGCAAACGAATACGACGGCTCAGTACTTGCAATGCAAGGGGACATTGTTGTTGTCACGGTTAACTTTCGTCTGGGCGTATTCGGTTTTTTTGGGCTCTCAGACTTTGGGTCGGAGTATGCCGGTTCGGAATCAAATGGCGTTCGCGATGTCGTCCTCGCGCTCGAGTGGCTCAGGGACAACATAGCTGATTATGGCGGGGATCCTGGCAACGTCACGATATCGGGTGAATCCTCCGGTGCCACCATGGTCATGAGTCTGCTCGCTGTGCCGGCGGCAGACTCGCTTTATCACAAGGCGATTGGGCACAGTGCTACGTGTGTTTTTCGGGGAAAAACTGATCGTACGGAGCAATTGAGTGATTGCATTGGAGTCGGGCCGACCCAGCTGTTTGATAGGCTAAAAACAATGTCCGCCAATGAAATCGCCAGTATTAACTTCCCCATTGGAGTGTACGTTGACGGGGACGTCATTACGCGCTCGACCATGGAGGCCATTCGTGATCGGGGTGCTTCCGGGGTGCCGCTGCTGATTGGAAGCAATTTGCGAGAAGGTACTTTGTATACCTTAGGGCAGCATACCGACAAGGCGCACTATTCAAGGCTGAATCAAGCATTAGCGAAAGAGACGTTGCTTGGGGCTGACCCATCAACTTTCTTGGCCGCACTGCGTAGCGAGTTTCCAACTGCATCTCCCGGCACTTTCCACGAAATGATTTGGAACCATATGTTTAGACGGATTTGCCTAATTGCTGCAGAAACCACTTCAGGCGCTGGATGTGACGCTTGGTTTTATCGTTTTGACATGCCAGCTGATTTGCCAGAGATGGAAGATCTGGGCGCGGCCCACGCTAGTGAGCTTGCTTTTACGTTCAATATTTTTGAAAAGTCAGAAACGCACTGTCTGATTTTTCATGATCGAAATAATTGCGAGGTCCAGCGTGTCGCAAGCGTCTGGTCTGATGCCATTGCTCGCTTCGTCGCAACCGGTAACCCGAATGGTGGTGACCTGCCATACTGGCCCGCGTACAACAATAATGACCGAAGTTGTCTGATTATCGATAAAGCGTTAAGAATCGAATCCGATCCCGACGAGCAAATGCGGTCGCTATGGAATAGCTGAGCGGTGCTATGAACTCGCATCGCCGGTAAATCAATTTTAGAGAGGGTGGGCATTGCCTTCCCGAATCGATCCGAGCGCGTTTTTCAGCGTCGTGTTGTAAGAAGAATTCAGGAGACTTCATGGTAACCAACTCTTGGCTGGAGCAAGTAAAGGAGGAAATCGTTGACCCTGAGCGTCCGATTATTGATCCGCATCATCATTTGTGGAGCGATAAAAAAGGAGCCTCGGATTATCAGATAGAGCAGCTCTGGTCTGACATGGCCGAAGGTCACAACGTTGTAGGTACTGTATTTGTGGAATGCAGCACTAATTACCGTAATACAGGACCCAAACGGTTGTGGCCTGTTGGCGAGACCGAGTATGTGGTGACTCAAGCAAATAAGTCGCATGGTACTTCTACTGCCACTGAAGCCCCGATTCTAGGAATCGTCAGCCACGCGGATTTAAAGCTGGGTGATGCTGTCGTTGAGGTGCTTGAGGCGCACCGGGAGGCATCAGCAGGACTGCTGAGGGGTATACGACATTCTGTAGCCTATTACCCATACCCCCCAGCGGTTGAGCGTTATACCGGCCGTATCCGTCACTTGCTGCTCGATGAGCAATTCCGCAAAGGTTTCGCCCAGCTCGCATCAGCGGGCTTGAGTTTTGATGCATGGCTTACCCATGAGCAAATTCCTGAGCTCACTGACATCGCACGGGCCTTTCCAAACACGACGATCATATGCGACCACTTCGGTGGTCCGATGGGTATTGGCGAGTATGCGGGCAAGCAGCTCGAAATCTTTCCGCAGTGGCAACAAGACATCAGAGAGCTTGCGACTTGCGAGAATGTGGTCGCAAAACTTGGAGGTCTAGCCATGCCGATTAATGGCTGGGGATGGGATCAGCGAGCAACTCCAGCGACGTCTGACGAGATCGTCGCAGCACATAGCGCATATTATCTGCATACTATTGACTGCTTCAGCCCTGCGCGCTGTATGTTTGAGAGCAATTTTCCGGTCGATCGACTGTCAGTGTCGTACAACGTACTGTGGAATGCTTTTAAGAAAATGACCTGTGCCTTTAGTGCTGATGAGCAGCACGCCATGTTTATGGGAAATGCACAAAGGATTTACAGCTTGCAGGCTTAATCGACCTCAATCCTTGCAAAATTGGGTGGTCTTTTTTGAACAAAAGACGCGACGCCTTCCTTGAAATCGTCTCGGGCCAAGCTCTCGTCCATCCAGCGAGTCGATTCATCCATGGCGTCACCAAGCTCCTGCATGAGATGGCGATAAACCTGTTTTTTCATCATCATGATAGATACTGGTGCAGATGTCCCGGCAATTGCACGAAGGTAGTCTTGAGCCTCAGAAAGGCTATTTCCCTGGGTGCACAAGCGGTTAGCGTATCCGATCCGAAAGGCCTCCTCGCCGAGCATATGCCGCGACGACCAAAAAAGATCCAAGGAATTGGATGGCCCAATTATACGAGGCAACATCCAGCTAGTGCCGTGCTCAGCAATAAGGCCGCGTGGACCAAATGACGTTACAAACTTTGCTGCTGGGTCGACGAACCGCATGTCGCAGAAGGTCGCATAACTAAAACCGAGCCCGGCACATGCGCCGTTTATTGCGGCGATAAGCGGTTTACGTAGGCCCAGAAAATATGTTGGTGATGAATTGAAATTAGGGTCATTGTCAGGGTTACCGGGATGAGCCTCGAGATGCTTGAAACGCGAACCTTTGCGTTTGCCATCCTCACTAATGCTGCTCAGCGAGTTCATATCAACACCCGCGCAAAACCCGCGACCGGCTCCTGTCAGCACAGTACCAATGACCTCCGGGTTACGCTCTGATTGGTCCAGCGCATGGCGGATTTCCGCCTGTGTCAGGTTTGTAAGTGCGTTAAGTTTTTCAGGCCGGTTTATGGTGATAGTCGCAGTTGATTCGTCGACTTGGTAAATGATCTCTTCGTAATCCATGATCCTCGCTCTGCTCCGGTTTTAGTCATGAAGGCGCCGGTATGCGTCGTCACCGATTTCATTTGTCACTGCCAGTCCAAGTTTATCGCCACTGAGAATAGCCTCTTTGACGGTCGCATGAGTAACCGGCATGGGCATGTTCTTGGCTATGGGACGCGAGAGTGCCAGCTTGATGACTTTATCGACGTCGTCCCGGTTGGGGGCCGAAATTGACAGCTGGTTGAGATGAATTGGTAGACCAACCCGGGCAAAAAATCTCGCGACCCTCTCACGATCTGGTGAGTTCTGCATCGCTAGCTGCGCCATGACGCCCATCGCCACCATCTCGCCATGGAGGTAATTGTCATGCACGATCTTGATTTCGGGATAACCGCCCGCGATTGCATGGGCTAGCGCGAGTCCACCGCTCTCAAAGCCCAATCCGCTGAGCAAGGTGTTTGCTTCGACAACTTTATCGAGCGCCAAGCTATTTTGCTTGGCACGCACTGATTCTGCTGCGGCTTCTCCAAATTCAAACAGGGTGCGCGCGCAAATTTCACCGATCGCGACCGAGGCCAGCGTGGGTAGGGCACCCAGTGAATTGCGCGCCATTGGGTTGTGCAGGCAGGTGTCAGCTTCGTACCAAGTCGCCATCGCATCGCCCATGCCGGCCACCAGATAACGTTCTCCCGCAGCTGCAATAACATCAGTGTCGACAACTATCATTTCTGGGTTCTGTGGGAAAAATTGGACGTGGTCTGTTGTTCCTTGTGGCGTGTAGACGACCGATAGCGCGGAGCAGGGCGCATCGGTGGCTGCCAAAGTAGGCACCACAACAACAGGGATTTCTAGGCGGTGCGCAATGCACTTGCCGGTGTCAGCTACTTTTCCGCCGCCGATCGCAATCAGACAGTCGATACCTGCCTCTCGCAGGGTCTCGGTGTGCGAGTCGATTTCACTTAGAGAGCATTCACTTCCGAACTGCGCGGTAACGCTATTGATGCCATTGGCTTTCAAACTCATCTCCACTTCCAGGCCTTGAGTTGACAACCCGCGACGCGAAGCAAAAATCGCCGGACGACTTACTTTTAATAGCGACTTGACATAATGACCTGTGGATTTGAGGACGCCTGCTCCCTGTATATAGCGTTGTGGCGCGCTGATCACTCGGGGTGGCGCTCCCTCGCCTTGAGCGTAAACACCTTGCGGGCTAAATAGTGGTTGGTTCATAAATCTGTCCATTTTGAGGCGGCTTAAGTGAACGCGGCGGTGCCCACTTGGCGTATTTGAATACGCGTCGCTCTGACATGAGTATTCTATGTGTCCCCTTGGTTCGCTCCGGGGATTCGTAGTTGCGTTGATGGAGCCGCAAGAGACCTCAAGCCGACCACTTGACCAGTGCTCGTCCAAATATGTTTTCCAAGGTAGCGAGCGTTTCCCTCTAGGCGGTATGACCTGTATCGACTTGGATTCATAGTCGCTGGTATCTCTCTCCGGTTCACCTTGTCCTGGCGTTTGCAGAGTCCTAAGTTTTGGGGTATCTCATATTTAACTCGCGTGCAGGCTTGGTGTTAATCTCATCGGCCGATTCAACAGTATTCAAAGAGCTCGCACTTGATTAAACCTATCATGTCGCGTCGACAGGCAATAAAACAAGTTTGCGCGCCAGGTCAACCTTTTGAACTGGAATCCACCCATATCCGCGGGAAACCCTGCAGAGTTTTCGTCAATGCACCTTTGACGATGCACGATCTGATTTTTGAGAATCAAAGCGACCTTGATTTTCTCATCTATAAAGAAGAGCGCTTGAGTTACGAGACGGTTTATCACCATGCGAGCGCGCTCGCTGCGGCGCTGATTTTAGATTACGGAGTGGGGAAGGGTGATCGTGTTTTCATAGCGATGCGCAACTATCCCGAATGGGTAATCTCCTTGTTTGCAATCACATCGATTGGAGCGATAGCGGTTCCCGTGAACGCCTGGTGGAATCGAAATGAACTCGACTTTAGCTTGTCCGACTGTGAGCCGAGAGTTGTTATTGCTGACGAAGAGAGAGTAGCTCGGCTAGCGGAGTGCGATCGCATTACGAGCGACACTAAGGTGATTCGGGTCCGCGCGCCGAAGCATCCGAAGCTATCAAGTACGACCTGGGAGGCAACTATCGCGGCCCACGCTGGATCTGCTATGCCGGAAGCCAGCGTCGAGCCTGATGACGACGCGATCATTCTCTACACGTCTGGTTCCACCGGTCACCCAAAAGGAGTTGTGTCATCACATCGCAGTATTCTTCATGCACTGCTGTCCTGGGAGCTTGACTGGGAGTTACGTTCGCACATGGGCATTCATGAACTACCAGAGCCCCTTCATCAAGGCGGTATGCTTTTGGCCACGCCACTATTCCATGTTGCTGCGTGTCACGCAGCGATGCTCTCGTGTGTCCGAGTGCAGCGAAAGGTCGTCTGCATGTACAAATGGGATGCCGAGCTCGCAATGCAACTCATTGAGCGCGAGCGCCTTACTAGCCTGCTTGCAACACCTGCTATTTCTGGTGACCTGGTGCGAGCGGCAAAAAAACACACAGATCACAACTTATCCAGCCTACTTGTCCTTGGCGGCGGCGGTGCGCCAAGGCCACCTGAGCAGGTTCGTGAAATTAATCAGCTTACTGATGACGTGGTGCCATCGACTGGCTGGGGGATGACGGAAACTAATGCCATCGGCGCGGGTATAGCCGCGTCTGATTACCTCGAGCGGCCCGCGAGTTCGGGCCAATGCTCAGCGGTGCTTGATTTTCGCATTGTTGGTGAGGCCGGCCAGGAACTGGCGGCGGGTGAGCGCGGTGAATTGCAGGTCAGAGGTACTTCCATGTTTCGTGGATACTGGAACAGACCTGACGCCGACATCGAGGCTTTTGACGGAGATTGGTTTCGCACCGGAGACGCGGCTCATCTAGACGAGGATGGTTTCTTGTTCATCGTAGACCGTATAAAGGACATGGTCATTCGTGGCGGGGAGAACATTGGTTGCGGTCGAGTAGAAGCCGCATTAGTCGAGCATCCGATTGTCGTAGAGGCTTGTGTTTATAGCGTGCCTGACGAGCGACTCGGTGAGGAGGTTGGCGCCACCGTTTATGTGAGTGATGAGCTGAAAGACTCAGATTTACGCGAATTCCTTGAAGATCGACTCGCACATTTCGAAGTCCCTCGTTACTTTGAATTTCAGCAGGCACCGCTGCCTCGCATTGCTTCTGGCAAAGTTGCGAAGCGCGCAATACAGGCGGCAGCGAGACAAAAGTTATTGGGGAATGTCGCATGAGCATAAAAACTAGAATCCGGGTTTGGTCGCTGAAGAGCTGTTTGGCGACGATGGTCAGCCTATGTATCGTCAACCAGTGATGATCGTCTTGCAGTGATTAAGAGCGCAGGTTTTAACCATATGCGCAAAAACGGAATTTCTTATATTTGGATTTCTTATGACCAGAATGTATGGCGAGTACCGATCTCCGAAGCAGATGCTAGACGCTCAGGAGTATGACGGTCATCTGTCCATTCACGATGACCAAATGGCCGAGGATCTGGGTTTTTCTGGCGCGCCGATTGAGGGCCCGACTCACTTCAGTCAATTTGTACCACTGTTGCATGAGGTGTTTGGCGACGTCTGGTTTGAGAGAGGGTGCATCAGTGCTCATTATCAGAACATGGTTGTCGATGGCGAGGAAGTGAGGGTGTTTGCTGAACCGCGAGGGAGCGACTTAACGCCAATAGCTATCGGTGCTGAAAAGAGGGATGGCACACCGGTACTCATAGGTACCGCCTCAGTGGGACCGGACTACGGCGAGACTGAAATTGACCGTCGACTAGCTAAGTTAAGGCCCTCTGAACAGCTTGTAATTCTTACTGATCTTAAGGTCGGTCAGCAAGGGGCGGCAAATCCCGAGGATGTCATCATGGAGTTTGATCAACATATGGGGCCAATGTATCCATTCTCCTTGAGGCAAAAGTTGGCAAAAATCACCGAGGCTCATCCCTACTATACGAGTTCGGATAACCCTTGGGGACGGCCCGTGATTCCGATGGAAATGGTTAGCGTGTTGACCCAATACTCGAGTGGGAGCGCAGGGTTTCGCGTTCGCGGTCCTGCAATAGGCCTCTTTGCTGGGCAGGAAATTCGCTTGATTGATGGGCCTCTTTTCGTCAATCACGCTTACCAGCTCGAGCGTGAGATCGTTGCTCTCAGCGAGAGTCGAAGAACAGAATCAAACTGGATCAAGACGTCTATTTTCGATGCAAAAAGTCGCGAGCTAGTGGCAGAGACGATTCTGAACTCGGCCGTACTGAAAGACTCGTACGCTGACTACGCCACTGAGGCAGCAGCACTCGGTAAAAAATTACCGACCACTGGGCTTTAAAACACTGCTCTCTGGCTTTTCATGGCCACGGAAACATTGGCACAAACTTAGCGCTCACCCTAGAGGGCTTTACTTCCGTTTAGCTTGACCAGGTGCCGCAGAAAAAGTGGTGAGTTATCGGGACGTCCGAGGAAATCAAGCCAAAGGCCGAGCCAGCAAAGTCTTGGGCGAGACTGCGACACCCCTACTGAGGCTTCTACTTGGACCTACTCGCCGCGGAGAGACGCCTCGATTTGTTCTCGACTAGGCATGGCCTTTGCTGTGCCAATTTTGGTGGTAGAAAGTCCTGCGGTAGCACTTGCAAAAGCCATAGCCTCTTGCACACTCATATTTTCTGTAAGAGCAACCGCGAGACCTGCATTAAAAGCGTCCCCGGCACCTGTAGTGTCAACGACAGGGGTTTTTAAGGTCGCAACAGGACAAAAAAAAGCTTCATGCGCACTAGCGAAAAATGCGCCTCTCTCCCCAAGAGTGATGACCACATTTTTGACCCCCATGTCCAGCAAGCTCTCTGCAGCTCTGCGCGCATCATCATGTGTTTCAACCTGATGGTTGACGTAAAAACTTGCCTCAATTTCATTAGGGGTAAAGTAGTCGACAAGAGGAAAAACGCTTTTTTCGATACAAGCTGCGGGAGCGGGATTAAGTATTGTGGTCACTCCTAGGTCGCTCGCTTTTTTCAGCGCGTACATTACCGTTTCTTTCGGCGCTTCCAGCTGTGTAAGAAATATTTTTGAGTTTCTGATTGCTGGCTCGGCGTCATCGATATCTTTTTTGGTCATGGCACCGGAAGCGCCGGGATACACATTGATAGCGTTTGCGCCTGTGACCTCATCCACCATGATTGCCGCGGCGCCAGTTGAGTAATCTTCCGAGATGCTCACATTGGAATAGTCAACTTTGGCCTCGTCATACATTTCTATCGCCATACGCCCAAATTGATCATCTCCAATCTTGGATATGAAATGCGTTTTTACGCCGGCTTTAGATGCGGCCACTGCCTGATTGGATCCCTTGCCACCGGGCCCGACTACAAAATTATTTCCCAAGACCGTCTCTCCCGCCTGGGGGATTTTTTGTCCGAAAAGAACCAAGTCGGCTACGTAAATGCCTAAAACGGTAACAGCCACAGTTATGCTAAAACCTTAGGGTTCCCCCTTCTCGAGATGCATCGTCTGGATATCGGTGATTTGCTGATCACGATGTGCAGAGCGAAGTGATAGATCATGGCAACGTCTTTAAGGTGAGTGATCGGAAGGCGATACCGCGTACCCGCAAGACTGAACTTACCAGTCAAACTCAATTTGTGAAACTGCCGACATACACTACTAAGGGGCCCTCGCCGGGGTTATCGTTTTGTGTGGTATTTTAAATCAGGCTAGCTAAACGTTGGTGGATGAGCTCATCTGCCTCTCCCATGATGCGGTCAATAAGCTCTTTTACGGTTGGAATGTCGTGCACAAGTCCTGCCACCATTCCGCAGGACCAGCCGCCCGCATCTAACTCTCCCTTTTGCATTACTCTTGGATACACCCCAACTAACTCCTCAGCAATGTCATTAAATTCCAGTTGGGAGCCAAGGGCTTTCTCTTTTTCTAATAGTTTTTCGACCGCGGCGTTGTTTAAAACTCTTTCTGTATTGCGCAACGGCCGCATGATCAAGCGTGTGTCTAGCTCGCTGGCCGCGACCAAAGCCTGCTTAACATTCTCATGCACCGGTGCCTCTTGGGTGGCGATGAAACGGGTACCCATATTCATACCTTCGGCTCCCATCGCCAGCGACGCGACCAATGAACGTGCGTCTGCCATGCCGCCGGATGAAACGAAGGGGATATCGAGTTCCTCAGCGGCTCTCGGCAGTAAAATAAAGTTTGGGACATCATCTTCGCCGGGGTGGCCACCGCATTCGAAACCGTCGACCGAGACAGCATCACAGCCGATTGTTTGCGCTTTGATTGCGTGGCGTACCGAGGTGCACTTATGAATAACTTTAATTCCTGCCTCTTTCAAAACTGGTAAGTATTGCGCTGGATTGTTGCCTGCGGTCTCAATGATTGTTACTCCGCTGTCTATGATGGTCCGGACGAATCCCGGATAGTCTGGCGGCTTAACGGAAGGCAGAAACGTCAGATTGACGCCGAACGGCTTAGCAGTCAGGGCTCTGCAGCGCTCGATCTCCGCGGCCAAGCCGTCAGGTGTGCCTTGCGTCAAGCCTGTGATAATTCCCAATCCGCCTGCATTAGAGACTGCAGCTGCCATTTCGGCTAAGCCGACATAGTGCATCCCACCCTGAATGATCGGATGCTGAATACCAAACAGTTCAGTAATTCTAGTTTTCATATTTACTCCAAGAATTTTGGCTCTTCCCACCATGGGAAGAAGTCGGGCATGTCTTGACTAACCTTATCGGGAAACTTTGCAGCGCGCTTTTCGAGAAAAGCGGTGGTGCCCTCAGTCGCGTCGGCGGAGGCGCCGCGTTGCACCATGCCTTTAGTGTCGAGACGATGGGCGATAACAGGATCTTCGGCGCCCTGCATTCGCCAGAACATCTGCCGAATAACGGCGTTCGATACCCTTGAGTTCGCTGAGAACTCGCGTGCTAATTTATGCGCTGCCGGTAAGAGGTCATCAGACCCATGGATACTTCTAATTAGCCCTGCCTCCAGTGCTTCCTCAGAACGAAAAATGCGTGCCGACATTGCCCACTCCAGTGCTTTACTCATGCCAACAAGGCGAGGCAAAAACCATGAAGAGGCGCCCTCCGCAATGATGCCCCGTGCTGAGAACACCAGGCCCATCTTTATATTTGGTGCGGCAATTCGGACATCTGCAGACAACGTCAGAGTCAGGCCAACACCGACGGCCGGCCCATTAAAGGCTACTATCACTGGCTTAAGGCTGCGAAAGATGCGTCGAGAGGCAGCACCTCCACTGTCTCCCAATTCCTCGATGTTTGGTTGGCCGCCTGCGCCTTTAAACGTCTGTCCACCACCTGCGGATAGATCGGCACCAGCGCAGAACGCTCGACCGGCACCGGTGAGAATAATTGCTCCGATGCCATCGTCGGCATCGGCGACATCGAACGCGGCCAATAGATCCTGCAGCATCTGTCTTGTCCAAGCGTTCAATCTCTCTGGCCGATTGAGCGTGATAGTCAGAACCTCCTCCTGCACGTCGTAAAGAATCGTCTCAAATTTCATAAGCTCATCTCGCGTAAGCCAAGGTCTGTCGGTACAAGTCAGCGGGGAAAGAACAACATAAACGTTATGGATAGCGCACGCTAGGCTGCAGTTCGCCAAACCTGTGTGCTCTTTTTTACGGCCGGTTTTCGTTTCAAATAGGCAATTTTCCAAATCGCCACCAATTTTGAGGTTACACCTCCTCCTACCGCCTAGTTCGGTTCCTCTAGCAGTAATACAGCGGTGGACCGACATATGTCGCCGCCATGCTGTTCGAATGTTGCTCAGACCCATACACCATCGACGGAAATGGGTGAGATCATCGCACGAGCAGACTTGCTACATATATTGAGTTGATAGACTCGTAACTACGGGTGCTTAAATTGATCGCTGCCGTGACACCTGATAAATGTCCGTTTCTAGAGGGAACTAATAATGATTAAAGACTTGTTCTCAATGACCGGGAAGGTCTGCTTAGTCACCGGCGCGTCAAGCGGCCTAGGTAGTTACATGGCTGAGGGCTTCTTGGCGGCCGGTGCTACACGTGTCTTTATTACGGGTCGTTCAGAAGACAAACTTTCCAAAAAAGCGGACGAGTTGTCAGCCTTAAGTGAGGGTCAGTGTATACCGATATCTGGTGATCTGAGCGATCTAGAGGGAGTTCAGGCCCTCGCAGAGGCTATCTCGGAGAGGGAGTCACATTTAGACGTTCTTGTTAACAACGCGGGACTCGGGCTGGGCACCCAAATTCAGACCATGACAGCCAAGGCTTGGGACAAATCCATGGACTTGAATACCCGTTCGCCATTGTTTCTGACACAGGCGTTGCTCGAGTTGCTCAAGGCGAAGGCAACGCTGGATGACCCCTCGCGCGTTATCTTTATCAGTTCGGTTGCTGCTAGCGGAGTCTTGCCCAGTGTGCTCGCTTACTCCACTAGCAAAAAAGCCTTGGAACACCTCACGCCGTCTTTAGCGCTTGCGCTCACCGACGACTTTATTCGTGTTAACGCAATCGCGCCGGGGCGCTTTTACTCAGAAATGACAAGAGGTGCGTGGGAGGATCCACAGTCAGAATCTTTTTTGGCAGAGCTTGAGCGTATACCTGCGCATCGGTACGGGGGCCCAGAAGATATTGCGGGGGTCGCAGTGATGCTGTGTAGTCGTGCGGGGGCGTATTTTCACGGTGAGGTGTTAAACGTAGATGGTGGCTGGCGACTCCGACACTGAAATTCCCCGAGCTTCCCTCAGGTGTCAAATGGTTCCTTACGCACGATCTTGTAAACGAACGCATGCTGGCAAGGCGGCTCCGATGGCCCTTTGATCTCAAGTCCGTTTCGGGTCATCGCGAATTCAAGCTCCCTATCAACCCCCAGCATTCGCACTGACTCGATTTCGCTCGCTACAAGACGTTTAATAGTCGCGAAGCTAGAGGACTCGTCCTGGTTGAATCGGATCACGCTGTTCTCGCCAGGCCAGCCCAGAAACGTTGCATACAAAATGTTGTCGCGGCATGTGAAGCGAATATCTTCGGGCGTGTAATTGACCTCTCGACGCTCGCTGAAGTGACCTGTTGATTTCATTTCTGTTGGGCCTTCGCCGTAGGCCACCCAAGGCCGGGTCTCGAAGATCGCCTCACCATTTATCCTGAGCCAATCACCTATGCCCCTCAGGCACTCTTTAGCTCCGTCCGGAATCGTGCCGTCCGCTTTAGGACCGACATTCAGCAGCAAATACCCATTTTTACTGACATTGTCCACGAGGTTGTGGACGAGCGTACTCACTTTTTTGAAGCCAGCTTCTCTCACGAATGACCACGCGCCCATGTCATCAACCGATGTATCCGTGATCCAGTCATAGTAGGTCAGTTGATCCATCCGACCCAGCTCGTAATCAACAATCGCTGCCCCTGGTGCGAAGTCGTGTCCTTTATAGGTAACTGCTACCTGCTTGCCCCATTCTGTTTCCTTGTTGTAGTAATCGGCCAAGAAGCGCTTTTTGTAGTTCTCTTGTAGGAGTCGAATGCCAAAATCGAACCAGATGAGGTCAGGCTGGTAGCCGTCAATGAGTTCATCTATCTTTGCCCGCCAGTTATCCAGAAATGCTTTGCTCGGTCGGTCTTGTGCAAGCCAGTCGTTCCCATTCTGTATTGTTCCTTCAGCGAAGCCCTCAAGGTTGTGCAATTCTCCGTAAAGACCAGCATATCTTGGGTCTGACACGTCGCAATCGTCTCGCCAGTGAGGATAAAACCACCAGTGTTCAGCGTGGTGAAGCGCTACCATGAAGCGCATTCCCGCCCTCCGGTAAGCCTTTTCTAGCTCGCCAGTGACATCACGCTTCGGGCCCATACGCATGGAGTTCCAAGCATTGACCTTGCTGTTCCACATTGAAAAACCGTCGTGATGTTCAGCAACGGGGCCGGCAAAGCGTGCACCCGACGCCTTGAATAGCTGGGCCCATTCGTCCGGATCGAATTTTTCAGCAGTGAACATTGGGATAAAGTCTTTGTAGCCAAACTGCGACGCCGGGCCAAAGGTTTTTTCGTGGTAGTCAGCTTGATCTCCCTTGCCATTGCCGGGCCGATACATGTTGTGGGGATACCAAGTGCCATTTGGCCCGCGCTCTGGTACTGAGTAGATTCCCCAGTGGGTGTATATCCCAAATTTGTCGTCCTGAAGCCATTTTGGTGTGGAATGGTTGCGTAATGATCCCCAGTCGGGGGTATACCTCTCGGTCATGAGTTGCTCCCGCCCAATTTTGGCTGTTCGCGGTCGACATCGATTATGACTTTCATTGCGTTTTCACCCGCTTCATCTATGTAGGCGTAGGCTCTGGCGAAATCCTCAAAGGTAAAGTGCCGCGAGATTAGCGGATCGGTCTGGATGTGTCCTGAAGCTATCCACTGCGCGGCTTTTTCGAAGTCCTGGTGCCGATACATCATCGATCCCTTCAGATTGAGTTCATGTTCACACACCATGGATATGTCTACAGATGGGGGCTCGCCAAACACCCCGACCAGCACTAGGGTTCCGCCCTTGCCGATACCTGACACCAGCGCAGATAGACTGTCTTCGACGCCTGCCACCTCAACAGCAATGTCGTATCCGGCCTCGCCAAAAAAGCGCTTGGCTGCGCACTCGAGTGACTCTTCTGCCACATTGCAAACCGCGTCTATGCCGACCTCGCTGGCAACTTGAAGACGGTATTCGCTGATATCAGCGATTAGTACCTTGGCCGCACCGAGGCACTTGCAGGCTTGTCCTATGAAGTTACCAATTGTTCCGGCGCCGGATACCACGACATTCTTACCGATCAAGTTGCCTGCAAGGCCAGTGGCATGCACAGCCACTGCAACTGGCTCCACGAATGCACCTTGGTCTGGCTCAAAAGTATCGGGTAACACGATGACTTTGTCGGCTTCAGTAAGAAAATACTCTTGTGCACAGCCCGGTGCTTGAAAACCTCGGACCTTTAAAGTCTCGCAGGCGTTGTACTGGCCTCTCGAGCAAGGTGCGCAGTCACCGCAAGTCTCTTGCGGGGTGGCAGTCACTTTGTCTCCTACTCTGAGACCTGCTACGCCCTCACCAAGTTGATCGATCACACCCGCATACTCGTGTCCTTGCACAAGCGGGTAAGTAACGAAGGGGTGCTTGCCGTGGAAGACGTGGATATCTGAACCACAGATACCAATACGCTGTATGCGTATTCTCACTTGACCGTAGCCTGCGATTGGCTCATCCAGCTCGCAGAAGTCGATTTGACCTGGTCCCTCCACAATGGCCTGCCGCATAGGGTGTCTCCTGCAGTCGGCTACTGGGTTGCTTGGAACGCAGCGTAATCATCGCGCGTCTCAAAGAGCTGACTATCATCCCAAAGCACCCGCCAATCGGAATTGGCTTCTGGCCACAAAAAAACCTGACCTCGAATTAAGCGGTTGTTAGCCTCAATTCCTGGGTGCGCATCTGACCCGTCGCCTGATATCGCCAGCAAATGATGGTCAGATAAAATATCTTCGGTAGCCGCCCGCAAATTATCCAGCGCGTGTTCGGACTTCGTTGACATCACGACGTATCCGCCACTCTTACACTCTCGTTGGCTCGCCCAGTTTAAGCAGACACGTCCTGGAGATACCGATAGTTCGCGCGCAATTTCGCAAATAACCGGCGCTTCCAAATCTGTGTGGTGCTCTTCAAATGTGTCGCGAGCTGGTCGGCGCGGTGAACCAACAGCCATGTAACCTGTGCAAACGATGTTTTCAGATTCATAGAAGCGCCGCAGTTCAGTTTGCTGAAATAAAGGGTGCATTTCCATTTGATTGACGAGCGGTCGCTCACTATCGGCTACATCTCGTAAAAGCATCTCCATTTGGCCTCGCGTGTGGTTTGAGGTGCCAATATCGACGACTTTGCCTGCTTTTTTCAGCTTTGCAATTTCATTCCATGTTTTGAGAAATTGTTCGTGAATATACGGCACCGAGTTGGGGTTACGTTCGCCCCCATGGGCGCCGGGCGCATGCACGTTTGGCCAGGGCCAATGATTTAAGTACATGTCGATTTTCTCGATACCAAGCGCTCGCAGCGTGCTGTCTGCCGCCGATGCTACCTCAGCGGGGTGCATGTGCCCGTTCCATAATTTAGCGGTGATGAACAGATCGCTAGTAGATCCTATGTAGCCTTTTTTTATGGCCTCACGAATGGCCTCGCCGATTAAAGCTTCGTTTTCGTAGGCGCGCGCAGTGTCGATATGTCGCCATCCGAGTCGGATCGCCTCAACCGTGGCTTGCTTCATTTTGGCTTGCGCCCAATCGGAGTGAAACGTGCCAAACGCAGGTGCAGGCATTTGTGCGCCACTGGCTAGCCGCAAAGTGTTGACGTTGGTCGGATCAATAGTATCTTCCATCACTTAGTATGCTAGATATATGCGTTGCTTAAGGCCACGGGGGCGAGTTCACAGCCGAGCTTTGCTCGCCAAGGGTTAGACCAAGAGAACTCTTGGCTAAGCAAATCATTAACCCGTTGCTGTTCGTTTTTGGGGGTCTCAGGCCAATTGCCGGACAGCCAACCTTTTGTTTATTCACTGTCGGCACGCTTAACTTCCTTTGCCCACTGTGCAAAGCGGCGCTCGCGCCTCTCATCAACTACCGGGTCAAACTTGCGCCCTGTCGGCAATACCAATCCTTCAGGATAGTCAGCACCCAACGCACTTCGGCTAACAGATACGCTCCACTTTTCTAATTCTTTTTGCATTTGCGAGGCGCGTTCTGGATAGACGTTCATCAGATCCTGCTCTTCGCTCGGATCTCCGATTATATTGAACAGTTCAAATGGTCCAGTAATGAAACCTCGCGTTGTGAACGAGACGTTCTGCACGAGTTTCCAATCGTTATCCATCCACATGCGGCCGTCACTTGCCCTAAAACCCAGAGGCTTATCCCGACGTGGGGGGTCAGAGTGGAAAACATCGACAATCGATATTCCGTCGTGTACGTGGCTTATCGAATCCGGATTCAAGCCGGCAACGTCTATGAGCGTTGGGAAAATATCGTAGGTCGCTGAGGGGAAACTGGTTACTCGTGGTTTGATTACTGCTGGCCATTCCACCAGGGTCGGGACCCGCAATCCACCTTCATAAAAATCTTTTTTAAAGCCGCGTAAATGGCCGGTACTGTCAGGTTTTGCTCCACGTATACAACCTAAAGCAACCGATTCCTCGCTGGTCAGATCGGGATCGATAAAATCACTACAGTCAGAGGGATATTCGATTCTGGGCGGTCTGTCTTTGCCATTAGGATAGGTGACGCCGGTGTCGATGTCAGCAGAGCCGCCATTATCACTGGTGAACCAGATGAGCGTGTTTTCAGCGATTCCGAGATCACGTAAACCCCGCCGTAGCGCACCGATAGAGCGGTCCATCGCAACTATCTCTCCGTGCATATTCGCAGATGTGCGGTCAATCTGCCCCAAAAACGGGGCGATGTCCTCTGCCGTCGCCTTCCAAGGACCATGTGGTGACGAATACCAGATAACGAGGAATACTGGTTTGTCGAGTTGAATTTGATTTGATATGAATTGCAGCGCCTCGTTGACAATCACCTCGGAGCCATCACCGATAAATGTCTCCCGCTGTCCCATGCGGCTCAGTTCAAACGCGCCGCCGGAGCTCTCAAAAAAATCGAAGCCACTCGTGTGACTCAGCCAATAGTCGAAACCGAGCTCACCGGGGTTGTGTGGATCATCCGCCTCCAGTGGATGTTCTAGGCCAACACCGTTGTAATTCAGATGCCATTTGCCAAAGTGAGCTGTGGCATAACCAGCATTTTGAAATGCTGTTGACAGCATTTTTTCCTGCTTGTTTATGGACTGACCCACTCTGAATGCACCAGTGCGATCATTAGTGCGCCCCGTTAGCACCGATGCGCGAGTGGGCGTGCAGCTTGGCGCACCGGCGTAGAACCTATCCATACGCAGGCCGTTGGATGCCATGGCGTCGAGGTTGGGAGTTTGCAAAATGGGATGACCGTAATAGCTAGTTTGCGCCCAGCCCATGTCGTCAGCCATCAGCAGGATGACATTTGGCGCAGATCTGTTGGGGCTTGTTTCGGTATTGTCGTCGGCAGGCTGGCACCCTCCCATAGTTGTCAATGTCAGTAACAAAAGCAGGCTCAGAACTCTCACACGATCCCCCAATGTGCTTTTTTTAATTTGTTAAGGCCGACGTAAACCCATCGACGCGAGGATATCAACTCATTATGTCTAGCGGGTCTGCTGGCGCGACGATCTCACCCATTTCTGCAGCAACTTATGTTTGCAAGGGAATCTTGCCGTCTGCCTGATTCAGCGCACGCCGTGCATCAGCCGCTTTAAGATCGGCGACAACACAATGAGCACAGCGCCGCCAGCAAGCCCACTCGTCAGCAACTGCCCGAACAGCTCTGTGTAACCCGCCAGCGCGCCGGCCCGGTCCAGTGTGGCCTCCGACGCGGGTCGCGCCGCAATCGTTGCGATCTGTGCCGCGACGTAAGATGAGTAGGCCGATGCCAGAAACCAGGTGCCCATCATGACCCCAACGACCGAGGGAACCGCTAACTTGGTCACTGCGGATAGCCCCACCGGGCTCAAACAAAGCTCGCCGGTCGTGTGGAGCAGGTAGGCGAGGATCAACCACCACGCTGACACCAATCCCGCCTGATCGGGAAATTGTGCGCCGTAGACCAAAGCGCCAAATCCGAGACCCGCCTGGGCAATGCCGAGCGAAAACTTCACCGGCGTGCTGGGCTCCCATCCGCGCCGTGCCAGCCGCGTCCACAGTACCGCAAAGAGTGGCGCCAACGAGAAAATGAAAAATGAATTGGCAGCGCCAAATTGCGCGGCGGTGAGCGATATGCCCAGCAGCGTTTTGTCGGTCACGCGGTCTGCATAGAGCGTCATCGACCCGGCACCCTGCTCAAAAAGTGCCCAGAAGACCACCGTCGACAGCGTGAGGACGATTAACACAAACATGCGCTCGCGCTCAACTTTGTTGCATCGGAAAAACAGAAACCAGCTCAGCCCGGCAAGCACGACCGCGGATAGCGCATCCAGAAGCGTTCCCACGGTATCGGTGAGCTGCACTAGCTGCCAGACCACCGCTACCATCAACAGGCTTCCCAGATAGATTGACCGTTCAATGGTCAGCCCCGGAACCCCGAGGCTTCGACTGAGCTTTTCGGGTTCAGCGGGTTCGCCATGACCCAGCAGATACTTTTGACCCCGCTGAAAGAGCATCAGCCCGAGCAGCATGCCGATCCCCGCCGCACCGAACCCCCAGGACCAGCCATAAACCTCGCCCAGCCAGCCGCATAGGAGGGTGGCGGTAAACGCGCCGATATTGATGCCCATATAGAAAATGGTGAAGCCGGCGTCGCGCCGAGCATCACCCTCGGGGTAGAGCTTGCCCACCACAGTGGAGATATTGGGTTTTAAAAACCCCACGCCCACCACAATAAGCGCCAGCGACAGGTAAAAAATCGACAGCGCCTGCTCATCCCGGAGAACGCCGTCGCTGGTTTGTCGCGCGGCTTCCCCCTCAAAGGCCATGCCCAGATGCCCCGCCACCAGTAGCATTCCACCGAACGTCACCGCCTTGCGCATACCGATGAAACGGTCTGCGATCAGCCCACCCAGGACCGGCATGGCATAGACCAGCGATGCATAGCTACCCAGCACACCGAGACCGGCCGCGTCTGAAAACAGGTGGTATTTTGTGAGGTACAGAAGCAACAGGTACTTCATGCCGTAAAAGGAGAAGCGCTCCCAAAGCTCGGTGCCAAAGCAGATGTAGAGCCCTTTGGGGTGCCCCCACAGATTGCCGTGGGTTGCAGTAATTGTCGACGTCATGTTTTTAGCGTCCTGATTAGTCGCACATCGTTCTCATGATGTGTCGGTCAAGTAAAGTGGCGTCGGGACCGGTATTTCCCGGCGACGCGCTGGTGCATCACGCGGCTGCCGCCAACGGTTCGTCCCGCGAGAGCGCCGAAGCCATCTCTTCTGCGTCAGTGATGCGCTTTACTGCGCTGAATAGCGCAGCCGCCTGCGGGTAATAGACTTTCAGATAAACGAGCCACTGCTTAACCGGGTTGACCGCATAGCGCGGGTCATACAGACGTCGGTTCTGCTCTAAAAAATGAATCAGCAGTTCGCGGGCATCCTGCCAGTCAAACGAGGAGGGTGTTTCCCCGCGGTAATAGGCTTTGATCGCGGCGCCCAAGTCAGGACGGCACAGCGCGCCCCTGCCCAGCATGAAGGCGCTACTGCGACTGACTTCAGCGCAGCGAGCAATGTCGCCAGGAGTCCAGAGCTCTCCATTTCCAATCACTGGAAAGGGGAGCCGGTTCCGGGCATCGCGGAGTCTGTGCCAATGCGCTGGAGGGCGATAGCCCTGACGCCGCGTGCGGGCGTGAATCGTGACTTCGGTAAGTGCGACCGCCGCGAGTGCGTCGAGAATCTCCTCAAAGTTGTCGTCAGTGTCATACCCCAGACGGATTTTCGCTGTCACGGGAGTCGCGTGCGGCACGCGCTCTCGCACGCGCTCACAAATCGATCTGATCAGGTCCGGTGATCGTAATAACGAAGCGCCACCTTGCGAGCGGTTTACCGTTTTGGCGGGGCATCCGAAGTTGAGATCGATGCCCGGCGCGCCCAATTGGGCGGCTCGCTCGGCATTCGCGGCCATCAGCTCGGGGTCGGAGCCCAGAAGCTGTAAAAAAACGGGGGTGCCGGAGGCAGTGACTCCGCCCTGCTGTAACTCGGGTGAATAACGGATAAAAACGCGCTTGGGGAGGAGTGTTTGAGATACGCGGACAAACTCAGTGACGCACCGCTCATAACCGCCGAGTCGGGTGAGTTGATCGCGCATCACCGCATCGACTACCCCCTCCATGGGAGCGAGTATCAATCGAGGTATATTGCCTTGGAGTGCGGTCATGGCCGGCAGGGTAACGATATACCTGACTTTTTAACAGTGGGCGTGACGTCGGGCGCGGGCCTTTGTAGACTCCCGCAACCCGATGTTTGCCATGCCCCATTGGCGGTTGGTGCTCCATGAATCCCAATTACCTCGACTTTGAACAGCCCATCGCGGAACTCGAGATGAAAATCGAGGAGCTGCAGGGCGTCAGTGAGGGCGCTGACCTGAATCTGACCGACGAAATTGATCGTCTTCGCAAGAAGTCCACTGCGCTGACCGAGAAGATTTACACTGACCTCAGTGCCTGGGACATTGTCAGAGTGGCGCGCCATCCGCAGCGACCTTACTCCCTCGATTATATTCCCGAGATCTTTACCGAATTTGACGAACTGCACGGTGATCGCCACTTTGCCGACGACAAGGCGATCGTTGGAGGCGTCGCGCGCCTTGACGGGAAGCCGGTGATGGTCATCGGTCAGGAGAAGGGCCGTGCGGTGAAAGACAAGGTCTATCGAAATTTCGGGATGCCCAAACCAGAGGGATACCGAAAGGCCATGCGTCTCATGGAAATGGCTGAGCGTTTCAAGATGCCGGTGATTACGCTCATCGACACACCCGGAGCCTACCCTGGCATCGATTCTGAGGAGCGGGGTATCTCTGAAGCGATCGCGCAGAATCTTGCCGTGATGTCGCGGCTCAGGACGCCGCTGATCTGTATCGTCATTGGCGAGGGCTCCTCAGGCGGTGCTTTGGGGATCGGCGTTGGTGACCATCTAGCCATGTTGCAGTACGCCACTTACTTTGTGATCTCACCGGAGGGGTGTGCCAACATCATCTGGAAGAGCTCCGAGTTTGCACCGGATGCGGCGGCAGCGATGGGGGTGACCTCAACCAAGCTCGAGGAGCTGGGAATCGTCGATGCGACGATTCCGGAGCCACTCGGTGGTGCTCATCGCGATCCTGTTGAGATGGCCGCCCGGTTGAAGCAGCACTTGCTGCGGCAGGTGGACCGACTCTCGTCGATGGACACCGATGCCATGCTTGAGGCGCGCTACCGAAGGCTGATGTCCTACGGCAATTAACGTCCGATGCGCGACCCATGCGCCAGTACCTGAGTTCCTTACCTGAAGCGGTGATGTCGGCCCCGCGCTGGTGGGTGGCGCTGTCAGGCGGTGCTGACAGTGTCGCTTTGCTCCATGCGCTGTCAGCACTCGCGGCTGAGCAATCTGCGCCCGCTATTCATGCGATCCACGTGAATCACCACCTGCACCCTGACGCCGGCGAATGGAGTCAACTTTGCCAACGACATGCGGATGCGTTAGAGGTGCCGCTGGTGATCGCTGACTGCGAGGTTGCGTCGTCTGGTCGTGGCCTTGAGGCTGACGCTCGCCGACAACGCTACAACGCTTTTGAGCAAGTACTCGAGCAGGATGAGGTGCTGTTTACGGCCCATCACATCGATGATCAGGTGGAAACGGTGTTGCTGCGGTTACTGAGGGGGGCGGGCCCCCGCGGTTTGGCAGGGATCCCAGAGCAACGACGCTGTGGTAGAGGGTGCCTTTTCAGGCCGTTCCTGCAAGTATCCTCGACAACACTTCGTGCAGCGGTCGAGACTGCGGGTCTCGAGTACGTGCGCGACCCGAGCAACTTTGAGGTGAAGCAAGACAGAAACTATCTCAGGCACGCAGTGCTGCCCGCGATTGCCGAACGTTGGCCGGCGTATCGAGAGACCGTGACGCGCGCTGCTGAGCTTCAGGCGCTGACCCAGCGGCGTCTCAGCACGATGCCGCTTGAGCGGACTGAAACGGTCATGGGCGAGCCGGCGCTGGCAGTAAACGGCGCAATGGATCCGCCCCAGTTGGCGGCAGCGATTCATCAATGGCTGGATGAAAGCGATATTGAGTGCCCTGATCAAAAACGCCTGGTCGAATTGGCGCGGCAAGCCCTCACCGCAAAACAGGACCGATCTCCAGAGCTGGTGTGGGGCGAACATACCCTCAGGGTCTGGGGTGGCCTGGTGATTCGCGCGGGCAATCCCACGGTAGCTGAGAGTTTCCCCGAAGAGCTGGTGGCGGGTGAGGCCGTATCGGGTGACTGGGGTAAGTTGCGCTGGGAGCCTGCCATCGCCGGCCCCGGGCTAAGACGGGGTGCTCAGCTTCAATGCGTGCTGAGCGGCGAACTGGGTCGGGTGACACCGCTGAATCGTCCCCAAAAACCGCTCAAACACTGGTGCCAGGAGCTGAGGATACCGCCGTGGTGGAGGCCGTATCTGCCCGTGCTCACCTCACAAAATCAACCCGTATGGCTAGTGTGCGCAGGGCCTCTGGGGCCTGAAACGAGCGAGGCACTGGAAGAATCGGAGGGTGGCTTGCGTCCGGTATGGCGTCTTTTTAACGCCATATGAATTGAGCCCAAGGGGGCTTCCTGTTAGACTGATCGTCCATCGGAGAGACGATCCCGAGAGGCGTCAAAATAGGCGTCCGGGAAGTTTTTCGCTTTGGTGGAATCCATGACGCGATATGTGTTCGTTACTGGTGGTGTTGTGTCCTCTCTGGGTAAGGGGATTGCCGCCGCCTCCCTCGCCGCTGTGCTTGAGGCACGCGGACTCAAAGTCACCCTCCTTAAACTGGATCCTTACATTAACGTTGACCCGGGCACGATGAGCCCGTTTCAGCACGGTGAGGTTTTTGTGACTGACGATGGCGCTGAGACCGATCTGGATCTGGGTCATTATGAGCGGTTCACGCGCACCGTCATGAGCCGGGCAAACAACTTCACGGCGGGCCGGGTTTATGACGCCGTGCTGCGTAAAGAGCGGCGAGGTGACTATCTCGGCGGCACGGTGCAGGTCATTCCCCACATCACCGATGAAATCAAGCGCCGGGTGGTGGCGGGCGCGGGTGATGCTGAAGTGGCCGTTGTTGAAGTGGGCGGCACGGCGGGTGACATTGAGAGCCAGCCGTTCCTCGAGGCAGTGAGACAATTGAAGTTGGAACTGGGTAGTGCCAATGCACTGCTCATGCACCTGACGCTCATTCCTTATATCCCCACCGCCGGGGAGATCAAAACCAAGCCCACGCAGCATTCGGTAAAGGAATTACGCTCCATCGGCCTTCAGCCTGAGGTACTTTTGTGCCGTTGCTCGGTGGACGTGGATGAGGGCGCGCGGCAGAAAATATCATTGTTCACGAACGTGGAAGAGCGGGCGGTGATTCCGCTGATGGACGCGGAATCGATTTATCAAATCCCGGGCAATCTGCGAGACAGCGGGCTGGATGATTACGTCTTGGAACGGTTTGGCCTCCAGCAGGCGGCGGCGGATCTGTCTGAATGGGAGGATGTGGTGCGTCGCGAATTTAGCCAGCGAAAGGGAGTGGTCCGTGTGGGCATGGTGGGTAAATATGTCGATCTGGTCGATGCCTATAAATCCCTGAATGAAGCACTGGATCACGCCGGTTTACAGACCGACACCCGGGTCGAAATCGACTACATCGATGCTGAGGAGATTGAGGCACAGGGGGTGGAGCTGTTGTCACATCTCGACGCGATTCTCGTTCCGGGGGGCTTTGGTGATCGGGGTATTCAGGGCAAGATCGACTCAGTTCGATACGCTCGCGAGCGGGGCATTCCCTTTCTGGGCATTTGTCTCGGGATGCACATGGCCTTGATCGAGTATGCGCGTAATGTCTGCCACCTCGACGGCGCGCACTCGACAGAGATGCAGGCCGACACGCCGCACCCGATTATCGCGCTGATTACCGAGTGGCAGACGGCTGATGGCGCAGTCGAGCAACGTTCAGAGGATTCCGATCTGGGTGGCACGATGCGGCTGGGCGCGCAGCCCTGCCGGTTGGTCGCAGGTACGAGGACGCAGGCGATTTACGGTGCCGATGAAATCAGCGAGCGCCACCGTCATCGCTACGAGGTGAACAGCAATTACGTGTCGCGGCTGGAAGAGGCCGGCATGAAAATGAGCGGCTGGTCACTCGATGGTGAATTGGTCGAGATTATTGAGTTGCCTGCCCATCCCTGGTTTGTGGCTTGCCAGTTCCACCCCGAATTCAAGTCGCGGCCGCGGGGGGGTCATCCTCTTTTCAGTAGCTACATCCAAGCGGCGTTGGCGGTTTCCCGGCAATGCGGTGATGCTGCGTGAGAGGACCCCAACAGGCCGTTGAGGTAGCGGGTCGTTGTTTTGCCAATGATCGCCCAATGGTGTTGATTGGTGGAATCAACGTTCTGGAGAGCAGAGAGTTGGCACTGGACAGTGCGGCGGAGCATGTCCGCGTCTGTCAGCAACTCGACCTTCCCTTCGTGTTCAAGGCGTCATTCGATAAAGCCAACCGGTCGTCGGTCCACTCCTTTCGGGGGCCGGGTCTTGAGTCAGGTCTGGAGATTCTGGCTGAGGTGAAATCCACCTATGGGGTACCGGTGCTGACGGATGTTCACAGCCCCGAACAGGCCGGGCCTGCGGCTGAGGTCTGCGATATTCTGCAACTGCCGGCTTTTCTGGCCCGGCAGACCGACTTGATCGAGGCGATGGCGAGGACCTCGGCGGCAATCAACATCAAAAAACCGCAGTTTCTCAGCCCCGAGCAGATGGCCAATGTGGTGACGAAGTTCCGCGAGTGCGGCAACGACCGCCTGCTGGTCTGCGAGCGCGGCAGTAACTTCGGCTACGATAATTTGATCGTCGATATGCTGGGCTTTGACGTGATGTCAGAAGCCACCGGCGGGTGCCCCCTGATTTTCGATGTGACCCACGCATTGCAGCGTCGCGACCCCGGCGCGACCGCCTCCGGCGGGCGGCGATCACAGGTACTGACCTTGGCCCGGGCGGGCATAGCGGTAGGCATTGCCGGGCTGTTCCTTGAGGCCCATCCCGACCCGGATCGTGCGCTGTGTGACGGTCCCAGTGCACTGCCATTGGATCGACTCGAACCGTTTCTAAAACAGGTCAAGGCTGTCGATGATCTGGTCAAAGGGCAGCCTGGGCTGGCTGTTTCCTGAATTTGTAGAAAGCGAGGAGTGTCAGTGTGAGTGAGATCGTCGATGTGCGCGCTTTTGAAGTGCTTGACTCTCGCGGGAACCCCACCGTGATGGCCGAGGTCACACTCGATGATGACAGCGTAGGGACGGCCTGCGCCCCCTCGGGCGCGAGCACGGGAACCCGAGAGGCGCTCGAACTGCGTGACGGCGACACGGCGCGCTACCTGGGTAAAGGCGTACTGACTGCGGTAGGGCATGCGAACGGCCCTATTCGAGAACTGCTGATCGGGCATGATGCCCTCGATCAGAGCGGCGTGGACCGTCGAATGATTGAGGCTGACGGAACGGAAAACAAAGCCAACTTCGGCGCCAATGCGATTCTCGCGGTGTCGCTTGCCACGGCCAAGGCGGCCGCCTTGGGGGCAAAAACACCGCTTTATCAGCACATCGCCTCGCTCGCGGGCTGCACCGCACTGACTCTGCCTGTGCCGATGATGAATATCCTCAATGGTGGTGAGCACGCTGATAATAATGTCGATATTCAGGAATTTATGATTCAGCCCGTGTCCGCTGCGAGTTTTGCTGATGCGCTGCGCATGGGGGCCGAGATTTTTCATCACCTCAAGAAGGTGTTGTCCGGTAAAGGTTTGGCGACTGCTGTGGGCGATGAGGGGGGCTTTGCGCCTAATCTGCCCTCCAATGCCGCGGCGCTGGAGGTGATCGCAGAGGCGGTCTCCAAGGCCGGTTATATCCTTGGTGAGGACATTACGCTCGCGTTGGATTGCGCAGCATCCGAGTTTTACCGCGACGGCCGCTATCATTTGCGCGGCGACGGGGTGGATTTTGACAGCGACGGTTTTGCCGATTACCTGGCGGATTTGACAGAGCAGCATCCGATCGTCTCGATCGAGGACGGTTTAGATGAATCCGATTGGGCGGGTTGGGCCGTGCTGACTGAGAAGCTGGGTGACAGTATCCAACTGGTGGGGGATGATTTGTTTGTCACCAATACTGAAATCTTGAAGCGCGGCATTGACGAGGGCATCGGTAACTCGATCCTGATCAAATTCAACCAGATTGGCTCGTTGACAGAAACGCTGGATGCCATCGCCATGGCCAAGACGGCAGGCTATACCGCGGTTATTTCGCATCGTTCGGGAGAGACCGAGGATGCGACTATCGCCGATTTGGCGGTGGGCACGGGCGCGGGCCAGATCAAAACCGGTTCGCTATGTCGCTCTGACCGCGTCGCAAAATACAACCGGCTGCTTCGGATTGAGGCAGAGCTCGGCCTGACCGCGCCGTATCCCGGCCGGGATATTCTGACGAGGGCTTAATGCGCTGGCTGATGGGCGGAATGCTGGGACTGCTGTTGTTGCTGCAGTACCGCTTATGGTTTGCCGAGGGAGGACTCGCTGAAGCCAACCGCTTGGCTAGTCAACTGAAGGAGGCCGAGGCCGAGAATGCGACGCTGTCGGACCGCAATGCTACGCTGACGCGCGAGTTGATGGCGCTGCAAAGCGGAAACGAAGCGGTCGAGAAGAACGCGCGCGAGAACCTTGGGCTCATCAAAGAAGGGGAGGTTTACTACCAGTTCATTGAGGAGCCCGATTCGCCATGAATAGCCTGTGGGCGGTGGTGCCTGCTGCGGGTTCCGGGCGGCGCTTGGGGGGGGACATTCCCAAGCAGTACCGTGAAATCGCCGGGGCGCCGCTACTGGAGCATACGCTGAGGGTGTTGCTGGGTAGCGCAGACGTGCGCGGGGTGGTGGTGGCGCTGGACCCCTCAGATCGCCGGGCTGATGCGATCGCGAGTCTCTCAGATGTGCGGGTGCAGACCGTGCCGGGGGGTACTGAGCGAGCGCATTCGGTGCTTGCAGGTCTCGAGCATCTTGCGCTGCAGGCGGGAGATGACGACTGGGTTCTGGTGCATGACGCAGCCCGGCCCTGCTTGTCTCTTGATGCACTGAGCGCATTGATCGCAGAGGCACGGTCCCTGAACGAGGGCGTTATTCTGGCGTCGCCGGTGGCCGATACGCTGAAGCAGGTCAATGACGACGGCGCCGTGACAGCGACCATCGACCGCCGCACATTATGGCGGGCACAGACGCCACAGTTGTTCCCGCTGTTCTCCCTGAAAAATGCCTTGGGTCGGTGCCTGGAGGCGCTGGAGGCGGTCACCGACGAAGCGATGGCAATGGAATGGGCTGGAGAGCCGGTGCATGTTCTGGAGGGTCCAACGAGCAACATCAAGGTGACGATTGAAGCTGACCTGGCTTTCGCCGACTTGATGCTGAGAACGGGAAGAGAGTGATTGAGATGATGCGAATCGGTCACGGATACGACGTACACGCCTTCGGTGAGGGCGACCATGTCATGCTCGGTGGCGTCCGTATTACCTATGATCGCGGGTTGGTAGCGCACTCTGATGGTGACGTCGCCCTGCACGCGCTATGTGACGCGCTGCTGGGCGCTGCCGGGCTAGGAGACATCGGCCACCACTTTCCGGATACCGATCAGGCGTTTTCCGGTGCGGATAGCCGGGAGCTGCTGCGCGCGGTGGTCGAGCAGTTGGCAGCTGCTGGTTGGTCAGTGGGTAACGTTGATCTAACTGTGATCGCCCAGACGCCTCGCTTGGGCCCACATATCGCCGAGATGCGAGCGTTCATTGCTGAAGACCTTCGTATTAACCACGATCAGGTCAACATTAAAGCCACTACCACGGAGCGGCTGGGGTTTGTGGGTCGCGAGGAAGGCATTGCCAGTCATGCCGTTGCGCTGATCGTAACGGGTGGAGCCACTGAGTGAGCCAGCAAGGCATTGGCATGACCTCGCAGCGGACGCGGGAGCGGCTGATCCAGCGATTGATGGATCAGGGGATTACACAGTTCGAGGTGCTGGAGGCGATCAGGAGCGTACCGAGGCATCTATTTGTCGATGAGGCCTTGGCGCACCGCTCGTATGAGGACACGGCTTTACCGATCGGGTACGGACAAACGCTCTCGCAGCCCTACATGGTGGCGAGAATGAGCCAGCTTGCGTTGGCGCAGGGTCGGCCCAAAAAAGTGTTGGAGTTGGGGAGTGGTTCGGGGTATCAGACCGCGATTCTGGCGAATTTGGTTGATGAGATCTGTGCTATCGAGCGTATCAAGCCGCTGGTAGAGCGCGCCCGCAGGCAGTTGCGCACTCTGCGCATACGCAACGTGCGCCTGCGTCATGGAGACGGGCTCGAGGGCTGGCCCGGCGAGGCCCCGTTTGATCTGATTCTGGGAGCGGCGGCGCCTGAGCGCGTTCCCCCGATTTTACTGGAGCAGTTGGCCCCCGGCGGCCGCCTGATACTCCCGGTGGGCGGAGCGCAACAGCAACTGATTATGGTGACGTCCTCGCCGGATGGTTATGTTGAGGAGATCATCGAAGCCGTGAATTTTGTTCCGATGGTCGCGGGTGTGACGCGATGAGGGAGTCGGCTCCGGGCATCTTTGCCCGCGGGTTGGCCATGGGTGCCGCCGACATCGTCCCCGGGGTCTCCGGAGGGACGATCGCCCTGATCACAGGCATCTACGATCGGCTTATCGCCGCGATCGTGGCTGCGGATACAAGCGCCTTGCAGATGCTGGTACGCGGGCGTTGGACGGTACTCTGGCACCGCCTAGACGGCGCTTTTTTGAGCACCTTGTTGGCGGGCATTCTCACCGCAATTTTCTCCATGGCGTCATTAATACACTGGTTGCTGGAGGCGCACCCGCAGCCCCTTTGGGCATTTTTTTCGGGCCTGATTCTGATCAGTGGCATGTCCCTGCTCCGGGACGAGGTGGTGCTCAATCGGCTCGATAGGGTTCTGGTTTTTGCGGTGGGCGTGGGCCTGGCAGTGGGCATTGCGCTGATGCCGCCGGTATCTATGCTCTCCGGGCTGGTGGGATTCTTCCTTGCCGGCTCGATTGCCATTTGCGCCATGATTTTGCCCGGCATTTCGGGGAGCTTTATGCTGCTTCTGATGGGCATGTACGCGCCCGTGCTGGCTGCGGTAAGGGGCTTCCACGTAACAGAGCTCGCCGTTTTCGCTCTAGGCTGTGGTGTGGGCCTGCTCAGTTTTGCTCGGCTGCTAGACCGCTTGCTTCGCGCCCACCGGTCAATGGCGATGGCCTTTTTATGCGGCGTGCTTCTGGGCTCGCTGGTGGCAGTGTGGCCCTGGCGCGTATCGGTCATCTTGGCGCTGGGCGCAGAGCCTGTTGAGGTCACCCGACCGGTTTTGCCCTTTGATCTGCCCGCGCCGCAGCTTGCGCTCTGCTTACTAACTTTTTGTGCTGGTATTTTCACGGTGTGGGCAACGCAGAAGATAGCGGGCAGGAGGGGTGGCTAGATGACCGGTTGGGCACGTCTCACCATGGCGGTAGCGCTGACTTCGGTATTGGGCGGGTGTGCGGATAAGCCCCCCGCGGTGATCGAAAACAAGTCGGTTCCCGCGGCCATCGAGACCCCCGAAGTGCGACAGGCGACGGCGCCCGAGCGGGCAGTGGAAGCCGATGTCGGCCAGATGCTGCAGCGCGGGCCGAACTATATCGTCCAACCCGGTGACACGCTCTATGCGGTGGCGTTTCGGCTCGGTATGGATTACCGAACGCTCGCGGAAATCAATAATATTGAGTCCCCCTATGTGATACGCGTATCGCAGTCACTCAAGACGATCGATGCTGGCTCCGGGGCACTCGTTGGCGCTACTGACGACACTGCGTCGGTGGCGCCTGCACAATCGGTCGCGGTTGAACCCGACCGATTGGAAAGTCCACCGCGGCAGACCTCACCCGCATCTGCAGGTAAGCAAGCCGAGGCCGTTCGGCCCGAGCCCGGACCACCTTCACACACCTTGTCGACCGAGAAATCAGCGATGCCCAACGGGCCAGTAGACCGCTGGGCTTGGCCTGCGGCGGGTGCGGTCAGCCGGCCGTTTTCAGACGAGCGCCACAAAGGTATTGACCTCGCTGGCCAGCGCGGCGCGCCAGTCATGGCGACGGCGCCCGGTGTCGTCGTCTATGCCGGCACAGGGGTGACGGGTTACGGCGCATTATTAATACTGAAGCACAATGACACTTATCTCAGCGCATATGGCCACAACGACGAACTGCTCGCGGTGGAGGGCGAGCAAGTGAAGGCGGGGCAGGTGATCGCCCGCATGGGCAGCACCGATGCGGATTCAGTGAAGCTGCACTTCGAGATACGCCGCGACGGGCGGCCAGTGAACCCGACCGGGCTGCTGCCCAGTCGGTAGAGACGCTAACGCTGCAGTAGCTCCAGCTTGCCGGGCTTGCCCGCCCAGTCCTCTGCGTCAGGGGCGGGTTCTTTGCGCTCTGTGATGTTGGGCCAGATCTCTGCGAGTTCGGCGTTAATTTGCAAGAACGCCTCCTGATCTCCGGGTAACTCATCCTCGGAGAAGATGGCATCGACAGGACACTCTGGCTCGCAGAGGGCGCAGTCAATGCACTCATCTGGGTGAATCACCAAAAAGTTGGGGCCTTCATAAAAGCAATCGACCGGGCACACTTCTACACAGTCGGTGTGTTTGCACTTGATGCAATCTTCGCCAACAACGAACGTCATATGGAAACCTCATTCATCCCACGCCGAAGGATACTGGGTGAGACGTGTTTTGAAAACTGGTCAGCTATCGTCGTCAAGTTTCTGTTTCAGTTGATAGATTCTGTCGAGAGCCTCTCGGGCGCTCAATTCGTCCGGGTCCAACGCTTTGAGTGCCTCCAGGGCGGCGGAGGGTTGCTTTGGTGTCACCAGAGAGAGTTCAGTTTGGGTGGGGGCTGGGCCTTGTGATTGGCCGCTCTCCAACTCGCCCAACTTATCCTTTGCGGCTCGGAGAATCGAGTCCGGCACACCCGCCAGTTTGGCGACCTGCAGCCCGAAGCTACGATTAGCGGGGCCTTCCTGTATCTGATGCAGGAACACCACGTGATCCTCATGCTCTGTTGCGTCCAGATGCACGTTGGCCATCGCAGCGTGTTGATCAGGTAGTGCCGTCAACTCGAAGTAATGCGTGGCGAAGAACGTCAAGGCTTTTACCTCGTTTGCGAGCGCCAGCGCGGTGGCCCAGGCGATGCTCAACCCGTCAAAGGTACTGGTGCCGCGGCCGATTTCGTCCATCAGAACGAGGCTCCGATCGGTGGCGTTATGGAGGATATTGGCCGTCTCGGTCATTTCGACCATGAAGGTCGATCGACCACTCGCTAAGTCGTCAGAGGAGCCAATGCGGGTAAAAATCCGATCGAGGCAGGAGAGCGTTACCTTTCGCGCGGGTACGAAAGCACCAACGTGCGCCAGCAGGGCAATCAACGCGTTCTGCCGCATGTAAGTTGATTTGCCGCCCATGTTCGGGCCGGTAATCAAAAGCATGCGACGTCGGTCATCGAGGTGGGTGTCGTTGGCAATGAAAGGGGTGTCGCGCACCGCCTCCACAACGGGGTGCCGGCCGCCCTCCACGTGCAGCAGTGTCTTACCCGAGAATCGAGGGCGACACAGCTCCAGCACCATTGCCCGCTCTGCAAAGCAGGCGAGCACATCGATGTCACACAGTGCTGCCGCGGTCGCTTGCAAGGGTAACAACGACTCAGCCACCTGTGCGACGAGGCTCTCATAAAGGTGCTTTTCCCTCGCCAGCGCGCGGCTTTTACTCGACAGGGCCTTGTCTTCAAAGGTTTTGAGTTCGGGAGTGATGAAGCGCTCTACGTTCTTGAGAGTTTGTCTGCGTTGATAAGCATCAGGCGCGTTATCTGATTGGGCGCGACTGATCTCGATGTAGTAGCCATGCACCCGGTTATATCCCACCTTGAGTGTGGATAGCCCGGTGCTGTCGCGCTCGCGTTGCTCGAGCTCTAGTAGATAGCCGCCGGCATTTTCGCTGATGCCGCGGAGCTCATCGAGCTCGGCGTCATATTCCGGCGCGATCACACCCCCATCGCGAATTAAAACTGGAGGGTTATCAATGATGGCGCGCTCCAGCAGCGCCGTCAGTGCGGTGTAATTGGGGAGTGCCGTGGTGAGTTCATCGAGCAGGGTGAAGCCTTCGGGTAGCCGGCTACGGATGAGTGGTAATTGCGCTAGGCTTTGCCTAAGGCGGCTCAGATCCCGGGGTCGCGCCGAGCCTAATGCCACCCGTGACAGAATCCGTTCCAGGTCAGCGATGTCCCTAAGCGCCTCGCGCAGTGGCTCAAAACGATAGTCCTGACGTAACAGGTCGACGGCGTCGAGTCGCGCTTCGATGGCTGTCTGATCGTTGATGGGTCGGTGCAGCCAACGCCGCAGGTGTCGGGCACCCATTGCCGTGACCGTGCTGTCATACACCGCATAGAGCGTATGCTCCTCGCCGCCGCTCAGGGTTTGATCAATCTCGAGATTGCGCCGTGTTGCGGCATCAAGCGTCACCGCTGCTGTCTGGGATTCCAGATGAATTGCCCGGATGTGTGGCAAGTCGCTGCGCTGGGTGTCCTTGACGTAGCTCAACAGGGCGCCCGCAGCGGCAATTGCAACGGTGAGTCCGCCGCAGCCAAAGCCGTCGAGATCCTGAGTCTGGAACTGCCGCCGTAGGTCCTCCCGCGCGCCTGCCTCATCGAACTGCCAATCTGGCTGGCGACGGGTCGCGCCGCGCCACTGATTTTCCGCCAGCGGGCTTGAGTCAGGTACTAAGATCTCAGCGGGAGCGAGTCGCGCGACTTCGGCCTCAAGAGCGATCTGATCCTCAACCTCCGAGACGAGGAATCGACCGCTGCTTACGTCCAGCCAGGCAAGGCCATATTGATGTTTGTTTGCTGAGATGGCGAGTATCAGTGCATCCTGCCGCGCGTCCAGCAGCGATTCGTCGGTCAACGTGCCCGGCGTGACAATGCGCACGACTTCGCGCGCGACCGGACCCTTGCTGGTAGCTGGATCGCCAACTTGTTCGGCGATGGCGACCGAACGGCCCGCCTTGACCAGCCGTGCAAGATAGCTCTCTGCGGCATGATAGGGCACACCGGCCATAGGTATGGCCTCGCCCGCTGATTTACCGCGACTGGTCAGCGTGATGTCGAGTAGACGGGCGGCCAGCTCGGCGTCGTCGTAGAACAGCTCGTAGAAATCACCCATGCGGTAGAACAGCAGTTCATGCGGATGCTCGCGTTTGATGGCGAGGTACTGCTGCATCATCGGCGTATGAACAGGTTGCTGGGTGACACTCATACGCGAATTGTGACCTGCACCGACAGACAAGGAAAGTGAGATCTGGTCATCTCATGCCTTCTTACTAGGCCGCGAACCCCCACCCCGTGTGGGTTTCTTTCACTTGTCATAACCAGCCAAGCCCTTGGCGCGTCCTGACAATCAATGAATGTGCTCTTTTATGATGATGGTCACTCAAGGCATGACTTCATGCCATGGACGGCACTACTCACTCAGCGAGGTAGGTTGAACAATGAGACTGAAAATAATGACTGCTGTGGTCGCCCTCGTGGTTTGCTCGGCAGCTCACGCGAAGTGCATGCGTGAAACCTTCGGGGACACCATTTGTGGCCAGGGACCCTGCTCGAATGACCTTAATGGGAAGGTATTTTGCGCGGCGGAGCGTTACGGCACGGCGGTGCGGGACGGGCAGGGTGAGATTGTCTGCGGACTTGGCAGCTGCGTCCAAGACATCCTCTCCGGACAAATACTGTGTTCGCGGGAACCGGGGGGAGATGCCGTAAGAACGCTTGACGGCGTCAGATGCCTCGGCGGCTGCGACCCCGCAACGCCAGCGCACTGCGAGCGCGTCATTGTTGAGTAAAAAATCTTGTCAACAAAGGCCAGGTAAGGCTGTGCATGATTAGCAAATTACTCCGTTCAGGCGGAGTTTTGAGACAAGGAGGGGTGCGTCATGCTTTATTTTAAAATCGCTTTTTTGTGTCTTGTAGTGCTTGGCTCCACTGGATTTTACCTTTGGAGGCGCAACAACAAGGAACTGCAAGCAAGCGCTGACAATGAGGCAGAGTATTGGGCTTTCCGAGAGCGAATGGCGCGGAGCTGGGAGGAAGATCGCCAGCGTGACCTTGAGAAAATCAGGCGCAGCTTTGAGGCTTGGGATCACGCGATGACCAAGCTTCATGATTCAATAGAGAAGGCAGAGACCTTCATGGTCGGCACGCGGGTAAGTAAGGTTGATCTCAACTGACCGCTACTGATCTTTGGCGGCGGGTTCGGTTTGACCTGCTGCTCCTGCTTGTGCAGAGGCTAACCCTATAAAGCCCTTCGGGGCTCTTTTTGCTGGCGTAATCAAATCGTCACGGTAGCGACATAGTCCGGACACATCCACTCGATATCTTGCAGTGGCTGGGACGGGAAACCTCAGCAAGACGGCAAGTCTCTCTTAGCCCTGCCAATAGCGGGGCTCTTTTTTGTTTGTTCAGGAGGGGGTGCATGCGAATCGTACCTACGGTCAGGCAAGACCGGTCCGAGACCCTAGCAGACATAGATGATGGGAAGGATGGGATTTTTCAAGTCGCTGATCAATATTCTGAGGTAACAGAGGTCGAGCTCAGGCAGAGCGACCGCAATCAAAAACCATTAGCCGAGACCGCCGCTCGGTCCCCTCGGGATGCCCAATAACTTTAATCACAGCGGCGAGAAAAGACGCGGAGATGCGATACGGATGTTGGCACTAGAAACGCCACCAGAGAGATTGCGCCGGTTTGGCTAGAACCCTTCAGGTCTCATCAGCGCCAATTGCCAATCGTCGTTCCAGGGTTTTGGAGCCTAACTTTGAGCGTTCGAGAGCCTCAAAAGCAGTGAGGCCAGGGTTTCAAAGCCTTCCAGTTCGGTCTCTCCCAGCTCCAGTTCGTGTGTTCGGTCCCCCAGCGTTCCTTTGCCTGTCCAATAGGGTCCGTAGACATGCCATATGTCTGAGCTCAGGTAACTTGCCATATTGGGGCGAGTACTCATCATTTCTTGATGCTGTGCGATGGCGGGTTTGTCTCCAAAGAGCATTGCAACAGCGTCGGGTCCACTAGCGACCTCTAGCATTCGGCGCGCTAGGCTCTCGACGACATAAAAAATAGAAAAATCGGCCATGCTGATTTGAGATCCCACGGCGAAGCCGCTGGTGCTGGCAGCAAGTATTTCCTCAAGATTAGAAATCTTTAACGCCAGCCCAGATGAAGGACCGCCAAACCCGCCAAGGACATCGCGCTCCCAATCTTTCCATCCCCAGAATGAGTCCCATATGGGCACTTGGATGTCTTCATAAATGTGGGAGGAGATCATGATGGCTTTTGCGCGATCTGCAGGTGCCTGGGGCATAAATCCTGCCATTTCAGCGACGTATTGAGCGCAGGCGTTGGTTTGATTGATGAGCTCTCCCTTGTGCTCCACCACCGGGAGCGCCTTGAGAGGCCCTGAAAATTCCGGTGAGAATTTCTCGTTGCTTGCCCAGCTGCCGCTGACAAACGTCTCTTCAACGGACACGATCTCTTCAACGAAATCGAGAGCGGCATCGTAAGCCATATATCGGATAAGCATGCCGCGCGCAGAGCAATTCCAGTAGCGCAATAAAAGTGTGTCAGGTGCGAGGTGGGTTTCTTGCGGCATTTTTCATCTCCATTCCGATAATCGTGGAATACTGGCTCTCGCCAGACCCTATCTGAAACCTATCTCAACTAATAACCGCCGGACATGCCAGATGTTTTTTCAACGCTGTCGTCGATCTGTAGGGAACTCGAAGGCACAAATTTGAAGGCTTCAAATGGTTAAAGCCTCGCCTCCCGCACCAATCAAAACTATTTCAGGACATGGAAGTTACTGATTTAGTTCCAGTAATCCTTTATTTATCTTTTTGCTCAATTGCCTTTCGGTATATTTCGCAGCAATATACCGAAGCGCACTAGCATTTATTGGTGCTTCGTGGTATACTATTGGTATCGGTCAAAGTTTAGGCGGATACCGTGAAGATTAAGAACCTTAAAGTGCGACCTGATTCTCCGGCGTTGGCGTTTCAGGCGAAGGTGCCTAAGGCGTTATCAGGCAGGGCATTGATGCTTGGCCTCAAAAACCCAGTAGTCATGTCGCTGGGTCTGGATAGCAATAATGCAAGCGAGGCACAGATTGTTGCGGCCATAGAGCGCAAGCGAGAAAAGTTTCAGTCCCTATTGCGCTTCTTGAGCAACACTGACATTGGCGCAGTTGCGAAACAGGATCTAGAGACTTCTGCGGAGCTATGGGTCAACCAGCAGGGTTATCAACGTGGAGCTTTGTATGGGATTGAAAAAGGTTCTGAGCCTTGGATGGAGGCGTTGCACCACACATTGGGACTGCATTTCAATCAAGAGCATCCAGAGTGGTCTAGGACTTACCCAAAACTTCAGAAGTTGCCAGCGGAGTTCATCTCTGCGATTGAGGCGATTCTTGAGACACCGGAACATGATGACACGCACTACGTCTTCACAGATGCGATTAACGCCTACAAGGATCACAGAAAGAAGGAGATCCATAGAGCCGCGCAAACTGACGCAGAACTCAATAGAAAGCTCTATGAATTTAAGAAGGACGAGAAGCGTCTTGAGCATTTTCTGGAATACACGGGCAATCAGGAGTTCACAACAGCGCAGTGCAGTAGAGAGCTAAAGCGCTACAAACTCCACTTGCTAGATCAATATGAAAACCCTGTTACGGCAAAACGGCATCTGACGGTGCCTTGCGCAGCTTTGAGATGGTTCTCCAACGAAGTGGCGGTAGACGTTGTGATTCCAAGCAGTATCAAGATTGATGGTCAGCAGAGAGCAGGCGCTATACGAAAGGTATTAGATGTAGAGGCGCAGTTGCCCTTGATCTGGAAAGCGGCGCATGACCCTGCCTACGATCATTTCTTTAGGTTGGCTGTGTTCGGACTGTTTTCAGGGTCAACTGCTTCGGAGCTCGTGCAAACCGAAGTGGAGGACGTAAAGACTGACAAGGGCTACGTCGTTATGGGTGGCACCAAGCGTCCTCATAGGTGCAGGCCCGCAGTGATCGTCAACGACACCCATCTGCAACTTCTGACCCACTTCAAGGCTGGTTCAATTGTCGGTCCCAAGCGTGTCAATCAGACCAGTGCGAATCACAGCAAGATATTGAAAACCCACCTTGCCCAAATCACTGGTGATAAAGAGCTTGATCCTTACTCTCTGCGCCACACGGGTAAACATCTGGCTGACATTAAAGGCGTGGGTGAGAGTCAGTACGTGAAGATCATGTTTGGCTGGAAGAACAAAAAGAGGGATGACGCAGACAAGTATGCGGCCGCAGGGCATTTTGCGGCCCCTTTGATTAAAGAGCTTCGGGCTATCACTGCTTTGATGCTTGAGGACTTACCTGATTACGACAACAACCCTGATTTATTGCATCAGACAAATGTTGTTCCACTCAGGAGGTAGCAGATGAACCACCCTGCAGAGAAAAGTTTTATCTACGAAACACCCGAAATACCCGAAACAGACCAGCGTCTGATGCTTAAACCCTGCAATACCAATGGTTTTAGTTTTGTTGGTGTTTCGTTGGTTTCGTGGGCATTGATGTTGGCGAAGACGGGAGACGAGATTTGAAGACAGAGACGATGCCAGACTATGAAGCAATTCGGGCGGCTCGCAGAAGATTCCTGATAGTCGGTGGCGCTGGGCAAGGCATGACTTTCTGCGATCCGTTAAACGATAGGATGGTCACGGTCCATAACGTCGCACAGTGGATTAACGACAGAACTAAGAGCCCTGTTACATGGAAGAGGATTGCCGATGGACAGTGGCGCCCTCTGATGCCATCCGTAGCCTATCGCCCGAACGAGCCTGTTGTTTTTGAGGACGAAGAGGGATTCAACTTTAGGAACATTTGGGTAAAGCCAGAAGTTGATCCTGCTGTTAACGCTACAGCGGAACCATTTGTAGATTTTCTGAACTTTGCGGTGGGGGGAGAAAAAGCAACGTACCTCATTGATTGGTTTGCTTGGCAGTATCAGCGGCCTCTGGATAAGCCGCATACAGCACTCTATATATTTGGTGCACAAGGATCTGGCAAAAATACTATCCACACTACGATGGAGTTAGTGTTCGGGACCAGTGCAGTTCAAATGTGCGCAGATCCAGACAAGCTTAAATCCATGTCAGCGGTGGATCTTTGGTCACGGACTTTGTTGTTCACTGATGAATGTGAGGTGTCTATCAATAGTTCGTTGTATCACCAGATTAAGTCCATGACGGGCAAAGACTACACAGACGCAGATAGGAAGCATCAGCACTTTGGTCGTCATCATGTACCCGCCAACCTTGTCATGCTTTCTAATCATGCCCCGACATTTCTGGAGAAGGACGACAGACGGTTTTACGTTGTTGAAATGAAGCCAAGAGAAAATTTTGAGCAATACTTCAATGCCTACTACCGTTGGTTGAGAGAGGAGGGCGGTGCGGCGGAGGTTGCAGGGCTGTTGGCTCAACGAGACATAAGCCACATGACACTTGCTGGTCGTCCGCCAATGACTCCAGAGAAAGAGAGGGCTCTAGATCTGGCGACGCATCAGGATATTCTGGATGTGCAACATCGTATTCAGGAGTTAGATCAAGTTGTCTTTTTGCCTGAGGATTTCACCAAAGGATCTGATGCACTTGTGAAACCAGCAAGGCTTCAGCACATACTGGACGACGTTGGTTTGGAGGCTGTCGATTTAAACAAGATCAGCGGTTCTTCAAGATCCCAAGCAAAGGGTTTTACAGAGGCGCAATCAAAGCGAATTTTGATATTGAAAGGCGCAGAAGTGTTTCAGGACCCCGGCGATCATAATGCTTGGAAAGTGAAGTTTGGTGGCGGTACGTGGACACTAGATGATGCTAGACGACACGCAACTTTATCAGGCGCGAAACGAGAGTTTTAAGTGAACACTCCGACGTACCATATTGACAAGCATGTGGGTCTAGTCAGGATCCTCTTTAGCTGAGCGCTGTCCTTATTTGACCCGGAATAAACGCTATTTCTTCTCGTTTTAAATCTAGAAAAACGCGTTCCGACAGGTGGTTACGCAAGCGGTTGGTGCTAGCTGGTTACCGCGAAAGTCCCTATCGTCTATGCAGATTTACGGCTGTCGAGTCCAACAGTACTGAGTGTGCGTATACCTCTGCATACCACGCTCTGGGGGCGGGGTTTTCCAAAACTCTTGAGTATCCTGCAAGGCGCAAGGGTTGATGCGTCTCTTTTTAGGGCGGTACCGCTCAACACAAAAGGATGAGAATCGTCAGTACACCGCAAGCATATGATGAGCCGACTGAGGCGCTTGAGGAGACTTTGCTGTTCAACCTTGTCTACGCAAGTACCATTAGCGACGGAGTATCAAGCGCCGACGTGGACGACATCATCAGTGCTTCCCACCGCCACAATACATTAGCAGGCATTACCGGGATTTTAGTTCTAGGTAGCGGCGTATTTTTCCAATGGATCGAAGGCCCAAAAAAAGAAGTAATGAGCCTAGTGAGGCTAATAGAGACAGATCGTCGACATGAGTTAATGACAGTGTTAAGCACCGACGAGGAGATCCGCGAGCGTATTTTCCCGTCTTGGGATATGGAGCTTGTTGATGCTGAGCATATCCAAGAGGTGCTGCATGACGCCCTTGACGCTGCGCGAGACGATAGAAGTGTCGCTGCTTTGAAACTCCTGCTCCAAAAAGTCTCGCAAAACACTAATACCACCCCCTAATGTATCTGGGCGGTAACCACCACAATCACACCGGCAGGTAGTCCCTCCCGCTAGTGTTAATCTAGACGGACTTTATTCGACGCCCAGAAGGTAAGAATACTAAGGTGACTAGATGAGAGAGAGATTCAACCAAATCTTTGGCCATGTCGCTTTTCTCCCTGCAGTTATCGGAATCTGGGTTCTAGCTGATTATGAGACTGGCGAAACGTGGATGGTTGTCGGCGCCGCAGTGTTGCTAGGTTACTCTCTAGTAATTGTTTTGCTAACCCACTTCCGACAACCTAAAACTGATGATTCAGGACAATCAGAAGATTGAAGATGTCCACCCCAAATAAGTTGCTGGCTCTGGTCATACTCCTTTTCGTCGTTGTTCAGTGGCTCTCTTTCAAACAGGATCAGGAGATGGCGCGAATGGCGGAAGAGTTGGGCATAGATTTGGAGACAGAGTAAAACAAGGGCGTATGACCTCTACCCCCTTATGTATCTGGGCGGTAACCATCACAATCACAATGACACTCAGCCCCGCTTAGATGAGGTAATTGATTATTTCAGACTAAACTATGACTATTACCGCCCCGCTTCTTTGAGCGGAGCAATTTTAAACTTCATCGTCCTATTCACTAAGTCCATCTCTCCAGTCGCCACATTGATCAAGCCGTTAGATACCGCGTCGAAAGTGTACATATCAAATACTTCTCCATTTTTTTCCAAACTCCCTGCAATGTCGCCGTCACAATATCCTCGACGCTTTGAGCCCATGCGTAACCTGTGAATTCACCCATCTCATTCAAAGGAAGCTTGTTACTGAAGGTATATGACAAGTAGACCCGGCCGTAATCGCCTCCCTCACCTGAGGCAGCGACCTGATATGTAGAGCCGTCCGTAGTGTGCACCGCATCGATCGAAAAGTTACCCTCAAACGAGCTTCCTGTCTCCAAGTCTTGACTGAGAGCCAGTGAGGACAAAAACATGGTTGAAATTAAAAGGATAGTTGAAGTGATGATTTTCATAGTTTTCTGCAGATGAATTTACTTGTGTCCTCAGAGTTGACCCAGCTTCGCTCCGTGTATGAGAAATGCTATTGTTTTGGTGCAAGTGACAAAAACTTAAGGGCGCAGCCTAACTGTCTTTCTTCGGTTGAAACCACAGCGTTCCAATAATCACAAGGAGGGCGGTGAGGCATAGCAGCAGCCCAACGGGATTCTCGAACAAGGTAGGTTCCTCAGGTGGAAATTTTTCTAATACATAGGAAGAGTTGACGCTGAGCTCAACTCCAGATTCACGCAGACGTTCAAGGTTAGAGAGCGCCATGTAATAATCCCATGAGAGCCACTGCATAAACCAAAAATTTGTTAGAACAACGCAGCAGCCGAATATTGTAATGACAACCTTCGCTGCTACGTTAGCTCCTTTCTCTACAGCTACAGAAGCGAATCTTGCGGCTATCCAGATAGCGATCATGCCACCCATGAAATTTATCGCTGTAGCGATTCTTGCAGCACCTAGTGCGGCCCAAATATCACTCTCCATAAATCACCTCCAGTCAAACAAGGCTTGAAATTACCATAGGCAACGGGCATTGACATGGATTCAAGCGTTGCGAAAACGCGAAGATATGGATTCAAGCGTTGCGAAAACGCGAAACCCCGTTGCGTGTTCACATTGCAGTGCCTCCGGAAGCTGAGTGCCAAAGATGAGCAAAAAGCGCGAGGTCAGAAAAATAGATCATGCCACGTCGGTTCCACCCCCTAATGTATCTGGGCGGTAACCACCACAATCACAACGGCAGTTAGCCTCTTTTCCAAACCCAGCTTTTAAGTGTGTCAGCAGAACCATCTGTATCAGCGACAGGCTTTTACGGCCCCCGGGGGCTTTATTTAGGGGTGGCCCCTCTTCGGTATACTTCTGGTATACCCAGCGAATAAGTAGTCACTGAGACGACGAAGCCATGCGGGTTTCAGAGGCAGAAATGGTCAGTTGAGACCCGCAGGCGGCACCAACTCCGTCGCTATGCTTCAGCGGGTTAAGTTCGCGATCTCCTCGCCGAGCAGCTGGCTTATTTGAAGTTTTGTCAGATACTTAGGTGAACAGCCTCCAGCTGTCTGTTAGGCTAACAGCAGGCCGCGCGGGCTGCAGCGGCCCAGAGTAGACATTCACTTTCGATAATCGCAGCTTAGGCAAAAGCCACATTGCCTGCAGGCGGTTGAAATATGCTTGATAGAGACGTCCTGCTACAAGAAGTCAGCGCCCTTGGGCTGGGTGAGCGACGCTCTATCACCGACCCTGATGAGCTCAGTGCGGGTGACGATGCTTTTTTTATCACAGCTGGCAAGGCACTGATCCGTGAGAGCACAGTTTTACCCTCAGGGCTTGATTCCACGCAGACCTTTTCAATTGGAGATGCCATTCACCTGGCAGCGGTGCTGAGCAAAAGGCCTCGCGATTGGGAGTTTACGATCCACGAGCCGATTGAGGTGATTGCGCTACACGGGGATGTGTTGCGCGAGGCGGTGATGAAATCGGGGTTCTTGGTGAGCGAGGTCATTCGCAATAGTGTCACACGTATCTTCGACATCAAACATCGTGAAAATGCGGCCTTCGAAGACCGATTCATAAAGCGTTTCAGAATGGTTGCGCTGAGTTCGACGCACAGGGCCGGTGACTGCATATACAGAATTGGCGACCGCGCCGAGGGCCTCTATTTTATCGAGCGGGGTCGGATTTATCTGACCACGGCAAGGAACGCGCGATTTGCTGAGCTGACCGAGACCGATTTTTTTGGCGAGACCTCGCTACTCACATCAGACCGCCGCGGCAAAAACATTTATGCCGAGACAGACTGCTCCGTGCTGCTGCTGGATCGAGAGATGGTTGAAGCAGAGGTCTATGCCGAGTCGCCATTGGTGAAACTCGTTCTGGTCAACATTCTCAAGGTGCTGGAACTCATGAATCGACTGCGCTTTGCCCACCTGAATGCCAGTAGCTTTCATGAAGCGGATTAGCCACGTTAAGTATTGGTAATCTAGCTAGCAATTTTCTCCGCGAGATCCCTGCAAAACGGACCTCGCTACGGGCCACCGCAGAATCGGCAGGCTGTGGACCCGGGCAATGCGTGTTGCCACGATGGAGGCTCGGCGCGGCCACCGTGGCCGCTAAAGATGGCGTGACCTACTGTTTGGGGGCTTCAACGATGCAATGTTTGGCGTAGTCAGCCACCTCTTGCGTAGTCCATTCGCCTTTTGGCGTCTCGTCCAGATTGTTGCACCAGGCCTCACTGCCGATGGTGGTGCTCTCGAATACGCAGTGTTTTGCGAAGGTCTTTGCCTCCTCACCAGTCCATTCGCTTTTGCTTTTGGCGCTCATGGTGTTGCACCAGCCCTCGCTGCCTGGCTTGTCTGTGCACCCCTGCAGGAGGAGGCCGGCGATAGCAAAGGCTATAAAGAGCGTTGGTCGTCGAATCAGTGACTTATGCATTACAAGGTCTCCCACATTTTCATTAAAAAGAGCGAGGTGCTCTCTGTCATTTGTCAGGCTCGCCTGAGGGCGAGAATCTCAGCCGACACGAAGTGTATCGAAGGGCAGTGTGTAAGCCTGTGCAATTCGTGACAATGCGGCCTCGTCACCGTTCGCTGTCGGCCGCCATATTGTGCGGATATCAGGTGACCGGCAGTTGGCGGTTTCGCGGCTGAATCAGCCTATAAAAAAGGGGGCCATAGGCCCCCTCAGCAGACAGTGCACAGAAGTCTGAATTAGCTGTTATCCCACTGGGCAAACAGAAAGACATAAACGGTCAGCGCAAGGTTGATGATCACCTGCACCAGCGACAGCGCCATCATCCAACCAGGCGGTTTGATGGTCTCTCCAATCGGCATGCCTGCCGCAGTGAGAAAGCCGGTCGCGATTTCAGAGCCATTCCCTGCCATCTCGCTGAGCGTGCTGAGTGCAATGAAGAGGCCGTTTTGCACCGCCGTTGAGAAAAAGGTGAGCATAACGACCCCAATCAGTGCAGACACCATGGCGCCCGCACGAACAACGGTCGGGAAGTTTCTGAAAAGGTAAGCAATGATGACCACGGCCAGCGGCATGAGGACGCCACATAGAAAGAAGGTGGCGAAAACTGACCGATTCATACCTATGACGCCGAAGATGTCAATTTCAGACATTTTTATCCCCCAGGTGTTTTTGTTCTTGATTGCGCTCTCGCGCATTCCCAAAGTACTCCTTAGCCAGATGGCTTGCAAGTGGGCCTCGTCACGCCTTTGGGTAACGGGTGCGTTGCGGCGCAGGCGGGGAGCGGATTGCAGCCCGTCGCGATCAGCGTATGGTGAGTCCATTGGCAAACCCGACTGGATTCAAAGATGACTAACCTGCTGAAAACAATATGCGCGCTAGTGATGATGACAAGCATGGCGTACGCCAGAGCAGATGACACCTCCGACAAGGCCGCTGCGGTGGCAACGTTGGAAGGCTTCTTCGCGGCTTTTTCTGTTGAGCACTATCCCAACCCTTCCATGGACGATTGGATTACGGACGATTTTTTGATCTTTGAGATGGGCGAGGTCTTCACCTGGCCCAGTTTTCAGGCGTTTTTAGCCGGAGCGGGCTACGCAGACTGGATTAGCACCGACTGGCAGTTCTCCGAGCTTCGGGTCAGTGTATCGGGGCAGGCGGCGCACATCAGCTACGTCAACGAGGGGGAGTTCATATACCCGGATCCCGCGAATCCTGAGGGCAGGCTTCGAGAGCGCAACCGTTGGTTAGAGAGCGTTTACCTGGTCAAGCAAGATGGGCGTTTCAAGATTAATTTTTTACAGTCAGATAACGTGACCCGGGAGGTCGCCGCCTATCCCTAGAGGCGACCGCAGGTGTCCACGTTTCATCTTTAAGCGGGTCTTAGCGGGCCAGTCTCTTTTCGGTGAATGGCCTGCTCAGTGAACGTTTAATCCCGGAGGATCTGATTCACCTCTAGGATGTATCCATCGGCATCATAAAACTTGGAGACGAGAACGCGAATCGTACCCACGCCGCCGTAGCCCGGGTAAGTGGTCAGCTTGGGTTTGCTGATGATCTCCACGCCCGGTGCATTTTCAATGCTCGACCACTTCTCCTCCTGGCCGTCAGTGTTGAAGAGCAGGATGGCGTTGCCCGGCGTAAAACCCTCGCGGCGGACGGGTTTGGTGTGGGCGGGGTGATCGGGGTATCCATACTCGTAGTCAATCAGACCAATGACCCCTACGTAGTCATGGGAGGCCTTCAGAAAGATTAGTCGCAAGCGCTGTTCGCGATCCTCCGTAGAATGCGGTCTATTGATCTCCTGATCATAAATCACCTCCATACCCAGTCCGTCACGGTACAGCTTCAGCGACGCCTCGATATCCCGCACGATTAATGTCGTTCTGCGAAGCAGCAGCGGGAATTCCGCAGCTGCCGCCAGCGGGTCGTCGACCTTTTTCTCTTCATGATGCCCGGCCTCGGCGACCGAGGGGAGCAGGGATATTGCAAGCGCGGCGAGCAATAGCTCGCGAAGTATCTGAGTCATGAGGGTAACCTTGCTGTTTTTTATTTGTACTAAAGTTACATCAATATGTCTTTTCAGAGCAAATGCGCGACTGTCGAGGCGAATGGAGGCTAGGGCCTGTCGAGAAAAGCGCGAGACTCCGCGGCCAGCACATCGGGTGCCGTATCAAAAATGCCGTACTTCAGGTCGGGCAGCTCCACCAGCTCCGCGTTGGGTATCAATGCTGCAAACGCCTGAGTCGGCTCTTTTAGATTACCGTGGGGATTCAATACCAGGGTCGGCTGTTCCAATAGTAGTGCGCGCTGTTCGGCGGGGTATTGAAACACCGCACCGTAAATGCGTGACCGGTTTTGCCAAGCCGCAGCAGATTCAATGAAATTCTCAAAGGCGCGCTCCAGAGAAACGCCTTTTGCGCGCTTTTCGATGGCGAAAGTCCAGTCCTGTTCCAGCGTCGCGAGAGAGTCAGGTAGGGGGCGCACCTTGCCTAGTTTTTCGTGACGGTCGGTGCGCTCTGCGCCCTCATAAAATGGAATACCGATCAGCACCAGCTGGCGGATGAGGGCGGGATGCCTTATCGCTAGTTCTGTCGCGATGAACGTACCGGTGTGGTAGCCGCAGGCATCCACCGGGCCACGTCCGTCGGGGCCCCAGCCTGCGGTAATCAGCACCTCAGCCATAATGTCAGCGTGGTCGGCAATATCGAGCGGTCTGTCCGCGCGATCAGATTGCCCGAGCCCTGGATAATCTGGCGCTATCACCAGCCGGTCTTGGGCTAAGTCCTGCATCAGCAGCTTGTAGTAATTGCCCGAGTAAGGCGTGGGTGCAAAACACACCACCGGCGCTTTATCGCTGGCATTGACGGGGTGCGCGGTCCGCAAATGAATTTGCCCCCAGTCGAGATCTATGTAGCTTCGTTTAATCGTCGCCTCATCGGCAAAGCTGGCTGAGGCGATAAGGAATAAACCGAGTATTGGGGCGGTGGTGAGGAAGCGCGTCATTATTATTGCTCCTTATTGAGATGCTTGCCGAGGGGTAATGCAGTGCTCCCAGAGCGGGGTATCAGCCGCTCGGGTCAAGCATGATTTTGCAATGTGCGTTGGGTGTTCGAAGGCTTTCGAAGGCATCGGCAAAGTCTGCGAAGCCCACGGTGGCGGTACACATGTCGGTTACCGCAATTTTATCCATGGCCATGAGCCCTGCGATCATATCGAAGTCGGCTTTGTCGTAGGCGACGACGAAGCGAGCTGTGAGTTCTTTCATCATGGCTGCAGCGGGGACCAGCGTGTCGGGGCGGGCACAAAAGCCAACCACCATGATTTCACCGCCGTGGAGCGCGTATTCAACAGCCTCCGCAATCATGCCGGGTATACCCACGCATTCGAACACCACATCGGGTGCACCACCTGCTTCTTTTTCGATGCCGGGTAATACCTCGGCCGGCGCGCCTGAAGGCACCGCCATGTCTGCACCAAACTGTAGTGCGCTGTCGCGACGCAGTTGCTCGGGTTCGGTCACAGCGACGTGATAGGCACCCATGAAACGGCACCAGATTGATACGGCCAGTCCTACGGGACCCGCGCCCAATATCAGCACGCGCTTGCCGCGAATATCATCACTCATATTGACCGCGTGAAGGCCCACCGCGAGGGGCTCGATTAGTGCGCCTTCAACCCAATCAATGCTGTCGGGCAGCAGCACTGAGTTGTTGATATCCAACGCCATGTACTCGGCGAAACCACCGGAGCGCTGCAGGCCAAGGATGATGTTGTCCTGGCATTGAAGCGGCCTGCCGGTTTTGCAGGGCAGGCATTCTCCACAGGAGTGCGAGGGCAAGCCGGTGACCTTGCGCCCTGAGCGCCAATCGCTGGGGCAGCCGGCGCCGACCTCGACGATCTCGCCGGCGAACTCGTGTCCCATCACGGTGCCGGGCACCAAAAGGCCGTCGTGCTCCTCGGTGGCGTGTAAGTCTGTACCGCAGATGCCGCACCGTTTGACGGCGATGACGACCTGACCTGCCTCGGGTTGCGGGTCATCAACCGATTCAATGCTCAGGGGGCTGCCGGGTTGGTGAAATACCGCTGCGCGCATCCTTGTTATCTCCTTCTTATGCGGGTGGCTGGGTGCTTACTCAGCCCTGAGTGTATCCATAGACGAGGTAAAAGACACGATGGCGGTGCATGCCACGGCGAGCATTGCTGTCTGAAGGGAGTGGGGTGATGAAAAGTGGTGACTAGCTTGCCGTTTGTGCCTAGGCCACCGCGCTCTGATTGGCGTTGAGATCGCGCCGTAGACTGCGCACCCCCATCCACAAGAAAAATACGCCCACGAGGCTGATGGTCAGCGTCGTGACCATCGCGTAGCGCAGATTGTCATCACCAAAGCGACCAGCAAATTCGTCGCTGAGAATGCCGACCGTGAGGGGCCCAAGACCGAGTCCAATAATATTCAGAACGAAGAAGAGTATCGCTGAGGCCATTGCGCGCATACCGGGTGACACGAGGTTGTGACAGGTGGCGATGCAGGGACCCAGATACAGCGCACCCAGAATTTGCGAGGGGATCATTGCGGCGATGATCAGGTTAGTGTCGCTAGCGAGTAGCGTGTAGTACGCCGGGGCCATTGCGGAGAGCCCGCCCAGCATCGGTATCCAGACATACCAGCGAATATCCCGCACTCCGAGTCGGTCCGATAGAAAGCCACCCAGCAGCGTGCCTGCGGCACCCGATAAGCCCGAGATCAGCCCCAAAATGGCGCCCACCTCGGCTAGTGACAGGCCGTGGTTACGCATTAAAAAAGAGGGCATGAAATTGCCATTGCCATAGGAGACGAAGGCAGTAAAAGCACACCCGACCGAGATCCACCAAAAAGTAGGGCGGCTGCGCAGGCAGTGTATGGTCTCGGTCATGCTCGCCTTGGGCGGTGTGCCGCCAATGTCGTATTGACCGCGGCTCGGCTCTTTAATGATCCAGATAACCGTCAGGGCATACAGGATGCCCGGGATGCCAATCGCGAAAAAAGCGTTACGCCAACCAAAGTTCTCGGCAATCCACCCGCCCGCAGCAAAGCCGAACAAAACGCCGATGTAGATACCCATGCTGTAGAAGGAGAGAGCAGTACCTCGGTTGTTGAGGGGAAAGTAGTCGCTGATCATGGAGTGAGACGGCGGTGAGCCACCCGCTTCCCCGACGCCCACACCAATTCTTGCCGCCAGTAATTGTCCGTAGTTCTGTACGAGGCCCGACAGGGCGGTCATCAAGGACCAAAACGCAAGCGAGGCGGCGACGATGTTGCGTCGGTTGCTGCGATCTGCGAGCCAGGCGATGGGTATGCCGGCAGTGACGTATACCAAGGCAAAACTGAATCCCGTCAGGAGTCCCAGCTGGGCATCGCTGAGCCCCAGCTCCGCTTTAATTGGCTCTTGCAGAATGACGAGGATCTGACGATCAATGAAGTTAAAGGTGTACACCAAGGTGAGCATGATCAGGACGGTCCAGCGGTAACGCGTGCTCACGGTGCCTGCCTGCTCTGGCGTCATCTTTTAGTCATGCCCAACCGAGTCACCGTGCATCATGCCAGCTTATGCCGTTTACCGCACCGGAGTGTTAGCATTGTGAGATGCCAGACCAATCTGATCGCCTGACCCACCTCGATGATGCGGGGCGGGCGCAAATCGTTGATGTGACCGACAAAGCAGTGACCTCCCGGGAGGCCACGGCGGCTTCCTGTGTCCGCATGAATAAGGAGACATTGGGCGCGATCATGGACGGGGCGATGCCCAAAGGTGACGTGCTGGCGGTCGCCAGAATTGCGGGTATTCAGTCGGCCAAGAAATGCGCCGACCTGATACCGCTGTGTCATCCGCTGCCGCTGTCGTCGGTCAAGGTAGACCTGACGCCTGATACAGATCTTCCGGGTATTCGTATTGAAGCAACGTGCAAGGTGACGGGCCAGACGGGCGTAGAGATGGAGGCGCTCACCGCCGCTTCAGTGGCGGCGCTCACGCTCTATGACATGTGCAAGGCCATTGATCGCGGCATGACCATTGAAAAGACCCAGTTGATGAACAAGTCGGGCGGCACGAGCGGGGAGTGGCGGCGTGAATATTCGAATTAAGCTCTTTGCGACCCTCCGCGAGGCACTGGGCGAGAGCGAATTTGATCTCAGTCTGGCCACGCCTGTCCCCAGCGAGAAGCCGGTGGATGTTGCGGCTGTCAAAGCGCTCCTGTCGCAGCGCGGTGTTGATTGGCATGAGGCCCTGAACCAACCCAACGTGGTGCACGCGCTGAATCATAAGGTTGTGTTCACTGACGCGCCCATCGCAGAGGGCGATGAGCTCGCTTTTTTTCCACCGATGACCGGAGGCTGACGTGTCGGTCTCTCTTCAAGTCGAGGCGATCGATGTGACCGCGGAGTATGCGCAGTTGGTGGGTGACCGACCCGGCGCGGCTGTCGCGACTTTTACCGGTTATGTGAGAGATCACTCGGACGAGCGCCCGGTGGCTACGCTGGAGCTGGAGCACTACCCGGAAATGGCACAACGCGTGTTGGCCGAGCTGGGTGAGGAGGCTGCAAGTCGTTATGGGCTCAGCCGGTGGCGCATTGTGCACCGGTTTGGAGTATTGGGTGTCTCCGAGAGCATCGTATGGGTGGGCGCCGTCGCTGATCATCGCGGTGATGCCATCAGCGCCTGCGAATTGATGATGGATTCCCTGAAAACCGATGCGCCGTTTTGGAAGCGAGAGGAGGGGCAGGGTGGTGCTCAGTGGGTGGCGAGCCGAGCCAGCGATGCTCAGCGCAGAGCGCGGTGGCGAGAAGAGGAGCAGGCATGAAGTTTTGTAGTCAGTGCGGTGCGTCTGTCACCTACCGGATGGCGCCCGATGAGGATCGTGAGCGGCACGTCTGCGATGCCTGCGATACCATTCACTACATCAACCCCAAGGTGATTGTGGGGTGCCTGCCCACGGTGGGTGAGAAAATTTTAATGTGCAAGCGAGCCATCGAACCGCGCTACGGCAAGTGGACGTTGCCGGCCGGTTTCATGGAAAACGGCGAGACCTCTGCCGACGGCGCGGCTCGCGAAACCCTGGAAGAAGCGGCGGCCATCGCGACCAGCATGACGCTCTATCGCATTTTTGATGTGCCACACATCAGTCAGGTTTATCTGTTTTATCGCTGCGGGATTGAAAACAACGAATTTGGTATCGGTCCAGAATCGCTCGAGAGCGCGTTATTTAGTGAGGAGGAGATTCCTTGGGACGAGCTAGCATTCCCCACCGTGAGAGAACTACTTGGGGAATTTCTGAAAGATCGGCAGGTCGGTGAATACCCCGTGCGAAATACCGTGATTGATTACCCACGCCGTTAGGATCGATGTGACGTCTGCCGGCTGATCCTCGCACCCGTTGCGCCCGTAAATCCAAGCATGTGAAGCTCATCCGACGGAGTCTGATATGGCATTCCCCAAGGTAGGTAACCTTGCCCCCAAATTCTCTTTACAGGATCACGAAAACAACACCGTCGCCCTTACTGACTTCAAGGGGCAGTCTGCGGTGGTGGTGTACTTTTACCCCAAGGCGATGACGCCGGGTTGCACGGTGCAGGCGCAGGGCCTTCGGGACTCCGCCAAGGCGCTGAAAGGCCTTAATACGGTTGTGCTGGGTATCAGCCCCGACCCGGTCAAAAAGCTGGCGAAATTTGTAGAGCGGGACGAGCTCAACTTTCGGTTACTGAGCGATGAAGATCATGCAACCGCTGACCAATACGGTGCCTGGGGCCCCAAAAAATTTATGGGCCGGGAGTTTGACGGCATTTTGCGCACCACGTTCATTGTGGGCAAAGACGGGAAGCTCAAGGCGGTAATGGATAAGTTTAAAACCAAGGATCACCACACTGAGTTACTAGCAACCCTGAAGGCCCTGGACCTAGGCTGAGACTGCTTTGCCCGTCACGGAGACTGGGTTTATGCTTGGATGCGCGAGCGGGTGTAGTTCAATGGTAGAACGAGAGCTTCCCAAGCTTTAAACGTGGGTTCGATTCCCATCACCCGCTCCAAATCAACTGCACAGGGCGTCCCAGACGCCCTTTTTTGTGCCTGCCATTTGTAGCATTAACAAGCTGGCCCACGCTCAACCTGAATCAGCTAGACTAATGCCACTCAATGATATTTGGAGGTGTGCGATGCGTCGGCTAACTATGGGTATTTTGGGTCTCGCTAGCGGTTTCTCACTATCGTCTTTTGCTTGCCCTGATTTTCTGAACACTGAAATGCGGAAACTCGCCTCCACTGAGGTCATCAATTTTTGTGAGGCCTATGGGGGCAAACCTTTGTTAATTGTCAATACCGCCAGCAACTGCGGTTACACACACCAGCTCGCTGGGTTGGAGCAGGTGCACCAGAGATATCAGCCTGAGGGTTTAGTGGTTTTGGGGTTTTCCAGTGACGATTTTTTCCAGGAAGAAGATAATGAGGAAGATGCGGCCGAAGTGTGCTTCGATAAGTATGAGGTCACTTTCCCTGTGATGGCAACGAGCTCCGTGAAGGGTGACAACGCCAATCCGGTCTTTAGAGCGCTGGGTGAGTCAAAGGGCTACCCCAGATGGAATTTCAGCAAATACGTGGTTAATGCTGATGGCGAGGTGGTGGCAAAATTTCACAGCGATGTGACGCCCAATAGCCCGAAGCTCAGAGGGACCTTAGCTTCAGTACTGAATTAATGGCCCTAACGTTGTAGATGCCTAAATGGAAAAGTCGCGACGCGACATGGGGCGCAGTGAAACCTGCATGGACAATTGAGCCAAACTCTTCTGGTGTCAACCGACCACCATTGATTTTCGCCAGCCCGGTGGTTGGCGACATACTGGCCCTGCCTTCGGGCTACTTCCTGACTTACTGAGCCCTTCGGGGCTCTTTTTTTTAGCTTAATCGGTTTCACTTGTTAAGATCCGTTCAGGTCTGAGATTCCACAAGGTCGGAATTGATAAGCGCGATTTGGAAATTTATTAAGAAGTACGAGTTCTGGGTTCTGATGGCCATTGCCGTCGGGCTAGCGATCGCGCATGAAATTTCAAAGGATGCCCTGTGGGCTAGCCTGAGCACTTTGGTGGGCTTAACCGCGATAGTCCGATTGGCCATGCATCCAGTGTGGAAAAAAGACGAGCAGGCCGAGGATGAATAAATCCAAGATTTACTCCTCGATACTAGCCGTCATCACTGCTGTGGTCCTTTGGGATATGGCGGATTACTTCATTCTCGACTTGGGGTTTCCTAGAGATCTTTTGGATCGCTATGCCCTCGCGCTTCCTGCTATGATGATGATCCCTATCGGGTTGCTGATGGGCCGCGAGAGTAAGAAAGCGAAAGCAGCGGAGCAGGACGAGGCCGACGGATGAGATCACTAATCGCCATTGCCGCGCTGGTGGCGACAGGCTGGTAAGATCAAGCTAGGCCGCGGATTCAGGATATCAGGGCTAAGGCTCGCCGGAGCCTTTGACGCTCTCTGCTAACGTTCACAGCGCTGGGCGCAGCTAGAATTGCTTATCAGCAGAGACCAAGGAGCAGTGTGTGCTATGGAAAAAGCTGTTTTGGAAGCAGCGGCGCTCAAGCATCTTAGCCGTTGGCACAAGACCAATATTGATGAAGAGCTAATGAAGGCTCGGGCATTTATCGCAGCGCTAATCGCCCATGAGGCCTCTGAGGTCGCTACGGAGAATCAAGGAAAACCTGATCTGAAAGATGCTGAAAAAATTGGCACGCTATGGCGAACAACGTCGGGGCGATTGCAAATCCAGCTTGCCGAGGACGAATGATGAGAACCCTAGTAGTGTTAATAGCGGTATTCATGGTGTCCAGTGCTGTGGCTCAAATGTCGACCACAATTCGGAAGGCTCCCGCGGCGACGTGCCAAGTTATTGGGGAGGTAGAGCGGCGTCCCACCTTTCAATGCAAAGACCCCAAGACCGGCGAAACCCAAAAGGTTCAGTGCAAGACCCCGCTCAAGCAGAAACTGTCGGACCCGGATGAGGTAACTTTGGCAGAACTGGAGGAAGTTTGCGGAATTCAGACTGGCGACGGGTTCGACACCTAAAAGAGGCCCGAGCGGGGCATGACCCCTCACCAGACCTGCTCGGCTATTTAGACAGTGTGTACCGCAGAATTGCTGGACTTTATTGCAATTTTACTGCCGTACCGTTTGCAACGATGAACAGCATAGAGCGGCCACCACCGCTAAATTCGGAATAATCCAAGTCAACACCAACGACAGCATCTGCGCCCACTCTGGATGCTTCTTGACGCAGTTCTTCTAGTGCCTGGCCTCTCAGATCTCTCAGCGTGTCCTGAACAGCGCCCGCGCGCCCTCCGACAACATCGCGAACTGCTGAAAACATGTCTTTGAAAATATTCATGCCCACTGCGACCTCCGCAGAGACAATCTCTACCACCTCTTTTATTTCCCTGTTTGGGACATTAGCTGTGGTCGTCAAGACGATTCTAGCCATACCTGAACTCCATTGGGTTTGAGAGAAGCCCTATTTCATGCGCCCCTGCTTTTTCAATCGCTCCTTACTAAAAGGCCCCGGCAAAAGCCGGGGCTTGACCAGAACCGCCAGGAATTACTGGACTACGAATACATCATGGGTCAGTTCACGGGTGTAGGCATTGAACACCACCTCGTCCAAGTTTTGGGTGCCGTCTTGCATGTTCACCAGAAAGTGAATGGTGAAAGTAGTGCCATCACGTGAATAAATTCCAACGCCAGCGCCCGAGGCAAAAGCGCCATCGGCCATGGCACCTCTGCCCTCAACTTCCACCCAGCCACTTTTACCGTCAGGCCTCGCAGTCAGCTTGTAGGTAACGTAAGTTCGGCCGTACGTGCCCATTTGTCCCTCCGCTGTGATGGTTCCCCCATCTGAATTGAGATGAACGGAAGTCACTTCCATTGGCGTACCTTCATGACGCTGTTCAAAAGCGATTTTGTTGCCATGGCCATCGGCGATTGCTGATGCAGCAAAACTGATGATTGTGGCGGCTAGTAAAAAACGTTTCATCATTTATTCCTTATATTGCATATCGAGTTGGCGGTGCGTTACTGGGAAACCATCATGAGCGAACGATGCAGGTCGACGGTACAGACGCCCGGCTCCGTGTACCCTGCCGCGGTCAACAGCTTACCTGTCGAGCCATCTCGCGAGTGATCCATCAGCTTTGCCATATCCTCAGGTGTCCCTGTCACCATTGCACCATAATCAAAACCGGGATTACCAAAGCCCGGAGTGAACAGGTAGCTGCCAACGGTGCTCCCAATTTGTTCATTTTGGGTGTCGTTTACCGCCTTCCGGTAAGCCATCGCATTTGCCAAGGTGTTACCCGGCTTCAGTTGGCAAACTCGCACATATAAGGGCTTAACAGGCGCGTCCGGAGCAGCCTCTCCGACTTGCATGAAGCCCGCCAGATCAGGCCGACCGCATGACATCAGCTCGTTAATTTTTGCGGCAACCGCTCCGCCGTGGGCGCGCCAAGCCGCATCACCCGCAAAGTAATCTGCCCAAGTTGGAAAGTAATTCACCCAACGTACATCGGCATCACCGTATTGCGGACTCACTGCAATGGCTTCCCACAAGAACGAGGTCATGCTGATGTCGTGCTTAGCCACGAAATCAGCAAAGTCGCTGGAACCCATCGCAGCAACATCGTCTGCAGTGACGCCAGCATTCAGTGAACACTCGTAGACTTCTGCGACCATTGGCTTTGGTTCTTCGTGATGCGCAGCAAAGCTAACCGTGGACAACAAGGCACCCAGTAAAAACACTAATGATCTGTTCATTTTGAAACTCCCCTTTGGATTTTTTATCGCTGATATGCAGCCAGCTGATCCCTAGATTAAGAGAGGTGGACTTCAGGATTTCGTTTCGCTGGTGTTCCTTTTTTGCCTTTATGTGCTGCATTTTTGCAACGACTTCATCTGTGCTGATCAACAAGGATGTGCGGCAGTGGGCAGGGGTGGGCACCTGGGTCCTGCCGTGGGGCAACGTCCTGAGTGACGGAGCCCCTAAGGGTCCCTTTTTTGCTCAATGCAGCTCGCTTGGTAACATCGAAGCCCGCCAGAAGACTGAGATGGACGGAGATCTGAACGAGCAAGCTCTGATAGCAATCTTCTTGGCGGGTGTTTTGAACGCTACGAAGCACTGTCTACGAGGGGGAGAAATGAAAACTTCAGTGATCATTCTAAGTTGTATGGTCGTCGGGGGTATACTCGGCTTTACGGCAACGCAGTCGGATATTGACTTCATCACATCCAATTGGATTTACGGTTCGATTGTCGGCTCGTTTCTCCTGTCGGGTTGGGCAATGAATTACCAGCGCGGCGTATTAATGAAAGAGATCAACGAACTCAAAGACCGCATCATTGAACTAGAGCTCGCGAGAAAACAGCAATGAGATCAGTAATCGCTATTGCCGCGCTGCTGACACCAGAGAGTGACAACTGATCCTGTCTGAGATTTCAAAAAGAAGAACCCAGTCAAATGCCCATTCACCGTGGTGATCGAGATATCAAGTCCAGTCCCAAGCGCGTGCTAATGTGAATTCGCTAGAGTCTTGAATCTCGACATGCGATCAGAGGCGTCCAGCGATGATCTACTTCAGAATATTTACGATCCTATCAGCCACGGCATTTATGCTGGTTGTTTTTTATGGTGACCTCGCAACGGTCAAGTCACTGCTGGCCGGTCTGTGTGGAGGTTTTGTCGCTGTGGTGGCTGCACAGAATAATGGCAGCCTTCGATTGAAGGCGGTTGAGCAGCGCATAGAGGACTTAGAGGCGAAGTTGATCGAGGGGATATAATCCTGCCATGGATAAGTGGACAAAAACCCCAGCGACTCAAGAGACGGTTAAATCTGTAGAGCGCAGGGAATCGCTGTGGCAAAAGCAGCCTCGCTCAACGGTTGAATGGGGTGTGGTGTCCTCGCATGAGCCGCCCACCATAGCGTGCGGGTAGAGCCGTGCCGGGCAGTTTTTGCAATAAATTGGGCTGATACAGACTGATGCCACACGATACGATTTTCGTTGCGATCCTAGGGATGCTGTTTTACATCTTTGTCCCCCAATATTTTGGGTACGTCGCCGTTGCACTGGCTCTCTGGTTAGGCGTCCCCGTAATGAGGGTGGTATGGCAAACGACAAGGGATTTAAGAGATATCCCAGTCGCCGAGGCTGAAAAAGACGAGAATAACGCCGAGGAGGAAGAAGGCGACGATAAGGCTGAAGACGTGAAGGATGCCGACAACGCCGAGGACGGGGTGGACGAGGATAAGGCCAAGGAGGAATTATGAGATCGTGTCTTGCCATCGCGCGTTTGCGTGAACCAATGACGCCACGCAGCACGCGGGCGTCTTGACCGACTGAGAGCACATACGCCTGATCACTTTGGCGCCTGCTAAATTGAGCTAAGGTTAGAGTCAGAGAAAGCTCAAAAACGTTACCGTGGCAGTCCTATGGCAAACAGAAGCAGCGTGATCCTCGCCTTCGTCGCTGGCCCTATCGTAATCGGAGCCGCGTACAGCATCAGCTCTTTGTTGACCGCTGGCGATGCCACGGGCGATACAGCCAGCACAGAGATGTCTCTCGCCTACGGCTTGCTCCTATGGGTCGGTGCACCGCTAGCGTTTGTGGCCCTGTTGCCATTATTGGGCGGCATCTTAACGGTCTTTAAAAAACCCTAAGCAAGCACATTAGCCTAACCAAGCGCTTTGGATAGCGGCTTGACACCTTCTGCCAAGCCTTTGGCGCACCCCGACAATTTATTAACGCTCCCACCTGTAATGATGGCAACTCAAGGATGAGTTCATGCCATGGATGGCGCCTTTCACAGGAGTGAGCAGCATGACCAATCACGAAGTTGAAGCAAAACGAGTCGCTGATGACGTACAGGCCTTTCTGCGGTCTGGCGGAAAAATTTCCGTCATTCCGCGCGGCGTATCCGGCGAGTGTGATCTGACGATCACTGAGGCGCGAAAGCTGATTAAAGCGCGTGCACTGTCAGCGCGGAGCGCGGCATAAGCACCCGGCCGTCAATCTGATTAGCCCTCTGCAGACGTAAACCGGCCTATCCGCAGCGATACTTGAGGCTGCGTCTGCAGAGCGGCGAGCGCCCTGTGTTTTGAGTTCGCAGGTGAGGCCTCAGGCAGGCTGCTTGTTTGATGACAAGTGTCTGGGCTCAATCCACTGAGACCTTCACCTCATAGAGGCTGTAAGTGAGCAACCCGGTATCGTCAACGACGCCAGCAGCAACAGCCTGCACCCGGTTTAACCAAAGATATTTTTCATGGCTGGTTTGGAAGGTTGGCGCAGTGGCGATTTGCCCTGTCTCCATCTCTGCCCGTCCTGAGTACTCAACGTAGATATAGGCGCCGTCATCAGTTTTTAGCGTAAACCTCACGTCAAGGCAGCCTAAGGTCCCGTTGTCGCTCACAGTCAGCCAATCAGCCGCGTCACTCGTTGCCAATGATGCTTTTACGCGATCGCTGTCAACCTGTACCGAGACCACATCGCTAATCAGTCTCACGCCCTTCGGCCCGGACCCCAGCTCAATTTGGTCACCCAGTTGTGCCGTTATCGTGCCCATTGGCACCAGCGTTGCGACAGGGTTCATTGCCTTCTCCCAAAAAATTAAGCATCGGCGCCAACCCTACTGCACACGCGCCCTGATGACCAATTGACCACCGAGGCGCCATTGACCGCGTGTTGGAAGCTGGGGAGGACCTCAGTAGGGCGGACGCATGCTTATCGAGTCATGCTGAACGATCGGTTACCAAGGGTGTGAAAAGATTACTCGTCGTCGAAGCGGCTGTCTTCAGCAGACACTAATGCCTCTACCGAGCTCAGGGCTAGCCGTAGGTCCCCGTCGTCCCGACAGCGCTGCCACCGGCAGAGCTGCTCAATTATCTGATTTTGGAGGTACAGCACTTCTCCCGCGAGCATTTTGTCGCGCAATTCGTCTGTATTCATGATGCCCCCGCTGCGTAGGATTCGCAGTCTAGTGGTTGAGTTAGAAGAGTACTCTAGTTGAGCAACTAATGCAGGCGCTGCCGCCAAGTTGTCCTCCAGAGCCAGTATCTGTTACTCATTCAGGGCACAGGTCTTGGTAAGATCGGGACATGCTCCCATTTCTCTACCTGATCATCGATGTGATTATCGTTCTGGCCTATATCGCCGGCCCCTGGATCATTCTGGCAAAGCTCGACTTCGCATGGCCAGATTGGTTACAGGACGGCATTATCGTGGTCATCCTTTTCGTTCTCTGGGCAGGGTTTGCACTTTACTTTGCCACTCAAACAATTCTTTGGCTGGGTTTTGTCCCTTAGGGCCATTCGCCTGAATACACTGCGCTGAGCGCCAGCGTCACCTCTTGCTGCAGATCGAACCTCTGCCTGTGGCATAAGATGAGCGACTACTGCGCGACTGGCGAGTATTTATGAGACACGCAGCAATCGCAGCACTGATTACGCTGGGCATGCTGAATCCGACGGAGGCTGCCGAGCAGGGTCATCACGCAAACAGCGTTTCTGCTTTCTTGGGTGTCACGGGGGAGGGTCGCCGTTAGCGCGCAAGCACCGTAGGGCTGGAGCACGAGCGTCGCCTGAGTGAGCATTGGGTTATCGCGCCCGCGATAGAGCACGCATTCGGCGAGCTTGATTTCAGTGTCGCGACGCTGTCTGTTGGTTACCGTTTCGATAAGTGGGCCGTTTTTGCTGGGCCGGGCATCGAGTGGGCACACCATGATTACGGAGACAGGTCAGCGACCGAGAGCGAATTTTTATTTCGCACCGGCATCATGTATGAGTTTGAGGCCGGCGATTTGATTGTTGCACCGCATGCGATTGTTGATTTTGTCGCCGATGAAAAGGTAGTGGTCTTTGGCGTTACCCTTGGCGTTGGCTTCTGAGCCCGGCTCGCGGTGCCGGCGAATCACTCTCGGGTCAGCGATGTCCACGCGTAATCTATCTGTTAGCGGATCAGGATGGAGCCGTGGTCCCCGCAGAGTGCATCTTGTCGTATCCTGCATCTGCGAGATAGTGCGCGCCCAGAAACGAAACGAGCGAAAAGTGAGGAGCTGTTCATTATGAGAAATTCCGTTTTCCTAACCCTTTGGATAATGATCGTCGCATCCTTTGCTGCCCAGGCCGGTCATCACGAGGCCAATAAAGAGCAGGTGGTGATTGGCATGGGCCTCTCGATGGATGGCGAATCTAAGCCGTTGTATGCAGGATCCGCATCACTCATGACAATTTGGCAGGAGTGGATCGAGGCCCACAACGACAGAGATTTTGACAAGATCGCCGCAATGAATAGTGACAAGTTCAAAGTGATGCTGCCCAACGGGCAGAGAATCGTTGGTAGTGACGAGCACAGGGCGTTGCTGGAAGGTTGGATAGCCGAGGCGAACACCACCTGGGAGATATGGTGGATGATTCCCAACAAGGTTGAGAACGCCGACGGTGAGATGGAAGAGTGGCTGTCCTCGGGCAACATGCTGACCATGACGGATGCGGAGGGCGTGGTCTCCCGCGAATTCCACCAAGTCGATATGCAGTTTGTCGACGGAAAGCTGACCTCGGGTTACGTCTCATCGATGGAAAACATTCCTGCGCCCTGAATGGGCGCTACAGCATCAGTGCCTGTCGTAGCAGCGCCACGGCTGCGGCCATCAAAGGCAGAAGAGTCAGGGCTGTGCCTCCGACACGCAGGGGCATGCTTGATCGCATGAAGCCCATGCAGACCCCGTGCATCACCCGGCCTAGGAGAAATGCGCCTGCGAGAGCGTGTAGGAGTCCCGGGGACAGGCCCGACGTTTCAAGAAAGTAGAGCAGGATGACCATTGTCGGCAAATACTCAGTGAGGTTGCCCTGGGCACGAATAGCCCTTTGAAGCAGTTCGTCATCACCCCTGCCTTGCGCGATAAAAGCAAAGGCAGGGTTGCCCCTCAAGCCGATCACTCTGATCGATAATGTGGATAAAAGAAGAGCCAGCAATGCGGCGTAAAGAGCTGTCACCATAAGTCGTCCTCCGTGATTTGGTTCCCTAGCATACAACGCAGACTTTGAGGGCCAAATATCGACGCGTTTCAATTTTCTAGTCAGGCCGGAGTGTTAAGCTCATGCCGGTCCTGAGCAGTCATATGCGTTGCCTTATGAGAAAGCTGGTCGTGGTTGTTTTTGGGGGGCTGTTTTCCGCTATTGGCTTCGTCAACACTTTTTGGGGCAATGACCCGTGCTATGGCGTGGCAGTCCTGACGGCCTCTTTTTTGTTTTATCTACCGCTCATTGATGTCGTGAGGGCGAGAGTCAGGGCCCAGCAAGGCACAGCGCTCCTGCTTTACTGGGTGCCTTCATTCTATGGAGCAGTATCGGAGTGGGTGAGTTGCTGGAAAAAACTGCGATGATGGCAGAGACATTTCCCCGTCCGCAGATTACGGGATACTGAGCGCGACGACACAAAGGCTCCTCGAGTTATCACTCGAGGAGTGTCCCAAACCAGAGCAGCGCGGCGAACCACACCAGCCCGAGCACGACAACGGTTTCCCACCCGTATTCCAGATCCTCAGGGCTCAGGCCTTCTCGCCTCGCAGCGCGCAAGCGGAGCCCGGCTCGGACGGTATACCCCAGCATGACGATGCAGCCGAGCATAGCGGCCAGCACCCATTGATCGTTACTCAACGGGAGTCAGCCTCCCCATGCGCCCGCACTATTTGCAGAAGACGTCGTAGACCTCGGCGTGATTGACTGACAGTTGGCTCAGTGCCACACCGGCCTTGAATAAGGCCGCTTTTTTCTTCTGTTCATCGGCCTCGTCAGATCGCTCAACGACGTCACCCGAGAGATACAGGTAAAGGCCCGCTGCCTGGCTGATGGCCTTGCAATCTTCATCTGACCAGATCGCCTCTGAGGCCTGGTCTTCCTCTTCGTAGTCCTCCGCGCTGGCTCCGTTCCATTGCCACTCCGCCCGCAGTGCGAGGCTGAATGTGACAAGCACCGTCCCCAACAGGATCACAATCACCCGCATGGTTTCTCTCCCTTAATTGTCGACGTCTAGAGACTGTACCAGTCAGATTGCCACTTAGACATCTGCTCTTCAATTCGGCATTTCAATTCGGCCCTGCAATTCTGCTCACGTCACCTTTGGCTAAGGATTCGGTGCGGCACTCTGGACTAAAATTTAGAGGGGTCATTGAGATGCAGGTGATGAAAAAGGCGCTTGGGTATGGAATGTGGCTGTTCGCGTTGTTGGCGCTTTACCCTGTGATACTTGACGGCAACGATGCCGCGCCGCTTATGGCGCTGGTGTTTGGCACCGTGGCCTGCGTAGTAGTCGGCCTCCCCTGGAAGCCTCGCAGGTAGACATACGCTAACCATTAAGGAGCGGCCCTACACTTGCCAAACTCTGATGGCGATAACGAGAGCCTGTGTCCCTGCGGCAGCGAGCTTGAATTGAGCGCTTGTTGCAACCGTTTTCTGAGTGGCGACGCCTTGCCAGCTAGTGCCGAGGAACTGATGCGTTCGCGTTATAGCGCCTTTGTGCTGGGCAACGAGGCCTATCTGCTCGGCACTTGGCACCCCGACACGCGCCCCAGCAGGGTGCGCTTTGATAGCGAGCAGCGCTGGCTGGGTTTGCGCATTCGCGACACTGTGCAAGGTGCCGCCGGCGACTCGATGGGCTACGTAGAATTCGTCGCGTGGTTCAAGATAAACGGAAAGGGCCACCGGTTGCACGAGAGAAGCCGTTTTGAGTGGAGGCAAGATCGCTGGTACTACAGAGACGGGCAGCACCTGTAGCCCCGTAACACCTCCGAAACCTGCGTGTGGCGCGCGTCAGGGCTCAGTTTGCGGATTTTGCAGTCGCCGCTGATAGACTGGTTCCATGCCTTTCGCGATCTTCAGTTTGTCCATAAGTGAGCACCAGACGCGCACTTTTTATGCCGCGCAATACAAGCGGGTGAGGGTGGTCGCTGATAACGGCAAGACAATCAGCCTGCCATGGGAAGTGTTTAAGCCCTTCGTCACTCAGGACGGCATCAGCGGTAAGTTTGCCGTGTACTTCGACGCGCATGGCAAATTCAAAGAACTCAAACGACTCGAGTAGCCGACGATCGGCGCTGATACGGGCGACTCCCAACAGCGACACGCACGGCGTGGCTGGGCACATCGCTGATATGATCCATCGAGACGAAATCTACTCAGAGGGGCAAAGGTGATGAAGACGCTTTCACCGATTGGCGAGGCCATCCGGCACTACAAACTGAATGCGAGCGGTGGTTACGAGGAGTGGTCAAAGGTGGCGCGCACACCAGACTACCGAATGCATGTGCCGACCATGGGTTTTGATGTGACGGGCCACGACGAGGTGAGAGACGTCATCTTTGGGTGGCTCACTGATATTGGCGCAGAACAAGAGCTGGTGGATATCGTCGAGTTTGGCGCCTCTGTGACCTGCTACCTGCATATCAAAGATAAGGAAGGGGTGGTCCTCGATATTGTTGAGGTGTTTCAAATCGATGAAGAGGGGAGAGTGACTGAGATCTGGGCGCTGTAGCAACCACCGGCCCAAAAAAATACCCCCTTGTCTGAGGGGGCACTTGTCCCGCAAAAAACTACTGTTCGTGCATGGGATAGGATTTAACGAACAAGACCTGCGTAGTATTCACGCTATCTCGCATGTCTGCCGTCTCTTTTGAGAACGCCGCGTAGGCAGGGTGGGCGAAAAGGGCTTGCTGGATTGCCTCGAGTTGTGTCAGCGACTCTGCGCCCACGTACACCGAGTTCGTAAACCGGTCATTACCGAACATCGCCAGATTATTGCCGTAAGAGCGCACTTCGATGTCTTTGGCGGCCGCGTTCATCATTTTGCGCAGTGCCATCGCGTAGGCCGCTTGATTCTGGGGCGCGACTTTCACATCAAATTTGGCAAAGGCCAGATCCTGATTGGAATCCCCTTCAGCGATGAGGGGGAAGCTCAAATGCTCCATGGTGAAGACGACTCCGGCCTCGCTCATCTCAGTTAGAAATGCCAGTGCCGCCGGACACGTGCGGAATATCTCAGCGGCTTTCTGCTGAGCTGCTGCATTGGCATAGCTGTTTAGAAAGAAGTGCGTTGATTCATAGCCGCCGTTGAATACCTGCTCGGCCAACGCGACGTCTGCAGGATATTGCTTGCCGCAGTCCGAGTCATAAAATGTGTCCATCGCCTTTACTACCGCTTCAGCGTTGGGCGCTGAGAAGTAGTAGAAGCCCAGATAGGGATTCTCTGGCGAATGGTTATCCGATAGCGCCGGTATTGAAAGCGCCGCCGCGATGAACATGACAAGTAATTTCATGGTTTAACCCCCTCGTTTTTTCAGTACGCCAGTAGGTATACCACCAAGCAGGTCGAAATGAACCCCCGGTAAGGTGTCATAGGCTTGTTTTAGCCTCTCTAGCGGCGGTAAGTTAAGGTGATGTTTGTTTTCAGTCTCTTTAGCGGGGGTTTTTGAATGATTAAGCGACTTTTGGCCGCGGCGGCCGCACTCGTATCAACGTCTGTCTTGGCGGGGCAATTGCCACCGATGACATGGGCCGAGTACCACGCCTGCAAATATAACGAGGGCCAGACACCGGCCTCAGTGGCGGATTTTGCAGACAGTTGGAACGCGTGGATGGACAGCGAGGACCGCGAGGATTACTCGGCGGCAATTCTGAATCCTCTATATCGGTCGCCACCCACTGCCGTCGACATGCTGTGGGTGGGTGCCACAAGCTCTAATGAGTCCATGGCGGCCGGCCAGAGCGCCTGGCGGAGTAGCGATGTCTTTAACGACTGGCCTGCCTCGGATTGCTCGATCAGCATGTTGGCAACCCAGTATGCGGTGGGTCCACCCATTCCTGTAGATGTCATGACCGATGAGATGGTCGTGGCCTACTGGTATTGCAACCTCAATGAGGGTTCAACTATCGAGGAGGTGTACAGCGCGCATTCTGCAACGATGCTGGCGGGTGCAGAGGCAGGGGCCGTGCAGGAATCACGGATCATCGTGCCCAGACAGGGCGTGCCAGCCCAATTTGCGCAACATGACTTTATGGTCAGCTACGTACATCCCTCGTTGGCGCAATGGGGCAGAAATGTTGACCAGGTCTGGATGGCTGGCGTGGTAGCAGAGGAGCAAGCGGCGGCGGCCCAGGTGTTTCAATGCGGCGAAGCCATTGTCTACACGGGCAGTATTATCAGGCGTGCCAATTAACTAGGAGCTGCCCAAAGCCACCTGAAGTGGGTTTTATCCAAGTGCGCCTCATCTGAGCGCGCGGGAGTCGCCCGCGTGATCGCGCCCCTTGGAGAGTGAGTCTTGCTGTTAGGTGGTGCGGGTCGATCTTTGTGTGCTCAGCGCGCGGTCCGTCACTGTAAGGGCTTAACACCGTGGGTGTAGTTAGCAGCGAGAGCGGTTCCTCTTTGACACTTTCTGCCAAGTCCTTGGCGCGTTAGAACAATCCATTACGACCCTTTTTTTTTAGACGATACCGGTGCCTCTTACGAGTGTCCGAGGCCATCCTCAGCCTTGTTTGAGCCGGTTGGCAGCGTCCCGGTGGACGCAATCGCTGCAACCTCATTGGGGTCCTCATCCCGCATCCTGTGCCCCGTACCCAGCAGCTTCGATGCTGGGTCCGTTCCTGCCTTAAACTCTTGACCGGCCAGCGTCTCGACTGGCTAGATGTTGGCGACAAGTGCACCGTCCGTGCTGGGAGGCCTGCGTCATGAAAACGCCACTGCTTACTGCGGTCTTTGCGGGGTGGGCCAGCCTGGCGATGCCGGCCGCCGCGCTCACCAGCGCGGACTTTCCGCTGCATCTTTGCGACAGCGACGATGCGTCTGAGCGTTTTGCCTGCTCCGCCTACATCACCGGCGCACTTGAAATGTCCGCGGGCTACCAAAATTATTGGCATGCCAAATCCCCCGAAACCTATTGTGCGCCCGATACGCTCGATTCAGACGTCGTCGAAAAGCTCTGGCGCGAGGAGCTCGCTGTGATGCCTGCAGACCTGAAAGTTGATGCGGCATTGACCCTTTATCTGGCGGTGATGGATAAGTTCCCTTGCCCGGAGCAGATAACGCAGTGATCAGAGCCGTCACCTTCGGCTGAAGCCACAGGTGCGTTACCTCGCTAGAATCAGGCCATCTTGAACTCAAAAAGGAGAGCACCCCGTGAACGCAGCGATTCAATACGTTAAGGCAAACGCCGTACTACTCGCGCTGGTGGCGATCGCCCTGTTCCAGCAGAGCGAAATCAAGGAGATGGAGCGCACGCTGAACTACATCTACTCGGTGGTGCAGACAAGCGAGAGAAAAATTCAAGCGACTCAGGAAGACGTCTGGGCCGTTAGCGATCTGATCGTGGCCGTGTACGAAGAGGAACAGGGCGAGCAGTGAGCAGTCCCGCGCGGCTGCCCTATTACATCGTTAATGCCTTTACCGACAGCACGTTCGGCGGCAACCCTGCGGCCGTCATGCTCCTTGACGATTGGCTGGCAGATGCGCAGTTACAGGCACTGGCGGCCCAGCACAATTTGTCCGAGACGGCGTTTCTCGTTCGGCAGTCAGAGGGCGTATATGAGCTGCGTTGGTTCACCCCCGTTGTCGAAGTGCCCTTGTGCGGGCACGCAACGCTGGCGGCTACTCATGTGCTCGCTCGTGAGCTGGGTACAAATGATGGTTCAGTGCAGTTCAACACACGATTTAGGGGAGAGTTGGTCGCCCGAATTGCGGGTGATTTGATCGCAATCAATCTGCCGGCGGTGGTTTTCGAGGAACATCCGGTCGAGCAAGCGGTTGCGAGCGCTTTAGGTGCTCGTGTGCTGTTAGGTGCTCGGCCCAGTGCTGATCCATGGCAAATCCTTTACGAGCTGGAAAGCGAGGAGTCGGTGCGGGCTTTGGCGCCGCACATCACCGCATTGGCGGATGCCGTCGAGCATTGCGTGATCGTGACCGCGCCCGGGCATGAGGTTGACTTTGTATCGAGAATGTTTGGTCCGCACTATGGTGTGGATGAGGATCCCGTTACCGGTTCTGCGCATTGTCTGCTGGCACCATTCTGGTCAGAGAGGCTGGGTAAGACCACCCTCTCGGCTTGGCAGTGTTCCGCCCGGGGAGGGCAGTTGTCGTGCCACGTGCAAGGTGACCGCGTCGAGTTGGCGGGCCAGGCGATGACGTTTGCGGTTGGCGAGGTTGTTGCGCCAATCTCCCAAAGCGCGGGCCCCTGATAAACTCGCCGAATGATTTGTACATCCCGATTTTCTTTTATTCATCTGCACAAGGCGGCCGGCCAGTCCATCAACGATGCCCTACTGAAGTGCATTCCTGACGCCCGAGAGATCGGATACCACTACCCAATCTCCATGTTGCCGGCGAGTGCTGCATCGCTTCCTATTATTAGAGTGGTGAGGAACCACTGGGATTGGTATGTCTCTTGGTACGCGTTTAATAACTTGCGAGGGGTGAGGAATCCGCTGTTTAACATCGTTTCAAGAGGAAAGCAGCTGGGTTTCAAAGAGACAATCACCCGTCTCATTCGCTACCCCGACTCCTCAGAGGTGAGCCAATTGAGTCGTCGGATCCATCAGTCGCTGCTTCTTGATGAGTTCTCTGATGATCGAGGTTCTGGCTTTACCAAGCAGTGTGTTGAGCAGATGAAAAGCGACTCCGATGGTTATTACACCACGCTTCTGGAGCGAATGTTTGGGACTGACCGTCCGCAGTTAATGTTGGTTCGGTTTGAAAACCTCGCTGACGAGTTCTGCGCTGCGCTAGAACACGTTGGTATTGAAGAATCAGAGGCAGTGAAGGCGTACCTCCGCGAGCAGCCCTCAGTCAACACATCGCGGCACAGTCACTACTCGCACTACTACGATCATGAGCTAAGCGAGTTGGTCCGCATCAAAGAGCAGCGGCCTCTCGGTCTTTTCTGCTACGAATTCGAACATGCTCCGGCGCAGGAGCCGCGGATCAACATCGACGCGCTTCATCGCGTACCCAAGCTGGCGGGTAAAGCCCCCAATTTTCTCGAAATTGGCGAAACCGTAGAGATCGAATCTCTGGCGACGGCATTGCGAGAGTTGCCCGAGGCCGTCTGGGCAGAATCCGATCGCCACACGGTGTTTGATGTTCATCGTGCGACACAGACTATTCAGTTGCTATCGGATGATATGTCGCACACGCCGCCCAATAGAGGCCGTTTGTACTCCATATTTGAGCCGCTCATACAGCCAATTTTAAATCAGTTGACGAATCACTTTGGCCCGGACGGCACGTTCATTCGAATCCTGTTCGCGAAGCTGGATCCACAGTCTCAAATACGCCCCCACGTAGACAGCGGCTACTCACTGATCAACTGCAGACGCATTCACATACCCATCATTACGCACCCCGAAGTCGTTTTCACTGTAGGTGGGGAAGGTCGGCATCTGGCCGAGGGCGAGGTGTGGGAAATCAACAATGCAAATGTGCATGCGGTTCGCAATGATTCTGGGCTAGGGAGGGTCCATCTGATCATTGACTGGACGCCCAAAAGAACACTGCTCAGAGAGAAAAAACCCTACAGAATGGACTTGCCTGTGTTTTACAGTCAAAAGTATCGCCTGACGGTATAGCGTGCGCTGGCGTTATTTGGAAGCCGTAGAGAGAACGACAACCCATATCTTGTAAGGTTCCTCTCCCGCCTGGGGTTAGCCTAACAATGGAAAGGGGACGGCCAAAGCACTAGGTTAGGGGATGGATTAAAACAAACGTTAGCCACTATTTAAGCTACTTAAGCCACTGCCAGAGCTACTGTGGCAGCCACTATGTAAGCTCTAACGCGGCGCCTCGGAGGCTGAAGTGACATTAAGTTTTAAAACACGAGCATACGTCGTTATTTTGTCGTTGCTTATGACGCCTTTTTCGTTATTGGTTGCCCAGATCGAGGACGAGCACTTCATTTTGAAGGATTTTGATCGCGCAGCAGATAAGGCCTATGTCGAGACGATGGGGATCATCCCTCGACCGGATATGGGCATTGTCATCCCAGTTAATGTGCAACCAGACGGCGCCATACTGCTGGGCGATCCCGCCGTTGATAAGGTGCCGGCACAATCAGTAAAAAATGCGGTATGCGGTCGCACCATTGAGTTCGAGGGCCTGCCAGACCGCGTCCTCATATGCCAATGACTGCTCTCATAGTTTTTCGATCTAAACAGTTGCTTTGACAGAGGCTAATAGTCTTGGACGCTGCGTGCCCGCGGCGGTAGCGTCTTCATTGCGGCGCGAGGGAAAAAGACGCAGATCGGAGCTAAACAGGGCTCCCCCTACAAAGTGCTCCCCACGCCGCGGCTCTGGCCCCCTCTGCCTCTAACTCTCCTCTGGTAAGCTCGTGCCATGCGAGTCGCCATGACCCCACTGCACCTTTTGAACATAATGCTCTCCGCGCTGTTTCTCTGCGTGCTGTTGAGCTTTGTAGTCATCGCGGATGAGCCCACCGTGCAACGGGCACCAACATTTAAATGGCAATCCGCGGCGCCTGAAGAGGTGGGTCTCTCTACCGAAGCACTTTCAGCGCTCCATCGAGATTTACTTGCGGGCAAGTATGGATACATCGATTCGTTCCTGATCGTGAGGCACCAAAAAATCGTCTTTGAGCAGTATTTCAGTCACGATTACGCGGCGATTTATGGAGAAGAGGCCCGCACACCTGGGCCACTTGTGATTAACGACCCCTCGGGGCCCTATAACTACTTCAATGCCTTCTGGCACCCCTTTTACAAGGGCACAACACTGCACACATTGCAGTCCGTCACAAAGTCAGTCGTTTCGCTAACACTGGGTATGGCCATTGCGCGGGGTGACTTGCCGAGTCTGGATACGCCGGTGCTCTCCTTTTTTGATGCGTCTGCGGTGGCAAACGTGGACGATCGAAAGCGGAGAATGACATTGCGGCACCTGCTCAATATGTCTACCGGGCTTGAGTGGGATGAGCGGCTGCCATACTCCGACCCCGCCAATACCTTCACCATCATGGCGAAGTCGCTTGACTGGGTGCGTTATACCCTTGACGCGCCCATGACGAGTGAGCCGGGCACCGTTTTTAATTACAACAGCGGTGCCACCCTCGTGCTCGGGCACATCTTTCGGGTGGCGACCGGTATCGATATCGAGGAGTACGCGCTACGCCACCTGCTGGAGCCCCTGGGCATCGAGGATTACTACTGGGACCGCACGCCATCCGGGCTTGCCGATGCCCAGGAGGGTCTGTACCTGTCCACCCGAGATCTCGCGAGGATCATGCTGCTGGTGCACCAAAGGGGCCGTTGGCAGGGCAGGCAAATCATCTCGGAGGCATGGCTGCAGGAATCGTTCTCTCCGCAGTTCTCTACCGCGGCAGAGGGCGGTGAGGCCTTTGGCTTGTCGTGGTGGTCGGAGTCGTATGAGTATCGGGGCGAGTCCCGGCGGGCACTCTTTGGGAAAGGGTTTGGAGGTCAGCGACCGATTGTCTTGCCTGAGTTGGATACGATTATCGTCATCACCGGCTGGAATATTCTCCCCGGTCAGCCATTCCTGACAGAGGCGATTGCCATAGAGGCTGTGACGTCGGCAATGAATCAATGAGCGGAGGAAGTGTCCTCACAGCGGCGCCTTTATGGTGCCTCGCGTAGGGCGCCTCGTGGCAATTACCTCTGTTGCGGATCTTCCTCCTCGGCGAAGTTCAGTTCCACCCCATTGCCTACCGGGTCGGTGACCTCGAGCTGAGTGAATCGGGTATCCGCCGAAGCGAAGTCTCGCCGCTTATAAGGCACACCGAGTTGGTCGAGCTTTTTGATAAAGCCGCTGAGGTCCGCACAGGAAAACGCCACGTGATCAAGGTACCCCCGCTCACAGGGGGGTGGCTCATCGATACCGGACCACTCCATCAGGTGCAGCACAGGTAACTCTTCCAGATAGAGCCAATAGCCATGAACCGGCACATCGGGCCGAAACCCTTCCTCAAGGCCGATGACACTCAGGTAAAAGTGCTTGACCTCCTCCAGAAGCGCGCGCGGCGCGCGAATGTTGAAGTGGTTAAAGGCCAGAACGCCCATGGCGTGCTCCAGATGGTGATTCGTATCGCACCGTAAAGACACGGTGAGCTTTTTTCAATAAGTGAACCGCAGGTGATCCCGCGGGATCGCGGCGCCTGCAGTGATAGCCGTGGATCGTTGAATACGCCAAACCTTTACCTAAAGCGATCCGTGATATAGGTTTGAGCGATTTAAGCAAAAAAGAGGGGGAATTTCATGGGACCACGAATTTTCGCGTTGCTGGCAGGCTGGTTACTGCCTTTGTCCGCAATGTCACAGGTTGCAGATATCTTTTATTACGAGATTGAGCCGGGCAAAGCAGTCGAGGCATACGAGCTTCTCAACGAAGCGGCGCGTATCGCAGATGAAACCGAAATGACGCTCGCGCTGCACTTCCAGCGATACGGCCCCGGCGGTGATGGTGTCGTGATTTGGGCTGAGTTCTATGAGGACGCGTTTCACCGAGAAAAGGTGCGTTACAAGGGCGAGGCGTGGGAGCAGTACTTCAATGACAAATGGTACCCCCAGTCCGCGCTCAGGCCCATTGATAGTTATTCAATGGCCCTGATCGACGAACCGGAATCGGGCGTTTTTGTGGTGGACCAATATTCTTTTGCTCCCCGACCTAATCTGGAGACAGAAGCTATCTCTGCGATGAAAGAAACCCAGAAAATGTTTGAGGATGCGGGTTTCAAGGTCGACCTGTGGATGCAGGACGAGGGTAGCCTTGGGCACCTGGAGTTCGTCGCGCTCTCCACCACTTGGGAGGAACGGGCCGCCAATCTGAAGCGGCTGTCAGAAGATCCGAGAATAGGATCCTTGCGGTCGCTCTGGTTTGACTCCCGGGAATTGGCCGAGCCCGTATCCCAGAGAACGTTCTACAACATCAGAGTGGCGAATCAACGATTAACACCAAACCAATAGGGGATGAAGAAAATGCTAGAGAGAAAAGATGATTTGCAGTGCACCGTCTCGGCAACAGAAGTGCGCGACGACGGTGTCACCTTTCACTGTATGACCAAAATGAACGACTACGGGAAGGTGAGATTCTCGCTAACACTGGTGTCCGCAGCGTCACCTGATAAAAGTGGCGGTGAGTGTTTTGGATCTGGTCGGGGTGCGATGAACGATGGCGCCTTTTTTGCGGGGTCGTTTTCGGGCAGATGGAAGCGGGAGGGCACTAAGGTGACTGCTCGTTACATTGATCTCGTCAGCAACGGTGACATGAGTTTGTACATTGCACACTTTGACGCGACTCAGGACGAAATGACGATAGAGCAGCACAGTTTCACCTGATGTGCGGAGACCTCGCCTCGTCGGTAGAGAGGGGAGGTCACTTATTTTCCTGAGTCCTTTCGAGGCCGCCCTATGCGGCTGCGGTGCTTATTCGCTCAGTTGTCCGACCCACAGGGGGCCGGTGCCGTAGTTCGCCTCTAGTTCCGTCGCTACACTCTGTGCTGCCGCCTTGGAGCCAAACCCTGTCAGTCTCACCCGCGTGAGCGTCTTGCCCTCTGCGGTCTGAATTTCCTGCACGACCACGTCGTAACCCGAGTTCTGCAGCCGTAACGACCAGTTTTCAGCAGATTGCTCGCTGGCGTAAGCCCCAATATTGACGAACCAGTCTCCTGCCGACCCGGCTACACTCTCGTCAGAGCTCGGGGCGGTTGAGGCGGGGGAGAGGCTCTCCAGCTCAACCGGGCCGCTAGCCCCTGATTTACTCAAACTGGCGGCCTCGTCATCGGGATTCGCTCCACTTTCTTTCCTGCGGTCAGCCAATGCTTCGCCGTCGCTCTGAAGCTTGGCGAGTTCAGCCATTGCCGTGTCGTAATCGCGATAGAGGTTGTCTAGCTGGAGTGTCAGCGCGGCATTATCAGCTTCGAGCGCTGCAAGTGTTTTGGCGTCGACCTCGACCGCCTGTTTGGCTCTGGACTGATTTCGCTCTAGTTCAACCACGCGGGCCTGCAAGGTGGCGCGCTCTTGATAGAGATCCCATCCGCCGAAGCCTATAAGCACCAGTGCAACACCCCCAACGAGAATGGGCCACGCCGAGCGACGCTCGGCGGGAGGGGGGCATGGATGACTGGGCGTCTAACGCGGTCTCGTCATCCTCAAAATCGTCTTCGTCTTCGTCGTCGTCCTCGTCTTGGTCCTCGTAGTCGTCTTCGTCCTCTCCGTCTAAGCCCTCGTCCTCGTCCTCGTCATCGTCCTCGGTGTCGTCCCCATCGTCGTCATCCGCCCACAGAGCATCCTCGTCCTCTTCGCGGTCACTGTCCTCGTCGTCCGCGGTGTCTTCCGTCTCGTCATCACCAGAGGTTTGTCCGTCGGTTTCGGTCTGGGGGTTGATGGCTGCGGCAAGGCCGGTATCCACCAGCCAGTCTTTACCGGGCTCTTCGTCTTCGGGGTTCGCGTCATCTTCGGTGTCGGCGTCAATGTCGGCCTGTATGTCGTCGGCTGAGGACGATGCTTCCAGGCCGAGTTGGTCCGACATCGCGGGGTCACTCTTCTCTGAATCTAAGGGTGGCTCGCTGCGCCCCATATCGTTATCGCTACCCGTGTCTGCTGGCGTCGCTTCGTCCTCTGGGCGATTGTCGTCTTCCCGATTATTCATAGCGATTGACCTCCTGGTTAACCTGAGCTGTTCCCGACCCCGGAACCGTCGCATCGTCGCCGACGCCATACCGAGACCCGAGGGCAATAAAGGCATCCACTGTGCAAACCGTGCCCGGGTAAATATACCTCAACGACTTTATTGCCGCGACAGCGTTAAATTGAGCCAGATCACAGCCTTACGCGTTTTACGTGGCAGGAAGCGGAAGGGGTGGAGCACCAATGCGACAGGATGCCGTTGGGCGGGCGCGATGGGTTGGAGTTGATCCAATCTGCTCAAGCCGCAGTAACACCCAGGTGCTTCTTTGGGTGGTCCCCTAATGATCTTTGGTTTTAGCCACTACCGCTTGGGAAAGCGTGGCTCGCAGTCAGAGCCGTCTCAGCCTCGCGATTCAGAGGCCAAGGTTGTAGCGCCTGCTGCTAACCGAGGCGGCCCGCTGAGTAGCGCCCAGATCTACGATCTGGCCCACCAGCGGCGATTGCGTGCACTGCAAAGCTATATCGAGCAGGGGTACACCCTTAGTGAAGCCGCGCGATTGCTCGGCGTTTCTCGGCTCACCGTTTGTCGATGGGATGACCACGGCCGTCGCTAGCTGCCGAATGACACCTACGATGCGTTGAGTCCAGCGCGATGCTAGTGTTCTCCCAGTAACAATACGGAGAGGGCGGTATGGCAGGTCGGTTGCAGGACAAGGTGGCGGTAGTGACCGGTGGCGCATCGGGCATTGGCGAGGACATGGTGCGTCGTTTTCGGAGCGAAGGCGCCAGCGTCCTGCTGGCGGATGTCGATGAACCGAACGGCGCTACGATCGCCGCCGAGTGTGGCGCAGAGTTCATCACGCTTGATGTCAGCGACCCGGACAGTTGGCAGCAGTTGCAAGGCACCATCTCAGACAAATACGGCCGACTCGACACCTTGGTTAACAATGCCGGTATTGTCAGCAGTCTCGATATCACTGCTGTGACCGTCGAGGCATGGCAGCGCCTGATGAGCATAAATCTCACGGGTGTCATGCTGGGATGCCAGATGGCGATTGCGCTGATGCGCGAGAACCCGGGTGGCGGAGGCGGCTCCATCATTAACACCGCTTCGTCCACGTCCTTTCTGGCGATACCCGATGTCGCGTACACCACCTCTAAAGCAGGCGTGGTGGGTTTGACCAAATCAGTAGCGGTATTTTGCGCCAACGAGGGACTGAACATCCGGTGCAATTCGATCCACCCCGGTGCGACGTTGACCAATATCCTGAAGACTGCGATTCAGCAGGCGCCTGAGGTCGAAGAGGCCTGCAACCGCATGTCGCCGCTCAATCGAATGGGTACCGTCGAGGAGGTTGCCGCCATGGCGGTTTTTTTAGCCTCAGATGAAGCCAGTTTTTGCACGGGTGGCCAATACGCGGTTGAAGGGGGCACTGTGAGCCAGCACCCAAAAATGTGACCCGCCAAACCCAATTCATGTCGAGACCGCACAACATAGCAGTCCGGTGATGGCCATTGCCAAAATCGCATCTTTGGGGATATGTAGTCGAGAAAATGAGTCAATGAGGCACTCAATTGGTGCGGAATCAAACTTGAGGCCGAGGCATGATACTGGTCTACTTGGGCCACGCGCATGTCGCGTCAAGCAAAAAACAGGGGGTCTTTATGAAAATGGTATTCGCAGCATTTGCATCTTTTGCGCTCTTAGTGGGGGTGCGGTCAGAGTCAGGAGCCCGCCAGCGAGGCGCCGGAAGCGCCTGCTGAAGCCAGTGCGCCAGCCGAGTCCAGTGCGCCAGCCAATGACGTTATTGTTGATTACGTTTGGAACGACGTCGGTCCGGATGTCACAGAAGAGCAGTTCGCCGACATCGTGGCGCGGTGGAATGCCCGCATCGACGCAGGTGGCTACGACATGATGGGTGCTAATGTCCTGAGGCCGCAGTTTGAGACCGATGACTTCGATGTCATTTGGGTGCTCTTGTGGCCCTCGATGAAGGCTCGCGAGTCAGCCTGGGCGCATTGGAATGCCAATCAGCTAGAGGAGTGGACTGCTGAGCTGGATGGCGCGCTTTACTATGATGCTGAGAACGTTTACACCTTTAGCCCTGGCGCGGGTCGTGACAGCGATGTAAGCACGACGCCAGAGGGTGGTACCTTCATCCCCAGCTTTGATTTCTGCAATTTCAACGAGGGCTATGATCAGGCCCGTTTCGATGCGTTCCGCGCTGCTTACGATGCCTCACTGGATGCGGAGCCATCCAGCGACTATGGCTACTGGATCATGGAGCCGCAGTTTGATCTGGAAGATACGGACTTTGTTTGGCTTGATCTGTTTGCCAATGAGTCAGCGGCCCAGGCGGGTGCAGACAATTGGAACGGTTCAGCTCTGCAGGCTGAATGGGATGCGATGGTTGAGTGTCAGAACTTCACCTTTGCCGCTACCGCGATTCGGCGCTAGGGAGCGATGATGAAAATGATGCGTCAAACGCTACTTATAGGCGCGGTTGCGTCGCTGCTGTCGCTGCCATCACTAGCTGGCGATGGAATGACCGAAGAGGCCTTTGCAGGGCTGATGCAACTGCAGGGGCAGTGGCAAGGAACTCTGGGCAAGTCGGATGGGACCTCGGTGATTCTGCAGCTCAACTACACCAGCAAGTCCAATGGCAGTGCGCTACTCGAGGAGAGCAGTGAAGACGACGTTGAGATGCTCAATATTTTCAACGTGCAGAAGGGCACGGTGGTGTCGACGCATTACTGTGGGCTGATGAACAAGCCGGTTGCGAGACTGGTCTCGTCAGAGGGGGGCGTCATCAAATTCAAAACTGACGCTTCAGAAAGTGGCCTGGTTGAGGGTAAAGACGAATACGTTGATACCTGGTCACTGTCTCTGATGCCCGAGGATGCGAACCAGTTCAAGTACGAGTACACGGTGATTCGTCCTGACCGTACCATCCTCACAGCCAGCGCCATGGTGACACGGGTCGAGTAGGCTCTGCCCTACGTGATACAAAACCCCGCCTTGTGCGGGGTTTTTTTATGTCAGCTCACCGCGCGAGTGGTGTTCTTCTCAAGGCGTGAGAGGAACCACTGATGAAAATGATGCGTGGGAACATCCATGAGTGGCGTGAACAGTCCGCCGTCGAAGGCAGGGGAGGCGCGACCTCTTTGCATGCCCTCTACCACTGAGATGTCCTCGGCAAACACACTGCTCCAGGCGGCGTATAGGCTTTCGCGTCGCTCCCGATACGAATCGCCGGTAGCACCGGCACTGGCATACAAAAATTGCAGTCGCTCCTGGGTCTGATCCACGGCCTCTGACATCAGCAGAATGACGAAGAAGTGGTCGGCTTGAATGCCCAGCAATACGTTGGGGTAGAGAGACAGGTATTCCGCGGTTTTGAGGCGCTCACGATCCCACTCCAAAAACTGCGGTAGCTGCTCGCTGTCGCCCCGGGTCAAATCGTACACCCGGGTGCCTTGACCGGAGGCGAGCGGATCAACGGTCAGGTTGTAGTGCGCATCGAGGGGCGAGTAGGTATTCAGGTCGGGGTGGACGAAGGGCAGGTGATAGGACTCGCAGTAGTTCTCCACCGCCAATTTGTAGTTGCCGTTCAGCACCAGCGCCATTGAGCCGAATTCACCGGTGTCAGCGATGAGTTGCTCGTCGAATGCCGGCCCAGCGAGTTCGCGCCAGCGCGATAGCAGCGGCTCCAGATGTGTTGGCAACACGGGCGCATCACCGGACAGGTTGATAAAGACCACGCCCATCGATTCCTCGCAACGAACCCCGATCAAGGCGTGATTAGCACAATCAAAGCCGGCCACCTCGTGCACGCCCATACCACCGATATTAGGGGTCATTTTCAGTTGCCCGCTGAGATCGTAGCCCCGCTTGTGATACGGGCACCGGATGACTAAGCCGGCGTCACCGGCTTCGGCGACCAGTTGCATGCCGCGGTGCCGACAAACATTGTGAAACACCCGCGCGTGGCCGCGGCGGTCACGCACCATAATCAGGGGCAGTCCCATAAACGTGACCGGGTAGACGCTGCCAGGCTCGGCGATATCACTGCTGAATCCCAGCCCCGCCCAGGTCTGAGCGATGACCGTATCCCGCTCTTTCAGCCAATCGTCGTGGCTGGTGTAAGCCCGGTTGGATAGCGCGGCACTCTCAGTAATCGACGGATCAGCCGCGCCGTGGGGACTGATTTCAGCGGTGGAGGCGATGGGATCAGTCGGGTTCATATCGGCCAGCGTTGAGGTTGATAGGCGGGAGTGTACGCCTGCTTAAGAGCGGGGAAAATCCCTTTTGTATCGGCCTAGGCTCAGCCGGGATTGAGGTCGGTCTTTGTATAAAAACCCCGTCTCAACCAGTTATTTAACTCCACGGAAAAGGGCTGTTAGAGACAGGGTGTAGGTCACCCTCTGCGTAGCGTGAGAAGCGAAACGGGTCGAGGAGCCTGGGCTTGTCGCCGCAGATAGTTTGGGCGACCAACTCGCCCACACCGATCATCTTGTATCCATGGTTGGAGTCGGCGATAACGAAGCAGTTCTCGCGCATGCTGTCGAACACCGGAAAGCTGTCCGGGGTAAACGCGCCGATGCCTCCCGAGGGTTCTTTTTTGAACTCCGGCAGGGAGCCCGAAAAACGTTCCTGGCAATGCGCCAACGCCGATACCCACATCCCTGCGAATTCTGCGCCCACCACGAATTCTGGTGAGGCCGGTCCGTATGGGTCTACCGCCACGTCGGCCGCGGGCTTGTCGACAATATAGGGGGCGGCCCCGCCCTGCACGCCACCGAAGTGGAAATCGGGCTTGTAGTAGATGCCCCAAAGTTGATCAGTAATCAGTCGCCCATCCTCGTCGGAGAAGAGCGGCGCGTCCGTATCCACATGAATGACCGCTAGCATGGCACCGTCGTTGGTGACCTGAAGTTTGGGGTCAACGCCCAGCGTGCCCTCCTGCAGTGACCAGTAGATCCACATTGGGATCCCCTCGGTCACCTCACGGGTCACGGGGTTGCGGATGCTGACCTCCATGGGGAGCTCCAGCATTTCCCAGAAACTCCTTACCCAAGGGCTGGCCGCAACCACGACGTAATCGCACTCAATGCGACCTCGGTCAGTGTCGACTGCGGTGATGGCATGACTGTTGTCACTCTCGAGCGCTTTGACGGTAATGCTGCTAATAATGCGCACGCCCAGCGCCTCGGCTTTGGCCGCCAGCCCGTGCATGGCGCGGGCGTTATTGGCGTAACCACCGGGCATCTCATGGAGGACAGAGGTGATGCCCTGTGCTCGCCAGTCCGAAAACAGACCCTTCATGTAGCGCTCACTCTCGGCGGCGCCCTCGATGAAGACCGACTCATAGCCAATCGCCTGTTGCTGGGCATGGATTGCCGCCACATCTCCACGCATGGATTCACAGCTGATCTGCATGTAGCCCAAAGGATGGTAGCTATAGCTCTCGGGGTCGCTCTCCCATATTTTCACGGAGTGGGCCATGAGTTCGCGCATGGCGGGTTGAAAGTAGTTATTGCGAATGACGCCGCAGGCAATACCAGATGCACCTGCGCAGATCCCGGTCTTATCGAGTATCACAATGTCTCGACCTGCACCTCTGCCCGTTGCCTGGAGCTGTAGAGCGAGGTGATAAGCGCTGCTGAGTCCATGAACGCCCGCCCCGATGATCACGTAGGGGCTACGGCGGGGCAGGGTCATCAGTACACTTCGCTGATGTAATCGAAGGGCTCGATCAGTACCGGCATATCGTCCGTACATTCGCGTCCGTAAGCAGCCAGCAAGCCGTTCCAGTACTGGCGATGTAACGGTATCCACACATCGGGGTCCTTTACAGGTGGGCCATCGAGCGAGGATTCCGCGTAGCCGATTTCCCCGAACGTTGTCTCCCGAACGTCAGTCAGGCGAACAATCAAATGTGGCTGACCAACGTAATCGCAAAGCACAATGGGGGTGCCGGGCTCCGGGTGAGGAAACCCATTAGCTTCGATTACCCAGGGCAAGCTGAAGGTGGCAACCTTGTCACGGGTTTTGATGTACTCGAGGATCTGCGTCGTGGTCTCGGCGTCAATACCGAGCGAGCGCACCTGATAGTCACCCCCCAGATCCAAGTGCTGTTCGCATGCTCGCTCCCAGAACGCATCAATGTCTGCTGGGTTAGGCTGCGCAGGGCCATCAGAGATCAAGATGTGGCGTGCCATCAAGGCTCCCGCTTCGTATGGAGAGATTGGGCCGGATCATGCGCGAATTCGGTTGCGATGCCTAGTGGTCGGGGCTGGTTTGTGCGGCGCTGTTTCTTGGGTCGACGGCCAAAAGTATTGGCCCGCCCGGCAGGACTCGAACCTGCAACCTACGGCTTAGAAGGCCGTTGCACTATCCAGTTGTGCTACGGGCGGCGGGGGCGAAGTATCCCATCCTCAGCCGATCGGGCCAAGTCGAGCCGCCGGCTCAAGCGGGTGAGGGGTCAGCAGCCCTGCCGATGACACCGGCCAGCATTGTCCTGACGCTCTGGTCGAGCAGCGTCTCGGGCTCGATGGAGCGGTCGAATAAATCAATCAGCTGATTCGCCTCAAGCGTAGCGATGCCGTGCCCCATCGACCAGATCTGTGTCGCGAGATGAAGGCTGTTGATTGAGGCGAGATGGTTTGCTTCGCAAAATCGCTGCACCAGATGCACCAGCAGCATAAAACCCCCGTGCTCCTCGGCAACTTTTTCCCTCCGGGCTTCCATGTCGCCGCGGTCCTCCCACATCAAGGAAAAGAAGGCGCGCTTGTCGCGGGCGTAGCCGAGGTACATGTGACCCATAGCGAGAATGCCCTCAAGCGAACCCTCTGGATATTTTGAGACGGTCTCTGAAGCAGCGTATCCCAGCCCCAGGATCGCTAATTCTCTCACCGCCCGGAGTAATTCCTCCTTGTCAGAGAAATGGCGGTAGGGCGCCGCTGCGCTGACGCCGGCTCGGGCAGCGGCCTCTGCCATCGAAAATTCCAATGTGCCATCGCGTTCAATCAGCTCGGCGGCGGCGATAATCAGAGCATTGCGTAAATCGCCGTGGTGGTAGCTATAACGCGCCTGCGTCATGCAACCTCCCCCAGCGCGGCCGGGGGCGGCACGGCTACTTCAGGGCGATGTTGCAGGAAGTGACGGCGAGGATGCATGAGCAACGTATAGAGCGGCGGCACCAGATAGAAAGAGACAATGGTTGAGAGCAGCACGCCGCCGGCGATCGCCATTGCGAAAGGTGGCCAAAACTGGCTCCCCTCGAGGATTAGGGGCAGGAAGCCACCGAAAGTTGTTATCGTGGTTGACACAATGTGTCGACTGGCATCCATTACGACGTCCACGATCGCGTCGGGCTCTCCGGCAGTCGCTCCTTCATTTAACTTGAGCCCGCTTAGGATAATGATTGCGGCGTTGATGGAGACGCCCACCGAGCCGATGACGCCAATGAGCGCCTGAATCCCCAGCGGGTACTGAAACACTGCCAGCGTGAGTAGGCTTAAGCCAAAGGAGCAACCGGTCACGCCAAAGGCAATCCCCGTGAGGCGCCATGAGTTAAAGGTCAGCAAAATAGTGGCCAGCATCGCCGCCAGAATTGTGCCGAGGGGAGCCATGAGGTCCTCGAGCAGCTCGCCCCGCTCCTGGCTGTCGCCACCAAACTCAAGGTAATAACCGGTGGGGAGCGCGATGGGATTAGCCTCGAGGTCCGCTGCCAACATTTTGAGCGCTTCCTCAGGCAAAACGCCGCGCTTGAGGAAACCCTGCACGTTATTAAGTCGGTCCCCATTCTTACGCGCTATGGGGCTCTCGTCCGGGATGAGCGAAACCCTGCCCAGGGCGCTGAGTGGCGCAGCCGGCACCAGTGTGTCGGGGCCGGGTGCTCTGACGGGGATCCGTATATTGATCAGGTCGTCGGTGCTGTCCCATTCCTCCCGCTTAAGAATGGCGCGCACCGGCAATCTTTCGGTTCCTTCCAGCAGTTCGCCACCAATTCGACCCTTGAGGGCGCTCTCGATGCCCCGCGCGACTTCCGCCTTACTGAGACCGGCTCGTTTGAGCGCTGATTCATCGAGGTCAAACATGACCTTAGGGGGCGCCGGGGCCATTGAGACCTTTGTGTGCGTGACATCGGGGAGGGCGGCCACCCGTCGCCTGAATGTCTCTCCCACCGTTTTGAGCACCTCGGTGCTGGGGCCGTAAAGCCGAACTTCCAGTGGCGCGTCGACGGGCGGGCCCTGGTCGATCCCGCGAACCAGAATCTGTGCCTCGGGGTACTCCCGGTCCACTTCTTTTTGGAGGCGCCTGATCAGATCGTCGGTCTGATTCTCATCCCGGGTCAGCACTAGCCCCCGCGACCAGCTTGGCACGCCTTTTATGTTAGCGCGCAGGTTGTAATAAAACTCGGGTGGGCTCTCGCCAATCGTCCAGTCCA
>JBJKZJ010000008.1:0-65075 GCA_045560455.1 Luminiphilus sp. | reverse complement strand
CGCGCTTGCCAGGAAATGCTCGTGGAGCTCTTCAAGATCGAAGTCCCCGAGATATCAGAGGGCGTGATCCAGATCAGGGCGGCGGCTCGAGATCCGGGCTCTCGGGCCAAAATTGCGGTCAAAACGGGTGACCAACGGATTGATCCCGTGGGCGCTTGCGTCGGCATGCGTGGTTCGCGCGTGCAGGCTGTCTCGAATGAACTGGATAACGAGCGGGTCGATATCATCCTGTGGGACGACAACGCGGCACAGCTTGTTATTAATGCGATGTCGCCTGCTGAGGTCGAGTCAATTGTCGTCGACGAAGACAACACCACCATGGAGGTGGCTGTTGCCGAGGATAACCTGGCTCAAGCAATCGGGCGGGGCGGGCAGAATGTCCGATTGGCCTCGGACTTGACCGGGTGGATCATCAACGTGATGAGCGTCGATGAGGCGATCGAAAAGCAAGAGGTTGAAGCGGGAGAGGTGATTGAGCGCTTTATGACTACGCTGGATATAGACGAGGACATCGCCATGGTGCTCGTTGAGGAAGGATTTTCCACGCTAGAAGAAATTGCTTATGTCCCGCTGGAGGAGATGCTCGCTATCGAGGGGTTTGACGAGGAGATTTCTGAGGAGCTTCGGGCGCGCGCCAAAGATGCACTGCTCACTCTGGCGATTGCGTCTGAAGAGGAACTCGATGCCAATGAGCCTGCAGAGGATCTCTTGATCATGGAGGGCATGGACAAGCACCTCGCTTACGTCCTGGCCAGCCGCGGCATAGTGACGATGGAAGACCTCGCCGAGCAGGGTGTGGATGACCTGCTGGACATTGACGATATGACAGACGAGCGTGCTGCGGAGCTCATTATGACCGCGCGCGCCCCTTGGTTCGCTGAGGAGGAAGCCACCGCCTGACGACACTGGGCGAGTAGAGACTTCTGGAAACTGAGCGGTTAAGGAGAAACACATGGCACAAGTGACGGTAGAGCAGCTGGCAGAGACAGTAGGGGCGTCAGTCGATCGGCTGCTCTCCCAAATGAAGGACGCTGGCCTGCCACACACAGCAGCTGACGAGGGGGTCTCGGAAGAGGACAAGCAGACCTTGTTGACTCACCTCAAGCAGAGTCATGGAGAGCGTTCAGGCGCACCGAAAAAGATCACGCTGAAGCGAAAGTCGGTCAGCACGCTCCGCGCCGGTGGCGCTGGCAAACGAACTGTTAATGTAGAAGTGCGCAAGAAGCGCACCTACGTTAAGCGCGAGGATGTCGCCGAACCTGTTGCTGAACCCGAGCTGGAAGCCATCCCGGAGTCGGAGGTAGGCGTCACACCGGCTGCTGAAGCGACTCCACCTGAGCCATCAGTAGAGGCCGCGCCAGCTGATGCCGGCCAGCCAGACAGTGATGATCCTGAACTGCTTCGCCAGCGCGCTGCGGCCCGACGCAAGGCCGAGGAGCAGGCACGACAACTCGAGCTCGAGGCCGCTGCAAAGGCGAGAGCAGAAGAAGAAGCGCGGCAGGCGCAGGAGGTTGCAGGGCAGACGACGAATAAAGATCAGGAGCGAAAGCCGAAGCGGTTGCACGCGGCGCCCCCCAAGGACGCTGCCGCTCCAGCCAGGGACGAATTGCGGCGTCGCCCCGGTAGGGGCCGACTGGAGCGTGGGGCTGTGCCGGGCGCCCGCGGTAAGCAGCGGGGCCATAATCTCTCCATTAATGATCTCGAAGCTGCCGAGGCGGGTGTCGCCAGGCGTCGCGGTGGGCGGCGGAAAAAGCTGCAGGACGAGCCCAACCAGCATGCCTTCGAGCAGCCAACAGAAAAGATCATTTATGACGTCAACATCCCCGAGAACATCACCGTGGGCGATCTGGCGCAGCAAATGGCTGTCAAAGCAGGGGAGGTCATCAAGGAGTTAATGAACCTCGGCGTAATGGCGAATATCAATCAAATGTTGGATCAGGACACGGCGACCTTGGTCGTTGAGGAGCTTGGTCATCGCGTGGTGTTGAAGAGTGCTGAGGCGGTCGAGGAGCGACTCGAGGAAACGCTGGCTAATCAGGGAGGCACGCCGGAGCCCAGGGCGCCGGTGGTGACCGTGATGGGTCATGTTGATCACGGCAAAACATCGTTGCTGGATTACATCCGGGAGTCACGCGTAGCCAGTGGTGAGGCAGGTGGTATCACCCAGCACATTGGTGCTTATCACGTGAAGACCGATAAGGGGGGGGGGGGGGGGGGGGGGGGCATGATCACTTTTTTGGACACGCCGGGACACGCGGCCTTTACCGCGATGCGCGCTCGCGGAGCGAAATCTACCGACATTGTCATTCTGGTCGTTGCGGCTGATGACGGTGTGATGCCGCAAACAGAGGAAGCGATTCAGCATGCGCGTGCCGCCGAGGTGCCAATCGTCGTTGCGGTCAATAAGATCGATAAAGAAGGGGCTGATCCCGAGCGGGTGAAAAACGAACTGGCCGCCAAGGACGTCATACCCGAGGACTGGGGGGGGGATACGCAATTCATCCCGGTTTCGGCGCACACCGGGCAGGGTGTGGATGACTTATTGGAATCCCTGCTGCTCCAGTCAGAGTTGCTGGAGCTGACGGCACCATCCGATGTTCCCGCATCAGGTATCGTGATTGAATCCCGGCTTGACAAGGGTCGTGGCGCGGTTGCCTCGCTATTGATCCAGCAAGGCACGCTCAAGCAAGGCGATATTGTTTTGGCGGGTCTGCAGTATGGGCGTGTTCGTGCCATGCTGGATGAGAACGGACAGCAGATCGAAGAGGCGGGGCCCAGCATACCGGTTGAGGTGCTGGGGCTGGATGGAACCCCCGACGCGGGTGATCCGGTGGTCGCCGTGGAGAGCGAGAAGAAGGCGCGTGAAGTCGCCGATTTCCGCCAGGAGAAAATGCGCTCCTCTAAACTCGCCAGACAGCAGGCCGCCAAGCTCGATAACATGTTCGAGACCATGACGGCCGGTTCTGTCGAAACGCTGAACCTGATTATCAAAGCTGACGTTCGCGGCTCCTTCGAGGCGCTTCAGGGTGCGCTGGCAGATCTCGGCAATGACGAGGTCAAGGTCAACATCGTATCCGGCGGGGTGGGTGGTATCTCGGAGACAGACATCAGTTTGGCGATCACCAGCTCGGCAATCATGATTGGTTTCAATGCGCGGGCAGACAGTAAAGCCCGCACAATGGCTGAAAATGAGGGCATCGAGATTCGTTACTACAACGTGATCTACGACTTGATTGATGACGTCCGCGCGGCGTTGTCAGGTATGTTGTCCCCCGAGCTACGCGAGGAAATTGTCGGCATTGCCGAAGTGCGCGATACCTTCCGTTCCCCCAAGTTCGGACTCATTGCGGGCTGTATGGTGATAGAAGGCACTGTGTTTAGATCGAAGCCAATTAGGGTCTTACGAGATAATGTCGTCATCTATGAAGGGGAACTGGAATCGCTGCGGCGCTTCAAGGACGACGCAAATGAAGTGCGTAACGGCACGGAGTGCGGTATTGGTGTCAAAAACTATACGGATGTGAAGGTCGGTGACCTGATCGAGGTGTTTGACGTCAACGAAATTGCCAGAAGCCTCTGAATCTCGCGGCCATGGGTAGAGAGTTTGAACGGACCCAGCGGGTCAGTCATTTTTTGCATGAAGAGTTGGCGCGTCTGCTACAAACCACTGTGCGGGATCCCCGGGTTCAGCAGGTCAATCTGACGGGCGTGGAGGTCAGTCGAGACCTTTCCCATGCGCGGGTTTTCTTTACTTTGATGAGTGACGTGTCGGAGGCCGAGCAGAGTGAAATCAGCGTCGTTCTGTCCAAGGTTTCGGGCTTTTTGCGATCAGAGCTCGCCAAGAGTTCGTCTATGAGGACGGTGCCGCGCATCAGTTTTCGCTTCGATGAGAGCGTGGGTCGCGGGCGAGATATGGAGAGCCTGCTTTGTGAAGTGCGGCGTGCGGACGCACAATTTCACGCAGAGAGCGGCGCAGAGTCTGACCCCCTTAACTCCTCTGAGTAATCATGGCACGCCGGCGTAAGGGTCGACCGATTGATGGTGTGTTGGTGCTCGACAAGCCCTCGGGATTGTCGTCGAATGCCGCTCTGCAGCATACCAAGCGTCTGTACAGCGCCGCCAAGGCGGGTCACACCGGGAGTCTGGATCCGTCAGCGACGGGCGTCCTGCCCTTGTGTTTTGGTGAGGCAACCAAGTTCTCCCAGTTTTTACTCGATGCCGACAAGGGTTACTTCAGCACGTTCATACTCGGTGTGGGCACCAGCACCGCCGACGCAGATGGCGAGACGATTTCTGTGTCCTCCGCTGCTCACGTCACCTTAGAGGCAGTGACCCATGCGCTGCCGGCTTTAACGGGGGTCATTCAGCAGATTCCACCGATGTACTCAGCTCTGAAAGTAGACGGGCAGCCATTGTACAAGCGCGCTCGTGCGGGCCTGCAGTTGGAGCGGGCACCGAGGACAGTCTCGATTCACCAGTTTGAAGTGCACGCCTTTGAGCCAGGCGAACGCGCAGAAGTGAAGGTAGAGGTGGTGTGTAGCAAAGGCACCTATATCCGCACACTAGCCGAGGATCTCGGTGCAGCGTTAGGGGTGCCCGCCCATGTCAGGTCTCTGAGACGTTTTCAGTCAGGGCCTTTTGATCTTGAGCAGTGTGTGACGCCTGAACAACTGGCCGCGGTCAGAGAACAGGGATCCGAACCTGATCTGGACCGTTTTCTTTTGCCAATAGAGGCCTGTTTACCAGATTTGCCCTGTTTGGTGATATCCGAAGCCGCTACTTTTTACATTCGACAGGGCCAACCAGTGGTAGTGCCAAATGGTCCCCAGAGTGGTATGGTGCGGATCGCTGATCAGGAGGGGTCATTCCTTGGCGTTGGCGAAGTGCGAGATGACGGGAAATTAGCCCCCAAAAGACTGCTCGCACACTAACTATGCGGCGGGAGCCGTTTCACGAACCTGTCTGTAAACCTGCACGGATAGGCTCGAATCAACAAGCAGGTTGGAGAAAAATCATGGCGTTGGACGCAGCCGTCAAGGCGCAAATTGTTAAGGATTATCAGCAGTCAGAGGGTGACACCGGATCGCCGGAAGTACAGGTCGCCTTGCTCACAGCGAATATTGAGCAGCTGCAGTCTCACTTTAAGGATCATGCCCAGGATCACCACTCAAGACGTGGTTTGATTCGCATGGTGAACCAGCGTCGAAAATTACTCGACTACCTCAAGCAAAAAGACACCGCCCGCTACGCGGAATTGATTAAGCGGTTGGGTCTGCGCCGCTGAGGATCAGTGAGGGCCGGCCTCATGCCGGCCTCGTCATATTTGGAGAAAACAAGTGAATGTAGTTAAAAAAACTTTCCAGTACGGTGACCACGAGGTCACGCTGGAAACTGGCCGTATCGCCCGTCAGGCGACAGGCTCGGTGATGGTCACGATGGGTAGCACCAGCGTGCTGTGTACTGTAGTTGCAGAGCAGAAAGCGAAGGCGGGTCAGGCGTTTTTCCCGCTGTCGGTGCATTACATCGAGAAAACCTACTCTGTCGGTAAGATCCCTGGCGGCTTTTTCAAGCGGGAGGGTCGTCCCAGTGAGAAGGAAACGCTCACCTCTCGACTCATCGACCGCCCTATTCGGCCGCTGTTTGAAGATGGCTTCATGAATGAAGTGCAGGTGGTCTGTACAGTGATGTCGGCGGACAAAGATACAGACCCCGATATTCCCGCAATGATTGGTACTTCAGCCGCGCTGGCGCTGTCCGGATGTCCTTTCAACGGCCCTATTGGTGGGGCGCGGGTTGGGTTCACTGAGTCCAGCGGTTATCTCTTGAATCCGAGTTACGCGGCGCTCGCGGATAGCCAGTTGGACATGGTCGTTGCCGGCACAAAAGATGCGGTGCTGATGGTCGAATCAGAAGCCAAAGAGTTGACGGAAGACCAGATGCTGGGTGCGGTGTTGTATGCGCATCAGGAAATGCAAACCGTGATCAACGCCATTAACGAACTGGTTGGCGAAGCAGGTAAACCTCGCTGGGATTGGCAGGCGCCGGCGGCCGATGCGGAACTGGTAGCCGCGGTTGAGGCGGCGGCTTCTGGCCCGCTGGGTGATGCGTATCGCATCACGGAAAAAGCCGAGCGCTATGAGCGCGTTGGACAGGTTAAAGACGAGGTTGTGGCGCTGCTGGCGACCGAGGAAGGCCCTTCGGAAGACGACATCAAGGACATTTTTAAGAGCCTTGAGAAGCGCATTGTCCGCGGCCGCATTCTGGCGGGCGAGCCGCGCATTGACGGGCGAGATAATCGCACGGTTCGCGCGATTGCCTGCGAGGTCGATATCCTGCCCAAGGCGCACGGATCGGCACTCTTTACCCGTGGTGAGACGCAAGCGATTGGTGCGGTGACCCTTGGCTCTACGCGCGATGCGCAAATTATCGATGCGCTGGAAGGTGAGCGACGCGATCCCTTTATGCTGCACTACAACTTCCCGCCTTACTCAGTCGGCGAGGCAGGGCGCATGGGGTTCACTGGGCGACGAGAAGTGGGTCACGGGCGCTTGGCGCGTCGCGGACTCGCTGCGGTTTTGCCGAGCGAGGAAGAATTCCCCTACACGGTACGGGTGGTCTCTGAGATTACCGAATCCAACGGTTCCAGCTCTATGGCATCGGTTTGTGTGGGTTCACTCTCCATGATGGCGGCGGGTGTGCCATTGTCATCCCCCGTTGCCGGCATCGCGATGGGGCTGGTAAAGGAAGGAAATCAATTTGCGGTGCTGACCGATATTCTCGGCGACGAAGACCATCTGGGTGATATGGATTTCAAAGTCGCGGGTACCGCCAAGGGCGTGACTGCGTTGCAGATGGACATCAAGATCGAAGGCATTAACGAAGAAATTATGGAACGGGCCCTCGAGCAAGCACTCGAAGCACGCCTTCACATTCTCGGTCAGATGAATACGGTTCTTGATGCGCCGCGCGAGATCACTTCCGAGAACGCGCCGAGCATGACGACGCTCAAGGTCGACCAAGACAAGATCCGCGACATCATCGGTAAAGGCGGTGCAACGATTCGTCAGATTACCGAGGAGTCGGGGGCGACCGTCGATATTGATGACGACGGTACGGTAAAAGTGTTTGGGCAGAACGCAGCCGCGCGGGACGCCGCTATTGAGATGATTCAGGCAATCACCGCTGAGGCGGAAATCGGCGAAATCTATACCGGTACCGTCGCTCGCATCGTGGATTTCGGGGCCTTTGTCACGATCCTGCCGGGAAAGGACGGCCTGGTACACATCTCACAGATTGCCGACGAGCGCGTTGAGAACGTCACTGACTATCTCTCCGAAGGTCAGGAAGTTCAGGTCAAGGTGCTGGACGTAGATCAGCGTGGCCGCATCAAGCTGTCTATGCGTGAGGTTGCGGCGGAGTCCGCTGAAGCCCCGGCTGACTCGATGGATATAGCCGAGCCGGAGGCAGAATCTCTGGCTCAGGAGTGAGACTGGTCATGGGCGCAACGTGGTGATGTGCGTTGCAAAAAAACACAAAGCCGCGGCAACCGCCGCGGTTTTTTTGTGCCCGAAATTCGTCGGTGTTCGGCCAATAGATTGTGAGGGTCTCGATTAGCTCAATAAATCATCCCGAGATTCAAGCCTCGATCCGGAGTTGACGGAGTTGCAACCTCAGAATAGGGCCTTCAGTTGGAGGTACCACATTTGTCCGCGGGGATCATGTTGTTTTGCGTCGTAACTAAAATTTGCAGCATCGTAGACTGGAGGCGCCTTCTCGTCTGTCAAATTCTTCAGGCCGAGAGTCAATGTGGTGTCAACTGCTTGAAAACTATGCTGGAAGGAATATTGAAGGTCCAACGTAGCCCAAGAGTCTATGTTACTTGAATAGCCGGCCAGCTTTGCTGAATCAGGAATTGTGCGGGTCGTTTCATAGTCGGAGACATAAAACATCAACAAAGCCACCTGGTGCTTACCTTGAGTCCACTCGAGTGTAGCGTTGATTTTGGTCTCCGGCATGGATCTAGCAAAGTTATCAAAATTGAAATAGCCCGCGACATCGTGTGTGGCACTCGCGTCGGTGCAGCCTCGGTTGTTCGCTCCGGTGCAGGGGATTTCATAGCTAAGGAAATGAGTTGCGGAGAGATTAAAGCTGAGCCAACCCGTGCGAATGGGTGCGGACCAATCAGCAGCGATATCTATGCCGTCTGCGTTAACTTCCTGCGCGTTCAGGTATTCCACATTAACCCCTGAGAGGGTGCCCGCAGAATCTCGAAGGATGTCAGGCCCTAAAGGGTCGTTATTCAGCTTTCCTTGCGCATTTTGCACAGTAATAACGTCCTCGTAATTAACCCTCCAGTAGTCAGCTCGTAGCGAGAAGTTGTCCGATGGTGAAAAAATCAAGCCTGCGTTGAAATTAATTGAGGTCTCAGGTTTGAGGTCGGTATTGCCAGTAGAGTTAACCTGAACAAATAGGGCACTGCTCGAGCCTGTTAGTGGATCCACTAGCCCTTGCAGGGAGGTTTCTTGATTAAAGGTTTGAATTAAGGAGGGCTCTCTAAATGTTGTAGACCCCGAGGCACGCAATGTCAGAGCGTCGGAGATGCTCCACTTGATTCCCACTTTAGAATCAACACTGCTGTCTGACTCAAGTTCTTCGAATCTTGCAGCGAGATTAGCCTCGAGGAAGCCACTTAAAGGAATCTTAGCCTCAGCAAAAAGCGCATAGCTATCCTTTGATTTGTCTACGGGTAGGCCGCCACCTAAAAAGATTAAGTCGACTGGAACGGTGGCCCCAGTTGCAGGGTTGATTTGTTGCGTGTAGAGCTCGTCGCGATCAACTGAGAACCCTTCCTTTCGCCATTGGCCACCGATCGCAAAACCAATTGGTCCAGCCTTAGTGTTGCCCAGCTGCCCGGTCGCTACAAAATCGATAACGGTAAGCTCAGTTTTTTTACTGGTACGTGTCTGGTAGCTCATCCAATCAACGAGAGTCGAACTGTTTTCCGCGGGATCGAACGGATTAAAAGTCTCTTGCCCGGTAGCGCCCCCAGACCCAGCAAGTGCCAAGTTTAGGCGAGATTTAATGGTATCTGGTTGGTAGGCATCTCGGCTATTTCGTGAGTACGTTAGGGCAGCTTTCCAGGACCAAATGTCACTGATTTGTCCATCAATCGAGAAGGCGGTTCTCAATGTGCCACTCTTGCGGGGGGCAAACGGTGATGGCGCCTCTGCCCCAATGGGCCTGCCATACCATCGGACCGGAACGTCAAAAGGGCTCCCAGCCTGCCCCGGCAATATTGTCGGGAAAGACAGGTTGGGGTAGGAGGGCGACTGTGGGTTGTCTTTTACTTCATGTCTCGTCCAACCCAACTCTAGTGCTAAGCTCACAGAGTTGGAAAGGGCGTGAGATAGCGTTCCAAACATTTGGGCTTTCGTCTCTTCGTTGACGAGGTTGAAGCGCGGTCCATAGAGGAACCCGCACTTCGTGCCACCGCCGGTGCCCTGCCCATACGCGTTTTTTGGAACAAAAGGGCTACCTAGAATGCCCCCGTTTCGCTGGCAGTTTGCATCTGGGACGGTCTCGAGGTAGTTGTAGCTTCCTGCGAAGGCACCTGTGCCAGTGGCGCTAGGGCTCAGTACCAGAAAGCTCCGGCCTAGGGTACTGACAGCGTTCTCGGTTGTATAGGGCCGTGCCCCCGAGCTGAGGGGGTCCTGCTTATAGTAGCTGCCAGCCAAAATACCTTTAGTCTGGTCCTTACTGAAGCCTGTGAGAAAGTTAATGGAGCTTTTGCCAGCGCTATTGTTGGCAATTTCTTCGTAACCAGTGCTGAGCTCTAAGCCCTCGAACTCATCCCGCAGAATGAAATTGACGACGCCCGCAACCGCATCGGACCCGTAAGTAGCTGTGGCGCCTTCTTTCAATACCTCCACTCTATCTATAGCTATAAGCGGTATCGTACTGGTGTCTACGAAGACGCTACCATCATTCGCGATGCCGCCACTAAAGGTCTGCCGCTTGCCATTGATCAACACTAGTGTTGAGCTCAGACCGAGGCCTCGCAGATTGATGTTGCTCGTACCCTGGGTTTCGCCCGCGGTGAAGGCGTCAGGGTTGTTTTCCGAGCCAGATACGAAGCTCCATTTTGCAGTCAACTCACCGACATCAGTGGCGCCAGAGTTGCTGATGTAATTCGATGATATGACCTCTACTGGAGAGGCGTTGTCCACGGCCGCTGATCGGAGATAAGTACCAGTAACAGTGACCTCCTCAATCTTACTGTACACATCCGTTTCCTGAGCATGCGCAAGAGGCACGGAGAGCCGCATAGCAAGCAGGATAATGAGAAAATACTGGAATACGGACCGAGTTTGATCACGACGGGGGTCGAGCATAGAAGTTGTCTTTCCTTGGTGAAAAGCGGTATGAGTTTTTTGAGCATTATATGTCAGGTGACTCCCAATAAAGCGCTCAGGCCCCACCATATTTTAACCTGCGTATGTCAGCGTTTTCAGTATCTCGCTCCGATAGAGAGGAATCTGACCAACCTAGGTGAGTCCGAGAAGATCCAGGTTGTGGTGTCGGAGGTTAGTCTGATAATCGCCCTGATATCAGATCCTCGACCACATTGGGGTCTGCGAGCGTCGAGGTGTCCCCCAGACTCCCGAGTTCGTTTTCGGCGATTTTTCTCAAGATGCGTCGCATGATCTTGCCGGATCGCGTCTTGGGCAGCCCCGGCGCCCACTGAATGCGGTCAGGCTTCGCGATGGGGCCGATTTCCTTTGCGCATAGCGCGGTGAGTTCAGCCCGCAATGACTCACTATTTTCTACCCCCGTCATGGGGGTGACGTAGGCGTAGATCCCCTGACCCTTGATATCGTGGGGGAAACCCACCACCGCGGCTTCAGCGATGTCCTCGTGGAGCACCAGAGCGCTCTCGATTTCAGCCGTGCCCATGCGATGGCCAGAGACATTCAGCACATCGTCTACCCGTCCGGTAATGCGGAGATAGCCTGCCTCATCACGGAGCGCGCCATCACCCGTGAAGTAATACCCCGGATAGGTGGTGAAATAGGTATCGATCATGCGCTGGTGATCACCGTAAACAGTGCGGATCTGTGCAGGCCAGGACCGCTTAATCACCAGATAGCCAGACCCGGGGCCTTCGATTTCAGCGCCCTGCTCATCGAGCAGCGCGGGTTCAACGCCGAAGAAGGGGAAGCTCGCAAACCCCGGTTTCAGCTCATGCGCCCCCGGAAGCGGGGTAATCATCACGCCACCTGTCTCGGTTTGCCACCAGGTGTCAACGATCGGGCACCGCCCCTCTCCCACTACCCGGTGATACCACTCCCAGGCTTCCGGATTAATCGGCTCCCCGACGGAGCCAATGATCCGCAGGGCGCTTCTGTCGTGACGCGTAACTAACTCATCGCCGAGTCCGAGGAGGGCTCGGATAGCGGTGGGCGCGGTAAAAAACAGGTTCACCTGGTGTTTTGCAATCACTTGCCAGAAACGGTCCCCCGCCGGGTAGGTTGGCACCCCCTCAAACATCAGCGTTCGAGCGCCGATAGCCAGTGGCCCGTAGACGATGTAAGTGTGTCCGGTTACCCAACCAACGTCGGCTGTGCACCAATATGTCTCGCTCTCGCGATAGTCAAAGACGTACTTCATCGACATAGCGGCCTGAAGTAGGTAACCGCCGGTGGTGTGCAGCACGCCTTTGGGTTTGCCGGTTGAGCCAGAGGTGTAGAGAATGAAGAGGGGATCCTCGCTATCCATCCACTCAGGCTCACACTGGTCGCTGGCCGATGCGATGGCTTCGTGATACCAGATATCCCTTCCGTCATTCCAATCGATGTCACCTCCTGTGCGTTTGATAACGACCACACTGTCCACGCAATCGATCTGCTTTAAGGCTTCGTCTACATTGCGCTTGAGGGGGACTGTTTTGCCTCCGCGCACGCCTTCATCTGCGGTAACAACCAGTCGGCAGGCGGCGTCGCTAATGCGATCTTTCAGTGCTTCAGGAGAGAATCCGCCGAATACCACGGAGTGAATGGCGCCAATGCGGGCGCAGGCGAGCATGGCAAAGGCAGCCTCGGGCACCATGGGCATATAAATACAGACGCGGTCGCCTTTGCTTACGCCGCGGGCTCTCAAGGCATTGGCGCAGCGATTCACGTGCAGTGAGACGTCTCGATAGGTGAAAGACTGGCTGTCCTCGGGCGAATCACCCTCCCAGATAATCGCCGTGTCATTGGCGCGCTCGGGCAGGTGTCGGTCAATGCAATTCACCGAGACGTTCAGTTTCGCACCCACGAACCAACGAGCGGTACCCGTACGGAGATCTGTTTCTGAGATGGCCTCCCAGGGCGCGTGCCAATCGAGGATCTGCGCCTGCTCCGACCAAAAGCTATCAGGGTCGTCCAGTGACTGCTGATAGAGACTTTGATACCGCTCTGGCGTGATGTGTGCATCGTTGAAGCCGGCGGGGATTGGATAGGTCGCGTTCTCAGTCATGAGGGTGTCCCGATGAGTCAGGTCGACGATGGTAAGTGACAGCGTTTTCCGCAACAAGCGGGCCTGTCTGCGAGGAACTGCAATGGCCGACGGGACAGTATCCTCCGTCGCGAGTAGCTTTTGTGTGTTTGGCGCGGTCCTGATTGGTCGCCTTATGAGGATGTCGATGGGTGCCGCCAGAGGCTATGATAATGGACTTCAGTTCAATGCATGCGCACGGAGCCACCTGCATGGTAGAAGCAGACGAAAAGGCCGTCCGTCAGATTTACTGGCGAGAGAACCGACGTTGGATGCTGATCCTTGGCTCGATCTGGTTTGCAGTGAGCTTGGGCTGCGGCGTGCTGTGGGTCGAACCACTAAATCAGATTCAGCTTGGCGGCTTTAAGCTGGGCTTTTGGTTTGCCCAACAGGGAGCCATCTACACCTTTATTGCTCTGATTTTTGTCTATGCGCGGGTAATGGCGAGGCTAGAGGCGCGCCTTGGTCTCGGGGAGCAAGAAGGATGAGCCTCACCGAAACGACCTATTGGGTGGTGGGCGCGTCCTTCGCGCTGTATGTGCTGATCGCGATTAGGTCACGCGCTGGCAGCACGCAGGAATTCTATGTGGCCGGCAAGGGCATTCACCCTGTGGCCAACGGTATGGCAACCGCCGCAGATTGGATGTCGGCCGCCTCTTTTATCTCCATGGCGGGCCTGATCGGTCTCTCCTATAACGGTTATGGCGGCTCGGTTTTTTTAATGGGATGGACAGGCGGCTACGTGATTCTCGCTATGCTCATCGCGCCGTATCTGAGGAAGTATGGGAAATTCACGGTGCCCGAGTTTATCGGTGATCGTTATTACTCCGACGCTGCGCGGGTGGTGGCTGTCATTTGCTTAATTATTTGCTCGGTGACTTACGTGATAGGTCAAATGAAGGGCATCGGCGTGGCCTTCTCCCGGTTCCTCGAGACTGATTATGAAACAGGCCTGTTCTCCGGCATGCTGATTGTATTCTTTTATGCCGTGCTCGGTGGCATGAAGGGCATCACCTACACCCAGATCGCGCAGTTCTGCGTGCTGATTTTTGCCTACACGGTACCGGCGATTTTTATCAGCCTGCAGCTGACGGGCCAACCCATACCTCAACTTGGACTCGGATCAACTCTGGCGGACGGCACGTATCTGCTTGAGAAGCTGGACCGTACATTGCTCGATCTGGGTTTTCAGGAGTACACGACTTCAGTGCGGGGGAGCACACTCAATATGGCGGCATTTACTGCCTCGCTCATGATTGGCACGGCGGGTTTGCCCCACGTCATTATTCGGTTCTTTACAGTGCCCACGGTTCAGGCTGCCCGCACATCGGCGGGTTGGGCGTTGGTTTTTATTGCCATCCTGTACACCACAGCACCGGCTGTGGCGGCTATGGCTCGACTCAACATCATTCAGACCCTAGAGCCTCAGCCCGGACAGCACCTTGCTATTGAGGAACGCCCTGCATGGTTCAAAAACTGGGAGCGGACAGGTCTTTTAGGCATTGAAGACAAGAACGAAGACGGCTTGATCCAATATTCGGCGGATACAGAAACCAACGAGCTGGTGAAATTGGATAACGATATTTTGGTATTGGCGAACCCTGAAATTGCCAATTTACCGAATTGGGTGATTGCGTTGGTGGCAGCGGGTGGGTTGGCAGCTGCCCTCTCCACTGCCGCGGGGCTGCTACTCGCTATCTCCTCGTCCATCTCACACGATTTACTTAAACGAACCCTAATGCCTGACATCTTGGAGCGTCAGGAGTTATTCGCATCAAGACTAGCGATGGCGGCTGCTGTCCTGGGCGCAGGGTATCTCGGTCTGAATCCGCCGGGCTTCGCAGCCGGCACAGTCGCCCTCGCTTTTGGCTTGGCCGCCGCCTCGTTGTTTCCGGCGCTGCTGCTGGGGATCTTTTCCACGCGGGTGACCCGGGAGGGGGCGATTGTGGGCATGCTATCCGGCATCGGCGTGACCTTGGCCTATGTGTTTCAGCACAAGGGTATTATGTTCATCCCAGGCACGAGCTTTTTGGGAGTGCTGCCATCTAACTGGTTTCTCGGTATCGAGCCCAATGCCTTTGGCGTGGTGGGCGCCATCGTGAATTTTGGCGTCACTCTGGGTGTGACGCGACTCACGCCGGCGCCTCCGGACTCGGTGCAGCAGCTGGTGGAGGAGATCAGGGTCCCGGCATCCCCGTGAGGGCCTAACGATTGAGCAATTGAATATTATCAATCAGCCTGGTCTGACCAAGGCGGGCCGCAACAAACAGGGCGCAATCTTGCGTCGCGTCGGAAACACGCTGCAACAGCGGTAAGCCGCGTAACTCGAAATAATCCAGCGCAAAGCCCGCGCTCTCTAGCTCGCCCCGGCTGGAGGCCAATATGGTCTCGATGCTGTCCTGAGATGCGGACGCCAAAGATTCGGCACAAGCGGTCAGGGTTGAGAAGAGTTTTGGGGCGATCGCCCGCTCTGCCGCCGACAGATAGTGGTTGCGAGAGCTCAACGCGAGCCCGTCCTCAGCACGCTGAGTCGCCCCTCTTCGGATCTCTATCGGGAGGCCGAGATCGCTGACCATCTTTTTGATGATCAGCAACTGCTGCAAATCCTTTTCACCAAAAACAGCAACGTCAGGTTTGACCAGCTGGAACAACTTGTAAACCACGGTGCACACACCATCAAAGTGGCCCGGACGGCCCTTTCCACACAACGCGTCGCCAAGTGAGGGTACATGGATTGCCGTATGCGAGACACTTCCCTCCGGGTATATCTCCCGGTCGCTTGGCGTGAAAACAAGGTCGACGCCAGCAGTCTCGAGGGCGGTGAGGTCGGCTTCCACTGTGCGAGGGTAGGTGCTCAGGTCCTCATGCGCCGCAAACTGCATGGGGTTGACGAAAATCGATGCAACCACGGCGTCGGCATGATGGTGAGCTTGCTCAACCAGTGCCAGGTGGCCCGCATGCAGATTGCCCATGGTCGGTACGAATGCGATTTTTTGAGCATGAGCGCGGAGGCTGGCAAGGCCCTGCCCGAGATCAGCGATATCCGATGCGACGATCATGATGCGAATTCAGGAGTAGGTGTGCTCTTCTCTGGGGTACTCGCCGGACTTCACTGCGTCAACAAACGCTTTGAGTGCCGCCTGAACTGAGGGTGCCCCCTCCATGAAATTCTGAACAAATTTTGGCGCAGATTCGGTCATGCCCAACATGTCATGTAAAACCAGTACCTGAGCGTCAGTGCCGCTCCCCGCACCAATTCCAATCACTGGGATATCCAGCTTGGATGAAATATCGGCTGCCAACTCAGCTGGAATGCATTCCAGCACGAGGAGACTTGCACCCGCATCCTGAATCTCTACGGCGTCCGCCAGGATCGACTTAGCTTCTTTGGGCGTTCGCCCTTGGACGCGATAGCCCCCAAAGACATTCACCGACTGCGGAGTGAGACCGAGGTGGGCACAGACAGGCACGCCGCGCTCCACCAGTCTGTGAATGCTGTCGCTGAGCCATGTGCCACCCTCCAACTTTACCATTTGCGCGCCGGCTTGCATCAACCTTGTGCTGGCGTGCAGGGTGTCGTCGGAGTTGGAGAAACTCATAAACGGTAAGTCGGCGACGATCAAAGAGTGCGGTCTAGCCCGCGCGACGCACTCGGTGTGGTAGGCCATCGCATCTAGCGAGACGGGAATTGTTGTCTCATGTCCCTGCAACACCATACCCAGAGAGTCGCCGACCAGAATGGTCTCTGCTCCCGCCTCGCTGGCAAGTCTGGCAAAGGTGGCATCGTAGGCCGTGATCATCACGAACTTGTCACCCGCCGCCTTCATGGCGTCCAGCGTGCTGATGGTGATGCGTTTTGTCATGCCGATGACTCCCGAGCGCGATGTGACAGCGGTTATTCAGCTAAAAAAGTTAGGGTTGAAATAGTGTCGACCCTTTTTAATGTTCAGCATGTAATCCACGAGCAGCTCATAGTCCTGATCTCCCTGTGCAAGATCAATCTCGTTGGCGTTCACAATCAACAGAGGCGCGGCATCGTAGTAGAGAAAGAACTCGCTGTACACCTCGTTCAGTTGCTCCAGATAATCACGATCGATGAGCTTTTCCGAGGGGATGCCGCGGCGCTCAATGCGCTCCAACAATCTGTCTGGACTGGCCTGCAGATAAATCACGAGATCTGGCGGAGGCGCATCAATGCGCATCTTTTCGAAAACTTTCTGGTAGAGCAGGAACTCATCCGGCTCTAGGTTGATGCGGGCAAACAGAGGATCTTTTTCCAGCACAAAATCCACCACCCTCGTTTGCTGAAACATGTCGCGCTGCTTGAGCTCGGTGATTTTCTGAACCCTCTGGAACAGGAAAAACAGCTGAGTCGCCAGCGCAGTCTGCTGCCGATTCTGATAGAAACGCTCGAGAAAAGGGTTCAACTCTGCCTCTTCAAGCAATAAGTCGTGTTCAAAGGTGTCCGCGATACGTCGCGCCAGCGTGGTTTTGCCCACGCCTATGGGGCCCTCTATCGCTATGTAAGCGGGTATGGATCGGCCTCGCAGGGAGATACCGGACGAAGTGCGCTGCTCCTGCAAATCAGCAACTCCTGCGTTCATCATCGCGGGAACTCACAGAATACGTGAATCGTCTGTGCGGCGCATTGTGACCTGAGGGTATGCAGGGGGCCCCGACCCGGTAAGTCGTAGTCCTCGCCCAGCAACTCTATGAGCGGATCGAGCACAAACCGTCTCTCATGTGCCCGGGGGTGAGGAAGTATCAGGAGTTCGCAGTTCATCTGTATCTTGTCATAGAGCAGTAGATCGAGGTCGATACAGCGCTCGCCCCAGCGACGAAGTCGGGTCCTCCCCATGGCTTGCTCGGTTGATAGCAACCATGTCATCACGTCGCGAGGTGGCAGTGTGGTATTAATCAGTACCGCCGCGTTGTGAAAATCGGGCTGATCTTGCGGTCCTTGCGGTGCTGACAAATAAACATGGGAGGCATTGATCGGATCGAGATCGGGATGATCGGCAAAATGTCGAAACGCCGTCTTTAACTGCCTGAGTGGCTCGTTCACGTTTGATCCAAGGCCCACTACGATGCGGCTCATGCGTTGCGTTGCCGTCGTCGCGGCCGCTGCCGTCGGCGCCCACGGTCCTCCTGTCGACCTCGAGCGCTGCCCACAAGATCGGGGTATTTCTGCTGTTGCTTAGTCCAAAAGCTGCTGCACTCGTCGCCCAAATGACTGGTTTGCTCGCGGAGCAGGCGCAGATCAAAGGCCGCACGGAACCACCGATGTGCCAATAGGTCTTTGATTTTTTTCGGCTGCCTGCGCTCGAGCCGCGGTTGTAAATCCCAAATGTCTCGCATTGCCAGGGAAAAGCGCTTAGGTATGACCATATGCTGACACGCTTCCAGCACAATCTGTTGCCCGGCCTGGTGCATTGCCTGAATGACAGATTCGCCCCGCTCTGCCAATAGCGTAGCCTGTGTTTCCGTTGCCGGCCAGAGCAGGGCGGCGAGGAGAAAGGCCGGGGTCACCGGTCTGTCATCTGCGACCCGCTGGTCGGTATTGGTCATTGCCAAGTTCTGAAGTTGAGTCGAATGCTCGTTTGCCTGAGCATTGTTCATCACTTCGCCCATCAGGTGCATGAGCAGGTCATGTTTCCGGAGTAGCTGGCAGGTCGGCGCAGAGAAACCGTTCATAAAGAGCTTCAACCACTCGTCAAATAGTCGAGCCGGCGGAATATCGCGTAACAGGTGGTTGTGATGAGCGATCGCGGTCTCGGTTTCAGCGGCTATTTTGAATCCTAGCCGCGCGGCAAACCTCAATACGCGCAACATTCTTACCGGGTCTTCCCGGTAGCGCTCGGCGGGGTCGCCGATAATCCGGATAATGCCGGCCGCCACATCGGCCTGCCCCCCCAGTTGATCAATCAAGCTATGAGTAGAGGTATCGTAGTAAAGGGCGTTAATCGTGAGATCCCGGCGCAGCGCGTCTTCCTCTAGGGATCCATAAACGTTGTCACGCAGAAGTCTCCCTGACTGGCTTGAGCGGCCGGCAGAGTCAGCTTGGTCGTCGGTATGATCCCTGCGAAAAGTCGTCACTTCGATGATTTCACGCCCACATCGCACGTGCACGATTTGAAAGCGGCGACCTACTGCTCGCGCGCTGCGGAAGCAACGCTGGATTTGTTCCGGAGTGGCATTGGTGGCCACGTCAAAGTCCTTGGGCTTCCCGCCCAGCAACAAATCTCTTACGGCACCACCTACGACGTAAGCGTCGAAGCCGTTTTCTTGCAGTCGACTGACAACATGGTTGGCGCCCGGCGAAAAGTCATCGGTGCGAAAGTGTTGACTGGCGATGGCGTCACTCACGATTCAGTAATCTGGCTGATGCCTCAGTTTCACGATTGCCCTGACGCCATGCCGTGCTTGGCATCAAGTAGCTAAGGAGCGTCAGGCGAGAGAGGTGACTGAGGAGTGAGAGGCGGTTGGCAAAAAGAAACATGGGGAAGTCGCCTTCCCCACCCAGGTCCGTTATGACATCGTTTTTCTTATTAGGCCGATTGTTATTATTGCGACTCTGCAAAATATACTGCAGGGCATATGCCACATTCGGAAAAGTTATGAAAAACATCCGGTTGTTCATTATTTGACCTGTTTCTCCAGTCAATACTAGGCGAGAGTGTTACGGATTTGCACTAGGGTGTTACGGATTTCTACCCATAGCGGAGTAATCAAGCGCTTTTTTGCTTTCGTCTGGGTAACCCAAACCGCTGCCTGCGCTCCCACAGGCACTTTCGGCTGATGCCCAATTTCTGTGCGAGTTCCGTCTCGTTCATTGCGTCCTGATGCTCCAGTACAAAGCGCTGAAAGTAATCCTCCAAGGATAGCTCGTCGGAGTTTGGCAGCGCTGGCGAGTCCTGCGAAACATCGAGCCCATCCTGATCACTCCGCGTTGTGGTTGCAACGTCATTGGATATTGTGAGTTCCAGTTCGTCGCCGGATGACATCACCAGCGCGCGCTCGATGACGTTTTGCAGCTCTCTGACGTTACCCGGCCACCGGTGCCTCCCAAGCAGTTCAAGGCTCCGCTGGGAGAGCGGCTTGGTCATCATCCCCAGTTTGTTGGCCTGCCGCTCTATCAACCATTCGGCCATGTCGACAATGTCAGCACCGCGGTCTCGCAATGCCGGTATATCGAGACGCAAGACATCGATTCGATAGAACAGATCCTCCCGAAACTGGCCGCTATCTGCGAGCATGCGGAGGTTCCTATGTGTTGCGCAGATGAGTCTCGCATCGACCTTTTTACTCGTTACCGAGCCAATGCGGCGGATCTCACCCTCTTGAATGTAACGAAGCAATCGTGCCTGAGCCGGCAGGGGCAGCTCGCCAATTTCGTCCAGAAACAGCGTGCCGCCGTCGGCGGCTTCGATCAGCCCGCTTCGGTTGCTGGTTGCGCCTGTGAACGCGCCTTTTTCATAGCCGAAGAGTTCAGACTCGATCAGGGTGTCCGGTATGGCTGCACAGTTGACGGTGATGATCGGCCGATCAGCGCGTCTGCCCAGACGGTGCACCTCGCGCGATGCGAGTTCCTTTCCGGTGCCGGTCTCACCTGCAATCAGTACCGTGGAGTCGGTCTGTGCAACCCGCTCCACGTCACGCTGCAGTGCGGTCATGGCAGGGCAGCGGGCGCTGCGATAATGGCCATGAGACCCGCGCTCTGAGCGCTTTTTATGCTCGCTAGCGCATATCTCGCCGATCCACTCCACAATGAGATCCGGCGGAGCATTTCTGTCGCAGGCGTCGATTGCTCCGAGTCGCGCCGCCTGCATAACATTTGACGTGTCGGCAGTCCGTAGCAGGATGGCGATCGGAGTTGGCCAAGCACCCCTGATGAGCTTGGCCGCGCGCTCGCTCGAATCCTGCTGGCAAAGCACAATCAAGTCACACCTCAGTGTTCCAGCGTCGATGTCTCCATCGTTTGGAAGGCGGCGATGCTCCGCTGCGATATCTCGCGCGCCCAACCCCTCGCTGAGGGCATTGGTTAGCGTCGCGTCACTGTCGAGAATGCAGACTTTCATAGTGTCCTATCTGAGGAGTCGGCTGCTGGTGCAACCATCTTCCTTTAGCTTATGTTACTGACCGGTATCACTTGACGAGTGGAAAGGTAACACATTAGTGAGGGTCCCGGGTCGTGGACCAGTGCTCGCTCGCGAAGCTCAGCAAGTCAATGACGGTCTTTGCGGAGGCCGGAGGTGGCGGCTGCCTGAGGTGGCGGAGTGCATTGCGCAGATTTTCTGCTGCATCCTCGACGTTTAAGGCCTCTGCGCCGGTTTGCTTGCTCAACTTGTTACCTGCATGGTCGCGAACAACCCCGACGTGAGCATAGTGAGGCGATGTTTGACCAAGGAGTTGGTGTAACCATCGTTGCCGATGGGTGGAAGTCAACAGATCGTCGCCTCGCACGACGTGGGTGAAATGCGGTAATGCATCGTCAACCGCCGCGGCCAACTGATAGGCAAAAAGGCCGTCACGACGTTTCACGATGAAGTCTGTGGGGACCCCACCTGCTGCCACAGCTTGTTCGCCCATAAAGCGGTCAGTGAAACTTTGCAGTCGCTGGGGGATGACCCTGACTCGCAGGCTGTGCGCGAGTGTTGCTGGATGGTCCGCGTTGCGACAATCCTGCCCGCAAGTGCCGGCACTTGAGAGCGTGGTGCGAGTGCAGATGCATCGGAAAAGGTACCCCAACTGCCAGAGTGTCTGCAATGCAGATTCATATCTCTCGCTGTGCTCGGACTGATAAAGGATGGGTTCGTCCCAGTGAAGCCCGTGGCCGCGCAGCGCCGCCACAATGTTTTGCTCGCTGCCCGCCACCGCTCTGGGTGGATCGACATCGTCAAAACGCAACCGCCAAACTCCGCCCTGGTGGCGCGCGTCCAGAAAGCTGGCGAGTGCCGCGACCAACGAGCCTGCGTGCAAGGGGCCTGTGGGTGAGGGCGCGAAACGCCCTCGGTATGGTTCAGAGGATGATGCTGCGGCCGATGTGATCAACCCAGCTCCTGCCGCTCCTTGATTTCCGCCAGCGTCTTGCAATCGATACACATGGTGGCGGTGGGTCGTGCTTCGAGGCGTTGGATGCCAATTTCGATACCACAGGCATCGCAGTATCCATAATCGTCGTTTTGCAGGCGGTCGAGCGTGGAGTCAATTTTCTTGATCAATTTGCGCTCTCTGTCCCGTGTCCGCAACTCCAGGCTGAATTCTTCCTCCTGAGTGGCGCGATCCGCCGGGTCAGGAAAATTGGCCGCCTCATCTTTCATGTGTGAGACCGTGCGGGACATCTCATCAACCAACTCACCCCGCCAGTTCAGCAAAATACCGCGGAAGTGCGCAATTTGCTCGTCATTCATGTAGCTCTCACCGCGGCCGGGCTTGTAAGGCTTGAAGTCGTCGAATTTTTGAAGTTCACCGACGGCTCTCGCCAGCTTCCCTGAAGAGGTCGCCTTCGCGGGCGCTTTTTTAGCGGCGACCTTTTTCTTGGCTGGCGCTTTTTTGGCGACGGCTTTTTTCTTGGCGGGTGCTTTTTTGGCGACGGCTTTTTTCTTGGCGGGTGCTTTTTTGGCGACGGCTTTTTTCTTGGCGGGTGCTTTTTTGGCGACGGCCTTTTTCTTGGCGGGCGCTTTTTTGGCGACGGCTTTTTTCTTGGCGGGCGCTTTTTTGGCGACGGCTTTTTTCTTGGCGGGCGCTTTTTTGGCGGCGACTTTTTTCTTGGCGGGCGCTTTTTTCGCTGCTGTTTTCCGACTGGCCATGGTGATGAGCTTCCTCGTAATGCGTCCGGTTACCGCTTGCTCGGACCGATTGGGCACGGGAAGCTATCAGACTTCTTCCGTCCGTGCTACCGCTGATTTGCATGGCGGGCCACGGAAGCGCTGAGAGCCTTTCAAATGCGGACAAAAACACTGATATTAAGAGGCCTATGGATTTTCCTGCTTTGACGCCCGCGCGGCTCGTACGTCGTTACAAACGGTTTCTGGCAGATGTCGAGTTGCCGGGACGGGAGGATGTGGTGTGTGTGCATTGTCCCAACACTGGGGCGATGACAGGATGCCAGACAGCCGGCGCGCGGATCTGGTTATCCTCGCACGACAGCCCGAAAAGGAAATTAGCTTGGACCTGGGAGCTCATAGAGACCGAAGTAGGTCTTGCTTGTATCCACTCAGCGCGCGCCAATCGCGTCGTGGAGGAGGGGCTACTGGCGGGGTTGTTCCCTGAACTGATGGCGCCGCAGGCTGATCTGCAACGAGAGGCGCACCTTGGGCATCGGTCGCGGGCGGATTTTTTGATACCGGCTTCCCCGGATATTTTCATTGAGGTGAAGGCGGTCACCTTACATTTGGGCTGCGGGAGGGGGGCGTTTCCCGATGCGGTTAGTCAGCGCGCCACCCGGCATATCGCCGACCTTTATGACGAAATGGCGCAGGGTCGCCGTGCGGCGCTCATATTTTGTGTGTTGCACGCTGGGATTTCCTCAGTGCAAGTTGCCGGGCACGTCGATGTCGTATTTGCCGAGGCCCTTGGGCGCGCGATGCGCAAGGGCCTTGAGGTTTACACGCTCTTCAATGACATCACCTCGCGCGGTATTTATCCTCGGCACGCAGAGCGGTTGGAGGCGCTGACAACATGAACGAGACGCTGATTGCACTGGGACTGTTTACGGATCATCTGGTGTCGATATCTCCCGGCCTGCTCGCCGACCCCGAGGCCAGCCGTGCATTCGCTGCCTTGTCGCGACGGGCGGCGTCTGAGGGCTTTGATTTGCGTCCCGCATCGGCGTTCCGCGACTATGACCGTCAGGCACAGATTGTGAACGAGAAGTGGTCTGGGAATCGCCCGGTAGAGGATGAAGCGGGTTGCCCTATTATGAGGACTTCAATGTCGGACAAGGCCTGGCTTGGCGCCATTTTGCGATATTCCGCGCTACCGGGTACCTCCCGACATCACTGGGGTACCGATTTGGATATCTGGGATGCCGCAGCCGTCGAGCCCGACTACGCACTCAGACTGTCGCCCGCCGAGTACGTCGCTGATGGTGTCTTCTCTGCGATGACTCAGTGGATGGATGAGCTCATCGGAGCCGATGACGCCGAGGGGTTTTATAAGCCCTATGCGATTGACGGCGGAGGCGTCGCGCCAGAGGCCTGGCATATCAGTTATCGCCCCATTGCGTCTCGCTATCGACGCCTGCTGTCGCCTGACACCTTGCTGTCGCTGTGGCGTGGGGAGCCGGATGCATTAGGCGCAGAGCATGAGCCGCTTGCTATGGTTGACGTTCTGGCGTCGTCAGTAACGGAAATATTGTCGAGATTCTCTGCCGATGAGTAGCGCCGGTTAGGCGCTACACGGTGTGCATAACCCTTTGCTCCCGCAGTGCTATTGCGCCCAGGGCTCGCACCGTTTCGGTACGAGGACGTTCTTCAGTCGAGTGTAGACGGGCATGCCGTTTTTATAATCGGGGTAGGCCTCACCGGCGATGAGAGGCTCGAAATAGGCCCTGCCAGCGGAGGTAATGCCAAAACCATCTTTTGAAATGAATCGGCGGGGCATCTTTTTTTCACGATTGGCCACACGGTGCAGTGGCGCTTTACCGATACGCCAACGATAGGGTCTATCCGATCGGCGCTCTATCGACGGCATGACAGCATTGTCACCAGCCAGCGCTAACTCCACCGCCGCCCGTCCGAGCGCGTACGCTTGGTCGACGTCCGTCTGGCTGGCGATGTGCCTTGCCGCGCGTTGCAAGTAATCCGCCACCGCCCAGTGGTACTTGTAACCGAGTCGCTGCTTCACGATGCCTGCCAGCAATGGCGCCAGCCCACCGAGCTGCGCGTGACCGAAGGCGTCCCTATCGCCTTGATCTGCCAGCAGGCGACCGTCTGCGGTACTCGTTCCCTCAGAGGCGACCACCACGCAATAGCCATGCCGATTCACGCTCTCGTCTACCTTGGCCAAAAACCGCTCTTCATCGAAGGCGATCTCGGGAAACAAAATAATATGGGGCGCATCCCCCGGCTGCTGAGCCGCCAGAGCGCTCGCGCCGGCAATCCAACCGGCATGCCTGCCCATGACTTCAAGAATGAACACCTTTGTAGACGTGGCGCACATCGACTCAATATCCAGCGCCGCCTCGCGGGTTGATATGGCGACATATTTCGCTACGGAGCCGAAGCCCGGACAGTTATCTGTCAGTGGCAGGTCATTGTCGATGGTTTTTGGGACATGGATGGCCTGAATGGGGTAGTCCAGTTGTTTACTGAGTTGAGAGACTTTGAGGCACGTATCCGCCGAATCGCCGCCGCCGTTGTAGAGGAAATAACCGATATTGTGGGCACGGAATACACTGATGAGGCGCTCATACTCTGCGCGGTTGTCATCGAGATTTCTGAGTTTGTATCGGCACGAGCCGAACGCGCCTCCCGGGGTGCTGATCAGTCCTTCTATTGCACGTGCGCTTTCTCGCGAAGTGTCGATGAGCGCTTCCTGCAGCGCGCCTAAAATGCCATTTCGTCCTGCCAGCACTTTGCCTATCTGATCGCGGTGTCGACGGGCTGTCTGAATCACACCGGCGGCCGAGGCATTGATGACGGGTGTGACACCGCCTGACTGGGCGTAAAAAAGGTTGCGTTTCTTCATGGGCTGGGAGGCGGTGGGCTGAAGGAGAACGCGTACCGTAGACCTCGCGGCGCACAATGGCAAACCCTCGTGATAATCTGCCACCGGCGCAGGGAGTTTTCTTGTCGGAACACATTCATATTTTGGGAATTTGCGGCACCTTCATGGGAGGTGTCGCCTTGCTTGCAAGGGAGTCAGGCTTCTCAGTCAGTGGGTCTGACCGAAATGTTTACCCCCCCATGAGCACCCAATTATCAGAGTCCGGCATTGCGTTAACAGATGGGTATGGCGCCGATCAGCTCTCACCCGCACCCGATCGTGTATTGGTTGGTAACGCTTTATCCCGCGGTCAGCCTGTTGTGGAGGCGATGCTGGATGAGGGGCTTCCCTATGCATCGGGCCCCGAGTGGCTGGGGCGAGAGATCCTGAATGGGCGATGGGTTCTCGCTGTCTCCGGTACCCATGGCAAGACCAGCACTGCCAGTATGCTTGCCTGGATTCTTGATCACGCCGGTCTTGAGCCCGGGTTTCTCATAGGGGGCGTGCCATCCAATTTCGGTGTTTCTGCCCGTCTTGGAAAGGGGCGATACTTTGTCGTTGAGGCAGATGAATATGACTCCGCGTTTTTCGACAAGCGGTCGAAGTTTGTGCACTACCGCCCCAACACGCTGGTCATCAATAATTTGGAATATGATCACGCTGATATTTTCCCCAACCTTGCGGCGATCGAGACGCAGTTTCATCATCTGATCCGGTGTGTCCCGAGCAACGGACAGATTGTCCGCGGGGCTGGAGATGCCATCGATCGTGTTCTGGAACGAGGGGTCTGGACCCCGGTTCGATCTGTACAGGCTGAATCCTCTTCTGCACCAGTTAAGTCAGCTTGGTCGTGGCGAGCGGTCTCTGCGCAGGCGGACATACTTGATCTGAAGGCACCTGATGGCACCTGTGGCAGGCTGCATTGGTCAATGATTGGAGAACACAACGCGGCGAATGCCGCTGCCGCGATGGCAGCGGCAGCGCATGTCGGTGTCAGTATGGAGCAAGCCATCGCGGCCCTGCAGGCGTTTACCGGTGTAAAGCGTCGATTGGAGTGCCTGGGTAGGCCAGCCGGCATCGCGGTTTATGACGATTTCGCGCACCATCCCACCGCCATCCAAAGTACTCTCCATGCCCTGCGCGCCGCGTCGACATCCGGCAAGCTGATAGCGATGATCGAGCCGCGGTCCAACACCATGCGCTTGGGTGAGCACAAGGCGCATCTCGTTGCATGCGCAGCCGATGCGGATCTCGCGCTGTGGCTTGATCCACCTGGTCTCAACTGGGATTTGAGCCATACTGTGGCGAGCGCATCAGGTCAGGAAGCGTTCGACAGCGTTGAGGCGATGATTGAACGGGCAGTGGCGGCGGCGGTAACCGGCGACAGTATTGTAGTGATGAGTAACGGTGGTTTTGATGGCTTGCATCAACGGTTGCTGACGGCATTGGCAGAGCGGTGAGTATGGTCGAGAGGTTTTACGGTTGGATGCTCGGTAAGCCGGGCTGGGTGCTCTTCGTTTATCTGCTGATTCTGATGGCGGCATTGTCGCAATTCCCCAAACTCGAGCTGGACGCTTCATCAGACTCCCTGCTTCTGCAAGGCGATCCCGACCTGGCTTACTTCAGGCAGTCCGCAGAGAAATATGCGGGGGAAGAATTCCTGATACTGACCTGGGAGCCGGGGGTGCCCTTGTTGTCACCCGACTCGTTGGAGCCACTGGCAGCGATGGCCGATGAACTGGCAAGGATTGAGGGCGTCGCCAGTGTCACCACGTTACTCGATGTGCCGTTGCTCGAGAGCCCGCCCCTGTCGCTGACCGATCTCGCCCGCGCAGACAGTATGCCGACCCTGCGGGACCCCAGCGTTGATCGCGCTATGGCATTAACAGAGTTAACCTCCAGCCCCATTTATCGCAATCTTCTGGTGAGCGAGCAGGGCGACCTGACCGCAGTGCAGGTATCACTCAAGGCCAATCAGTCGGCAGAGGCGCTGCAGAAAGAACGGGAGGCACTACGCCGCCTCGAACGATCCAGAGAGTTAGATGTCGCAGGCAAGCGCCGCCTCGCCTCGGTGGAGGCTGATTATGATCAGGCGCTGGCCACGATCGGTATTGAGCGCGACAGGATGGTTGCTGCGGTCCGCGCCGTGGCTGAGCGGTTTCGGCCCTACGCCAAAATTTTTGTTGGTGGCGTACCGATGATCGCCGCGGATATGATTGCCTTTGTCCGGTCTGACTTGGTGACCTTTGGCACAGCGATACTGGTGGTCATGGCACTGGTGTTGTGGCTTATTTTCCGCAGTCTGAAATGGGTGTTCATACCGCTGTTTACGTGTAGTGCGACGGCCACGCTTCTGCTGGGTGTCCTCGGTGCCACCGATTGGCGAATGACGGTGATTTCCTCCAATTCAGTCGCGGTGCTTCTCATTGTCACGCTATCGCTCTCTATACATCTGGTGGTGCGATACAGGGAATTGCTGCTGCAGCAACCTCAAGCGCCGCGCTGCCATTTGTCAGCGGGCTCGGCTCGATTGATGCTGGTGCCGTGCCTCTACACGGCGATGACGACCATCGTCGCCTTTGCCTCTCTGGTCGTCGCAGGGCTCCAGCCCGTCATCGATTTTGGCTGGATGATGACGACGGGCATTGTGCTGGGGTTTTGCTCCGCGTTCACGGTCGTTCCCGCGCTGATGACGATCCTTCCTGATCGCAGTCCACTGCCCGATAAGCAGAGCGATAGACCGTTCACACTGCAATTCGCTCACGTAGTGCAGCGCTTTGGCAAATCCGTGATCGCAGTCACAGCGGGGTTGATCGTGCTTTCTGTCGCGGGTATCCGCGGACTCGAGGTGGAAAACCGGTTTATCGACTACTTCAAGGAGCACACCGAAATTTATCAGGGTATGGAGCTGCTGGACGCGAGGATGGGCGGGACGATTCCCCTTGATGTGATCCTGCTGGCGCCCGCCGAGGCGGATGAACGCCCCGCCGAGGCCGTAGTGGACGAGGAAGACGATTGGGCGAACGAAGACGGCTTTTTCGATGACGCTTTTGGGATCGACTTTGGCTTTGGGGCCGAGGAAACGACACAGACGGGATATTGGTTTTCGGTGCCTGGCCGCCAGATTCTCGACGAGGTTCATCGAATCATCGAGGACCGCAGTGAGTCCGGTAAGGTCCTCTCACTGTCCACAGCGTTTGAGGTGATGGACGGATTGTACGGCGGGAAACTGGGTGGTGTGGAGCTGGCTTTAGTGGAAAACAGTCTTCCGGATGACGTGAACTCAGCGCTGGTGGCCCCCTTTTACTATCCAGAAGAGCAGGAGGCTCGATTGAGTGTCCGAGTCATGGAGACCAGTGAGTCACTCCGCCGTGATGCTTATCTGCGGGAGTTGCGAGAGGACATATTACTGCAGACGGGTATTGCGCCTGAGCGCTTACATTTCACCTCACTATTGGTGCTTTATAACAATGTGCTGCAAAGCCTGTTTCAGTCGCAGATCATGACGCTGGGCGCCGTATTTTTAGCGATTGGTCTGATGTTCTGGGTGTTGTTTCGCTCCCTTTCCATCGCGCTGCTAGCGCTTGCGCCAAATGTCCTCGCTGCCGGGTTGGTGCTGGGCTTGATGGGCTTGGCGGGTATCCCTCTGGATATTATGACCATCACCATTGCAGCCATTGTGGTGGGCATCGGCGTGGATGACTGCATTCACTACTTGCATCGATTCCGTGACGAAATTGCGGTGGATCAAAATTATCGCGCTGCGATGCAGCGAAGCCATGGGAGTATCGGGCGGGCGATGTACTACACGACGTTAACGGTCGTTGTGGGTTTCGCCATGCTGACGTTATCGAATTTCACTCCGAGTCTCTATTTCGGGGTGCTCACGGTGGTCGCAATGATTGCTGCTGTTGCGGGCGCGCTACTTTTGCTGCCCAAGCTAATTTTGATGTTCAAGCCTTTTGGGCCCAGTGCAACCTGATGCAGTGCCGACCACACTGCGGCGCCTGCTGCATAGCGCCCGCAATTACCCGACCGTTCTGGGGTATGCCGGGAGGTAAAGCGGCGGGGGAGCGTTGCGTTCACCTGACGGTGCAGCGCACCTGTCGCTTGTTCGGGGATCCTCGCAGGCCGAGGACCTGTATCGACTTCCTGCCTGAGCCGGCCACATGTGGCAGAACGCGCTTAGAGGCGCTTAAATTACTCGATGCGCTGGAGCGCGAGACGGCTGAGGCTTTAACATGAGTGAGATTGCGCTGTTCCCACTGTCATCGATTCTCATGCCCTTGGGTCGGATGTCCTTGCAAATATTTGAGCAGCGATACCTGGATCTCGTAGCACGGTGCATGCGCGAGAACGAGGGTTTTGGTGTGATTTGGCTCAAGCAAGGTTCCGAGGTATCGGGAGGCTCGCTTGATACGCCCAATGTCGGGCGTTACGGCACCTATGCCCGCATCGTCGATTGGGATCAACTCCCCAACGGCTTGCTGGGCATTTTGATCGAGGGTGCCCAGCGTTTCGACGTCCATTCCGTGTGGCGTGAACCTTATGGATTGATAAAGGCTGAGGTGACTCTGTTGGATGCGCCGACTGCATCACCCCTGCCTGAACGCTACAGTGCACTGGCAGAGGTATTGGCAGGGTTACTGCAGCACCCGCAAATCCAGCGGCTAAAATTGGGGAGTGATTTGGGAGACGCGTGGTCAGTGCCCGCTCAGCTGACGCAACTTCTACCGATTGATGAGGCGATCAAGTATCGGCTTCAGGGATTGACCTCCGCAGATCGGTTGCTGGAAGAAATGGATAAACTACTGGTCGAGTTGAGCGGGGAACCCGCCGCTGGGACACGTGACTAGGTAACAGGATTGACGATGTTTGATCTCAAAATCTCTGGTGGTTTGGTTGTGGATGGCACGGGTGTTGCCGGGCGGGTGATGGATATCGGCATCGTCGGCGATCGGATAGTGGCCATGGGCGACCTGTCGGATGAGGCAGTCCGGGAAATTGATGCCTCCGGCCGCATCGTCACCCCTGGGTTTGTCGACATTCACACTCACTATGACGGTCAGGCTACCTGGGACCGCGAAATGGCGCCGTCATCTTGGCATGGCGTTACGACGGTCGTGATGGGCAACTGTGGCGTCGGCTTTGCTCCCGCAGCGCCTGACAAGCAGGAGTGGCTGGTCGGTTTGATGGAAGGCGTTGAAGATATCCCTGGCAGCGCGCTCACCGAGGGTATGACTTGGAACTGGGAGTCCTTCCCCGAATATCTCGACGCATTGGAAGAGCTCGATCGTACGGTCGACATTGCCGCACAAGTGCCCCACGGAGCAGTGCGTGCCTACGTTATGGGTGATCGCGGTGCGGCCAACGAAGCGCCCTCGGAGACAGAGATCGCCCGGATGTCGGCAATTGTGGAGGAGGGGCTTCAAGCCGGGGCCGTCGGGTTCTCCACATCGCGGACGATCCTCCATAAATCCATTGACGGTGAACTGGTGCCGGGAACCACTGCGACCACAGAAGAGCTTCTGGGTATCGGTCGCGCACTGAAGCGCGCCGGCCATGGGGTGTTCGAGATGGCGAGCGATTTGCTGCCGGAGTGGAACGAATTCCAGTGGATGGGTGGCCTGAGCCGTGAGACTGGAGCGCCGGTGACCTTTACCGCTTTGGAATCGCCGATCAAAGGTCTGTCATTCAAGCAACAGCTTGAGCAGATGCGCGCGGAGAACGCCAAGGGTGGCAACATCGTTGCGCAAATCTCAATGCGCGGCACAGGTTTGATTCTGGGATGGCGGGCAACTTTCCATCCCTTTTCCCAGCGCCCGAGTTGGAAAGCGATCATGGATAAATCGTGGCCCGAGCAGTGGCAGCACCTGCTGGATCCGGCCTTTCGGCAAAGGCTGCTATCTGAGCGGGGTGAGCCGACAGGCAGCGATCTGCAGCTGATCGCTGATCTCATGGAAAGTGCCTTCTCGATGCAATATGAAATGCAGCCCGGGTTCGATTACGAACCATCCGCAGAGCAGTCGGTGGAGGCGCGAGCGAGGGCGTCGGGCGTCTCAGAGGAGGAGTACGCCTACGACTTTATGATGCGTAACGGCGGCACCGGGATGCTTTATTTCCCGCTTTTGAATTATGCCAATGGCAATCTGGATTTTTTGGAGGAGGCGCTGGACTCAGAGGACTGCGTCAACTCGCTGTCAGACGGCGGAGCACACTGCGGAACCATTTGCGATGCGGCGGCAACCACTTTCATGCTTCAGCATTGGGTTCGTGATCGACAAGGGAAACGTATTCCCCTTGAGCAGGCGATTAAGCGTCAGTGCCACGATACAGCACGGTTATACGGTTTTGAGGACAGAGGTGTATTGGCGCCGGGCTTGTTGGCTGACCTCAACGTGATTGACTTTGAGTCCCTGGCACTGCAGCTGCCCACGGTGGCGTTTGATCTGCCCGCGGGCGGGCGTCGTCTTTTACAAGAGGCCGTGGGTTATGACTTCACGATCAAGTCCGGTCGAGTAACGTTTCATAAAGGCCAGCCAACCGGTGACTACCCCGGACGGGTTATTAGAGGGCCTCAGCCCGCGCCGTCGGTGACCAGCCCCCCAGTGAACGCCACCGATTCACGATAAGACAGAATAACTCCGCAGTTTTTGTCACGTCATACTGCGCTGAGTGAGCCTCCTTGTTATCGAAGGAGATATTTGCGAGTGCGCAGGCTCGTGCCAACACAGTATGGCCGACCGCAAGACCAGCCAGTGTTGCCGTATCGAAGTAGGAGAAGGGGTGGAAAGGGTTGCGTTTGAGCCCGAGTCGTTCCGTAGCCGCCGTGAGAAACCCAGCATCGAAGTGGGCGTTGTGGCCCACTAAAATGGCGCGGTTGCACTGGTTTGCTCTCACGGCTTGTCTGACCACTGCAAAAAGTTCACCCAGCGCAATATCTTCGGGGACCGCCCCTCTTAGGGGGCTTTCGGGGTCTATCCCGGTAAATTCCAGTGCGGAGGGATCGAGGTTGGCGCCCTCGAAGGGCTCCACATTTCGACTGTGCGTCTCGGCAATGACCAACTCTCCTTCCTCGGTCATGGAGGGGATCGCTATAGCGATCTCCAGGATGGCATCGGTATGGCAGTTAAAGCCGCCGGTTTCGATATCAACGACCACGGGCAAAAAGCCCCGAAAGCGGTCTCGCATGGTCGCACCGTTGCTTACCGCCTCTTCTGGCGAGCTTTCACCTGTGTGAGCGTCTGTCATTGCGTCTGACGGGCGATCGTCCAGGCCACGCTCTCACCGGCCCTGATAGGGATCACTTCGTCCTGTCCGAGGGCTAACTGTTGTGGAACGACCTGCTCGACCCTGTTGAGAGTGATCTCAGCCGTGTTACGAGGCAAGCGGTAGAAGTCCGGTCCGTTAAAGCTGGCAAACGACTCCAGCTGATCCAGCGCATTCTCCTCGTCAAACACTTCCGCGTATAACTCAAGTGCCGTGAGGGCGGTATAGCAGCCGGCGCAACCGCAGCTGGATTCCTTCTCATGTTTGGCATGTGGTGCTGAGTCCGTGCCCAAGAAAAAGCGGGTGTGGCCTGAGGTCACCGCAGCGCGCAACGCCAGCTGGTGCCGGTCTCGCTTGAGCACTGGCAGGCAAAATAAATGGGGCTTGATGCCGCCTACCAGCATGTCGTTGCGGTTATAAAGTAGATGATGTGCGGTGACGGTGGCGGCCACTTTATCGCCGGCGTGCTCAACAAACTCCACCGCTTCGGCTGTGGTGATGTGCTCGAAAACCATCCTGAGAGCCGGGAATTGCGCAATGAGGGGTATCAAAGCACTGTCAATAAAGGCCTTTTCCCGATCAAAGATATCGCAGTGCTCATCGGTCACCTCGCCATGCACCAACAGCGGCAAATCATGATTCTCCATGGCCTCGATGACCGGATACAGTGCGCGCAAGCCTGTAATACCGGCCTCTGAGTTAGTTGTTGCGCCGGCGGGGTAGAGTTTGATGCCGTGAACGTCCGGGCATGCCGCCGCTTCGGCGACCATTGACGGTGTCGTATCGTCTGTGAGGTACAGTGTCATGAGTGGTTCGAAATCAACCCCTGCCGGAACCTTCGCCAGAATGCGATTCCGGTAGGCCGTGGCCTCCGCGGCGCTAATGACTGGTGGAGTGAGGTTTGGCATGACGATGGCGCGCCTTGCCCAGCGTGCAATGTCAGGCACTGTCGTGCTGAGGGCCGGCCCGTCTCTGAGGTGGATGTGCCAGTCGTCGGGTAATGTCAGTGTCAGTGAGTCCATTGCCGCGGCTACTAATAAGACTCGCGCAGTGTAGCAGAGGCCGCCCTGAGGAATCTGGCTGCTAGCGAAAGGGCAGCGGCAGACGTACACTACGCGCCCCAAATTTCACTGGAAGCATTATGACGACGGTCGACAAAGTCGTGCTGGCGTATTCCGGCGGTCTAGATACATCCGTCATCGTGCGTTGGCTGCAGCAAACCTATGACTGTAAAGTTGTTACCTTCACCGCGGATATCGGGCAGGGCGAGGAGGTCGAGCCTGCGCGGGCGAAAGCCCAGGCGCTGGGGGTCGAGCAGATCTATATCGAAGATCTGCGCGAGCCTTTTGTGCGTGACTTCGTTTTTCCCATGTTCCGTGCGAATACGGTTTATGAGGGTGAGTACCTTCTGGGTACATCAATTGCGCGCCCTTTAATTGCACAGCGACTGGTAGAAATTGCGACCGAGACAGGTGCTGATGCCATCGCCCACGGTGCAACAGGTAAGGGTAATGACCAGGTGCGATTTGAGCTGGGAGCTTACGCGTTGAAACCGGGCATTCAAGTTATCGCACCTTGGCGTGAGTGGGATCTTAACTCCCGGGAAGCATTGATGGGTTATTGCAAGCAGCACAACATTCCTGTTGATTTTGCCAAAGCCCAGAAAAAGTCCCCCTATTCGATGGATGCCAACCTGTTGCACATCTCCTACGAGGGGGATGTGTTAGAAGACCCATGGGTGCCGCCCGAAGAGGAGATGTGGCGCTGGACGGTCAGTCCTGAATCGGCGCCTGATCAGGTCGAGGAGCTGACTTTAACGTTCGAGCGTGGCGACGTGGTGGCCATTGATGGTCATCGGCTCTCGCCATCAGAGGTGCTCGCAAAACTCAACGAGCGCGGCGGCGCTAATGGCATTGGCAGAGCCGATATTGTGGAGAATCGCTACGTCGGTATGAAGTCACGGGGCTGTTATGAGACACCGGGGGGCACCATTTTGCTTCGGGCACATCGGGCGATTGAATCGATCACGCTCGATCGCGAGGTGGCGCATCTGAAAGACGAGTTAATGCCGCGTTATGCGAAGCTGATATACAACGGATACTGGTGGTCTCCCGAGCGGCATGCTCTGCAGGCCGCGATCGACCAGACCCAGTCGGTGGTTAACGGCGATGTGCGCGTTGCTCTGTATAAAGGGAACGTGACAGTGACGGGCAGGCGGTCGGCAGACTCTCTCTTTGATGAGCACATCGCGACCTTCGAGGCTGACGGTGGTGCATATGACCAAGCTGACGCAGAGGGGTTCATCAAGCTTAATGCCCTAAGATTACGAATCGCCGCGAACAAGGGGCGTCAGCACCACTAGCGGCTCATCGTTGAGTCTATCGGCTCGGTTGGGGCCTCAACACCGTGCGCTACCCAATCAAAAACGGTGTAAAGTGAAGGAAGTCAGAGTTGTTCCGTGGCCGGGCGGTGAGAACCAATAGCCAATAAACAGTCGGGCCTCGTCATGATGAGCGAGCGAGCTCAAGGAACCTGTTATGAACTCCACAATTGATATCCCCGGGCTGCAGCAGATGGACGCCGAGACCTTCGACGTCATCGTGATCGGTGCCGGATTGTCGGGCGTCGGCACAGCAGTTAGGTTACAACGCGATTGCCCTGATAGGGACTTCATCCTGCTGGAGCGCAGAGAGGCGGTCGGTGGTACCTGGGATCTATTTCGCTATCCCGGGATCCGCTCTGATAGCGACATGCATACCCTAGGCTATGACTTTAAACCCTGGGAGGCCGAAAAGACGATCGCTGACGGCCCCTCGATTCTCAGCTATGTCAATGAGACGGCTGATGAATACCGCATTCGAGAGCGTATCCGGCTCAGCCAGAAATTAATCTCCGCTGATTGGAGCAGTGAGCGCAGTCAGTGGCAGCTCACCGTGGAAACCCCAGACGGCATTCGTCGCTATCGATGCGGGTTTTTGATGATGTGTGCGGGCTACTACAGCTACGATCAGGGCTACGAGCCCGAATTCGAGGGAAAGGCGTCCTTCTCAGGTGAGTGGGTGCACCCGCAGTTTTGGCCCGAGAACCTCGATCACACAGATAAGACTGTCGTGGTGATCGGCTCAGGGGCGACTGCCATGACGCTGGTGCCCAATATGGCGAGGAGAGCAAAAAAGGTAACGATGTTGCAGCGCTCGCCCACCTATGTGGTCTCGAGGCCGTCAGTCGATGGACTTGCGAATGGATTGCGCCGGTTTTTACCACCCAAACTCGCTTACGACATTGTGCGTTGGCGCAATACCCTGTGGCAGCAATGGATGTATAAACTCAGTCGCATCGCGCCGGGAGTACTCAAGCGATCTCTCTTGAAAAAGGTTCGAGAGGAAATTGGCGAAATGGTCGACGTCGAAAAGCATTTCACGCCGCGATATAACCCCTGGGACCAGCGGCTGTGTCTGGTGCCTGATGACGACCTGTTTCGTGCCATCCAGTCGGGGAAAGCATCGGTTGTGACCGATCATGTTGAAAAGATCACAGCGACCGGTGTGCAGCTGGCATCCGGTGAACATCTGGATGCTGACATTATCGTCTGCGCGACGGGGCTGGAATTGGTCATACTCGGAGGGGCGGAGTTTACCCTCGACGGGGAGGTCATCGACTTCGCTAATGAGTGGACTTATAAGGGGATGATGTGTTCCAACATTCCGAACATGGTTCACACCTTTGGATACATCAATGCATCCTGGACCCTGCGCACTGATTTGATCGCGACGTGGGTGTGTCGTCTGCTGAACCACATGCGGGCGAAAGAATGGACGACCGCAACGCCGCGGATCTCGGGTGAGCTGGCAGAGTCTATGAGTCAGCGCTTCTGGATCGATGACTTTTCTGCGGGATATATGCAGCGCGTCATGCACCGCTTTCCCAGGCAAGGTGATCAGATGCCCTGGATGAACCCGCAAGACTATCGTAAGGACCGCAAAATGTTCCGCGATGACCCCTTAGAAGATGAGGCGCTCACTTTTGAGCGTGTTGCAGTCACAACTCATGTGCCAGCGCTGCAGGAGGCAAGCTGACTTTTAGTGACGGCGCCCGGATTACAGGAAAGCAGTGTTTATTGCCCTTACTGCGGCGAATCCATCGCGGTGCTGCTAAACCCCGAAGACGTGGGCTTGGACTACATTGAAGATTGTCAGGTTTGTTGTCGTCCAATTGAGTTTCACTTGCGTGAGCAAGCGGGGGGTTGGTTGGAGGCCGAGGTTCGGTCTGATGTCGAGTGAGCCCTCTCGCAATGAGTTGTTCCTGAGGCACTCCCCGCGGATTCCGCGATAGGGTTGAAGCGCTAAAGGCCGCTGAGTGGCAGGCGAGTGACTGGTTGGTGAGTGAGTGGGTGCGCGCGCACTAGTTCGCCTCCCCAGGGTCACGAGTGCAGCAAAAACCGATCAGTGAAAATCTCGGGACTGGACACTTAGCGCTGTTAGATGATGACTGCAATCCTCAAGCGTGCCGGCAATGACATGCGTGACGCCTTCCCGGGATTCAACCGTGCCTTTGACCAGCAATAATTGGGCCGTCATTAAACTCTGGCGACAGCGCTCCTGTATGGCAGGCCAAACGATAACGTTGATGTTCCCAGTTTCATCCTCAAGGGTCAGAAATACTACGCCTGAGGCAGTGCCCGGGCGCTGACGGCAAGTGACCAGTCCTGCGACGCGAACGAAGCGGTGATTGCCCAAATGCTCAAGCTCTGTTTGCCGTTGACAGCGATCAAATGGGTACCGATGACGCAGCAAGGCCAGTGGATGCGACCTTAAGGTGAGCCCCGTACTTTGGTAATCGGCAATCACCTCCTCTGCGAGGGCAGGCGCTTCGATAGCACTTTCTTCATCATGGTGATGATGTAAATGCGTGTCTGCAGGTAACAGTGGAGATTCATCTTCCATTGCCATGGTCTGCCAATGTGATTGATAGCGGTTACCACTGATGCTCGAGAGTGCATCTGCTGCGGCCAATGCCTCCATGCTGCGGCGATCAAGGGATGCGCGCCGGCGCAAATCGCCAATATCAGAAAATCCTTGTCCTCGTTGTGTGGCATAGATACGTTCACCTGCCTCCTTGCTCAAGCCCTTGACCAGCCTCAACCCAAGTCTGATCGGTGGCTGCTGCCGATTGGGTGATGACAGCACTTGGTGATCCCAACTGCTGTGATTCACATCGATGGGTAAGACCATGATGTGATGTCGCCGTGCATCCTGTATCAGTTGCGACGGCGAATAAAAACCCATGGGCTGGCTGTTGAGTAATCCGACATAGAATGCGGCGGGGTGATGGCATTTAAGCCAGGCTGAGACATAAGCCAATAAGGCAAAGCTTGCTGAATGTGATTCTGGGAAACCATAACCACCAAACCCTTTGATTTGGTTGAACAGTCGATCAGCAAAATCCGGGGTATACCCCTTGCTAATCATGCCTTCTTTGAGCTTGTTCTCGAAGGTCAGGAGCTTGCTGTTTTTACCCCAGTTGCTAATGGCTCGTCGAAGGGAGTCGGCTTCTCCTCCGGTAAACCCGGCGGCAACCATGGCGAGGCGGATAACCTGCTCCTGAAATATAGGGACGCCGAGAGTCCGCGATAAAACGGATTTGATTGCCTCGTTGGGATAGTTGATCGCTTCCAAGCCTGCCTTGCGGCGCAGGTAAGGATGCACCATATCGCCCTGAATGGGTCCGGGCCGAACAATAGCGATCTCGATAACCAGATCATAGAAGCAGGCGGGCTTGAGTCTGGGCAGCATCGACATTTGTGCCCGGGATTCGATTTGAAAGACGCCTAGCGAATCTGCTTTCTGTAGCATTCGATAGGTTGCTGCGTCTTCTTGAGGAATGTCCTGAATGCATTGAATGTCGGCGTGGCTCCGACTGACTATTTCCAATGTTTTGCGAATTGCTGAAAGCATTCCGAGTGCCAGAATATCGACCTTGAGTAGTCCCAGTGCCTCAATATCCTCCTTGTCCCATTGGATGACTGTTCGGTCGGGCATGCTGGCGTTTTCAACCGGCACCAGATTTGAGATCGGGCCGCGGCTGATGACAAACCCTCCCACGTGCTGTGAGAGGTGGCGTGGGAAGCCCAGTATTTCCCGAACCCTCGCCATGAAGTGTTCGGCGATTTGCCCTGAGCGCGCTATACCCTGTTGTTGGAAACGGCTGGTCAGGTCCCGTTCGCGATTCCACCAGGCGAGAGAACTTGCGAGTTCTTCGATAAAGGTGGCATCAAACCCCATGGCTTTGCCAACGTCGCGTACCGCACTGCGCGATCGGTAAGTGATCACAGTGGCCGCTAGCGCCGCGCGACGACGCGAATATTTTTCGTAAATGTACTGAATGACCTCTTCGCGCCGCTCGTGTTCAAAGTCGACGTCAATGTCTGGAGGTTCATCCCGCTCCCGTGAAATAAATCGTTCAAAAAGTAGTGAGACTTGTTCGGGAGATACTTCGGTGATGTGCAGGCAATAGCAGACAACGGAATTGGCGGCGGAGCCCCTTCCCTGACAAAGGATATGCCGGGATTTGGCGAAGCGGACAATGTCGTAAACGGTCAGAAAATAGTATTCGTAAGAGAGCTCGGTGATCAGGTCGAGCTCCCGGTGAATCCGGGTTTGAATGGTCTCGGGTACACCATCCGGCCAGCGTAATTTCGCACCGGCAGCGACTTCCTGTCGCAAGTAGCTGTTGGCAGTGTGGTGCGGAGGAACAACTTCTTCAGGATACTCGTAGCGCAACTCATCAAGACTGAATTGGCATTGGTCGGCAACATGCCGTGTCTCTTGAATGAGTGTCTCGGGGTAAAGTGAAGTCAATGTATCTAGCCTGCGTAAGTGTTGCTGACTGTTGACGAGTCGCCGGTGTCCTAGTTCCTGTACTGGGGTTTGAGTTCTGATGGCGGTAAGGACGTCATGCAGTGCTTTACGTTTGGCGCTGTGCATCTGCACTTCACCACATGCGACCATGGGCACCTGCAGGGTTTGGGCTATGTGATAGCGATGTTTGAAACGTCGCCATTCGTCGTTACCCAGTAGTCGGCTGATGCCGATCCATACACGCCCCTTGCATCGTTTTGCCAACTGCTGAAGATGAACACTCTGATTTGCGGTGTCATCGGGTAAGAGGATGAGCAGGCAGCGTTTCAGGTGAAAGATCACATCGCGCAAATGAACGATGTATTCCCCCTTGCCGCTGCGGCGGCGAGCTCGACTGATGAGCCCTGACAACTCCCCATAAGCCTTGCGGTCGGGCACCAATGCAACCAGACGGATACCCTCGGTCAGCGTCAATTCGCTGCCGATAATGAGTTTCAGGTTGTGCTCTTTAGCGGCAACGTGAGCTTTAACCACGCCTGCTAAGGAGCACTCATCAGTAATGGCAAGCGCATGGTAGCCGCAATGAGTCGCTCGGTTTACCAGTTCTTCAGGCGCCGAGGCGCCGCGCAAAAAGCTGTAGTGACTTAAACAGTGGAGTTCCGCGTACACAAAAAAATACTGTATAAATAAACAGTATTCTAGCGAGGCGGAGGCCTATTTGAAAAGTATGGTGACGAATAGCGTAGACTCGCGTTTTACACAAACTGCGGCGCGCAATAACCAGAGACATACCTGATTATTGCTTTCTATCCCGGGGGAAGCGATGGGAGTTATTGGTTTACGGTGTATCCGACACATGTTGATGGGAGTGCTTTGCTTCTATCTGGCGGGGTGTACCGGGGTGCCTGATGGCATTGAGCCTGTTACGGGGTTTGATCAAAACCGCTATCTTGGTACCTGGTATGAAATCGCGCGTTTGGACCACAGCTTTGAACACGGTTTGAGCGACGTCAGCGCAACCTATAGCGTTAACCCTGACGGCAGTATTGCAGTATTAAATCGTGGGTTCGATAGCGACGAGGGTGAGTGGCGAGAAGCCAATGGTAGCGCGCGCTTTGTCCAATCTCCTGATATCGCGCACTTGAAGGTGTCTTTCTTTGGTCCATTTTATGGGAGCTATGTTGTTTTTGAACTGGGGGAGAACTATGACTATGCCTTTGTGTCAGGCTTTAACCGTAGCTATTTATGGTTTCTCGCCCGAAGTCCTCAGGTGAGCGAAACGTTACGCGCCGAGTTTCTGGAAACTATCGCCGAGTTGGGCTTCGATTCGGCCGATCTTATCTGGTTGGATAAACCTGCTGAGGTGATAGCGGGCAACCTCTGATAACGGTGAGACAGCGGCTATCGCTTCAGGACTGGTCGCAGGGTTTCACTCAGCAGTCGATTACCACTCAGGCAAAGAGCCCATGTAAATACCAGCGTCGATTGTATCGATCCTGATATATCCAAATTGGCTGTTTCTGTGGGGTGCAGGCCACGTAGTAATCGCGGCTGACAGGGGTTTTCCACCAGCGATCCTCAATGCGTTCCGGCCCGTGAATGACACTCAGCGGCCCATTCCAGTAAAGCTGCCCTGCAGTTTGATGGATAGGTTGAGGTGCCGGTAATAACCAGAATGGCCGTTGCTGCAAAGAGTGATGGCCACTATTTTTCTGCGCAGAGAGCGTATGAGTTTCGATTACCGATGCTTCGGGTAAATGCTCATAACGGTAATCTAGATGGCCAACAGCTTGTAGCCCCAGCCTGCTGCGCAGTCGATCAACCAGTTCATGTCGGGATGCTGGATTGGCGCCGACATGAAATAAATCATCAGGCGCTACGGTGCGCCTCTGCAAGTGCTCGACAATCAAGCTGAGACCTTCAATGCCCTCTGGCAGATGCTGATTGTCAAGCTGTAAGCACGATAGCTCGAACCAGAGCTGGGCGTTATTTTGTGCTGTATCAGAAGAAACCTTGAGCGTAGCTCCAGAGAAGCTCTGTCGCCCATTTGCCGTTGTTACCGATAAAGGCTTTGTTTGATCAGGCTGTGACTGCAGATGATTGGGTTGTCGGTAACGCCATTCAATGATGTTGCTGGTGAGTTGTGTGTTTGTCAGAAACTGGCAAAAGTGCGTCAACAGGCGCTGCATGGCTGGATAAAGTTCTTGCCGGTTCTGTACGTCGAACCCGAACCAGAGTGTATCTTCAAAACGCTCGGGAGGCTGGTAGGTCACGCTGGGCTCCGGCTGGCTACCCGTCAATTGATTGATCCATTTAAGAAAAGGCTCCCCACAACGTTTACCCAGTGCGGCGGGAGAAATAGCCAGTAGTTGCCGAAATTCGCGTATGCCGGTTTTCTCAAGTCGCCTGATTACCTGAGGAAAATCAACTGCGATCAGATGTAACGGCAGTGGTGCCAAACGCTCAGTAAGAGGTTGTTCGGGCTGGCAAGCGGTACATCTTTCCGTATGGCTCAACAACCAAGCCGCGTGACAGGTCTCGGCGATCCCGATCGCGATGGTCAGGCCACGGAAGCGCATCTCGATATCGATGTGGGCCAATAATGCATCGAGGCCGCGGTGTAACCTCAGGCAGCCGCCAATTTCAATCATCAGTGCATCATCACGCCAGCGTTGCAGGTGAGGCGACAGACCGTAAGCCCAGATGCTGAGCTGCTCCAGTAGTGCTTCTTCCGTCTCCCGGGAGCGCTCGAGTACACAGTGCTGGGTATCTACGAGTAGCGCTTGTGCTGTACTGATGCTTTGCTCAGGTAGTACCCCACAGAGGCTGGCTCGTTCATCACAGATTAAGACGCGTCGTTGGGTCGCAATGATGACGGCGGTGTCATCAGGTTGACCCTGTTGTGTGAGCAGGGCTTCCAGTGGTAGTAATTCGAAACGAAGACAAAGCCAGAGAGACATCAACCCATAATACTGTATTTTTATACAGTATTATGGGTTTCTGCTACGCTTCGGACGATAGCCCGTAGAGCGTTCAATTCTGCAAAAATATTGGGCTACTGCCTTTTACAGGCCAATTCGATCAGGAGGCGCCTATGTCCAACTCACATCATGCTGGAGCATTCAGTACGGCCCGGTGTTCGCTGGCAAAACCGGTTCGCTGTAACGCGGTGCAGCCACTTCGTGGGCTGTGGTTAGTGATTGTGATGTCGCTGGTGTCCTGCGGTGAGGCCGAAACGAATATCAAACCGGACGCCGATACTGACGCGCCGATTTCTGCAGAGCAAGCGCGGTTGGAGGATTTCTTTGCTGCAACCTGGGAGGAGGATCTGGCTCGTTTCCCGGCGAGTGCAAGTTACCTGGGTGTTAAAGATCAGCAGGATCAGTGGAACGATGTGTCGGAGTCTTTTCAGCTGGAATCGCTTGAAATCACGCGTCAACGTTTGGCTTTTATGGACACCATTGATACCACGCAGCTGTCGCCGGATCGCACACTTTCTTACCGCCTCTATCGACTCGATCTTGAGCGCACATTAGCCGGGGCAGCGTTTCGCCACCATCGTTATGTGATTCATCAGTATCGTGGACCTCACACTAGTCCGATCAGCCTGCTGGTTAATGTGCACACTATCGATTCAGAGCGGGACGCCGCTGACTACATTGCTCGACTAAATAACTTACCCCGATATTTCGACGGCGTTATCGAGCAAATCAGTATTCGCGCTGACAAGGGGATGTATCTGGTCGACTGGATGATTCCCAAAATTGTCGCATCCGCGGGCAATGTGCTTGCTGGAGCACCGTTTGATGCTACGGAGACGCCATCGGTTATTTGGCAGGACTTTAACGACAAGCTGACGCGGCTCAATCTTGAGCCCGCTATTGCCGACGGACTGCGGGAAGCTGCGCGGAAGGCGCTGGTAGCATCGGTAAAGCCGGCCTATGAGCGATTGATTGCCGCAGTCGAGGCACAGCAGGGGGTGGCTGGACCAGAGGACGGTGTGTGGCGATTCCAGAGCGGAGATGCCTTCTACGCCAATCGCTTGCGTGTTTTTACAACGACCGACCTGAGCCCCGAGGACATCCACGAAGCAGGTCTTGCCAATGTTGAGCGGTTGCACGGTGAAATGCGTGCCGTGATGGCTGAACTCGGTGAGGAGGGTGAGCTCAGTGCATTTCTCGATCGCGTCCGAAAAAATCCCGAGCTTCGCTATCCCAATACCGAGACGGGGCGTGCTGATTATCTCTCGGCCGCGCGAATGGCAATCGATGCCATGGCGGTGAAGTTGCCGGACTACTTTGGTGTGCTACCCCGAGCAGAATTAATTGTTAAGCGGGTTGAGCCATACCGCGAGCAATCCGCAGGTAAAGCCTTTTATCAGAGTCCTCCCCCTGACGGCTCCCGTCCGGGTATTTATTACGCCAATCTGCACGACATGGACGCGATGCCCATCACAGACCTCGAGGCATTGGCATTTCACGAGGGACTACCGGGCCATCATTTGCAACGCGCGATAGCGGCCGAGTTGGCTGACGTGCCTGATTTCCAGCGTCACACCCGGTTCACCGCTTTTACCGAGGGTTGGGGACTTTATTCAGAGTATCTGGCTCGGGAAATGGGTTTTTATCAGGACCCCTACTCAAACTTCGGCAGGCTGGCGATGGAGCTGTGGCGGGCAGCACGGCTGGTTGTTGATACCGGCTTGCATTATCAGCGCTGGACGCGAGAGCAGGCAGTTGCTTATCTCGTGGCCAACACGCCCAACGCGGAATACGACTGTCAGCGCGCCATTGAGCGCTATATCGCCATGCCCGGCCAGGCAACCGCTTATATGATTGGCAAGCTGCGGATCGTTGAACTACGTGAGATGGCGGAGGAGACGTTGGGTACGCGGTTCGATATCGGCGCCTTCCACGATACGGTATTAGGCTCAGGCGCGGTCCCGCTGGATCAGCTTGAAGCCAATGTTCAGGGACTGATACAGCGAACCCTCTCAGAGTCATGACCTGCGTTCCTTGCAACGCCTCGGTGCTAATGGGCTGAAAACCTTGAAAACCCGCTCCGGCATAACGACGGACTCAAAGATCGAAAAAATCGATCAATTTTTTCTAAACAATCAGCTTTTAAAAGTGGACTCCGACTGGCTAAAGTGACGGTCGGGGTAATGATTCTTTCTTTAGAGGACAGCTTAATGAAACTCACGTTAACTAAAACAGTGCTCGCGCATACGGCTCTGGCAGCCACTTTGGTGGCTCTGCCGGTGTTTGAATCAATGGCGCGCAGCACGCCAAAAAGCACTCAGGCCTGGTGGCCTGCCAGCCTCGATCTGACGCCGCTGCGCCAGAACGAGCGCAGTAACAATCCTTTGGGCGCTGATTTTGATTACGCCGCGGAGTTTGCTCGACTGGATCTCGAGGCGTTGAAAGCGGATATCGATGACACGCTGACCACATCGCAGCCCTGGTGGCCTGCTGACTATGGTAACTACGGACCTTTCTTTGTTCGTATGGCTTGGCACAGCGCGGGTACCTATCGGACTTCCGACGGCCGTGGTGGCGCAGACGGTGGTCAGCAGCGGTTTGAACCGCTGAACAGCTGGCCCGATAACGGCAACCTGGACAAGGCCAGGCGGTTGCTTTGGCCGATCAAGCAGAAGTACGGCAATCAGATCTCCTGGGCTGATTTGATGGTACTTGCCGGGAATGTGGCCATGGAAAATATGGGCTTCAAGACATTTGGTTTTGCCGGCGGTCGCACTGATGACTGGGAGCCGGAGTGGGTTTACTGGGGTCCAGAGGCAAAAATGTTGGCTGATGAGCGCTATGCCGAAGGACGCCAACTCCGTAAAGGGCTGGCTGCGGTGCAGATGGGTCTCATCTACGTGAACCCACAAGGTCCTAATGGCAACCCCGACCCGGTTCTCGCCGCACACGATATTCGCGAAACTTTTGGGCGTATGGCGATGAATGACGAGGAGACAGTTGCGCTGATTGCAGGCGGGCACTCGTTTGGCAAAGCACACGGTGCCCACAAGCCTGATGATTGTGTCGGGCCAGAACCGACTGGCGAGGCCATCGTTGAGCAGGGCATGGGATGGAAGAATAGTTGCGGTAAAGGAAATGCTGAGGACACAGTGACCTCGGGTTTCGAGGGCGCCTGGACGGCGACGCCAACCCAGTGGTCGATGATGTATCTGGCGAACCTGTTTGCTTACGACTGGGAGCAGACTCGCAGCCCTGCGGGCGCAGTGCAGTGGCAACCAAAGGATGGCGCTGCCGCGGGTACCGTCCCGGATGCGCACCTCGACAGCGTCAGTCACGCGCCCGTGATGTTCACGACCGATCTGTCGTTGAAATTTGACCCCAGCTACCGAGAGGTTTCCCAGCGTTTTCTCGAGAACCCTGAGGAATTCGAGCTCGCGTTTGCCAAAGCGTGGTTCAAGCTGACTCATCGCGACATGGGCCCGAAGATTCGCTATCTGGGAGATGACGTGCCTGCCGAAACCCTCGCTTGGCAAGACCCACTGCCCGCGCGCGATTACGAGGTGATGAGTGATCGCGATATTCGCAACCTGAAGGCTGCGATCGCCGAGAGTGGGCTGTCCGATACTCAGTTGGTCAGCACGGCGTGGGCCTCTGCCTCGACATACCGCGGCACTGATATGCGCGGCGGTGCTAATGGCGCTCGCATCCGGCTCGCGCCGCAGAATCAGTGGGCGATCAATAACCCCGATGCCCTCTCAGAGGTGATTTCAGCCTTGGAGGAGGTGCAGGGCGACTTCAACATCGGCTTGTCGCGTGGCAAGCAGGTGTCATTGGCTGACGTGATTGTCCTTGCGGGCAACGTCGGTGTAGAGCGAGCCGCAGAGGCGTTCGGAGTCGAGGTTTCGATTCCATTTACGCCAGGCCGTGTCGACGCAATTGAAGGTTCGTTGGACGACGTCTCCTGGTCGGTCATGGAGCCGCGTCACGATGGTTTCCGTAACTACATGGCTGACCTTGGGTTCATGACACCCTCGCAGGCGCTCATCGACAAGGCAGACATGCTCAATCTCACGGTGTCCGAGATGACAGTGCTGTTGGGTGGCATGCGGGCGATGAACGCCAATGCCGATGGCAGCGATCGAGGCGTTTTGACAGACCGGCCAGGCGTATTGAGCAATGACTTCTTCGTGAATCTGCTCGATATGAACACTGCATGGGGCCCGAGCTCCGAGGCGTATGTATTTGAGGGGCGTGATCGTCAAACCGGCGATCTTAAATGGACCGCAACGGAATTTGATCTGGTCTTTGGTTCAAACTCAGAGCTGCGAACTGTGGTCGAGTTCTATGCGTTTGATGAGAGTCGTCAACGCTTCATCAAGGATTTTGCCAGTGCGTGGACCAAGGTCATGGATGCTGACCGCTTCGATATCGAAGATTCCGGGAACGTTGTGGTGAGTGTTTCGAAATAGCCGCAATCCTGACCCACGGTGTAACGAAAAAGCCCCGCGTAAGCGGGGCTTTTTTTTGACGCCAGTTGTGATGCGACGCCCAGTGCCGCTTACTGACGAGTTATATCGGTGCTGAGCGCGACCGTTGCATTGAGTGAGTTGGTAATCAAGCAGGTTTCCTCTGCTTTTTTGAGTACTCGCAGGACCTTTTCCTCGTCCATCTCATCGGGCACGCTGATGCGAATGGATAGGTCAATATGGGTAAACCGGCTTGCGCGGTCGACGCGCTCCAGCGTCCCCGATGCGTCGCAATCGAGCGCATACCACTTAATCTGTGAGGGCGCTGCCATGGCTCTAAAAGTGAGCACAAAGCAATCAGCGACAGCGGCAATTAAGAGAGCCTCGGGCGACCACCGATCGCCGGGCCCGCCAAACTCGCGCGGAACGTCGGTGGTTAGGTCTTCTAATCCCTGACTGGAGACGCGTACGCGGGATTGGTCCGCGTTGGCGGTGGCGACACAGCGATAATGATGGGGAAAGTCCTGCATGACAGCCTCCCTAAGCCCGAAAGCGGGCGCAAGGATAGCCGCTCCGCTACCGCGATGCCAGAGCAGAGTGATGTCTCATCGGCAGCTTCCCTCTCGAATACTCATATCAGGCGGAGGGCTGATAGTCTGAATGAGCCGGTAAGGTGGCGGGTATGTCCATTGACGTCCATTCCGGTGGTATATCAGACAACATCTCATCTATTGGTAGTGGAATCGCCAGACTTTGTCGCCCACCTCGCTGTTTAATGATCTTTACCTGACGGTAGCCATCAATCTGGATTCTCAGGCTGGCGGGAGAGGATTGGGCTAATGCGTCGGAGGAGCGAAACAGCACCGCGGGGATACCCTGACTGGCAGCGGCCAATTGAATTTTGCGTAGCTCTGCATAGCGATAATCGGTCGCACCCAGCCAAGCAAAGACAGTGTTGCATGTGTTACTGCGCAAAGCTTGCTCAATCGACCATAACACTTCGTCACGACTCCTCGGATGTACCAGCATAATCTCCTGAAGATCAATGCCTTCTCCGGCCAAGAGTGGCGCATAGGGGGTATAAGGCGGGTCAATGAACACCTGCCAGCATCCTTGCCCGGACAAAGCCTTCATCATGGGCATAAAGACCCCCATGGCGTCTAACCCACATTGATCGCCGATGACCTCAATGCACCCTCCGAGCGGCCAGCCTCTGTTATAAAGTTGCGCATCGAGAACGTCGAAACCCGTTCTGACACCAGAAGAAGTATGTGCATCACCGTTGGCGGCTGTCGCATCGCGGCACAGCAAGGCAGGCGATTGTTGACCGATGCGGGATGGGCCCCTAACGTGTTGACCCATTCCTTGCCAGGTATCCGCGCGGCGGAAAATATCTTCAAGCAGATAATTCATGATGTACTCCTGTTCTATGCGGTCTTGCCCAATCACTATTGCTGCCACTGTTGCTGCGACGTGGCATGTTAGTGTGGTGAGGACCGCTGTGATAGAAAATATACTGTATAAATAGACAGTATTTGAGCATGCCCCAAAAAGCAAGAGAGGATTTTTCAGACTGTCGCGATACGCGACAGGTGCACCGCTCAGCGCTGTCAGATCCGCGTTTTCGGCGTTATTACCCCGCTAGCTGGTTCTCGAGCTTGGGTGCATGGCTCCTTCGCTTTTTGCTGGGGTGGAGCGCATGGGATCTGACCCAGTCGGCAACCTGGGTGGGCCTTGTGGGCGCACTCATGTTGGCGCCAGCACTATTTTTATCTCCCTGGTTTGGCATCCTGTCCGACAGGGTCAATCCACGTCAGGGCTTGCTCCTGTCCATGCTGCTGCACAGTTTTATTGCGCTGATCGGTGCAGTCACCAGCGCAACCGGCACCTATGAGCGCACTGCGCTGGTTTGCTTGGCCACCTTGCTCGGTATGGCAACCTCTCTTCACTCGCCGATGCGTCTGGCATTGGTGCCACTGTTGGTTCCCCGTGAGGCATTACCCAGCGCAGTCGGTTATTCCGCAATGTCATTCAACATTGCGCGCATGATTGGCCCGGCTCTGGGTGCAGCACTGGTTGCGCGTATCAGCGTCACCGCTGCCTGGGTGATGGCCGCGATGATGTTCATGGTGTCGTTTTGGCGGTTATCCCGGCTGGGCGTCGAGCGGCCGTCGGAAGCGGACACGCCTACCTCCTACCGGACACAATTAATGGCCGGTTTCCGATATCTTTTGCAAAGGGCTGACTTGAGAATGTTACTGGCATTAACCGCCCTCAATGGGTTGCTGGGCCGAACGGTCATCGAGTTACTGCCAGCGCTATCCGGTCAGATTCTGCGTGGCGGATCTGCAGAGTTGGCGACATTGGTCGCTGTGGCCGGATTAGGGTCGGTGCTGGGCGGGCTGCTTGTGAGTCGTCAGACAGCAAATACCCAACGTCTATTTATCCTGGTTTGTATCGCGATTGCCTTGGCTGCGCTGCACTTGCTCAGCCTCCAGTGGTTCGAAGGTATGGTGGGTTTGGCGGTGTGGGTCGCCTGCCTAAGTGTCGCGACGACAGTGGCAGGGACGGGGGCGCAAACACTGATACAACTGAGTGCGGAGGGCGCTTACCGGGGTCGGGTCATGAGTGTTTGGACAATGTTGGCCATGGGCGTTCCGGCTCTTGGCGCGGCGCTCTTGGGTGCGGGGGTAGATCAATTCGGCTTTACCGGAGTGCTGCCGGTCGCGGGATTGTTAGGCCTGTGTCTTGTCGGAGCAAGTCACGCAAAACGCGCGACGGTATTGTCGGGTGCTAAGCCCTGAGCCATGACAACAACCAGACGTTCCATCAGGCACCACGGTTCACCGAGCAAAAACCCCTTGGTCGCGCCATCTGCCTGAAAGCTGAGCGCTTGCATGTCGGCGAGGTCACGGCGACTCAAGCGATCAAGGGCCGCGCGAACCAGAGCTTGTCGTTTGCGCCAGACGCCTCTTTGCTGGAGTGCTTGATTGACGCTAGCGCCGCCTGAAATATCCCGCTTAAGGTCCGCCAGCAGTCGCACTTCACGAGAGATGGCCCACAACAGGATGGGAGGTTGTACAGCTTCTGCCTTGAGTCCTCGCAGCGTTCTCACGGCACCCCGTGCGTCACCGGACAAGGCGACGTCTACCAGCCTGAAGGCGTCGTAACGGGCGTTGTCCGAAACGGTATTTGTGACCATTGTGGCGGTAATCACCTGATCCCCGTGCAGAAGCCGTAACTTTTCAATTTCCTGCGCCGCGGCCAGTAAGTTGCCCTCGAGCCGCTCCGTTAACAAGGCAATGGCGTCTGATTCTGCCCTCAGCCCGGCTTGACGCATTCGTTCAGCGATCCAGTCGGGCAATTCGGGTGCAGAAATCGGCCAAATCGGCAGGACAACGCCCGCGCGATCCAGGGCCGTGTACCACTTACTCTTGAGTGACTGTTTGTCGATACGGCCGCTGATGATCAGCAATACATCGTCACCCGCACTCGAGAGGTATTCCTGAATCGCTTGGCTGCCCTCGGTCCCCGGCTTGCCGCTGGGTAGCTGAACCTCGATCAACTTGCGCTCAGCAAACAAAGACAGTGACCCCGCGCTATGACCAAGCTCCAACCAGTCCTCTTTTGTCGAGATACTGATGCGTTGCCGTTCTGAGCAGCCGGCCTCGCGGGCGGCGCGCCTAATCGCATCGGTACTCTCATGGACGAGGAGTCGCTCGTCACCGCTCACCAGATAGCAGGGGGCCAGTGTGCCAGCAAGGTGTTTTTCAAGGCCTGTCAGTTGCAGTTGCATCAGTCGCTGAGACTGTAGCTGACTCTGCGAACAATCTGCGCGGCGAGGTCCCGCCGCATCTCCTCGCGCAGGAGGCGCAACTCTTCTGTCTTACCCACGACATTGCGGGGGTCATTAAGCATCTGCCGGTTAACTGTGGCGCGTACAATAACGGGATCCTGGTCTGCTTGGTTCAAGATGAAATCGCTGGCTAACGTCAGTTCCAGCTCTGCTGCTCTTGCCTGAGCGGTGAGCGATAGATTTCTCTGGCTAAACTGTTCAGGCTTCAGCGTTAGCGATAACAAGGTGTCAGCCTCATCGGTAATGATCAGTCCGTTGGCGAGGAGCTCTTTTGTGACCTCACGAGTCAGCTCTGCGCGCGGCTGATTGCTGATCAGCCGAATGGTCAAGCCCTCGAGCGCCAGATCGGCGTTGCCACTGCCCTTGAGCTCAAAACCACAGCCTGCCAGCAGTAGCGCAACGGCACAGACCCAACAGCGGGTGATAACCGAAACGGGAGTGTCTGCTGCCGACCAAGTCATTGTGCGACGATATTCACCAGTTTATTGGGCACGACGATGACCTTGCGAATCGAGGCGTCACCCAGAAAACGCTGGACGTTTTCCTGTTCTTTAGCGAGCGTCTCAATTTCGTCACGGTTCGCGGTCGCCGGTACCATCATTTTCGCCCGAACCTTACCATTCACCTGTACAACGATCTCTAGCTCGTCGCGACTAAGGGCAGATTCGTCTACCGCCGGCCAGTGGTTTTCGACAAAAGCTTCACCTGTCAGGTGAAGCCATAGGTGTTCCGTGAGATGCGGTGTGATGGGCCATAGCATCAACAGCGCCGCGCGGAGCCCTTCATCCATGACTGCGCGGTCAAGGTCAGAGTCGACGGGGAAGCGACCCAGTTCATTGCACAGTTCCATCACCGCGGCGACGGCTGTGTTGAAAGTTTGCCGGCGGCCATAGTCGTCGCTGACCTTGGCAATGGTCTCGTGGATTTTGCGGCGCACACTTTTTTGCTCCGCGTTGTAGCTACCGGCATCGTCAACCGCACCCACCTGGCCGTGGTCGTAAACCAGGCGCCACAGGCGTTTGATAAATCGATGGGCGCCTTCAACCCCGGAGTCCGACCACTCCAGAGATTGCTCGGGCGGCGCGGCGAACATGCTGAACAGGCGCACGGTATCGGCACCATATCGATCGATCAGAGCCTGTGGATCAACGGTGTTGCCGCGTGACTTCGACATTTTGGCGCCGTCTTTGAGCACCATCCCTTGTGTGAGCAACCGCGTGAATGGTTCGTTGCTCGTGACGAGCCCGGCGTCCCGCATCAGCTTGTGGAAAAACCGCGCATACAGCAGGTGCAAAATGGCGTGTTCGATGCCACCCACATACTGGTCGACGGGCAACCAATAATTCGCCTGAGCGCTATCGATCATGCCCTCAGAAAACTCGGGGCACGTAAAGCGAGCGTAATACCAGGAGGATTGAACAAAGGTATCGAAGGTGTCCGTCTCACGCTCGCAGGCTTGACCCTCGAGCTCAAATTGACGCCAATCCCGGTCTGCTTTGATCGGAGACGTCACGCCATCCATCGATACCTCTTCGGGTAGTAGCGAGGGGAGGCGGTCGTCAGGAATGGGGATGTCGGTTCCATCTTCGATTTGAAGCATAGGGATGGGAGTGCCCCAATAGCGCTGGCGCGATACTCCCCAGTCCCGGAGCCGGAATTGGGTTGTTGTCCGACCCATGCTGGCGGCTTCCAATTTTGCCGCGATACCCTCAAAGGCTTGCTCAAAATCTAACCCGCTGAACTCCTCGGAATGAGTCAGCAGGCCGCGATCCGTATAGGCACCGTCCGTCGTGTCACCGGGCTTACCCTCCGCGTTGCACACCACGGCCTTGATCGGCAACTGATACTTTTGCGCAAACTCCCAGTCCCGCTCATCGTGAGCCGGTACCGCCATGACGGCACCGGAACCGTAGTCCATCAGCACATAGTTTGCGACCCAGACGGGTATGGCCTCTCCTGTCAGCGGATGCGCTGCGCGCAGCCCGGTATCCATGCCCAACTTCTCGGCCTGGGCCATATCGGCTTCCGCTACGGATGCTTGCTGACAGGAGGCAACAAATTCCTTGAGTTCAGGATTTTTTTCGGCCAGCGCCAGCGTGATGGGATGCTCGGCTGCGAGACTGAGATACGTCACGCCAAAAAGCGTATCTGGCCGGGTGGTGTAGACTTCGATGCGCTCGTGGTCAGCAATGGGTGAACTCAATCCAAAGGCCAGTTCTACGCCTCGACTTTTTCCGATCCAGTTTCGTTGCATGATGCGGACGGCTTCAGGCCAGCCGTCCAGCGTATCCAAGCCCGCCAATAGCTCTTCAGCATAGGCCGTGATGCGAATGAACCACTGCGGAATTTCGCGTCGCTCCACGACGGCGCCCGAGCGCCAGCCGCGGCCATCAATTACTTGCTCGTTGGCGAGAACGGTCTGATCGACAGGGTCCCAGTTCACCGTCGCCATCTTTTTATAGACGAGGCCCCGCTCATGGAGTCTGCTGAAGAACCATTGCTCCCATCGGTAATAGGTTGGATCGCAAGTCGCAATCTCCCGATCCCAATCATAGGCGTAGCCTAAACGCTGCAACTGCGCGCGCATGTGATCGATGTTTTCTCTGGTCCACTTGGCGGGAGCGACTTTGTTAGCGATGGCTGCGTTCTCGGCCGGCAAACCAAAAGCGTCCCAGCCCATCGGCTGCAGCACGTTCTTCCCTTGCATACGCTGGTATCGCGCAATGACATCCGCAATGGTGTAATTGCGCACATGCCCCATGTGCAGTTTCCCGCTGGGGTAGGGAAACATGGCGAGGCAGTAAAATTTTTCCCGCGTATCGTCGGCCTGTACGGTAAAGCGGCCTGACGCAGCCCACTCAGCTTGCAGCGCCAGTTCAAGCGTTTGCGGAGCGTATTCTTGGTTCATTAATCCTCGATAACAGCCATTGAAAAAGTGGCGCGACGGCGATTTTACGCGTTCTCTGCTTAGGTCGACACAGCATTGTGGTGAACTAGCCGAGTTTACCAGCATTAGCTACGATCCCGGCCCAGTACCAGCGTGATGAGCGCAAAAACCCATACCGGGAGGCTACCAGTGGTGCCATAAGGCGTGTGCCCGGAGCGCGGTTGTATCGATCCAGTGATGACGGACTCGCTGAATTGCGATGCAGTAACCGAGATCGCACCATCCGCCGTGATCAATGCGCTGACACCATCGTTGGTGCCACGGATGAGGTCACGTCCTAGTTCAGCGGCGCGAAAGCGGGCCATCTGAAAATGCTGCCAGGGCCCAATGCTCCGGCCGAACCACGTATCGTTGCTGATGGTGATCAGCACATCCGCATCAGCGGCATGGCGCTGTACGAAGTCTGGATAAACAATTTCGTAACAGATGAAGGGAGCGATAGCGAGGTCCCCCGCTACGAGCGGGCCCTGACTCTCGGGGCCTGTGATGAACTGAGACATGGGCAAGTCGAAAAAATCGATTACGCCTCGGAGCCAGCGCTCCAAGGGCACATATTCTCCGAAGGGCACCAGTTTTTGTTTGTGGTAGGTGCCTGACCCGGCCCCCAGAGCGATGATGCTGTTGTAGCGCCCTGTCGCATCGCGGGTGGGAATACCTGTAACGAGCGTGCTGTCCAAAAGCGTGAGCTGGCTGTTCATCGGCTCAAGCACATGCATGACTCGGTCTTGGTAAGCGGGCAAGGCCGATTCAGGCCAGACGACCAAAGTATGGGCTTGGGCGAGCTGTGTGGAGCGCTCGCGGAAGTCTGACAGAATCTGGCTACGGTATCGCGGGTCCCATTTTTCTCTCAAGGGCACATTGGGCTGCACGACGGCGACGGCAATAGGCGTGCCCTTGGATGAGGTCCACTCTACGCGCTGCAAACTGAGCCCTGATATCGCGATGACGCCGGCGAATACCACCGCAGCGGCCCACCGCATGCTGCGGCGAGGCGCATCAAGTACCTCGGCGAAGCAGCACCCGATGGCCACCAGAAGCCAAGAGGTGCCATAGACACCCAGCACCGGAATCCAGCCGGCCAATGGCGAATCCAGCGAGCCATAACCTGCATAGCCCCAGGGGAAGCCGGTGAGAAGCCAGCTTCTCAACCACTCAAAAAGCACCCAAAGCGAGGCAAATTGTGTAATTCGCCATGTCATATGGGTACTTGCGAGACGGCCGAAAGCTATTGCCTGAGCGGCGAACAGCAGCGCTAAACCGCCGCAAAATAGGCCGGTCAGAGCCGCTGCCAGCCAGACCTGCGTGTTGCCATAAACGTGGATGCTGACATACACCCAGGACACGCCGGTGAAAAAAAAGCCCGCACCATATGCATAACCACAGCGCCCGTGTTGGGTGTGTTGTGATCGAATGAGAGCGGCGTAGAATAGCCCCGTGCTGAGGGGGATGGCAGGCCAGAAATCGAACGGCGCGAGCCCAAGAGGAAAGATGATGCCCGCCAGAAGTGCCACGCACCAGTTGGGGATACGGTAAAGCATCAATTTGCTGCGTCGGCCGCCCCGGTCGTCACGCGCAAACGAGTCAGTCTGCGCTCATCAGCGTGAACCACTTTAAATTGGAATTGATCAAGCCGAATGGACTGATTGCGGGTGGGCAGCTGACCAAATGCGTTGATCACCAGACCCCCAATCGTGTCGAACTCCTCATCACTAAAACGGGTGCCGAAGAATGCGTTGAAATCCTCGATTGGGGTGAGTGCCTCTACCAGAAACGAGCTGTCATTGACCGGGCGAATCAGCTGGCCCTCTTCAACATCGGTCTCGTCTTCAATCTCACCGACAATTTCTTCCAGAACATCTTCGATTGTGATCAGGCCCGCGATGCCTCCATACTCGTCTATGACGATCGCCATGTGGTTGCGGTTTTGACGGAACTCCCGCAACAGAACATTCAGTCGCTTGCTTTCGGGTACGGCGGTCACCGGCCGCATCAGTTCCGAAATGCTGGGCACATCTGTGTCGCTCTGTATAAGTGGCAGCAGGTCTTTGGCCAGTAGAATGCCAATGACGTCGTCAATGCCGTCACCGATGACCGGATAGCGCGAGTGCCCTGATTGCACAATCTTTGGCAGCGCGTCTTGGAGTGGTTGGTCCGAGTCAATCACCATCATCTGCGCCCGGGGGATCATGATGTCGCGCACCTGCATGTCTGTCACCAACAGGGCGCCCTCCATGATTTTGCGCGCATCCTCGTCGATGATTTCATGCTCCTCCGCCAGCGACAGCACGCCCTCAAGATCAGATTTGTTTTGCGGCTCTCCACTGATGAAATGGGTCAACCGGTCCAGCCAAGATCTCTCTTCAGATTCCAGCTTGCGATCATCGTTCACAGTTGTGCGCCCTCCGGGGGCTGTTCATCGTCGTATGGATTGCGGAAGCCAAGGTGCCCGAGTAAATCAACTTCGAGGGCTTCCATCTGCGCGGCCTCGGCGGGTTCTTGATGGTCATGGCCCAGCAGGTGCAACACGCCATGAATAACGAGGTGCGCCCAGTGAGCTTCTTCCGATTTATGTTGTTGAGTGGCCTCGAGCTTTACCAGTGGTGCGCAGATAACAAGGTCGCCGAGTAACCCCGAACCCGTTTCTGGCGGAATCTCAGCGGGGAAAGACAACACGTTGGTGGGGCCCGATTTGGCGCGATAAGTGTGATTGAGACGTGCTGATTCTTCGTTGTCAGTAATCCGGATAGACAGTTCGGGAGAGGGCTCAGGCCCTGAAAGGATGTGCGTCAAGGTGTGATTCACCCACTGAAGGATTGCGTCGTCAGTGGGCGAGGTAACCTCGGTCGCTCGGTCAACGGATAACAGAATATTCACGGAGGACCCTCGCTACGAGAGGCCCCTGTCCGCTGCTCAAAAGCATCGTAGGCACTGACCACGCGCTGTACCAGTGGGTGCCGAACGACGTCCTTAGTGCCAAATTCCGTGAAGGTGATACCTGCGACATCCTTGAGAACCGATTGCGCGTGGGTGAGGCCGCTCTGCGTGCCTTTGGGGAGGTCAATCTGACTGGTGTCACCGGTGACGACGGCAGTTGAGCCGAACCCGATCCGGGTTAGAAACATTTTCATCTGTTCCCGCGTCGTGTTCTGGGCCTCATCCAGAATGATAAAGGCGTGATTCAGCGTGCGGCCGCGCATAAAGGCCAGTGGCGCGACTTCAATAACGTGGCGTTCAATATGCTTATTCACCGTCTCGAAGCCCAGCATTTCATAGAGCGCGTCGTAAAGTGGTCTCAGGTAGGGATCCACTTTCTGCGATAAATCGCCCGGCAGAAATCCCAGACGCTCACCTGCCTCAACCGCTGGTCGTACCAACAGGATTCGCTTTACCTGCTCGTTCAGCAGGGCTTGCACGGCGCAAGCAACCGCGAGATAGGTTTTGCCTGTGCCCGCCGGACCGATGCCAAAGTTAATATCGTGGCTGCCAATGGCTGAGACGTACTGGCGCTGGTTCTGGCCTCGTGGCCTGACGGATAGCCGCTTGGTGCGAACCAGTCCAGCCGAGTCATTGGCTACGCTCGCATCGCGAGGGGTTCTGAGAAGCTCCAGGTCCGCCTCCTGAAGGCGGAGGTGAATGCTCTCCGGGCTCAGCTGCGCACCATTTTCGATATCCGTATACAGCGAAGACAGCAGTGAAGCAGCGAGCTGACAGCGTTCGTGCGCGCCCCGCAGTTCAAAGTGATTACTACGATTATGAATGCTGATATCCAGACGTTTTTCTATCTGGCGCAGGTGCGTATCCAACTGCCCACAGAGGACAGCTAGATTACGAGCATCATTCGGTTCGAGGGAGAGGGTGATATGTGAGGGCAATCCCGCGGGATTGTCCTCGGTCGCCGATTGATCTGTGTCCAACGGTTTTCAAGCCGCCTCTTTCACATTGGGATATAGACGATACTCGCCTTGCGGGCTGAGTCAACTCCCGTCTCAGGGGGCTAGCAGGACTGGATCTGGCGCCCGAGCAGTGAGTTGGTGTAGGCCGCCATGATTTCAACCTCAGTAAACTGGCCAATCAAGGCGCCGTTCTCACACGCGAAATTTACAACCCGGTTATTTTCCGTGCGCCCCGATAGCTGTCCGGGGTCTTTTTTCGCGGGTCCGGTGACGAGTATGCGTTGCTGCGTGCCGACCATCGATTCTGAGATCTGCTGCGCTTGCTGCGCAATCCGAGCTTGAAGAATGTGCAGAGTCGCTGCTTTTTGACTGTCTCTGGGACTTCATCGCGCAGTTCTGCGGCCGGCGTGCCGGGGCGGGCGCTGTAGATAAAGCTGAAGGAGGTATCAAAGCCAATGTCTTCTATCAATTTCATGGTGGCGGCGAAATCTGTCTCAGTCTCGCCCGGGAAGCCGATGATGAAGTCAGAGGAGAGTGAGATATTGGGGCGAATCTTGCGCAGCGCCCGGATTGTCGCTTTATATTCCAGCACTGTATGTCCGCGCTTCATAGCCATCAAAATCTGATCGGAGCCGCTTTGCACAGGTAAGTGGAGATGGTCAACCAGTGCGGGGATCTCGGCGTAGCAGGCCACGATCGCATCTGTGAATTCCACAGGGTGAGAGGTCGTATAGCGAATCCGCTCAATGCCCGGCACCAGATTCACCAGATGTAGTAGGTCGGCGAAGTCTACCGTCTCAGCAAGGTGGTTCCGCCCTCGGTAAGCATTGACATTTTGCCCCAACAGATTAACTTCCTTGACGCCTCGCTCTGCGAGACCTGCCACCTCCGTAATCACATCATCCACCGGACGGGACACTTCCTCACCGCGTGTGTAGGGCACCACACAGAAAGTGCAGTACTTGCTGCAACCCTCCATGATAGAGACGAAGGCTGTAGGCCCCTCAACACTGGGCTCGGGCAGGCGATCAAATTTCTCGATTTCCGGAAAGCTGACATCGACGACCATTGGCTCGCCCCGACGATGCACCTCAATCATTTCCGGCAAACGATGCAATGTTTGTGGCCCAAATATCAGATCGACGTAGGGGGCCCGCTTTCCGATTTCCGCGCCCTCTTGACTGGCAACACATCCGCCTACGCCGATAATCAGATCGGGCTTCTTTTGTTTCAGGTGCTTCCAGCGCCCTAATTGGTGGAAGACCTTCTCTTGCGCCTTTTCTCGAATCGAACATGTGTTGAGCAGAAGAATGTCGGCGTCATCGGCTGAATCAGTGGGTTCTAGGCCATGACTCTCACCCAACAGGTCGGCCATTCGAGCCGAATCGTATTCATTCATCTGACAGCCGTGTGTCTCCACAAACAGCTTCTTCGTCACTGAGTCACTCATAAATATTCCGCATGAGATTGATCATAGCGTCTCAGGTTTATGACCGGTGGCCGCGGAGTATAGCGCCTGCTCGGGCAGTTTTTACTCTAAGGTGGAGCTTTGTGCGCAAAGTGTTACCATTCCGGCCCTTTTACTCCAGCACCACGGCGCAGCGGGAACCAGCATGTCCTCTCAACCCACTTACAAAGTCATTTTCCATAACGGTGGACAGGTATACGAAGTCTTCGCGCGTCAGATTTACCAAAGCGACATGTGGGGTTTTGTAGAGATTGAGGAATTGGTGTTTGGCGAGAGGTCCCAGATTCTGGTAGACCCTGGAGAGGAGAAACTCAAGAATGAGTTCGCCGGTGTCAAGCGAAGCTATGTCCCACTGCAGTCTATCGTCCGCATCGACGAGGTGGACAAAGAGGGCGCGGCCCGCATCTCGGAAGGTGGAGGTGCCAAAATCGCGCCGTTCCCGGTGCCCCCACAGGGTGCAGCGCCGTCTTCAATTGACGACTAACCTTTGCTGACCGGGTCGCCTTGAGCGACCCCACGAGGCGAGCTGAGGCTCGTCTTCCGTTTGTATCACTTCCAGACTCCCCCTCGCACCCACGATGGACTTGCGAAGTGCGCCGGCTTGAAAAGCGCCGGTTGAACCCCCATTTCTGCATTCAGGAAAGGGCTTAATGCCCTGCCAAAGCGGAGATGACAGCGTGAACCAGCACGAAGACCTAGAGCCCGAGGTTTTGCCACCAGAGCAACAGCATGACCATGCTGCTCCAGCGCTCGCTGATGATGTCCTGCCCGATACGCTCGTGCTGTTACCGCTGCCCGGTCGGCCGTTTTTTCCCGGACAAGTGCAACCTGTTTCCTTCAACCCGGATAATTGGCAGGCCACGCTGGATGCTATAGCGCAGCAGGGCTCTGGCCTGCTTGGACTGGCCTTCGTGGATGAGCCCGACCCGGGCAAGGCTAGCGCTGAGCAGTTTCCAATGACGGGATGCGCGGTGCGGTTGCACCGGCCGCCAATGGCCGAACACGGTGGACAGTTTCTCGCACAGGGATTGCGTCGTTTCCGCATTGTGCGCTGGCTCAATGAGGCGGGCCCGCTGGTCGCGCAGGTTGAATACCCATCAAGTCAGGGTGACCGCGACAGTGATGTGGTCAAGGCGTACGCGATGGCAATCATTGCCGCGATTAAGGAGCTACTGCCCCTAAATCCCCTCTACAGCGAGGAGCTGAAGCAGCATGTCGGTCAGTTCAACCCCAATCAGCCCAGCCTTTTGGCTGATTTTGCTGCCGCGCTGACCACCGCGGCGGGGGATCAGTTACAGGAAGTGCTGGAGACGCTGCCCTTGACACAGCGCATGACCAAGGTTTTAGAACTCCTCAAGCGGGAGAAAGAGGTTGCCACACTGCAGGGGCAAATCAGCACTCAGGTCAACGAAAAGGTCTCTGCCAATCAGCGTGAATTCTTCCTCCGAGAGCAGATGAAGGTCATCGAAAAAGAGCTGGGAATCTCCAAGGACGACAACACCTCGGATCTGGAGCGTTTCCAACAGCGTCTGGAGCAACTGCATCCCCCTCAGAAAGTCATGGATCGGATTGAAGAAGAATTGGGCAAGCTGAAGGTGTTGGAGTCCGGATCTCCGGAGTACGGGGTGACCCGGAACTATCTCGACTGGGCAACTTCGGTCCCATGGGGCGTGCACTCGGAAGACAATCTAGACCTGAAGCAGGCGCGCGTCGCACTTCAGGCGCACCACGATGGTCTCGAGGACGTGAAGGCCCGAATCACGGAGTTCCTGGCTGTGGGCGCCTTCAAGGGCAGTATTGATGGATCCATCCTGCTCCTGGTTGGCCCGCCCGGGGTGGGCAAGACCAGCATCGGGAAGTCCATTGCTGCTGCGTTGAATCGCAAATTCTATCGATTTAGTTTGGGGGGGATGCGCGACGAAGCCGAGATAAAAGGCCACCGGCGGACCTACGTGGGAGCGATGCCGGGCAAGCTGGTGCAGGCCCTGAAGGACGTTGAAGTGGCCAACCCGGTGATCATGCTCGACGAGATAGACAAGATTGGCGCGTCATTTCAAGGAGACCCGGCCTCGGCGTTACTCGAAGTACTGGATCCCGAGCAAAACAGCGAGTTTCTGGATCACTACCTCGACCTTCGCGTGGATCTCTCCAAAGTGCTGTTCGTTTGCACTGCCAATCAACTCGATACGATCCCCGGGCCGCTTCTTGATCGCATGGAGGAGATACGCCTGTCAGGGTATATCGCCGAGGAGAAACTGGCGATTGCTAAAAACCATCTCTGGCCCAAGTTACTCGACCGTCACGGCGCAAAAGTCAGCCAGATTCGTATTAACGATGCTGCCATTCGTTTGGTCATCGACGCCTATAGTCGGGAGGCTGGCGTACGTGGATTGGAGAAGCGGCTCAGCGCGCTGGTGCGGGCGTCCATTCTCAAAATGCTGGAAGAGGGCACGGCACGGGATCGCATTGGCAAGCGAGAGGTGGAAGAAATTCTTGGTCAAGCTCGCTTCAAGCCGGAGCGCGCTCAACGAGGTAGGGGCGTGGTCACCGGGCTGGCTTGGACGGCAATGGGCGGTGCGACCCTAAGCATTGAGTCCTCAAAAATTCATACACTGCATCGTGGCTTCAAGTTAACGGGACAGTTGGGCAAGGTAATGAAGGAGAGCGCCGAGCTTGCCCATAGTTTCGTTGTGGCCCATTTGAGGGATTTTGGTTGCGAGAGCGACTTTTTCGACATGTCCATGGTGCATCTGCATGTACCCGAGGGCGCCACGCCAAAGGATGGGCCGAGTGCTGGCATTACGATGGCGACCGCACTGGTATCGCTGGCGCGCGGTGAGCGATTACCGAGGCCGCTCGCGATGACAGGTGAGCTCACATTGACCGGTCAGGTATTGGCGGTGGGCGGTATTCGCGAAAAGGTCATTGCTGCCCGCCGCGCGAAAATTACGGAGGTGATTTTACCGTTGGCGAACAAGGGCGACTATGAGGTTTTGCCTGATTATCTGCGAGCGGGCATTACGGTGCACTTTGTTCGAAGTTTTCGGGAGGTCTTCGATATCGTGTTTGAAGACTCCTCAGAACGACAACAATTGCATTGACCCCGCTCGGGGGTCCGCCGTGTGGGGTATTGCCGCAGTTGCCATGACGCTCAGGGCGGCAGCTCAGCAGTGAGAATGGCGCGCCGCGGCGCAGGCAAGCCCTCGATTGTGAGCCTGGGGTCATCAGGGTCGAGAAACTGTGCCAGCGAGTGGAAAGTCATCCAGGGAGTTCTTCGTTGCTCTTCCAGAGACGTTTGCCCGACATCGATAATCTTTACCCGACTGAACCCCGCTAGGGCTAGCCAGCGTGCGGCCAGACCGGGGCTTGGCAACTGCCAGACATTGCCCATTCGCGCATAGCGGCCGTTGGGCTCGAGGAGAGCATTTTCGTCTCCTTCAATGACCAGTGTTTCCAGCACCAGTTGACCTCCCGGAGCGAGTTTGTTGCGCAAGCTCACTAGGTGTTCCATGGGGTTCCGGCGATGGTAAAGCACACCCATCGAAAACACGGTGTCGAAGACGGGCAGGTGTTCTGGCATGGCTTCCAGCGTCACGGGAAGTACGTGAATGCATCGCTGTCGCAGATAGTGCTGCAGCGCCTTGAACTGTAGAACGAAGAGCGGTGTCGGATCGACCCCGATGACCTCGGCCGCCCCCGCACCAAGCATACGCCAGCAGTGGTAGCCGTTGCCGCAGCCCACGTCGAGCACACGCCGACCCCGAAGCGGCGCGATGGCGCCCGTCAGGCGTTCCCATTTCCAATCAGACCGCCACTCGGTATCGACGTGCAACCCGCACAGCTCATAAGGCCCTTTGCGCCAAGGGTGGAGCCCCATTAAGGCGGCATGCAAGGTGTCTAAAGTTTCGGTTGAGACGATGCCGGATATTCCCACCCGAGCAGCATTCAGCTGTATGCCAGCTGTCGGGAGCGGCGGTAGGTTCGCGATGGCCTCCCGCCAGCGAGGGAGATCGCCGTAGCGCGCCGGCGAGAGTCCCGTATTGAATTGTTCGGGCAACAGCGCTCGCCATTCTGATAGCGGTCCATCTATCCAGCGTGACTCCAGCGCTTGCCAGTCGCTGGCCAGCTCCGGCGGCAGTTTGGTTGCCGGTGCAGCGGACGATGTCATGCGATAGCGATCAGTGACGCGAAGTTCAGACACTGGAACCAGACGTCGCACCGATTGAATCCTGCGGCGTGTAAGCGCGCGACATGCGCCTCGCGCGTCTCGGGCACCAGCACATCCTCGAGTGCTTGTCGCTTCTGTGCGATCTCGAGATCGCTGTATCCCTGTTGACGCTTGAACTCATGATGCAGATCAATGAGGTATTCATTCAGACGCCGGTCTGCCAGGGTGAGTTTCTCCGACAGGATGAATACATCACCGGGCATCATGGCTTCGCGGATGCGTCGGAGTAACGTCTCTCGCTCCTGAATCGGGATGAATTGCAACGTGTAATTCATGATCACCACGCTGGCGTTCTCAAGCGGGGTGTTCAACACGTCGGCATGTCGGATTTGAATCCGCGCTGCTTCGGGGAATTCTCCCAAATATATGCTTGCCTGCTCTACCATGGCCTCGGAGTTATCGATACCGATGAGAGCGCACCGATCACAGGCCGGCTCGCGCGCAGCTGACAGCAACGACGCTCCCCATGAGCAACCCAAATCATAAATCTGCGAGTCCGGGCGGGCATGCTGAGCAGCAAGGGTGCCAGTCATGCCCACGACGGTGGCATAGCCCGGTACTGACCGGTTGATCATGTCCGGAAAAACCGAGGCGACCGATGCGTCGAAGCGAAATAAGCCCTGATCGGAAAGGGGGGATGCGAAGAGCTGATCGCGGCCACCGGCCTGCACAGTTTCTCGAGACCTGCCAGCGTTGGCGTTGTCAGCAGAGGGGGTGGCTGGATGATCTTCGGGCATGGCGTGATCGTGCGATAAAACGAGGTTGGCAAAGCATAGCAGGGCTTGTGGGGCCCTTGGTTCGTCACGCATACTCTCGCGCTCCGCTTGATCCCACGGCCCCGAGTATTCGCCATGTTTGATTCCCTTCCTGTGCTCCCGCCTGACTCCATTCTCGGATTAGCAGCGGCTTGCCGCGCTGACCCCAACCCGGACAAGGTCGATCTGACGCTGGGCGTTTACATGGATGAAACCGGCTTGTGTCCGGTATTCGAGGCGGTGCGGCAAGCTCAGCAGGCGCTGGTGAGCGAAGAGCAAACCAAAGTGTATATGCCGCCGCAGGGGGACCCCGATTATCTGGCGGGTATCCGATCATTGGTGTTGGGTGACGTGGGGATGGCCAGTCTGGATGACCGGAGCTCGGCGGTGCAGACCCCCGGTGGGTGCGGGGCGGTCAGGCTGGGTGCCGAGGTGCTTCACGCCGCCGCACCGACGGCAACAGTCTGGGTGAGTGATCCGACGTGGCCTGTTCACATTCCACTGATGGGTTCAGTAGGGCTGCAATTTAAAACCTATCGTTATTACTCCTCTGAGATGAAAGGCCTCGATTTTGACGCGATGATTTCGGACTTGGAGGACGCCCGACCCGGAGACGTGGTGCTTCTGCATGGTTGTTGTCACAACCCCAGTGGCGTCGATCCAACCAAGGAGCAGTGGGCGACCCTGGGAGAGTTACTGGCGGAGCGGCAGCTGCTCCCCATGATTGATTTCGCCTATCAGGGCATGGGTGCGGGGCTCGATGAGGATGCCGCGGGCATCCGGACGGTGCTTGAGCGCGTGCCTGAAATGATTATCGCCGTGTCGTCATCAAAAAATATCGGTCTGTATCGTGAGCGAGCAGGTGCGGTGGTATTTGTCGGTGGTGACGCTCGCGCGGCTGAAGCGATGGCCAGCCAGGCCGTCTCTGCGGCACGTCGTGTTTACTCGATGCCACCGGCTCATGGTGCACTGTTGGCGGGACGGGTGCTCTCCTCGCCAGCGCTGAAATCGTCGTGGCAGACAGAGCTTGGCCAAATTTGTGAGCTTATTAACGGCCTGCGGGATCAGTTCCGGGATGCGCTGACGACTGCTACCGGACAAGACTTTGGT
>JBJKZJ010000007.1:0-127255 GCA_045560455.1 Luminiphilus sp. | reverse complement strand
CGGCCGCCACTGGATAAGGAGCGCTTCATGCCTGTTGTTACCCTCCCTGATGGATCCCAACGCACTTTTGATGCCCCGGTCACGGTGTTTGACGTCGCCGCCGATATTGGCGCGGGTCTGGCCAAAGCCGCACTGGCCGGTGTGGTCGATGGCCGCGAAGTCGATACCTCTCATGTCATTGAGGGCGACACCACGCTCAGTATCCTAACTGATCGCGATGAGGCGGCGATTGAAATTATTCGTCACTCCACGGCACACTTGCTGGCGCAAGCGGTGCAGCAACTCTTCCCCGGGACCCAGGTCACCATCGGTCCGACGGTTGAGGACGGCTTTTATTACGACTTTGCCTCGGGCCATAACTTTACTCCTGAAGACCTTGAGAGCATCGAAAAGCGCATGGCGGAGATCGCCGCCGATGATCTTACCGTTGAGCGCATCGTCAGCCCCCGCGACAAGGCGATCGAAATCTTTCGCAATATGGGCGAGCACTACAAAGTGCAGATTATTGAAGATCTTCCGGGCGATGAGGAGATTACGATCTACAAGCAGGGCGAGTGGATGGATCTGTGCCGCGGGCCCCATGTGCCCAGCACTGGCAAACTGCAGGCTTTCAAGCTGACCAAGGTGGCCGGTGCCTACTGGCGCGGCGATGCCAACAACCAGCAGCTGCAGCGTATTTATGGCACTGCCTGGGCTAACAAAAAGCAGCTCAAGGCCTACCTTAATCGCATTGCCGAGGCCGAGAAGCGCGACCACCGTAAGATCGCTAAAAAGCTTGATCTTTTTCATACTCAGGAGGAAGCGCCGGGTATGGTGTTTTGGCACCCGGCGGGCTGGAGCATTTACCAGACCATCGAGCGCTACATGCGCGAGAAGCAGCGTACGTGCGGCTATCGGGAAATCAAAACCCCACAGGTCGTGGATATCAGTCTGTGGCAGCGCTCGGGGCACGCTGACAAGTTCGCTGAGGGCATGTTCACCCTAGAGGCCGAGGAGCGACAGTTCGCGGTCAAGCCCATGAACTGCCCCTGCCATGTGCAGGTCTTTAATCAGGGGCTCAAGTCCTATCGTGATCTGCCGCTGCGGCTGGCGGAGTTCGGTAGCTGCCACCGCAATGAGCCCTCTGGGTCGCTGCATGGCATTATGCGCGTTCGCGGTTTTACGCAGGATGACGCCCACATATTCTGTACCGAGGAGCAGATCCAGACCGAGGTGTCGCAGTTCATCGACATGCTGCACGAGGTCTACGCCGACTTCGGGTTCAGCGAGGTGATCTATCGCCTCTCGACCCGGCCCGCCGAGCGGGTGGGTTCTGATGAAGACTGGGATCGCGCCGAGGCGGCACTCGCCGAGGCACTTAACGCCAAGGGACTGCTCTGGGAAGAGCTGCCCGGTGAGGGCGCTTTCTATGGGCCTAAGATCGAGTTCTCACTGAAAGACTGTATCGGTCGTATCTGGCAGTTGGGCACCATTCAGGTCGATTTCTCTATGCCGGGCCGGCTCGACGCCCAATATGTAGCTGAAGATGGCGCGCGCAGGGTGCCGGTGATGTTGCACCGCGCAGTCCTGGGCTCCTTCGAGCGCTTTATCGGTATTTTGATTGAGCACTATGAGGGCGCATTCCCAGTGTGGTTGGCGCCAAAGCAGGCAGTGGTGGTGAACATTACAGACAAGCACGCTGCTTACGCGACTGAAGTAGCGGGGCGTCTGCAGGCGGCGGGCTTCCGCGCCGAGACGGATCTCCGCAACGAGAAGATCGGCTTCAAAATCCGCGGGCTCGAGCTGGCCAGGGTGCCCTACGTGGTGGTGGTAGGCGATAAGGAAATGGCGTCAGGCGAGGTCTCGGTGCGAGCCCGACACGGTCAGGACCTGGGGTCTCTCACTCAAGAGGGATTGCTTGAGGTGCTGGCCAGTGAGGTCGCGCGCAAGGGGCGCACTCAGGCTGATTGATGCGTTATCGGGTCAGGAGCTGGGAAATGCCTCGGCCCACTCTTCGCTGGTGAGGGTGGCTTTCAGCTCAAGCCTGAGCTCAATAAAGCGTTCAGCCCGGTCGGCCCTCAACGATCTGGCTTCTGCGAACAGTGCGTCGAGCTCCTCTGCCGACCAGACTTTGTCTTGGGAAAACGCCTGTTGGGTGCGTTCAATCAGTGCGGTGGTCTCGCCGTTGTCTGACCCCATGGATTCTTCCATCGCCACCAGAATGTCCAGAGCGCTCTGACGACGCTTGGGATCCTCGACAGCGCTCATGATGTTCTCCTGACCCTCCGCAATGAATGTTGAGAGGTCATAACTGCCGCCACCCAGCAGCATCACAGTCAGCAGTGCAATCAGCAAGTCTTAATTCCCATCCAGAAGCATTAACGTTTGCGCAGCGAACTCCGCGCGCTCGGGGTAGAGCTCAATCAGTTCCTCGCTGGTTAGAGCGGATTGAAAGGTCGCGATGAGCTCAATCAGCGCCTCCACGTCGCTGCTGTTGGCCGACTGACTGGCGCTGACAATGGCGCCCAGTTCTTCTCGCGTGGCATCAAAGTCCGCATTGGTCTCTGAGAAGGTCTTAGCGGCGCCATCTTTTCGCTCCACCGCCTGGCGAATCAGCGTATCGGCCTGCTGCAGCGCCGTCATTGCACTGTCTCACCTGGGCGCATCACCCACGTGCAGCGCCAGACCATTGGTTAACTCCGTTACGGCCTGAACATAGCCTTCCCTGATAGTTTGCATCTTATTACTACTGCAGCCCGCCGCAACGCTGAGCAGCAAACCGACAAAAAGCCACAGCCTCAGTCCGGGGCTACAGAGAGGCCATCGGCGCAAGCCGGATGTATGTTGGGACGGGGCGTTAAAGGCGCGTAAGGTCATGTTTCCCTCTTGATTAGCTGCCATCGCACAGCATTCCGATTGTTTCCAGATTGAGGGCAGGGTTGTCGACAACACTGCCTAACAGCATCTGCTCTCTGGCCATTCTGCACCGTTTGGCTGCGGCGATATTGTCTGGTCGAAGCTGCAGCATGGTAGCTTGGTTGTCGGGGTTGCAGAAGCCACGGTTCATGCCGCGAAGGTTGAGGTAGTTTTTCGCCCGCTCAACGGCAACACAATCGCCCGGTTTGAAGGCGTGCTTGGTGCTTACTGCCATCGTCATGCCGTCCACGCCTAAATCAAGGAAATAAAGCACGGCGTCTTCCCCGGATTGATCCGCAGTCTCCGCGGAGGGGGATAGGCTCACCGCTTCAACACCTGAAGGTGCGTCGGCTCCGGTTTCATTGAGGTTGGATAGCACAGAGGGTGGCTGCCCACGCAGCACGCCCGCAGGCAGGGTGGGGTCAGACCAGCGCGTCTGGTAGTGCTGGGTGACCCTGCCATAATTCACGCTGACGGCCTCGCTATTGATTGAGGGCTGCGATTGTGCCCACAGTGTTGACGGTACGTGTCCGAGAGCGAGTCCCAGTGCGATACCAATCGCCAGCGGGGCATTGCTAAGGTGATCGCGGTCCGAAACGCAAGGCGATTTCGGCAAGTGCTCTGGCGACCGGCCTGCGAGCCCGAGTCGCTGGCGAGCCCTACTCTTAAGAGTCTGCAATAAGCGCATACCGAGTATTCACAATCCCAAAGATGTCAGTATGCCTTACCGATACCGTCGATGGGATGCTTCTCTTTGCTGGCAAGCGGTCGGTATCAGTATGCCGAAGCTGACGCTCCATATTTCTTTCCGTCATAAGAAATGTTGCGCACCATTCCCCAGTTTTTGATATCTTCGCGATGTTTGCGATGCAGTGGAAGACAAAACAAAAAATGGTGGTATGAAAAGTTAGGGGCATCACTCGTGGGTCAAGCGATCAGCACTTCCTCTCTTTGGGGTAGCCAACATCTTTTTCAGTCGGGCTCTCGACTCGAGAGTTTCGAGGAGATCATAGATTCGGCGTTTATGTCAGGTGGACTGGGGCCTATGTTGATGTTGACCGACATCTCCAAGTGTCTGGAGGTGCTGTGTGCTGACTCAAATCTCCCCCTCATAAAGCTCGCTGAACTGCAGGACCATCGAGTGGGCGGCGTGATGGCCCCTCTTATCGAGGGCTCCAAGACCGTCGCCGATGCGCTGAGAGTCGTGCTGATGTTCAATTGTCGCCACGCCGAGCCTTTATATTGGACCGGAAGCATTCGAGGTGACCATGCGGCGTTGACCGCTTGGGTAGACCGGCCTGAAGAGTTGTCCATATCCCGGGCAGACCGAATCTGCATTCTGGGCGTGTTGCAACTGGTGTCAGGATTCAAGTCGGCCTTGGGAGAGGTTTTTCAACCCACCTTGATCCGTATCAAACCTTGCTGGTCTGAGACCGAGTGGCCGACTCACTTCATGGGCGTGCCCATTGAGAAAAACGCTCCTGAGACCGAATTGTTGCTGGCGCGTTCCTGCCTGTCTGCTCCCAATCCGCTGCGGCGCGACGTTCACGAGACGCCGGAGTTGGTGGCCGAGCGGGAGCGCTATCAGGAGGATGCCAAGACGGCACTGCTTCGCAATGACACCTGTAGCTGGATCAGAGGTCATCTCCCTAGTGGCAGCTGCGATCTCACCCAACTGGCGGTGAGACTAAACTGCGACAAGCGCACGCTACAGCGGCGTTTTGAGCGCGAGTTGTCCTGCCGCTTTTCTGATCTGGTGGATAATGTTCGAGCCGAAATGTGCGTGCCTTTGCTCGAGAGTGGTGTGTTCCCGATGCAAGCTATTGCGGAGCAATTGGGCTACGCTAACTCTGGCAACTTCAGTCGTTTTTTTCAGCGCCGCTTTGGTTGCACCCCCAGGGAATGGACTCGCGTCGCAAACACGGGGTAGCCGTCAGCGCTTTTTTCCTGCCCGCTTCTTATTCAGCCCGACACGCCTCGAGTGCTAAGCCCCTCTCCGTTCTTAGTTTGTGAGAGTGGCTCTGCCCAAGCCTCTCGATCAAAATGGGCTTAAAACTGCCTGAGACGGCACATTCCTTGGCTGTCTTTTCGCTTGTGAATCCCCTGTGTGGACAGTAAACTCGCGCTCCTGTTTGTGTTGGAGGAAATGCCCGATTGTTTTTAGTAGTCCGGATACCTGCCTCCAACGATGAAACCTTGATGGGAGAGAGGCAGTATCAAGAGCGAAGGCAACAGCAAAAAGGCGCTGACTAACGATCAAATTACGGCGGATAACGTACGTCTGATCAATGAAAAGGGCGAGCAGGTTGGCATTGTAACCAACGCTGAGGCCCAGTCCGCTGCGGAGGCGGTGGGCATGGATCTGGTCATGATGGCAGAGAACGATCCGCCAGTCTGCAAGATCATGGACTACGGCAAGCACGTGTTTGAGTCCAAGAAGCAGAAAGCAGCACAGCGTAAACGTGCCAAACGCACCCAGATCAAGGAAATGAAGTTTCGTCCAGGGACGGAGGAAGGAGACTATCAGGTAAAGCTGCGCAACCTGATGCGTTTCCTCGAAAATGGCGACAAGGCCAAAGTCACGCTGCGCTATCGCGGCCGTGAGATGGCCCACCAGGAAATCGGCATGGAGTTACTCAAGCGAGTAGAGGCCGATCTGGCAGAGTTAGGAAATGTCGAGCAGTTCCCGAAAATGGAAGGCCGACAGCTGACGATGGTAATCGCCCCCAAAAAGCGGAGTTAGAGGCCCGTGAATGCCCTGACGTCCGATGATGTTAACCACGGCTGAGAGTTCAGCACGTGCCAATGCGGAGTAGTAGACATGCCAAAAGCAAAAATTCACAGCGGGGCCGCCAAGCGGTTCAAAAAAACGGCAGGTGGTTATAAACGCAAAAGCGCTTACAAGAGCCACATCCTGACCAAAATGACGACCAAGCGTAAGCGGCAGTTGCGAGGCACCTCGATGATTCATAAATCAGACGAGGTTTTGATCGATCGCATGTTGCGTGCCAAATAACGCTTATCTGAATCAGGAGAACTGACCTATGCCTCGCGTAAAACGTGGAGTGACGGCGCACCGTCGTCACAAGAAAATTCTGAAGAAAGCCAAGGGCTACTACGGCGCGCGCTCCCGCGTGTTCCGCGTCGCCAAGCAGGCTGTCACCAAAGCCGGACAGTACGCCTATCGGGACCGCAGGCAGCGCAAGCGCCAGTTCCGGGCGTTGTGGATTACCCGCATCAATGCTCAATCCCGCGCCAATGGTTTGACGTACAGCCGACTGATAAACGGCCTCAAGCGGGCTGACGTGGCGCTGGATCGACGCGTCCTCGCTGATTTGGCAGTGCACGACAAAGAAGCGTTTGCCGCAGTGGTTGAGCGCGCTCGCACTGCTCTGGCGGCCTGATAATCCCGATTGCGACATTGCTCGCCGGGTTGGGTCATGAAAGGGGAGGCGGTTGTCTCCCTTTTTTGTGTTGACACTTGTCAGGGCGACTCCGCAACATCGAAACGATGCAAGCACTGGACGATCTAAAAGCCGAAGCGACCGCCGCCATTGAGTCAGCGGAGGATTCCGCCGCGCTGGAGAAATTGCGCGTCGAGTGGCTGGGTAAAAAAGGGCGGGTTACCGATCTGTTGAAGTCCCTCGGACAGCTGGCTGCTGATGAGCGGCCCAAGGTGGGCGCCGAGATCAACGCCGTCAAGCAGCTACTCAACGAGCAGATCCGCAAGCGCAAAGAGACCCTGCAGCAGGCCGCCATCGCCGCACAATTGGCGGCCGAATCGCTTGATGTGACCTTGCCGGGTCGGCGCGAAGATTTAGGTGCGCTGCACCCCATTACCCGGACGATTGATCGCATGGCGGCGTATTTCGCGGCGCTGGGTTTCGAGGTGGTCGAAGGGCCCGAGATCGAAGACGACTATCACAACTTCGAGGCCCTCAATATTCCTGCGCATCACCCGGCACGTGCCATGCACGATACCTTCTACATTGACGACACCCATGTGTTGCGTACGCATACCTCGGGCGTACAGGTGCGCACCATGCAAACACGGGAGCCGCCGCTAAGGGTGATTTGCCCCGGCAGGGTCTATCGCTGCGATTCCGACTTGACCCACTCGCCTATGTTTCATCAGGTGGAGGGATTGTTGATTGATGAGAATGTTAGCTTCGGTCAGCTGAAGGGCATTATTCAGGACTTCCTGCACGCGTTCTTCGAGCACGATGCGTTGGCGGTCCGCTTCCGTCCGTCTTATTTTCCTTTCACCGAGCCCTCGGCAGAGGTGGACATCCAGTGCGTGAAGTGCGCGGGTGAGGGCTGCCGCATATGCAGTGGCACCGGTTGGTTGGAAGTAATGGGCTGCGGTATGGTGCACCCGCGCGTGCTGGAAATGAGCGGCGTCGATACTAAGCGCTTTCAGGGTTTTGCTTTTGGTATGGGCGTAGAGCGCTTGGCTATGCTGCGCTACGGCATCGGTGACCTGCGGCTCAATTTCGAGAATGACCTGCGCTTTCTCGCGCAGTTCCGATGAGGTGGTAGCGTGATTCTCTCTGAAAACTGGTTACGCGAGTGGGTGAGCCCCGACCTCGACGTTGAGGCGCTGGCGCACACGCTCACGATGGCGGGTTTGGAAGTTGATGCGGTGACACCCTTGGCGGACGGTCTCAGTGGCGTCGTCGTGGCGGAGATCGTCTCGGCTGAACCCCACCCCGATGCCGACAAGCTGCGCGTTTGTAGCGTCAACACCGGCACTGAGACGGTACAGATCGTTTGTGGCGCACCGAATGCTGCGGCCGGGCTCAAGGCGCCATTGGCGCAGCCCGGCGCCAAGCTGCCCGGCGGCATCAAAATCAAAAAGGCCAAGCTGCGTGGCGTCGAATCTCAGGGCATGCTGTGCTCCGGTGCCGAGTTAAACCTATCAGAAGACCATGACGGGCTCCTCGCACTGGCGGCGGATGCGCCGGTCGGTGCGCTGATTGAAGACTATCTCGATCTCAACGATAGACTGATTGAAATTGGCCTGACACCCAACCGGGCTGATTGTCTCAGCATCGCGGGTGTGGCTCGTGACTTAGCAGTGCTCACGGAGACCGCGTTGAGTGCTCCTGCCATTGAGGCTGTGCCAGCGTCGACTGATCAAACGCTGCCCATCGAGGTCACAGCGCCGTCTAACTGCCCGCGTTATCTGGGGCGCGTCATTCGCGATGTCGATGTTTCCAGACCAACGCCACTTTACATGGTCGAGCGATTGCGCCGTGCTGGCATCCGGTCGATCGATGCGGTGGTAGATGTCACAAATTACGTGATGCTCGAGCTCGGCCAGCCTTTGCATGCCTTTGATCTCGACGTGCTGGAGGGCGGCATAAGGGTACGAAAGGCCGAGCCCGATGAGCGCATCACGCTGCTCGATGGTGAGGAGCGTGCGCTTACACCAGACACTTTGGTCATCGCGGATTACCAGAAAGCCCTTGCCATGGCAGGCATCATGGGCGGAGAGGGCAGCGGTATCAGTGCGGAGACCCGCCACCTCTTCCTCGAGGCCGCGTTTTTTGCTCCTGAGCTGATAGCCGGGCGGGCGCGCCAATATGGCTTGCACACCGATGCCTCCCATCGTTACGAGCGGGGCGTGGATCCTGAGCTGGCCTATCAGGCCATCGAGCGTGCGACGCAGTTGTTCTTTGAGTGTGTCGGCGGCGAGGCTGGGCCGGTTGTCGATGTCACATCGGCGGCGGATTTGCCCCAGCGTGAGCCTATCACCCTGAAGGCCACCTCGATCCGACGGATGTTAGGCATTGATCTGGCTGCCAATGAGGTCACGCGCATCTTCGAAGGTTTGGGTTTTGAGGTCGAGTCCGATACAGACGGCAGCAGCTGGCTCTGCACCGCACCCAGCTGGCGCTTTGATATGGGCCGTGAAGCTGACTTGCTCGAGGAGATTGCGCGTATTCACGGTTACGACAACATTCCCGTTGAACCATTGCGTGGCGCGGCGTCAGCCGGTGCTGCGGCCGAGTCTGCAACGCCGCAATCAGTGATCAAGCAGCGGCTGGTCGCCCGGGGATTCAACGAGGCCATCACCTTTAGCTTCGTGAGTCCGGAGCTTCAGCAGCTCATCGACCCGGAGATCGAGCCGGTCGCACTCAAAAACCCGATCTCCAGTGACCTTGCGGTGATGCGCACATCGCTGATTCCAGGGTTGCTGGGTGCTGCGGCACACAACCTCAATCGCCAGCAACCTCGTGTACGACTGTTCGAGACGGGATTGCGTTTTATGCCCGGGCAGGAACTGTCGCAAACACCCATGCTCGCTTTACTGCTTTGCGGTCGTCGGATGCTCGAGGGTTGGTCGTCGAGCCCTGAATCGGTCGACTTCTTCGACATGAAGGGTGAGATTGAGGCGCTGTTGCAGGCCGCCGATCAAACGCTGACATTCCGCCCGGCAGTGAGACCCGGTTTACATGACGGGCAGACCGCAGAAATCCTGCTCGGAGACGAGGTGGTTGGCATTATGGGGCGCATTCACCCGCGCACAGCAAGCCGAATGAACCTGCCCGAGCAGACGCTGGTTGCCGAGCTGACATTGGCCTCGGCAGTGAGCCGCGTATTGCCGGATTATCAGGACATTTCAAAGTTCCCTGAGGTGCGTCGGGATATCGCACTGTTAGTCAGTGGAGATATTCCGTCGGCGGCCGTCGTTGACTGCGCGCGTTCAGCAGCGGGCCCATCGCTGGCCGATGCGCGAATTTTTGACGTCTATGAGGGCGATGGCGTAGCAGAAAATGAGAAAAGTTTGGCCATTGGTTTGACTTTCCGTGACCAAAGTCGCACTCTTACTGACGAAGAGATCATCGAATCCTTGGCACAAGTTGTTGAATCTCTGGGGGAAAAGCTCGGCGCCCGTCTGAGGCACTGAGGGCACTGGTACGGCGCAAGTAGCGCAGCATTAACACGATATGACGGCACTCACTAAATCTGAAATGGCTGATCGGCTTCACGAGCGCTTGGGGTTAAACAAGCGTGAGGCGAAGGAGTTGGTCGAGCAATTTTTTGAAGAAATCAGAATCTGTCTCGAAAACAACGAGCAGGTAAAGCTGTCTGGCTTTGGTAACTTCGATCTACGTGACAAACGGCAACGCCCCGGCCGAAACCCCAAGACGGGAGAAGAAATTCCCATCTCAGCGCGCAGGGTGGTGACGTTCAAGCCGGGTCAAAAGCTCAAAGCGCGAGTGGATGTGACGATGGGCGAAGAAGGGCTAATGGATGTTTGATGCGCTGCACAACGATGAGTTACCCGCTATTCCTGGCAAGCGGTACTTTACGATCGGGGAAGTCAGTGAACTGTGTGCGGTCAAGCCCCACGTGTTGCGCTACTGGGAGCAGGAATTTCCGCAGCTCAGCCCGGTGAAACGCCGCGGCAACCGACGTTATTACCAGCGAGAAGACGTGGAGTTGGTGCGAACGATTCGCAGTCTTCTGTATTCGCAGGGGTACACCATTGGCGGGGCCCGACAGCGGCTCAGCAATGAGCGACGGGAGCCCACCCCCGTGGAGATTCAGGCTGCGATTCGAGAGAGCGTGAGCGATCTCGAAAAAGCACGTTCCCTACTTTCTTCAGTTTAATCCCCCACTAAATTTCGCTATGATCCGCGTCCGTTCGGGGCGTAGCGCAGTCTGGTAGCGCACCACACTGGGGGTGTGGTGGTCGCAGGTTCAAATCCTGCCGTCCCGACCAACCCTCCTTTTATTGAGTGGACGACTCTGTGGCTACAGGGTGTCTGTCTTTGTGTTGACCCCGGTTTGGACGATTGTTTGGTATCGGACGCACTCCCTGTTGCGCGAACGACGTGTTTCGGGTTCGATAAACTCACGAAAAAAACGAACCGCGAGGGGCGGCTAATTGGCTTTGACTCAGATACCAACCCACGCGGCGTCGTGCCCCAAAGTGCTGGCTGATGTCGACTTGTTTAGTCTCGGTGCACAGGAGCATTGGTACGACGCCTATCAGATCTTGCACCGCGAGGCGCCGGTGCACCGTCTGCCGGGCGAGGGGCTGACGCCCGACACAGACGCGTTCGTTCTGAGCCGTTATGACGATATCAATCGCGTCGTCAAAGACCCGATCCGCTATACCCCTATTACCTCCCTCATGCTCGAGCAAATGGCGGCTGCCAGGATGCCTCCGGAAGACATGGATTACATCAACATGATGATGGTTTCCATGCTGACGCTGCGCCCAACGGTCGAGCTCTGGCGCGCCCACCGCAAGGAACTCACTGACCCCTGGGTAGGTCCGGGCGCCGAGCGGCATCGCGAGATGATTACCCGGCGCGTCGACGCTTTGATTGACGACTTACCGAGTGCGGGCGAGGTGGACTTTGTGCAGGCCTTTGCTAGGCCGTTGCCGCAACAGGTGATGGCGGAGGTGCTGGGTTTTCCCGACTCAGATATCCCGCAGCTGGCCGCATGGGGAGAGGCGCAGGTCATGCCCTTCGTTTACGGGGAGGGTCATTTGAACCGCCTGACAGATGAGCAGTTGGCGGCACAGTTCACCCAGCTCGACGGCTTCAAGGAGTATGTCCAGGACATCGTCCGCGCCAAGCGGCAGTTCCCGGCCGACGACATGATCAGCTTTCTGACGCAGGTCACCTACAGCGCACTGGATCGCAAGCTTACCGATCTTGAGATCAACGGCATCGTGTATGCGATGGTCCTGGGCGGGCTGGAGACCACTCAGTACGCGATAGAGCAGCAGGCGCAGCTGATTTGTGATCGGCCGGGGCTATTTGCAGCGTTGCAGGCCGACCCCTCGCTGTTGCGGACTTTTATCGAGGAGTCGTTGCGATTGCGGGCGCCGACTCAAGGGCTGTCGACTCGTTTGACCAGTCAGGATGAGCGGTTTGGCGAGGTCGACGTGCCCAAAGGGTCGGTGCTGCATTTGCGGTGGGCCGCCGCCAACATTGATCCCGAAGAGTTCGAGTGCCCGATGGATCTTCAGCTCGATCGCAAGGCGGCCAGCCGCCATCTGGCTTTTTCTGCGGGCCCCAGAGTCTGCCCCGGCGCGGGGATCTCACGGCTGGAACAGCAAGTCGTCTGGACGCGGCTCCTCGAGCGACTCGAGTCCATGAGTTACGGGTCTGACAACACCTTTTTGCACCAGCCCGGCATCATGTTGGGGACACTGCAACTCAATCTCGAACTAGTGAAAGCGGCTGAATAAAAAGGAGTCATCAATTATGGCCACGATCCTTGCACATCTCGAAGTCCATCCCGGTAAAGAGGCCGAATGGGAGGCCATCATGGCCGACATGGTGCGTCAGACCTTCGAGCAAGAAGAGCAGGTTTTACGCTATGAGTACTTCAAAGGTCAGGAGCCCTTGCACTACTACTGCCTGCTGTCCTTTGAGGATAAGTGGGCGTTTTACCTGCACCAAGCCTCCGACTACCACGAGGGCCACGACTTTGAGAGTGTGCTTGCCAACGTAGCGCTCGAGTATCTGGATCCTGTAAAAGGCGCAAACGGGCTACCGCCCACTGAAAACACGCCGCTACCCGACGATGCCAGTGAGACCTTGCGCAACACCGAGCTAGTTTTTCCTATTTTGATTCCCGGCTGGTGGGCAGAGAGAGCCTGAGGTCGGGGCTTACTTTGCCTTGAACTCAATGTGCAGCGACTTCATCGCCCGCAACAGATAGTGCGGGTGGTAGCTGATCTCATTTTTGCCCTCTGCGAACCACATCGAGTCGATGCGATCGACCAGCGCTTTAAACGACCAGTGGAGTTCCCGCCGAGCGAGCGGTGCGCCAAGGCAGTGATGTTTGCCTGAGCCAAATGCCATGTGCCCGCCGGCGCGAGGACGATCCAGATCCAGTGCATCGGGGTTGTCAAAGCGACGCTCGTCCCGGTTTGCAGCCGCGAACCGCACATTGATCAAGCTGCCCGCGGGGATCGTGACGCCGCTGAGTTCGACGTCCTTTGCGGTGGCGCGCATCAGACTCTGCACCGGTGATTCCAGACGTAGCACTTCTTCAATGAAAACCTTTAGGTAGCGATCGGGGTCGGATTTTAGCTGCTCCCACGCTGCGGGATTTTCGATCAAAAGTTTTACCCCAGCCGAGATTGCGTTGGTCGTGGTTTCCGAGCCGCCGACAAAGGTATCAGCCATCATCTCGGCATGAAGTTCGTTGTCATTGAGCGGGCGCCCCCATTCCTCAATGACGGTATTCACCAGCGCGCTCAGCAACGAGTCGTCCGGCTTTTCTCGCAGCCGCTCAAAAATCGGCTGAAAATAGTGCTGAGCCTCGATCTCCTTGCGAACCGAGATCAATTCCTCCTCTTCAGATTGCATCAGGCTAATGCGATGGAAGAACGCCTCCGTCCACTCCTTGATCTGCCAGATATCGTCGGGGTTGGCACCCATTTGCTTGCCAATAATGAGTAGTGGTAGGGGAATCGCGAACTGTTTCACCCATTCGCAGTGACCGTCGTCGATGAAGTCATCGATGAGCTGGTACGCCAAGTCGCGCACCTCATCTTCGAGCGCTTCAATTTTCTTGGGTCGAAACGCATCGTTAAAGACTGACCGTACCGCTTTATGGTCTGGATCATCTCGCCCATTGAGAGTTTTGGCGGGGACCCAGCCTTCCTCCTGAAAGGTCTTGCGCACCGCCAGCGCGCGCGGGCTCGGCTCTGTCGCGTCCGTCAGGTATGCCGTCTCGTTGGTGAAGTACTCCGTGTCTGTGAGGATTTGGCGCACGTCGTCAAAGCGGGTGATGACATACATGCCGCTCACAGGGCACTGATAAACGGGCGCCTCGTCACGAAGTGTCGTGTAGGCGTCATAGGGGCAGCGCTGGGTCTCAGCGTCGAACAGATTGACCTGCGCTTGAGGGGTATCACTCATTTCTGCGGCTCCTGTGGCGTCTCGCTCTGTAAAACTATAGTCGGTGACGGAGGAGCTGAGAAGTCAGTATGGAGAGCGCCATCGAAAGCGAACGATTCGAGGCATCAGCCGGGTTCGGGTTACACTATGCTCGTCAAAGACACCGTAAGGACCGCTGTGACCGCTTATCGTATTCCCTGTACCCATACCGGCAGTCTGCCGAGGCCTGATCCACTTGTGCAGCTGATGTTCGCCGTTGCCGACGGCATTCCCGTCGACCAGCAGGCGCTGCAGGTCGCCATCGACGAGGCGATTGGTGAGGTCGTCCAGCGTCAGATTGACGCCGGTGTCTCGGTAATTAACGACGGTGAAATGTCCAAGCCTTCCTACGCAACCTATGTGCGGGATCGGCTGTCAGGTTTTGAGGGGGAAACGGTACAGAACTACTTCTTTGAGGATCTGCAGGATTTTCCGCGCAGCGCAGAGGATGGTGGCCGGTAATCCGGATCGACGCAAACGAAAGGCCCCCAGTTGTAACGCGCCCATTACGGTCACTGATGGTCACCTTCTATTCCGAATCAAGGAAACGACATGGCACGCCCTCTACCGAATCATCCCCAGCTTCGCGGCAATTACGCGCCGGTTCAGTTCGAAGCAGAGTGCACCGACCTGATTGTTGAGGGTAGGCTGCCCGATGACCTTGAGGGGTCGCTCTACCGGATCGGCCCTAACCCGAAGTTTGTGCCCGATCAGGGGTATCACTGGTTCTTTGGTGCCGGCATGGTGCATGCGTTTCACTTTGGTGGCGGCCGGGTGAACTACAAGAACAGGTGGGCACGCACCCCGAAGTTTGAGGCGGAGCAGGCGGCGGGCAAGCCGTTGCCCATGAGTTTTGTTACCGACCCGGAAACCGGCGCCATTGAATCGGATCGACGCAACGGACTGGCCAACACCCATATCATTTGGCACGGCAACCAACTGTTGGCTCTGGAGGAGGGCAGTCATCCCTTTTCCATGGCGCCTGACACGTTGGTATCGATGGGCTATGGCCAATATGGCGCAGACCTTCAAGACGCCATGACAGCGCACCCGAAGATTGATCCCCTGACAGGCGATCTTCATGGCTTCGGTTATATGTCAGGCGCGATAGGCAGTAAAACCATGACCTATCACGTGATTGGTGCAGATGGCGTGGTCAAACGGTCGGAGCGTTTTGAAGCGCCTTACACGGCAATGGTCCACGACTTTGCCGTTACGCGGGACTACGTGTTGTTCCCGGTATTTCCTCTGACATTTGATTTGGATCGCATGGGTAAATTAGGCTCGCCCTTCGCCTTTGATGCCGGCGCTGGCGCTTATATCGGTGTGTTGGAGCGCGACGCGCCGGTGAGTGAGATGCGGTGGCTCGAAGCACCGGTCTGTTTTGTCTTTCATTACCTCAACGCCTGGAACGAGGGCACACAAGTCACCTTTGATGCCATCGATTTCGCGGTGGCACCCAACTTCCCTGATCCCGAAGGTAATCTGCCCGGCCATGCTGAAGCGCAGGGTCGCCTCACGCGATGGCAGCTCGACGTCAGCACTGGTGGGATTGATCGTGAGCCAGTCGTAGACGTAGCCGCAGAATTCCCCAGAATCGATGACCGATTCGCCATGGGTCGACACCAGCACGGGTTTTTGGCCACCGCGTCACAACGTAAGCGGGGCGATGGCGGACTCTTTCACGAGATTGCTCACATCGATCTGGAGTCCAGTCAGCAACAAGTCTGGGATGCCGGATTTGGTAGTGGGGTGTCAGAGCCCGTGTTTGTGGAGCGTTCCAAGCAAGCAGATGAGGGTGCCGGGTGGCTATTAGCAACTGTCTACGAACCGGAGCGACATACCTCTTCGCTAGTGGTGCTAGACGCGATGGCAGTGGCCGATGGACCGGTCGCCACGGTGCGACTTGATCACCGCGTGCCGTTTGGATTCCATGGCAGTTGGCGCCCGGCTGCCTAGAAATTGAATGAAGCGAAGTGGCGATGTGCCTGGTTTTGAGAGGCACGCCGTTTTTCCGGGCGTCACCCACGCGTGGTTTGTCTACGGAATACTGAGCGATCGTAGTAATGACGATTCAGGCGGGGGGGGGGGGGGGGGGGGGGGGGGGGGGGGGGGGGGGGATGCTCACCCTGCCCGGCGGCGAAGCGTGTTTGAACGCTTGTCCTCTCGGTCATGATTCCAGCCTGGCGCCAGAAATAGGTACCGAAGCGCGTTGTGCCAGTCCCCGGCGCGTCGCAGATCCTGTCCTATGGCGACGTACTCGCCAAAAGCCACCCTCAACGGGTGGTGAGTGGCGATATTGTTGGTAAGGCCATAGCGGACCGGTTCAGCCTCGGTTTCGGGGCTAAACGTGCCGAACAAGCGATCCCATATGATCAGAACGCCGGCGTGGTTGCGATCCAGATACCGGACGTTTGAGGCGTGGTGAACGCGATGATGGCTCGGGGTATTGAAGAACCACTCAAACCATCCGGGCATCCGATCAATCGTCTCTGTATGGAGCCAGAACTGGTAGATCAGACTGAGGCTCATCATGGTGACAATCATCACCGGATCGAACCCGAGTAGTGCTAGTGGGCACCAGAACAAATACTTAACGACCCGCTCGCCTACGCCTTGGCGAAGCGCTGTGCCGTAGTTGTAATATTGGGAGTTGTGGTGCGAGACGTGCCCCGCCCATAAAAAGCGTACTTCGTGGTTGGCGCGGTGAAAACTGTAGTAGGTGAGGTCATCGAGGAAGAACAGCAGTACCAACCACTGAGGTGCCCGGCTCACAACGTCTTTGAGCGGAGAGAACTCCCAACAGACAAACATGAGCAGCACACCGCCGAGCTTGGGTAATACATCGATCACCACTGTCAGCAGAACCACGCCCATGGATGCGAGAAAGTCTTGCCGCTCATAGAGCGCCAATGACTTACGCCATGCGACTGCCCACTCAATCAATAAGGCGGTAAAGAACAGGGGCAAGGCATAAATGACCCAGTCATCCTGAAGGAGCGCAATAGCCTGTGGTAGCACGTTGTCCATCGAAGTTACCTCGCGTCCATTTCGGCCGGTTGGGTAAGCTGCGCGAGATCCTTTGACTCGCGACGCAGTTGTGTCAGTTGCGCCATGACCGAAACCGCAATCTCCATGGTTGTTTTGGACCCAATCGAGAGCCCCACCGGGGCATGCAATTTCGCCAGCGCATCGTCACCCAGCCCAAGCTGAGACAGTCGCTGTAGTCGCTTTTCGGTGGTGCGCACTGAGCCCAGCGCGCCAACATACCAGCAGGCGGAATCCAGCGCTTCCATCAGGGCCATGTCGTCCACCCGAGGGTCGTGGCTCAAAGTGATCACTGCGCAGTGTTCGTCTGCCGCATGTTCCCGCACCACATCGTCGGGTAACCCCAATATTTTCTCCACTTCGGGTCCCTGCCATTGATCCAGCGCCCACTCCCGGGAGTCGGCCAGCAACACCTCGTAGTCCATGGCCAGTGCCAGCGTGCTGAGGTTGGCGGCCAGTTGTCCGGCGCCCACCAGCAGCAGTCGATGTCGCGGTCCGAAGCAATGAGTCAGTGTATCGTCCCTTTTTTGAAGTGGCGCGAAATGCTTGGCTGGGCTGATCCGGGTTTCGCCACTGTCCAGAGAAACGCTGCGACTCAACGTCTGCCGTGCCGTCATGGCGTGGTGGGCGTCTTTCACCCAACCAAGGTCCTTTGCATGGAGCTGCTGAATCGCCAGTTCCAGCCGGCCGCCACAAGGCAGCCCCCATTTTTCGTTATCCTCGGCGCTGACGCCGTAGTCGGTCAGATAAACCTGTGGGCCGTTGAATTCGCCGGCGAGCAGGCGCGCAATCAGGTCCTCCTCCACGCAGCCGCCCGAGACGCTGCCCACCTGAGAGCCGTCGGCGCGAAAGGCCACCAGCGAGCCCACGGGTCGGGGAGACGAGCCAATGGTGGCGACCACGGCGACCAGCCAGGGTTTTTCGCCTTGGGTCAACGATGCCAACAGGCAGCTGAGAATGGTCTGGTCAGTGGAATTCATGGGTCATCGTTTAGTGGTCGCGGCGTCATGGTCGTCGGCATTTTATCGTGTGGGCGTCGGTCGTTTCGGCATGGCTGTGCGTCGGACGAGACCTTCCCCTCAGTAAAGTGGTTTTTTGGTCTGTTGAGACACCGGTCTGATGTGCCACATGCGACAAGTGTAGGCGACTAGACAGCGGGCTGGGAGTGCCTGCGGTGCTGGGAAAGTTATGGCATAAACATTGCCGATACCGCATCATATGTGCCCTCAATCACCAACCACTTAAGACAGGTAGCGAACCATGCCCAACCCCGTCTACATCTACGATGCGGTGCGAACGCCGCGCAGTAAAGGCAAGTCCACCGGCACTCTGCACGAAGTGAAACCCATCGATCTGGCCGCAGGACTGCTGGTCGAATTACAGAAGCGTCATGATCTCGACACCAGCTATGTCGACGACGTGGTCATGGGCTGCGTGTCGCCAGTGGGTGAGCAAGGTTCTGACGTCGCGAAAATGGTGGTGCAGAACGCCGAGTGGGACGAATCGGTCCCCGGTGTGCAGCTGGACCGCTTCTGCGCCTCTGGTCTCGAGGCCGTCAACATTGCCGCCCAGAAGGTGGCTTCGGGCTGGGAAGACCTCGTTGTCGCGGGCGGCGTGGAGTCGATGTCACGGGTACCCATGGGCTCAAACGGCGGCGCCATGGCGGGTGATCCTGAGTTTGCAGTCAAGACCGGTTTCGTGCCCCAGGGTATCGGTGCTGACACCATTGCCACGCTGGCGGGTTGGACCCGGGAAGATGTCGATAATTACGCGGTGACCTCACAGCAGCGCGCGGCCAACGCCAGAGATAACGGCTGGTTTGACCGCTCAGTGGTGCCGGTCAAAGACAGCAGTGGCGTGACCATTCTGGAGCGCGACGACTTCATCAAGCCTGACACCACTGTCGAGGGGCTTGCGGGCCTGAAGCCTTCTTTTGAGGTACCGGGCGGCATGGGTTTTGACGATGTGATTCTTGCGAAGTACAACACGCTCGATCGCATCGACCACGTGCACACCCCCGGTAACTCCTCCGGGATCGTAGATGGCGCCAGCGCGGTCATGATTGGCAGCGAAAAGGCGGGTAGCGATCTTAACTTGAAGCCTCGTGGTCGCATCATGGCTACCGCAGTGCTGGCTACCGACCCGATCATCATGCTGACAGGGCCCGGTCCTGCGGCGAAAAAATGCCTTGCCAAGGCCGGTATGACGCCTGCCGATATCGATCTGTGGGAAATCAACGAAGCGTTTGCTTCGGTGGTGCTCCGTTACATGCGGGATCTGGATCTCGATCCTGAAGTGACCAATGTGAATGGCGGTGCCATCGCCATGGGCCACCCGCTAGGCGCGACCGGCGGCTGCCTAGTCAGCACCGTGCTCGATGAACTCGAGCGCCGTGACGCCAAGCGCGCCATGCTGTCGCTGTGCGTCGGCGGTGGTATGGGTATCTCAACGATCATTGAGCGCGTGTGAGTCGCGTTGAAAGAGGACAGTGAAGCAGTATGAGCGGCTTTAATTACGAAAAGGATGCCAACGGCGTCGTCACCGTCACGATGGACATGGACGGTCCTGTCAACTCAATGTCTGAGGCGTTTCTGCCTGCGCTACGTGAGACGGTCGAGAAGCTCGAGGCGGAGAGTGACCTAACGGGCGTGGTGCTGGCCTCGGCGAAGAAAACGTTTTTCGCGGGCGGTGATCTCAATTCTCTGTGCCAGGTGACTGAAGAGAATGCGGAGACTTTCTTTAATGAAGCACAGGCCATCAAGGCGGAGTTCCGCCGACTCGAGAAGCTGGGTAAGCCTACCGTCGCCGCCATCAATGGTGCGGCGCTGGGTGGGGGTCTGGAGCTCGCGCTGGCCTGCCACTACCGCATCGCCTGGGACAACAAAGCGGTGCAACTGGGCTTCCCTGAGGTCACGCTGGGACTGCTACCCGGTGGCGGTGGCGTGGTAAAGGCCATTTACCTGATGGGACTGATGGCCTCGAACGAATACCTGATTGAGGGCAAGCGTGTGGTGCCGGCCAAGGCCAAAGAAGCGGGCTTGATTAACGAGACCGTCGACAGCCTCGATGATCTGATTCCCAGAGCCAAGGCCTGGGTCGCAGAGAATCAGGATAACGAAGCCGCCTGCACCCAGCCTTGGGACACCAAGGGTTACAAAATTCCGGGCGGTAACGCGAACCACCCTGCGGTGGCGCAGATGCTCCCCGTGGCCTCGGCCATGATTGCGCAGAAGACCCGTGGTCTCCTGCCGGCCCCGGTCAAGATCTTGGACGTGGCGGTATCCGCGATGCGGGTCGATTTTGACACCGCCATGCGTATCGAGAGCCGGGGTTTGACCGAGCTGGCCCTCACGCCGGTGGCGAAAAACATGATCAACACGTTTTTCTTCAACCTGAATCAAATCAATGGCGGCGCCTCACGCCCGAAAGATATCAAGCCCCAAACGACTCAGAAGTTTGGTGTATTGGGCGCGGGCATGATGGGGCAGGGCATTGCCTATGTTTCTGCCATGGCGGGGATTGAGGTGATCCTAAAAGATATCTCGCAGGAGGCGGCAGAGAAGGGCAAAGCCTACACAGAGGGCTTGCTGAAGAAGCGCGTTGAGCGTGGCCGCATGACCGAAGAGAAGGCACAGCAGGTGCTGGATCTCATCAAGCCTACAGCTGAAAACAGTGACCTAAACGGCTGTGATCTCATTATTGAGGCAGTGTTTGAGAACATGGCGCTCAAGCACGAGATCACCAAAGAGCTTGAGCCCTGCCTGGCAGAGGGGGGCGTCTGGGGTTCCAACACTTCCACGCTGCCGATTACCCAACTGGCCGAGGCCAGCGCCAATGCCGAGAATTTCATTGGCATTCACTTCTTCTCGCCAGTCGACAAGATGCCGCTGGTCGAGATCATCATGGGCGAGAACACCAGTGATCTGGCCCTTGCCAAGGCCTTTGATTACACCAAGCAAATTCGCAAGACGCCGATCGTCGTGAACGACTCATTGGGCTTCTTTACCTCGCGCACCTTTGGCACCTATCTGGACGAAGGCGTTCGTTTGCTGACCGAAGGGGTTCACCCGGTCCAGATCGATAATCTGGGTAAGGCCATTGGCATGCCCGTGGGCCCACTGGCGGTCTATGACGAGGTGAGTCTGGAACTCTCGCGCAAAGCGTGGGCGACATGGAAAGACATGGGTGTGCTCGATAACTGGGGTGACGGCACGATTACCCGTGACGTTATCGACACCATGGTAGGGGAACATGGCCGCGGTGGTCGTCATCACGGTGGTGGCTTCTATGAGTACGGCGAGGACGGTAGCAAGGCTATCTGGCCCGGACTCATGGATCTCTACTACAACGCCGATGCGTTGGTGGCGGAGGATGACATCAAGGATCGGCTCTTGTTCCGTCAGGTGATCGAGGCACTGAAGTGTCTGGAAACCAACGTGCTACGCACCGTCGCAGACGGCAACATTGGCTCCATCATGGGCATTGGTGCACCGGCTTGGACCGGCGGTCTGATCCAGTTCGTGAATACCTACGGTCTCGAGCGCTTCAGCGCACGCTGTGCGGAGCTCGCGAGCCAATACGGTGATCGCTTTGATGCGCCGGCCATCGTAGGCGAGAAGATCGCGGCGGGGGAAACCTTCGCCTAAGCGATATTGCGCGCCTCACGCTGACATGGACGGGAAGGTGTGGGGCGACTCTCTGTTGCTCAATTAGCTGGCGTGCTCGGCTAATGCGCGTGTCTGTTTGACATGCCGATCAGTCCACTCGCTTTGGAGCTACCGCGGTGGGCGTTAGAGCATCACCTCGATTAAGCAGGGCCCGGTGTTCTCCATGGCATCGGCAAAGGCCTGATCGAGCTGGGCCACGGTCTCGACTTTGAGCGCTTGCATACCCATGCCTCGTGCGATGTCGGCTCGTCGATGTCCCCCCAAGGCGTGATCGGCGGGCACCACAAAGGTGCTGACGCTGCCATTGTTTTTAAGATTGTCCGCGAGGGCGTCGAGGCCGGTTTGCGCCAGCCCCGTTGCGCTGTGAGATACGCGCAAGGCGCGCGATACGGGTGTGGCCATGCCTTTAATATCACTCGTGAGCGGCGCATCTTGCTGAAGATGATCTGTGGCGTGATCACCCACCATGGTGAGTATGGGCGACCCAGCGCGCTGCGCGTTATGTAGGTTGGCCATCCCGTTGGCGAAACCCGGACCCAGATGGAGCAAGGTGAGGGCGGGTTTGTCGGCCATGCGCCCGTACCCGTCGGCCGCGCCCGTTACGACGCCTTCGAATAAACACAGCACCGCGCGAATACGGGGTTGCTTGTCCAGCGCCGCCACCAGCTGCATTTCAGAGGTGCCAGGAATGGCAAAGCAAGCGTCCACACCATCTTTCGCCAAGGCATTAATCAGTGATTCTGCACTATTCATTGCGATATCCCCGGGGTTGAAATTAACTCAAGAGCTCAAGGAGATACTTCCGTTGCTCGGAAGAGGGTACCTTAAGGTGAAGTATGAACCAGAAGTGGATGCGATATCATAGAGGCCAGTGTCGGCCAGCGAAGTCCTATGATCTGGAACAACTCTATCCTCTTTATTCATGCCCCAAAAACTGCGGGTATGAGCATGACCACTTTGTTGTGCCGTTCTCTCCCGGGTCCGGTCAACATCACAGGGCCCTACGACGAGCAGTATCGGGAGGGCAAAGTTGTGCATATCCCCGGCAAGCGGCACGAGACACTCGTCGATGCGGCCTCTTTTTTCACTTACCGCAACATGCGTCTGGAGCAGTTCGAAAAAGTTTTTGTCGTGATGCGGAATCCCTATGAGTTAGAGTTGTCGCGTTATGCCTATTTAAAGAAAAATCTGCCTCAAGATCGCGGTATGGCACAGGACATCGCTCTCGAAGGTGATTTCCGTCACTACCTGGCAAAGGCGCCATTTTTTGGGATGAATCCACCTCGGTTGGATCTCTACTATCACTTCAACGGCGTTATGCCCGACAACTTGGTGATCTTGCGCCACGAGCGTTTATCTTCAGACCTCGAATTATGTATGTCGCCTTATCTAGAGGCTGGTTACAGCCTTCCTAGTGAAAACCAAAGTAAGCATGAAGCTGTAGATGAGGTTTACGACGCGGAAATGGAGGCTCTGTGTTACGAGCGCCACCGGTGGTTTTTCGACAAGGCTTTTTATCCTCGAGTGCTTAGGGACAGGTTTTCTCACAGACGCTAAAGCTACGCGACACTGGCGCGGCGAGCCCTCTTATGTCACTCGTGAGCGGCATAGCATCTTGCTATCGGTGGTCTGTAGCGTCGTCGCCCATCACATAGAGTATCGGCGACCCAGCGCCGGTGCAGAGCCCGCTCTTACCCTGTAGGTCTGTCATTCGATCGACTCAGTCACCATAAATGTCGCATCGTCCGTGAACGCACCAAATTGTGTAGCCACCTCCTGCATTGTCTCGGTGCCAACCGCGCTCATGAAGCGGTCCATATCATCGACCTGTATCAGTTCAACGTAGGCGTATGGAACGTCTGATGAACCGCTCAGTAGCCCCTCGCTCCTGAGTATTTCAAACCCACCGACGCCGTCCAGTCGGCGCACATTGGGGATATCGACATCCCGCGCCCACTGCTCGTAATTCTCTAGGTTCGCCCCTGCCTTCAGGTTAAATAACACAACGATCGTAGTCATGGTCTCTCCTTGCTCTGAGTTCCTTGCGCCGGTCCGCCTCCAGCCAGGCTGATTCAGTGGGTCCGTTGGTCTCAGCCACAAACCCTGCCATCCTTGTCTCTTTCCAGGACTTAAACATATCATCAAACCGAATTCGCGAGCCTACGAGGGCTGCCATGAGTCGATCACGTCAATGCAAACTGCGGGTATCCCAGCGCCATCCGGGTACACCCCGGCGCACTGAGAGATCAGCACTGCTCCCTGTCAGTAGTGCCAGAGTGGAATCAATTGACGACTAAGGTCTCACTGCACCGGCTTGTCTTGGTTGGGCGATACGCGCAATGACCAATCCTTTCTACCCCAACCTTTTCAGCCCCGTTGAGCTGGGCGGGTACACGCTGCGGAATCGGATCATCCATGCGTCGATCGTGACGCAGTATGTGGTGAACCACGCGCCCAGCGAGAAGTTGTTGAATTACTATCGGTCGAGGGCGGCGGGGGGTGCGGCTGCGATTATCACGGAGCCCATCGCCATGACGGCGTACAATCGATTGTCCAGTCGATTGCGCGCTTGGGACGATGCCGGTCTGGATCAACTGAAGCTCGCCGCCGACACCGTCTCGGCTGAAGGCGCCTTGTTGATGGGGCAGGTACAGGATTCGGGGCGGGGCCGTCATTCCGTGGGCCGAAATGATGGTGCGGTGGGGGCCTCGGCATTACCGGATGATTTGAGTTGGACCGTGCCCGCTGAGCTCAGCGCGATGGAAATCGAGGACATGATTGGTGACTGGGCGAGGGGTAGCGCGCGGCTGCAATCGGCCGGTTTCGCCGGGGTCGAAATCTCAGCCGGGCATGGGCATCTCTTCCACCAGTTTTTATCCCCGTGGTCGAATCGACGGCAAGACGACTATGGCGGGGATCTAGCCGGACGGACGCGGTTCCTGTGTCAGCTGATCAGCGCCATTCGCGCCGAGTGCGGGTACCCCTTCATTATCGGGCTCAAGCTTCCTGCTGACGATGGCGTCCCGGGCGGTATTGGTCTGGAGCTTGCCAAAGAGATCGCCGGACGGTTAGCGGAGCAGCGTGCTGAGTTCGACAGCTGGACTTGGGTGTGGGGTGCGCACGCGCGCTCACTGTATCGACATCTGCCCGATGCGCACGGAGAGCGGCACCCTTATCTGTCCGACATCGCAGCCCTTCGTCAAGCGGCTCCGGACATACTGACTGGTGCAATCGGTTACATCACGGATCCCAACGAGTGCGAGACGGCCCTCAGTGACGGCACGGCAGATCTGGTATTTCTCGGACGCCCGTTGATCACTGATCCTTCCTTTCCGAGAAAAAGCGAGCAGGGCAGGGAGGCTGATATCCGTTACTGCGTCTCCTGCAATACCTGTTGGCGTAGCATCATCGACGGAAGTGGGCTCGAATGCGATAACAATCCTCGGGTCGGTAGCGTTGACGAACATGATTGGCAACCAACCAGGGTAAACAGCCCAAAACATATTGTAGTGGTGGGCACTGGCGTGGCCGCATTGGAGGCGGCCCATACCGCGGCCCGCAAAGGGCACCGAGTTAGCGTGGTTGGAGATTACGAGAGATTGGGTGGAAAAACATCGCTCCATGCCGCGCTACCCGGAGGCGAGAATCTCTCCAGCGTCTACGACTATCAATATCTGATGGCGATGAGATACGGGGTGGAGTTCACTCTGGGCCGGCAAGCGGCTGCGGAGGATATACTGGCTCTGAGGCCTGAACAGGTGATTTTGGCAACGGGCTCTCGGAGCGGGCAGCCTCCCTGGCTTGACGATGAATGGGCTATGTCAGGTTTGATCCCCAGTGCCAGAGAGATGGCGGCTGACCTGCTCGAGCGCCACGACGTGACCGAGGGCCGCACCGTGCTTGTTGATCAGGATCACTCTGAGATGACTTACGCCATTGCTCAATTGCTGGCAAAGCGCTTCACCGCCGTCACGATCGTGACGTCGAGAGAGCGGATCGGCCATGACGTGTCACTGATCAACCGACAGGGAATCTATCAGCGACTCCATGATCTGGGCGTGGAGATACTCTGCAATATGGAGCCAGTGAGCCTCGAAGCCTTGGAAGAGGCCCAGCTACAGCTACGCAACGTCTACAGTGGTGCGAAGCACATGATTGAAAACGTTGTCGCTGTGACACATGCGAGCAGCCGAATTCCAAATAACGCGTTACAGGCGCCACTGGAGGCCGCCGGACTTGAGGTAATACTGGTGGGGGATTGTCGGGCACCTCGTTCGCTACTGGCAACGACACGGGAAGCCTACGAGCTGGGCACATCGCCTATAGGACTGGGACAACCCGCTGCGCAAGGCCGCTTCGGACCGGGCGCGACCTCAGTGCTTCACGCCAAGCGGCACAGTACGCGGGACCCGTATCCGCCCACTCTGGGTTTAAGGTCCCGAGACGGTGTAGCGCCGAGAGATCGTAGATCGGTTCTCAGGGTAGAACCCGGGTGACCTCATCGTTTCTCTTGAGAAGTCCTCAGCCTGATCGAGGTAGTGGGGTGATGAGGCATCCGTCATGTGGCTGCCGTACTGATGCGTGCCTTGGATGTTGTGACGTCCATCTGCGGTCCATTCAATCAGATAGTAAAGGCCATCACCTGCCACCACGGTAAGGTGATCATCTTTCTCATCGAGCCTCTCGGCGTACATGGCGCGTAAGGTGTCGGGCCCACCTGCTACGTCCCACTTACGGTCGCCCCTGCCGTGTTGTTGTACCGAGCCCCACTCAGGATCGAGACGACCCGACAGGTCTCGGACAGACTTCATGCACTGATGCAGGGTTTCGCGGGCGTCAGGCATTGCGACTTGCGACCTTTCGGCCTGCCATTCTTCAAGCAAAATGCAGACTCCAAGTGCCGCGTGGCGATTTTGTTTGTCAGTTTGGAGATTCCATCCGCCAATCAGCGCGATGGCTTCCGCTTCCTCTGGACTGTTTGGCTTCAGGTCGGCCACCAGAGCAAGATAGCGGTAGCCGCGGTAATCCGGTGAGTAGGCATTGTCGTGCTTGATGTCACTGAACTCGTCGAATGAGATTGCACTGTCAGCATTGAGCAGCTCGAGCCCGCGAACTGCGCGATTGGTCATTCTGGTCGGCCAGCCACTCTCCTTGGGATAGGCTGAAATGTTGGGATTGCTCCCCTTGGCACTAATTTGAAATGGCGACTGGTTGGCGCTGTGAAGGTAGCCCGAGGAGGGGTTGGTGATGCTGGGCAGACTCTCAAGCGGCAGATAGCGATCCCAGATCAAATCGCTACGATCGCCGGGCAGATACTGATCCCATCGCCATCCGGCTGCGCGGTCTGGCATCATGGCGTTGTGAACGAAATGAATGTCGCCGTCAGCATTGGCGTAGACAAAATTGAAGCTGGCAATGTGTTGTAGTGCGATCGCATTGCGCCATTCATAGAATGAGCGCGCAGCGCTCATGGCCAACCACTGCTCTACCTGCCGGATTTCCCCCATACCCGCGTAGCGTATGGCATAGGTACCATGATCAGTCTTCATGACGGGCCCATGAACCGAACGATACCCGGTCTCCTTGACCGTCCAGGGGAGCCACCCCCATAACTTCACGTTGATGCGGATCTCAAAGGCCTCAAGTTCACGCCACTCGCCGTCCAACTGGTAACGGTTCTCGTCATCGGGGTCGATATCCAGCACAAACACGTCAACCAAGTCCGGCTGATTAACGGTCGCCCCCCAACCGTGATGTTCGTTGAAACCCACCCCGAGCGTTGGCGCGCCGATAAACAGACCTCCCATGACATTGAGGCCCTCGCCGCTTTGCAGGTGGGCTTCGTACCACGAGACCGGGCCAGTCAGCGGTTGATGAGAATTGATCATCAACATTGTCGAGCCATCGAGGCTTCGCAAGGGTGCTATCGCCGTGGCGTTTGAGCCCAGCGTGATGGCGGTCGCGGGTAAGGCGGGTGCATCGCTGATCTCAAACTGGCGAGTCTCGGCGCGCAATGCCGTGAGTGGTTTCTCGAACCCGTAGAAGAGAAGATGCCGGAACATATGGGCGGCAATCACGTCCTGTGGAGTGACAGGCAAGACGTCGAGCGAGACGCGTTCAGGGTACTTTGCCGCAAATGTATTGAAACCGGCGGCAAAGGCGTCCAGGTATGCACGCGTCTCTGGCTTCAGCATACGCTCATAATCGCTCTCGATCGTTTCCCAGAACCCCAGCCACTTGATGAGGTAATCGGTGACTGCAGCGTCCCGGCCGAAGTAGCTCGCAGCAGTGCCGCGATAGTAGGGGAGAGTTTCCTCGAGTATTTCCCAACCGTCCTCCGCTTGAGCCCATGCCACGCCAAACGCCATGTCGGCGTCGGTCTCGCCATAGATGTGGGGCACGCCCAACGCATCTCGCTCAATTGACGCCTCCCAGGCCTGGCTGATCGCGCTGACCAGTAACAGGAAACTGCCCAGTAGCCATGTGATCAGAGAGTAGGGCAGGCCTCTCGTGTAGGAAGGACGGGTGCTCAACACCCTAGCATTGCGCGCCAGCGCGTCGCAGGGCCCCTGTGGGGTGCCTGTGAAAATGAAGAACGGTCTGTTGTCGCGTGCAGTGCAATTCACAAACCTGATACGTAAGCGGCGAGATTTTCGATGTCTTGATCGGTCATGGGTTTAGCCACTGGATACATCATGGCTGATTGCGCACCGCGTTCTTCGCCAGCCCGATAAGCCGTCAGCTTGGCGACGATATCCGAATCCGCTTGCCCTGCCAGCATGGGCCCTATACCGCCCTCTCCACGACTTCCGTGACAGGCGATGCATTGCCCATAGTATTTTTTTCCCAGCGCAGCAGGTGAGGCGGCGGCTAACGCGAGTTGCTTCGCCTCCTCGACAGCTGCGATGCTCCCGCCATTCTCCGCTTTCCAGTCCTCGTAGCACTCACCCACACACTGGTTGCGATTGCCCGTCCAGTCCGCGTTGTTGCTTTGGGTGCCGGCCCAAATCAAACCCGATACAACGACAACAAAAGCGGCGATAAGCGATGTGGTATTCATGCAGCGATCCCTGGTTGATTGGATGGTGCTGGGCGGCCCATCAGAAAGCGCGGAATGATAAGGCTTCTGCCCGGAAGATGACAGGTTCCCGCCATGGGCTATGGACTATTTCACGCATGCCCCGCTGCGCACCGGTTTTACAGTGACCCTGCGGCGGCAAGCCGTCATACTTCGGCCTCACTTGTACTGCCACCCATTGAGACGGGAGCTTTCTGATGTCAAACCCCTACCGCGGCACGATCAAAGTGCGCTTCGCCGATACCGACGCCAACGGTCATGCCTTTTTTGGCAACTACTTCGTATTCGCTGACGAGGTATTGGGGGAATATTGGAATGAATTGGGTCTCGATGTCGCCGACGTGGTGGGTCCCGATTTTTTGACGTTTACCGTCAATGCCAACATGGATTTTCTGGGTGAGAGTCTGGCCGGGGATACGCTCGAAGTTGAAGTTGCAGCAGAGCGGGTCGGCAATTCGAGCATTGTCATCGGTTTCACCATGCGCAATATTCGAACCGAAGAAACCGCCGGCCGCGGCAGTTTTACCTATGTATTTGTCGACAAGCAGACTCGCAAAAGTCGCCCCATGCCGGCTGCTTTCAAGGCTTCGGTTTTGGAAAGGCACCCCGAGTTGGCCTGAACGCCAAGCCTCGACATATCTGTGTTGGAACTGACTGATCAATGGATCAGACTTGAGTCCGTCAAGCCAGAGGTCATCCCGTGTCAGCGCGAGAGAAAAACACCCATCAAGACAAAGGCCTGGTGCTGGTTCTGCAGGATCTGCATGCTGCGTCTCCTGCTCAGCTGCGGTCAAAGTCCAGCGAGGAAGCGGCACAAGACTACTGTTGGTCGGCGCTGGTGCTTTCTGCGGCCTTTGGCTTTCGCGTAGCGCCGAGTCATACCTACTACCTTTATTTGAGCAAGCGCCGATGGCAGCTCTCTTTGATTTCGCCACAGGAATGGGGGCATCGGATGCATGGTGCGTTTGTGGCTCGCTGCCAGTTACGCCACGACATGACGTGGTCGCTCACTTTCGACCCATCGGTGGCAGAGGGGTCGGTAGTGCATGACGCCCTGTTGCAGTATCTGGCCGGTATCAGATCTCAGCTCGAAGAGTCCGGTAGCTGGGAGGCGCTTCTACGTCAGGGTGAGCGGCACTTGCCTTATCAGCAGCGTGTGCTCACCACTGCGCTGTCTTCATCGTTGCGCCAGTCTCTGACACTGAGCGGTCAAAGTGGCGTGCCGCTGAGCGTGCCGCTGCTACAGGATGCTATCTCGCTCACAGAGACCGCACCGGATGCTTCCGACGATTGAACACGCGGTCGTGCTACACAAATTTGGGCGCTTTCCCCCTTACTGAGTGTCGGCGAACAGCTCTCGACCCACCAGCATGCGTCGAATCTCAGAGGTGCCCGCACCGATTTCGTAGAGTTTGGCGTCGCGGAGCAGTCTGCCGGTGGGGAAGTCGTTGATATACCCGTTGCCCCCCAGTAGCTGAATCGCTTCGAGCGCAGACTGGGTCGCGGCCTCGGCGGTGTACAGAATCACGGCGGCCGCGTCTTTACGACTTTGCTCGCCGCGATCCAGCGCCTCGCAGACGGCATACAGGTATGCGCGGCTCGCCGAACAGCGCGCATACATGTCGGCGAGTTTGCCCTGTACCAGCTGGAATTCACCGATGGGCTGACCAAACTGCTCTCGTTCATGAACATAGGGGAGCACTGCGTCAAGGCAAGCCTGCAGAATGCCAACGGGCCCTCCCGACAGAACCGCTCGCTCATAGTCTAGGCCAGACATGAGTACGCGCACGCCGCTGCCGATCTCTCCCAGCACCTGATCGGCAGGAATCACGCAATCCTCGAACACCAGCTCACAGGTGTTGGAGCCGCGCATGCCAAGCTTGTCCAGTTTGGGTGAGCGGGAAAATCCTTTGGTATCCCGCTCGACGATAAAGGCGGTGATGCCCTTCGAGCCCGCCTCCGGGTCGGTTTTAGCGTAGATCACATACACATCGGCATCAGGCCCGTTGGTGATCCACATCTTGTTGCCATTGAGGATGAAGTCATCTCCCTGACGCTCCGCGCGCAAGCGCATGCCTACGACATCAGATCCAGCCCCTGGTTCGGACATGGCCAGCGCCCCGATGTGTTCTCCGCTGCAAAGCGCCGGGAGATAATGAGCCCGCTGCGCCTCGGAGCCGTTCAACCGAATCTGGTTAAGACATAGATTGGAGTGCGCGCCGTAAGACAAACCGACCGAAGCGCTGGCGCGGGAGATCTCTTCCATGGCAATCGCATGGGCGAGGTAACCCATGCCGCTGCCACCGTATTGCTCGGGAATGGTGATGCCCAGCAGACCCAGATCACCCATTTTGGTCCACAGATCTCTGGGGAAGTCGTTGTCGCGGTCAATGTCGGCCGCCCGCGGTGCGATCTCCGCGCTGGCAAACTGATGCACCGTTTCCCTTAGCAAGCCAATTTCCTCGCTGTGGCTGTATTGTAGGGTGGGGTAGGGGGTACTCATTGCAATGGGCTCCTCTTGTTTCACCCCTTCCTGCCGACTGCGCGCGACGAACTCTCTATTGGGCGGCGACGTCATCAGCGGTGAAGGTCGAGTGCAGGAGTTTGTAACACAACTGCGCATCAGCGTGCTGGATATCAGTCATAATCTGTTCTCGTCGTATTGATGATGGAGCGGTCGCCTTGACTACCGCTGGTGCTACTCCTGGTGGGGTATCGCTATTGGTGTTCGGCCCCTAATAGTGCGGTGACAGGGAATCTCATGAGAAAACTACTCAAGTTCGGCCACACGATGACGGCCATTGGTTTTTTGGGCTCGATCGCTGTGCTGTGGGTTTTCCATCGACAATTGCCGGCGCCCGGGGAGGCGTTAGAAATCTACAGCGCCCAACGTCAGACCATGGGTAGCATTTCGTCTCTGGTGCTCATGCCCTCACTCCTGATCACTTTACTGTTTGGTCTTGCGTCGATGGCAGCCGTGCCGGGCTTTCACAGCGCTCCATGGGCATGGGGCAAGCTGGCCACCACGGTGCTCATGCTGGAAGGTAGCCTTCTGGGAATCCACAGTCCGATGAAAAAAGAGGCGGAGTTGGCGGCCTCGGCGCTGGCGGACAACGCTCTGGTCGGGGAACTCGCGATGCAGTCTTCTGCTGAGCAGTGGTCGCTGGTCATTATCGGTTCGGTTGCCACAGCGAACGTCGCCTTGGGTGTGTGGCGGCCCCGATTCCGCTCAAAGGTCAGTCAAGCGTCCTGAACATTAAGGCCAGCCGTTTGCCGCGGCTCAGATTTTCTAAAAACTCCCGAGGCTCCGCGTCCCTCGTCAGGAAATCGGAAAAGCCACTCAGCGCCTCCAGATCCATGCCATCCAGATTCAAAAAACCCATCTGCCACTCGGCAAATTCTCTTGATTCGGTTTCGCCTTTGAAAAGGACCCGCACGCTATGGTGTCGCGGATCCTGCTCGATTTCGCTGAACGTTTTTTTGACTGAGAACTCGTTTCCCTCAAGGACCTGATAAAAGCAGCCCTCCCGATACAGGAGTAGTCCCGTGACGTCTCGCTCGGTGTTGGCGTTGCGAGCAACGGCGAGCAACTCGACCAAATCTATCTGAGAGAAAGGTGCTGCTTCAGTACTGACATAGCCAAGGTGGTAGAGGGGTTCATCGGAGGGCAGTGGAGGACTGCTGGAAGTCGCGTGCTGTGACATGGTGGGGTGCCTTCATTGCAATGTGTTATGCATCTGTGCTCATCCCCCAGCTAAGAGCTTGCTTGCTTGATAGCCATTAGTCAAATAAAATTGACAGATTAGTGTTAAATAAAGTGGACATAAACATGGACAAGCCCCGATCTGCGTTGAGACGGGGCCTGATCATTGACAGGGGGGGATGCCATGACGGAAGCACCTGCGGGTAGTGCAGCACCGAATCTGACCACGCAGCAAGCGTTGGAGAGCCAGCCGTTAGCGCCGCGGTTTTATTGCACTGATTATGCTGCGATGGAGCATATTGACGTTGCACCCGTGCGCGCGGAGTGGGATCAGATGATGCGAGACTTCGAGCTCGATACAAATCGTGGCCACTTCAAACAGAACTACGAATATGACCCCAGCATTCTTGAGTCAGACCCGGAATTGAAGGAAGAATTTCTCGATCTGCTGGTGTCTTCCATCACCGCCGAATATTCGGGTTGCGTGCTGTATCAGGAAATTGAAAAGAACGTCAGTAACCCGGATATCGCCAAGCTGATGCGATACATGGCCCGGGACGAGTCCCGGCACGCAGGCTTTATCAATAAGGCGCTCAATAAATTGGGCGTCGCCGTTGATCTTGGTGTGTTAAAGCGGGAAAAGGAGTACACCTACTTCAAGCCCAAGTACATTTACTACGCCACGTATTTGTCAGAGAAAATCGGTTACGCGCGCTACATCACGATTTATCGTCACCTTGAAAGACACCCCGAGAAGCGATTCCATCCGATCTTCAAATGGTTCTTGGAGTGGTGCAATGACGAGTTTGCTCACGGCGAAGCCTTTGCGCTGATCATGCGCTCCGACCCCAAGTTACTCAGTGGGGTCAATAAACTGTGGATTCGTTTTTTCCTCCTCGCTGTTTACTCGACCATGTATGTCAGAGATCACTCCCGTCCCAAGCTATATGAGGCGTTTGGTATGGATGTGACCGAGTTTGATTACACGGTGTTTGATATCACCACCGAGATATCGCGCCAGGTGTTCCCGTTGACACTGAACATCGATGATCCCCGGTTTCGCGCTGGGCTCGAGCGAATGCGGGCTCTGCAGGTGGCTCGCGACGCGCTTGAGGGTGAGCGGGGTCCGATGGCGATGCTGAAAAAGCTGGGCTATATGGTCGGCTCCGGGGTGACCTTTGCGCGGTTGTTCCTGTTACCCACCCACGCTAACACCATCCCCGATCAGGTGCGGATGCAACCTGCCTGGTAGCGAGGAGTAGCCAATAGGCCGTCAGAGAAAACGCGACCTTTCTCACCCGATCCTGCCTCGAACCATCGTAGCGAGCGGGTCAATGCTCTCGCGATGGCGCGCGTATATGGCACGGGTAGCCGACAACTTTTGATGCCGACAGTGGCAGGACTGTTCTCAACTCTGCCGGTTTGATACGTTGACGCTTCCACTATTCCTCGAGGTATCACCGTGTCTGTTATCGAAGTGCATCAAGAAGCAGGTGTCGCGCTCGTGACCTTAAATCGTCCCGACGCGCATAACGCACTCAATAGAGAATTGTCTGAGGCCATCATCGCCACCTTTGCCGACCTCGCAGCCGATGAGGGAGTGCGAGCCATTGTGTTGACCGGTTCGGGCCGCGCGTTTTGCGCAGGGGTCGATCTGAAAGCGTTGACGGATGAACCCGAGCTACTGTCGAGCGGACTCGGTCTCGGGCCAGAATCGCCGATTGTGGTCGCACTGGAGCAGTGCCCCCAGCCCATTATCGGTGCAGTGAATGGTGCTGCAGTCACCGGTGGGTTTGAGCTGGCTCTGGCCTGTGATTATCTATTTGCGAGTGAGCACGCGCGCTTTGCCGACACCCACGCCCGTGTGGGCATCTTGCCCGGTTGGGGTTTGTCCCAGAAGTTGTCGCGCATTATTGGCATCAATCGCGCGCGCGAGATGAGCTTGACCGGCAACTTCATTGATGCTGAGCGTGCCGAAACCTGGGGTCTGGTCAATCGGGTCTGCGCCGAAGACAGCCTGCTGGACGAAGCGTTGGCGAGTGCTGCCCAAATCGCAGATGCCGACCCCAAGGCGGTTTTCGCGCTGAAGGCACTGATGAACGATGGCGTCAAGAAGACGCTGGGTGACGCGCTGGTGCTTGAGGGCGAGCGCGGCAATGCCTTTGCCAAGACCGTGGACTACAGCCAGATGAGCGCTCGGCTGGCGTCGCTGCGCCAACGAGCTGCCAAGCAGTGACATCAGGGCGCGCTGTCGTGACGTCATCCGCTTCGTTTTGTGAGGTGCCCATCAGGCCATGATGGTTTTGGTGAGTGGCGTCCTGGTATGGAGCGGCGCGCATTTGTTTAAACGCGTCGCGCCCGGGGCACGAGCGAGGCTTGCTAATGCCGGCAGACCGCTGATGGCGCTGCTCTTGTTGACCTCTGTGGTACTGATGACTTTGGGTTACCAGCAGGCCTCGACGACGGTGTGGTGGGGTCGCCAGGCCGCGTGGGTTGGGGTGAACAACGTGCTGGTATACCTGGGCTTTTACTTTATTGTCGGATCGCAGCTGCGCACCCGCGTTGCGCGCGTGATTCGTCACCCGCAGTTGACGGCGGTGAAGCTGTGGGCGCTGGCGCATCTGCTTGTGAATGGCGACTCCGCGTCGCTAATACTTTTCGGTGGTTTGCTCGTGTGGGCAGTGCTCGAAGTGGTGATCATCAATAAACAGGACAGCAAGTCTCCGCTAAACAAGCCTGATCCGTCACTGCCGCGGGAGTGCGCAGCCATTGGGGCCACACTGGCATTGTATGGCGTGGCGGCCTATGCCCATGGATGGTTGGGGTATCCAGTGCATGGCTGACACCGGCTTCGTCCCGTGAGACGGAGATTCGCCCTGACAGACGCGCACATTCGCAAAGCGCTGGATGCGTTGGCCGAGGACCACACGTCAGTGGCGCGCGCCATTGCTCAGGTGGGGTACCCCCCGTCGCGGCGACGAGAACATTCCTTCGAATCTCTGGCGAGAATCGTGATGGGCCAGCAACTATCGGTCAAAGCCGCCGCTACCATTGCCCAGCGGGTTGACGAGACAGTGGGGGGTGCATTGCAGCCCGAGAGCTTGCTCGCCACCGCCCCGGACCAACTCAGAGCTGCGGGACTCTCGCGTCAGAAAATAGGTTATCTGCAGTCCTTGGCAGAGGCGGTGATTTCTGGTGACTTACCGATCGAAACCCTGCCCGAGCTCGCCGATGAGGAAGTCGAGGCCGCGATTACGGCCGTGCGGGGTTTCGGGCGCTGGTCTGCGCACATGTATATGATGTTCTCGCTTGGGCGCCCCGACATTTGGCCCAGCGGTGATCTTGCGGTGCGGGTGGGGTTTGGCCGGATAATGGGTTGGAAGGACCGCCCGGATGAGAAAAAGGTGATCTTTGAGGGTGGCGCTTTTTCCCCCTACCGCAGTGCGCTGGCCTTGCTGTGCTGGCAATTTTATAGCGAGGCGCCATTGTGAGTTTCAGCGAATGGGATCAGCGTTGCATGACCTTGGCCTTGGAAGAGGCCCAGCGTGCGGCGAACCGCGGTGAGGTGCCGGTAGGTGCGGTGCTGACGCGCGGCGAGGTGGTGCTCGCCCATGGCGGCAACGCGCAGATAGAGCTTCACGACGCGACGGCCCACGCCGAAATTCGGGTTTTGAGAGAAGCTGGCGTCAGGGACGGTAATTATCGGCTTCCGGGCACAACCCTTTATGTGACGCTGGAACCCTGCACGATGTGCTGCGGGGCCTTGGTGCATGCGCGTGTTGGGGCAGTGATTTTTGCCGCGCGGGAGCCCCGTGCGGGCGCGGTTGTCAGCACGGCTTCGCTACTGGATAACCCGGCGCTGAATCATGGGGTAGTGTGGCATGAGGGACTGCTGGGCGACGAGAGTGCTCTGCTGCTGCGCCAGTTTTTTCAACTCCGCAGGGGCGCCGCTGCAGATGAGGCTGCCGACTGACGAACCTCGGCGCTTTACAGAATCGGTGAGTGCGTTTTTTGTAGGTACTCCGGGAGCAGATCATCCAGAACAATGGGTGGCGATAGCCGGCTGTGGGGGAGATTCTGCAGTGACAGCATGCCCTCGTAGTGTCGGATATTGTCAACGTAGGTCACCGCGGTCTGGCCCTCAGCAAAGCCGAATTTGGTAATGGGAAAGAAGTCAGGGTTCTGCAGTTTCGGTAGATGAGCCCGGACATCCTGCCAGAAGTGTGGGTTGCCACCAGCGCGCTCCGTCAGCACCCTCGCATCTTCAAGATGACCCAAGCCAATGTTGTAAGAAGCCAATGCCATGGAGGTGCGGTGAGGCTCTTCGATATCAGAGGGCAGGCGTCGCAACAGGTTTTTGAAAAATCGTGCACCACCCCGCAAGCTCTGTCCGGCATCAGTGCGGTCCGCCACCCCCATCTCGCTCGCGGTTGCCCGCGTCAACATCATCATGCCCTCAACGCCAGTGCGTGAATGCGCTTTCGGGTTCCAATGTGATTCCTGATACGCAATGGCTGCGAGCAACCGCCAGTCCATCTGGTATTCATCTGCGACCGTCTCAAGCAGTGGCCGCCACGCGGGTAGATCGCTTTGAATTTTGCGTTGAAAAGTGAGCGAACCCACCCGGGATACGTTCTCGTAGCGACCAAAATGCTGCCGCCGTAATTGGGCAATAAATCCAGACTCTCCGGCGTCGGTGATAAAGCCATTGACCGTCTCCAGGAACTGCGTTGCCGTGGTGGATTGAGGCAGATACCACACGATGGGAGTCGGCGTGCCGATCTCCATCGCCGCCACCACACGCGGAAACAAGGGCTGTTGCACGCTGAACTCAATGGAATCAACGACCGCCAGCTCCGCCTTCTCTTCGGTGATCAGTTGCATTAACTCCAGCGAGTCCGCAGCGTGAACCTCGCGCCAGGACAATTCGGAGTAATCTTCTCTCAGCCGCTTGAGCAGTTGGACATGTACGCTTCCCGCTATGATGACGATATCTCTATCGACCAGATCTCGAAGCGTTCTGGGTCGTTGCGCACCCGATTTATAAACAACCAAGGGTTGCTGCTCCAAATAGGGCTCGGATGCCAAAAACTGGGCGTCCCGCTCCGCACTCTGGCTGAGACCCGCCGCGGCAAGGTGTGCCTGACCCGAGGCGATCATGTCGAATACCTCGGGCAAGCTGAAAGCCACTTTGATACGCAGGGACAGATTGTGCTCCCTAGCGAATTGTCTGATCAGCGCATAATCGAACCCCGAGGCCCGATCACCTGCAAAATAGTAGGTCGTTGGAGTATTCCGCGTGACAACCACCAGTTCGTCGCCAGATTGGGGCGACGCAAGCTCCGAATTGTCCGTGCACCCTGACTGCAGTCCGTTGAGCAAAAAGAATAATAAGACGAGTCGGAGCATTTATCGATTGTATGGCTTCTGTGATAGCAGCGATACCACTAGGGCAGCGAGACGCCATGAATCGGGTGCTACGGAGGCTGGTTGTGACCTTTGGGCATATATGCGGGACGGCCGCTGCGGTATACTCGCCCCGCCCGTAAGATCAGGAATCCTTGATGCTAGTCCTGCCCGGATCCGCTGCGCTATCTGACGCTCGTTTTCAATTTCTGGCGGAGAGCGTGACTGCGCTGGACCCGTCACTGAGGCTCCGTGAGGTCAACTATGCCTACGCGGTTGATGTGGCGGCGGGAGCTCCCCTGAACCAAGATCGGTTGGCAGCCCTGTTACAGCCGGGTACCGCGACGCCCGCAGACACTGAAGCTTTGCATCGCCACGGGCATCGCATTGTCACACCGCGGTTTGGCACGATCTCGCCGTGGTCGAGTAAGGCGACCGATATCGCCCGCAACTGCGGTTTCACCGGCGTTGACCGTATCGAGCGCGTGACGGTGATTGGCGTTGATGGCCTGACCGCAGATCAGGATCTGCGGCCGTTAGATGCGCTCATACATGATCGAATGACCGAGATGGTGGTGGATTCCCTTGACGCTCTCCAGCCGCTCTTTGAGCGGTCCGCCTCAAGGAGCTACCAGGAGGTAAATGTTCTGGGTGTGGGTGCGGAGGCGCTTTTCATCGCCAACCGCGAACTGGGACTGGCGCTGACCGACGACGAAATGACTTATTTGGTCGATGCCTTCACGGATTTGGGTCGTAATCCACGTGACATCGAACTCATGATGTTTGCGCAAGCCAATTCCGAGCACTGTCGGCACAAAATCTTCAATGCCAGTTGGGAGGTTGACGGCGCCGAGCAGGCACACTCGCTCTTCGACATGATCCGACATACTGCCGAGGTGGGCGGCGACAATGTGCTGTCCGCTTATTCGGATAATGCGGCGGTCGTGTCAGGGCACACGGGGGGACGCTTTTATCCCGACGAGCGGGACCGCGTCTGGCGTTTTCACGACGAGCCGATTCATCTGCTTATGAAGGTAGAGACCCACAACCATCCCACGGCGATTTCACCGTTTTCCGGAGCCGGCACCGGTGCGGGCGGTGAAATCCGCGATGAGGGGGCCGTGGGGCGTGGCTCCCGTCCCAAGGCGGGACTGGTTGGATTTTCGGTTTCCCATCTGGAAATCCCCGGTCAACCCCGCCCCTGGGAGTTGAACTACGGGCGTCCCGACCGCATTGTCTCGCCGCTGCAGATCATGATCGAAGGTCCGATTGGCGCAGCCGCGTTCAACAATGAGTTCGGACGCCCGAATTTGGCCGGCTATTTTCGTAGCTTTGAGTCCGCCACGACTCAGGGCGTCCGGGGCTACCACAAGCCGATTATGATCGCTGGCGGTTTTGGCAACATCCGAGCGGAGCATGTTGAAAAGGGCGATTATTCAGCAGGCGCAAAACTGATCGTACTGGGTGGGCCGGCTATGCTGATTGGCTTGGGCGGGGGCGCAGCCTCCTCCATGGCCAGCGGCGACAGCGCCGAAGATCTCGATTTTGCCTCCGTGCAGCGACAAAACCCCGAGATACAGCGGCGCTGTCAGGAGGTCATTGACCGGTGCTGGGGCCTCGGCGAACGCAACCCTATTGCTTTCATCCATGATGTGGGTGCCGGCGGGTTGAGCAATGCCTTGCCGGAGTTGGTCAAAGACGGCGGCCGAGGTGGACGTTTTGAACTGCGCGCTGTGCCGAATGACGAACCCGGAATGACGCCACTGGAAATCTGGTGTAACGAATCGCAGGAGCGCTACGTGCTGGCGGTCGAGCCAGAGGAATTGAGTCGATTTGAGGCCATCTGCGAGCGAGAGCGATGTCCTTACGCGGTAGTCGGCGAGGCCACTGAAGCAGAGCACCTGCTGGTGGCAGATAGCCAGTTTGACAATGCCCCCGTGGATATCCCCATGTCGGTGTTGTTTGGCAAACCCCCCAAGATGCACAGGCAAACGAGCCGCCGCCCACCGGTGACCGATCAATTTGATGCAAGCGCAGTGTCGCCCACTGAATCCTTGGAGCGGGTACTGACCTTCCCAGCGGTGGCGTCTAAGAGTTTCCTCATCACAATTGGTGACCGGAGCGTCACAGGCATGGTCGCAAGGGATCAGATGGTGGGGCCTTGGCAGGTGCCTGTCGCAGACTGTGCCGTGACGACCGTGTCTCTGGATTCTCACCTAGGCGAAGCCATGGCGATGGGGGAACGTACCCCGGTAGCACTGCTTGATGGGCCCGCCGCCGGTCGCTTGGCGGTGGCTGAGGCGATTACCAACATACTGGCGGCACCTATTACCGCTTTGAACGACATCAAGTTGTCTGCAAACTGGATGTGCGCCGCCGGGTATGACGGGGACGATGCGGTGCTGTATGACACCGTTGAAGCAGTAGGTAGGACATTCTGCCCGGCGCTCGGCATTACCATACCAGTCGGTAAAGACTCGATGTCGATGCGCACGGTATGGGACACCGCTGAGGGAGATCGCGCGGTCACCGCGCCAGTCTCGCTCATTGTCTCTGCTTTCGCTTCCTGCGATGACGCTCGGGGGACGCTCACGCCCATGTTGCTCCCCCGTGATGAAACGGTGCTGTTGCTGGTTGATCTCGGCCGCGGACGCGATCGGCTGGGTGGCTCTGTGCTGGCTCAGGTATGGCAGCACATGGGCCATACCGCGCCAGATGTAGAACCAGCCGACGTACTGGCCCTATTCGCGTTGATCAGCGAGGCGCGAGAGCGGGACTGGCTATTGGCCTACCACGACCGGTCAGATGGCGGCCTGTTGGTGACCCTACTCGAAATGGCGTTCGCTGGTCGCTGTGGTCTCGACATCAATCTGGACGTGAACCCTGATGAGGCCAACGCGCGCTTATTTTCCGAGGAAATTGGCGTGGTCATTCAGGTCGCCCGTGAGCACGAGGTGCAGCTGATGGCGCTCGCCGAAAAGGTGGGTTTGGGGGGCGCCGTCACTGAGGTTGCCACCCCTCGCGAGGACGAGCGGATCGTGATTAATACGCCACAGTTCGAGCTGGTAGATAGCCGGCGAGGTGCGTTGCAGTCCTTGTGGGCGCAAACCAGTCATGCCATAGCACGTCTGCGAGATAACGCTGTTTGTGCTGATCAGGAATTTGCGGCGATTCAGGCCCCCGATCCCGGCTTATCTGCGCATCTCACCTTTGAATGTGATGAAGACATTGCTGCGCCGTTCATCATCTCAGGCAAGCGACCCAGAATCGCGATCCTGCGGGAGCAGGGCGTCAATGGCCACATGGAAATGGCGGCTGCTTTTGACCGAGCCGGATTCACGGCAATCGACTTTCACATGAGTGATGTGATGATGGGGCACGAGACCTTGAGCGATTGCCATGGTCTGGTCGCCTGCGGCGGATTCTCCTACGGCGATGTGTTGGGCGCGGGAGAGGGGTGGGCAAAAAATATCCTGTTCAATGACGCTGTCAGGCAGCGATTCGCCGATTTCTTTGAGCGCAGTGACACCTTCGCATTAGGCGTCTGTAATGGCTGTCAGATGATGTCAGCACTACAGGAAATCATTCCAGGGTCGAGTCACTGGCCGCGATTTGCCCGCAATTTATCAGAGCAGTACGAGGCGCGACTGGCTTTGGTCAGGGTAGAGGCGTCACCCTCTATTTTGCTGTCGGGGATGGAGGGCTCGCATCTTCCCATCGTTGTGGCGCATGGCGAGGGCCGTGCCCAATTCGCCGACGCAGCGCGATGCGAGGCGCTCGAATCCTCGGGTTTGGTCTCGTTACGTTTTATCGAGAACGACCTTCAGGTTGCGTCAACCTATCCTGCCAATCCCAATGGCTCCCCTGCCGGTATTACCGGTCTATGCAGTGCCGACGGCCGGGTGACCATTATGATGCCGCACCCCGAGCGTGTTTACCGGGCGAGCCAGTTGTCTTGGTGCCCACCGGGGTGGAGTGATGATTCGGGTTGGATGCGTCTGTTTCGCAATGCCCGGGTATGGCTTGGGTAATGATGACATGGTGTTGCCGTTGCGGAGTGGTTACACTCCGCGCCTGTTTGATGCCCTAACCGCCACATAGGCTCCGATTCCCAAGCACCGATGATTAACCGCTATCCCCTCTGGAAAAACCTGCTGATTCTCACTGTTGCGCTGTGTGGTTTGTACTACGCGGCGCCCAACCTTTACGCGCCCGATCCCGCGTTGCAGATTGCCGGAGCCAGTAGCGCCCAGGAGATCGACGAGCGCATATTGACGCGTGCCGGAACAGCGCTGGACGAGGCTGGCATTGACTACTTCGGTGAGGCGTTACAAAACGATGGCAAATCAGCGCTCTTCCGGTTGAGCGATCGAGAGCAACAACTGCGAGCTCAAGCCATTCTCTCCCGCGCATTGGGCGATGGATTTATTGTGGCGCTCAATTTGGCGCCCACTACCCCCGATTGGCTACTGGATGGCGGTGCCACGCCCATGAAGTTGGGTCTGGACCTCAGCGGGGGCGTGCATTTCAAGCTTGAAGTGGACGTCGATGCAGCGACAGAGCGCAAGCTGACGCAGTACGAGACGGGCATCCAAAAGCGCCTGCGGGAAGAGAGGATTCGAGGTCGAGTGAGCCTCGAGAGCCGCCAAGTAGCGATGCAGTTCAGGTCAGAGGATGAGCGTGAGGCGGCTCGCCGCGAGGTGGTGGATCTTTACCCGGAACTGTTCCTCGATCGCGTCGACGAGGGTGATACCTGGTCACTGTATGCCCAGGTCACTGAGCAGACGATCAAGCAAGTCATCGACTACGCGGTGGCACAGAACCTCACCACGATACGAAATCGCGTCAACGAGTTAGGGGTCTCTGAGCCTCTGGTGCAGCGTCAGGGCAGCAACCGCATTGTGGTGGAGTTGCCGGGCATTCAGGATACCGCTGAGGCAAAGCGTATTCTGGGCAAGGTGGCGAACCTTGAATTTCGTCTGGTGGCCGAATCCAACGCGCCGGTGTCGCAGCGGCAGCGTTTTGAGTATCGGAGCGCAGATCGGGGTGGCATGACCGAGTGGCTAGAACGTGATGTCATCATCACCGGGGAGAGCGTCTCCAACGCGCAGGCAGGTTTTGACCAGAACGGCCAGCCGAATGTCACGATCAGCCTCGATGGCGAGGGCGGTATGCTGATGTCCCGTGCCACCCGTGCAAACATCAAGCGGCGTATGGGCGTGTTGTTCATCGAGCGCAAATACCGGACACGGTACGAGCAGGACGAGGCCGGCGAGGAATCGGCGGTGCGTGTCCCCTACGATGAGAAGAAGCTGCTCACCGCGCCGGTCATTCAATCTGCGCTGGGCGCGCAATTCCAGATTACGGGTCTCGACAACCCCGCGGAGGCCTCGGAGCTCGCTTTGATGTTACGCGCCGGCGCCCTCGCCGCGCCGGTCACTTTTGTTGAGGAGCGGACCGTCGGCCCCTCGTTGGGCGCCGAGAACATTCGTCTGGGGATGAAGTCGGTAGAGGCAGGCCTGGCGCTGGTTGTCATTTTTATGATGCTTTACTACCGCGTTTTTGGTGTCGCGGCCGTGGTGGCACTGGCAGGTAATTTGGTTTTACTGGTTGGCGTGATGTCCATATTGGGCGCCACCCTAACGCTGCCGGGGATCGCTGGTATCGTGCTGACCGTGGGCATGGCGGTGGATGCCAACGTGCTGATCTTTGCGAGAATTCGAGAAGAGATAGGGGGGGGAGCGTCACCCCAGACGGCGATCAACAGTGGCTTCGAGCGGGCGATCGTCACCATACTCGACGCCAACATCACAACGCTGATTGTGGCGATTATTCTCTACGCTGTCGGCACGGGGCCGGTGAAAGGATTCGCCGTAACGCTGTCCGTGGGCATCCTGACATCCATGTTCTGTTCCATAATGGGCACGCGCGCGTTGATTAATCTCGTGTACGGGGGGCGGCGTGTCAAAACCCTGTCGATCGGCGGCGTAGGGCGAGTGGCTGCGACCACTCCGGGAGCCAGTTCATGAAAACCATACCCTTTATGAAATGGCGTTGGCTTGCCGTCGCGCTCTCAGGTATTGCACTCCTGACGGCGGTTGCGTCTCTGGGTTTAAAGCAACTCAACTGGGGGCTGGACTTCACCGGGGGCACCTTGGTGGAGGTGGCCTACAGCGACAGTGCGGATCTGGTTGAGGTGCGTGAAACGCTCGCCCGAGAGGGGTACGAGGGAGCGGTGGTGGTGAGTTTTGGCACCGATCGGGATGTGCTGGTGCGTTTGCCCGATGGCTATTCCGATGAGCAGGGCGCTTTGATGGTGGAAAAGCTGCGTGGTGCCACAGGGATGTCTGTCGAGTTGCGCCGTATCGAATTCGTCGGGCCTCAGGTGGGTGAAGAACTCCGGGACGATGGTGGCATCGCCATGCTGACTGCACTGGCGTTGGTGATGCTCTACGTTGCGTTCCGCTTTCAAATTAAATTTGCGCTCGGCGCAGTCATCGCGCTGGCTCATGATGTTGTTTTCACGCTGGGCTTCTTTTCGCTGACCGGGCTCGAATTTGACCTGACGGTACTCGCGGCGTTGTTGGCGGTCATCGGTTACTCGCTTAACGACACGATCGTGGTTTCGGACAGAATTCGCGAGAATCTTCGTAAGATCCGCCGAGCCAGCCCCAGCGAGGTCATTGACATCTCTCTCAGCGAGACCTTGGGCCGAACGCTGGTCACCTCGTTGACCACCTTGCTCGTATTGGCCGCACTCGCTCTCTTTGGAGGCGAGATGATCTTCGGCTTCGCTATTGCACTGCTGGTGGGCGTCGCGGTCGGCACCTACTCATCGATGTACGTTGCGGCGACCACATTGCTGCAGTTGGGAGTCAGTAAAGAGGACGTCATGGTGCCCGAGCGCGAAGGCGCTGATCAGGAAGGCCTGATTCCCTAGATACGGAGGAGACGGCCTCCCGCAGCGGGCCTGCCTTCCTGTCGCGTGCCCGCGGCCCCCGGGTTCGACTCAGCTGTTAAGACCAGTTAACGAGGGGCAGTAGCTGGCGCATCAGTTTGCTATTGCCGCATACGACATTGCCGCTCTCGTACCAGCCCTCACCTCCTGATAGATCGGTCATCAGGCCTCCGGCTTCCCGGACCAGGAGGGCGCCCGCGGCGATATCCCATTGGTTGAGTCCCATTTCCCAAAACCCGTCGAGTCGACCGGCCGCCACGTAGGCCAAATCGAGCGCAGCGGACCCGCCCCGGCGAATGCCCATGCAGCGGCTGGTCACCGCCACCAGAGATTGCGAGTACCAGTCAAGGTGTGCGTCACAATGACCGAGAAATGGCACCCCGGTACCGATCAGCGTCTCCTGCAACTCCTGGCGGTCGCCGACCCGGATGCGATGTCCATTGAGCTGTGCGCCTCTACCCCGGGAGGCGATGAATTCCTCCCGCCTTATTGGGTCATACACCACCGCATGCTCGATCTTGCCGCGATAAAGACAGGCGATGCTCACCGCATAATGCGGTATGCCCCTGAGGAAGTTGCTGGTGCCGTCGAGCGGGTCGATTACCCAGGTGTACTCAGCGTCCTCGTTTCCGGATAGCCCGCTTTCTTCGCATTCGAAGCGGTGCTCCGGGTAGGTTTTGCTCAGGTGATAAAGGATCTCTTTTTCTGCAGCGATATCGACTTCGGTGACGAAGTCCGCAGCGGCTTTGGCGCGATAGCCAACACGATCCATATCATCCGCTGCTCGCACAATCAGGTCGCCCGCTTTGCGGGCTGCTCGTAGTGCCATGGATGCGGTGGGTTCCATCGCCAAATCCGGTGTCAAAGGGCGCCGCAGCATAACAGGGGAGGGCAGAACCTGATACGGGTTTGATAGACTGCGCCCCCCTGCCGGGTAGCGAGCTCATGAACCCTGACAACATCGACATTGTTCTCGTCCACACCACTCACAGCGGCAACATTGGTGGCGTAGCGCGGGCCATGAAAAATATGGGTTTGACGAGGCTGACGCTGGTTGCGCCGCTGGAATACCCTGCTCCGGAGGCGACGTGGCGAGCGGCCTCTGCGACCGATGTGATGGAGCGCGCGCGGGTGGTCGCCACCTTGGATGAGGCGATAGCAGATTGCCAGTTCGTCGTCGGCACCAGTGCCCGTGAACGCAGAATACCGTGGCCAGTTCAGGATGCGCGTCGCTGCGCGGAGCGCATTGCGGTTCACTCGGGCAGCGAGCGGGTTGCGGTGCTCTTTGGTCGGGAGGACAGAGGTCTGCTGAACGAGGAGTTGCAGCGCTGTCATCTGCATTGCCACATACCGACTCACGAGACTTACGCGAGTCTTAATCTGGCAATGGCCGTTCAGATCGTTGCCTATGAACTGCGCATGGTCCAGTTGGGTGAAGCGACTAATTTGGCGGAGGATGCCCAATGGGATACGCCCTTCGCCACCGCTGAAGATATGGACCGGTTCTACGAGCACTTGGAGAGGACCCTGATCGATATCGAGTTTTTAAAGCCTGAGGCGCCCAGACAGTTGATGCGCCGCCTAAAACGGCTCTACAACCGGGTTAGGCTCGATGAAATGGAGCTCAATATTCTCCGCGGTATTTTGAGTGAAACCCAAAAAAAAGCGGGTTTCATCGAGGATTGATTCCGATCAGTCCAATTCTTGACTAAAATAGTCAGGAATAGGACAATTGAGCCATGAAACTGACGACACGTGGGCGCTACGCGGTGACCGCCATGCTGGATTTGGCGATTAACGGCGGTAAAAGGCCCGTCTCTTTGGCAGACATATCCGGCAGGCAAGAGATTTCTCTATCCTACTTGGAGCAGTTGTTCGCCAAATTGCGGCGGGAACGGCTGGTCACCAGCGCCCGTGGCCCTGGCGGAGGCTATCGACTGGCCCGCAGCGGCGAAGAGATCTTTGTCGCTGAAATCATCGACGCGGTCGATGAGTCGGTTGATGTGACCAATTGTCAGGGCAAAGGCAACTGTCATCAGGGAGAAACTTGTCTGACCCATCATTTGTGGGAAGACCTCTCCGGACAGATCCACGATTTTCTGAGTCAGATCAGTCTGTGCGATTTGATGGAGGGACGTGGACACAAGCGTGGACATAGAGGTGTGCAGCAACAGAGCGACGGCCTATTACAAACCCTGTCGTTGCGCTAGCTGATGCTGGCCGCCCGGTGTGAGTGAAAGTGGGCCGGGTAGGAAGGCAAAGCTAATTGATGGGGCAGAAAAAGTTGAGAGAGCTGAGAGAGCTGAGAGAGTTAAAGTTGACAGTGTGGTTTTACACAACAGAGATGGTTAAGCAATGAATGCACCAGTGACCGTACAAACGCCGATTTACCTTGACTATTTGTCAACGACGCCCGTCGACCCCAGGGTCGTTGCGGTCATGTCGAGCTGCCTGTCCAACGAGGGGGTGTTTGGCAATCCAGCGTCCCGCTCCCACGTGTTTGGATGGAAGGCCGAGGAAGCGGTGGAAAATGCGCGTAATCAGGTTGCCGAACTGATCAACGCGGATCCCAGAGAAATAGTCTGGACCTCCGGTGCGACGGAGTCCGATAACCTCGCCATCAAGGGCGTCGCCCACTTTTACCACAAGAAGGGCAAGCATATCGTTACGTCAAAGATCGAGCACAAGGCGGTGCTCGACACCTGTCGCCAGCTCGAGCGCGAGGGATATGAGGTAACTTATCTGGATCCGGATGATCGAGGTTTGACAACGCCTGAGATGGTGCAGGAAGCGCTGCGTGAAGACACCATCCTGGTGAGCGTGATGCACGCCAATAATGAAATTGGCGTAGTCAATGACGTGGCGGGTATCGGCGAGATGTGTCGCGCTGCAGGCGTATTGCTTCATGTTGATGCCGCTCAGGGCGTGGGGAAAGTGCCCCTGGACATGGAAACCATGAAAATTGACCTGCTGTCGATGTCGGCCCATAAGATGTACGGACCGAAGGGCGTGGGCGCCCTGTATGTTCGTAGAAAGCCTCGAGTGCGGCTTGAAGCGCAGATGCACGGCGGTGGCCACGAGCGAGGCATGCGGTCCGGCACACTGGCAACGCACCAGCTTGTCGGGTTCGGTGAGGCGGCTCGTCTTGCCAGAGAGGAAATGACGGCCGAGGGGGGGGGGGGGGGGGGGGGGGGGCAGATCGTCTCGCGGCGCTCAGACTGCGCTTTTGGAACGCCATCAATGATATCCCCGAGGTGCATATCAATGGCGATCGCGATCAGCGGTTGCCGGGCGCACTGAACGTCAGCTTTGCGTTTGTCGAGGGCGAGTCGCTGATTATGTCTTTGCGAGACCTGGCGATATCTAGCGGGTCTGCCTGCACCTCGGCGAGTCTCGAGCCCTCCTATGTCTTGCGTGCGCTGGGGCTGAACGATGAGTTGGCGCACAGTTCGTTGCGATTCAGCTTTGGACGATTCACGACGGATGCAGAAGTGGATCACGCGGCGACTTGTGTTCGCCACGCAGTCGAGAAGCTGCGCGAATTGTCGCCTTTGTGGGACATGCATCAGGACGGTGTAGACCTCAATTCGATTGAATGGGCGGCGCACTGACGGCCCCCGTAATGCCCTTGGGAGAGAACCATGGCTTATAGCGACAAGGTAATTGATCACTACGATAACCCGCGCAATGTCGGCAAGCTCGACGAAGCTGATGACAGCGTGGGTACCGGTATGGTGGGTGCGCCTGCCTGCGGCGACGTGATGCGCTTGCAGATTCAGGTCAACGACGACGGCGTGATCGAGGACGCCAAGTTCAAAACCTACGGATGCGGTTCGGCCATCGCCTCAAGCTCGCTCCTCACCGAGTGGGTAAAAGGTAAAAACCTCGATGAGGCGGCGTCGATCAAAAATACCGAGATCGCACAGGAGCTTTCCCTGCCGCCGGTAAAAATCCACTGCTCGGTGTTGGCGGAGGACGCCATCAAGGCGGCGGTGAAGAACTACCGGGATAAACAGGACGGCTAAATGGCCATCAGCCTGACATCAGAAGCTGCGGAGCACGTTGGCCGTCAGTTGCAGAGCCGGGGCAAAGGCGAGGGAATCCGCATTGGCGTTAAAACCTCTGGTTGCTCCGGTCTTGCCTATGTTCTGGAGTTTGTTGATCAGCCCGAACCCGAGGACACGTTTTTCGAATCCGACGGGGTGAAGGTCTTTGTGGATCCCAAAAGCCTCCTATACCTGGACGGCACGATTGTCGATTTCGCCCGGGAAGGGTTGAACGAGGGTCTGGAGTTCCGCAATCCCAATGTTGCGGGAGAGTGCGGCTGCGGCGAAAGCTTCACCGTCTAATTGTGAACGCCACACCGGGTGCGCCCGCACGCGACTACTTCGCATTGTTTCAGCTTCAACCCGGACTGACCCTCGACGAAGCCACGTTAGAGCAGTCCTACCACGCCTTATTGGCGCAATTTCATCCTGACCTGTATGCCGGTCAGTCTCAGATGGAGCAGCGCATGGCAGCCCAACTCTGTGCCGATATTAACAGCGCTTATCAAACCCTCGTGCACGAAGTCACCCGTGCGGAGTACTTGCTCTCCCGAGCGGGGGTGGATCTAGAGGCCGCTGAACGACAGGGCGTCGGAGGCGAGTTCCTGATGAAGCAGATAATGCTCCGGGAACGTCTGGAGGAGACACCTGCCGACGATGCGGCGGCTCGTGAAGCCCTGCATGCCGAGATCACGACGCTGTACCAGTCGAGCCGCGATGGGTGTGCGCAATCGATAGCCGCATTGGATTGGTCGGCGGCGGCCCGTTGCTGGCAGGAAATGTGCTTTTTGTCCAAGCTTCAGGAAGCCGCGCGTCCGGAGGCGCGCTAGCCATGGTGCTGCTTCAAATCGCCGAGCCGGGCGCCGGCCTTGATCCTGACACGCAGCGGAAAGTGGCGGTAGGGATAGATCTGGGTACAACGAATAGCCTGATCGCGCATTTTGATGGCGCCTCGCTGCAGGTGCTGCAAGACGGGTCCGGGAGTCCCTCTCTGCCATCGGTTGTCTATTTCGGCGCGAGCGATGTGCGGATCGGTCAGGCGGCCATGGCGCAGGCCAGCGCCGAACCGGCGAATACCATTGCTTCGGCAAAGCGAATGCTCGGGCGCGCTCGGGGGGAATTTGAGGACGACCCCTATGTGACGCTGGCGCCGGGTGACACTTTGGCGTTTGCCACCGCTGCAGGCGCCAAGACGCCGGTAGAGGTGGCGGCTGCTATTTTGGCGGCGCTCAGGGAGCGAGCCGAGCCGCAGCTTGACGCGCCTATTTCCGGCGCGGTGATTACGGTTCCAGCCTATTTTGATGACGCGCAACGTCAGGCGACCCGTCAGGCGGCGGAGCTTGCGGGAATTAAAGTGTTGCGATTATTGAATGAGCCGACAGCGGCGGCAGTGGCCTACGGCTTGGACGAACAGGCCGAGGAGTCCTCTGTTCTCGCCGTCTACGACCTCGGAGGCGGCACCTTCGATGTATCCCTACTGAGAATGCGCAAGGGTATCTTCGAGGTGCTGGCTACCGGAGGAGATAGCGCACTTGGGGGTGACGACTTTGATCGGGCGCTCGCTGATCACTTATTGGCTGAGCTGGCGCTTGCGAACCCTTCGTCCACCCAGCGGCGGAAGGCACTGCAGTCTGCGCGAGATGCCAAAGAGGCGCTCACCGAGCAAGAGAGCGTGACGCTGAACGTCTCCGACCTTGCCGAGGCTTTGTCAGAGATCACGGTTGATCGCTCTGTTTTGGAGTCGTTGATCGCGCCGTTCATCGAGCGAACCCTCCACGCCTGTCGAGAGACGTTGGCAGATGCAGAGGTGGCCGCGGTTGATCGTGTGGTGTTGGTGGGAGGATCCACCCGCACGCCCTCAGTGCGACAGGCGGTAGCGGAATGCTTTGGGCTGGAGCCGCTCTGCAGTTTGGATCCCGATCAGGTGGTCGCCATGGGTGCGGCCCGTCAGGCAGATATTTTGGTGGGGAATCGGGCGGGTGATGAGGCGCTGTTGCTCGATGTCATACCGCTCTCTCTGGGGCTTGAGACCTATGGCGGACTGGTGGAGCGGATCATCGACCGAAACAGCACCATACCGGTTGCCAGAGCGCAGGAGTTCACCACAGCAAGGGACGGCCAAACGGGTTTGATCGTGCATGTGGTGCAGGGAGAGCGTGAGCGCGTAGAGGACTGTCGCTCACTTGCGCAGTTCGAGCTGAAAGGTATCCCGCCAATGGTTGCCGGTGCGGCGAGGATCGAGGTGACGTTTCGGGTTGACGCTGACGGCGTCCTTGAGGTGACGGCCCTGGAGCAGGAGACGGGAGCCCGCAGTGATGTCGTGGTGAAGCCCGCTTTTGGTCTCAGCGAAGGCCAAATTACCGAGATGCTCAAAGCGGGTTATGAGCACGCCGGGGAGGATATGCAGGCCAGGAAATTAGGCGAGGCTCAGGTCGAAGCGGAGGGACTGCTGGCGGGTCTCCGGGCGGCACTTGCTAAAGATGGCGATCTGCTCTCTAACGCCGAGTTGAGAGACTTGGAGCAGAACGCAGCGGCGCTCGAGGCCGGGATGGCCGGCAACCAACCCGAGGCCATTCGCGAAGCAACCGAATCACTAGGCCGAGCCACAGAAACCTTTGCGGCGCGTCGCATGGACCGGAGTATTCAGGCCGCTCTTCAGGGGGTGGCAGTTACAGACCTGGAGTCTGATCAAGAGCAGGGAGACGGACGGTGACCGAAATAGTTGTGCTACCTCATCACGAGATCTGCCCTGAGGGCGCTGTGGTCACAGCGGAGGTGGGCGAGAGCATCTGTGAGGCGCTACTGCGTCACGATATCAATATCGAGCATGCCTGCGAAATGTCGTGTGCCTGCACGACTTGTCATGTCATTGTGCGCGAGGGGTTTGATTCGCTGAATGAGGCAGACGAACTCGAGGAAGATTACCTGGACAAGGCGTGGGGGCTGGAGCCGGAATCCCGGCTTTCCTGTCAGGCCAATGTCGGTGTTAGCCGTCTGGTCGTTGAGATCCCGCGTTACACGATTAATCATGCCTCCGAGCGGCACTGAAACCTCTGCGCGCGCCGCCCGATCCATGGCATTGTTGCCATGACATCACAGGGTGAAACGCCGTATACTCCGCGCCCGCGAAGCAGCCGCTTCGCCTTTACATTGCAATAATCGGAGACAGACATGGCGGTGGAACGCACCTTATCGATTATCAAGCCCGATGCGGTAGGGAAGAACGTGATCGGACAGATTATCAGCCGTTTTGAGGCAGCGGGCCTGACAGTGGTGGCGGCCAAAATGGTGCACCTGTCGGATAACCTGGCAGGCGGCTTCTATGCGGAGCACCGTGAGCGTCCGTTTTACCCTGACCTTGTCTCCTTCATGACCTCGGGTCCCGTGATTGTGCAGGTTTTGGAGGGCGAGGACGCGATCGCGCGAAATCGCGAGTTGATGGGGGCGACCAACCCTCAGGAGGCCGACGCAGGCACGATTCGAGCGGACTTCGCGCAGTCAATTGATGCCAACGCGGTGCACGGCTCGGACTCGCCGGCTTCAGCGGAGCGCGAGATCGCCTATTTCTTCGCGTCGAGCGAGATCTGCTCACGCTGATCCCCGGCCGGCTCTGACATCATGACTGCGCCGGATCACATTATTGCCACGACCCCGGCGTCGGATCGGCGCAATTTGCTTGGGCTGACCCGCTCCCAACTTGAGGCGTTTTTCGTCGATCTGGGCGAGAAGCGGTTTCGCGCCCAGCAGGTGATGAAATGGATTCATCACCGCGGCGTGCGCGACTTTGATGACATGACGGACCTGAGCCAGGCCTTACGGGATCGGTTGTCGCAGATTGCCGAGGTCACTCCTCCCCGCATTGCAGAGCAGCAAGACTCCCAGGACGGGACGCGTAAATGGGCAATTGCTGTGGAAGGCGGGAGTCTCGTTGAGGCGGTACTCATCCCGGAGGGAGACCGGGCAACCCTGTGTGTATCCTCTCAGGTAGGTTGCAGTCTGGACTGTACCTTCTGCTCGACCGGCAAGCAGGGTTTTCAACGTGATCTCACAGCTGCGGAAATCATCGGCCAGGTGTGGCTGGCGATCAATTCCTACGATGCCTGGCAGTCAGGGAAAGGACGTGTCGTCACCAACGTCGTGATGATGGGCATGGGGGAGCCGCTGCTGAACTTTGATAACGTCGTGGCGGCCATGAATTTGATGTGTGACGACCTCGCCTATGGCCTGTCGAAGCGCAAGGTGACGTTGTCGACGTCGGGTGTGGTGCCGAACCTGGATCGGCTGGCCGAGTGGGCGGATGTCAGTCTGGCGGTATCGTTGCACGCGCCCAACGATCAGTTGCGAGATGAAATCGTACCCATCAATCGAAAGTACCCGATCGAGAGGCTGTTGGCCTCTGCCAAGGCGTATCTGGACGCGCAAACAGACAAAAAGCGGGTGGTGACCATCGAATATACCCTGCTCGCAGGGGTCAACGACAGCATCGATCAGGCGAAAGAGTTGGCCGCGCTGCTCGAAGATTATCCCTGCAAGATCAATTTGATTCCGTTCAACGATTTCCCTGATTCCGGTTACCAGCGGCCCAGTGGCAATGCGGTCAGTCGGTTCTGGCAGGTGCTGACGGATGCAGGATTCGTTGTCACCGTGCGCACAACGCGCGGGGACGATATCGACGCAGCCTGCGGTCAGTTGGTGGGGGAGGTCGTTGATCGAACCCGTCGGGCTGAGCGCTATCGTGCTGGACGGAGCGCTCAGACCCTGTTGGAATCGGGTTGAGCGGCTACTGCGGTTGACCTATGAACGCACGATATCATCACAGCCCTATTGCTGAGCCTTGGCGTTGGCGGATCGGACGACTGTCCGCAGTGGGGGCACTGTGCGCGGTACTGATCGCGCCGTTATCCGGCTGTGTCACAGAGTATAGTGGCGGGTCACCCATGAGCGCTGATCTTGACGCCACCCTGAATAAGCGGGTTGCGCTGGCGCGCCAGTGTATTGGTGTCGGGGACTGGGAGAACGCCAAGCGCAATCTCGAGCTCGCGCAGGAAATCGATTCCGAGAATGCTGAGGTATTTGAGGCCTTCGCGCTGGTTTATCGCAGTACAGGCGAATTTGAGATGGCCGAGTCCCAGTTTCGCGCGGCGTTGAAAACCGACCCGACTTTGTCCAGAGCGCGCAATAACTTTGCGGCCTTTTTGTATTCCCAGGGGCGCTTTAGTGAGGCGGAACGCGAGTTTTCTACGGTCACTGAGGATACGCTTTACAGCGGCAGGCCAATGGCTTTCCTGAATCTCGGTCTGTGCCGCTTGCAGCTGGACAACCCGGCCGGCGCCGAGGCGGCGTTTACCCGCGCCCTGTCGATGGATCAGCGCAACTCAGTGGCGCTACTGGAGATGGGATTTCTTCGACTCGAGGCGGGTGATACTGACGGAGCCAAGCGGTATCATGGGGCTTACAGGACGGTCTCTCCACAGCAATCGCCGAGGGGGCTCCTGCTCGGTCTGCAAATCGCCGATGCAACAGGCGATCAAGACGCGTTGGGCAGTTATGAGTTGGCATTGCGTAACCTGTATCCGGAGTCACCGGAGTACCGGGACTGGATGGAGCGTCAGAGTCGATAACGAGGGCACGGTTTACGACCGTGCGCGAGAGGACAGTGGCCATGAACCAGCCTTCGCCAATTAAGCGCCGCATTAGCAGACAGATCCACGTAGGCAACGTACCGATTGGTGGTGATGCGCCAATCGCAGTCCAGAGTATGACGAACACAGAGACCTGCGATGTCGATGCGACCGTCGCGCAGATTCAGGCGATTGCCGCCGCAGGGGCGGATCTTGTCAGGGTCTCGGTTCCGAGCATGGAGGCGGCTGAGGCCTTTCGTGAGATTCGGCAGCGCGCCGGACTGCCGCTGGTTGCAGACATACATTTTGATCACAAAATTGCGCTGAAGGTCGCCGAGTACGGTGTTGACTGTCTCCGTATTAATCCGGGCAATATCGGCCGCGAAGCTAAAGTCAAAGAAGTGATTTCGGCCTGTCAGGATCGCGGTATTCCGATCCGCATCGGGGTCAATGCGGGCTCACTGGGCAAGGAGCTGCTGCGCAAATATCCAGAGCCCAATGCCGACGCGTTAGTGGAATCTGCCCTGCGTAACGTTGATATTCTAGATCGACACGACTTTCAGGATTTCAAGGTCAGCGTGAAAGCCTCCGAAGTCTTCATGGCGGTCGAGGCTTATCGCAAGCTGGCAGAGCAAATCGAGCAACCCCTTCATCTGGGCATCACCGAGGCCGGCGGCACCCGCGGTGGCACGGTCAAGTCAGCGGTGGGGCTGGGCATGCTGCTGATGGAGGGAATCGGCGATACCATCCGCATTTCCCTCGCTGCGGATCCAGTGGAAGAGATCAAGGTGGGCTTTGAAATTCTCAAAAGCCTTAAATTGCGGGCCAATGGCATCAATTTCATCGCTTGTCCGAGCTGCTCTCGACAGAACTTTGACGTGATCAGTACCATGAACGAGTTGGAAAACCGCCTCGAGGACATCCGCACCCCAATGGATGTCGCCGTTATTGGTTGTATCGTCAACGGGCCGGGCGAGGCGCGAGAGGCCGACGTCGGGTTAACGGGCGCAACCCCCAATAATCTCATTTACATTTCAGGAGAGCCGGATCACAAAGTCAGTAATCAGGATTTTGTCGATCATCTCGAATCTGTGATTCGAGATCGGGCGGCCGCCCTAGAGGTGGCGCGCTCCGAACGGGACGCTAACATCATTTCCAGCACCCACTGACACCCATCGCATGACATCGTATAGAGCCATACGCGGGATGGTGGATATCCTGCCCGAGAACACGCCCCTGTGGCAGTCAATGGAGGATGCTGCGCTAGAGGTGCTCTCCAGCTACGGCTATTCGGAAATCCGGCTACCGATTATTGAGTCGACCGAACTCTTTGCGCGCTCTATCGGCGAGGTCACCGATATCGTCGAAAAGGAGATGTATACCTTTGCCGATCGCAACGACGAGAGCATGACGCTGCGTCCTGAGGGCACGGCTGGCTGTGTCAGGGCCGTGGCGCAGCACAATCTGGCGCTGACGCCCCAGCGCCTGTGGTACATGGGCCCGATGTTTCGCTACGAGCGCCCGCAAAAGGGACGGCAAAGACAGTTTCACCAGCTAGGTGTGGAGGCCTTTGGTGTGGCGACCCCCGATCAGGATGCGGAGCTAATCGCGCTATGCCGCCAACTCTGGTGTCGCTTGGGCGTTGATGATGCGCTGCAACTAGAAATCAATACGATCGGGTCAGTTGCCGACCGTGCCCGCTACCGTGAGGCGCTGGTGAATTATTTGTCGCAGCGTCGTGGCCAGCTTGATGAGGACAGCCAGCGACGCCTTGAGACGAACCCCCTGCGGATTCTGGACAGCAAAGATTCTGACACCCAGAGCGTTCTTGATAAGGCACCGCTTCTGCAAGACTACATTGATGCAGACGCGCAGGCTGACTTTGACCGGCTACTGGATTACCTCGACGCACTGAATATTCCCTACGCGATCAACCCCCGCCTGGTGCGTGGTCTCGACTACTACAACAAGACTGTATTTGAGTGGACTACCGGCCATCTGGGCGCGCAAAGTACGGTGTGCGGGGGAGGGCGATATGACACGCTGGTAGAAACCTTCGGGGGCAAGCCGACGCCGGCCGCGGGCTTCGCTGTCGGTCTGGAACGACTGACCTTGCTCATGCAGGCGCTGGATATTACAGTCTCGACCCCGGCGGATCTGTATGTCATCTCAGCAGGTGAGACTGCTTTCAGACACAGTCTGCCAAGATTGGACGCGTTGCGTCGCCAATACCCGGAGCTTGACATCATTCAGCATTTGGGTGGTGGTAGCTTCAAAAGCCAGTTCAAACGCGCTGATAAAAGCGGAGCCGCTTGGGCACTGGTTTACGGTGACGCAGAGGTGGCTGCGCAACAGGTAACGCTGAAACCGCTCAGGGCTGACGCCGAACAGCGCACCATCGCAGACGAAGAGTTGGAAGCATTTATGGCGGGGTATCTCGCTGAGGCACAAGGTGCCTGATTAGAGGAGTCGCACGTGGCGGATCACATGCAGGATGAGGCCGAGCTTGAAGCCCTCAAACGTTGGTGGGATGAAAACGGCAAGGGCATTATTACCGCGGTGGTTGTTGCGGTTTTGGGTACCGTCGGCTGGCAGCAGTATCAGGGTTTCACAGATTCCCAGACGGAGGCAGCCTCAGATCTTTACGCCGCGATGTTGGCAAATCATCTCGGTGAAGGTGATCCCGACGCATTGGCGTCGCTGGCTACGCAGCTGAGAGATGACCATGCGAGTTCCACTTACGCGCGATTTGGCGCGATGCTGGAGGCGCGCATCGCCGTCGATGCCGATGATATGGCGGGCGCAGAAGCGGCGCTTCGTTGGGCTTTGACCGCCGGCGACACGGGTTCCGATATTGGCCAACTGATTCAATTCCGGTTGGCGCGCGTGCTGGCCGATCAAGGCAATGAAACTGAAGCGTTAGCCATTCTTGCCAAGGGCAGTAGCGCCTATCCAGTCGCCTATGCTCAGGCAGAGGGTGACATCCATCTTGCAGCCGGTCGACCCGAGGCAGCGCTGACGGCCTATCGTCAGGGTCGAGATTTGGCATCTGATTTGGGCCAGTACAGTGTGGTCCTCGATAATAAGGTACGCACTCTGGAGACGCGCCTTCCCTCCTCGTCAGAGGATGCACCTGCCGAGGATGCCAGTTGATGTTCCGACCCTGCCGTTTTATTTGGGTGCTGAGTCTCGCACTGGTGACCGGTTGCAGCACGATCAAAGGCTGGTTCAGTGATGACGAATTTGACCCCCGGGAGCCAGTAGAGCTGCAGAAGATCACGGAGCAGGCGAAACTGAAAAGCCGCTGGTCGCGAGGTGTTGGCGATGGACAGGGTGAGGGTCTTTATAGAATCAATCCGGTGTTGGTGAAAGACAGCATCTACGTTGCCTCTGCCGAGGGCCGAGTGGTGGCTGTGGAGCCCGAGAGTGGTCGCGTCCGCTGGAAGCGGGATCTAGAAATGGCGCTCTCGGGAGGTGTGGGTCATCACGGGGACTCGATATTTGTGGGCGCGTCAGAAGGGTTGGTGATGCGGCTCGATGCCAACAGCGGTGAAGAGATCTGGCGAACCGTCGTCTCGGGCGAGGTGCTCTCGGCGCCACAGGCCAATGGTCAATACACGGTGGCCCAAACCTATGACGGCAAGTTGATGGGTTTTGACTACGAGACCGGTGAAGTGCGCTGGACCTATACCAGCGATGTGCCCGTGTTGACGCTACGCGGAACCGGTACGCCCATGATTCTTGGCGATAATGCTATTGCGGGGTTCGCGGACGGTAAGGTTGTGGCGGTGAACTTGCGTTCCGGTAACGTTGCCTGGGAGGCGCGCGTTGCCATCCCGCAGGGCCGCTCCGAGATCGAGCGGATCGTCGATGTCGATGGCACCATGGCACTTCAGGGCACCGAGCTGTACGCCGCGAGCTATCAGGGCCGGCTCGTTGCTATCGATATTCGCTCAGGGCGCCGGATTTGGCAGCGCAATGTCTCGTCGGTATCAGGTGTGGGTGTGGGGTTTGGCAATGTCTACGTTGCCGATGACGACGGCACCGTCAGCGCTTTCCTGCGAAATGGTCAGGGCGTCCGCTGGCAGAACATCGATCTGGGCTTCAGAAACTTGTCCCGGCCCACCCCGGTCAGCAGCTACGTCGCGGTCGTAGACTTCGAGGGGTATCTCCATCTGCTGTCCCAAGTGGATGGAGACATTGTCGGGAGAGCCAAAGTCGACTCTAGCGGTGCCCGCGCAGATATGCTTGTGCGGGGTAACCGTCTGTTCGTTTACACCAACGACGGTACGCTGAAAGCCTACGACGTCGAAACGCGAAACTGAAGCCATGCTCCCTGTGCTCGCTCTGGTGGGCCGCCCTAACGTTGGCAAATCCACCCTCTTTAACCAGCTAACCCGAAGCCGGGATGCGTTGGTTGCCGACCTTTCCGGGCTCACGCGGGACCGGCAGTACGGACAGGGGCGCATCGAGGATACCGGGTTCATTGTCATCGATACCGGTGGCATCACTGGCGAGGAAGCGGGTATCGATGCGGCCATGGCGAGCCAGTCAATGGCTGCCATTGCCGAAGCGGACGTTGTGCTTTTACTTGTTGATGGTCGCGCAGGCTTGCAACCGGGTGATGAATCTCTGGTTACTAACCTCAGGACAACGGGTAAGCCCTTCCATCTGGTGGTCAACAAGATTGACGGAGTGGGAGAGGACATCGCCGCCAGCGATTTCTATCAATTGGGCGTAGACCTGATCCATCCCATTGCGGCTTCGCACAATCGTGGTGTAAGAAAGCTAATCAGCTCGGTTCTCTCGCCGTGGATCGACAGCACGTCACCCGAGGAGGCGGACGCAGCCAGCGGTGGTATTCGTGTAGCGATCGTCGGGCGCCCAAACGTGGGTAAGTCGACGCTGGTGAATCGCCTGCTCGGGGAAGAGCGGGTGGTGGTCTTCGACCAACCGGGCACGACCCGCGATAGCGTCTACATTGACTACGAGCGCCGGGGCCAACGCTTCACGCTGATCGATACCGCCGGTGTGCGCAAACGCAAAAACGTCCGCGAGGCGGTAGAGAAATTCTCGATTGTCAAAACTCTCAAGGCGATCGCCGACGCACAGGTGGTGATCCTGACGCTGGACGCCCATGAAGGGATTGTGGAGCAGGACCTGCACTTATTGGGGCAATGCATTGACGCTGGCCGCGCACTGGTTATTGCGCTGAACAAGTGGGATGGGATCGAAGCTGACGAGCGGGACTGGATCCGCTCAGAATTGCGACGGCGACTGCAATTTATTGACTACGCGGATATTCACTTTATCTCAGCCTTGCACGGGTCGGGCGTGGGCAAGCTTTACGGCTCGATTCACGCGGCTCACGAGGCCGCGACGCGAGCCTTGAGTACGCCCCGACTCACACGCATTCTGGAAGACGCGGTGGCGACCCACCCACCACCTATGGTGAACGGCCGCCGGGTCAAACTTCGTTATGCCCACGCGGGCGGGCAGAATCCGCCGGTGGTCGTGGTGCACGGTACCCAGACCGAGGCGCTCCCGGCGAGTTACCAGCGCTACTTGGAGAAGATCTTTCGCCGAGAGCTGGCCCTGCACGGTACACCTATCCGTATTGAGCTTCGCTCTGGTGACAATCCCTATGCGGGGAAACGCAATAAATTAACCCAGCGACAGGTGCAGCGCCGGCGGCGCATGATGAGCCACATTAAGAAGTCAGAAAAGAAGGCGCGTGAGAAAAAGCGCGACACCTAATCCCGCCAGCGTCTCGCTGTCAGATCCGACCATCAGCAACCGACACCGGTCTGATAGCCGCGTGAGCTGATTGGTCAGCGCTCTTTAGAGCGGCTCCCCGTCGGGATAGAGTGCAGATTCCAGCTCGACCAATCGTTTTTGTAGCTGCTGACGATCTGCGGACTGGATATTCAGATGGCCGACCTTGCGGCGACTGCGAATGGATTTGTTGTACCAGTGCAGACTCACGTCCGCCGCCTCGAGCAGTTCATCAGCGGGTGCTCGCCCGAGCAGATTGACCATGCCTGCGAACTGGCGCGGGTCGGTGGCGCCGGGACGGGTGTCGGTGATAGCGCGGATGTGGTTGGTGAACTGCGATGTCACGCCCGCGTTCTGAGACCAGTGACCGCTGTTGTGTACCCGGGGAGCGAGCTCGTTGACGCGCAGCTTTCCGCCCTCATCAAACAATTCGATGGAGAGCACACCCACGTAGGACCAATGCTCCAGCAGAGTATGAGCGATCTCGGTGGCTTGCGAGATCGCTGCCGCCTGCACGTTGTCGGCGGGCACCTCAGAAGTCAGCAGGATCCCCTCTCGATGTCGATTTTCAGCTAGCGGATATAGCGCAATCTCGCCGCTCAGCGAACGGGCCGCAATCAGCGACATTTCACGATCGAAGTGAACGGCCCCCTCGACCACCAGGGGAGGCAGGGCGTCCATCTGATCAGCAAGGGCATCCAGCGCTGCGGCGTCGCGCAGTAGCCATTGGTTTTGGCCGTCGTAGCCCAGCTCACAGGATTTGATAAAGGCCGGGTAGCCCACCGACTCCACCGCGGCAATCAGTGATGATGCGTCCTCCACCACCCGGAAGGGTGCAGTGTCGATGCCCAGCGACTGGAGCAGGGTCTTCTCTCTACCGCGGTGCTGGCAAACCCGGATCGCGTCCGGGCTCGGTGCAACCCGACAGTACTCAGCCAGCCCTTCGAGTAGGGTCACATTCACGTGTTCCTTTTCAACTGTGACCACGTCGGGTGAACCCAATGCCCCGAAGAGCGTAGCGAAGGGGGTTTTCTCGTCACAAACCACCACTTCACCCAATCCGGCCACGCAGTCTGTGCCTTCTCCCGGGTCCGCGATGAAGGAGAAGTGGTGTCCCATCTCCCAACCCGCGAGGGCCAGCATTCTGGCCAATTGGCCGCAGCCCGCGATCGCGATCCGCATCAGTCGACGGCGTGGGGGACGTTAGCGGTCTGTTGCGCCTGCCAGTGTTGCACCGCGGTCGATAAATCGGGGTCTGAAGTCGCCAATATCTGGGCAGCCATCAGACCCGCATTGTAGGCGCCGGCTTCACCAATCGCCTGACAGGCAACCGCCACACCCCTTGGCATCTGTACCATGGAGAGCAAACTGTCCAAACCATTTAACTGTTGACTGGAAACGGGCACGGCGATGACGGGCAGATGCGTCATGGAAGCCGCCATACCGGCCAGATGCGCTGCGCCCCCCGCACCGGCAATAATCACCTTGATACCGCGATCCGCCGCGCCCTCTGCAAATTCGACCAAGCGGCCGGGTGTGCGGTGCGCTGAGACAACCCGGGACTCGTGGGCAACATTCAGTTCGGTGAGAACGGTCGTTGCAGCCTGCATGGTGGCCCAATCGGATTGGGATCCCATGATGATGCTGACCAGTGGGTGACTCATGCTGTCCTCTCCTGACAGGCAAACTCGGGACGCTCACGCGCCGGCAAGGGGCGGAGTCTAGGGGGAAAACGGCAAGACTTAAAGAGAGGCCCGGCGCGGCAAGATTTCACATTTTCTGTATGAATGACAGATATGGGATGTATTTTGTTTGAAAATATCAGGGCGACGCCTAGACTGCCGGCTCTGAAAACCACTGGGTCAGTGGTGAGCAACCGCGGGAGACAAACCATGTCCACATATGCAGAGGCCATCAAGGCCATGGAAGCCAGTTGCGGGCAATCCGGCAACTGGTCCGACATCAGTCCGGAATACGCAGCGCGCATGCGCCTGCAGAACCGGTTTAAAACTGGCTTGGATATTGCCCGTTACACCGCTGCAATCATGCGCGAGGACATGGCGGATTACGACCGGGATCCCGGCCAGTACACCCAGTCTCTTGGCTGTTGGCATGGCTTCATCGGTCAGCAAAAGCTCATTTCCATCAAGAAGCACTTCGGCAATACCGACAGGCGTTATCTGTATCTTTCGGGTTGGATGATTGCCGCACTGCGGTCCGAGCTTGGACCGCTCCCCGACCAGTCGATGCATGAGAAGACGTCGGTGCCGTCGCTGATCGAAGAGCTCTACACCTTCCTGCGTCAGGCCGATGCCCGCGAACTCGGCGGCCTGTTCCGCGCCCTAGACAAGGCGCGGGAGGCCGGCAACGAAGTCGAGGTTCAGAGCATCACCAATCAGATCGATCAGTTTCAGACCCATGTCGTGCCGATCATCGCGGACATCGACGCCGGATTCGGCAACGAAGAGGCCACCTACTTACTCGCTCGTCGCATGATCGAGGCGGGCGCCTGCGCCATTCAGATTGAAAATCAGGTGTCAGACGAGAAGCAGTGCGGACACCAGGACGGCAAGGTCACGGTCCCACACGCCGATTTCATCGCCAAGATTCGCGCGATCCGCTATGCGTTTCTGGAACTGGGTGTTGAAGACGGCATCATCGTAGCGCGAACTGACTCGCTTGGCGCAGGTCTCACCAAACAGATCGCGGTCACACAGGAGCCGGGTGACCTAGGTGACCTCTATAACGGATTCCTCGATGGCGACTACATTGAAAGTGCCGATGACATCGCCAATGGCGATGTCGTGGTCAAGGCCAATGGCAAGTTACTGAAGCCTGCGCGGTTGGCCTCTGGCCTCTTTCAGTTCCGCAAGGGATCTGGCGAGGACCGGGTAGTCTTGGACTGCATTACTTCCTTGCAAAACGGTGCCGACCTCCTGTGGATCGAAACCGAGAAGCCCCACGTCGGGCAGATTGCTGCCATGGTAAACCGCATTCGAGAGGCCGTGCCGGACGCCAAGCTGGTGTACAACAACAGCCCGTCCTTCAACTGGACGCTCAGCTTCCGGCAGCAGATTTTTGATGCCTGGTCCGAGGCGGGTCAGGATGTATCGGCATATGATCGTGACGCACTGATGGACGCCAGTTACGATGAGACAGATCTGGCGCTCGAGGCGGATGCCCGCATCCAGTCCTTCCAGCGCGACGCGTCGCGGGAGGCGGGTATCTTCCATCACCTGATCACCTTGCCGACCTACCACACGGCTGCGCTCTCCACCGATAATCTGGCCAAGGAGTATTTCGGCGAGGCGGGTATGCTCGGTTACGTGGCTGGCGTGCAGCGCAAGGAAATCCGGCAGGGTATTGCCTGCGTCAAGCACCAGAACATGGCGGGCTCCGACATGGGCGACGACCATAAAGAGTACTTCTCGGGGGATGCTGCGCTGAAAGCCGCGGGAGAAGATAACACCATGAATCAGTTCGGCTGATGTGAGTCGGTGGGGTGATACTGCGCGGGCGCTTCGGTGCCCGCGCTTGCGTTTGGGCACGCCTCAGCGCACTCTCGCGCTATGAAGTGGGACGAAATCGACAAGCAGGCTTGCTCGGTTGCCCGTGCGTTGTCAGCATTGGGCGAGCGATGGACGCTTCTGATTGTCCGGGATGCTTTTCGCGGCACCCGTCGGTTTGATGAATTTCAGCGTAGCCTGGGCGTGACCCGGCACCGGCTGGCTGAGCGCTTGCGCAAGTTGGTCGATGAAGGCGTGCTGACCCGGGTCGCCTATATGGATCGCCCCACGCGCTACGAGTATCGGCTGACACGCAAAGGGCTCGCTCTTTACCCGGTGCTCATGACCCTCAGTCAGTGGGGGGACGACTGGATGGATGACGGTAATGGTCCGCCGACGCACTATCGCCATAGTTTGTGTGGTCACCACACGCGACCGGTACTGACCTGTGCCGAGTGTAGCCAGCCTTTGCGCCCGGAGGAGGTTTCGGCACAACCCGGGCAGGTTCTGACCGCGTATCTGGATTTTCTGAGATCAGAGGGGGAGGAGGTGCCAGAGGCGGGGGAATTGGCCCGCGAGGCGGCACGATACTGGGGAGAGAACAGGAGCGAGCAGGGATGAATGAGCAGGTAAACCAACTGGTAATGAATGCTGATCTGGCGGCCATGTCCGGAGGGGCGCTGGACCCCGCGGCGGAGCAGCTTCAGCGCAAGCAACGTCTCGCCGCCGCGCTACGTATTTTCGGCAAATTCGGTTTTGACGAGGGCGTTGCAGGCCACATTACGGTCCGCGATCCAATTGAGACCGACACCTTTTGGGTGAACCCGATGGGACGATCATTCAAACTGATGCGTGTTTCAGACCTCATCAGGGTCAACCACGACGGCGAGATCGTAGAAGGCGATGGTCTGCTGAATGGCGCGGCCTTCACCATTCACAGTCACATTCATCAGGCTCGCTCGGAAGTCACCGCTGCCGCGCACGCGCACTCGATCTACGGCAAGACCTGGTCCTCTCTTGGGAGGCTTATCGACCCGCTGACTCAAGACGCCTGCGCTTTTTATGACGATCTGGCGTTATTGGATGATTACACCGGTGTCGTTGTCTCTATGAGCGAGGGGGAGCGACTGGCGGAAGCGCTCGGGGACAAGAAGGCAATCGTGCTCAAAAACCATGGTCACCTCACGGTGGGTGAGTCCGTCGATGAGGCGCTGTGGTGGTATGTGACCTTCGAGCGGAGTTGCCAGGCCCAGTTGATGGCCGAAGCGGCAGGCACCCCGCAGCCCATTCCCCATGACATGGCGCTTCATACCGCGGGGCAGGTGGGCAGCACGCTGGCGGGCTGGTTCAGCGCCCAACCTCTCTTTGATGTAATCATGGCCGAGCAGCCGGATCTACTCGATTAAGGTTCTGACGCGGGTGACGCCCCTACAGTCAGCGGTTCGTCACTGAGCTGATCTTTGTTGAAGGCTTGCCACAGCGCGATGAGGACACTGACCTCGACCCCAAGTAACAGCCAGTGCAGCGAGACCACCTGTGCCGCTTCACTGGTGAGGCCGGCCAAGCGTTCTAGGCCCGTATAGAGCCCCCATGCCACTGCCATACCCAGTAGATAGCCTGCCTGTTTGGCAACGTCCAGCCGCCGCAGCTGATCGACGGCAACCATCAATAACGTCTCGCAGCGCACCAGGTAATTCCCCAGAGAGAAGGTGATTTGGTAGCCGATATAGACGAAAAGCGCGAGAGGAACCTCGATCGGCAGGATCAGTACCGCAGCCACGCCACTCAGCGTGATCAATTCAACGAGGAGTGACAGGCGAAAAAACCAGGCGGTAGCCAGAATGCGTCGGTACTGTGTGGCCACGATCAGCGTCCCGACGGCCAGTCCAAGTCCGCCCGCGGAAAACACGGCGGGCGAGAGCGGCGTATACAGCACAAAAACCGCCCCCACTGAGAGCCCGAGGAACAGGGAGTTCAGAAACTTGTAACGAATAAAAGCGGCTGGACGAATCGCAGGGTGCGACGCCATTGTCAGTAATCCACGCCTTGGCGTGCACGAATGCCGGCGCGATAGGCGTGTTTGATTTCCTTAACCTCGGATACTGTGTCCATCACCTCACGCAAGGCCGGACCGCCACCACGGCCGGTGATGACCAAGCTCTGGCTCTCCGGCCGATTCGTGATGGCGGAAATCACCTCGTCCTCCGGCAGATAGTCAAAAGCCAACATGTAGGTCAACTCATCGAGTACAACGAGGTCGTAGCTGGCATCGGCCAGCATGTCTTTGGCCTGTTGCCATGTGCGCTGGGCCGCAGCGATGTCGCCATCGCGATCCTGTGTGTCCCAGGTAAAGCCGGTGCCCATTTGAAAAAGCGTTACCTCGGCCAAATGCTCCCGTACGAAAACTTCCTCGCCGGAAGGCTGAGCCCCTTTGATGAACTGAACAATCCCGACTTTCTGGTTATAACCACGTGCCCGTATGACCATCCCAAAGGCCGAGCTGGTTTTTCCCTTGCCATCGCCTGTGAGTAGCACGCTCACGCCACGCTCTGTGTCCGCTTTGGCAATACCCTCGTCGACGGCCGCTTTCTGCTTGGCCATGGCCTTATTGTGTTTTGTGGTGCGATCCATAGTCAGATCCTACAGGCTGATGCGCGCGCCTAGAAAGGCCGTGGTGCCGGGCACACGATAGCCGGGCAATTGCTGATCGGTGCTATCTGTCAGGTTCAGTATGCGTGCCTCCAGGGATAATGTCGGTGTCACTGACCAGCGTGCGGTGAGATCCAGCGTAAAGGTGCTGTCAATCTTGGTCAGGAACGGATCCATGGCCTCGCCGGTGTGTCTTGCAGTGAGGTTTGCCGACCAGTCGTCTCGCTGCCACCTGAGGCTCAGACGGGCTGTTTGCTCGGGTCGATACGGCCGGTCGGCCCCCGTTTGCTGGGTGGCATCCATCCAGGTGAGATTGCCCTCGATGAGCCAGGCCGGCGACAGAGGCAGGCTCCCAACCACTTCAACGCCTTCAGCTTCGCTCCTGCCCGTGCTCTGCAGATACCCGCTGTAGCTTGTCAGATCAAAAACGATCTCGTTCTCGATTTGCTGGTCAAACCAAATGATCTCCAAATCAAGGGCACCGATCTGACCGATCAGGCCCAACTCCCAGCCTTTTGATCGCTCCTCAAGGAGCGTCGTGCCGCTGGCCGGGGCGTAGGAGAAGGGCCCGTTGTTGTAGGCGATTTCATAGAGGCTGGGCGCGCGGAATCCCGTGCCGGTAGCTGCGCGGATCGCCCATGCCTCTGCAAAGCCGGTCAAGCCAAGACGGCCACTGATACGCCAACTGTCATGCTCGCCAAAATCGTCATTGTCATCCCGGCGCCAGCCAACGGTCACGACGCCCGCACCGAATTTTTGCTGTGCCTCCAGATAGAGCCCGGTATTGTCGCGCGACCAATCGGTGCTGCCATCAGACAAGGATTGCTCTTCCTGATCGATGCCGTAGGTCAGGCGCGTCGACTCTGTAGGCCGCCACGTGCCGATGAGCGAGAACGTGTCAGTTTCGCCCCGGGTGTCATAGGAGCGTTGTCCCGCGGAAAAAAAAGCGCGCTCCGTGTCACTGGATGCAACGCTTAGAGACACATTGTGATCCCCAAAACTGAGCTGGGTGCCCAGCCGCCAGGCTTGCTGTTGGTATTCGTCTTCACAATCGTGGATGAGGGCGAAGGTGACGGTGTCGTAGCAACCATCGTATTCATTGTCACCGGATAGTTCGGTGGCAGCTATCTCCAGAGAGACCGCTTCGCTGACCTGATAGGACATGGCGCCGTGGGCCGTAGTGTTTTCATAGCCGTCCCGGTCGGCACCGACGGCGTCAATATCTCGCGCGTTAATACCGTCGGTTTTCAACTGCCCGAGCGAAAGGGACGCTCGCAGCGTGTCAGTAGCGACGACGCCGCTCAGTGCACCCTGGTAAAAATCATCGCCGCCGGCCTCCAGAAAACCCTCGAGACCGGTTTTAGATCGCGTGTCCGTGGTGGACATCAGAATGACCCCGCCGGCATCCGCGCCCCACATCAAGCCCTGTGGCCCGCGCAGTATTTCAACCCGGGCGAGGCCGCTGCTCAACAGGTGCTCTACCCTCGGGCTGATCTGCGGGGAAGAGGGGTCTGCGATGTTGATACCGTCGAGTACGATGCGTGTGCGGTAACCCTCCTCACCGCGAATGCGCACCGCAGCCGCTTTGCCATAGCCGCCATCCATGGTCACTGTGACGCCCGGCTGAGTATCCAGTAGCGAGCCGAGGTCTGGGTAGCCCAGTGCCCGCATTGCGTCACGGTTGAGCACGCTCACCGATACGCCGACCTGATCGATCAGATCGTGAGCCCTCGAGGCGACGACAACAGTTTCTTCTATCGCATCCTCCGGTTGAATCTGCTGCGCCAGCGAGGGCTGTGCGCCCAGCACCTCTGTGACGAGAAGCAGAAACGCGATGATCGGCGCGTGCACGTAAGCGCGCCGACGCCACGCGCAACGTGGCCCCGGTAAACCCGTTGACGGTGTAGATGACAGCGTAAACAACGGCCCTGGGGCTCGAGCTAATGGAGAGGTTGGTTGATGACGGCGAGTCGCGTGCATGTTCTGTCCTCGGAGCTGCTGTGGCAGCGCAATATTTCCGGTCACCAATGAGCAGGGGAGGACAGTGGGATGCCACATGGCCGCGCTTTAAGGCCGCACATGAGATCGCATCCTGCGGGAGCCCTCCGCTCCACATGATGGATTCACGTCAGGCAGGTATCGGGCTTTCACTGATGTGATCACCGTTGCGGGGGCAGCGCCGGACTCGAATGCGTCTCACCGGACTTCCCTTTTAACCTGCCCAGACCAACAGTCGGCAGGCACCTGACGACGCGAACACTACTCTTATGAGTAGCAGGGGTCAATTGGTCTCGATGGTAAGATCGAGAGATGTCATTTCACGTAGCAGATACCGCACCCACCTCAACGCAGCTTCAGCGTGTCACTGCGCTATTGGGTCGAGAGCCCAGAGGTTTACGCGCTATTGCGGTGAGTGAGGCTGGGGGTGAGCCCGTTGTCATCCGGGTCGCTTCGCTGGTGGACGGCCGGCCATTTCCAACCCTGTATTGGTTGATAGGGGCGCGCTTGTCACTACAGTTGGATCGCCTCGAGGCGGCGGGCTGGATCGCGCGGTTGCAGGCGGAGGTCGACGCATCTGCAGACATACGGGCGCGCATGTTGGAGGATCACAAGCGGCATAAGGCGCAACGAGCGCGATTTATGATGCCGGAGGAGGCGCAACTCCTCGAAGACACCGGAATGGACGCCGCCTTATCTGAGCGGGGCATCGGGGGCATTGCGGACCCGGATCGAATTCGCTGTTTGCACACCTGGTATGCGGCACACCTGGTGAATGCCAATGCCATCGGGGAATTGATCGATCGTGTGCTAGCAGAAGGTGAATACTTGGCCACTGACTGAGCGGACTCGGTGTTATTCTTGCGCGCCTGTGGGGCCTGTTGTGGGGCCCCTGCTGTGAATGTAAGGACGCGGTATGTCAGCCAACATTGATGATCTTCGTATTCGTAACCTGCGAGAGCTGGTGACGCCTGAGGGGTTGATCAACGAAATGCCCGCGGGGGACGCCGTTGCGCAGCACGTCATTGATTCCCGCGCATCGATTCAGTCCGTCCTCGACCATACGGACGATCGACTGGTGGTCGTGATTGGTCCCTGCTCGATCCACGACCCGGCGGCGGCGCTAGACTACGCGGGGCGACTAAAGGAAGCCGCTGCCCAATTCTCCGACAGTCTATTGATCGTGATGCGTGTTTACTTCGAAAAGCCCCGCACAACGGTGGGTTGGAAGGGCTTGATCAATGATCCTCATCTCGACAACTCCTTTGATGTCAACGAGGGGTTGCGTCGCGCTCGTAAACTGCTCCTCGATATCAATGCCGAGGGCCTGCCCACGGCGACGGAGTATCTCGACCTGATTTCACCGCAATACATCGCCGACCTGGTCAGTTGGGGCGCGATTGGTGCCCGCACAACGGAGAGTCAAAGCCATCGTGAGCTTGCGAGTGGTTTGTCTTGCCCCGTGGGATTCAAGAATGGTACGGGTGGCAATATCCAGATCGCGGTGGATGCGATTGGTGCTGCGCAACACTCGCATCACTTCCTGTCAGTCACCAAGGGAGGACAGTCGGCGATTTTTGAGACGGCCGGGAACCCGTTTTGCCACCTGATATTACGCGGCGGCCCGCAACCCAATTACGATATGTTTTCGGTCGACGATGCCTGTGCCATGCTCCGTAAAGCGGACCTGCCAGAGAGCATCATGATCGACGCGAGCCACGCGAACAGCCGAAAACAACCCGATCGTCAGGTTGCCGTTGCTGAGGATATCGCCTCTCAGGTAGAGCGGGGTGACCGTCGGATCACCGGACTGATGTTGGAGAGTTTCATCGAGGCGGGGCGTCAGGACGTGGTGAACAAGGATGAATTGATCTACGGTAAGAGCATTACCGACCCGTGTATGGATTGGGCGCAATCCGTCGCGACGCTAAAGACCTTGGCGAACGCAGTTCAGAGCCGTCGCGCGGGCTAGCGGACAGACACCGAAACTTGCATGGCCGTGCTGATGAACTCACTTGATAAAATCTTCGTCCACATAACGACTCTCTAGTATGCCCGAAAAGTGAATCAGGGACCGAGTGGTGCGGTAAGCCTGCGGATGATTTGTTGCGCCACGCTGGTGGCCATCCTTGGTCTGTCTAACGTTGTTAGGGCGCAGCAGGACGTTGCACTGGACTCGTCACCTCAGGATGAGCTGACCATCGCTGAGCTGTCGCAGGAAATCTCCAGAGACGTGGCTTCTCTCCGCGTCTTCGAGTCCTACCCCGACCCGGGGTCAGATGAGCGCCGCAAACCATTGGAGGTGCGCCGCGACGAAAAAACCATCGCGGTCCTCGATAGCATTTTAGATTTGGCCCAGCGGGTTCTGGCTATGCCAGAAGACGGGCCAGAACGCCAAAAATTAAACCAACTGTTGGTTCAGCGCGGCGAATTGATAGAACAAATGCTGGTAGAGCGTTACGCCAGTCTTACAGAGCGCTTAAACATCTCGCTTACCAGACAGCGTGAGCTATCGGGGTCGCCATTGTTGCTGGAAGAGTCACTTGGAGCGCTGCTCGATGAGCAGCGGCTTCAGTATCTCGAGCTCTCGACTGAATACGTATTGCTGCTTGAGGCACTCGAGCTTGATGCCGCTGGTCTTCGAGAGAAAGTACTGCTATCGCTTTCCTATTTTGGTGAAGAAATGATGGGCTTGATCCATTTGCACCAACATGGACTGAATATGCTGGCAGAACGGCAGGTCGCGGACGGCACCGATACTGACTTGATTGTGGCGGCACAATTTGAATCGGAGCGTCTGAAGTTTTCAGCCACCCGGCTGCGTGGCGTGGTCGAGCAATTGCAGCGCCTCGACGGTGATACCCTTGAGATGCGGAGAGCACTCATCGAAGTCCGTGGTAGCCTGGCGCTGTCGCTGGTCGACACAGCCATGATCAATGTCCTCTACGCGGAAATTACGGAGAAATTTGAAGTCTGGTTGGCCAGCCGCGGGGCGACCACTCTAATCTCTGCGCTCCTATTCGTCTTGATTCTGATCGCGTCGCGCTGGCTTGCGGGCGTAGCGAGGCGCGTCACGGAGCGCGCGCTCAGGCACTCTGATCAATCAATTTCGCAACTTTTGAAAGAGACCATGATCTCCATGGCGGGAACGATCGTCTTCCTGTTGGGGCTTTTGGTCGCGCTCTCGCAAGTCGGTGTTTCAGTCGCGCCGATGATCGCGGGCCTGGGTGTGGTCGGCTTCATTGTGGGTTTTGCGCTGCAGGATACGCTCGCCAACTTTGCGTCAGGTGCTATGATTTTGGCTTACCGGCCATTTGACACCGGCGACTTCATCTCCGCTGCCGATGTTGAGGGCGAGGTGCGCAAAATGAATTTGGTCAACACCACCATTGTGACGATCGAAAACAAGGTGCTCATTATCCCCAACAGTAAAATTTGGGGTGGAGTCATTCTCAATTTCACGGGCCAGAACCTGCGCCGCACCGACATCATCTACTCGGTCAGTTTTGAGGATGATCTGGATAAGGTGCAAGGCATACTCGAGGAATTGGTAGCGAGTGATGAGCGGTTCTTGCAAACACCGGAACCGGTCATTCGCGTGAAGCACCTCAGCGACTATTCAATCGATTTTCTGGTGCGCGCTTATGTCAAGACAGGAGAGTTCTGGGAGTCGGTCTGGGCGTTGAACAAGGCGGTCAAACAGCGGTTCGATGCCGAAGGCATCTCCATTCCCTTTCCGCAGCGCGATGTGCATATGATCCCGACCGATGCTACGGCGCCTGAGCGGGCCTCTTAGATCGCCTCTCACACCTCTTGAACCGCTCATTACTTCCAGGTGATGCCTGTGGACACCGTGTAATCACTGTTTGATCGCGTAGGATCACTCCGGTCACCGGCATTGTCTATCTCTGTTCGAGCGCTCAACGTCCAGAAAAAACTGTCAAACAGCTCCCAATTCAGGTTGAGCAACAAATCACCCCGCGTGCGCCCCCAGTCTGAGAGGGACGGGTAGGCGTTATCTGTAACCGAGATATCCATGTCTCTGGCCTGAGAGCTGTACAGGTGCCAGTTCAAGCTAAAAAACAACTCGGTATCGTTACAGGTTTCCCTGTCGGGCGAACGGGGATCCATCTTGGCGGTTTGGTCGTCGCAGGATTGTCGTCGCTCCTGTACCCCCTGGATCCCGGCGGAAATCGCCAGCTCATGCCCGAGATCCTGAATCAAGTAGCGGCCGATACCCGCGCCTAGCGAGCCACGATGATCAACGCCCAATTCGTCATTCTGTGAGTAGACTGCGTTGAAGACCCGGAAGGATTCCGAAGTGCCACGGGATCGCCAGAATTCGCGAGAGAAGGAGACCTTGGTGGTTTTGCTGATTTCTGTGGCGCGGCCCTCATCGTCTTCTGCAACCGTCTTGTTGTCTTCGACGCGAGCAGACATTGCGGTGCGCCCATTGCGCACGTCGTAAGTCGCTGTGGCGTTGAGCACCAGCGTCCGGGTGTCTGTATTAACAACCGCCGTGGTGCCCAGCTGCAAATCCAGTTTGTCTTCCAAATTGTCTTCTATGGAGCGCACTTCAACGATGTCGTCAATTTCCAACTGCCTGTTCTGGCCGTGGGAACGAAAAGTGAGCTGATCGGCGGTATCCCCGGGAATAAAACGGCCATAGAGTCTTTCCCCTTCATCCAATCGTACCTCGTAAAGATAACGGCTCTCGATTTGCTCGATCTCACGCCACTTGATACTGATCGTGCCGGCGCAGTCCGTGCTGAGCGACAGCTTTCCCGCCGCCATGCTGTTGATGGCCCCCGTGAGAGTGTCGCCTGTACTGACGGTGATGAGGTCAGTCTTGGAGTGCCCCCAGGCTGCCGTGTTCGCGAACAGGAGTCCGACCAGGAAAATAGGTGTTTTCAGAGAGAGGAATTTGCGCATAGCAAAGCCATCCGATTGAATGCGAGTTGAGTGGAGTACTACTGTTTGGGGCCGATCTGGCAGAAACACAGTTTGTTGCCATCCGGGTCGCGGACGTATCCACCGTAGAAGAAGCCAGGCATCCGTTCCCCCGGTGGGCCATCACAGGTGGCACCGAGTTCAATCGCCTTGGCGTACATCGCGTCACAGTCCTCGGGAGCGCCGGCGCGAATGGCCACCATGGTACCGTTTCCCGCGCTGGGCTCGCCTTCGTCATAGGGGATACATACCGCCAACATGGGGTTTGAGACGTCGGTGCCGTAGAGCGCAATGCGCTCGTTGCCGAGTACGTATTGTGCGCCAATGACGCCAAGCAAGGCCTCATAAAAGGCTTTGGCGCGTTCGAAGTCGGTGACGCCGAGGGTGGTATAGGCAAGCATCGAGGCCTCCTGTTGGCTGGATAAAACAGAGGCGCAGGCCGTTTGACCAGATCCATAATACGCCCCCGATGACGGCCGAGCTTATCGGCGAAGCGGCAGGATAACCAGATTTTGGGGATTTTGTGTCACCAAAAGAGTGCGTATTCTGGGCGCTGTATGTCACCGACCGGGGCCTTATGGAGCCTGTTTTGATTGCGCTCGTTGTCGCAGCGCTTATTGCCATGCTGATCTTCAGCCGCTTGCCGCCACCGCTCCTGTTTACGCTGGCGATGTCTACCTGCGTGCTGGTGGGGGCTGTCGATATCAAGACGGTTTTGGCAAAGGCGACAAATGAGGGGTTGGTGACGCTGATCCTGTTGTTGCTCGTCTCGATTGGCCTCGAGCGATTACCCTGGCTGTTGTCGCTCTCTCACCGGTTGGTGAGCCGCTCGCTACCCTCGACCCTGTTGAGTCTGTCTGGCCTGACCATGCTGTTCTCGGCCTTCGTCAATAACACGGCGGTGGTGGCCACGCTGGCGGGGGCACTGCGTAAAAACCCCCATCATCCCGCCAGCCACATTCTCCTGCCGATTTCCTATGCTGCGATTCTGGGCGGCACGCTGACCCTGATTGGCACCTCTACCAACCTGATCGTGAGCAGCTTTCTTGAGGACGTAACCGGCAGCGGCATTGATTTTTTTGCCTTTTTACCCGTCGCCTTGCCCGCTGCGCTTGTGGGGCTTGTGGTGATGATGATGGCGCGCGGCGCGCTGCCAAACGCGCCGATAGAGGCACTGCCCGTCAATGACTTCCTCATTGAAATGGAGGTCGCGGATGACTCTCGCCTGGTCGGCAAAAGCATTGCAGCGAATGGTTTGCGGGACCTGGGCGATCTCTTTTTGGTTGAGGTCGTGCGGGAGGGTCGTCTGCTGACCCCGGTCTCCCCTGGCGAACAGCTGGAGGCGGGTGACAGGCTGATTTTTTCCGGGGATGTCTCCAGCGTGGGCCTGTTAGAGCGATTCCATGGTCTCCGGTCTTTCGCCCTCGATGAGGGGCTGTTGGGGTCGAATCTCACGGAGGTGGTGTTGCTGCCCGGTGCGACGGTGATTGGCCAGACGATCAAGCATAGCGAGTTCCGCTCGCGATTCGATGCAGCGGTAGTCGGTGTGCATCGCGACGGCGAGCGTCTCTCCGGCAAGCTTGGGGATATCACGCTCCGGGCGGGTGACTCTCTGATGTTGGCGGTGGGCCCGGACTTTCAAAAGCGCAGCAACCTGAGCCGCAATTTTTTGGTGGTTGACGATACGGTGTCGAGCCACAGCCTGCCTGCGGGTAAAGGATTGGCTGTAGCCCTATTCATGGTGCTGGCCATCGCACTGTCGGTCATGGGCTGGTTATCGCTGGCGACAGGTTTGATGTTCCTGCTCCTGATCATGCTTGGATTGGGGCTCTTGAGCGCAGCGGATCTCCGGCGGCGCTTCCCGTTCGAGATCTGGCTTATCGTCGCTTCAGCGCTGGTAGTCAGTCAGGCGGTCATGGACTCAGGTCTGATGGCGAACGCGATGGCCTTTTTGTCACCGTTTCTTTCCAGTCTACCGCCCGTTTTGATGCTGATTCTGGTTTATCTGCTGACGCTATTTTTGACCGAGGTGATGACCAATAACGCGGCCGCGGCGCTGATGTTTCCCGTGGGCTATACCGTTGCGCTGACGGCGGGGTTAGAACCGATGGCATTTGTCATGGCGGTTGCTCTAGGTGGCAGCGCTTCGTTTCTGACGCCTTTCGGCTACACCACTAATCTGATGGTACAGAACCTCGGGGGCTATTCTCGTGCCGATTACGTCCGCTTTGGTTGGCCGGTCTCTCTCTCCTATTCCACGGTGGTGTTAATGCTGTTGCCCCGGGTTTTTCCGCTCTGATGGGCGTGCGGCGAGGCAGTCAGCCGGCTTGTTTGATGTGCTGCCCAAATCGCTGATAATCCGCGAGCCGAGGGAGCCATGATCAAGATTAGAGAACACCTGACTGACGACGAGCGCGAGCAAGTACTCCGGCGCAGTAACCTCCACGCCTGGTGGCAGGTGCTGTCTACCTGGTCAGAGATTGCGCTGTTCTTGGCACTGGTAAGTGCCTTCCCCAACCCTCTTACGCTGTTACTGGTCTGGATTCTGTTGCCGGGGCGGCAACTGGGGCTGTCGGTGCTGATGCACGAAGCAGGGCATAACACCTTGTTCGCCGATCGCAGGCTGAACCAATGGGTCGGGCAGTGGCTGTGTGCGTTGCCCACGTTAAATGATCTCAATGCCTATGCGACCGGACACCTCGATCACCACCGGCTGACGGGCACCCCCGAGGATCCTGATCTGGCTAACTACCGAGCCTATCCTGTCGATCCAGAGAGTTTTCGACGCAAGGTGATTCGAGATCTCACCGGTCAGACCGGGGCCAAGCTGTTAATCGGAGTTTTGAGAGGTGGGCTCTCCCACTTTGGAGGCGCGTCCAAAGGTGGCCGCGTGCTCCTCGTTAAACAGATTGCCGTGCAGGGGGCGCTGGCGGCACTGCTCACGGCCTGCGGTGTTGGCTGGGTGTGGTGGGTATGGTTTGGCACCTTGATGACCTCCTACATGCTGGTCGTCAGGCTCAGGCAAGTGGCGGAGCATGCGGCCGTGCCCGATGCCAATAACCCCGATCCGCGCTTTAACACCCGGACGGTCGACGCACCCGCCTGGCAACGGTTTCTGATGGCGCCCAGCTACGTGAATTATCATCTTGAGCACCACCTGATGCCCGCTGTGCCCTGCTATCGGCTCCCGGTATTCAGGGCCCTGTTACAAGACAAAGGTCTGCTGGCTGACGTACCGTCCTTTAATAGCTATCGGCAGGTATTGCGTCACGCGGTTCAGTCGGCGTGAGCTTTTCGCCCGATCAATGGGTTGAAACCCATTTCGGACCGATTGCCGAGGCGCTCTCCTCGGTCGTATTTTACGCTGTGCCAATTGGCGGTACCGACGTACCGCTGATTGTCATGTGGAGCGCCGTTGCGGCGCTATTTTTCACTGTGTATCTCCGCTTTATTAATGTCAGAGCGCTGGGCCTCGCGATCCGCCACGCCAAGGGCGAATTCTCGGACCCTACTGCCCGGGGTGAGATCAGTCATTTCAAAGCCGTGGCGACCGCGGTGTCAGGGACCGTTGGAGTTGGGAACATCGGCGGGGTGGCGGTGGCGATTACCGTTGGCGGGCCCGGTGCGGCCTTTTGGCTCTTCATTGCAGGGTTGCTGTCGATGTCCACCAAGCTCGTGGAGTGCACGTTGGGCGTAAAGTACCGTCGCTATAACGCCGATGGCTCGGTCTCAGGTGGCCCGATGTTTTACATGGAGGCCTATTTTCGCGAGCGCGGCTGGCCAACCCTCGGCAAGAGCTTTGGCGGGCTTTATGCCGCCGCGCTGGTTGTCGGATGCCTGGGTATCGGCAATATGTTTCAGTCCAATCAGGCATTTGCACAGGTGCTGGTCATTACCGGCGGCGCGGAATCAATCTTCGCCGATCGGGGCTGGGTTTTCGGATTGCTCCTTGCCGGCGTCATCGCCGCCGTCATCATCGGGGGTATTCAGTCAATCGCACGGGTTGCTGCAGTGCTGGTCCCGGTGATGGCGCTGCTGTATCTCATCAGTGCGTTAGCCGTCATCGGCCTCAGCGCCGAGCATATCCCCGCCGCTCTGTCATTGGTGGTCTCCGAAGCCTTCACCGGGCAGGCGGCCTCTGGCGGCTTGCTTGGCGCCATGGTCATCGGATTCCAGCGTGCGCTTTTTTCGAACGAGGCTGGTATTGGCTCTGCATCGATTGCGCACTCGGCGGTAAAAACCGAAGCCCCGGCGTCAGAGGGCATCACGGCGCTGCTCGAGCCGTTTATTGATACGGTGGTGATCTGTTCCCTCAGTTCGCTGGTGATTCTGACCACCGCGATTCCACAGGGGTTGATGGGCTCGGGATTGGCGGGCATTGAACTGACCAGCGCCGCCTTTGCCTGGCACTTCGCCTGGGCGCCTTATGTGATTGCCGTGGCCGCATTGTTGTTCGCTTTTTCCAGCGCTCTGGCGTGGTCTTACTATGGCCTGAAGGGGTGGACGTATCTGTTTGGTGAGGGGCGTCTGCGGGCCATCGTCTTTCAGATGATTTTTTGCGCGTTTATTGCCCTGGGGTGCATGCTGGAACTCCGCGCCGTGCTCGACTTCTCCGATGCGATGACCTTCATGATCGCGCTACCCAACATTCTGATGCTGTACCTCTTTGCGCCTATGGTCAGGCGCGAGGTGACTCAATACATCGCCGACACGCGCTCTGCTCAGTAGGGTTGATCGCCCTCGCTGACGACACGATGCAGCCGGCGTGTGGCCGGGAAGAAATCATTGACGGGTTTGTGTTGTGTGCTGCGGTTATCCCACAGCACCAGACTGTCCGGTGCCCAACTGAATCGGCAGGTGAACTCCGGCAGACTGGCATGTCGCCAGAGGAACTGCAGCACCTCTGCCGACTCTAGCGACGGTAGGCCTTCGATGTGAGTTGTAAACAGGGCATTGACGAACAGCACTTTCTTGCCGGTCTCCGGGTGAGTCTGCACAACAGGATGTCGCACTGGCGGATTGGCCGCCACGGCGTCCGCCAGTCGCTCCCGGCCACCGGGCTCGGAGAGACTTTCTCTGAAACCGTGGCTGAAGTCGTGCACTGCGGTCAAGCCCTCGAGATAGCCCTGCATGCCGGAGGACAGTCCTTCGTAGGCGGCGGTCATGCTGGCAAACAGGGTATCGCCACCCACCTCGGGAATGGTAATGCCCCGCAATACGGTGACAGAAGGAGGGTGCTGCCTGAAGGTCATGTCGGAGTGCCAGACTTCGATTTTGGACGGGTTTTCTCGCGTGCTTTCGAGAATCATGACCTCGGGGAATCCCTCAACCGTGCCGTAGGCGGGGTGGGTCTGCAGAGGACCGAAAACTTCCGCTAGCGCCTTTTGGTCGGCGGCGCTGATGGCCTGATCACGCAGAAACAGCACCTCGTGCTTATTGAGCAACCGGCGCAGGGTGGCAGCGAGCTCGCCATCAATGCCGTCCACAAGATTGATCGCCTGTAATTCAGCGCCAATGGCCCCTGCGACACGCTTGACGTTCATTGCATTCTCTCCTGTTCAATCTCGATCTTTATAGAGCGCGGAGTGATTGTGCTTGCCTGTGACGTGGGTCGGCAATAGTCCGGTTGGCAAACTGCATGGGTCGTCGAGTGGCGTCGGTCGTCACAGTCGCCGCATCAACTCAACCGGTCGATCACCCAACAGGAGTCTGAACGATGAGGGAAGCCATGAGGAAAGCCACGAGGAAAGTAATGATAAGCGCCATGAGCGAAACCATTAAGAGGGCCATGAAGGGAGCCATGAAGCGAGGTGTGGTGTGGGCAGGTGTGTCGGTGCTCAGCCTGTCACAGGCATCGTTTGCCGCCAGCGCGCGCGACACACAGCGGTTCACCCCCGCCACCACAACGCTGGCACTGCAGGTGGGTCAAACGCCGATTCAGGATGAGCAGTCCAGAACCGTATCGGTGTTGGAGGCAGCCCAACTCCGCGGCAAAGTGCTGCCTTTCATCGTCGGTGTGGTCACCGTTGATCTGGCGCTGGCGTCTTTTTACTGGGGCGTTTATGTGCCGTATTACGCCGAACAAGAAGCCCCGCAATGAATCGCCCCACCAGCAGGTACTCCGGTGCGTCATCACGCACCGGGCCTTCTGCGGTGCAGCGACTTCAGGGTAAGCTCCAGCAAGCGAGGCGCTATCGCGCCCGGGAGGCTTTTTTCGCTTTGAGAATCATACCGGTGCTGGCAGCCTGGGCGGGGTTACTGGCAGCGGTCGGTGTGGTCGCTGGCGCACTGATACCACCCGGCGTGTCGCTCACGGTGTTTTTTAGCGGCTCGGCATTGCTCGTTCTTTGGTTAGAGCGTCGCGCTCGGCTGACCATCGAATGATATGCACTGCGCGTTGGTTCAGCGGGCACCCGCTCCGCGTATGACACAGGCGTTGTGGTGCTGTGTTGTCGGGCTCATGACGTTTGGGTGCGCCTGCGTGTCAGTATCAGCGCAGCCAACCAAAATTTTGCCGGTGACGCTCACACGGCAGCCGGCCGGGTTCGATTGCGGCAGTGCCGCGCTGGCAACGTTGCTCTCGTTCTACACAGATCGAGCCGTTGAGCCCGACGATCTGGTCAGGTCGCAGTCATTTACGACCGACGAGTGGCAACGCGTGCGGCTTGAGGGGTTTAGCTTGGTTCAACTAGCAGACATGGCAGCGGCGCTCAAAGTCAAACCAAGCGTCACGCGGCTACCCAGCCGCGCGCTGTTATCGGTGCCGCTACCTGTGCTGGTGTACCTTCGGCTGCCCACTGGTCCGCATTTCAGCGTGCTCACGGGCATCGCGGGCCAGCGTGTGACGTTGGCAGATCCCACACAGGGCGCGCTGATGTGGACACTCAAACAGTTTCTGAGCGTCTGGGCGCCCGACGGGCTGGGGTTGCTTCTGTCCGTTAAAGGAGCTCCTGTCTGGTCAGCGCCAGACCCTGCTCAGCAATGATCTCTGCGCCGGCGGTGTGAGTGATCACTGCGGTGCTGGCCAGCTCCGGTCGCAGGTAGGTCTCGGTAACGCGTCGAAGATCCTCAATACGGGTATTCACAATGCCCGCGCGGAGCTGCTTGCGATGCTCGGCAGTGCGACCGAAAAGCCGCTCATGAAAATCCCGCTTGGCTTCGCCAGCCGGTGATCCTGGCTTGTCGAGGCTGGCCATGACGCTGAGGATCGCCTCTTCCAGTGCGAGCTGCTCATGCTGTGTGTCGAGGAGCCAGGTAATTGCCGCATCAAAGTCGGTCAATGTTTCGACCAGTCTGGGGTCCCGGTAGGAGAAAAACCGGAATGCGGCGATGTTAGGGTCGTGGCTCGCACCGCCACCATAGGCCCCGCCTTGTTCGCGAATGCTGCGATGCAGAAAACCATTGCGCAGGAAGGCCGCCAGTACCGATAGTACCGGCGCGTCGGGATGACCCGAGGGCACGGTGGGGTAGGCTTTAGCGCAGAAATTGACCTGGGTATTGGTGACCCACATTTCCTGCCGGGCCTCACGCACCGGCCCTGCGCCGGGCTCCTGGGATTCAGCGGTGCCTACCGCATGGGCTGTCGCCCAGGCCAAGTCGCTGGCGGCGGCGAGGTTGGGTTCATCGGCAATGGTGCAGATAAGCGGCGCGCCGCCCTCGGCCAGCTTGCGATGAATCGCCCCGAGGGAGTAGGCCAGCGCTTCTAGTTCACCGTCCTGCTTGAGCACGTCGTCCAGCGCCCGCATGCGGCGGATGCCCTCGAGACCGCCTTGCTCGTGTCCGAGCTTGGCCAGCGGGCTCATGCCCGCACAGGCCGCGCTCATGGCTAGCGCGTGACCACTGCCGGTAATGCCCTGATCCCGTCGTGCGCGAATCTGACTGACCAGATCCCGAACGCGGTTGTGCTCATCAAAGCGTGCCTGTTGCAGGGTATCGGACATCAGCGTCAGTTGCGGCGCTGCGCGATCGGCCAGCGCCTTGGAGGACAGCACGAAATAACGTTCGCTCGACTGTTCATCGCCGCGCTGCGAGCGGCTGCCCACCGATGCGCTCAGCGATCCCACGGTGGCAGAGTGTCGCTCCTGGGTGGCGAGATAGTCGAGCTCGCCGACCCCCACCTCTGCCATGAGCGCCGTGACCAGAGGCAAATGTTGTTGCTCGGCTGAGGTCAGGGCCGGCAATGGGCTGACCCATTGTTGGTACACCAATCCGTTGGTGCCTGCTGTATAGCGGTAGTGCGTTCTCTCGCCCTCAGTGATATCGGGCAGAGGGGAGGGCGTCTCGGCAGGAATGTCGGATAGCGCCACCCGCGGCAGGATAGTTGGGTTATCCTTTTGCGATTGACGCTCCCGCAGTCGCGCCGCCAGATCCAGAATCTCCGCGGTATGCTCACCACTAAGGTTGCCTTTCATTGCGGCGAGGCGCTCGGTCTCCGCGGCCTCCCGCCGCGCCGCGAGGGCAGGATCGGGTGCAACGACCAGTCGTACCCGATGGGGGTTGTCGAGCAAGCACTGCCTGATCAGGTTAGGGATGTAGTCCGCTGCCTTGACCTGCTCGCGCAGCTTTGCAATAACGGGCTCAAGATCGAGCGCTGCCACTGCATCACCATAGTGCGTCGCCGCTCCCAGCGCGCGCAGCATCAGATTCAGGCCGTAGGGCATGCCATCACCGCTCACTTCTCGCTGATGCAGTTCGATTTGTCGCAGGATAGCCTCGACTTTTTCAGCGTCCACCCCGTCATTGGCCACTTTCTCAATGGTAGCCAGCACTTCGGATTCGAAGGCTTCGGCCTGCTCTGCGTTACTCCCTTCAATACCACAACAGAACACCATCTCGCGCATGGACTCCTCGAGACCGCACAGCGGTGACGGCGCGCTGCCGCGGTCCGTTGTTTCCAGATAGTGCATCAGCGGCGAGGCGCTGTTCTCCATCAGCACCGACGAGACAAGCTGTGCCTCGAGCATGGCCGTCAGATCGGCACTCTCGCCGAGTTTCCAGCCCATGATCAAATGGGTTTTATCGGTCGTGCCTTCCTCGGCATCCACCGCATAGGGGTGGGTGGCCTGCCTAGGCGCGCTGAAGGGGGTCTCCAGGCCAACCTCGATCTTGCGGCCCAGTGGTTCAAACCGATGCAGCACCGACGATTCAAAAACGCACTGATGCGCCTCTGCCGCGATATCGCCAAAGGTCAGAAAAATAGCGTTGCTGGGGTGGTAGTGCTCGGCATAAAAATCCCGCAGCTGCTGATAGCTGAGGTCGGGAATGTGCTCCGGGTCACCGCCGCTATTGAAGTGGTAGGTATTGGACGGAAACAGTTCGTGGCTGAGGCGATCCCACAGAACAGATGGGGTCGATGACATAGCCCCTTTCATTTCATTGAATACAACGCCTTTAAAGACCAGAGGCTGATTACTGTCGTCGTTCTCAAACTCGACCCGGTGCCCTTCCTGGGCGAAATCCAGCGGGTCCAACCGGGAGAAGAACACCGCATCGAGATACACATCCAGCAGATTGCCGAAATCCTTGCGGTTCTGGGTGGCGAAGGGGTATGCGGTCCAGTCAGAACTGGTGAAGGCGTTCATGAAGGTGTTGAGCGAGCGGCGGAGCATCATGAAAAAGGGATCACGCACCGGGTAGCGCTCGCTGCCACATAGCGCGGTGTGCTCGAGAATGTGCGCGACCCCAGTGGAGTCCTCGGGGACCGTGCGCAGTGCCACCATGAATACGTTTTCTGTCGAGTCACTACTGAGATGCAAATGGGTGGCGCCTGTGCCCGGGTGCTCGTACTCCTCGACAGTCAGATTCAGGCTGGGAATCGGCACCGCACGCTTCAAGACGAAGGTGTTTGGATGCTCGGCTGTCGTGAGTGTGCGGGAGGCTTCGGTCATATCAGTGGTTCCAGTTTTGTTCAGAGTATGTGGATCGTATCAAGTGTTGTTGCGGCGCTCGGCTCGCGTCTCGCGTTGCCGCGCGTCGCTCATTGTGTGGGTGATCTTGTCACTGCGTTTAATGTGCGGTCATGGAGGGCTTTTTTCCAGTCTGATTTGATAGAGCCAGGGCCAGCGTTTGCCCGTGACCCAGATCGCACCATCCTCCGGATTAATGGCAATGCCGTTCAGCACGTCGGTGTCGCGAAGCCGGTCCTCTTCTGCCAGCAACCCCGACAAATTGATCACCCCTTCCACGATACCGGTCGCAGGATTGATGCGCGCGATGTGGTCGGATTGCCATACATTAGCCCAGATCTCATCGCCCACCCACTCGAGCTCGTTAAGGTTGCGCAACGGCTTGCCGGCGAGAGTCACGGGGAGCATCTCCAGTTCGCCGTCGGCGCTTAAGTCGGCTGAGTAAAGGCGATCCGACCCGTCGCTAAACCAGAGCACTGAACCATTGTGGGTGGCACCCCAGCCCTGCCCGGGCAGAGGGCTCTGGCCGATGAGCGTCATAGCGGGCAGCGAATAGACCAGCATGACGCGCTCACGCCAGGAGAGCAGTATCAGCCTGTCCCCGATGACCGTCAGTCCCTCGGCAAAAATCCGCGGGTCGACTGGCACTGTGTGCAGAAGTTCGAGCTTGGGAAACGTGTACACCCGTATCACCGATTGGCCATACAGACCGGAACTGACATACAAACGCCCGTCATGAATCTCGAGCCCCTGCGTGAAATTATTTCGGTCGAAGCGGAGCTTGGAGACCACAGCAAAGCCATAGCGCTGCACAGCCTTTAGCGAGTCATCAGCTGCCGTGCCAGCGTTCTGGGTATCGGTGTTTGTATGGGTATGGTTATCGGGAGCGGCGTCACAGGCCGCCGCCGTGCTCAACATCAAGCCAACCAGCAGGCACCGTAGCACTAACTGTAGCGAGCACGGTTGTAGCGCCGAACCTAGAGCGCGGCGTGTGCGATCGCCTTGGCGGACGTTGGTGCGCCGATAGGGCTTGCCGTTGGCGTTCACAGGGGTTCCCCGCGCTTCAGCGCTCGCTCGGCAAAGCGCGCGGGGCTAATGGCGCGCTGCAAGTAACGCGGCACTGCCGGTGGGCGGCCGCAGAGCTGATCCGTCAATACCTCCGCCGCCAGCGGCGCGGCGGAGAGCCCCCGTGACCCCATGCTGGTCAGCACTGCAAGCCCCGGTAAAACCGGGCAAGGTGCATTGATAGGGCGCTTCCGATCGTGGCGCAGCGCATCATATTGCGTGTTGAAGGCCGGGAATTCCGGTACGACGCCCGCCACCGGGAGGTAATCAGTGCTGTTGCATCGATGGGCAACATGCCCCCGCCATCCGGCTTCCGGGGGATTGAGCTTGAGATCGGGCAGGGCGGTGCACATTATATCGACATTATGCGCGTGCTCCGCGGCACGTTCATCGGTACCCGGGTCGCCAGGGACGAAACTGGCGCCCATGCAATGCTGCCCCGATCGAGCGGGTGGCAGGTAGCCGCTGTCGCATAGCGCAACCTGAAGACCGCTCAGCTCATCGGTGGCAGGTAGGTGCGTGGTCTGGCCTCTGATAGACGTCAAGGGCAGCCAGTCGAGTCCTGTTTGCGTCGTGACGCTGTGAGCGGTGGCGAGGACTGCAAGGGAGGCCTCCGCTATTGGGTTGCCACTGGGGTCCAATGCCTGCCACTGACCCTCTGATGGTGTGAGTTGCACTGCACCGCATCCTTCTATGAGCGTAATGGCCGGGTGTGCGAGTAGCGCCTGGCAAACTGCCCGCGGGTTGAGCCAGCCGCCTCGCAGATAGTGGATGCCGCCGCACCGGGGCTGGGCGCCAATGAGCGCCGCAATCTCCTGCCGGCTCAGCACCCGGGCGAAATCGGGAGCCAGAGGGAGGACCTTGCTCAGGTGATTGAGGGTAGCCTCGTCGTCGTCAAGCTGGATGTACCCGCCCCAGCCATAGTCGACGCCGGGCTCCAGTGCCCCCAATCCCGCTAATGCCTCGTAATGATCCGCGGCGTAGGCGAAGGCCGACACTGAAAAATCCGTCAGCGGATTGTGCTGGTGTGATAGGCGGGTGTAGGTCACACCCTGCAGGTTGCTGGAGCCGCCGGAGGCGGGAGTATCTGCCTCCAACACGGTCACGGCGATGCCCCGGGTCGCGAGGGCGTGTGCGGCGTGAGCACCGGCGAGCCCTGCGCCAATCACCATTGCGTGGGCAGGTTTTCGGGGTGTGGGATTGAGGTCCCAAGGCGTGAGGGGTGGTGAGGTGTGGGGAGGGCTGCCAATGAAACCGCAGAGGGCGTCACGCTTGCTGCCAAAGCCCGCCCGTTTGCTCACTGAGAAGCCCGCAGCCTCAAGACCGCGTCTGACATCTCCTGCTGCCGTAAAGGTGGAGAATGTTGCGCCCGGCAGGCTCAATGCCGCCATGGTGGTGTAAACGTCATGCTGCCACGGTCCGGCCTCCCGGGCGGGCGCAAAGCCATCTAGATACCAGGCATCGACCCACCGTCTGCCATAGCTCGCCAGATCCTCGAGCACGCAGGCCGCGTCGCCCCACCACAAGTCGAGTGTTACCCCCCACTGGGCGAAGTGCCGCCTGTGGCAACCCGGTATTGGGTCCGGCCAGCGGCTTTGCAGCGCAGAGGCGACGGGTAGCAGCGCTGGCCAGCGTGCCAGTGCTCGCTCGACACCGTGTTGTTGCAGTGGTGCGTGTTCGACACCGATATAGTGAAGTGTGCCGCCCTCGGGTCGGTCTTTCAGCCAGCGGGCAATGGTGAGGCACGCATTCAGCCCGGTGCCAAAGCCTACCTCAGCGATTACAAACGAACGCTCGACTCCCGAGGAGGACCAACGGGCAGGCAGGTCGTTTCCCTCGATAAAGACGTAGTCGCTCTCGGCCAGGCCGTCCTTGGTCGAGAAGTAGATGTCTCCGCTGTCCTGAGCGACCGGCACGTCATCGCGCCAATCGAGGGCGGGGGATGATAGCGGTGTCCAAGGGGTTTGAGTCGGGTTCAGCATGGGTGCGAGTCAATTTGGCCCGGGCGAGGGGAGTGAAGTGAGGCAGCGGAGTTTAGCAGAGCTGTCTTATCCGGCTGTGATGCGTCTCTGATTAGGCGCGGGTGGCCCCGCGGGGTACACTCGCGCCCTATAAAAGGAGGACCCATGGCTGCAAACGAACGCACTCTCACCGAGGAACAATTGGCCACCATCAGCGGCAACATGCTGCAGAAGACCTTGATCGATGTGTCTCGCACGGTGGGTAAGCGGATTTTTCGGGAGTTGGAGTCCGGTACCCGGATCGCGCTCACCCAGCTGCGCATGGAGGACGAGAGTCTGGTGCGCCTCGACCTGAGTCTTGATCACAGTGAGTTTCGTGGCGCCCTCAACTTCTCCCTGTTCCGGGATTCGGTGCTGGCTTTGTTGTCGGGTCTGGGTAATAAATTGCGCGACGAGGATGCGTCGCTGCCGGTGATGCGCATGCTGGACGAATCGGGGCAAGCAACGGGCGATCGCAGATTATTTGGCGTGCCCGGTGTGATAGCGGTCGATGGTGTGCCGAACATGCTGGTGATGGGGGCGACGCCGTCGCCTTCCGAGCCCGCGGTGCTGATTGAGCTGATGTACATCAACCCCGAGCAATTCGCTCAGTCGGATGCCAGCTCGGCCTCCTCGACCAGTTGAATAGTTGGTGGCGGCACCACGGTCACGGTCTCCTTTGCCGTCGGTGCGGCGACCTGCGCTTCGCCCTTGGCAACGGCTTTCCCTTCCTGATTCGTGACCTCGCACTCAAGGGTTACCCAGGGCCTTTTGGCATGCTTGGCCGTCACGGTGAGCGTCACGGTCAGGGTGTCGCCCAGTAGCACCGGCGCCCGAAACTGCACACTCTGACTGAGATAGACCGAGCCCGGCCCTGGCAGTTGCATCGCGATGCTGGCGCTGATCAGCGCGCCGGTGAGCATGCCGTGGGCAATGCACTCGCCAAAGGCCGTCGTGGCGGCATACTCAGGATCAAGATGCAGGGGATTGTGGTCGCCTGAAATCGCGGCGAAGGCCTGCACCTCCTGATCGGTAATGAGCCGCGAATAGGAGGTGGTATCACCGATTTTGATCTCGTCGAAGGTCAGGTTAGTGATTTGCATTCGCTACGCTCCAGTTGATGTCAGGCGTTACGGTAAAAGGTCATGCAAAAGCGCCGGGAGGTTGACCCTGCAACCCACGATCCACATCATACCCAAACCATCTGTATTACCCGAGATACCCCATGACGGAAACCGTCCAGAGCGCGATCGCCGCGCAGCTTGATGCGCTGGGAATACCCAGTCATATCGATACCGAAAGCTACCCCTCGATTGTCGCGCTCTTCGAGGAAGCTCTGGCGACGTATTGTGACCAGGCGGCCTGTAGCAGTGTCGGTCACACCCTGAGCTACGCTGATCTCGACCGCTTGTCTGCGCACTTTGCCGGCTGGCTACAGCATGGCGCAGGCCTTGCGCGGGGCGACCGGGTCGCGATTCAGATGCCCAATCTGATCCAGTATCTCGTGGTCTGCTTGGGTGCTCTGCGCGCGGGGATGGTGGTGGTGAATACCAACCCGCTCTACACCGAGCGCGAGCTGGAGCACCAGCTCAACGATGCCGGTGTCAAGGTGATGGTCGTTCAGGCTAATGTGGCTCAAACCGCCGCCTCGGTGTTGCCGCGCACGGGTGTGGAGACGGTAGTGGTCACTGAGATCGCTGATTTACACCCCCAGCCCAAGCGCACGCTAATCAACTTTCTGGTCAAGTACGTCAAGAAAATGGTGCCGGCGTTTTCGATTCCCGGCGCCCTCAAATTAAATAACGTGCTCAGCCAGGGCGCCAAAACACCGTATCGAGCCCTCATTCTGGATCAAGATGACCTCGCGATGTTGCAGTACACCGGTGGCACCACCGGTGTGGCCAAAGGTGCAATGCTCACCCACGGCAATCTGATCGCTAACGTGTTGCAGAGCGACGCCTTCTTCGAGACCCACGACATTACCGGCGAGGGCAGCACGATTCTGCAGCCGCTGCCGGTCTATCACATCTATGCCTTCACGGCGTCCATGTATGCCCTGCGTATTGGCGCCCACACAGCCTTCGTGCCCAATCCCCGCGATCTGCCCTCGGTGGTCAAGGCCTTCGACGAGCATCGGCCCGCGTTGTTCTGCGGTCTGAATACCCTGTTCGTGGCGCTCTGTAACGATGAGCGGTTTCGGGCGCTCGACTTTTCCGATTTGCAGGTGACCTTGTCGGGTGGCATGGCGCTCACCCACGATGCGGCGAATCGCTGGACGGAGGTGACAGGGTGTCGGGTATCCGAGGGCTATGGTCTGACCGAGACCTCGCCCACCGTGTCGGCGAATCCCGGCAATGGCGTGCAGATTGGCACCATCGGTGTGCCGGTACCCGGCACCGAGATACAGATACGCGATGACGCGGGCACGCCTCTGGGGCTTGATGCTCCCGGTGAGCTCTGCGTGCGCGGCCCGCAGGTGATGGCGGGCTACTGGCAGCGCCGTGAGGCGACGGCGGAGGTGATTGATAGCGAGGGCTGGTTTGCGACGGGCGATATTGCGCTGGTCCAGCCCGACGGCTATATGCGAATTGTCGACCGTAAGAAAGACATGATCGTGGTGTCGGGCTTTAACGTGTACCCCAATGAGCTGGAGGACGTCTTGGTGTCGCACCCGGACGTCGTTGAGTGCGCGGCGATCGGTGTGCAGAGCGAGAGCACCGGCGAGGCGATTAGCATGTTTGTGGTGCGCAGCAATCCCGATCTCTCAGAGGATGATGTTCGCAACTTTATGCGCGAGGGCCTCACCGGTTACAAGGTACCCAAGTCGGTGGTGTTCAAGGATGAGCTCCCCAAGACAGCGGTGGGCAAAATTCTGCGCCGCGAGTTGCGCGACGTCGACTGACCGCGGCCCCCGGCAATGAGCACCGTCCAGCCGGCACTCGAGCGCGCGGTACCGGCACAGATTGAATTCCCCGAGGCGTTGCCGGTCAGCGGGCGTCGGGGCGATATCGAAGCGGCGATTCGCGATCATCAGGTGGTGATTCTGGCCGGTGAGACTGGCTCGGGTAAAACCACCCAGCTACCGAAGATCTGTCTGTCTCTGGGCCGCGGGCGGCAGCTGCGGATAGGTCATACCCAACCGCGGCGCATCGCCGCCCGCACCGTGGCCCAGCGGATCGCTGATGAGCTCAACACCACCCTCGGAGATTTGGTCGGTTACCAGATTCGGTTTAACGATACCGTGTCAGATGCGAGTGCGATCAAGCTCATGACTGACGGTATTCTGCTGGCTGAGCTGACCCATGACCGCGACCTCAGTGCCTACGACACGCTGATCATTGATGAGGCCCACGAGCGAAGCCTCAATATCGATTTTCTGTTGGGGTATTTGAAGCAGTTGCTACCGCGACGTCCGGATCTCAAAGTCATCGTGACCTCGGCGACCATCGATGTGGCGCGCTTCTCCGAGCATTTTAATGACGCACCGGTGATCGAAGTCAGCGGCCGGACCTATCCGGTAGATGTCCAGTATGTGGGTGATACCGAGGATCGGGACGAGGGCGTGCGGCAGCAAATCGCCGACCTGCTTGCTGAGATTGAGCAGGGCAGATTCGGCCCCCGCGGCGATGCGTTGGTGTTCTTGCCCGGTGAGCGAGACATTCGCGAGCTCGCCAAGGCGCTCAGAGATAACGACCGGCTGCGCGTGCTGCCACTGTATGCGCGCCTGAGTCAGGCCGAGCAGAATCGCGTATTCCAGAGCGGTGGCTCAGGAATGCGGGTGGTGCTCGCGACCAATGTCGCAGAGACCTCGTTAACGGTGCCGGGGATTCGCTACGTGATCGATCCGGGTGAGGCGCGCATCAGCCGCTACAGCGTGCGCAGCCGTCTCCAAAGGCTGCCGGTTGAGCCCATCTCTCAGGCAAGTGCCAATCAGCGCAAGGGCCGTTGCGGTCGTCTGTCTGACGGCGTCTGCTTCAGGCTCTACAGCGAGCAGGATTTTCTGGGTCGCCCTGAATTTACTGACCCGGAGATCCGCCGCACCAACCTGGCCGCCGTCGTGCTGCGCATGCTCGAGTTGGGTTTGGGGGACGTGGATCGCTTTCCCTTTATCGACCCCCCTGACCCGAAGGTTGTGCGCGACGGGTACCGACTGCTTGAAGAGCTGGATGCGGTATCGGCACGGGGCAAACTCACGGCACTGGGGCAACGCATGGCTCGCTTGCCGGTCGATCCGCGTCTGGGGCGCATGCTGCTGGCGGCCAAGGAACTGGGTTGCCTGGCCGAGGTGCTGGTGATTGTCTCGGCCGTGTCGATTCAGGACCCCCGCGAGCGACCCACAGACAAACAGGTTCAGGCCGATCAGGCGCATGCGCGCTTTCAGCATCCGCGCTCGGATTTTCTGGCGTGGCTCGCGCTGTGGCGCTACTACGAGGCGCAGCGGCAGGCGCTGAGTCAGAACCAGCTGCGCAAGCTCTGCCAGCGCGAGTACCTTGCCTTTATGCGTATGCGCGAGTGGCGCGAGATACACAGTCAGTTGGTCATGGCGTGCAGGCAACTCGGTTTTCGTGTGCCGCCCCAACTCCCGGAGGAGGAGGCCTACGAGGCGGTGCATCAGGCGCTTCTCACCGGGCTCTTGGGTAATGTCGCACAGCGCGATGAGGGCAAACAGTTCAACGCCACCCGTAACCGCAGGATCGTGGTGTTCCCGGGCTCGGGCCAGTACAAAAAACCGCCACTCTGGCTGGTGGCAGGCGAGATCGTCGAGACCACGCAGGTGTATGCGCGTCAGTGCGGCGCCATTGAGCCCGACTGGCTGTTGCGTGTGAACCCCCGTGTGCTCAAGCGACATCACTACGAGCCCGCCTGGCAACGACGGAGCGGTCGTGTTATGGCCAAGGAGCGGGTCACGCTGTATGGCCTGACGATCAGCGATGGGCGGCGGGTGCACTTTGGCGACATTGACGCCAAGGCTGCCAGAGAGATTTTTATCCGCGACGCGCTGGTCACCGGCAACGTGATGAAGCCCCCCAGATTTTTGAAGGAAAACCTCGCATTGATGCGCTCAGTTGAGGAGCTTGAGTCGCGCACGCGGCGGCGGGACCTGCTCATCGAGGAGGAAGCGCTGGTGCAGTTTTACGATGAGCGGCTTGGGCCTCAATGCGTGGGCGTCACGTCGCTGATTAAGTGGCTGAAGGCAGACCGCACCCGCGATGAGATGCTGTTGCTAAACCGCGAGCAAATTCTGGTAAGGGACCCGGGTGCCGAGGTGGAGGCCCAGTTCCCGCCCACGCTTCATTGGCAGGGGGTGGATTACCAGCTCCGCTACCAGTTTGAGCCCGGGCGGCAGAATGATGGGGTTTCGATCACGATTCCGCTGCCGCTCTTGAATCGTGCGCCCCGATACCTCTTTGAGTGGTTGGTACCCGGTTTGTTGCGCGACAAATGCATTGCGCTGATCAAAGGATTGCCCAAAGCGCTCCGCAAGCAGCTCGTACCCGCCCCTGATGTGGTCGACGCCGCACTGGCTGAGCTCACCGCAGAGGACAGCGATCTCTGCAGCGCTTTGAGTGGCGTGCTCAAGCGCCAGCGTGGGGTGCAAGTGACTCCTGCGGAGTGGCAGCCTCAGCAGCTCGAAGACTTTTACCGAATGAACATCCGCGTTGTGGATGCTAGCGGCAAGCTTTTGGGTCAGGGGCGCGATATGGCGGCGCTGGTATCTGAGTTCCGTTCGGGTGAGCCGGCAGCGGCGACGCCGCAGGCCAACTCGCCGGAGCGGGGCAACGTTGAACGCTGGGATTTTGGCGACCTGCCCGCTGTATGGAAATCAAAAGCAGCGGGCCTCGAGGTGGTGGCACACCCCGCGCTGGTGGCTGAGCCCGACGGTGTTGCCATTCGGCTGCTCGACTATCCGGGTGAGGCGACGCTCGCTCACGAGGACGGTTTGGTCGCCTTGGCCACCAGGCAGGCCAGTCAGGTGGTGAAGTCGCTCAGAAAGTCGCTGCTGGCGGGTAACGAGCTGGTGCTGGCCTTCGCGGCGGTAGAGATTGACCGAAAAACGCTGGTGGAGGATCTGATTGCCGCGGTGGCGCATCAGTCCCTCACGGGGGGCGAATTGCCGCGCTCCGATGCCGCCTACAAGCGCTGGTTCGATACGCTCCGCAGTCAATGGCTCGCCGAGGTAATGGCGATAGGCGAGCAGTTGGCGATGGCACTCAAGGCGTGGAGTGTTGGCCGCACCACAGGTGCCAAGCTGGGCAGTGACTATCGAGCGAGTCAGGACGATTGTTGGCAAAACATGCAGGCATTGCTGGCGAGTCAGACACTCCGCTACGCCAGGCGCGACTGGCTGCGAGAGTACCCGCGGTACGCCAAGGCGGCGGAACACCGCATCAGTCGGCTGAACGGGCAATACCTGAAAGATCAAAAAGCGCTCGAGATGTTGACACCCTGGTACCAAAAGCTGGAGGAGTGCGAGCGGGGTTACCCCGGGTTAGTCCGGCTCAGCGCCGAGGCGTTTCAGTACCGGTGGATGCTCGAGGAGTTTCGCGTGTCGCTCTTTGCCCAGCAAATGAAAACCCGCCTGCCGGTTTCGGCAAAAAGACTCGAGCAGCAGTGGCAACAGGTACTGCAATGGATCGAGCAGAATCCACGCTGATTTGCCCGTGACCCGCGCTATCATTAGGAGTAAAGTTAACTAAAGAGCCGCGCTGGTGCTCAAAGCGCCGGCGAAGCAAGGAGCCCCGAGAGCTCAGAATGTTGCGGTATGCCACAGTTTGGTTTCCCTTTCGGTTCGCGCTCATCGCGCGCTTCTTGGCGCGCGCCGCGCTGGTGGCGACCATGCTGCTCGCCATGCCTCTGCCGGGTCAGGCCCAGAGCGATCAGCGTAATGAGATCGACCCCTGGGAGGGCTACAACCGGTGGATGTTCGATTTCAATGACGGTGCCGACCGGTTGGTCATCAAGCCCGTCGCCCGGGGTTATGATTTCATCATGCCCGAGGTGGCACGCATCAGCGTTAACAACTTTTTCACCAACTTCTATGATTTCAATGGCGCGCTCAACGCGCTGTTGCAGGGTGAGGTCGAGCAGGCATTCAATAACACTTTCCGGGTACTGACCAATAGCACCATCGGCCTTTTTGGTCTGTTCGATGTCGCGTCCCGGGTGGGTATCCCGCGCTATGAAACTGACTTCGGGCACACCTTGTCGATCTGGGGTGTTCCGACCGGCAATTATTTTGTCATCCCGATCGTCGGCCCCAGCACGGTGCGCAACGCCTTTGGTGCCTCTATCGATGCCTACATATCGCCGACCGGACAAATGATGAACGACAAGGCCTACTGGGGCCTGCGTGCTTTCAATGTGGTGGATTTTCGCGCGAGTCTGCTCGACGCCGAGGAGATGATGAGCGGTGATCGCTATGTCTTCTATCGCGACGTCTACCTGCAGAACCGCGAGGTACTCGAGACCGGCGGGCAGGTAAAGGATGAGTTCTCCGAGTTCGACAACGACTGGGACGAGGGCGACTTCTGATGCCTCGCCACCAGTGGCCGATGCGCTGCTGAGATGACTCAGGCGGGATCAGTGTTGGTGGTCGACGACTGCGCGGACCGCGCCGCCGCCTTGGTGACCGCTCTCGATGACCCGCAGCACCGCTACGAAATTACCCCTGAAGCCACCGACATTGAGGCGGTGCTGGGCCCTGACAGCCCCTGGGACTGCGTGATCTGTCACGTCGAGCTGCTGAATGTTTCTTGGGCCTCTGTGCGCCGCGCGATGCGTGGCTTTGATGTGCAGGTGCCGGTGCTCGCGGTCAGTGACCACCGTGATATGGACAGCATGACCACTGCGCTGGGTCTGGGTGCGGCGAGCTTTTTCGTGAACCCTGCTGAAAAGCCCGGTTTGGTCAGACGGGCGATTGAGCGCAGCGTGCATCACCGGCAGTTGCAACGGGACTTGGTTGAATCCAACGAGAGCCTTGAGCGGGCCAACACCGAGCTTACCCACTCACTGCGTATTCTGGAGCAGGATCAGGCGGCGGGCAGGCAGGTGCAGAAGGCCATGTTCCCGGCACATTCGCTCAAGGCCGGCGACTACTGGTTCAGCCACCGCATTTTGCCCTCGCTCTATTTGAGCGGTGACTTCACCGACTACTTTAAGGTGGGCAAGAGCAAGGTGGTGTTCTTCCTGGCCGACGTGTCGGGCCACGGCAGTTCCTCGGCCTTCGCCACGGTGCTTCTGAAAAATCTGTTTGCCCGCAAACGCTCAGATTACCTGCGCCGCGACGACAAAACCGTGATTCATCCCATCGAGATGCTGTCGCTTGCCAATCGCGAGCTGCTTGAACTCCATGTGAACAAGTACGCCACCATGGTGGTGGGTTGCCTCGATTACGAGGCGAACACGCTACAGTACTCCGTGGCGGGCCACCTGCCGAAGCCGGTGCTCATGACGCCAGATGACATCGAGTATCTCCCCGGCGAGGGCATGCCTGTCGGGCTCACCCCCGAGGCGAGCTACGGTCTGGAAGAAACCGCGCTCCCCGAGACCTTTATGCTGGTACTGATGTCTGACGGCGTTTTGGAAACCATCGACGAGGTCGATCTGATCGAGCGCGAGAAGACGCTACTGTGCCGCTTGGGCGGTAGCCTTGAGAAGCCCGGTGACCTCATTCGCCGGCTGGATCTCGGTGAGGTCACCTCGGACGATTTGGCCGATGATATTGCGGGGCTGTTTGTGAGCCGGGGTGTGGGATGAGCGATTGCAGGATCTGTGCGGCCTCAAACGATGGCGCCCACGTGCTCAAGCTTGAGGGTGATGTGCGCCTGACTATGTGCACCGCACTTGATCAGTACTTTCAGTCGATGTTTGCCGAGCCGGGTTTTGTGAGTGTGTGGGTGGATGTGACCGAGGCCGACGGGCTCGATAGCACCACACTCGGCATGCTCGCCCAGCTGGCCATTCAGACCAAGGAGCGCTTTGCGTTTCGGCCGGCGATCTTTAGCACGAATCCAAGTATCGACCGCCTGCTAGACACCATGGGCTTTGATCAGCTCTTTGAGCGCCGCAACGAATGCTGCAATACCGACACGACAATTGCGGAGATCCCTGCAGTGGCCTGCGAGGAGGGCGAAGTGAAAAAGCAGGTATTAGCGGCGCACCGCACGCTCATGACCATGAATGATGACAACGCTGACGCCTTCAAGGATCTCGTTAACACCCTCGAACGCCCCTGAGGATTCAGCCGACGGCTAATCTCGCTCGCCCAAAGTTTCAGCACAGGCCGCGCTATCTGGACGCAAGTTAGTTCTATCCGTCGTCTTCGCTTAGCAAATACATCTTGTCGATGATGGCCTCGACCTGTAGCTCGAGCGACGCGTAGTCCATCTCTGCCACTAGCTCCAGCTTGAGCTCATGAAGCAGTTCAATAACTTCCTTAATACCTTCTTCGTTCGACATGGCACACCTCTTTCCCGGCGGGGGAGAGTGATAAGAGAACGACATGGTAAATCACGAGGGCTGATCTTGTAGCGCGGGAATATTGATCGATCTGAGAAAACCCCAACAAAACCCAAACAGTCCGGACTTGCCTGCTACCTCGCGACTTGGATGCCCCTCGTGCATCGGTTTATCCCGCCGCCACGGCCCGCTCGGGCGGCTCGGCGCAATGAGCCATGGCTTCGAGCAACGTATCTGCTGTGGCGTCGGCTTTGTGCGCCCGCTCGCTCAGGTGCCGGCGGTACTGTCGCCCCCCGTACTGCCCCTGATACAGCCCCAACATGTGCCGCGTCACGTGGTGCAGCCGTGCGCCTTCCCTCAATTGTGCCTCGATATAGGGCAACATGGTTTCAATCGCATGCTCGCGGGCACTGCTCCTGGGGTCAGTCGCACCAAACAGCCGCTGATCAACCTCGCTCAGAAGCCACGGGCTCTGATAGGGCGCCCGGCCCAGCATCACACCGTCGACTTGCTTGAGGTGTTGCTCGCAGGCATCGAGTGTTTCGATGCCGCCGTTGATGACAATGGTCAGTTGGGGAAAGTCGCGCTTCAATCGGTACACCCACTCGTAGTTGAGCGGCGGGATCTTGCGGTTCTCTTTGGGCGAGAGACCCTGCAGCCAGGCCTTGCGCGCGTGCACGATAAATACGGCGGCGCCACCCGATGCCACCGTGCCCACAAAATCCAAGAGCTCCGAGTAGCACTCTTGGTGATCAATGCCGATCCGGTGCTTTACGGTAACCGGTACCTCACAGGCCTCACGCATGGCGGCTACACAGTCACGCACTAGTGCAGGCTCGGCCATCAGGCAGGCGCCGAAGCGGCCGTTCTGCACGCGGTCTGACGGGCAGCCGCAATTGAGGTTGATCTCGTCGTAGCCCCATTCTTCACCAAGTGCCGCGCACCGCGCGAGTTCCGCTGGTGTTGCGCCACCTAGCTGCAAGGCGACGGGGTGCTCCTCGTCGTTAAAGCGCAGGTGCCGTTCGACCTCGCCATGAAGTAGTGCGCCGGTGGTCACCATCTCGGTATAGACCCGGGCGTGGCGGGTTAGTGTGCGCCAGAAGCGCCGGCAATGGCGGTCGGTCCAGTCCATGCAGGGCGCGGTACTGAAGCGCCACGGGTTATTGATACCCTGCGACGAGTCGGGTTGTGCGTCGCGATACGCGCTGTGTGCGTTGAGATCTGTCACCAAATGCCACCCGTAGTAGCTTGCAACACGATGGGCCGAGTCGTCATGCTACAGAACATCGTGAATGCACCGTAAACGGAGTCGGGTAGGATACCGCCTCCAGCTAAAATCCCCAGTCGCTGGCGCGGTAAAATCACCGCCGCTCCGAGATTGCCCGAAACTGAAAGCCTGACCCAATCGGAGTTTTTGTTGCCCGCCCCACCTGATAACGTCACCTTCCCCCTGAGTGCGCTGCTCATCGCTGGCCTGTTGGTACTGAGCGCGTTGTCTGCACCGGCCTCTTCAGAGGAAGAGGTTCCAGGTGAAGGGGAGACGCTTCAGGGCAACGACGTGGGTGCGGAGGCGACGGCCGAATACAGTGAAGCGGATGGCAGCAGCGCGGATGCCGAGAGCAAGGAAGCCACACTCACTAGCGAAGTGGTGCCGCCCGATGAGGGTTTTATCGAGCGCGCCGCGCGGGCCTTTACTGAATCCGATCTAGTTTTTGCCCGAAGCTTTAGCAACGCGCCCTTTTTGCCGGTGGCGTTTTTGGGCGGCACGCATTATGGCGACGCCACGGTCAGCGAGGAGGGCGCCACGCCCGAGACTGCGGGCGCAAAGTATCAGGTGAGTTCCACCAGCCACTACGCGGGGGTGCCGTTTTTACTCTCTAAGCGCAGCATGGCAGTGCTGGGTGAGTATGTCTCCTACGCCGACTTCTCGGTAGATAACGGCGAGGACTTCTCTGTAACCAGCGCCTCAATTGCCGCGGGGTATTTGTATCAGGTCGATCCCGACTGGCAGGTGATTACGGCGCTGGTGCCGTTTTATAACCACTCGAGCCTCGGCGAGCGCGGCAAGGACTACTGGCAGGTGATGGGCGGCGCCGTGGCGCGCTACACCCGCAACGACCGCCTGTGGTGGCTGTTTGGCGTGGTGTTTGATGACTCCGATTTTGGCACCACCTGGCTCCCCTATGTGGGTGCCTCGCTGACCCTTACCGAGCGCTGGAGCGTGAGCGCTATTCTGCCCTGGCCGCAGGTGATGTACGCCCCGAGCAAAGACTGGTTCGTGTCGCTGGGCGCCTCATATTCAGGCAATAGTTGGGCAGTGAACAATACCACCGGCGCCGTCGGTTTGAACCTAAGTGGGTTTGATTTTGGCTTTGGCGGCGGTATGCGCCTCAAAGGCCCGCTTTGGCTCGAGGGTGCGGTGGGGGTAGGTGGCCTGCGTGCCCTCACCATTACTGATGGCGACGTCAGCGGCCCGAGCATCGATGTGAGCAGCAGCCCTTTCGTCAATCTGAGCCTGACCTTTCGGCCTTCATTTGCGGACTTCGCGCGTGGCTCAGCCTACCGGCAAGGTTTGATGACATCATCCGAATCGCGCCAAGTAGGCGTCACCCCTCGGTCATAAAACTCCCGCATAATGCGAGCGCCGCGGCCTTAATCGCCCTACTAAGCCGCCAGTCAACCGACACCTGACAGAGTAGCCCCATGCCCACACCCCTTCGCCGCCGTTCTTTACTACAAGTCACTGGCGCCTCCCTCGGCGCGCTCTCGCTGCGCGGTTTTGCTTTCGATAAACCCGCCGCCGCGCACTTTACCCACGGCATCGCCAGCGGTGACCCGTTGGCCGACAGGGTGATCCTCTGGACGCGGGTATTGCCCGGTAGCGGCAACGCAGTCGCGGTGCCCTGCACTTGGCAGGTGGCCACCGACGCCTCCTTCAAGACGGTGATCGCCGGTGGCGAGGCGGTTGCCCGCGCCGATCGCGACTACACCGTGAAAGTCGACGCCGTGGGCCTCACGCCGGGCACGAGTTACTGCTACCGATTCATGGCCTATGGCGTGACCTCACCGGTGGGCTGCACCCGCACCCTGCCCACAGGGGCGGTGAGCGAATTTAAAATGGCGGTGGCGTCGTGCTCGAATTACCCGCAGGGGTTCTTTCATGCCTACCGAGATATCGCCGAGTCTGAGCTTGACGTGGTGCTACACCTTGGCGACTACCTGTACGAGTACCACCTGGGTCGCTACGCAAACCCCATTGCAGAAAACCAGTTTGGCCGCACGGTAGACCCCGAGCACGAGATTTTAGTGCTCGAGGACTACCGCATGCGCCACGGCCTGTACCGCACCGACCCGGACCTCCTCGCCGCCCACGCGGCGCACCCGTGGATCACTGTCTGGGATGACCATGAGCTCGCCAACAACACCTGGCAGACGGGGGCTGAGAACCATAACGATGGCGAGGGCGATTTCTTTCAGCGCATTCACGCCGCCCGGCAGGCGTACCACGAGTGGATGCCGATCCGCACCGGTGCCGAGGGCGATCAGGGTGTGATCTATCGCGCCTTCCAGATCGGTGACCTGGCTGACTTAATGATGCTCGACACCCGCTTGGTCGGCCGCGACGAGCAACTTGATTACGCCAAGGGCATTGAGCAGGCCGGCAGCGTGGAAGCGTTTATCAAAAACGATCTCTACAACCCCAACCGGCAAATGCTGGGTGAAGAACAGGAAGCGTGGCTGCAGCAAGCACTGCAACGCAGCAAAGCTCGCGGCGCCACCTGGCAGGTGCTGGGGCAGCAGGTGCTCATGGGTAAGCTCAATATCCCGGTCATCCCGCCCGCGGAACTCGCCAAGCTCGAGCTCTCTGAATACGCCCGGCCACGGGTCGCCCAAACCCAGCAGCTGGCCCCCTATGGCTTGCCTTCCAATCTCGACGCCTGGGACGGCTACCCCGCCGCCCGGGAGCGGCTCTTTGCCCTGCTCACTGCCCACGCCACCAACCCGATCTCGTTGGCCGGCGACACCCACAATGGCTGGGCTTTTAACTTGACCAACCAAAAGGGCGAGGCTGTTGGGGTGGAGTGGGGTACACCCGGTGTCTCAAGCCCCGGGCTTGAGAACTACGTGCCGCTGCCACCTGATGAGATGCAGGCGCTACTCAAAGGCGCCAGCCCTGAGCTGGTGGCCTGTGACACGGCACAGCGCGGTTGGACCCACGTCACGCTGGCCCCCGAGACGGCCACTGCCCAGTGGCGTTTTGTGTCGTCGGTGGTGGACCCCGCGTATCGAGTGAGTGCCGGAGAGCACCTCGTGATCCAGCGCGATACTCGAAAATTGAGCTGATTTGTCCCCATTAACTACCCGTTAAACTCGTTATCTCTCTAAGATTGACGTTTGACAGTTGCGTTGGGGGGGGGAGGTAACCGCGCGCGGTTTTTACACCCAGATTCGGCGCAAATCGCGACAAATTATGGTAAATACCTCCGAAGCGCAGGTGGTGTCTGACGAATGCGGCCATAAAACCAGCATAATTAACACACAGCCGCCACCGTCAGAAACTGGAGCCACAAACGTGCCGCAAACAGACTGGAAATGTTACGCGCGTCAGTTGAGCGCTGAGATCGCTCTTGCGATGGCAGTCCTGGTGGCGGCACTTCAGGCGCCCTTTGCACACCCTGCCCAGATTGAGGCGATCATGGGTGGCGGTATTGTGCTTGGCACTGAGTGTGCTAACGGAATCGTTCAAGAAAATCTTTATGGCAGCAGTGCCGAGTTTGTCGATTTTGGCCCTAACGTGCGGCTTTATGCCAAAACGTCAGGCAAGACGAGGTTAAAACGCACGTCCGACGCGCCTTTTGCCGATGACGACCGAATCAAGTTTTGGAACGTTCAGGACCGTTTTCTTAATGGGGTCGTACACTATCGAGATCCCAGTACGGGCAACGACAGTATGCGTGTAGCGCTGTTCGGAAAGTCGGGAGGGGCGGGAGATCAAAACGTGCCCCAAGGACAAGGCGCTTATCAGTTGCGCTACTACCCCCGGAACGCCGCCCCTTGGACCGAACTGGGTATTCTGTACACGGTCACGCCGAACGCCGACTTAAGCTACTCCTGTACCGGGCCAGATCCTACCCCTGAGGATCAGACGCCCGACGCTCCAACCATCACTGATCTCGTGCCCAGCAATCAGTTCCTTACCGCGACCTATATAGCGGGACAAGAGCACACTTATCCGATTGCGAAGTACCAATACAAATTAGATGTCGTAGGTGGTTCCGCGGGTACGTGGACCGACATCACGGGTGCCATGCCGACGCTTCAGCAGGCAGCCACGCTTCAGCTGACGGGCCTCGTAAATGGCACAACGTATGCTGTCACGGTGAGGGCAATAGATTCGCAAGACGGCGAGGGAGACCAATGTCGCGCTACCTATTCCCACCGGCGCGGTGGCGTCGATTCCAGCCGGTGCGACCTGTGATCAGAACTTGGATCCGTGCACGAGTTACCTGAATTGGTCTCTCGGGACACTAGCCGCTGACGAGGAGCAGCAAGTGGCCGCCACACTCACCGCGCCCAATACAGAGAACAGTAGCCTATCGCTCCAAGCCCAAATTTCTTTTAAGGACCCACTGGATAACGCTGGTCAGCAGAACTCCAACACGGCGACGCTGCAGGTGGCCACAAAACCTGTCATTAATCTGGCGGCACAATTCTCGCCTGACCGATTTGAGCCGGGCGGTGAAACAAACCTCCAATTCGATTTTGCAAATGTGGGGACGAATGATGCAACCAGCGGCAAGCTGACTTTCCGCACACCTGATGCCTCGTCCTTAAAGGCTTGGCCTCAAAACACGCTCTGTGACGGTAATCAGTGCAGTCAGGGCTTCACGGGCTTGGTTTCTCTGATGTTGGGTTCTGTCGCCAAAAGCGGAGAGACGGGTGACAGCGGTAGCGCTACGTTTGGCCTGGCGATTTCTGAGAGTGCCGAGTCTCTCGGGGGAACGGGTTACCTTGCGCCGACGACGCCGCTGGAGTTTCAGCCCAAGGCGGCTACGGCGACGGCTATCCCCAAAAATGTCGACGAGGAAATCGATGGTCATTTGATAGAAATCATTCCGCCCGGCGGCTCCTCATGCTCTTTGGATATAGTGGAGACCAGGCCGGCCTATGATTATCCTGGATGGACATTGGTAGTGGACCAGTTGTTGCGCCTCACGATCACCGAGTGTGAAACGGGGGTGACGATAGGTGTTCGCATCACGGCTCGTGACTCAGTCCTACTGCCTGAGGGCTCTATCGCCACGAAGACCAGTGGCGATGCGGGGGACTCCTTGCGGGCAATCCCCGGTAGCCGTATCACAGGGCAGGTCATTGAGTATGACCTTACTGACAATGATGGTGACTTAGATCTCGATCCACGAGATGGAGAGCTTGAGGACCCTCTGTCCGTTGCGCTAGTGGGTGGCAGCGGTATTTACGTTCCCTACATTCCTGTGCCGATCCCTTACGGGGTGCTGGGACTGCTCGCGGGCCTTATGGGCTGGATGGGCTACCGGCGCCTCTCGGCCGCCTGAGACAGCCCGCCCTGCAGGCAGGTAGCTGTCCGCGCCTTATTGCTTAGCGTTTACATAAACCGAAAAACCCGCCCCGGTGGGTTTTTTATCTAGGTTTCTAACGTTAGCCCGAGCTCTAACGACCGCTTCCTTGCGACCGAGGGCTGTGCTCAAATCTGCGCCATGAGCGACGCACCTCAACTACTGATCGTAGCCGCCGAATCGGCGCCCTGGACCGACGCCGTAATGTCGCTGGCAGCACCGCAACGTCGCACAATGGTTGTCGCCCCGCGGGATGAAATAGAAACCTCCGCAGTGGAAGTCGCGGTGGGTGCCCCACCAGATTTGGCGGCCATCATTCCGCGCTGCCCCCAACTGCGCTGGGTGCAGAGCACCTGGGCGGGCATTGATGCGATCGCCCACTTCGCCAGTGAGACACTGCAGATCACGCCGCTGAAAGGCGTGTTTGGCCCCGCTATGACCGAGTACGTGATGGGGTGGCTGCTGGCGATAGAGCGTAATGTGATCAGCCGCGCGTCACATACTCATTGGGTGCCTACCCTTGAGCCCCGTATCACAGGCAAACGGATGGGCGTTATGGGCACTGGCGGCATCGGCACCGCCATCGCTCTCGCGGCGAGGTCCTTTGGCGTAGAGGTGAGTGGACTCAACTCCGACGGCCGCGCCGTGAAGAGTTTTACCGCCTGCTACCCGAGTGCGGAACGACTGGCTTTTGCAGAAAGGCTCGATTATCTGGTTAGCGTGCTGCCGCAAACGTCGCAGACGGATAACTTGATTGATCACGAGTTTTTCATGCGGCTCAGCCCGGGGGCGATCGTGATCAATGCCGGCAGAGGTAATGCCGTGGTGGAAGCCGACCTGATCGCATCACTCAATGCGGGCCACCTGAGAGCGGCGGTATTGGATGTTTTTCGGGAAGAGCCCTTGCCCGCGGATGATCCGCTCTGGTCAACGCCCGGGGTGCACATTACCTCGCACACCGCGGGCCCCACCCCCGATGAAGCGGTCGCCGAGGTGTTTGAGCGCAATCTCAAACGATATATCGCCGGCGAGGCCCTGACCGACGCGGTGCGGACAGGCCGCGGTTATTGATCGTGTTGCGCCATTTGCCGATAAGGGGAGCCCAACATGCACTACCTCTTTGAAGTCACCGCCAAGCCCGGCTACACCATCGAGCAGTACGCCGAGGCCTGGGTGCGGGCGAGCGACTTGATACAGCAAGCACCCGGTGCGCAGGGTACGCGCTTGCATCGAAAAATAGGCGACGAGCGCACCGCTTTGGCGATCGCCACGTGGGAGAGCAAAGCCGCGCGGGATGCCTCGCCGGCGTCACTCCCGGGGGTAGTGCAGGAGATCATTGAGTCCCAAGCGCCCTTTGTGGAGATTCGCTTTATCGGTGAGTTTGAAGCCCCCGAGTGGGAGGTGCTACCGCCCGGTTGGCAGTAGCCGCGATGCTCACTCAGTGAGGTAGCTGCCGTCTCCCACCTTGCCCGCCATGTAGGGGGGTAGATCGGCCTCGTTATAGAGCGTGACCACGTAGTCCCCGGCGGAGGGGTTCAGACGCATGGGCTTGATCTCGGTCTGGTAGAAGTCGTCGTACCAGAAGTTCACTGCCGAGCACTCTGATGGAAAGCGCACCATCAGCGCCACATCGTCCGCGTCGAGCTCGCCCTCGAGCACCCGCAAGGGTCGCGGGATGTTCAGATAATAGCCCCGGGCGTTGGGGTAGAGGTCGGAGCTGCCTAACGCAATGGCGTAGTCGCGCATTCGCTCGGCGTCCAGCGTGCGCCCGGCGACCAACATGATCACCGGCTTCTCGCTGTCGCAGGTCATGTCGATCTCTGAGTCGTCGGCAGCAAAGGCATGGTTGATGCCCAGTGCCGCACAGCATAGCCCTACAGCGGTTTTAGTGAGGTCGCTCATGGTGTGTCCTTTCTTATAGCTTGGTTTTTTTTATGTTTTGGTATGTGCTTCTTGTCTTTTATGTTCCGCTGCCTTTGTTCGGGGTGCCGAATAGTGTGCGCGACTAGCGCCGGTAATCCAGCGGCGGGTCGCGATCGCCGAGTAACGGTACGTAGGCAAAATCGGGCCCGCGTCGGTCGTTGAACTCAGCGGTGGCCGCGGCCACCAGATCAGGCTGGCTCAGCAGATCAATCGCCGTGGCGGCGAGCACTTCAGCTGCTAATAGTGTGCCCTTGTGCGCCAGCGGCGTGCCGCCCGTGGCCACTGCCTGCCAAGTATGGAGCCCGGTACCCGGTACAAAGGTGGCGGTGCTCAAGCCGACGGTGGGCACGTTCCAACTGACGTCACCCACATCAGTAGACCCCTTGCTCTGCTTGACGATAAAGGGCTCAACGAGTGTCTCGGACCCGGGCTCGTAGCGCCCGCCGGGCAGGGTCTTGGCAATCTGATGGGCAAAGCGCTGATCGGCCTCATCGTACCTTGGACCCCCCAATGCCAGCAGATGGTCATAGGCCCGCTGTGCCAGGACCTCATTGGGGAGCACGCTGTGATTGCCGTGGATGATCTCGTATTCCAGCGTGGTGCCCGTGCCCAGCGCTGCCGCCTCGGCGGCGGCGATCACCCGATCCCACAGCGTGGCAAGCACGCCGGCGTTAGGGTGGCGCACGTAGTAAAAGCTCTCGGCAAAGTTGGGCACCACGTTGGGCGCAATACCCCCTTCGGTGATCACGTAGTGGATGCGGGTCTCCTCCGGTACATGCTCGCGCAACAAGTTCACCATAAAGTTCATGGCTTCGACGGCATCGAGCGCCGAGCGGCCGCGCTCGGGTCCGGCAGCGGCATGGGATGACACCCCCGAGAATCGGAATTTGGCTGATTTGTTGGCAAGCGTGCTGGAGGGGCTGGCGCTGTTCTCATCTCCCGGGTGCCAGTGCAGCGCTACGTCGACGTCTTCAAAAGCGCCGGCCCTAACCAAGTAGACCTTGCCCGAGCCGCCTTCCTCTGCTGGTGTGCCGTAAAACCGCACGGTGCCCTGTTGGCCGGTTTGTTGGAGCCAGTCTTTGACGGCCAACGCCCCACCCAGTGAACCGGCGCCGAACAAATTGTGTCCGCAGGCATGGCCGCTGGGCTTGCCATCAATCGGCTGGGCAACGGGCAGGGCAGCCTGTGAGATCCCGGGCAGGGCATCGAACTCACCCATTATGCCAATCACCGGCTTTCCGCTGCCAAAACTGGCGGTGAACGCCGTCGGGATGCCGCCAATGCCGGCGTTGACTTCAAAGCCGGCCGCCTCAAGTGTTTGTTGCAAGAGCGCGCTGGAGTTTTGCTCGAGGTAGCCAAGCTCGGCCCGCTCCCAAAGCTGATCCGCCACCGCAGCGACCGTTTGCGCGTGCGGGCTCACCCGTGTGAGCACCGGCTGTGAGTCGCCATCGTCATCGCCAGCCGCGGAGACTGCGGATGCGGTGAGCCAGGCGCCGATGAGGCCAGCCAACAGTGGTTTGCTGGCGATGGGGTTGCGCTCCTCGGAGAGGTTCAGATGGAGGGTCGTCAGTGTCATGGGCTGGTCCGGGAAGGTCAGGTCTGTGTGTCCGGCTGGATCTGCACAAATCATACGCCCCCCGCAGACGGCCCGCACCTGACCTGCCATGCGGCGTCACCAGCCCGTGACAGGGCGCGGAGTACAAGTGGCCGCCGATGCGGTATGGTCGCATCTCTTAATCAACCGACGTTTACCCTCGCAACATGGCACGCCTTCGAGTGAGCTCAAAGCGAGTTAAAGCGGTCGGCGACAAACATGTGATACGCGGAGACATAAAACAATGAATCGACAGTGGCTGTTACACGAGCGCCCCGTGGGCATGATCGGCCCCGAACACTTCAAGTACGTAGAGACCGACATTCCCGAACCGGGCGAGGGCGAGGTGCTGATTCGCAATCTCATGTTTTCTTTTGATCCTACCCAGCGCGGATGGACAATGGATCGCGAGAGTTACCTGCCGCCTGTGCAGATCGGTGAGCCCATGCGCGCAGGCTGCGTGGCTCAGGTGGTGAAGTCGAATCACCCGGATTTCTCGGCGGGTCAAATGGTGCAGGCGACGAACGGTTGGCAGGACTATGCGGTCGTTGACCCGGCCCATCCACCCTCGAGCCTACGACCGATGCCGGAGGGCGCGCCTCCGGAGATGATGCTGTCGGTGCTGGGTGTTACCGGTCTCACAGCGTATTTTGGATTACTCGATCTGGGCGATCCCCAGCCCGGCGAGACGGTGCTGGTCTCGGGCGCGGCCGGTGCTACGGGTTCCGTAGCGGGGCAAATCGCCAAAGTTAAAGGCTGCCGTGTGGTCGGTATTGCGGGCGGCCCCCAGAAGTGCGCCTGGCTGACTGAGGAGGCTGGCTTTGATCACGCCATTGATTATAAGCAGGGCAACCTCGATCAGCAGATCGCCGAGGCCTGCCCAGAGAAGTGGAATGTGTTCTTCGACAATGTCGGTGGCGACACCCTCGAGGCGGCGCTGAATCACCTGAATATGCGCTCACGGGTCGTCATGTGTGGGGGCATCGCCAACTACAACGCAACGACACCTCAGCCAGGCCCCACCAACATTATGAATCTGGTCATCATGCGTAGCCGCATGGAGGGCTTCATCGTGCTCGACTATCTGCCCCGGGCGGGTGAGGCAATCAAAGAGCTGCTGGGCTGGATTGGTGAGGGCAAGCTCAAGTACCAAATCGACATGCAGGAAGGGTTCGAGAATATCCCCACCACTCTGCAGCGTTTGTTCACCGGCAAAAACTTGGGCAAGCAACTGCTGAAGGTCGCTGACCCCGAGTAATGCATCGCCTGCAGTTGCGGGCCACACTCGCTATCATGCGCCGCGCAGGGCCTCACTAGCGGTCTGCGCGGCGTTTTTGTTGCCAGTGCCACAGCGATTACAAGTGCTACGGCTGTGACAACTGTTACAGCTGTCGAAAACCCGCTGAGATGGCGATCTTTTTACGCTCCCCGTAGCAATCTGTGGCGCCGCCTTATGCCGTATAACGATGCGTTAATTGCTTGCACATGACTTGCTGGAGATATCACGGATGATCGGATTCACGCTCAACGGGCAGGCCGTCGAAACGGCTGTCGATGCCGATACGCCATTGCTATGGGTAGTGCGGGACCACTTCAAGCTCAAAGGCTCCAAGTTCGGCTGCGGTGCCGGGCTTTGTGGAGCCTGCACCATGCATGTTGATGGTGCCGCCGTGAAAACCTGTGTCACGCCGATCTCTGCAGTGGCAGGCCGCGCCGTTACCACCATCGAAGGCCTCGGCACGCCAGAGGATCTGCACCCCCTGCAGGCGGCCTGGCACGAGCATGCCGTACCCCAGTGTGGTTACTGTCAGTCGGGCCAGATTATGGCCGCGGCGGCGCTCCTTGATGCCAACCCCAACCCGAGCAGTGACGAGATCGACGCCGTTATGGCGGGCAATATCTGCCGTTGCGGTTGCTACCCGCGCATCAAGCGCGCGATCCAGTCAGTGAGCGAGCGCGCGCTCGCCTACGATGCCATGGCGCAGACGGAGGGCAGAGCATGAACACAGTCAATGTCTCGCGTCGTCGCTTCCTGCAAACCAGTGCGGTCACAGGTGGTGGTCTGGTGGTCGGTTTTGCCATCACAGGTTGCTCCAGCACGCCGGCGCCGCTACCGGTGGCGAGAACGGAGGGTGCTTGGACGCCTAATGCCTTCCTGCAGGTGCTGCCTGACAATACCATTCGTTTTTACACGGCTCGCTCCGAGATGGGGCAGGGCGTGACCACCGGTCTGGCGACCCTGGTTGGTGAAGAGCTGGATGTAGATCCCCTCGATATGGAGATTCGCCTCGCCGGGGCGCACGAGGATTATGTGAACCCCGCATTCGGCATGCAGGGTACGGGAGGGAGCACCTCCATTCGCGCCCACTACCTTCAACTGCGACAGGTCGGCGCCAATACCCGGGCGCTGATTCTCGAGGCCGCAGCCAAAGACCTCGGCGTGGCGCCCTCGTCACTCACTACTGATAACGGCTATGTGGTGGCGGGTGAAATGCGTTACCCCTATGCAGATTACATTACGACGGCGCAATCGCTCACGATTGAGGGCGACGCACCGCTAAAGCCCGCCTCTCAGTTCCAATACATCGGTCAGGAAACCCGCCGGGTCGATGCGATCGCCAAGTCAACCGGCACCGCTCAGTTTGGCATCGACGTTGACGTGCCCGGTATGCATTACGCAGTCGTGGTGCGCGCGCCAGTGGCCGGCGCGAAGGCGCTCTCTGTCAACGCGACGAACGCGAGCAATATGCCCGGCGTGACCGATGTCTTTGAGATCGGCACCGGGGTCGCGGTCGTCGCCGAGAGTTTCTGGCAGGCCAAGCAGGCCGCCGCCAAAGTCGATGTGCAGTGGGAGTCTTTGCCGCTCAATTCGGTAAGCACCGATACGCTGCGCCGCGATTATGCCGCCGCCTTGGATACGGCCGATGGCCTGGAGGGTCCAAATGAAGGGGATGCCGAGGCGGCCTTCGAGGCAGCCAGCATCACGCGACAGGCTGAGTACTGGGCACCGCTATTGTCCCACTCACCCATGGAGCCTATGAATGCAGTGGTGCGAATTGACGGCGATCAGGCAGAGGTGTGGACGGGTATTCAGTTTCCCTCCGCCGTCCCCGGATTGGTGTCTCGCGTTGCGGATATTCCCGCCGAGAACGTGCGCTTCCACCAGACCTATCTGGGCGGTGGCTTCGGTCGGCGCGGTAGTCCTTCTTACATTGTCGAGGCGACTGAAATTGCCAAGGCGAGTGGTAAGCCCGTCCAGCTTGTCTGGACCCGTGAGGATGATATTCAACAAGGGCCGTTCCGGCCCGCGTCGCTGATGCGCATCAAGGCGGGTGTTGATGGTGGAGGCAACCTGATTGCATGGGATGCCGCCCGCGCCGGAGCGGATATCTCTCCCGATACTTTCAGAGGGCTACTGCCAGCGCTGTACCCCTGGATGGGGGATGGTTTTGTGGAGGGCGTGGCGAAACTGAGCGAGTGGTATTTCGAGACATTTGCCACCGATGAAGCCAGCACCGAGGGGCTCTTCGAGGATTACGATCACCCGAATACCCGCGTCACACACATGACCGTCGATCACGAACTGCCCATGACTTTTTGGCGTTCCGTGGGGCACTCCTACACCGCCTTTGCCAAGGAATCGATGATCGACGAATTGGCCCAGGCCTCGGGGATGGATGAAGTGGCGTTTCGTTTGCAGAACACGCAGAACACGCCGCGGCTTAATAATGTGATTCGCGTCGCCGGCGAGCGGATGGCGAGTATGACTCCGCCTTCAGGACATCATCTGGGCTTTGCGGCGCACCATTCCTTTCACACCGACGTGGCAGAAATTGCGGAGGTATCGGTCGATAACGGCAAAATCCGCGTGCACAAGGTGACCTGCGTGCTCGACTGCGGTCAGGCCGTGAACCCCGACATCGTGCGCTCACAAATGGAGGGCGCCGTGATTTATGGTCTCACCGCAGCGCTTTATGGCGGGTTGAACCTCGAGAACGGCGCGATCAAGGAGAGCAACTTTCATGACTACCCCATGCTCCGCATGAGTGAGTCGCCCGAAATCGAGGTCATTATTATCGACAGCGGCACCGAGCCCACTGGCGTTGGTGAGCCGGGGCTACCGCCGATCGCGCCAGCGGTTGCCAATGCAGTCTTTAAAGCTATTGGCCAGCGCCTGCGGTCACTGCCGCTTCAAGTAGCCTAACCCTCTGAGCACAACGTGAGGTGGCGCGTGCCACCTCACACTTTCTTTCAACAGTCGCCCTTACCGCAGCCTGCAGCTAACGTGCTAATCGCGCCCTGCATCGCGGCACCTTCAGGTCTGCAAGAGACATGCTGCCCAGAAAGGGTGGCGTCACGGCGCCCAACCGATACACTCCTGTGCATTCAGCAGTATTAGTGGAGCGTATTGAAAATGGATGTAGCAGGTCGTGTGGTATTGATTACGGGCGCCAGCTCGGGCGTGGGAGCTGCGTTGGCTGAGCAGCTTGCTGGAATGGGCGCGCGGGTCTTCGTCAACTACAGCCGCTCCGCAGACGCCGCCGAAGCGGTCGTCTCGCGCATCACTTCAGCTGGGGGTCAGGCACTGGCAGTGCAGGCAGACGTATCAGAAGAAGCCGACTGCAAGCGACTGGTCGCCGCGACGATTGAGCAATTCGGGCAACTCGACGTGCTGGTGAACAATGCGGGCACCACGACTTTTGTGCCCCATGACCAGCTTGAAGCGCTCACCGAAGAGGTCTGGTTGCGCACGCTGCGTGTGAACCTGATTGGGGCGTTTATGATGTCCCGTGAGGCAGCACCGCATATCGGAGCGGCGGGTGGCGGAGAGATCATTATGACCTCAAGCATTGCGAGCATGACCGCCAACGGCAGTTCCATCGCCTACTGCGCCTCCAAAGCCGGGATGAACAGCCTGACGCGAACGCTGGCCAAGACGTTGGGTAAACAGAAGATCCGCGTGAATGCCGTACTGCCCGGCCTGATTGATGGCGACTGGGCGTTCAATACCTGGGGCGGCGGCGATGCCGAGCAATACGATGGCCTGAAAAAGATGTTTGCGGGCCAGACGCCACTGGGGCACGTGGTAACCCCTGACGATGTGGCTGACACGATTGTGTCGTTGATAACTGGTTCTGATTATGTGACCGGTCAGTTGGTCACGCTGGATTCTGGCTTTACTCTGTAGCGCTCATCCGGGGCGCACTGAGCCTTTTGGTTTGCAGATCGCTATTGGGTTAGCCCAATGTAAATCAGGCAGCATTCGCGCCAGGAATCGCAGCCAGCAGTGAGCGGGTGTAATCCTGCTGGGGAGAGTCAAACAAACGTGCCGTCGAGCCCTCTTCCACCAGCTTGCCGTGGTACATCACGGCAATACGGTCGGCGATCTGTCGAATCACCGCCAGATCATGTGAGATAAACAGCATGGTTAGTCCGTATTCTTTGGTGAGATCGGCCAACAGATCGAGAATCTGTGCCTGAATAGTCACGTCCAGCGCCGAAACTGGCTCATCCGCGACAATGAATTCAGGGCGTGTCGCCAGTGCACGCCCGATGGCGATGCGCTGGCGCTGCCCGCCCGAGAACTCATGGGGATACTTGCGCACAAAGGCGCGAGCCAGTCCCACGTTATCCATCAATTCGCGTATCGCTTGATCTAGCCCCGCCTTATTCACCAGGCCATGCAGCAGCAGGGGCTCGGACAGCGTGTCATAGACCGTCATGCGCGGGTTCAGCGAGGCATACGGATCCTGAAAGATCATCTGCATGCGGTGGCGGAACTGCTTGAGCGCGCGGCCCTCCAGCGATGACAGCTCGGTGCCCTCAAAGGTGATCTGCCCGCCGGTAATGGGTACCAGCCTCAGGATCGAGCGCCCGAGTGTCGACTTGCCGCTGCCGGATTCGCCCACCAACCCAAGCACCTCACCACGGTGAATCTCGATCGACACATCGTCAACGGCCTTGACGGGTTCTGCGCCGGCTGTCGGGGTAAACCAGGTGCGCAGATTGTCGATGCGAATCAACGGGTCAGACGCCACCGTGTCGGCCGCCTTCTCACCGCTGGGGATCGCCGCCAACAGTTTTTGGGTGTAGGAGTGCTGTGGACTCTCGAAAATGGCTTTGGGCTCGCCGCTTTCAACGACTTTGCCCTTTTCCATCACCACGATTTGATCGGCGATATCGGACACCACAGCTAGATCGTGGCTGATGAACAACACGCCGATATCGCGCTTGGTCTGGAGCTCGGCAATCAGCTTCAGAATCTGAGCCTGAATCGTCACGTCCAAGGCGGTGGTGGGCTCATCTGCAATGAGGAGCTTCGGCTCATTGATCAGCGCCATGGCGATCATGACCCGCTGGCGCATGCCCCCGGAAAACTCATGGGGGAAGGCATTCATCGCCGCTTGCGGATCGCGGATGCCCACCTCATCAAGCAGTGCCTCCGCCTGCGCGCGAGCCGGCGCTTTGGCCAGACCTTTGTGTAACGTCAGCGGCTCAATGAGCTGGTCGCCTACTTTCATGAACGGGTTCAGGCAGGTCATCGGGTCCTGAAAGATCATGGCGATGTCCCGCCCGCGAATGGCGCGGAGCTCGGCCTCGGAGAGAGCGAGAAGATCCTGCCCCTGAAAGAGCGCGGTGCCGCCATCGATGCGCCCCGGTGGGCTCGGCACCAGGCCCAGCATGGCGTAGCAGGAGACCGATTTACCCGAGCCGCTCTCGCCAATAATGGCGGTGATCTGGCGCTCCTCAACCGTAAAGCTCACGTTATCAACGGCTTTGTTGGTGCCGTTACGGGTGACGAAGCTCACTGACAGATTGTCGACTGAGAGTAAGGCCACGGGTTAGTCCTTGGATCCACGCACGTCCAGCGCATCGCGTAAGCCGTCGCCGAGAAAGTTAAGAGAAAACAGGGTGAGCGTGAGTGTACAGCCGGGGAAGATGAGGAGCCACGGATACTCCTCCATGGTTTCAGCACCATAGCTGATGAGCAAACCCCACGAGGTTGCCGGCGGCTGTATGCCCAAGCCCAGAAAGCTCAGAAACGCCTCAAGGAGCATGACGCTGGGGATCGTCAGCGTGGTGTAAACGATGATGGGCCCCAATGCGTTGGGCACCACGTGCTTACGGATAATCGCCGCGGGGGAGAGGCCCACTGACACCGCCGCTTCGACAAACTCCTGTTGCCGCAGTGACTGCACCTGCGAGCGCATGATGCGCGCCATGGTCAGCCACTCCACCGCGCCGATGGCGAGGAAGAGGAGCAAAATATTGCGCCCAAATACGACCATCAGTAGCACGATAAAAATCATGAAGGGCAGGGCGTAAAGAATATCGACCAGGCGCATCATGACCGCGTCCACCCTGCCGCCGACATAGCCTGCTACGGCGCCCCAGGTGACGCCAATCAGCAATGCAACTGCGGTGGCAATGAAGCCCACGGCGAGCGAAATACGACCCCCGTACATGATCTGCGTCAGCACATCACGACCAAAAATATCGGTGCCCAGCCAGTGCGCGGCCGATGGCGGAGACGCGCCGAGATCCAGATTCTGCGCCTCGTAGCTGTAGGGAGCGATCCACGGCGTGAGCAGCGCAACGACTATCATAAACAGCAGCACGCTGCCCCCGAAGAGCGCCAGTTTGTTCTTGCGCAGCCGCAACCACGCATCGTGCCAGAGCGAGGAGCCCTTTTCGGCGTCATTGAATAGCTGTGTAGCGGTGTTCATGAGCCGCCCCCCTGAAACTGATGTCGCAGTCGCGGGTTCAGCCAGGCGGCAATAATGTCGCTCACGAGATTAAAAAATACGATCAGAGACGAGAGGAATACGGTGGTGCCTAGAATCATCGTGTAGTCGCGATTAAACGCGGCCTGCACATAAAAGCGGCCCAAACCCGGGATCTGAAAGATCGTCTCCACTACAAAAGAGCCAGCCAGCAAACCCGCAAACGCCGGGCCGAGGAAGGCAATCACTGGAATCAGCCCGCCGCGCAGGGCGTGCTGTGTTACGACACGCCACTCGGGCAACCCCTTGGCCCGCGCGGTGCGGATATAATCCTGTGACAGTATCTCGAGCATACCCGCGCGGCTCAGTCGCGCAATATAGGCGGCGTAGGCGGATCCCAGGGTCACGGCGGGCAGAATCTTATCGCCGGGAATATCGCCCCAGCCGGTGATCGGCAGCCACTCGAGCCAGATGCCAAAGATCAGCACGAGCAGGGGCCCGAGTAGAAAAGAGGGCATACAGATGCCGATCATGGCGAGGCTCATCGGGATGTAATCCTGAGCGGTGTTGGGGCGCAGCGAGGCAAACACTCCTGCCGTCACGCCAATACACAGTGCGATGATCAGCGCGTAGAGTCCGAGCTCAGCGGTGACGGGTAGCCCTGCGAACAGAATCTCGTTGACGCTACGCCCCGGGTATTTGAAGGAGGGGCCGAGATCTCCTTGCGCGAGATCCCCCAAGTAGGCGAAGTACTGCTCGTGGAGGGGCAGGTCCAGGCGATACTGTGCCTCCAGCGCCTTTCTGACCTCAGGAATGACGACCTTCTCCTGATCGAAGGGACCGCCGGGGGCTGAGCGCACCAGAAAGAACGTCGCCGTGATCACAACAAAAATCACCGGCAGTGCCTGCAGAATGCGGATCAGCATGAACCTGAGCATCAGCGAAGCGCCTCCGGCAAAGTGCGGCCGGGCACCAGCGTCACGTATTTTAGGTTCAGGGAATCCATCAGGTTGGAGTGCAGCCCCTCGACGCTGGGGTGTATCAGGTGCTTGCTGGTATAGGTGTAGATCGGAATGATCGGCATCTCTTGCATGAGCATCGTTTCGGCTTCGGTGAACAGCGCGTAGCGCGCCTCCCGAGTTGGCGCCTTGGGTGCCTTATACAGAATCAAGTCGTCATAGACGGGGTTGCTGTAGTTCGTGTTGTTATTGCCACCGTCGGTGATAAACAGGTCGAGGAAGTTGTTGGCATCCACGTAGTCCCCGATCCAGCCGCGGCGCGCGATCTGAAAATCGATTTGCGTCACCGAGTCGAGGTACACCTTCCATTCCTGATTGGTGATGGTGATGTCGATACCCAGCTCGCGCTTCCACATCTGCTGTATGGCGACCGCGATTTTGCGATGTCCTTCGTTGGTGTTGTAAAGAATCTCGAGCCCCGGCCAGCCTTCGCCATTGGGGTAACCCGCCTCGGCCAGTAATCGTCGCGCCTGCTCGGGGTCATAATCAAAGAGCTTTGGCGGAAAATAGCCCAGCGTATCCGGGGGCGTAATCGAGTAAGCGGGCACCGCGGTCTCCTGCAAGACGGTGCGCACGAGTTTCTCACGATCCACCGACATGGCCAGCGCTTTGCGCACTCGTGCATCATCGACGGGTGGTCGATCGGTGTTGATAAGGTAGTAGTAGGTACCCAGATATGGCGCCTGTATGTAGGGGGTATCGGGCATGTCTCGGTAGAGGGGGATCTTGTCGAGCGGGACCACCTGCGTGTAATGCAACTGCTCGACCCGGAACATACGTTCCTCGCTGACCACGTTTTCCATGGGGTAAAAAATCACGGCGTTCAGCGATACCTTGTCGCGATCCCAGTAGTGCTCGCTCTTCTCGACGATTATGCGTCGATTCAGGGACCACTCAGTCAGGGTGAAGGCGCCATTACTGACCATGTTGCCCACCCGTGTCCAAGGAGTGTAGCGGTCCGTCATTTCACCGAACTGCAGGAGCGTCTCGGGGTGCACGGCGAAGGTGCTGTAGTGATCCATGAGCTGGACGAAATAGGGCGTAGGGGCGTTAAGCGTTACCTCGAGGGTGGTCTCATTCAGGGCCTTGACACCGACCTCGCTGAAATCGGCGATCTCTCCCTTAAGGTAAGCCTCGGCGTTCACCACAGGGAAGAGCATGTAGGAGTACTCGTTACCGGTCATGGGGTGGAGTGCGCGGTTCCAGCTCCAGACGTAATCGCTTGCCGTCACCTGTTCACCGTTCGACCACTTCGCCTCGGGATTCAGGAAGAAGGTAATGACTCGCCCCTCGTCGCTAAACTCCCAGCGCTCGGCAACCCCGGGCTCAGGCTCCAGCGTAATGGGGTTTTTGACTGCTAAACCCTCGAACAGGGCACGAATGATGTGGTTTTCAGGGACGCCGGTGACGACGTGGGGGTCAAGGCCTTGCGGTTCGGTCCCGTTGCCGTAGTGCAACACCCCATTGCGATTGCCGGTGACCACGTTGCTCTCGCCGGTGCCGCAGGCTGATGTCAGGGTCGTCAAGGAGGCCAGTATCAGCAGGCGTCGGGCAGATGACATGGCGCGCAGCAGATAACTCAACACAGCGAGACCCACAGGCGAAGGGCGGCCGTCGCCCCAATTGACTCGATTCAAAACGCAGTACCTGCCCACACAACACCCGTATGCTACCGGAGTTTATCGGCAGATGAGAGCCCCGGCGCACCGCAATAATGTGTGCAATCGGGGTCCGCTGAAAAACCCGCGTTTGGTAAACTTCCCGTGTTTCAGCCGTACAGTCACGAGCCATGACCGTCAGAACCCGCGTCGCGCCCTCGCCAACCGGTGACCCCCATGTGGGCACCGCTTACATGGCGCTCTTTAACCGCTGCTTTGCCCACGCTCATGGTGGGCATTTCGTACTGCGCATCGAAGACACGGATCAAGCGCGCAGCACGCCCGAGGCCGAGTCCAAGATTTTTGAGTCGCTTCGGTGGCTGGGCTTGGATTGGGATGAGGGTCCCGATATTGGCGGTCCAATGGGCCCGTATCGTCAGAGTGAGCGCGCTGACATCTACAGCGGCTATGCTTGGCAGTTGGTTGAGGCTGGGCATGCATTTGTTTGCTATCGCACGCCGGACGAGCTGAATATGCTGCGCGAGGTACGCCGGGAGGCGGGACAGTCGACGGCGCTGAAGCCCACTGACTTGATACTCCCTGAGGATAAGCAGGCGGCGCGCAAGGCTGCGGGAGAGGACTACGTCATCCGCATGATGGTGCCTGAGGGGGAAGGCGTCTGTGCGGTTGAAGATATGCTCCGCGGCACCATCGAGCTTGATTGGGGCATGGTCGACGCGCAGATCCTGCTCAAATCCGACGGCTTGCCGACCTATCATCTCGCCAACGTGGTGGACGACCATCTGATGGAGATCAGCCACGTGATCCGCGGCGAGGAGTGGATCAACTCCGCGCCCAAGCATCAGCTACTGTACGAGTATTTTGGCTGGGAGATGCCGGTGCTGTGCCATTTGCCACTGCTTCGCAATCCGGATAAATCGAAGCTCAGCAAGCGCAAAAACCCGACCAGTATTCTCTATTACCAGCGCATGGGGTTTTTGCCCGAGGCGGTGGTGAATTATCTGGGTCGCATGGGCTGGTCGATGCCTGATGAGGCCGAGAAGTTCACGCTCGAGGAGATGCAGGCTGCCTTTGACATCAGCCGCGTGTCTCTCGGTGGCCCTGTATTTGATGTTGAAAAGCTTAAGTGGCTGAACGGCCTGTGGATCAGGGAGTCGCTCTCGCTGGACGACTTGGCGCGCCGATTACGCGACTGGGCTCTGAACCGCGAGATGCTGGACAGGATTCTTCCCCACGCCCAGGGTCGTATCGAGGTGCTGTCTGATCTCATTCCTCAAGCGGCGTATCTGGTATCGGGGGATATCACTCTTTACGCCAGCAGCTTTGGTAGCGAGGGCGAGGAGCGAGAGCAAACCGTCATGCAGTTGCAGTTCGTGTTATGGAGCCTTGAGCGGCAGCAGGACTGGAGCAGGGATGCGATATTCGCTGCGCTGAAAGCGCTTGCCGATGCCATGGCGCTCAAACCCAAGGCGCTTTTTGCACCACTCTTCGTTGCCCTGTCGGGAGACAAGGTGGCCTACTCGATTCCCGATTCGATGGCGATACTGGGGCCCGACCTGACCCGGGCGCGACTAAGGCGGGCGATAGAGGTGTGTGGCGGCGTCTCAAAAAAAGCGATGAAGCAACTTGAGAAGGACTTCGCCGCTCTCAATCTGTAGCAATCAGTTAGCGTTCCCTTTGTTCAGCAGACACAGGCCGGCCAGTACCGAGAAACTGGCTTCGAATAGCAGCGCGTACCAAGTGTAGGAGGTGAATTCAGAGCTCATTGCCACATCCGCTGCACCCTGCGCCGCCTGTACGGTGAGATCGAAGTTGCCGAACGCAACACTGCCGCGGGCGGCGGCCAATCCCCCCAGAACCATCATTAACAGCCACAGTCCCGGTCGCAGATAGCCCTGAAGTATGCCCGAGAGGAATATGATGACGCCGAGGCAGAGTTGCAGGCCGCCATACATCGCAGCGAGCTCCGCCAGACCATCCTGATGCGCCACCCATAAGCCAGCATACTCCGCGGGCAACTCAGGGTTATACCAGCACATGGCGCCGTAAACGATGAACAGCGCACCGGGGATGAGGAGAACGGCTCTGGCAAACATGGTGATGGCCTCTTGCAGGTATTGGAGATATTCCGGTCTAGTTTACTACCGATAGCGGGGTAATGAAGTCAACTTGGGTGGTCATGGCAAGCGAACTTAAGCGGGCACGCGAAGGCAACTCAACTGGGCAGGGAAGGCCATCTTATGCAGGTAGGAATTGTGACTCTAAAAAGCGTCGGCGGTGAGTGACTGTGAAAGGGCCTTGGTGTCCGATGATTCTGTTGTCCTCAGGCGGGAGGTGAGCGCAGTGGTCCCGCTTGACACGATTCAGCCGGATACGTACTGTGGCGCCCCTCGACGCTCGTCGAGATCTGGTGTGGGGCTATAGCTCAGCTGGGAGAGCGCAACACTGGCAGTGTTGAGGTCGGCGGTTCGATCCCGCCTAGCTCCACCACATCGCACTCAACATTGCCTGCCTTGCCAGTGGTGCCCTATGCGGCACGCACCATTTTGGGGGTTCTGGAACGCCCGGCTCACATACGACTCGCAAACGCCGATAAGACTCTTGTCATATTTTGCTAACAAACCCATTGCAAGATCAGCTTTGTTACATCTTGGCCGACTGGAGTGAGTTGTTTTTAATTTGCAAGCGCTGATTAAAACAAAAACGTGGTCCTCAAAAGTGGCGTGGCGAGTTACGTGGGGACTGGTAAACCTCGGCTTGCTTATCATCGAGAGCGGTTATGCGCATGCCTTGCCTTTCACTGTATTGGACAGTGCTGCTCCGCCAGCGGGTTCGGGTGAAATTTTTCTCACTTTTGACGATGGCCCGCACCCGCAAATGACACCGCAGATACTGTCAGTACTCCGAGAGACCAACACGCCGGCAACTTTTTTCTTCATTGGGAGCAAGGTGGCGGCGCATCCGGAGTTGACGGCGGCGGTTCAGTTCGCGGGACATGAGCTTGCTGCCCACGGTTGGGCAGGAAATTGGCCGGTATTCTGCGGAAAAGAGGCCGCACTGAGCGACATTGAGAAAACCCGCGACGCGATAAGCCGGGCAACGGGCAAAAATATGGCGACACCCACTCTCTTTAGGCCGCCTCGGGGATTGGTGTCTCCCGCTATATCGGCGCTACAGGATGATTGCTTGATACGTCTCGGGCACATCACTTTTTACGCTGATGACGCGAGCGCATCGCCGTCAGAATCTTATGAGGTGTTGGAGGCCTTTAAGACTGGGGTGACTCGTCATAACGGGGCGGCCATTGTTTTGCATAGCAGCCGATACCGGGCTGAGCCCGAGCTGGACGATCTGACAGATAAGAGCTGGCTCCCGGCGACACTAAAGGGTTTTATTGAGTGGGCAAAGCGTCGTGGGTATCGGTTCGCCATTCATCCGGGGCTTACGGGAGACAATTGCTGAGAGAGAATGGTGTGAGCATTTTTCGGTTTTTTATTTTAATAGCCGTGGGAGCAATTTCGCTGACCAGTGGAAACGGCTGCTGGGCATTGGTTGGGACCGTCGATGTGAATGGCGACGGCATGCTGATCGCCACTGCGTCAGACAATCACTTCGCGCCGGTAGATAAGACAACAGCGGAGCGGCCCTTTCTATTTTGGCTAAATGCTGACCAAGATGATCTCGAACTTTACGAAAGTTGGCCTATTGGTAGCCCCGACTTTAACGACGATGAGCCAGGATCACTAAGAGATTTGGAGGATCTAGCTCGCCTAATGATCTCTTCGAGTGATGACCTTGAGGCTGGCCTATTGCTGGTAGTTCACTGGATCGACACTGAAGGAGCTGGTGCCATCCGGCTATGGCAATCTGCAGATTCAAGGTGTTCCCGCCGTTATCTCGAAGAGACATCGGCAGGACGAGCGCAGCTGACATTGCCTTACGCTCATACGCTTGGCGTTGTTTCGGCGTCCAACGAGCCCATCGAGATTCCTTTGGATCTATGGTCAGTAGAACAGAGACAAGTGGGTCAGTTGTGTTTGTTGTTCGAGGGGGTGAGTCAAGGGAACGGGTCAATACGCCTCGCACTGAAAAGTGCTGAAGGAGAGACCGCTGTTGCGGCACCGGTCCACCTATCTCTCCGGCCGGTCAAAAGCTTTTATGAGAGGGTCGCTGTGACTTGGCCGGAAGATATCAAAGCACCGTGGACCTACCGTGAGCAGCCACCGAAACCTGCCCTGGAGTGGTTGCCGGAAGAGATGGGGGTGCCATTTATCCGGCCGTGGTATGAGACAACCGATACGATTGTCTGGGTGCATGGCTGGATTCCGCAGGATGATGAAAACTACCGACGCACGACGGTGTTTTCATTTGAAACCATGTGGAAGCGACTCTGGCACCAGGGGTTTCGCGGTCGCGTTGTCCATTTTCGATGGCCAACAGTCAAGCGCCACGAAGCGCTTGGTTTGCACATTAGCGAGTACCGCGCCTTTAAGTCGGCACCCCAACTACTGAGCTTCGTCGACTCCTTGCCTCCAGAGAACCGCATTCACATCACCACGCATAGTCTTGGCGGTGTGCTACCCATGGAAGCGCTGAAATTAGGACTTGATGTGAATGCAGCACTGTTCCAAGTATCCGCTGTAGCAGCTGAGGCTTTCGACCAGAGCGAGGCGCTTGTCATACCCAACATGGCTAATATCCTGCCGCGGGACGTGGATCACATGACTCACGCCGGCTATTTTTCAGATACCAATACCCCAATTTATAACGCATACAATCCCGCTGACTTAACATGGTTCGGCTGGAATGCCGCACAAAGGTTTGAAAAGCGGATTGCAGGCTTCGGACGTCGATATGGTCATAACGCGCGCGCCCCTGAAGGCGAGCACCTTCAGGTTTATCGGTTTGGCTTAAAACAGCGACCGGTAGTGGATCCTCACGAAGGCATGGCGAGTGCCGTCCCCGCTACCTCTCAGGCCCTTGGGGGGAAGGCAGAGTCCAAGGTGTGGTGGTAGAAAGTTTTAATCTACACGAGCCTCCCTATCGCTTTGACACAGATCACGTCGCGATGTGGCGATGGAATCCGCAAAAGGTGCTGCCTTACTCCAATTTAATTCTGGATGTTTTCGATATCCCCTATAACGACGCTGGCTTGGCTTGGCTGGGCACCTGCAGTGATAGGTACCTTGATCATTCGTTACGGGGCGCTGCTTTTTGCAGTGTTCTCCTTAACCAGTTGTGTGACAACGCCTGAGGACACCTATAGCAGCGAAGAATTGAGGTTGATGCAAGCGTCAGAGGATGTTGTAGGGCTCGCAGAAGTCACCAACGAGTCTTTAGTCAGTTATATCGAAGATGCAGTAAACACTCCGATTGTTTTTCATGGCTTGGTAATCGACCAGTCTGGACAGCCGGTCGCCAATCACCGCATCAATGCCACCGTTTTTGATCAAAAACTCGAGCCCTTGGTATGGCCATATTTAGGATGGACTCGACTCACCGGGCTCAGTACCAACTAACAAGGTCGGTTTGTAATTGCAGATCGCACTGGTGCTCGGCTGACTGTGTCTTTCAACGACGACGATTTCTGGGATATCAATGATGAGTCAGGCGAACGCGTCTTTTTTTATGCTGACGCCGACCGTGACCAAAATGTCTCTCCCCTCCCGGTAACCGCCGACACCCCGGCCGTCTTTGTGTTGGAAGAGATCCCGGCCGAGTACCGTGCAAATCCTGTAAATCTCGGTGCCATTATGTTGCCGGTGTCGGAGACAATAGGGGTTAATTTAAACCAAGCCCGCTACGCTGTGCCTTTGGATAAGGCGGATTTTCTGGTCGAGTTCACCAAGGGTGCCGCCCACGCTGACGCTCGATTTGATTGGCGGGTAACGATCACCGTACCCGCAGGAGGCATCCAAACCACACCTCAGTTATACGGTCGGCGAGCGCCAGAGGCCGGTTACACCGAGTCCCTGACTATCGGCGCCTAAGCAGAAGACGAGCGTTGGTCATCTCGACGCGAGGTCCTGTGCTTTTTAAAAACCTCAGAAGGTCATTACGCCCATTTACAATTAAAGATAAGGGCCAATGGCACGACGCCGTTTATTGCGGTCATGGGGCACACCAATGCTTTCGGTAATCCTTTTCTTCAGTAGAAAGAGCCATCCCCAACCCGGAAATCACGGTCACTTTATCAGCCTAGGGTTGGGAGCTAGTGAATGAAGAGCTCGCAGAGAGTAACAAGGGGTAACACTGGCAGCTTCGAGGTCGGCGGTTAGATCCCGCCAAGCTCTGCGACTTTCCAATAAGCCTGACGATTTGTTCTCAAAAGCACCGAGGAGCGACGTTCCCAATTGCCCGTTTCAACCAAACTCTTCACGCTGTGCCGCATAGCAACTAGTCGCGGGCCTACAATTTGCGCTTATCTTACGTTGAACATCGCTCATTTATTGAGTAAAAGCAGGATATGAGATACGCCCTGCACTCAATACTGTTCGTCTCTCTGCTGATCCCATTGGGGGGTGTGCGGGCGGATGTCTGTGCGGACGCCAGCTACGAGCTGAAGACTCAATCGGAAGTCGACGAGCTCGGTGCCACTGGGTGCGATACCGTGACTGGCGATCTGTCAGTGTTAGACAGTCCCGAAATCTACAACCTCGAGCCGCTGGTCGTGATTGATAAGGTCCAGGGCGGCCTGACCGTATCGGGTAATACCGCTTTGTTAAACCTAGATGGATTGGTAAATGTGGTAGAGGCGGGCTCGGTTCTGGTCGAGAGCAACACCATTCTGACGAACGTGGACGGTTTGGGTGGATTGCGCGAGGTTGGGGATTTAACCATCTCCTCAAACCCTCAGCTTAGGGATATTGAGGGCCTTGCCAGCTTGGTGGTGGCCTCGGGAGACGTAACTCTTGAAGGCAATCCATTGATTGAGAGTGTGGCCGGCCTAGAAAGCCTGAGGCGAATCGGTGGGACACTTTTGATCGAGGCCAACGATGCGCTCGTGCAGATCGATGCCTTATCTAATTTGAAGCTCGTGGGCACTGCGCTCACCATCAAAGACAACAATGCTCTGACAAGTATCCAAGGGTTGTCAGGCTTGATTGCTCGCACAGCGGTCACCGTCTCGGGGACGGCATCCGCAGGTGGCTCGATTTCACCGGTAACACAACAGGTGCTGCCCGGTTCGTTTGCACAATTTACGCTCACTGCAGACGCAGGTTTTTTCGTGAGTAGCGTGGGCGGGGACTGCCCGCCTGGCAGCTTTGACGGCGCGACGTATACCACTGGGGAAATCACTTCGAATTGCACGGTGCTCGCAAATTTCACGACCATTCCGACCTTCACCGTGACGGCGTCAGCGGGGGCGGGCGGATCGATCACGCCATCTTCGTTGAATGTTGAAGAAGGGGAGATAGGGTCTTTTACGATCACTGCTGATGATGGCTACTCTTTCGGGAGCATTGGGGGGAGCTGCCTGCGTGGCATGTTGTCTGCGACGACCTATATTACCGGTGAAATTGAGGCTGATTGCACCGTCACTGCAAGCTTTACCGCCAATAACCCATCAGGATACTGCGCAGGTGTGCCAGAAGGGGTCATCTGTGATCCTGAGGCTGACGGTCGTGTGAACCCCGGTGGTACGATGGATTCCTGGGCCGATCAGACCTGGGGCTTCGAGAACACGCCCATCCCTAGTGGCAAGGTTGTCGCTTACCCGTTCCTTGCCAACGGCGGCGCGGGTGGTGGCGAGGGCTTCATGGAATTCTCGAATAACATGCCAGACTTGACTGCTACCGGTTATTACTGGAAAGGCTGGTTCTCCGAAACACCGGCTGGCGCGGTGTTGAATAACAATGATTCCAAGTGCAGAAAATATTCCCCGAATCCCAATCCAACTCAAATCAGATGGAGCCAGTCGAGCAATCCTAACCGGTTCGCCTGCGACCTCGGACAGGCCGAGCGGGTACTGTACTTCAACATGGGAGTGGAATGTTACGAGGAGCCTTGGACTGAACCCGCAGATCAGCGAAGCTGCCAAGTCGGTGACGTCTTTCCCGGGGTGGGCGGTTACGATAAGTATTACATCAGGATCTATCCGCGTTGAGGGGAATGATGAGAGCGGATGATGACAAGTTACGGTTGACCGCGTTTGAGGGCGCCGGCCCTGATGTTTTCTAGCGGAGTTTGTAGCCGAGCCGCTGTTGGCGTTGGTATTGCACTGCGTGTCGGTAGCGCGGTAGCAACTAGCGGGATCGATATTCTTATAGAGGGTAACCAGAACCTCGCTTCGCTTGGTGGACTCGAGCAGGTCATCAGCGTGAATAGTATCGCGATCAACAGTAACCCCTTGCTTCAGGATCTGAACCCGTTGGCAAATTTAGAGTCAGTTGTTGGCTCCCTTGAGGTTCAGACCAACGTGGGGCTGGGCGACTGTAAGGCATTGGCGCCGGTGCTGGGCTGGCCGGATGGCGAGGTCCAGTATGTCGGGAGTGCCAGCATTTCGGGTAACGATACGGGCTGTACCACCGAGGATGAGATTCTTCAGAGTGTTTTGGGACCCACCTCACCGGCAGTGATCGGTCAATCTTTCTCGATACCCTCTGGAAGCATCGGTGATTCTACTATCGACATGTTCCTCAACTTCACCCCTGCCATCGAGCGGGAGTCAATATTTCCCGTGACAGGCCATCGTGCAACCTGCAGCAGCGTTGAATATCAAAGTGATCCCGATCCCGGCGCCGCCGATCTCGCAATACCTCTCCTCGATCTGCAAGCGGTTACCCGCACGCTGGAGTTATCTGGATCCGCTGGGCGGAGCGCCTCGGCGTTTATCGCCGAGATAGAGGTGGGCATCGACATTACGCACACAGATCCGGTTGATCTTCTCGTCACGTTAAAAAACCCAGAGGATATTGCTGTCATCCTCTGGGATCAGAGTAGTCCAAATTCTGAGAATTTGATTGGCACATTCCCTACCACGCTATCTCCTGAGGAATCTTTGAGCATTCTGGCCCGGGAGCGCATGGGCGGAGCGTGGAAACTGGTATTAGAGGATGTGGGTCAAGGACCTATTATTCGCGAGGGAACGCTGAACGACTGGAGTATGCAGATTACGGAAGAGAGCGTTACCGACTGGGAGGACGAATCACCCGCTACGATTCGAGGAGTGGGAGGATCGGTCGATTATGATTGCACGCTAACGGCTTTGTCGCGACTGGGTGCAACCCCAGTTTCAGCTGTTTACTCTGTGACGGTTCCGCGTTTGCCTGCTCAGCCTATCATCAATAGAACCGATTACGATGATGGTGAAGTCATTTTGTACGTCACCGTTAGCGATAATGGTGGGGCGTCCATTACGCGATACGATGCGACATGCACTGCCGGCACTAACTCGTTCACCGGTAGCAGTACCAATTCCCGGATAGTTGTGTCTGGCCTCAAAAACGGCGACGCTTATACCTGCTCGGTCACCGTATCCAATGAGCTCGGCGCCAGCGCAGTATCCTCCGACACGTCACCGATTACGCCAGAGAAGGCGGAAGATGTCGGTGGCCTGCCCATATGGCTTCTCTACCAAGCGACTCAGTAGTCTGAACCTTTCTATACCGCCTAGCTCCAAAACTTGTATTTTTTGCAGTGCCAAACTCATCGTTGGCAACTTAAGTTTAATCAGAGGTGATCAGGCCTAGTTCTAATATGCTATCTTCAATCATAAACCATTCTCTTCCACGCAATTTTGTCAGAAGCGTGAGGACTGGTTCTGCTCGTGCTTACAGTCGCAGTCTCGCCATGAATCGCTGGATCATGATCCTCGGTGTCAGTGTCGCACTGACGTGTAGTCATGGGGTGTTAGCGGAGGAGGTTGCTAACTTTGCACGGCTTGCACTGTCGTGTGTCCACAAGGAATACCCCAACCATATCTCGCATACTCTGCAAGGTGACACTGATGTCGCGCCGCCCCGCGAACTCACGCCGGCATTTTATGGCTGTTTGGATTGGCACAGTTCGGTCCATGGTCATTGGTTGCTGGCCCGGCTGGCGCGCCTGTATCCCGAGAGTGCTTTTGCAGAGGCGGCGCGAGCCGCACTGGCGCAAAGCCTGACCGAAGCAAACCTCCTTGCCGAGACCCAGTATGTGTCTGCGAAAGGTCGACGCTCCTTTGAGCGCCCTTACGGCATTGCCTGGTTACTGCAGCTGGCGGCGGAGCTTGAAGAGTGGGATGACCCTCAGGCTAGTACATGGCGCGAAGCGATCAGGCCCCTCGAAATAGCGCTGGTCGAGCGGTTGACCGCCTGGTTGCCCGATCTGACTTACCGCGTTCGCAGCGGTACTCACTCGCAAACCGCATTCGCGCTGGGCTTGGCGCTCGATTGGGCTCGCGTGACAGGCAATGACCGGTTTAAATCGCTGATCGTGGAGCGAGCTGTCGCGCTCTACGCTGCCGATACGGCCTGCCCCACTCACTATGAGCCTTCCGGCGCAGACTTTTTGTCACCCTGCCTGGCTGAGGCTGATTTGATGCGTCGCGTTTATCCCGCAGCAGAGTTTGCCAACTGGCTGGATCGGTTCCTGTCAATCCCGGTTGAGGCGTGACTGGCTGTCTCCCGCTGTCGTGAGCGACCGGTCAGACCCACACATCGTGCATCTTGATGGACTCAACTTGAGTCGTGCCTGGATGCTTGAAGGGATCGCCAGCGCCTTACCACCGACGGACCCGCGCCTCAGCGTGGTGTTGAACACCGCAAAGTCCCATCGCCACGCAGGCCTGACGGGCGTCAACCCCGAGCACTACGCGGGTAGCCACTGGTTGGGCAGCTTTGCGACCTATCTTGTGACCGGACGGGGTTTACCGGCGGATTGATCCGGGAAGTATCGCCCTGAACTGTCTCCGGGGTGTTCTCTCCGCGGACTATCCCGTGACCTGCTGTTTTGCCAACGCCTGTTTGACCAGAGGGAGTTGATCATTGCCAAAGTAAAGAGCATCCCCGACAAATAAGGTCGGTGATCCATAGGCGCCCCGGGCTATGGCCTCTTCGGTGTTGGCGCGCAGGTGATCTTTGATGGTCTGCTCCGTTGTCATGCTGATGAGTTCATCACCTTCCAGACCGCAGCCGTTGGCGATGGCAATG
>JBJKZJ010000006.1:0-110484 GCA_045560455.1 Luminiphilus sp. | reverse complement strand
AGGTGCCGGAGTTCGCACCTGGGGACACGGTGGTTGTGCAGGTCCGCGTGAAAGAGGGCAACCGTGAGCGTTTGCAGGCATTCGAGGGCGTGTGCATCGGCAAACGCAATCGGGGCCTTAACTCAGCGTTCACTGTTCGTAAGATCTCCCATGGCGTTGGGGTGGAACGAACATTTCAGACTTACAGCCCTCTGGTGGATAGCATCAATGTGAAGCGCCGCGGTGACGTAAGGCAGGCTAAGCTTTACTACCTCCGCGAATTGTCGGGTAAGGCTGCGCGGATCAAGGAGAAGCTCTCCTCCTGATCGGCATGAGGGGTGCGCTTCTGCGCCGTTCGAAGCGATCTTTTCCACTGCTCTAGAACGAGCGCACTGCCCTCTGGCTTGAACGTTGGTGACAGAGAAATGTGCTCCTAAGCCGGATGGGTTGCAGGCGTTGCGCGGGTTTTAATGGGAGGAATCAGGACGATGAACCCTTTTTATACGTTGAGAAATCTCGCTCTCTGGGGCTGTCGCGCACGGGTGTTATGGATACCCTTAATGTGTGCGGTATGGATCACTGGCGCCTCAGCCCAAGAGATTGAAGACCGAATGGGGGCAGCCCTGAGCGCCTTTGCCGGGCAACCGATTGGTATCGAATCTGTTCGCCCCAGTCCTGCTCCGGGTATTGTTGAAGTGCAGGTCGTCAACGGGCCGTTGCTTTACGCAACCGAGGATGGCGGCTATTTTTTTCTGAATGGCGATCTGCATCAGGTCAGTGCAGCCGGCGCGGTGAACCTGACGGAAGAGCGACGCTCATTGGCGCGCAAGGAGCAGCTGGCAGCGGTGTCTCTCGAGGACATGGTGGTCTTTTCGCCCAAGGGTGAGACCCGAGATTATGTTTCGGTGTTCACCGACGTGACCTGCTTCTACTGCCAGAAACTTCATAGAGAGGTTGATCAACTGAACGCGAAGGGCGTTGAGGTTCGTTATCTGGCCTTTCCGCGCGGGGGCATAAATTCTGACGGTGCGAGAAAGCTGGCCACGGCGTGGTGCGCCGATGATCAACAGACAACACTCACCGAACTTAAGGCGGGCATGGATCTGCCTGTTAACGACTGTGCCGACAGCCCGATTGCCGCCCAGTACCAGTTGGGACAGGAAATGGGTGTATCGGGTACCCCAGCGATAATAACCAGTTCGGGCATGATGATTCCCGGTTATCGGCCAGCCGCCGACCTCATTGTTGCCCTCGGGCTGGATTGAGCCGAGCGCCAGTAGACGAGTAGCGCAGCTGTGGATACACACTTCCAACGCATCGATCGATTGCCGCCCTATGTTTTCAACATCATTGGGGATCTAAAGCAGGCTGCACGAGCGCGTGGGGAAGACATTATTGACTTTGGTATGGGTAATCCTGATCAGCCCACGCCGCCGCACATTGTCGACAAGCTTCGTGAGACCGTGGGCCGCGGCGATACGCACCGTTACTCCCAGTCCAAGGGTATCCCCAGGCTACGCAAAGCTATCTGCGATTGGTATCAAAGTCGCTATAACGTTGAGCTTGATGCCGATGCAGAGGCAATTGTCACACTGGGCTCAAAAGAAGGTCTTGCGCACCTGGCTTTGGCGACTACAGGGGTGGGTGATGCGATCCTCGTACCTAACCCCAGCTATCCCATACATCCCTATGGATTCGTCATTTCGGGCGCTGATTTACGCCACGTACCGATGCGGAGCGAGGCGGGATTTCTTGAAGAGCTTGAGGTGGCGATCCGCAATACCTATCCCAAGCCGAAAATGTTGGTGTTGAATTTTCCGTCAAATCCTACCGGGCACTGCGTAGAGTTGTCTTTCTTTGAGCGGGTAGTCGAGATTGCGAAACAGCACGGGATTTGGGTCGTCCACGATCTCGCCTATGCCGACCTTGTGTTCGACGGGTATACCGCGCCCAGCATTTTGCAGGTGTCGGGCGCGCGCGAGATCGCCGTCGAATTTTTCACTTTGTCGAAGAGTTACAACATGCCCGGTTGGCGAGTCGGATTTTGTTGCGGTAATTCCGAATTGATCGCAGCGCTGACCCGGATCAAATCCTATCTCGACTACGGCATTTTCACGCCAGTGCAGGTGGCCGCAATCGCAGCACTCGAAGGCGATCAACAATGTGTGCGCGATATTTGCGATACGTACCGTCGGCGTCGCGACGTGCTGTGTCAGGGTCTCAATGAGGCGGGCTGGCCCGTTGAACCACCCAAAGCGACGATGTTTGTTTGGGCTGAGATACCGGGGGCCTTTCGTCACTTGGGCTCGGTTGAGTTCAGCAAGCTGTTATTGCAGCGCGGTGGGGTAGCGGTTTCACCCGGTCTGGGCTTCGGCGAATATGGCGAGGGATTTGTGCGCTTTGGTTTGATTGAGAACGAGCACCGCACCCGTCAGGCGATCCGCGGCATCAAGAAAGTCTTGCGTCAGGGGCCTCCTGTTACCGCAAAGGAGCTGTCGGCTTGAGTTCGGATAACCTGAATATTGGAGTGTGCGGTGTAGGCACCGTCGGCCTTGCTACGATGGGCATCTTGATGCGGCAAGCCGAGTTACTAGAGGCTCGTTCGGGCAAGTCGATGAAATTGGTTCATGTTGGCGCGCGCAGGGAGCACCCCGACCATGACTATGGCGACGCCCGCGTAAGCCGTGATGTATTGGCACTGGCTGAAGATCCTGAAATCGATGTGCTAGTAGAGCTGATTGGAGGCACCAGTGCGGCTTACGATCTGATAAAGCGCGCGATCCAAAAGGGCAAACATATTGTGACGGCCAACAAAGCGCTGATTGCTGAGCATGGCAATGAGCTGATCGCATTGGCGGAAGCGTCGGGGGTGCAAATCCGGTTTGAGGCTGCGGTGGCCGGTGGCATACCGATCATTAAAGCCGTGCGTGAGTCGATGGCAGGTAATGAGGTCACTGGGGTGGCGGGCATTATCAACGGCACGGGTAACTTTATTCTCACGGAGATGAGCACTAAGGGGCGCGCCTTTGATGAGGTTCTGGCTGAGGCTCAGTCTCTGGGCTATGCCGAAGCTGACCCCACTTTTGATATTGATGGCACAGACGCGGCGCATAAGCTCGTCATTCTTGCCTCATTGGCCTTCGGTGTGCCGCTTGATATCGAGTCACCTTTCAAGGAGGGGATCGATTCGCTCACGCCCGAGGATCTCGATTACGCGGCGGCGATGGGTTACCGCGTCAAACACCTCGGGATCGCGCGTCGGCAGGCGGCGGGTATTGAAGTGCGCGTTCACCCGACGCTGATCCCCGAGAATAAACAGTTGGCGACAGTGGACGGCGTCTTGAACGCCGTCATGGTGACCGGTAGTGCAGTAGGTGAGTTGGTGTTGGTGGGGCCAGGCGCGGGCGGTCCCGTCACTGCCTCGTCAGTTTGCGCTGATATCGTGGATATCGCGCGATCACCATTGGGTTCAGGACCTGCTCTGGGGCTACCGGTGGCTTCTCTGACCGCCAAGGCGTTAATCGCCTCAGATGATATTGCTAGTGAGTGGTATGTCAGGCTGAATGTAGCCGATAGGCCGGGGGTCATGTCGAATATTACCCAGACCCTCGCAGACCGTGGCATCAGCGTAGAGTCATTGGTGCAGAAGGCGCCTCTCTCCGGGCAGTCTGAAGTGCCTATTGTGTTGTTGACCCATCAGACCCCGGGATCCGTAATCAGTGAAGCGATCGGGGAGATCACAGGGCTACCCGATGTGCAGTCAGATTACGCGCTGCTTCGGGTTGAATCCTTCGAGCATTAACCCGGCGGCATCTGCGCAACTAATAACGGAAGGGAGTTGGCTTTGAGCCTTCAGTATCACAGCACACGCGGCGGGGCGCCCGCACTGGATTTCGAGGGGGTACTGCTCGCGGGGCTTGCGCGGGACGGCGGCCTTTATTTGCCGCAGTCTTTGCCAAGTTTCAGTGCCGCAGAGCTCCAGGCCATGCGCGGTATGTCATACAGTGAGTTGGCGACGACGGTGATTGCACCCTTCGTGGAGGGCAGTATCGACCGCGACACGCTGTCCCAGTTAGTTGAGTCCAGCTACCGTGATTTCCGGCATCAGGCAGTCGCCCCCGTCAAACAGCTCGACCGTGACCAATGGCTGTTAGAACTGTTCCACGGGCCTACGCTGGCGTTCAAGGATTTTGCCTTGCAGTTGCTTGGCAGGTTGCTCGATCACGTTTTGACTCGGCGGAACGAAAAGGTCGTGATCATGGGCGCCACGTCTGGCGACACCGGCAGCGCTGCGATCGAGGGTTGTCGACACAGCGACCACGTGGAAATTTTTATTCTTTACCCGGATGGCCGGGTATCTGATGTGCAGCGGCGACAAATGACAACGGTGCCGGGCGATAACATTCACAACCTCGCCATTCGGGGTAACTTTGATGATTGTCAGGCACTGGTTAAGGCCAGTTTTGTTGCCGAACCCTTCTTGCCTGAAGGACGCTCCCTCGTCGCAGTTAACTCGATCAACTGGGCTCGGATCATGGCTCAGATCGTTTACTACTTTTACGCCGCGTTTGCGGTAGGGGGGCCCGACCGCCCCGTCAATTTTTCGGTCCCCACGGGCAACTTTGGTGATATCTATGCTGGCTACCTGGCGCACCGCATGGGTTTGCCGGTTAACAACCTCGTCATCGCGACCAATCGGAACGACGTTTTGCATCGAATGCTGACTACCGGCACTTACGCCAGACAGCCGATTGAAGCATCCCTGTCGCCCAGTATGGATATTTCTATCTCCTCGAATTTTGAGAGGCTGTTATTTGACCTCTACGATGGTGACGCTGCGCAAATCAATCAGCTGATGACAGATTTTGCCCGAGGTGAAATTAGCCTGAGTGATGGTGCTCTGACTCGGGCACAAACATTATTCAGTAGCGCACGTGTGTCCGACGAGGAAACCTGTGACGAGATTCGAATGATGTGGCAACAGACGGGTGAGTTGTTAGACCCGCACACGGCAATCGGTACCCGCGCAGCGCGCCTCTCGGCGCGTTCTGGGGATGGGCCGATGGTGACCTTAGCTACGGCACACCCCGCAAAGTTCCCCGCTGCGGTGGCCAGAGCCGAGACAGGCCAAGCGCCGCAATTGCCGCAGCATTTGTCAGATCTTTTCGACCGCACGGAACGCTTTGATAAGCTGGATAATGACCTGGCCACGGTGCACGCCTATATGGCGGAACAGTGCCACTGACACCATCCTGCATTCGTCGGCGACAGGTCGACATTCCCCCCGCATTGCAAGATGCCGCGTTACCCGAAGTGCTGAAACGGGTCTACGCCGGCAGAGGGATTCAAAGCCCACAAGAGCTTGCGTTAACGCTTGACCAGTTGCTGCCGCCCGATGGGTTGAAGGGAATTGCCGACGCAGCGGCCTTACTCGCTGACGCGGTCGAAGGGGACGCTAGCGTGCTCATCGTCGGAGACTTTGACGCCGATGGCGCGACCAGTTGCGCCATGGCGATATCGGTGCTGCGCCAGATGGGTTTGCGGGAGGTCGGGTATCTGGTGCCCAATCGCTTCGAGTTTGGCTACGGCCTGACCCCGGAAATTGTCGATCTGGCGGCCCCTCAAACACCTGACTTGATTGTCACCGTCGACAACGGTATCTCCAGCATCGAGGGGGTGGCGGCCGCTCAGGCTCTGGGTATCAGCGTGTTGGTGACTGATCATCACCTGCCCGGCGAGGAGCTGCCGGGGGCGGAGGTCATTGTTAATCCAAATCAGCATGGCTGTGCCTTCGCCAGTAAGTCATTGGCGGGTGTGGGTGTGATGTTTTACGTGCTCAGCGCGCTACGGGCTGAGCTTCGGCAGCGCGGCTGGTTTAATACAGGGGGGATTACCGAACCCAATCTCGGTGATGCGCTGGATCTCGTGGCCTTGGGAACCGTGGCCGATGTCGTGCCTCTCGATCGCAATAACCGCATTTTGGTCGCGGCTGGTTTGGCGCGTATTCGCAGTGGCCGAGCGCGACCGGGTATCGAGGCGCTCTTCGAAGTGGCAGGCCGCGATTACCGACAGGCGACTGCCTCAGACTTGGGGTTCATTGTCGGTCCCCGTCTCAATGCGGCCGGTCGGCTCGATGATATGTCGATTGGCATCGAGTGCTTGCTTGCGGAGTCCTCAATGGAGGCGAGGGAGCGCGCTGAAACGCTGCACCGTTTGAACCGGGAACGTCGCGACATTGAGCAAACGATGGAACAGGATGCGCTCAAGCAACTGGCGTCACTCAGCTTTGATTCCGCCGAGCTACCCTTTGCCATGACGCTATATGATCCCGATTGGCATCAGGGCGTGATCGGAATATTGGCTTCCCGGGTTCGCGAGCGTATCCATCGACCCACCGTGGTTTTCGCCGAAACTGGAGACGGGATGCTCAAGGGTTCAGGGCGGTCTATTCACGGCCTGCACCTGCGCGATGCGCTGGATCAGGTGGCGACGCGATATCCGGGTTTGCTTCATAAGTTTGGGGGTCATGCTATGGCGGCGGGCTTGACGCTGGCAAAGTCTGACCTGCCGCAATTTACCACTGCGCTAGAGCAGGTTGTCGCCGATGCGCTGGAGCAAGTGGCCCCGGTGCCAGTCGATGACAGCGACGGGGGGCTGTCGTCGGGGGATTTCAGTCTTGCCTTGGCTGATGAACTCTCTCGTGGAGGCCCCTGGGGGCAGCATTTTCCTGAGCCCGCCTTTGACGGCGCTTTTTCGGTGCGCAGGCACAGGATTGTGGGTGAGAAACATCTCAAGCTGACATTGGTCAAAGAGGGCGCAGAGATTGAGGCAATCGCCTTCAATATTGATGTTGACGCATGGATTGAGGACCCACCGTCCGAGATTCACGCTCTGTTTCGTCTCGATGTCAACGAGTACCGGGGCGCCCGGACATTGCAGCTGGTGATTCAATCTTTTTGGCGATTGTGATCGGTATATCGCCTGAGTGGAGTTGGCACGCAGACACCCAACCGATAGACTCTCGCCCTCTCGCAATGACCAGCGCTCGCTCGGGTCGCTGATTTTGGAAAGATCGTGGAAATAGCACCGCTTATTAATCAAATCAAAGATATCCGCGCACGCACTGACGTGTTGAGGGGGTATCTTTGACTACGCCCTCAAGCAGGATCGACTGAAAGAAGTCGAGCTCGAGTTGGCGGAGCCCAGTATTTGGGATGATCCCGACAGGGCTCAGGCGCTAGGTCGAGAGCGGGCCTCGCTCGAGGCCGTGGTGACCACCATTGAAACTCTCGATACGGGATGTGATGACGCCAGCGATTTGCTTGACCTCGCCGTGGAGGAAGACGACGAGGACACAGCCCAGTCTGTCGAGCAAGATCTGGCGTCGCTCGAAGGTGCACTTGAAAAACTGGAATTCAGAAGAATGTTCTCTGGCGAGACGGACGAGAACAATGCGTATCTGGATATTCAAGCCGGCTCCGGCGGCACTGAGGCGCAGGATTGGGCTGAGATGTTGTTGCGGATGTATCTGCGATGGGGTGAAGACAAGGGGTTCAAGACGACGCTGGTCGAGGCGTCTGCTGGTGAGGTGGCTGGCTTGAAAAGTGCGACGGTGCAATTTGAAGGGGAGTACGCCTTCGGATGGCTGCGCACCGAAACAGGGGTGCATCGCCTAGTACGGAAGTCGCCTTTTGATAGTGGTGGGCGCCGTCACACTTCTTTTGCTTCGGTTTTTGTCTCCCCCGAGATTGATGACAACATCGAGATCGATATCAACCCGGCCGACCTGCGGGTGGATACCTACCGTTCTTCGGGCGCGGGGGGGCAACACGTCAATACGACCGATTCGGCGGTGCGCATTACGCATGAGCCCAGCGGGATTGTGAGTAGTTGTCAGACAGAACGGTCTCAGCATCAAAACCGCGATAACGCAATGAAGCAGCTGCGCGCCAAGTTGTTTGAAATGGAAATGCTAAAGCGCAGCGCCGAAAAGCAGGCCATGGAAGACAGCAAAGCCGATATCGGTTGGGGGTCCCAGATCCGCTCCTACGTACTGGACGATTCGCGGATCAAGGATTTGCGTACGGGTGTCGAGACGCGGAACACCCAGTCGGTGCTGGACGGCACGCTTGACCCATTTATTCAGGCCTCTCTTAAAAAGGGCCTCTGATCCAACTCGTGACGGAGAACAGCGTGGATACGCCGCAGCAATCAGATGACGAAAACAAATTAATCGCTGAGCGCAGAGCGAAACTGACTGCTTTGCGCGAGCTTGGACCTGCGTTTCCCAACGATTTTCGCCGCACAGCGCTTGCCGGCGAACTGAAACGTAACTACGAGCAACACGATAAGGCGACCCTCGAGGAGAGGGACGCGCATTTTTCAGTGGCGGGGAGGTTGATTCGCAATCGCGGCGCGTTTCTCCTGATTCAGGATGGCTCCGGCACGATTCAGCTTTACCTCAATCGGGAGCAGTTGGGTGAAGAGGCCGTCCAGAATATCAAGACCTGGGATCTCGGCGACATTGTGGCGGCGTCCGGCGCGCTGAATCGATCCGGGAAAGGCGATCTGTACATCAACATGCAAGAGGGTCGCTTGCTGACCAAAGCGCTGCGTCCGTTACCCGACAAGTATCATGGCCTCGTCGATCAAGAAATGCGCTATCGGCAACGATATGTTGATCTCATCGTGAATCCTGAGGTGCGCGAGATTTTCCGAGTGCGGGCGGCCACCGTTCAATTCATCAGGCAGTTTCTTGCCGAGCGGCAGTTCGTTGAGGTCGAGACGCCAATGCTTCACCCCATCGCGGGCGGCGCGACCGCGAGACCCTTCATTACGCACCACAACGCGTTGGATATGGAGATGTATCTGCGGGTTGCCCCCGAGCTTTATCTCAAGCGGCTTACCGTGGGGGGGTTCGAGAAAGTCTTTGAGATCAATCGCAACTTCCGCAATGAGGGCTTGTCCACTCGCCATAACCCCGAGTTCACCATGCTTGAGTTTTACTGGGCCTACGCCGACTTCCGTGACGCGATGGATCTCACGGAAGAGCTGATGCGGGAACTCACGCAAGCCGTTTTGGGGACGACAGAAGTCACTTACGGTAGCGACACCTTCCACTTTGATCGTCCCTTTGATCGGATGACGGTGGTGGAGGCCATTCTCAAGCACAATCCGGATCTGAGCGCCGAGGACATTGCGGACAAGAATGGCGCAGCCGCGGTTGCCGAGCGGCTGGGCGTTCAGGTCGACGCGGCCTGGGGGCTGGGCAAGATCCAGATTGAGATTTTTGAGGAGACCGCCGAGGCACAATTACTGCAGCCGACCTTCATCACGGCCTACCCAACCGAGGTTTCGCCCTTGGCTCGCCGAAACGACCAAGACCCCTTCGTGACAGACCGCTTCGAATTTTTTGTCGGTGGGCGCGAGCTGGCGAATGGCTTCAGTGAGCTCAATGATGCTGAGGATCAAGCGGAGCGCTTCAAGGCGCAGGTGGCTGCCAAAGAGGCAGGGGATGATGAGGCGATGCACTTCGATCACGACTACATTCGCGCGCTTGAGTATGGTCTGCCGCCGACAGCGGGAGAGGGGATCGGTATCGACAGGTTGGTGATGCTACTCACTGATTCACCCTCTATTCGGGACGTGATTCTGTTTCCTCACCTTCGCCACGAATAATTGAATACCGCGCTGGTGCCCGCCTGTCGCGCGGTGCTATGCTCATTCAAACCATAAGAGGTAATCAGCGTGCGCGATTGGCCGCGTCTCAGCTTCATCATCCTGCTTCCTGCTCTGATAGGCCTCTCTGGGTGTGCCACCCCGCCCAACGCAGGCGGCGATGTGATCGGCGATTCCGATAGCGTGATGTCCCAATCAGAATCCGCCTCTGATGGGCTTTACGAGTGCCCCGAAAACCCGCAAGTTGACGAGTTCAACGCCGCGCTACAAGCGCTGGCAGAGGTTGATTTTGAGGCGGCTGCGGCCGCACTGTCACGCCATGCCGATTTGGGCGGCGATCGCAATCGCAGCGAGGCAAGGGCGGGTCGCGAGCTGGCAGATCTCCTCGCCCGATATCCGGCCGACGGTGGCACCATCGCATCGTTGCCGGGCAGCGATCGTGCGGCGTTGATTCAATTGGTTTTGACCTTGGTCGATCGGTTGGAGAGCAATATCGCAACATTGGGCGCAGAGAATGCCCAGCTTGGCGCTGATCTTGAAAAACGCGAGGAGGCGCTTAAGCGCTTGCGCGAACTGACGTTGGGCCAGCCGGAAGCGTAACCCGGAAGACGGAGCCCTCATCGGGGCGGCTTTCCAGTGCGATGCTGCCTCCCAGCATGGTGCAGAATTCCCTCACGATTGCGAGCCCAAGACCGGTGCCACCATATTGCAAACCGGTGTTGGATTCGGCCTGAGTGAAGGCCTCGAAGACACGGTCTTGTTGCGCCTGCGTCATACCAATACCTGTATCGGCTACTGCAACGGTCAAAGTGTCTGCAGTCATCGATGCCGACACAGTGATGTCTCCCTCTTTGGTGAATTTACAGGCGTTGGAAAATAAATTGGTGACGATCTGCTGCAGTTTGCCTCGGTCGCTGTTGATATCCCGCATGCTGTCATTGTCGATGTCTAGGACGAGGCGGTTGTTGTTTTGCGACAGAAGAGGGGAGAGTGCATCGCATACCTGCACAAGCAGTGCGGCCGGGCTGAATACTTCCAGACTCACCTGCATCTTGCCGGTCTCAATTTTAGAAAGGTCCAGGATATCGTTGATGAGAGTCAGTAGCTGGTTACCCGAAAAAATGATCGTCGCCAAATCATGGTGAAACTGCTCTCGGTCAATATCCAAACCGTCGCCCAGTTCATCCTGCAGCATCTCTGAGTATCCAATGATGGCGTTGAGAGGCGTCCTGAGTTCATGACTGACGTTGGCGAGGAACATGCTCTTCGCCGCGTTGGCAGAATCGGCATCGGCGCGCGCGGTGTTCATCTCTTCAATGGCGATCTGCAGCTTGGCAGACATGTCGTTGAATGTTTTGGCTAAATCGCCAATCTCACCGGAGTCTCGCTGGTCGTCGATTCGGTAGGTTAAATCGCCCGATCCAAAGCGCTCTACTCCCCGTTTCATGCGAGTGAGCGAGGCGTTGGTGCTGCGGATCATGGCAAACACCAGCGCGAGCGTAATCGCGATGGAGCTGATGAAGCCGATGACGGTGATCTGATCTGTGAGGGTGATCGTCCGGTCAATGGCATTGGCACGTTGCACAGCAACAAAGGATTGCCGTTGATCCAGTTCCTGTAACCGTTGCTGGGTGCTGTTATAGGAGCGCGCCGACTCCACTGCAATGATGGCGCCATCGGCATTGTATTGTTCATAGAACTGTCGCCATTCGACAAGTAAGGCGGTCACGCTGTCGTGCAAACGGCGATAGTGGGCTTCGAGCTCCTTCCCGCCGAATCCTCCCAATTGTCGCAAACGCTCGCTGATGATCTCCAGATCGGCGCGGGCCTGCTCCAACGCGGCCTCGTCGAGTGGTTCATCGGTGGTCTCTCTCAGCGTGGCAAGCACCAGCACCTGTTGACGTTTGGTCTGCAGGTTTTGCTCGAGTTCGGCGGTTAACTGCGCGGCGGTTACTGCTTCCTGATAGGCGAGGGAACTCTCATTGCGCGCGAAGCTCCCCCACAGCGATGTGCCCACGTTGATTGCAAAGAGAATCAGTATGGCAGCGGAAAATAAATACAGCCGCCCGCGCAGGCTCAGCCGCCGCCGAAGTTGACTGACGGCGTCAGCGGCTCGCATTGAGGCAGGTCGCTATTTTTTCGAGTAACTCGGGGAAGTTAACCGGTTTGGTGGCATAGTCACAGCACCCCGCTTCCAGCGCACGGTGTTTGTCTTCCGCCATCGCATGTGCGGTCAGGGCGATGATGGGAATGTGCTTGATAGAGGGATCCCGCGCTGCCTCCTCACAGGCGCTCCAACCGTCCTTCACCGGTAAATTCATGTCCATCAATACGACAGCGGGTTGGAGGGCGCGCATTTTTTGCAGAGCGGCTTCGCCATCGCCCGCAGTGGATACGCGATGACCCGCGCGCTCCAGTCTGCGGACCAGCATATCCCGATTTACCTCATTATCCTCCACCAACAATATGAGCCGCTCAGACATGATCATCCCTCAAGCCCAATAAAGGGTAGGCAACAATCGTGTCCTCGATACCTTTAACCGATAGCGTGCGCGGCTCGCCAAATTCAAAGATTGCCTGCGGCAGTTTTTCGCGAGTGGCAGCGGAAACCAAGATCTCATCGGGCCTCGCCTGCCCCTCGATACGCGATGTCACATTCATAGCGTGTCCTACACAGCCATACTTTGCTCGCTGCTCGGAACCGATATTGCCGGCAATAACAGAACCCGTATTGAGCGCAATGCGATGCTGCAATGCAGGAAGTCCCTCAGCTTCATTGGCCATATTGACCGCAGCAATAGCGTCTCGCATGGCCAGCGCGCTTCGCACAGCCCGCTCGGGGTCGTTATCTTGACGTTTGGGTGCGCCGAACACCGCCAGAATGGCGTCCCCCAAAAACTCGTCGATCGTGCCCTCATGCTGAAAAATAATGCTGGTCATATGCTCAAAGTAGCGATTGAGGAGCGATACGACTTTGGGCGGGGGTAAATGTTCAGCCAATGTCGTGAAGCCACAGATATCGGACATCATGATGGTGACCTCGCGCAGGTCGCCGCCAAGCTCGAGCCCCTCAGGGGCTTCCAGTAGTTGTGCAACGATATCGTCTGACAAGTACCGGCCGAAGGTTTGTCTTATGAAGCGTTCGTTGCGCTCCAATTGATGCCGGTAGTCCTCTTCCCGGTCATGCCACCGCTTTCGCTCGATACCGGCGGAGATTCTCGCCTGCAGGAGTACAGGGTTGAAGGGCTTGAGCAGGTAATCGTCTGCGCCGGCTTGAATGCAAGCAATAATTTGATCCATGTCCTGACGCCCACTGATCATAATCACGGGCGTCGCGCGGAGATCAACGTGCTCTTTCATCTGCTTTAACACCTCCGCCCCGCCAATCCCCGGCATCATCAGGTCCAAGAGCACGACGTCCACGCCTCGAGTTTCCAGTAGCTCAAGTGCCTCCTCGCCAGACACCGCAGAAATGACGGTGTGTCCGGCGCGCGACAGTAACCGGCTGATGAGCTCCCGGTTCTCTGGCATGTCGTCGACCGCCAGAATCACCCCTGGCGCCTCAGACATAGGGGACGCGGTGGGTGGGGTGGGAAGGACCGAGTGCTGCTGTGTGCCCTCAACACTCGATAACAGAGCCGGCAAAGCGGACTGTAACGCAGGGTGCAACTGTGCGAAGTCCTCATGAAGCATTTCTGCATAACCCCGAATGGCACCGATCAGATTTAGGAGATCATGATTGGCGTCTGAAGAGGGGTTCAGGAGCAGTGCGCGGATGCGACTCAGCGCATCTTGAAGCGCGCTTACATCGGCATCCATCGGGGGTTCCAACGTGACCGTGGGGCGTGTGACGGCCGCCAGAAAAGGCTCAGCGGACGCCAAAATACGATTCGCCCATTGATCTGGTTGCTCAGTTTCTAACACCACAGCGGGGGCCTCGTGATCGCTACCCTGAAGTATACCGACGAACAACCCGATAAGCTGAACCGTCGCCTTCGGGTATAGGCGATAGGCAGCTCATGGGGTAGTATCGCACCAACTTGGGTATCAAATGGGGCACAAGATCCATGCTAGATCAAGTGGAAATATTTCACGGCTTGTCTGACGAAGAGTTGAAGGCACTTGAAGGTAGCAGCACCACGCGAGCTTTCCCCAAAAATACTGTGGTAATTCATGAGAACGACCCCGCTGATTCGCTCTTTGTGATTGAGGCAGGCAAGGTCAAAGTCTACTGTAGCGATAAAAATGGCAAGGAATTCATCATGAATACCCTTGGGCCGGGCGACTATTTCGGTGAGCTCGCACTCCTCGATGACTCTACCCGCTCCGCGTCGGTGCGCACGGTTGAAAAATCTGAATTTCGTATCGTGATGAAAGAAGATTTTTCCGGCGTACTGGAAGACCATCCCGGCATTACCAAACAGTTGATCAGCAACCTTGCCGGCCGCGTGCGCAAGCTCACTGCAGACGTGAAAAGCCTCGCGCTTCAAGATGTTTATGGCCGCGTTGCCAACGTGCTGATGGATCTGGCTGAAGAGCGGGGCGATGGCACGCTGTTCATCCCCGAGAAGCTGACCCAGCAAGATATTGCTGACCGGGTTGGTGCATCACGCGAGATGGTGGCGAGGATCCTGAAAGATTTGACCATCGGTGAGTACATCCGGTTCGAAGGCCGTCATATCGTGATCAATACCCGCCTGCCTGCCAAGTACTGATCAGCGTTCTGGGTGGCCAGTTACCTCTGCGGCGAGCCGCCCTTTCCCGAGCCGGATTCTTACTGAATCGCCTTCAGAGGCTGATTCCGCGCGCTTCACGACCTTTCCTTGTTCATCGGTGACGATGGCATAACCTCTGTGGAGGGTTTGCTCCGGGCCCAGTGACGCGAGCAGCTTGATTTGGTGATTGAGCTCCCCACGCGTGGCCTGCAGGTGCCGATGGATATGCCGCTGCAACTGATGCCCCAATTGTTGGCACAAATCCCGTTGCCGGCTCAGTTGCTGCTTGGGATGTTGCGCATTGAGACGTGAGCTAAGCTGCTCCTTCTGAGACCGGTATGCCTTGAGCTGTCTGAGTGTTCCGCGATAGAGCGTTGAATTGAGCCGCGCAAGCGTAGCTTGCTGTCGCTTGAGAGCATGGCCGGGGTGGCGAACGCGTCTCTTCAGTGTGTTCAATCGGTGGCTGAGATCACTCAGCCGTCGGCTCATTGACCGCGACAAGTCCACGGTCAGCATGTCGAGGTGCTGTGCAACTTCGTTTTGGTCAGTGGATACCAGTTCAGCAGCGGCCGAGGGGGTGGCTGCCCGTGTGTCGGCGACCAAGTCGGCAATGCTGAAGTCGATTTCATGGCCGACGGCTGACACCGTTGGTACGGTCGCCGCAAAGAGTGCGCGTGCGACCGCCTCTTCATTGAATGCCCATAAATCCTCCAGCGACCCCCCGCCGCGGCCCACGATCACCACATCAAGGGGTAAGGCGCCGCTTTGCGTGAGCCGATCTGCCTGGTCAATCGCTGCGGCAATCTGCTCGGCTGCGCCCTCACCTTGCACCGGCACGGGAAAGACGTAGATCCGGGTATGCGGGCTGCGTCGCGCTAGTACGGTCAGCACATCTTGCAGCGCAGCGCCCGTTGCGGAGGTCACGACGCCGACGTGCGCGGCATCATCGGGCACGGGTTGTTTGGCGGTGGGTGAAAAAAGTCCCTCCTCAGAGAGCTGCTTTTTGAGGCGCTCAAAGGCGACCTGCAAGGCACCTGCGCCTGCGGGCTCCAAGTGCTCACAAATCAGCTGAAACTCGCCGCGACCCTCATAAAGAGAGACCTTGGCCCGTATGCGCACCCAGTCACCTTGAGAGGGGCGCACTTTGACCCGCCCGTTGGCCCCTCGGAACATTGCGCAGCGGACCTGTGCGTCCTTATCTTTCAGCGAGAAATACCAGTGCCCTGAGCTGGCCGCGGTAAAGTTACCGATCTCCCCCTCTACGGTCACCCTGTCAAAATGGCCCTCCAGCAGCACTTTGGCCTCACGGTTTAATTCACTGACGGAAAGTGCGGTGCGCGTGTAGGCATCGGTGTTCATAGCGGTGAGAAGCGCTCCAAAGTGCGTCATCTTGGGCGGACAAAGTCTGCTGACATTGTCGCGTCGCGGGCCCGTCTGTATACTAGCGCGTTTGGGGAGACCCGATACGGCGGATAGCTGTCGATCGGGCACGACGAGGCGAACATGCTCCGAATTGCGCACGAAGGGCTCACTTTCGATGATGTGCTTCTCCTGCCCGGCTACTCTGAGGTGACTGCCAAGGATGTCTCGCTGGTCACGCGCCTGACGCGCAATATCCCACTCAATATCCCGCTGGTATCCGCCGCTATGGATACCGTGACCGAGTCACGCCTGGCCATTGCTCTCGCTCAGGAGGGCGGGATCGGCATCATTCACAAGAACATGACCATTCAGGAGCAGGCCGAGGAGGTCCGTCGCGTCAAGAAATTCGAAAGCGGCGTGGTGAAGGATCCCATTACGATCGAGAGTACCGCCAGTATTGCGGATTTGATTGATCTCACCCGCGCCAATGGTATTTCTGGCGTGCCGGTGATGGAGGCTGGCAACCTCGTCGGTATTGTGACCCGCCGGGACATTCGTTTTGAGACCGACACCGCTCAGTCAGTTTCGGCCATCATGACCAAGAAGAAAAAGTTGGTGACGGTCAAAGAGGGTGCCCCACTTGAAGAGGTGCAGCGACTGCTGCACGAACATCGAATAGAAAAAATTCTGGTTGTAGATGATGACTTTGGGCTGAAAGGCCTCATCACGGTGAAGGATTTTGATAAAGCGGAGTCTTTTCCTCACGCCTGCAAAGACGAATTTGGTCAGCTACGGGTTGGCGCGTCAGTAGGTACCAGCCCAGACACAGATGAACGCGTTGAAGCGCTGATTCGCGCAGGTGTCGATGTGCTGGTGGTGGATACCGCGCACGGCCACTCCAGAAATGTGCTGGAGCGGGTCGGCATGATCAAGGCCCGCTATCCGGAAGTGGATGTCATTGGCGGCAACATAGCGACTCCGGAGGCGGCACTGGCCCTGCGCGACGCAGGCGTCGATGCAGTGAAGGTTGGGATCGGACCTGGTTCAATCTGCACGACCCGAATCGTGACCGGCGTCGGTGTGCCACAAATTTCTGCAATCGCTGCGGTATCGGAGGCCTTGGCTGATTCAGGCGTTCCGGTCATCGCCGATGGCGGGATTCGCTTCTCTGGCGATCTGGCCAAGGCGCTGGCCGCTGGTGCTGACGCCGTGATGATGGGGAGTATGTTTGCTGGTACCGAGGAGGCTCCCGGAGAGGTGGAGCTCTATCAGGGCCGGACCTATAAGTCCTATCGTGGCATGGGTTCAATCGGTGCCATGTCTCAAAGTCAGGGGTCCTCCGATCGCTATTTTCAGGACTCCAGCGTGGGCGCGGAGAAGCTGGTCCCAGAGGGTATTGAGGGCAGGGTCCCCTATAAAGGCCCCGTGTCCGCCATCATTCATCAGCTGATGGGGGGAGTGCGCTCAGCGATGGGTTATGCGGGGTGCGAAACGATGGACAAAATGCGCACCGAGCCGCAGTTTGTGCGCGTGACCTCAGCCGGGATGTCCGAGTCCCCACGTACACGACGTATCGATTACCAAGGAAGCGCCCAATTACCCTGTTCGGTAACAGCACTACCTGTCGCTGTTCGTATCAACCTCAATGCGCGGAGCCCGAGTCGTGACACAGGACATTCATCGCGATCGTTTGCTGATCCTCGACTTCGGTTCTCAATACACGCAGCTTATCGCGCGACGTATTCGCGAAGTTGGGGTGTATTGCGAGATCATTCCCTGGGACACCTCCGACGATGTTATTCGTGAGTTTGCACCGAAGGGTATTGTCCTCTCTGGCGGGCCCGAATCAGTAACGTATCCCGGCTCGCCTCGCGCCCCAGACCTCGTTTTCAGTCTTGACGTGCCCCTGCTCGGCATCTGTTACGGCATGCAGACGATGGCCGCCCAGTTGGGCGGTTCGGTGGAGGGGTCTGATACATCCGAGTTTGGCTATGCGCAAATTCGGCGGACTGCGGGCGGTGGATTGTTGGCCGATATTGCCGATGAAACCGATGATGAGGGTAGGCAACTCCTCGATGTTTGGATGAGCCATGGTGACAAGGTCTCGGTATTGCCGCCTGACTTCGAGCTGATGGCCGAAACCGATAGTTGTCCCATTGCAGGCATGGCGCACCGCGATAAGCCCTGGTTCGGTATTCAGTTTCACCCCGAAGTGACCCATACGCTGAAGGGCGAAGACATCTTTCGGCATTTCGTACTGTCGATCTGCGGATGCGAGGCTTTGTGGACGCCCGCGAACATTGTTGAGGACGCGATTGCCCGGGTTCGAGAGCAAGTGGGGGATGACAACGTGCTCTTGGGACTGTCCGGCGGCGTCGATTCCTCTGTCGTCGCGGCGCTACTCAATCGCGCCATCGGCAACCAACTGACCTGTGTCTTCGTGGATAACGGCCTGCTGCGCCGTAACGAGGGTGATCAGGTGATGGAGATGTTCGCCAAGAATATGGGCGTGAAAGTCATCCGAGCCGATGCCGAGGAGCGCTTTCTCGCCAAACTTGAAGGGGTGAGTGACCCGGAGGCCAAGCGCAAGGCTATTGGTAACACCTTTATCGAGGTGTTCGATGAAGAAGCGGCAAAAATCGACAACGTGAAGTGGCTGGCGCAGGGCACGATTTACCCTGATGTGATCGAGTCAGCTGGCGCGAAAACGGGCAAGGCCCATGTGATCAAGTCTCACCATAATGTGGGCGGCTTACCCGAGGACATGGCGCTGGAGCTGGTGGAGCCCCTGAGAGAGTTGTTCAAAGATGAGGTACGCCGCATTGGCCTTGAACTGGGTCTGCCGCGCGACATGGTTTTTCGACATCCATTCCCGGGGCCAGGTCTGGGTGTGAGGATTCTGGGGGAAGTAAAGGAAGAATACGCGGATCTACTCAGACGAGCGGATGCTATTTTTATCGAAGAGCTGCGTAATGCCGGGTGGTATGACCAGACCAGCCAGGCCTTCGCCGTTTTCCTGCCAGTGAAGTCGGTAGGCGTTGTCGGTGACGGCCGCCGCTACGAATGGGTGGTGGCGATTCGCGCGGTGCAAACCGTCGATTTTATGACCGCGCGTTGGGCGCACTTACCCTACGAGCTGATGGAGACGGTCTCGAACCGCATCATCAACGAGATCTCGGGCATCTCCCGCGTGACCTACGATATTTCCGGCAAGCCGCCCGCCACGATTGAGTGGGAATAGCGACTGACTGTCGCTGAGGCAGAACATGCGTTCCCGATCGAAACGTCAATTCGTACCCCCGCAGTTTGTGGTTCCCGGCGAGCTTTGCACGCCCAATTTCCTGCTCCGGATGCTATCGATCGATGACGTCGAAAAAGATTTCGAGGCAGTGACGTCGAGTGCAACGCATCTGAGCAAAGTGTGGCCCGATACCGGTTGGCCTCATGGGCTGACCATTAGACAAAACCTGATTGACTTGGGTTGGCATGAAAAGGAATTCCAGAACAGAAGTTCTTTTGCCTACACCGTCGTCACCCATGATGAATCCCGCGTGCTGGGGTGTGTCTACTTTTACCCGACAGAAAAAGCAGATTTCGACGTGGAGGTCTTTCTGTGGGTGAGGGAAAGTCAACTCGCGACCGATCTTGATGCGGAACTTTTTGAGGCGGTTCGCAGTTGGCTAGCGACCGATTGGCCTTTTGACCACCCTGCCTATCCGGGGCGGGAAATTGACTGGGACAGATGGGAAGCGCTGCCCACCGATTAATATTGGCTTTGGAGAGTAATCGAGCGGTTGAATCCCTGAGGGGCGATCGCTAGTTTTCGGATAGCACGGCCACCAGTTTCGTACCCGCTATCGCTGTTACCAGTAGGATGATGGTAGCCGCTAGTGCATTGGCGAGCTTTCCGTTGCGCCAGGGATGGGGGATGAGTGAACTATTCGCGATCAGCAAGAGAATCCCCGCTAATACCGGTAAGAGCATGGCGTTGGCGGCCTGCGCGGTCACGATCAAGGCCTGAGGGCGGCTTGCCACTAGCGCGAGACTCGTTCCTACGGCGAGTACAACGAGTGCTACCGTCTTGAATGCGGTGCTGCGCTCATCTGTAGAGAGACCCAGAGCACCGCAGACTGCCCAGCTGGCGGCTACCGGAGCAGCGAGAGCAGAGCTGAAGCCTGCGGCAAACAAACCGGTCGCGATCAGTGGACCGCCGAAACCCGGCAGTCGATCATCAACTCGATCGATCAAGGCATTGAGCACCGATTGATTCGAGGGCGATTCCAGCAGCACAGCGGCGACTGCCATGATCGCCAGCGTGATTATGGCACCCATAGAAATGGTGACGAAGGATTCCCACCTCGCTTCTTGCAATGCCTCTGACAACGGGGCGTCTTGCCATCGTCGTAGCGCGGCCGTAGCGTGAAGAAACAGGTTATAGGGCACGATGGTCGTGCCGATCAGCGCCAAAACCAGCAGGCTGTCCCCGGAACTGAAACGAGGTGCCAGCCGGTCAGTGGATAGCGACAGGATTTCTGGTGCCAAGATCACGGCAAGGCCAAAAAACAAGACCGCCATCAAGACCACTAGCGCCACCAAAACGCGCTCTAGCCAGCGGTATCGGTTACCGAGGATCAAGATCACGGCCAAAGCGCTCAAAGATAAGACCGCAAAGGCGAAGCGGTCAGGCATGAAAGCGATCAGGCCCACTGCGGCGCCAGACAGATTGCCTGACTGGTAGGCAGCATTGCCAATACCAATCGCCGCCACAATCAGCGGAGCAACCAACCATCGGCCCCAGATTGCCCCCCCGCACTCTCTGGCGAGTGCGGCGAGATCTTGTTGTGTGGCGAGTGCCGAGCGCACGGCCAGCTCCTGTAACGTCACCGTGGCGATCAGGGCAAACAGGATAGTCCAGGCAAGGGCGAGTCCGCTTGAAGCGCCGGTCGTCGCGGCAGTGGTCAGCGTGCCGGGGCCGATAAAGGCGGCCGCCACCATGGCACCGGGTCCGAGTCTAAGTGTCACAGCAAGCCCTCGGTGGGTAAGAGCCGTCTTGGAAACCCCGAGACACCGTTATTGATACGCGCGATTTCGGAGGCCGGTAGCTGAAGCTCAGTGAGTACTGACCCATCCAGCGTGAAAGCCGTAGGGCACCCTGAAGGGCAGGTTGATGGTGGCGACGGGGCCCGCAGTCAGGTTTTGCGCGTCGATGATCAAACACTCACTTTGTTGAGCCACCTCATCATGCACAAAGCAGACGAGGTAGCCGTCGTCCTCGGATGTGGCACCCCGTTTTGGCGCAAAGACGGCCTCTCCACCGTGGCGATCCGGCCCGTATCGGAACTCAACGGTGGCGCCTGTCTCGCCGTCGTACTTCATCACACCATCAAAAGTGAATGCGCGCTCGGTATTGAAAATGCCGGCATAGACGAAGCGGGTTTTGTGGCAGGCAAAGTCATCATTCACCCGGGTGAAGTCGCAGGGGATCTCGCTGACTGGTCGCTCAACAATGGAACCTGTCGCAAGGTTGATCCGCCACTCGTGAAGCCGCCCCTGATTTTCTTGTAGATTGTTGCCCTCTGAGGTGCCCGCCCCCGCGATATCAGCGGTGTTGGACCGCGATGCCAGCAGCACCACTTCGTCACCGTCATCCCAGGCGTTGGCAGTGTGGATGACCACGCCGGTCTCGACATCGAACCAGCGCACATCCGCATCAGTGCCGTAACGGGGCATCACGCCGATCCTCGAACCATACAGCGGTTCAAAGTCGACGGCTGGCCCACCGGATATGGCGCGCCCAATATCCAGCGTGATTGGGAAGTCCAGAAACAGGGTGTATTTTTCAGTCACGGCGAAGTCGTGCATGAAGATGGATCGAGGAATCGTGATCGGCGTGGTGTGCACGAGCTCACCCTCTTTGTCGATCACCGAGTAGCGGACGAAAGGCGCCTGAAAGGAGTAGCCATAGGTCATCATTTCACCGCTCTGCTTGTCTATTTTGGGGTGCGCGGTAAAGGGGTGTTCCAACTTGCCGTTAAAGTCAGTGGGCCCAACCGTGCTCAGACTGGGAAGGTCGATCACGGTGGGTTGCGAGGGCTCATGCAACGCGTACAAGGTGTTGTTGTGAAATGCGAAGGCCGTATTCGCGAGGTTTTTGGAGCTCGGTGCCCCCTCGGGGACCCTTGAGGGTGCGGGGTCCATGAGCGAATTCATGCCCTTGTAGACCCAATCACCGCGCGCCTGCTCCAGTTCGAAGCCTTCATTTCGAATGAAGCGATTGCGGTATCGGGCTTTGCCCTTGCTGAACTCAATGGCGTGGATCATGCCGTCGCCATCGAAGGTGTGATAAGCCGCTTCACTGAATACGTAGACCGGGTTAGGCCCCACGCGCAAGAAATGGCCCTGTAGGTCATCGGGTATCTCGCCGATGACCTCCATCTCATCGGTGTCACGCTCTTCTAAGACAGGGCTGAAATTGCCGTCGAGAAAAAAATTCGGAGAGGGATCACCTGCTTGTATCTGTGGCATAACTGGAATCCGCCTTTTCAGTGATGAGACCGGCGCCTAACCGGTGACTCAAGCAAGCAAGAATACCTCGTTTTACCGGCATTCGTGCGTCACCGGTTGGGGCGCAAGTAAGAGGAGATTGGACTGCGGCCAAATCAGTCTTGCTCGACCCGGCGTACCGCGCACGCTCCGCTCTAGAGTGTGAATATTCGTAACAAGCCGGTCTGAGTTCACTTTTTTCGCGTAACAACAAGAACTACGGTTTCGACCGGCTTTTCTCAGAGCTCATCGGGCGTCGCTGGGCCGTTAGATGTACCTACCTCCGGGGTCTGTATTGATGTCAAGAAATGTTATGTCGGCTTCCATTGTCGCCGGTCTGCTGTTTTTGTGGTTAGGTTCGGGTTTGTGGATCGACCGAACCTCAGGGCCAGCTCCAGTGACCGTTGTCGAGTCAGGGCCACTGCAGCAGCCTGCAATCGCAACGCTCAGTAAAGTGAGAGTACAGCTCACAAAAGCCGAGCCCAGACACCAGAGGGTCGTCCTGCGCGGCCGCACCGAAGCCAAGCGTGTCGTCGACGCCACTGCTGAAATTTCAGGTCAGGTCGTGCGCCGCTCTGTGGAACGCGGTGAACAGGTTAGCCGCGGGCAGTTGCTGTGCGAAATCGCTATTGACGATCGTGCGATGGCTGTTGAAGAAGCCCGGGCAGCCTTAAACAAAGCGGAAATTGAACACGAGGGCAGTTTGAAACTTGCCGTACAAGGCTTGTTGTCCGAGGTGGCTATCGCTGCGTCTGCCGCGAGACAAGAGGCGGCCGAGGTCCAGCTCGAGCGTCAAACACTCAATCTGGCACGAACCCAAATCACTGCGCCCTTTGACGGTGTGGTTGAAGATCTTCACCTCCACGAGGGCGACTATGCGATGCCGGGGGACGCCTGTGCCACGGTGATTGATCTAGACCCCATGTTGGTCACAGCACAGGTCACCGAGGAGCAAGTAGAGCAGCTTCGCTTGGGCAGCACCGTCCAAGGGAGTACCCGCATGGGACGCTCGATAGAGGGCGAACTTTCCTTCATCGGTAATCAAAGCGACCCCGTTACCAGAACCTACGCGGTGGAAATCACCGTCGATAACCAAGACTACCGTCTGAGATCTGGTTTAACCGTCTCGCTGCGTGTCATGCTGGATGAAATTCAGGCCCACTTCATCACGCCATCGCTGCTGACGCTTAATGAGCAGGGCGACATGGGTGTGCGGGTTATCGATACGAGCAATCGCGTTGTCTTTAGTGTTATCGAGATTGTGGAAGATGGCCCCGACGGTATGTGGGTGTCGGGGCTTCCCGATTCGGCTGCCCTGATCACAGTCGGACAAGAGTACGTCACCGAGGGTGCAACTGTAGATCCCGTGTACGTAGACAGTGCGGGTGATCAGGTCGTCACCCGATGATCATTGCCAGTATCATCGGCCGCACCCGCACCACGCTGTCGTTATTGGTGCTCATGGTTTTTGTGGGCCTGGCAGCTAGGTCGGCCCTACCGATCGCCAACGACCCCCACGTGGACTTGCCGCTTTTCTACGTTGGCGTGAGTCACGACGGTATCTCTCCGGAGGATGCAGAGCGATTACTCGTTCAGCCGATGGAGATTGAGCTGCGCAAGCTGGAAGGTATCGTTGAGCTCAAATCCACCGCGTCAGAGGGTATGGCTAGTTTCTTCGTTGAATTTGATGTTTCTCAGGACTTGGACAAAGCACTCAGTGATGTGCGCGAAGCGGTGGATGCTGCCAAGGCAGAAATGCCTGATACCGCTGAAGAACCTTTCGTCGAAGAAATGACAGCAGACGATTTTCCAATGTTGCAGGTCAACCTGATCAGTGAAGGGGTCAGCGAACAGGTGCTCTACCGCGCCGCACTGCGGTTGAGGCAACAGATTGAGACGATTCCCGCAGTGTTGAGTGCAGAACTGCAGGGGCATCGTGATGAGGTGCTCGAAGTCATTATCGACCCTGATGCGCTCAACGCTTATCGCATCTCGGTTGAGGAACTGGTGGTTGTTTTACAGAGAAATAATCGCCTCATTCCTGCCGGGACGGTGGATCTCGATAGCGGCCGTTTCGCGGTAAAGATCCCTGCAGTCGTCGAGCGGGCAGATGAAGTATTGGAATTACCTGTCCGCAGCAACAATGAGGGCGTGGTGACGCTCAGAGACGTGGCTCGCGTCAACCGCACCTTTAAGGATCGAACCAGTTACGCGCAGTACAACGGACAGGAAACCATCTCCATCGGTGTCACCAAGCGATCTGACGCGAACGTCATCGATGCGGTTGACAAGGTCCTTAAGGTGGTGGAGGAGACCTCCGCCATGCTTCCGAGCGGTATCCGCATCATCCCGTCACAGAATCAGGCGGAATTTGCGGCGGTACAGGTACGAGAACTCGAGGGCAACATTCTGACGGCCTTGGCTTTGGTCATGATTTTGGTCGTGGCCTCCATGGGTTTTAGAAGCGGTCTGGTAGTCGGGCTTGGCATTCCCTTTTCACTGCTATTTTCGGTCACCATCATTTATCTGCTGGGTTATACCTTCAATTTTATGGTGATGTTCGGCATGTTGCTGGCGCTGGGGATGCTCATAGACGGTGGCATAGTGGTGACCGAGTACGCCAATCGCTTGATGAGTGAGGGTATGGACCATAAAGAGGCCTATATCTCGGCAGTGCAGCGCATGTTTTGGCCCGTAACGGCCTCGACCGCGACCACCCTGGCGGCCTTTCTACCCATGCTTTTTTGGCCCGGTGTGTCAGGGCAGTTTATGGGCTACCTCCCGGTCACCGTCTTTACAGTGCTTTTTGGGTCGCTTTTTTACGCGCTGCTGTTTGGTCCAGTATTGGGTACCTTGTTTGGCAAGCCCTCGATGCATAGCGCAGAAGCGCTGGATGCGCAGCGCATCTTGGAAGATGGCGACCCTACGCAATTGAACACGCTGACCGGGCGTTTCGCGCGTTTCATGACACAGGTCTGTAACCGACCTATTCTGACCATGGGCATCGTCTTTGGGATATTGACGAGTGTTTTCTGGGGTTACGGCAAGTACGGCGTGGGCACGATCTTCTTCTCCGACGCAGACCCCCAGTTCATACAGGTGTCGGTGCTGGGTCGAGGTAATTTCTCCGCCAGCGAAGTGAACGAGCTGGTATTGGAGGTCGAATCCGAGGTGCTGCAGATTCCCGGGATTCGTTTTGTCAACACTCAGAGTTTGCTACCCGGCGCGAGTGACGGTAACAGCGGGTTTATGGGCAGTAGCTCCGATCGCATTGGTTCAATTTTTTTGGAGCTGGTAGCAGAGGCCGACAGGGATCTCGGCGGCAAGGCGATCATGAGCATGATCCGTGAGCGCACTGACTCTTTGGCCGGGATCAAGGTTGAGGTGCAGCCGCTTGAGAAGGGCCCCCCCGTTGGCAAACCCATACAGATTGAATTTTCATCCAAACAGCGCGATCTACTAGAGCCCGCCATGGCTCGCGTGAGAGCGCATCTTGATACATTGCCCGAACTGGTAGATATCGATGACTCGGCGGCGCTTCCCTCAATCGAGTGGCGTATAGACGTAGACCGGCAGCAGGCCGCGCTCTATGGGGTCGATGTTTCCTCGGCAGGGCTCGTCGTGCAGTTAGTGACCAACGGTGTGAAGGTCGGCGAATACCGGCCCGATGATGCTGAGGACTCGGTGGATATCCGGGTGCGGTTCCCCAGGGCAGAGCGGGGGATTACCGCCATGGACGAGCTGCGTATCAGTACCGATCAGGGCATGGTGCCGCTGAGTAACTTTGTGCAGATGCGCCCTGCGCCGGGGGTTGACTCGTTAAAGCGTGTTGACGGGCGACCCGTGGAGTTAATAAGAGCCAACGTACGCGAAGGTATCATGGCAGATAGCATGGTGGTTCAGATTGAAGAGTGGCTCGCCAGTCAGTCTTTCGATCCCGCGATCGAGATTCGCTTCCGGGGTGCTAATGAGGAGCAGGCAGACTCCATGGCGTTCGTTTCGGCTGCTTTTTTACTGGCGCTCGCGATTATGTTCATCCTGTTAGTGTCCCAATTCAACAATTTCTATCAGAGCTCCCTGATTTTGCTTGCGGTGGTCATGTCCACTGCCGGGGTGCTCTTGGGTTTGTTGGTGCTGGGCAGTCCGTTCAGCGCGCTTCTCACTGGCGTCGGCGTAGTGGCGCTGGCGGGCATCGTGGTGAACAACAACATCATCCTGATAGACACCTTCAATCATGTGCGGCGCCAGCATCCAGGGATGGATATTCGCAATGTTATCGTGCGAGCCACGGCCCAACGGTTACGTCCGGTGCTCCTGACGACCGTCACCACTGTGTGTGGTCTGTTGCCCTTGGCAGCCGGGTTTTCGGTTGATCTCGCTGGACGCTCGATAACGGCCGAAGGGGAAATGGCGATGTTTTGGGCACCGTTATCTCAGGCGATTGTATTTGGCTTATCGTTTGCCACCGTTTTGACCCTGATAGCGACACCCGCTTTACTGGCCCTACCCACGGCTATCAAGACGCAGTTTTCGCTGGCAAGAGCCCGACTGGCCCCAGCCTAGCCTGCTTCGTATGAAGTTGAGCATCGTGACAGCGGCGGAGATTTTCTACGATGCTCGCTCTCAGGAGTTCGCTGCTTTGTTTGAAGGTCAGGTAAGTGTCGGTTCTGCCATACTGCCGCTCCTGAAACCATTATCCTGTTTGCCTAAGACAACCAAATAGCTTTTGGATTTTTTGGAGCGTGGCGTAATGACCGGTCATAAGCTTATCGCACGAGGCATAGCGTTGCTTCTATGTCTCGTTTGCTCTCCTCTGTTGGCGGCAGAGTCACTGGGTAATCTTGCTCAGTATCCGCCCAGACCCATTGATTTACAGATCACTACCGGGAGTGATGGCGCACCTAACATCGAGCCCAGCGAGATAGTGTTGGATTCAGGGCGGTACTATCGGATGACTATCAATTGCCCCGACGTGCAGGGCGATCTCAGTGGTTGGCGGATCGAGATGCCCGAGTTGCTGAATAACGCTCATCTTCGGTTGGTGACAGTAGGCGATATTGAGGTGCACCTTCAAGGATTGAGTTTCAACGCGATCGAATGCGACGAGATAGGGTCCGCTCACGTAAGCTTCGTGCCCATCAAGCCGGGCGTTTATCCACTCTATGTCGGTAACGTGCCGCTGGCCGTGGGACGACCGATAGGTGAATCCGGCGTCCAAGCGCAGGGGCAGTTTACATTTGGAAGCATTAACGTCCGCTAACTTTGTGGTAGCTCAGCCGGCGGGGCAGAGGAGGTCGTCCTTTATCAAAGCCTACTGATTTCGCTCACTGCTCGGTGGCCCATTCGCATTGCTTCAATAGCATCGGCAGCAGGCGCTGAATCGGAGTTGGCGATCGTGATACGCCCGTGGGTTTGCCGGCCGATTGCGGCTGAGTCACCCGGTCCCGCCACCGCATATCCATGTGCCCACCTGTTCACCGTCAGGCTTGCCACGTCCCGGTCAAAATCAAAGTGTTTCGATGAAAGCATGCCGCCGAGGTGCTCTCGGATTTCGGCTTCATAATCTGAGAATTGCCGACCGAGCATGCGGTAGCGTGCTTCTTTATATTGCTCCCCGCGAGGCTTACCCACTTCGTCGCTATAGGGGCAACTGATCATCTGGATAACACAGGGATCATCAGGTTTTTGAGTGTATTGATAGCCTCCCATACTCACCGGAAAATCCATGAACAGCGTCTGATGCATGTTGCCGGGGCACATGGCGAGTCCAATGCCCTGCTCTTTAAATGCCCGCCAATGTCGAAGCCCAACAGTGGTGTAGATGAGGGGGCTTTTCATTTGCTGGCTCAATGCCTCAGCCTGAGGAGTCGGCAGATCCGTCACGATGTGCGGGATCATCATGTTGTAGCAGGCCATGACTACATGGCTGGCAGAGACTTCCAAGTGATTACCGCCCCTCACGTAGCGGACTATCACCTCGTCTGAGGTGCTGGCGGTACCCCTGTGGCGGACTTCAACTGCAGTGCTGTCGAGGCGGATGCGCGTAGAGCGCTCGTTGCGATCCAACTGCTGGTAGTCGAACGTGGCGCTAACCAATGCCTCGGCCGAGTCTCCCGCGGCAATCTCTGGTATCAGATATTTTACGAGCGCCCGCGCGACCCCCGCGTTGCCGTCAGGAAAATGATGGATATAGGGGTGGTCCTCATCGAATACTGTTTCAGGCGCGAAGCCCAGTGCGCCGCATTCCTTGGCCTCACCAATAGTGAGCAACTCGGTCCCTGCGTTCGACCAGTCAATACCGGAATGTCGGGCCATACGCAGCACACCGGGATCATCCACGCCCAGGGTGTCTTGCAGGTAGTCAAAATAGTTGTGGCGGTAAATATGTTCTTCTAGCTCGGCATCTGGCACGCCCAGCAGGTGCACGCCGCCCCTCAAGACCCGCAGCAGTTGCTCTTTTCCGCGAGTACTGAGAGGAGCGAGGGCAACGGCCTCTTCGTCAGATAGCGCCGCGCCGGGCATGCCCTCCACATAGTTGTAATAGTTGCAAAAAGGATGGTGTACGAGAGCGTCGCGACCAAACTCTCTGCCATTAAAGTAAGTGGTTGCGCTGAGCCCATGTCGCGCATAGAAGCCGCGATCGAAAGCGGTGTCGAACCGGTATAGGTCAACACCGATATCGGTGAACAGCTGGCGAATGACCGGGTCTGCCGAGCGCGGTTTAACGAGAGTCTGCGAGCCGCCGTAACTGATCAATGTCTGTCCGTCGATTGTGTGTTCATTGCGTTTGGCATGGCCGCCAAAGTCATCGTGGTTATCGAGGATCAGGATCGTTTTGTCCGGCCCGTGCTGCTGGCGATAGAACACCGCTGCCGCCAAGCCGCTCAATCCCGCGCCCACCACGATCAAGTCGTAGTGTTCATCGATCGTCTTCGCCATTCCCGGCTGATAACCCCCCTGCCAGCTCCGTTGGTGAGCAATGGTGTTGGCGCCTGGGTGATTGCCTCGTAGACCCGTCAGTGCAGGTGGGCAGGGTGCAGTATGGTGAGCAGCAACCAGAGGAGAGACCGAGCCTATACCGGTACCGGCAAGTGCGATAGCGCTGCCGTTGACGAAGTCTCGTCGTGTGAGTGTGGGCATCTGGGTGCTCTCAACGTTTCATAGCATTCATCATGCCACGAACGTCAGGTAGGGTCGCCGTCTATTCTTGCCTTCAGAGTGACGGTAACCCCGTTGGCACCTGGGGGCTGGCTCAGTGCAATAAAAAGGGGGCTAACGCCCCCTTTGAATTGACCACTCTTGACCTCAGATTAGAACGAGATCGCAAACTCCGCGCCGATGGTGCGGGGCGGCGTCCACCAACCGCGTGTCGCCAGCGGTGCGATCGTCGCTTGGCCTAGCTCCTGATCATCGGTCAGGTTCTTGCCATAGACCGTGATGCGATAGCGGTTGTCTGCCCAGAGGTAGCTGATGCTGCCGCTGAGGTCATTGATGCTATTCATATGGCCGAAGGGTGCGTTGCTTGCCTCAATTTCAACCGTATCGCGGTAACGATAGGAGAGGGAGGTTTGCAGCGTGCCGCCGCCGATATCCGCATCGTAGGTGGTGATCATACCAAACGTGTTTTCCGGCGTGTTTCGGGGAATCAGGTTGGAGTTATCGGTGATCACGCCATCGCCCGTAATATCAGCAATGTAGTTGTCGTATTCTGCGTCAATATAGCCGTAGTTGGCGCGCAGGCTCCAGTTTTGTGTGATTTGGAAGTTCATCTCTAGCTCGACGCCGAAGATTTCCTCCGTTGAGGCATTACGGACAACCGTTGCCACGTTGGAGAGGCTGACAGGGATCAAAATTGATTCCTGTTTCTCTTCGTAATCGCTAAAGAAAACAGTCGGGTTAAAGGTCAATCGACCGCCCAGCCAGGTGCTTTTCAAGCCCAGCTCGTAGTTCTTGACATACTCAGGCTCGAAAGTCGGATCGATATTGAAATCCGCCTGACGCCCGAAGAACCCGCCGCTCTTGAAGCCCTCCGCGTAGGATGTCCATAGCATCATGTCGTCATTGATCTGCCAACGAAGCGAGGCGCTAGGCGTAAACTCTGACCACTCATCGGCATACGGCTTGGGATCAAACAATTCTGGAATCGGATCGCCCGCGGCGGGGTCATAAGGTACCCCACCGTTGCCGCCAATGAAGTCCTTTTCTTCTCGGGTGTAACGACCACCTACCGTCAGTGTCCAGCTGTCATTGATGGCGTAGTCCATGGAAACGAATCCTGCAATGGACTCAGTTTCCTGGTTTTGCCCATTACTGTTCAGCGATGAAGGGGCCAGGGGGCCAGGGTAAGCGCCAATCAAGCTGAGCACGTAGTGCAAGTGGCCAACGTCCCATCGCTGCACATAGTCGACGTCAAAAGAGTACAGACCGGCTACGAAATTGAACGGGCCGTCAAAGGAACTGGTCAGTCGCAACTCGTGACTGGTTTGCTCCCAGTCATTGTAGAAGTTCATGTCAAGCCAATCCGCGGGACCCGCGTCGAAGTGCTGCATGTTCTGCTCGTTCTGATCCCGGACGCCACCGATGTAAGTCAGTTGCAGGTTATTGTTGATTTCCCAGTTAGCCGTGACGATTGTTGTGTCGTACTCGTTATCACTGAAATTGCGACCATTCATGGAGTTGGTGGTCGAGGTATCGTTCGAGGTGCGATAGCAGTCACCCAAGAAGGGTAGCAAGCATGCAAAATCAGTGTCTTGGTTTGTGTTCACATAGGCGCCCTGATCGCTCTCGTCTTCCATGCGCTCGTAGTGGATCTTCAAATTGAAGCTATCATTCGGCTGCCACTTCATGGCAAAGCCATAGTTGATGATGTCGTCACCACCGACATCTTCTTCCAGCGTGGTGTTGTACATCCAGCCGTCGCTCTTGATTTGAGCGCCGAAGAGCTTCAGGCCGAGGGTGTTGTCGATGAGTGGCACGTTGACGACGCCTTTGATGTCTTCACGGCCGTGTTCATCAAAGGTCAGGCTGAAGTCGCCGCCCCAATCCATCGTCACATCGCCACGGATAATATTGACGAGACCGCCCGTTGTGTTCTTGCCGAATAGCGTGCCTTGTGGGCCCCGGAGAATCTCGATTCGCTCGACGTCAAAGTTCTGCATCAGCACGCCGCTGACGGTACCAAGGAACATGCCGTCCATGATGATGCCGACCGGTGGATCCAAGCTCTTGTCGTAGTCACTGGCGCCCACACCGCGAATGTTCACATACGCGGCGCTACCCGATCCGACTGCGCGCCGGATATAGACACTGGGTGAAAAGGTTGCGATGTCCTCGAGCCGTCGTACCTGAGCCTGTTTCAGCTCTTTGGTGATGGCGGCAACGGAGACGGCAACGTCCTGAAGCGACTCGCTTCTGCGTGTCGCGGTAACGATAACCTCTTCAAGTGCAGCGTCTTGCGCCAGAGTGGGAACACTCTGGACGCTAGCTGCAATGGTCGCCGAGCAGGCGGCTAGAGCCAACCGCTTGGGGCTCTTAAACATCGATGTTGGGTGCTTATTTATCATTATGACTGCCTCTCTAATGGTGAAGTACTGCTTTGGTTTTGCTGCTGAAATAGTGTGGTGCTAAGTAGGTGGTCCCCTTTTGGTTTTTCGTGCCTTTTTTTTGCTGTGAAACGGACTCATCATATAACTGGCCATACTCGCATCGTTGTTATTTACGGATCGCTGTTGCCGTCACAGGGGCGCCGCGCATCGTCTCTTCACAACGCCGTGTGATCACCACGACCTCTGCAAGCGATTGAGCACCGGCGGTGGTTGGGGTCAGCAACGCAGCCGTCATCAAGGCGAACGCCAACGAACCTGCGTTCAGTCCCGACGCGTAAGGTTTGGTAGATTCATATGCGAAGCCCTCAGAGTATTTTTATTTGAACGGACATGTGTCCGTTTTATATCACGCCTGCGTAAATTTCAAGAACACCGAATGCAACCAAAAAAAAGACTTCGCTCAGATCAAAGCCCGATGAGTGTAACGGTCGGAGGGGTAAAGGCACGCGATAGGACTTTCGGTGGTATCGCTCCGCGGCTATGTAGTCTAGCCATGAAGTCCGGCGCGGCGCGAAAGTTGGCCATGGTGCGCTTTGTGAGTTCAATGATGCGTGACAGGCCCTCAGGCGCATTGGCCAGAGGCTCGCTTTCCAGAATGTTGGTGCGAGTTTGCGCTGCTGCAGCAAGCAGTAATCCGCTCCGGCTACCAAACAGGTTGTAGAGTGTTTTAGTGCTCACGTCACTGAGTTCAGCGATACGTGACATACTCACGCTCGCTGCCGCCTCTTTTTCAAGAAGCAACAGGGTTTCGTTCAATATGCGTTGCCGCCGTTTACGCTGAGCGGGTGACGCGTACTTGCGCCTGCGACTCGCCATAGTTCAAGTTTATTTTTATCTTTGGTAGAAACTACACGACCCTGTAATTTTTGCAAGATGTTTCCAGACCAGCCAAAATGGCGCACAGTAGCGACTCTCGCGGGTAATAGGCTGTAACGGCGGGCGCCCGTTCTCTCAAAAAAAATGACAACAAGGAACACGACATGACGCAACAGAACACCAATTACGACGATGTGAAGCAGTATCGCCTCGACCCCGAGCGGGAGCAGGAATTGGTGAACTGTGCGGGTGAGTGCACTTTTTGCTGGGCAAATAAAGCGGGCCACCCTTTGGGAGTGACCACTGCCTATGTGCCGGTGGATGGCAAGATCTGGATGACTGCAACCCGGGAGCGGGTGCGCATAAAAGCCATTGCGAGGGACGGCCGCTCCGCCGTTGTCATGTCGAGTAAGGGTACGCACATGGGAGGCGGTAAAACCGTAACCTACAAGGGGCATACGGTGATACACGACGACCCCGAAATTAAAATGTGGATGTATCAGTTGTTAGCCAAGGGTATGTCCAAGGTCGAGGACAGCGACAATGACTTCACCATGGGTCTGGACCCTGACCTATTCGTAAAGTTTTTGGACACCCCCGAACGCATCGTGCTCGAGTTCACCCCCGAAATGTCGATTCCATTTGATGGTGACAAAATGGCTAAGGGCACCGCAGCGGCGTATGCCCAGTTTGCCGCTGACGCGGCCAAGGGTGGCTGAATTTCTGCGGGCGCCGCTAGTCGGTCGTGACAACCTGAACCAGTTCCAGAAACGTGCCATCGGGGTCTTTGAAGCAGAAGAACCGGGCGTAGCTGGTTTCCGATGTGTGCACATTGACAGGCGCGGACACCACGTCCACCCCCTTTGAGACCAGAAACTCGTAGTCGGCATCAATGTCAGCGCTCGATAGAGCAATCCGCGCAAGCCCGGGCCGATACAGATTGGGGTAGGGCGGCGAGTCGTCCCGCGGCGATTTCCACTCCAGCAGATCGATGATCATCGGTTGCTCAGCATTTTGTAATGCCATCAATGCGCCCTGAACGTGATACTTGGGCATGCCGACTGCGTTGGCAACCTCTTCCGTGTTGGTCTCGGGTACCGGCCAATAGATCTGGAATCCCAGCGTTTCATAAAACGCCTTGGAACGTTCAAAGTCGCTGCAGTTGATATTGATGTGCACCATACCGGTGATGTGCATCGAAGGGGTCTCCTGAGCCTAGGGCTGTTGAGGGTAGCGTCACTTCAAGCGCCACCAAGCCAATAATCGTTGTGACAGTTCTGCCCGTGGCGAGTGGTCTGACGCCACCCTCAAATGACGGTATCGCCATTGTCGATGACCATTTCCGCCCCGGTCACGTGCTTTGATTCATCAGAGAGCAGATACAGCACCATGTTGGCAACATCCTCGGGCTCACCGATGCCCAGCGCGAGGCGGGTCTTCTCGGGGTCTTCTTCGGCCATCAGGTCAGTCCCCGTTAGTGACTTCAGGGCTTTGTGAACCATCGGCGTGCTGATTGAACCGGGATGCACGGAATTACAGCGGATACCCAATCCTTCCTGCCGACAGTGGATGGCAATCGACTTTGTCATAGAGCGGATGCCGCCTTTTGCCGCAGAGTAGGCGAGATAAGGGCCCAGCCCGATCAGTGCGGCAGTGGAAGACATATTGACGATGGAGCCCCCACCGTTTTTTTTCATCAGTGCAATCGCCGATTGGCAGCCCCAGAAGGTGGCGTCGAGATGAATGCCCAGAACACGCCGCCAGACCTCGGTGGTGGTGCTTTCTATCGTGGCGATAGGGGCAATGCCCGCGTTGTTCACCAAGCCGTCCAGACGACCGAAGCTTTTATCGACCTCATCCATGACCTGTGCCCAGGAGGCTTCTTCGCTGACGTCCTGCGTGATGAAGTGCGCGCCGATTGTGTCAGCATGCGCTTGTCCCGCCTCCGGGTCGATATCGGTCATGATGACATTGGCACCCTCGCGCGCGAGCACATTGGCATCGGCGAGGCCCAGTCCGGAGGCTGCGCCGGTCACAATGATGACCTTATCTTTGACTCTGTCCATTTTGATATCCGTTGCGATGCATGTTTGAAGAGTGCGGCTTAACTACTCGCGCGGCAAAGACGCGCGCTCCGCGTTATTCGCGTCATTTGCCGGGCCGACCCGCGTGGCCCATCCTACCTCAAAGCCCTTCCAATCCTCACGAGCGAGCCAGCATTGTTTGCGATAGAAGGGGAAGCCACCAAACCAAAACAGGGTAGCTCGAGGCTTACCCGGAATGTTGTCGCCCATGTAGTAATTGTCAGACTCAGGGTAGAGGGTGCTGTTGCCAATGTCATTGGTGAGCTTGACGTAAAGACGCTCCTCCTCTGCTTTGGCTTCAATGACATCCTGGCGCCGGTCAGATAAATCGGTGATGAGATCGGCGATGAAGTCGCATTGGAATTCAGCAAGCAGGATCGGGTTATAAAAAGGGCTGTGTGGTCCATTGACCCAAAATAAGTTGGGGAATCCATGGGTCATCATGCCAAGGTGGCTGGTCAGCTCCTCACGCCAACGTGTCTTGAGTGACTCTCCCGCGCGGCCTCGGATATCGATTCGATCCATGGCGCCGGTCATCACATCAAACCCGGTGGCGAAAACCACCGCATCCAACGCTATCTCTCTCTCACCTACCACGATGCCATTCTGGGTGAAATGGCGGATGCCCTCTTCATGCAGGTCGATCAGGTGGACGTTGCTCTGATTAAACACCTCAAGGTAGTTTGTTTCGGGCGACAGTCGCCGCGTCAGGATCGGATAGTCAGGGCAGAGCTTTTTAGCGATGGCTGGATCATCCACCCGCTCGCGGATTTTTTGCCGCGCGAACTCTGCCAGCGTCCTGTTGGATTCCATGTCGAGCAAGCTGTCGGTGAAGGCATAGTAGGGGGAGAGGCCGCCCGAGGCCCATCGGTTTTCGTACTCAGCCAAGCGCTCCGCCTCGCTGACCTCGAGCGCGGATTGGGACGGCGGTGGCGCCAGGTCAGAATGCACCAACGTGAACCCGGAAAAGGAGTTGAACTGACGCTGCCGCAACTCCTCGTATTGCGCCTTCATTTTGCGGGCATGCCCCGCCTCAACCGGCTTATTGCGAAGTGGGATAGGGTAAGAGGGGGTCCGCTGCAGGACAAACAGCTCGCCCACGCGTTGCGCCACCTCTGAGATCACCTGAATGCCCGAGGAGCCCGTGCCGATCACGGCAACCCGTTTACCCTCGAAGTTTGACTCGTCGCCGGGCCAGCGGCTGGTGAGATACTGCTCGCCGGCAAAGCCCTCCAGACCCTCGAACCGGGGTTCAATAGGGGCAGAAATGAGCCCCGTTGCCATGATGCAAAAACGCGCCAATAGGGTCTCACCCGAGTCGGTACACACCCGCCAGCGCTGGCTTATCTCGTCGAAGACCGCCTCGGTGACTCGCGTCTTGAAGCGGATGTCTCGCCGCAAGTCAAAGCGGTCGGCGACATGGTTGGCGTATCGCTCAATTTCGGGTTGACCCGCGTAGCGTTCGCTCCAGTCCCACTCCTGCTCCAGTTCTCTTGAGAAAGAATAGGAGTATTCGACGCATTCAATGTCGACTCTGGCGCCAGGGTATCGATTCCAATACCAGGTGCCGCCCACGCCCTCACCCATCTCGTAACACTGAACGCTGAGGCCGCGCTGGCGCGCGCGATAAATCATGTATAGGCCGGCGAACCCGGCGCCAACGACGACCATGTCGATCTGCTGCTCAGTACCTGCGGACATGATGACTCGCGTTTCTATCTGAGGATGAATACGACGCCATATCAGTCGCTGGGCCGAGGGGTGGTCGGCGGCGTCTTTTGGGCCCTACGCTGATCCTGCAAACCCCGCCACCTCGCGCCAGCGTTCGCGATAATCGTAGTCGGTATCGAGGGCCAGATTCAGCGTATTGTAGGAAGCGAAGTCGCTGACGACGTGGGTAATTTGAACAATGCCCTTGTCGGTAAAGCCTTGCTCTCTGAGGGACTCAACCTGAGCATCAGACACGGCTCCCGGGTCATCGTTAACCTGCAGCGCGTACTCCAGAATCGCTGTCAGCCGGTCACCCTCGATTGCGTCCAGCCCGGATTGAAGTAGCCCGGCGACGTAGTCCTCAGCGGTGCCGAGTCCGTAATTCAGAATCGTGCAAAACGCCGCGGTGCAGTAGGGGCATCCGTTGGCCTGAGACACTAAAATACCCACGTGCTGGATTTCTTCCATGGTGAGCTCGCCCATTTCCCACAGCACCTTGGTGGCGCCGAGCTTGGCGGTAAAGAACTCCGGGAAATTAAGCTCGACATAAAAATGATTCGGCACGCTACCCTCTACTTCGGTCACCCAGGCGAATATGCCCTCGACCGCCGGGTCGGTAATGTGCTCTGATTTAGGTAGTGCGACTCTCGCCATGCTGACCCTCAACGACTGCGAACTGGTTATCGCGATTATGCCCGCTACGCGCCTGAATTTCTGGCTACACCGCGTCTACGCATGGTGAGGGGCCCACTGGGTTCGGAGTAAAAACCGGCTCAGTGCTGACGCAAGTGGTTGAGAGGTATTCGCGCCGTCAGTCCACTTGGATGGTTATCCATTTCCAGCGCGTCATGATATCTAAATCGGCGTCGGTGCCCTCTCTGCCGAGACCACTCATGCCGTTGCCGCCAAACGGGATGTGGGGTTCGTCCTGAATTGACATGGCGTTAATGTGAACCATTCCGGCATCGGATTTCGCAGCGGCCTTCATCGCACTCGAGATGTCTGAGGTAAAAATCGCGCAGCTGAGTCCGTAGCTCGTATCGTTTGCCAACTGCATTGCCTGCTCCAAACCATCAACGGTATAAATCGACGTCACGGGGCCAAATGTTTCTTCTCCGAAGACCACCATCTCACTGGTCACGTCTGAGAGTATTGTCGGCGGGCAACAGTTGCCCAGCCACTCACCGCCGTGGAGAAGCGTTGCGCCTTTCTCTATCGCGTCTGCAACGTGCGACTTGACTCTGTCTGCTTGTCGCGAGCTGATGATGGGTCCAATGGCGGTTTCCGGATCTGAGAGGTCGCCCACTTTGACTCCCCTGGCAATTTCGACAAATGCAGGGATGAACCGTTTCGCTATTTCTGACTGCACGATTATCCTGCTGGAAGCCATGCACGCTTGGCCTTGAAAGAAAAATATGCCCAGCATGGCCGCTTCGAGTGCTTTGTCGAGGTCAGCGTCGTCGAGGATGATCAGGGGATTCTTGCCGCCCAATTCAAGGGTCACGGGCTTTAGGCTCTTCGCCGCGATGTTGGCGACGTGTTGGCCGATTCTGGGAGAACCACAAAAGTTAATAGCGGCAATGTCATTGTGCGATGTGAGGAAGTCCCCTATCTCCGCAGGATCTCCCGTGACGTAGTTGAATACACCCCCTGGCAGGCCTGCCTCGTGAAGGGTTTTTGCGAACTGGACGGTGACCTGTGTTGCGAATTCTGAAGGCATCAGAACCGCTGTGTTGCCCGTCGCAATCACCATCGCGATCTGCTTTACATTTTTCAAAAGAGGCACGTTGAACGGGGTAATGCAGCCGATGACGCCCACTGGCTCTCGAACGGACATACCAAACGCGCCGGGTCGGTCCAATGGCATAGTTTGACCAACCAGCCTTCTGGGTACCCCCGCGGCGGCGCGGAATGCATTGATGCAATATTCGACCTCAAAAGCGGCTTTCATCTGCGGCGAGCCTACTTCGTTGATGAGCAAGTCCATATACACATCGCGGTCTCGTTCCACTATCGATGCTGCGTCGCAGAGTATTTTCTCTCTTGTGCGCACCTCACTGTCCTTGAAATGCTCAAAGGTATGCTTGGCATCGGCAACAGCTGCATTGACGTCGGCCATATTTCCTTTTGCGACTCGGGTAATGAGATCAGCATTTGATGGATTGAGATCGTCGAAATACTCCCCTGAGCTGGGCTTATGCTCTTTTCCGCCTATCCACAATTCGCTCGTGTTCATCTGTGTCTCTTATCCTCGCTTTGGGTCTTTAAAGATTAAATGTTTGCGCTTCGATCCAGTAAAGATATCGCCGGGTCGGATCGGGCGTGCACCTGCAATAATAAGGCTCAGGCGACCTCTGGTCTGGCGGCTACCCCATAAGTTATAGACCTGATAATCGGCACCGGCCAAGCGCGCGTTGCGAATAGTCAGTCGCATCGGATCGCACCATTGTTTATGATTTTTATGAAAGGCGACGAGGATTGCAATTGGATGGCAGAGGTTAGCGGAAACCTTGAGGCCAAATCGGTTAGAGCGCAACTCAACTCCAGAGAGATGTCCTTCGCTCAGTGGGAAGTAGTGCTCCTTTGTACTGCGATCAATATGCTCGACGGCTACGACGTGTTGGTCATGTCTTTTGCAGCGGCGCCGGTTGCGGCCGATTGGCAGCTGGATCCCGCTAATTTAGGACTACTGCTGAGTGCGGGGTTGATAGGTATGGCGCTCGGTTCAATTGTGCTGGGATCGCTCGCTGATGCCCTAGGCAGAAAACGGCTGGTGCATATATGCCTCATCACGGTGACGATTGGGATGATCTTGTCCGCGTACACGCAGTCTCAACTGCAACTGCTCGCACTGCGTTTTGTTACCGGGGTCGGTATTGGAGGGATGCTCGCAACCCTGACTGGCTTGGTGTCGGAGTACTCAAATGACAAGCGCCGCGGCATCTGCATGGGGTTGCTCCAGTCAGGTTACCCCCTGGGCGCGCTCTTCGGGGGGATTATTGCGGCGCAAATAATCCAGTTTGCAGATTGGCGGTCGCTGTTTCTGTTTGGAGGGGGGCTCTCAGCAGTGCTGCTGCCTTTGATCGTCATTCGCTTGCCTGAGTCGCTTGACTTTGTGTCGAGGTCTGGCAGTTCTGGAGCCGACAATATGAAAAGGCGGCTACTGGAAAGGTTTGATTTGTCAGAGCCACAACACAGCATGGTCGAAGACTTGGACCAAGCCGCCGGTAGTTGGAGAAGCTGCTTCACTCCGCCAGAAACGCGGATTAATACGCTATTACTCTGGTCGTGTTACCTCGCGCTCATGTTTTCGTTTTATTTCGTTGTGAGTTGGACACCCAAATTATTGGTAGACGCTGGGCTCTCGACCTCCCAGGGGATATCAGCGGGGGCAATTCTGCAAGCTGGCGGTCTGGTAGGCGCATTGGTGATTGGGCTTTTGGGCAGTAGCTACGCGGTGAATAAGTTGGCGGCTTGGTTTTTTTCACTCAGCGTGGTTGTGATTTTGGCCTATGGTTGGGCTGACGCAGAATTGACGACATTGATGATATTGTCTGCCATGATGGGCTTCTTCCTCATTGGTGCCATGATAGGTCTCTACACGATTGGACCCGCGTTGTATGACGCCAAGTCGAGAGTGACGGGGGTTGGGCTGGCGATTGGTGTAGGCAGGTTGGGGGCCATTGCCGCGCCTTTTGCGGGCGGTCTTATGTTGGAGGCTGGCCTCGAGATCAGCCTCATATACGCCGTGTTTGCCGCACCGCTCGTTTTGGCAGCATTTGCAGTGCGCTCAATATCTTTACCGATGGCCTTTAGGTGATCCTGTGACTGGACTGAGAATTTGGTGTTCAGCGCGAGATGTACGGGACCAAGTAATACACTACACTCGGTTGCTGAGGTCATTAAATAAGTTCATTGAAAGTTTGATTTGGAACGGAGTCACGTAATGGCAAGTTTTGCACAGAAGTTTTCCCACCCTTCAGCACCACCCAAAAGCAGATCCCATCGACTGACGCCAGCAACACCTCTGAAGCGGAGGATGACGGGTGTGATTTGCCTCATGGCGATCGCGATTTTTCCCACAAGTGTAAACGCCAACCTCGAAGAGGTAGTGGTAACGGCGCGGAAGAAAGTCGAGTCGCTGCAAGACACGCCTATTTCGGTAACGGCACTCTCTGGAGATCGTTTGGAGGACATGGGCTTATCGCGCATCACAAAACTCCAGAACGTGACGCCTAATCTCGTGTTTCAGAATACACCGGCATACAGTGGCGCCGGCAACAACGCTGCGGTCTATATTCGAGGCGTAGGGCAAAAAGACTTCGTTCCAACTATTGATCCGGGCGTGGGTATTTATGTCGATGAGGTTTATCTGGGCCGATCGGCGGGGGCCGTATTGGACATGATCGATATTCAGCAGGTGGAGATACTGCGTGGGCCACAGGGAACCTTATTTGGCAAGAACACGGTTGGCGGCGCTATAAGCATCACTACCACCAAGCCAAACGACGAGTTCGGCGGTAAAGTTGACATCAAGTTAGGAACAGACGAGCGACAAAATATAAGGGGTGTGCTCAATATACCTCTGTCTGACACCCTATATGCGAGGGGCAGTTTTGGAAGTCTGCAGCAGGATGGGTATGTTTTCAGACCCTTTGATGGCAAAGACCTTGGCAATCAGGATACGGTCATGGGCAGGTTGGCTCTGAGGTGGGCTCCTTCTGATACCTTCACCGCAGATTTGTCGTTCGACTACTACGATGATGAGACGAACGGTCCGCCATTGCTTACGACTAGGGTCGACGAGTTCCCAGAGAGTGCAACGGCGATCCCGGGGGGTAACTTCCCATTCATTCACAACTTGTTTGCGGGATTCAGCCCGGATTTTGGTGGTCCGAATCCAATCGTCTGTACCCTGCCAGACGCGCCGGTCGCCTGTTTTACTAATGCTACTGCAGTCACGGGAGACAATACGAATTTGGGCACCGGCCCGAACTTCTCAGAGATGGAAAACGAAGCGGTTTCGCTGACGCTGACTTGGGATCTCGATGCATTCACCGCAAAGTTGATTGCCAGTCACAGAAGCCTCGATGGGGAGTTCGCGAGCGATCGAGATGGTTATGCCCAGAACGATGGAGAACCCGCTGTGCCGGGGCTGCCGATCATGGTCAACCCGATCACTCACTACTTCGATACCTTCCAGCAGGATCAATTTTCCGTTGAACTGCAGCTGTCTGGTAGCTCGGTGGAGGACAGATTGAGTTGGGTGGTAGGCGTATACGCCTTTGAGGAGGACGGAGAAAATATTAATCCAGTGGATTTCACTACCGTGTCAATACAAAGCGGCGGTTACTTTGATTACTCGAGTGAGGCGATTTTTGCTCAGGCGACTTTTGATTTTACCGACAAGCTCTCTGCAACAGCGGGCATACGTTACACCAAGGAGGACAGAGACTACTTGCCTGACCAATATATCAAGGAAATGCCACTCGGAGGGTTGCCATTCCCATGCTTCAACGCAGACGGCTCAACAAAAGTATGCGCGTTGGGTGACAGGGTTGTTCCATTGGAGACAGTGAATAACTCGATCTCGGAAAGCACGCCGATGGTGAGTGTCAGCTACTCACTTTCGGACGACGTAATGCTCTACGGCACCTATAGCGAGGGTTTCAAGGTTGGCGGTTTCACGCAACGTATTTTCCCCCCCGAGCCCAGCTTGCCTGCCTTCGGTCCCGAGTACGTGGACTCTATAGAGGCTGGAATTAAAGCGGAGATCTTCGATAATTCATTGCGAGTAAATTTTGCGGTCTACTCTGCGGACTATACTGACTTACAGATCCTTATAAACGAGCCAAGTAGAGTCGGGCCGTACACCACTAATGCGGGTGACGCGACCATTGAGGGTTTCGAACTAGAGGTTAACTATTTGGCTCAAAATGGGGTATTGATTGATCTGGCGGTGGGTTACACGGATGCTGGCTATGATTCTCTCAACCCTGATCTTTTCTCTGGTCTGAGTGTGTCTGACCCCTTTGTGTTCATATCAGAATGGAATACTCATCTGTCGGTCACAAAAACGTTCGATACCGAGTTTGGAGAGATTACGCCGCGACTGGATTGGTCATGGAGGAGCAAGTTTTACACGAATGCGGGTGGTCTCCCGTTTGCACCTGCCTGGGCTGATCCTCTGGTTCAACCCGATTATTCCGTGGTTAACATGAGTGCGAGATGGGAGTCAGCCACTTCCGGGCTTAGCGTTACTGCCGGTGTCGACAACGTGGGTGACGAGGAATTCAGCATTTTTGGAGACTACCAATCAACCTTCGGCAGTACCGCTCAGGCATTTGATCGCGGCAGGCAGTACTACGTGATGTTGGGCTACAGTTTCTGACATTCCTCAGCGATAGGCAGACCTCAGTTGCATGCGCGCGGCTGAGGGTTCCTTAGAAGCAATCGAGATGACCCCTAAAGGCCGCGCAATGGATATCGACCAGTTAATCAGGGATGACGAGGTTCACCGCGACGTCTATGTGAGCGAGGAGGTATTCGCTCTGGAGATGGATCGCGTCTTTGGCTCGGCATGGATTTATATCGGGCATGATTCGCAAATTCCCGAACCTGGTGACTATTGGACAACTCGTGTTGGTCTAGAGTCGGTGGTGATGGTTCGAGGGAAGCAAGACGATATCAACGTTTTCTATAACCGCTGTCCTCACAAGGGCGCGAGGATAGCTGGGGACGGTTGCGGGCATACCAAAGGGCTTTTCAGGTGTCCGTATCATGCGTGGACCTTCAATCTCGACGGGACCTTGAGGGGCGTGCCCTATCTTAAGGGCTATGAAAACACGCGTTTTGATATGGCTGATCCGCGCTTCTCTCTTCGAAAAGTGGCTCAAGTGGCCATGTATCGCGGGTTTGTCTTTGCCTCACTCTCAGAAAGGGCTGTCGATTTTGAGTCCTTCGTTGCCGGCATCAAAAGCTCCCTGGATAATTTTTGTGATCGTGCGCCGAATGGCACGGTGTCAGTGGCGGGCGGGGTTTTTCGTGTTGTCCAGCGGTCCAATTGGAAGATTTTTTTTGAGAATCTGAACGACACCGGTCACCCCATTGCGACGCATGAGTCCTCCTACCGGGCGGCCAGGCAATACGCTGATGAGCAGTTGGGTGGCGAGTTGCCTTTTGAGCTGCACATCATTGACGGTAACGGCGCGCCGCCGAAGTTCTGGTCGGATCTCGATCTGCATGCTTTTGAATTTGGTCACAGTTACATGACGGCGATCTTCAACGCCCCAGACGATCCGCTATCGCAGGCCTACTCTACAAGTCTGGCTGCAAAGGTCGGTGAGGATCGGGCCAAGGAGATCCTTGGGGTGAATCGCCATAACACCATCATCTATCCGTCTTGCTCGCCACATACCTCATTCCAGCAATGGAGAGTCATTCGCCCTTTGTCTGTTGATAGAACGCTAGTAGAGATTTTTACTTTCAGGCTTGATGGGGCGCCAGAGGAGCTACTTCAGCGGACATTCACCTATTCAAATGTGGTTAATTCACCTTCATCCATCGTCATGACTGACGACGTGCACGTCTATGCCGAATGTCAGAAGGGGCTGGCTACTCAAGGAGGGGATTGGGTGAGCCAACATCGCAATGCGGGTCAGGATCTTCCTTTTTCGGGCGCTGACGGCGGGGAGATTGGTGTCGGCACTAGCGAGCTACCAATACGCAACCAATTCCGCGCATGGCGAGAGTACATGACCGGCGATGCGACGGAGACGATTTCGCTAAAGAGTAGTGATCCGTGATGACAGCAGCGTGCTCTCGGCTCACGCGAGCTTCGGAAGTCCCTTATGAGGCGCTCTGCCAGTTTCTGTATCAAGAGGCAAGGCTGTTAGATCAGAGAAAATTTGACGAGTGGAATGACCTGTTCGCTGAGGGCGGTATGTATTGGATACCGCTTGCGGAGGATCAGGAAGATCCCGTTAATCATCTGTCCCTCGCTTACGAGGACTCCATGATGAGACAAGTCAGAATTAATCGCTTGAATCACGATAGAGCCTGGTCACAGAAGCCTCGGTCACGAACAGCGCACACCGTGAGTGCGATTGTGGTCGAGTCGGTCTGTGAGGCCAGCAACCAGTTGGTCGTTGGCTCTGCCTTTACGGTGGCCGAGTGGAGAAGTTTTGGACATCGAACATTTGCCGGTCTCTACACTCATACCCTTCAGATTTCAGATGGCCGGTTGCAGATAGTCGAAAAACGTGTGGATCTGATCGACTCGGCGGAGGCTTTTGAACCCATCGAAGTATTCATATAGGTATGACATTCAGGGCATCCACCGTCATGCTCCCACTTCATCTGCAGAATGAGGTGATCCACCCGCATGGCCAAATTCGCGCTGGCTTTGGAGATGACCACGCGGGCAGAGCGGCGTTTCTCGATGCCGCTTTAACGGCCTTAAAGGCTGCCTCAACATCGGGCATTCCCAGAGTGTTTGTCCGGATGGCGTTTCAGGTTGGTGGAAGCGACTTACCAGATAACTGCGAGTTGTATCGGTTTGTCAAATATAACGAGATCATGCGGGACGGGAGTTGGGGCGCGGAGTTTGTTGATTCTCTGGCGCCCGATAGGCCCTCTGATGTCATTGTGTCTCACAACCGCGTGAATGCATTTTATGCAACTCAGTTGGAGCAGGTGCTGTCGGACTATGGCTGTGAGCACTTGGTGCTATTTGGTGTCGCAACTCACTCGGTGGTCGAACATACTGCGCGCCACGCGGTTGATCTTGGTCTTAGAGTCTCTGTTGTCACCGACGCTTGTAGTGCTTTTCCAAGGGAGAGGCATGAGGCCAGCCTGTCAGCGATTGGAAACTTGGTGACATTGGTGCGTTCGGAGGAGCTTATCTTTGACTGATCAGGCACCTGATTCCAAGAACAGGTCTGCAACCTACATTGTCAGTGGGGGAGCCAGTCGGCTGGGGGCCGCCTTCGTGCGACGGATTTCAAAGGCGGGCAATAACGTCATTATCGGCGATTTGGATGAGTCTGCAGGTGCCAAAATCGCTGGAGAGTTCGACGAGTCCGTAATGTTTTGTCGATGCGATGTGCGCAGAGATGAGGATTTGGCTGGTTTGGTCCAGTGCGCTAGCGACGTATTCGGTGGCCTTGATGGGATTGTGAATAACGCGGTCAGTTACCTGGACAATGGTATTACCTCTTCCAGAGCCGATTGGCATGCAGCCTTCGATGTCACTTTGTTCGGAGGTGCGGTATTACTGGCCGAGGCATTACCACTTTTAACCGAGAGCCCCTCGGCTGCTGTCGTCAATGTGGCAAGTATTGCGGCGAAAGTTGCACAAAGAAATCGGGCGCTTTATCCAACCGCAAAAGCCGCGATCATTCATTTGACTCGCTTACAGGCGGTGCAATTGGCTGAAGCCAACATCAGGGTAAATTCCGTATCGCCGGCTTGGACGTGGTCCACGCCCATCGAATTGGCCACCGCGGGAGACAGGTCACACGCTGACAGTGTCGGGGCGAGTCTGCACCCATTGGGCAGAATTGCGGACGCCGAGGAGGTCGCCGAAGTTGTTAACTTTCTCCTTTCTCCTGACTCATCCTTTGTCACAGGCGCAGATTTCCCGGTCGATGGGGGCCACTCTATTCTGGGGCCCGACGCCGGTCATGCGCTTCAGGGGCAACTGCAAAAATAGCAACAGCGAGTGACGGCATTGGCGCCGTTGTCTTATTCAGCGCAGCCGGGCTTCAACCCTCAATTTGTGGCACATTTTGCATCGCTTCTTGGATAGCGCTGTCGGGTAAATCCAAGTCAACCATTTGGCCTGAAAGAAATGTCTCGTAGGCCGCGAGGTCCAAATGTCCATGACCGCACAGTGCAGTCAAAATGACCTTTTCCTCACCTGACTCTTTACACGCCATGGCCTCTCGCACGGCTGCGGCAATCGCGTGGGTGGGCTCGGGCGCAGGAACAATGCCCTCAGTGCGCGCAAACTGCAGCGCGCCTTCGAAGCACTCAGTCTGCGGTATCGAGATCGCCTCGACCAACCCCAGCTCGTAGATATGTGAAACCAGCGGTGCCATGCCGTGATAGCGCAGGCCGCCAGCATGGATTGGCTCCGGTATAAAAGAGGCACCCAGTGTGTGCATTTTCATCAGCGGCGTCAGCCCCGCGGTATCGCCAAAATCGTAGCGATACTCACCTTTGGTCAGCGTTGGGCAAGCCGCGGGTTCAACGCATCGGATAGTAGGGTTGATGTTCCCAGCGAGCTTCTCGCGGAGAAAGGGAAAGGCGAGGCCGCCGAAGTTGGAGCCGCCGCCGGTGCATCCCACTAGAACGTCTGGTGTCTCACCCACCTTGGCTAACTGCAGTAACGCTTCCTCACCAATGATGGTCTGGTGGAGGAGCACGTGATTCAGCACGCTCCCCAGTGCGTAGCGAACGGTTGGGTCTTCTACCGCCTCACCGACAGCCTCTGAGATGGCGATGCCCAGTGAGCCCGGGTGGTCGGGGTCCTGCGCGAGTAACTGCTTGCCGAACTCGGTGAGATCAGAGGGGCTGGGGTGCACTGCACCGCCCCAGATTTCCATCATCGTGCGTCGGTAGGGTTTGGCGCGGAAAGAGGCAGCGACCTGCCAGACTTCGCATTCAAGACCAAACTGGGCGCAGGCAAAGGCCAAGGAGCTACCCCACTGGCCTGCACCCGTCTCAGTGGTGAGCTTGCGGATGCCTTCCTGAGCGTTGTACCAAACCTGGGGCACGGCCGTATTGGGTTTGTGAGAGCCTGCGGGACTCACGCCCTCATATTTGTAGTAAATGCGCGCGGGCGTATCGAGCAGTTTTTCTAGCCTGTGGGCGCGAAACAGGGGGCTGGGGCGCCAGAGACGGTAAACATCGAGGACTTCACCCGGGATGTCGATATAGCGCTCCGCTGACATTTCCTGCTCGATCAACGCCTTGGGAAAGAGCGCAGCGAAGTCCTCTCCCGTCGCCGGCTGGTGTGTGCCCGGATGCAGTGGCGGTGGTGGTGGCGCCGGCAGATCTGCGACGACGTTATACCAACGCGTCGGCATCTCCGACTCGTCAAGATAGATTTTGGTAGGAGTGCTCATAGTCATGGTCCACAGGCCGCGCGGGCATGCCGCTGAAAGGCCCTAAATCAGTCAAAAGATCGCGCATGATAAGGGAGACAGCGCACAACGCAACCGCTGTGCGGGGCGAAACAAATGTGCTCAAGCCCCTGTGGATGAGCGACATCGGCGCTTTTGCGCGGCGCGATCAGAGTCCCAATGTGATCAGTCTCAAATGAGATGCCATCTGCGTGTGACGACATCCCTATCGCCACCAATCCATAAAGGCGCGTCGAAGCGTAAAACAGTCGTATTGCCATAACGATAAATTTGCGTGACGCGGGCATTTTGTAGGCGCTACACTCCGCCACCGCTTGCTTCACGCCTCTACCAGCTTAAACCCATGTCTATCAGCACATTTGACCTGTTCAAGGTGGGTATCGGCCCCTCCAGCTCTCATACCGTCGGCCCCATGCATGCCGCAAGGATGTTTGCAGTGGCGCTTGCGGACACAGGCTCGCTCAACCGCTGTTATCGCGTGACCACCGAGCTGTTTGGCTCTCTCGGGGCCACGGGTGCCGGCCACGGCTCCCCGAAAGCCATTATTCTAGGATTGGAGGGCGAGGTCCCCGGTACGGTGGATATTGATGGCATTGAAGCGCGCGTTGCCGCCGCGCGAGAGCAGGGCAGCCTGACCCTACTGGGCCAGCACCAGATTGCATTCGATTACCGCGACGATTTGGTCATGCATCGCACCGAGACGTTGCCTTTCCACGCCAACGGCATGCGCTTTACGGCCTACGATGAGCAGGGTGAAACGCTCCAGACCCGGGTGTACTACTCGGTGGGTGGTGGCTTTGTCGTGGATGAATCGGCGACCGGGGCGGACGTCATTGTTGATGACCCGACGCCAGTAAAATACCCCTTCTCCAGTGCTGAGGAGCTTTTGGCACAATGCCGCGAGCACGGGTTGTCGATCAGCGCCCTCATGCTGGCGAATGAGCGGGCATGGCGCTCCGAGGCAGAGGTTCGCAGTGGCTTGTTATCGTTGTGGGAGGTCATGCAGGCCTGCATTGATCGCGGCTGTCGTACAGAGGGCATTATGCCCGGCGGGCTGAAGGTCAAGCGCAGGGCAGCGCAGCTCCATCGTCAGTTGAAGAGCCAGGGCGACTCCCTTGGCGATGAGTCACTCAATACCATGGACTGGGTCACACTCTATGCGTTGGCGGTCAACGAGGAAAACGCGGTCGGCGGCCGCATCGTTACCGCACCCACTAATGGTGCCGCAGGGATCATCCCAGCGGTGCTCAAGTACTACCTGCACCACTGCAAAGGGGCGAGTGACGATGACGTCTGTCGCTTTTTACTGACTGCGGGCGCTATTGGCATTCTCTACAAGATCAATGCCTCAATCTCTGGGGCCGAGGTTGGCTGTCAGGGAGAGGTGGGTTCGGCTTGCTCAATGGCGGCCGGCGCGCTTGCCGACGCACTCGGTGGAACGCCCGCACAGGTTGAGAATGCAGCTGAGATTGCCATGGAGCACAACCTTGGTTTGACCTGTGACCCCATTGGGGGCCTTGTGCAGGTGCCCTGTATCGAGCGCAATGCGATGGGTGCGGTCAAGGCGATCAGTGCTGCGCGCATGGCACTGCGAGGGTCGGGCGAGCACTTTGTTTCGCTGGATCAGGTGATTAAGACGATGCGCGATACCGGTCGCGACATGCAGGACAAGTACAAAGAGACCGCCCGCGGCGGGTTGGCAATTAACGTGCTTGAGGTGCCGGTCAGTTTGATCGAGTGCTAGGTGTTCAGGAGGGATTCGCGCGTCCTGCGATCTCCTGATATTCCTCACTGGCGATGGCCAACTGTTGAGCAGCATCTTTTTCCAACCATGATTGAGCCGCCAAATCTTGTCGGTAATATCCAAACTTATCGGCTCCCCGGACCAGCAGGGCGGAGTCATGGTCGGATTTCGTCTGACGCATACTCGGCCGGACGTACTGCGCGTTCAGGCCGATGCGGCGATCGTCACTCAAGTTGGGGCGGGAACAGTGCACTGTCCAACCATGGTGTAACGAAACTTCGCCGGGCTCCAACTCGCAGGTCACGGCGAGGCTTTCATCTACATTGGTAATGGTCTGTGATTGCAAGAGCACGTTATGGGGATCATCTGCAATCTCCTGATCCTGCATGCCCTCTAGGTGACTCCCCGGGATCATCTGCATGCATCCGCTCCGGGCGTTTGCGGGTGAAAGCGCGAGCCATGCGGAAACCTGATCACTGCCATCGAAGCCCCAATAGGTGAGGTCTTGATGCCAACTGACAAATGCCCGGCTATTGGGCTCCTTGATGATGTAGGTCACGTTGTAGAGGATGATATCAGGACCGAGAATCGCTTCCACAATGTCCAACAACCGCGGGTGCGTCGCGAGCTCATATGGCGAGCGCATGGCCGTGTGCACTTTATTAAGGTAGTGGAGCGGGTGTCCTAACGCTGTTTCGACCCGTTCAAGCTGCTCCCGGTGATGGAGGGCTTCAGTTTCGGTCAGGATAGGGATACCGCTGATGAAGCCATCGCGATGGTAGCGCCCGTCAAACGATTGCCGATTGCCCTTCAATCTGCGAACCCCTCCTGTTGACTTAGGCGGAATGCCTTGCCCGAAAGCGAACTGCGTCTCGCATCGTCATCCAAGCGGCGAGAAGACTCATGCCGGCACCTACCGCCATCAAGGTCTCTGCCATGCTCAGGCCAAAAAGCATCTCCGGCGTGAAGGAGCACAGATTGCGTACTTCGAAGAGCCAAGGCATCCACCGATCCACTGCGAACCAGTCGGGCATGCCCAGTTGAAACTGACAGCTGCCATCTCCGATGCCGTTTTCCAGTCGGTACAAGTAGCGTGCGCGCTCGTAAAGGCCCGCACCGGCGCTGAGCACACCTAAGTGTCCCAAAACACGCAGTAGCGAGATTTGCGGTATGACCAGCATGATGAGGGCGACCAAGGTCAAGGCGACCACCCAGAGCCGGGCATGAATACAGACCTGGCAGGGTTCATCACCCAGCGCATATTGGTAGTACAAGGCGACGCCTAAGAGGGTGATACCAAACGAGGCGAGCCCCAGCCAGTACCAGCGAGACTCCAAAAAGCGGGAGAGCGTTGTCACGTTGTTAGCAATGCCATTTTCGATGAATCACCCTAAAGCGATCAGTTTACCGTTTCTCGCACGGCCTCTGTGAAGGGTTGAAGGCAGCGCCACAACATGGTGGCTGAAAACAACGACGAGGCAATCACCACGCAACTGATGGACCAGTCGATCATCGCCGGATCCCTGAGGACATAATCCGTCAGTAGCGCGACGGCGGTGGGTCCCAGCGACAGGCCCAGTAGCGAGATCGTCAACAAATAGAGCGCCATGGTTTGTCCCCGGATTTGGTTGGGGGTCACATTAATGACGGCGATGGAACCCGAGGCAGTCGTCATGGCGGGTCCAATACTGGCCGGGATCATGGCCATTAGCGCCGCTTGGCCCGTCGCTGCCAGCGGCAGATAGACGACACCCGGAAGGCAGATGGCGATGCTCAGTAGCGCCACTTTGAGTTCCGCATTCTGTTGCCCTGCGCGGTGGAGCTTGTCGATCAGACTCCCTGCGAGGAACACACCCAGTGGTCCGGTGGCCAAAATAATGAGGCCGTATCCCAAGCCAATATCACCCATGGTCCAGCCGTGGACGCGGGCGAAACTGGTCGGTATCCAGGAGAACAGCGCATAGCCCACGATGGTGTTCACCGACATGCCAAAAAATAGCGGCACGTAGATCTTTCTCCTGCCATGCAGGAATGTGAGCACTTCGCGGAAACTCAGATTCTGAGTCGCTGAACTGGTCTCCTGCCTTGCTGGCTCGCGCACAGTGAGCATGAGCAGCACCACCAGCAGCCCGGGCAGGGCGACGAGGAAAAAAACATACTGCCACGCCGCCACACTGCCAATGACCGGTAAACTATGCCGCTCACTGTTACTGACATAGGTGATCACCATCCCGCCGAACACCATGGCGAAACCGGTGCCAAGCGACACGCCAGCGTTATAAGTCGCAAGTGCTTTACCGCGCACACCCGGCGGAAAATAGTCGGCAATCATAGAAGTCGCGCTTGGCGTCAGGCTGGCTTCACCGATACCCACACCCATTCGCGCCAGAAACAGGTGTAAATAGGTTCCTGCTAGACCGCAGGCTGCGGTCATAGCGCTCCACAACGTGACTCCACCGATTATGATGTTGCGCCGCACGGTTTGATCAGCGAGACGACCCAGCGGCACCGCCATAAAGACGTAGAAAATAGAGAACGCCAGACCCATCAGCAGACTCATCTGCGTATCGCTCAGAGAGAGATCGGCCTGAATCGGCGCAACCATCAGAGCGAGTATCTGGCGATCGAGAAACGACACCAGGTATGCGAAGGTGAGTACCCCCACGACGTACCAATGGTAGGCGGTGTTTTCTTGGGAGGCCTGCATGTCAGTCATGGTGTTGACGTGGCCCCCCGGTGGCGACGACCCCCTGACGTCACCGCCATTACTGGAAGTGTGGCATGACGTGTGACGCGAACAGTTTCGCCTGCTCGACCATGGCAATCTGTCGTGCCCCATGCGGGTGTGCGACTGGGGAGCCCCCTAGCTGGTAGACATGCTCCAGACCCAGTTCGATGAGCGGCTGCAGTCGCTTGATGCATTTGTCCGGCGGACCACAGATCGAGAACCAGTCGACGAAAGCATCGTCGATCAGCGCGAGGTGTGTTCCCTCTTCCTGAGCATGACGTGCCATGTCGTACTGCGACTGCATACCCTCGGCAATGGTTCTGAGTTTCGATGGCAGGTGATCAGTCGGCGCATGTTTGAGCCCCGCAAAATGCGCCACCATACCGGCGATCAATTTGCCCAGTGACAGGGCTCGTTGCTCATCTTCGTCACACACCAGATTGATATAGGCACCAATTTGAATGCTGTCGCGCGGCCGATCGATCTGGTCGAGATGCTCAAGTGCTGTGTCCATTGCCCACTGCAGGCGCTCCGGCGCACTGCCGACTGCAAAGGAGATGCGATCCCCTACTTCGACGGCCATCTGAATGGTATTGGGGCCGGTGCAGGCAATATCGATCGGCACAGGGTGGTGCGGGTAGGAATCGAGCCAGCGAAGCTGGGACGCGCGTCCGTTGCGCTCAACGGCTTCGCCTCTCAGATAGGCCCGGAGCTGTTCGATAAACGTTTTGAGCTGCGCGGTGGTGCCATTGCCTTTGCCGATGCGCAAGGCTCGAGTCACCCCTGCCAATGCCGCACAGCGCGCGACCGTCGGTCTCCGCAGCCAGCGATGCTAATGAACTGGCAAGCACTGCGGGGTCCCGAGTGATGGGGTTGGTGACGCCGGTGCCCACCCGAAGGCGCTGTGTGTGCGCCCCTGCGAGATTCAGCTGACCGATAGGGTCAGGGGAAAGGTTCTGAGTATCGGGGCTGAGCAAAATATCGAAGCCCAGTTGCTCAGCTTCCGCAGCCAGTCGGGCCGTGTTGCCCGGGCTGGGCTCCATCACAATGCCGAATTCTGTCATGCCAGCTCCGTATGCGCTCCGCGGCTTTTGGTTCACCACTTAAATCGCTTTCCAGCAGTGCGTCAATGGCTCGAGCATTTCCGGGCAGACCGACCTCTCCCGCAGCAGCCCTAGTCGGGCGGTTCCACGGTTCTATTTGTTTGCGCACTGCGCGGCCCCGCCGGCGTCCGCTATGCTGTGGTCTCGATTCGCGGCATACTCGCGCCCGCCGAACCTGGTCAGCCAAAAGGTCCGTTAGCGTGAAGAAGAATTTGAAAGTCCTCGAGTGGTTCGGTGTCATCACCGCTATTGCTTACTCACTTTTCGTGGCGTCCAATGTCGGGCTGGAATTCCTCGGATTCGTTTTGCTATTCATTTCCGCCATCTCGATCGGCGCTTGGGCTCATCTCGGCGGACATCGAGGGATTCTACTGCTGCAGTTTTTTTATGCGGTTGCTGGTGTGATTGGCATGGTGCGCTGGTTCTGATGATCGCTGCCGAGTCAAAGTCCGCCACATCAACTTTGCTGGAACTATCCGCTCATCGCTTCCTTGATGAGCCATTAATTGGCGTCAATCACCTTTTACAGGAAGGAGCCGAGTTGGGCGTTACAGGAAGGAGCCGAGTTGGGCGCGTGGTAAAGTCATGCGAATGGAGCAACCTTCTGAGCAGCACATTCACCCCGACGCCCAGGCCATCTCGCTGGCACCAATAGTGGGTGCAGAAGCAGATCATCTGCTGCTGCTCTCCGACGCATACATGGCCTCGCTATACCCCGCCGAAAGCAATCACCTTGTCAGCAGCGAGAGCTTGAGAACGGGTGATGCCAGTTTTATCGGCGCCTTCTTGCACGACAGGGATGGCTTGCACGACGGGCATGGATCGGGCGATGAGATGATGTATCAGAAACCGGTAGCGGTGTCCGCTGCAGAACTGCAATGCGTCGCTTGCGTCGCGGCGCGCTTCCACCGCACTGAGGGCTATGCTGAAATCAAAAGGCTGTATGTGGAAGAGCGTTGCCGCGGGGCCGGGCTTGCGAAGCGCCTGATGGCGAGGATCGAGGCGGAAATTGTTGAGCAGGGCATCCAGTGTGCTCGGCTGGAGATGGGTATCTATCAACCCGAAGCCGATGCGCTGTATCGGTCTCTGGGCTATCGGGAGATTCCGCCTTTTGGGGGTTATTTACTGGATCCACTCAGCCAATTTTTGGAGAAGGCACTGCCATGAGTGGTGCTGGCCGCTTTTTTGAGGCCTTATTCCGGCCTAATAAGCACGCTTCCCTTATGAAAAGCAGGGGTCTATACTCGGAGAGGTGGGGAGTTTCCTTGCGGTTGATCAAGTGAGTCGGGGGACTTGCGAGCATCAGCCAGACGGCACAAAGAGGTATAGAGAGGAAGCTACTTTGACGGATGACCCTGAATATGGGCGGCGTTGAGGTCATAACGATACAAAAACAAAAAAAGGAGGGCTCATGAAGCGCTTCTATTACATCAGTGACGATCTGGACGACCTAGAACGGATCGAGCACGACCTCGAAGCAGGTGGTATAGCCCGCCCTCAGATCTATTTGCTCAGTAATGATGACGTCGGTCTTGATAACCATGACGTCAATCGCGTCGCGAGTTTCCTGAAAACTGACGTTATTCATTCCGGCGAAATTGGTGCGGTGTTGGGCCTTGCGGTGGCAGCGGTCATCCTGCTGGTGTCCCACTTTTCCGGTATTGCGGCGCAAGTGGGTTGGGTACCTTTCATATTCCTCGCGATAATCGGCTTCGGTTTTGCCACCTGGGAGGCTGGCTTCATCGGCATGCAGGCGCCGAACGTTCATTTCACCCGATTCGAAAAGGCTCTGGATCAAGGGCGACACGTCCTGTTTGTCGAGACGGATCGGGCAGATCAGAAAAAACTCAAGAAAGTTTTAAAACAACATCCCAAACTGGAGCGAGCAGGCACCGAGGTGACTCATACTCGAGCGCTCATGCTTATGCTTCGAAATTGGGAGAAGTTCAGGAACTGGGCTTTGATTTTTCAGGGCCGTCCGAACAAACAACAACAATAACGCGGCTGCAAAGTACAGCCACCAATTAGGGAGTATCGGCACATCACGAGAAGAATGCGGTAAGCGGTAGATTCATTCTCTGATGGTCGTGTACTGGGGGGGCGTTGGTGCCCATTTTTTGCACTGGGTGCGAGAGATAGACTATGTTTGCTGCAATTGTATTGCTCGTCTTGGTGCTGGGGACGGTTGTATTTCACTTCCTCAGCCCGTGGTACTTCACACCGATAGCGTCTAACTGGTCCTCGATGGACGACACTATCACGCTGACCTTTGTCGTGACGGGGTTGGGCTTTGTACTGGTCAACCTGTTCATCGCGTACTGCATCATCAAGTTCAGGAATAAAGAGGGTCGGCGCGCCGAGTACGAGCCTGAGAGTGTCAAGATGGAGAGCTGGCTCACCGTCCTGACCACGGTCGCGGTCGCCGCCATGCTGGCGCCGGGGCTATTCGTCTGGAAGGATGTGGTCACGCCGCCAGATGACTCAATGGAACTAGAAGTGTTGGCCCGCCAGTGGAACTGGTCTTATCGTCTTCCGGGCGAGGACGGCCAGCTTGGCGCGGTGGCAGTCAGTCACACCAGCGAGATAAACCCTCTTGGTATCGACCCGTCTGATCCCTTCGGTCAGGACGACATTATCGTCTACGACCCGGTTCTGCACTTAAAGGTCGATCAGGCGGTTACCTTTCTGCTTCGCTCAACTGATGTTTTGCATAACTTCACCGTGCCCCAGTTTCGCGTGAAGATGGATTTCGTGCCCGGTCAGGTCTCTTACATCTGGGCTGAGCCTACCAAGGAGGGCAGCTATGACCTGCTCTGCGAGGAGCTCTGCGGTGTAGGGCACTACGCCATGCGTGGTCGAGTGGTTGTCAACAGCGACGAGAGTTACGCGGCTTGGCTCGCCGATCAGCCCACTTTTGCGGAAACTCAGGCAGAGTTGAGCACCGATCTGGTGGCGGGGCAGGCAGCCTACGCCGTCTGCAGTTCCTGTCACGGGGCCAATGCTGAAGGCAACAAGGCGATGCATGCGCCGAGGCTTGCCGGCATGGATAGCGAATACATGAAGCGTCAGTTGCGCCACTTCAAGCGTGGCGTGCGTGGCGCCCATGAAGACGATACCTGGGGTCGCACCATGGCACCGATGGCTATGATGTTGGCTGATGCCTCTGCTATCAACAACGTTGTGAGCTATATCAATACGCTCTCGGGGCAGCCCGAATTCGATGACAGCGCTAATCTGGGATTGGCCGCCGCGGTGGAGCGTTATGAACCTAGCGCTTCAGGTGATCCCAGCAAATCAGAGGCTCTTTATGAATCTACCTGTGCGCAGTGTCACGGTCAGGTGGGTGAGGGGGTATGGACGGTGAATGCTCCCGCACTGACGGGGCTTGAAGCCTGGTACCTCGCTGCTCAGATCAAGAACTTCCGCGATGGTATTCGAGGTCGGCACGCTGATGACTTGTACGGGCTGCAGATGGGGCTTGTCTCCAACACTATGACGGATGATCAAGCCATTGAAGACATGGTGGCCTACATCACAACCCTCGAAAATCCACAACAGCCGGTCACGCTGGCTCAGCAGAATTAGTCCGGAGAATACGATGGAACACATAGCACACGACGAGACGAGTTTTGTTCGGCCCGCCGAAGTGGGCGAAATGGAGCTTTACCATGCCAAGACCTGGCTCGGTAAATACGTTTTCTCACAGGACGCGAAAACCATCGCGATACAGTATGCGGCGACGGCCATAGCCATCGGCATGGTGGCGTTGGTGCTGTCATGGTTTATGCGACTGCAACTGGCCTGGCCAAACACGTTTAACTTCATTGATCCCGCCTACTACCTTCAGGCCGTCACCATGCATGGCATGATTATGGTGGTTTATCTGCTCACAGCCCTTTTTCTCGGCGGTTTCGGCAACTATCTGATCCCTTTAATGGTGGGTGCGCGAGACATGGTTTTCCCGTGGCTCAACATGATCAGCTTCTGGGTGTACTTCACAGCGGTGCTGCTTCTCGCAGCCAGCTTCTTTGTAGGTGGTGGCTCGACGGGGGCGGGGTGGACGCTTTATCCGCCTCAGGCAATCTTGCCGGGGACGCCGGGCTCTGAAGCCGGGATTCTGCTGATGTTGGCCTCCTTGGCGGTCTTTATCATCGGATTCACCATGGGCGGCTTGAACTACGTGGTGACTATCCTGCAGGCTAGAACGCGAGGCATGACGCTAATGCGAATGCCGCTGACGGTTTGGGGTATTTTTGTGGCCACCGTGTTGGCGCTATTTGCCTTCCCCGCGCTGTTTGTGAGCGCCATCATGATGTCGCTGGATGTCCTCTTGGGCACCAGCTTTTTCATGCCGGCGATCATGACGATGGGTAACGAAGCAGATCACGTCGGCGGCAATCCGCTTCTGTTCCAGCACCTCTTCTGGTTCTTCGGCCACCCCGAGGTCTACATCGTCGCACTGCCAGCGTTTGGCATTGTCTCTGACCTCATCAGCATCCACGCCAGGAAAAACATTTTTGGTTACCGCATGATGGTGTGGGCAATCGTAATTATCGGTGCATTGAGCTTTGTGGTATGGGCTCACCATATGTACGTGAGCGGGATGAACCCCTACTTTGGTTTCTTCTTCGCCACGACCACCCTCATCATTGCAGTACCCACAGCACTCAAGGTCTACAACTGGGTGCTTACCCTTTGGCAGGGCAATATTCATCTGACTATCCCGATGCTCTTTTCCATTGCATTCCTGTTGTTCTTTATCAACGGCGGTATGACAGGCTTGTTCCTGGGGAACGCCTCGGTCAGCATGCCGCTCTCGGACACATTGTTTGTAGTGGCTCATTTCCATATGGTGATGGCAGTGGCTCCGGTGATGGTGGTGTGTGGTGCGATTTACCACTGGTACCCCAAAATCACCGGGCGTTGGTATCACGAGGGCATGGCGCGCTTCCATTTCTGGACAACCTTTGTCGGCTCGTATCTCGTGTTCCTGCCAATGCACTACTTGGGCATTATGGGTGTGCCGCGTCGTTACTTTGAGATAACGGGTACGACCTTCCTGCCAGATTCCGCGCAAAATGTGAACGCCAGTATCACGATTGCGGCGCTGGTGGTGGGCTTCGCTCAGCTCGTTTTTCTCTACAACCTCATTGTGAGTGCGTTCAACGGTAAAAAAGCACCGGATAACCCATGGAACGCCACAACCCTTGAGTGGCAGACCGAGACGACACCGCCCGGGCACGGCAACTTCGGTAAGGAACTGCCTTGCGTGTACCGATGGGCCTATGACTACAGTGTCCCGGGAGTAGAAGAGGACTTCATTCCTCAGAACGTGCCACCACGTGGCTCCAACGCCTAAGGGGGGTGGTATGAGTAATATCTTTACTGAGCAGCCTTGGATCGCGGATACCGGTCCCATCACGCCCGCTTTATCGGGCGCGCAGATTGCGGTGAATTCTCGCCGCTCGGCGCTGAAAGTGCTGCTAAGTGTGGTGAGCATTTTCTTTCTCCTCATGATCGTGGCCTACGGCGGCCGTATGCTCTATCAGGACTGGAGGCCTACCCCACAAATTAACCTGCTGTGGGGCAACACAGGATTGTTGTTGCTGAGTAGCCTTTGCCTGCAAGCCGCGCTGATGTGGGCCAGAGCGGACAAAACCGCATGGGTGAGAGGTGCTCTCGTTGGTGCGGGCGTGCTGACGGTGATGTTCTTGGCGGGTCAGTTGGCAGCGTGGCAACAGCTGACGGGTATGGTGCTCGGCGATTTCAGCAATCCGTCTGTCGGTTTTTTCTTTATGATTACCGGCATCCATGGCCTGCACATGGCTGGCGGTATGGTCGCGCTGGTGCGCGCTGTCGGTAAAGCGTTTGGTCAGTCAGATGTTCGGGCGATGGAGCACAACGTCTCTAACTGCGCGCTTTATTGGCACTACCTGCTGGGGGTCTGGCTGGTCGTGTTCGGATTGCTTTTCAGTGGTAACAATTTCGAGATCCTTCTCAGGATCTGTGGCTTTATTTAACGGGGGAGAGGACCATGTCGACTGAGACCATGGCATCGGATTCATTGGAATTGAAGCCCGGCTTGGCGGGCTTCTTTGATGACTGGAGTTCGGATCAACGCGCCTTCAAGGGAGTGCCTTGGGGCAAGGCGATGATGTGGATTTTTCTTGTTAGCGACACCTTTATTTTTGGCTGTTTTCTAGCTTCTTATATGACAGTGCGCATGTCGACATTGGAACCCTGGCCCAGTGCAAGTGAGGTGTTCGCACTGAGCTTTGGCGGCGCGCCGATTCCGCTGATATTGATTGCGATCATGACCTTCGTGCTCATTACATCCAGCGGGACCATGGCGCTGGCGGTGAACTATGGATATCGGAAGAACAAGTGGGTGACTTTCTGGTTGCTCTTTGCCACCGCTCTTTTGGGCGCGACGTTTGTGGGGATGCAGGTTTTTGAGTGGAGCAAACTGATCCTTGAAGAGGGCGTTCGCCCTTGGGGTAACCCAATGGGTGCTGCACAGTTCGGGTCGGTGTTCTTCATGGTGACCGGTTTTCACGGCTTCCATGTTTCCATTGGTGTGATCTTTCTGTTTATTTTCTCTTACAAAGTCGCAAGAGGTCATCTTGATGACCAAACGCCGGGCTGGTTTACAAAGCGTGGCGGCAACTACGAAGAGATCGAGATCCTGGGCCTCTACTGGCACTTCGTGGATTTGGTTTGGGTCTTTATTTTTGCATTTTTCTATCTCTGGTAAGGGGGTAACACATGGACCATACAGCTGACGGTCACGCGCCCGTCGTCCGAGAAGAGGAGGCCATACAGCATCCCCTCGGCATTTACTTCAAAATCTGGATTCTGCTTTTTGTATTGAGCGCCATGTCCTATGCCGTGGACTACTATCAGGTGCAAGGCTACATGCGCTGGTTTCTCATCCTGTTCTTTATGGTGTTGAAGGCTGGGTTGATCATAGCGGTGTTCATGCACATGGTCTGGGAGCGTCTGGCGATGGTGTACTTCATCTTGGTGCCGCCTGCGCTACTGTTGACGTTGGTGGCGATTGGGTCGCTGGAGGCGGACTGGACGTTCTTCCAGCGAGGCGTTTACTTCTTGAAAGAGCTCATCATCGCGGCACCGGCATCGCCGCATCACTGAGCCTGGACGTCTGGAATTTCTGAATAGGGGAACAACAATGGGTGGTCAGAATACAGAGGGCACCAACTACACCACACACGTGGTCGTGTTTTTGATGCTCACCGTGTTTATGTACGTTTTCGCCTTTGTGCTGGTCGATCACAGCAAGGATGTGCCGGCCCGCGTGGACACTGTTCACGCTGATAAAAAAGAGTAGAACAGATCGCGCAGAACCGCTCAGCGATTCTGCGCGAGGGGGGCTTGAACCGGGTCAGCGTTGTATAGGGTGGAGAATTGTGCCGCTAAGTCGGCCGCGACAAACGGGGGACTGATGATGCCAGTGTACTGGCCCATTGGATCAACCAGATAAATGGCACTGGAGTGCGTGACTTCATAAACATTTCTAGCGGTCTCGGGTTCTGCCCGAAAAGGTGCCCCCAGTTGACGAGTCAAGTTGGTCAGTTGGCCAACAGATCCGGTTGCGCCGACGAAGTCGGGATCAAAATATTTAACATAACGCTGGATCTGCGCTGCTTTATCCCGGGCTGGGTCCACTGAAATGAAAACAAACTGTATCTCGCGCTCGTTGATTCCCTTGGCAAGCATCTCTTTTTTTACAAGGGAGAGGTCATAGAGCGTGGTGGGACAAACGTCAGGGCAGTACATGAAGCCGAAGAAAATGAATGACCAGCGCGACGTCAGAGATCCCAGATCGAAGACGCCCTTTTCGTCGTCTACCAAGATGAACTCGGCGAGCGGCCTGCGCTCAGGGAAGGTAACGAGCGCTGGCGCCAAAACGTTGTCAGCGGCATTGTTGCGGGACTGCCATAGCGTCCAGTACCCGGACCCCGCCAACGCCAAGCCGATTGCTGCGGCGCTGATTAACGCCGCCGCCATGAGTTTTTCCCGTGCGATTGTGCTCACGCCGGATGTCGCCTCTCGTTCTTGTTTGGGAGAGTCTGACAATCGGACCCCACCGACGTCAATAATGCCGGTGCAATCGCTTGCAAACCTGCCCCGGTCATCGCTCGCATGCAGTAACATGTGTCGTGGAAGGCATGCACCACCAACCCTACTAAGCGGTCACCTTTAATGGATACCAGTCTCACTGAACGCGCCACGTGGCGTGACTACTACGAGCTATGTAAGCCAAATGTAGTTTGGCTGATGATCCTGACGGCGATCGTTGGCATGTGCATGGCGACCCCGGGTGCGGTGCCCGTCACCACTGTCATTTTTGCGAGCGTCGGTATTGCGCTTTGTGCGGGTTCTGCCGCTGCGATTAATCATCTGGCTGACCAGCACGTTGATGCGGTGATGGCGAGAACCTCGGGTCGTCCGATTGTAAAGGGCAAGATTGACTCGCAGGGCGCTGCGATTTTTGCTTTTGTGCTCGGCTCATTGGGAATGCTGGTTTTACTCACCTGGGTCAACGCCTTGACCGCATGGCTGACGCTGGCCTCGCTGGTGGGATACGCATTTATTTACACCCTCTATCTCAAGCGGGCGACGCCGCAAAATATCGTGATCGGTGGATTGGCCGGCGCCATGCCGCCGCTGTTGGGTTGGACCGCGGTGACCAATCAGGTCGATGGACATGCTCTATTGCTGGTGCTCATTATTTTTGCCTGGACGCCGCCCCATTTTTGGGCTCTGGCGATTGCACGGAAGGAAGAATACGCCAAAGTGGAGATACCGATGCTGCCGGTTACGCACGGTAGCCGCTACACGGCGATTCACAGCCTGCTGTATACCGTGATGCTGTTTGTTGCCTCTCTGCTGCCAGTTGCCACGGGTTTAAGCAGTTGGTTGTATTTGATCGGCGCGTCGGCCTTGGGGGGGGTGTTCATTTATCAGGCAATCGTTTTGTTACGCACCATGAAGAACAGCGACGCGATGAAGATGTTTCGGTTTTCCATCGTGTATTTGATGGCGATCTTCCCGATCATGCTGCTCGATCATTACCTCCTCCCCAAGCCCTTGTTCACCTGATTGAGGCTTATCTCACCCACTGGCTGTGCCTGCAGCAGGGTAGTCACCCTATGCTGAACCGACCACAGAGACCAGTCCGTTGGGCCGTGCACCTTACTTTATTTGCGCGATCTTCAGAGTCGTTTGTGCCGGGCTTTTGCTGGCGCTGATAGCCTGTGGCGAGCCTGCTTATATTTACGATGTTGTCATCAACCATGGCCGGGTCATCGACCCCGAGAGCCAGCTCGATGCGGTGCGGTCAATAGGTATCCGCAATGGCAAAATCGTGGCTGTCAGCAAGACGCCCCTGGCAGCGCAGCGGGAGATAGACGCGAGCAATCGAGTGGTCAGCCCGGTGATTTAATTTGGAGCGTCCTGTCCTTCGGACAGCGATACCAGAAACGCGAATTCTCTGGCGTAATCGTCGAATCGCTTGAGTCTGCCGGAGGCGCCGCTGTGTCCTGCAGACATATCGGTGTAAAGCATTAATTTATTTTGGTCCGTTCGATACTCGCGCAATTTCGCAACCCACTTTGCGGGCTCGAAATACTGGACCTGTGAGTCATGCAATCCTGTCGTGACCAATAGGTTTGGGTAGTCTTGTGCGCTGACCTGATCGTAGGGCGAGTAAGACAATATATAGTCATAGGCCGCTTTTTCTCTTGGGTCACCCCATTCGCTCCACTCGCCCGTCGTGAGTGGTATCGACGGGTCGGACATGGTGGTGATCACGTCAACAAAGGGCACTGCGGCAATCACGCCGTGATACAAAGCGGGCGCCATATTCAGCACCGCTCCCATCAGCAAGCCGCCCGCGCTGCCGCCCCGGGCGTAGGTGCGTTTGGGGTCAATGATTGCCTGTTTTTGCAGCGCGTCGGTGACCTCTATGAAGTCTGTGAACGTGTTGATCTTGTTCATCATTTTACCGTCTTCGTACCACTCCCTGCCGCGTTCCTGCCCGCCGCGAATGTGTGCAATGGCATACACGAAACCGCGGTCCAGCAGGCTGATCAGTGCTGGATTAAAGTAGGGCAGGGTGGAGCTACCGTAGGAGCCGTAGCCGTACACTAATCCGGGGGCAGAGCCATCAAGGGGGGTGTTGCGGTGATAAGCGAGGGTAACGGGCACTAGCGTACCGTCGCGGGCGGGCACGTCGATTCTCTTTACCGCGTACTGAGTGGCGTCATAGGCGCCCGGTACCTTTGTCTGTTTTAGCAGTTGTCGTGTGCCAGTGTCTAAATCGACTTCCCAGGTTTGATTGGGCTTGGTTAGGCTGGTCTGGACATATCGAAAAATACTGGTGTCTGTGCTGATGTTGTCGCTGCCCCAGTAAGTCGTCGCGGGCTCATCGGTATCAATCGAGAAGCGTTCCTCTGACAGCCGCCTTTGGGCCCAGATCCGGCGTTGACCATCCTGAAGGGTTTCCAGCACCACCCAGTCCCTGAGTGCGGTGACGTCTGTAATCAGAAGGCCCGGCGCAGTGGGTATGACCTCGGTCCATTTTGACTTATCGCCTGCGGACTCGTGGTCTGTCGCAATTACCCTGAAGTTCTTCGCTTGCCAGTTGGTCAATATGTAGAGCATACCGTCTACATCCTCCACCGAATACTCATGGTTGATTTCGCGTGGTATGACCGGTTTGAAGGCGCCCGTTGGGCTGTCTGCCGGCAAAAGCTGTACCTCGGTGGTGTTGGTCTCAGCGTGCATGAGCGCCAGCCAGGTGCCTGAGCGGCTCCGGTACAGGCTCGTGTAAAAAGTTTCGTCCCGCTCCTCATAGACGAGCTGGTCCTCAGCCGGGGCCGTACCCAGTTTGTGCCGCATGACATATTTGGCGAGCAGGGTTTGTGGATCCCGCTTGAGATAAAACAGGTACTGGCCGTCAGCGGACCAAGCGAGGTCGGGGGCCGCTTCAGTGAGTACGTCGGGCAGGAATTCGCCAGAATCGGTATCGAGTATACGAATCTCATGGATCCGTCTGCCTATGAAATCCTCCGCAATGGCGATGAAGCGCCCGTCATCGGAGGGTGTCAGGTTAGCAAGGCTATAGTAGTCATAGCCGTCGGCGCGTTCGTTGCCGTCAATCAAGATTTCCTCGGCGGCCTCGAGGCTGCCAGCTCGCCTCGCATGGATGGCGAAATCCTGATCGGTTTGGAAGCGGAAGTAATACCAGTAGTTGCCATCGCGCACGGGCACACTGGCATCTTCCGGGGTGAGACGTGAGACCATTTCATGGTAGAGCGTCTGCTGCAGGGCTCTGGTATCCCGAAGCTCGTGGTCAGTCCAGGCATTTTCCGCCTCAAGGTAGGCCAGCACTTCCGGGTCCGAGCGAGTGTCGTCACGGAGCCAGTAGTAATTGTCGACGCGCTGCTCGCCGTGCGCCTCCAGAATGTAGGGCTTCTTCACTGCGACGGGCTCACTGGGTTGACTCCGGGACCCATCGGCCGAGGCGTCGGTTACGGCCTCTGGTTCAGCTTGGCAAGCTATTAATAAACTGGCTATCAGAACGAAAAAAAAGGATTTCATTGGTGGAGGCGTTGCAGTCATTTACCTTTTATTAAATTAGCATACGATCCAAGCAAAAAGCCGTGCGGCATGACTCAATACTTGTTCATACGGGCTTTTTAGTAATGGCATACGGCGGTGGAGTCGGTTTTGCAACTGCGGCCTATGTTTTTGCCTTTTTGGCCCCCGCTTCGATCAGTGCTGGTACATTAACGTCTATCTGGGGGTGGTATCGTGGCGTATCAAGATTTCAATCAGGCTGACCGGGGCCGCTCTGTCGGCGCGTTGTCAGATCAAACTTTCGACTTACTGGTGATTGGCGGCGGCATCACTGGTGCTGGCGTCGCGCGTGACGCGGCGCTGAGAGGTCTGTCCGTAGCGTTGATCGAGGCTCAGGATCTCGCCAGCGGCACCTCGAGTCGTAGTTCCAAGATGATTCATGGTGGCCTCCGCTATCTGGTTGCGGGTGATGTGGCGGTGGTCAAAGAGTCCGCCTCGGAACGCAGCACTCTCCATCGCATTGCACCTCACCTCGCGCAGAAAACGCCCTACGTGATCCCGACCGGCAATCTGCGCAGCAAGTTGATATTGCGCGCTGCGTTATGGGCCTATGAGCGGCTGGGTGGGGTTGAGGGAGAGGACTATCACGAGGTCTGGTCTGCTGAGCAGCTCGCAGAGCGAGAACCCCTCATCGCGCGTTTGCGGTTAAATGGGGCGGTGGTCTATCCTGAATTTTTAACCGACGACTCACGATTGACCGTCGCGACAGTGCGGTCTGCCATTGAGAGCGGTGCGACGGTGGCGACGTATCTGAAAGCCACCGACATACGGCGAGAGAACGTCTTTTTGGTGAGCGCCGCATCAACGCTACCCGGCGACAACAGTGAAACCACCATTCGGGCCCGGGCAGTGGTGAATGCCGCCGGGCCCTGGGTGGACGAAGTCTGTGGGTTAGAGGCGCCGCAACCCCCGAGGCTGGCCTTGAGCCGGGGCGTGCATTTGGTCTTTAACCATGCTGATGTGCCTGTCCGCAATACAGTAGTAATGCGCACGCCGGACGCGCGCAGAATTTTTGCCGTCCCATTGGGGCAATATACCTACATCGGAACCACCGACGACTATCACCCGGAGTCTGAGTACTGGCCGCCGGTGACGGATCAGGATGTCGGCTACCTGTTGTCTTCAACGCGCAAGGCTATGCCCCCGGCGAATCTGTCGGCCGAGCGGATTGTGTCAGTGTGGTCGGGCATAAGGCCATTGGTTGGTGATGGTTCCGGGCGAGCGTCCAAGGAGCTCTCCCGCAAAGACGAGGTTTGGACGGCGCCCAGTGGTCTCCTGACTGTGGGGGGTGGGAAGTTATCAGCGTATCGGGCGATGGCGGAGAGGATCGTCGATACCGTCATAGAGAATCACGGCTTGACAGCGAAGCGCTGCAGCACGGCGGATAATCCGCTGCCCGGCGGTGACAGGGTGGCTAACGCAAGTGAGCTGGAAGAAATAGAGGATATTCAGTCAGAGCGGCTCGCGCGGTTGTACGGCACTGAGGCGGTGGATGTGGTGACGAGCGCCGCTCGGAGCGGATTGGTCAGCGCAGAAGTGGAGCAAGCGGTGCTCAAGGAGGGTGCATTGCGGCTGGAGGACTACTGGGCACGTCGCAGCAGTCGAGCCTGGTTTGATGAGGGCGCGGGGTTACCGATTTTGGACGAGGCAGCTAACAGAATGGCAGATCTGCTGGGCTGGGATGATTCCCGCAAGGCACTCGAGATTGAGAATTGCCGTCAAATTGACGGTGCAAGCAGGTCGGGATTTCTTGAATCCACCGGGTGGGAGGAAATGTCGGATGATTGCCGCGCAGCTGGCTGACTTAATTGGGCCTGAACAGGTCACGGCCGACGCCGAGGCATTGACTGCTCATCGCTTTGATCGCTGGTGCCTGAAGCACTGGCAGGACTGGCAGGGGGAGGTATTAGACACGCCTGCCTGCCTCGTGCGGCCCCGCGATGCGGCGGATATCCAAAAGGTGGTGCGCTTCGCCGCAGAGCATGACGTCCCGATTGTGCCCTGGGGCCTCGGGAGCGGCGTCTGCGGTGGCATTGAGCCACACCCTGGCCAGATCCTGCTGGACATGAGCGCCATGAATCGGGTGCTGTCGATTGATGAGGACAATTTGCTGCTCACGGTCGAGGCGGGTATCAATGGACTGATCGCAGAAGAGGCCGTTGCAGAGCGGGGGTTAACGATCGGGCATTGGCCGCAATCGATTGGTATCAGCTCGGTCGGCGGATGGGTTTCAACCCGTGCTTCAGGCCAGTTCTCAACCGCATACGGCAATATTGAGGACATCGTCTATGCCATAGATATGGTGATGCCTGATGGCGAGCGGGTAACGCTGGGCAAAGCGCCGCGGGCGGCCGCTGGGCCAGACCTCCGGCATTTGGCACTGGGTGCAGAGGGCACACATGGTGTGGTCACGTCGGTCACGTTGTCGTTACGTCGACAACCGGACGTGCGGCGCTTCAGCGCCTGGTACTGCGCTGATATGGCATCAGGGTTTCGCGCGCAGCGCGAGATCGTGCAGCAGGATTGGCGGCCTCCGGTGATGCGACAGTACGACGCTTCAGAAGTGGCGCGTCTGTTCCCTGCTCATGTGAAAGACGAGGAGTGCCTCATCTTGCTGGTGCACGAGGGCCCAGCATCGCGAGTGGACGCCGAGAGCCGAGCCATTGAGTCCATAATGGCGGATTTGGGGCTCGACCCTGCCGATGCGGGCGCCGCCGAGGGGTGGATGGATCACCGAAACAACGTGCCCGAGTGGCGGGATCTTCTCGAGCAGGGTCTGATCGCTGACACCATTGAAGTGTCGGGCACCTGGAGTCAGATTGATGCCATTTACGACGACGTGGTTGCCGCATTGAAGATGGTGCCTGACTGCGTGAATGCCTCGGCGCACAGCTCTCATGTTTACCGGTCAGGCATCAATCTGTATTTCACTTTTGCGTGCATGCCAGAGGACACATTGGTAATGGGAGCCCGCTATCTAGAGAGCTGGGATCGTGCGCTCACTGCTACCGCCGGCGCGGGTGGCGGCATCGCTCATCATCATGGCTCTGGCCGCCTTAGGCGTGACTATTTGCATCATGACTTGGGAGAGAACGGACTCGCCCTAATGCGAAAAATCAAACAGGCCATCGACCCACAGGGTCTCCTCAACCCCGGCAATCTTTTACCACCCGAAGCTCCTAGTGAGAGCCCCTGATCTGTGAACGGATCTCCCGTCGGCGAACCTTCTCTGATTCTAGCGATCGATTTTGGCACGCAGAGTGTCCGCTCCCTCGCCTACGATCGAGGCGGTCGCTGCCGGGCGAAACATCAACTACCTATCTCGAACTATCAGCACCCGGAATCGGGTTGGACCGAACACGATGTGGAGGAGTTCTGGACCTTGCTGAGTGAGAGTTGCCAAGGGTTATGGGTTCAGGGCGTTGACCCTGCCGATATCGCGGCGGTCGTGGTGACGACTCAGCGTGCCACGGTGATCAACCTAGACGAATTGGGTCAGCCGCTGCGACCGGCCATCATTTGGACGGACCAGCGTCGGGCGCCGCCGCGTGGGCGACTGCCTTGGCTATGGCGGATGCTATTTACGCTGCTGCGCATCCGGCCGATCGTCGAGAACCTTGAGGCCGAGACCGAGGCCAATTGGCTTGAGCGGCATCAGCCTGACCTGTTGTCACGGACAGCTCACTTTTTGCTCCTCTCCGGATATTTGAATTACCGACTGACCGGCGCGTTTAAAGATAGCGTTGGCAGTCAGGTGGGGTACGTGCCCTTTGATTTCGAAAAACAGGGTTGGTGTGCCGATTCGGACTGGAAATGGCACAGCATGGCCATCAAGCGCTACATGCTGCCGGTACTTGCCGCCGTGGGCGACACGCTGGGCGTCGTCACCGCCGACGCTGCCAAGTCGACGGGTTTACCCGAGGGAGTGCCGGTGATTGCAGGAGCGGCCGATAAGGCCTGTGAGGTGCTTGGAGTGGCCGCGCTTGAACCCGGCGTTGCCAGCGTTTCCTGTGGCACCACCGCGACGATCAACACGACGCGGCCACAATACGTGGAGGTGGTGCCGTTCATGCCCGCTTACCCTGCCGCCCTCCCGAATCACTTCAATACTGAAGTCCAAGTATTCAGAGGTTTCTGGATGGTCAGCTGGTTCCTCGAGCAGTTTGGCGACGCTGAGCGAAGGCAGGCTGCGGAGCGCGGTGTTACGCCGGAAACACTGCTCGACGAACTATTGGTGCAGACTGAACCCGGCGCCGATGGTCTGGTGCTACAACCGTTCTGGAACCCGGTTTTAGGTGAGACTGGGCCTGAGGGTAGGGGCAGCATTATCGGATTCAAGGACTTTCATACGCGCGCGCATGTGTACCGTGCCCTGATCGAGGGCCTGGCCTTTGCCCTGCGTTCCGGCAAAGCGCGTATCGAGCGCCGGACCAAAACGCCTATTACCTGTATTCGCCTCTCTGGCGGCGGTGCGGAGAGTGATCAAGTCACGCAGATTATGGCCGATGTTCTGAATCTGCCTGTCGAGCGGTTCGATGATTGTGAGGCCAGTGGCCGCGGCGCTGCGATGGTGGGTGCCGCGGCTGTGGGCTGGTATTCTTCTGTTGAAACGGCGTGTCTGACGATGGTGGGCGAGGCAGAGCGTGTAGAGCCAAATCAACAAACCGCGGGACGCTACTCCCACATTCATGAGCAAACCTATAGTCGGCTTTATCCGACGCTGAAAAGCCTCTTTTCCCGCCTAGACCTGTAGATTAGATCTTCAGAGTTACCCCGAATGATGAAGCACTTTAAAAGCGGTCATTATTAGCTGATGAAGTTGGATGAGTTACTCAATATTACGGCAGCAAAGTGGCCTCATAAGCGGGCGCTGATATTCCCCGAGTCGGAACTGACGTTCAGTAACTTGCAGGCTAATGCCAAGCGAAAGGCGCGATCTTTAATCGGCGCTGGTGTGCGGGCTGGCGACCACGTTGGGATTCTTTCACTCAACTTGCCTGAGTATATTGAATCCATCTTCGCCATAAATATGGCCGGCGCCACGGCAGTGCCGTTAAACGCAAGATATCGCGGTGCGGAACTGAAACAGGTGATCGCCGACAGCGATATCCGATTGCTATTCACCACGTCGCAGTTCGACGGTCGGGTCGACTTCTCTGCCCACCTGACCGATTGCTATCCAGAAATCAGTACCTCGCCCGATCCAAGCCAGCTACGCATTGGGGAAGCGCCATTACTTAAGTCCATTGTGATGTTTGAGGCCGCTCAAAAGCCCGGGTTTACCTCGTTGACAGATTTTGACGAGTGGGGAAGAGATGTCACTGACGAGGCAGTCATTGAGCGCTCAGTGAGTGTGGGATTAGAGTCCATCTGCGTGATGATCTATACCTCCGGCACGACGTCGGTGCCCAAGGGATGCAGGCTCTCTCACGGGGCGTTTGTGCGAAACGCCGCCGCGGAACAAGAGCGCTTTGCGATTACAGAGGATGATTGTCTTTGGGATCCCTTACCGTTTTTTCATATGTCGAGTCTGTTACCCATGATTGCGAGTATGTGGGCTGGTGCGGCGTATGCGACTGACACGCACTTCGACGTTGATCGCGCACTTGAGCAAATTTATCGCGTGGAACCCACGATTTTGTTTCCGGCTTTTCCCGCAATCATGGGAGATCTGCTGTCGCACGAGGCTTTTCAAGCCAACAAAATGGCCAGAGTACGGTTGGTGAATAACGTCGCGCCGGCGTCGCGGCTTCTCGAAAACATGACACAACTCCCACAGGCGGTGCACGTCAGTGCCTACGGATTGACCGAGATTTCAGGTGTTGCGTGCCACGGTAGTGCTGATGAGACCGACCTCGAGAGGGCACACACCTGCGGTCGAACTTTTGAGGGCATAGACGCCCGCATTGTTTGCCCGGAATCTCAGAGTGAACTCGGCCCAGATGAGGAGGGTGAAATTCAGTTGAGAGGTTACGCCCTGTTTACTGATTATTATAAAGACCTCGAGAAAACGCGGGCGGTGATGACCGAGGATGGTTGGTTGCGAACCGGTGATGCGGGCGCGCTGGATGCTCAAGGGCGTCTCTCCTTTCGCGGTAGACTAAAGGACATGCTAAAGGTAGGTGGTGAGAACGTTGCAGCACTGGAGATAGAGGGGTTATTGCTCACTCATCCCGCTGTGAAAATGGCTCAGGTAGTCGGTGCGCCGCATGCCCGGCTCGGAGAGGTCCCCGCGGCGTTTATTGAACTCTCTGACGGTGCACTCTGCGGGGAGGAGGAAATCATCCAGTTCTGCAGAGATAAGATCGCGTCGTTCAAAGTGCCCCGCATCGTCCGATTCGTTGAGGAATGGCCATCCTCTGCCACAAAAATTCAGAAATTCAAGCTGATTGAACTGCTTGCACGCCCCGAGCCATTGGATACATCCAGCGAGGCGACGGATGAATGATCGTCGCTTTACGTCGAATACCTCGCTGGCGTGGTACGCCACCATCGTCCTGACAGCCACCTACACCTTCTCGTTTATTGACCGACAGATCGTCAATTTGCTCGTCGAGCCGATCAAGGCTGATTTGCTGCTGTCCGATACTCAAATCAGTTTCTTGCAGGGTTTGGCGTTTGTCGTCCCCTATTTGATCCTCAGCATCCCTGTGGGGCGATTGGTCGATACCGTGAGCAGGGTAAAAGTGCTGATCGGCGGCATCATCTTCTGGAGTGTTGCCTGCGTTTTCTGTGGTCTCTCGAAAACGATGACCCAATTGGTGATTGGCAGAATGGGGGTGGGGGCCGGTGAGGCCTCAGTGACGCCTGCTGCGTGGTCGCTGCTTGCTGATTATTTTCCCGAGGACAAACGAGGGTTGCCGGTCAGTATATTTTTAATGGGTCCCTACCTGGGTGCGGGTCTGTCGCTCATTATTGGGGCAGAGGTCATTAGTTGGGCTGATCAGGTCACGTTGCCGATCCTGGGAGATATCGCCTCCTGGCAATTCACGTTTATCGCGGTGGGCCTGCCGGGGATTCTCCTGGCCATGATTCTGGCCACCCTCGCTGAACCCATGAGAAAGGAGACGTTGAGCGATACAGGTGCGAGGAACGTGTCGTGGAGCGAGGGCATGGATTTCGTGCGCTCCAGGAAAAAGGTATACGGTGCCTATCTGCTAGGCGCGCCTTTCGTCGTTATTACTTTGTATGCCCTGCAGGCTTGGGTGCCGACGTTGCTGATCAGAGTTCACGGGATGGATATCGCAGATGCTGGCCGCGGTTATGGCAGTATTGCCCTGCTCTGCGGTTCGGCAGGTGTTCTAAGCGGCCCGGTCCTGGCCAAATATTTCACTCGAAAGGGTCATAAAGATGCTGGCTTGAGAGTCGCAACGTTGGCAGCGGCAGCATTGCTACCCGCTATTGTATTTACAGGGTTTACCGCCGACACCACGTTGGCATTGGTGGCCATCGCCTTAGCCAGCTTTTTTGTCACGGTGCCGATGGCGCTTTTTGCAACCGGTTTGCAGGCGGTCACGCCAAACGAAATGCGCGGTGTGATCGCCGGTATTTATGTGGTGATCGTGAATTTATTCGGACTTGCATTGGGTCCGACATCCGTCGCGCTGGTTACTGATTACGTATTCGCTGATGCGAGTGCCGTCGGCGCGTCGATGGCGGTTGTTTGTGCAGTTTCCCTCCCTGTAGCGATGGTGATGTTTTATTTTGGAATGGGAGAGGGCTCGCGCTCAGATTGCCGAGGTTAACGTGGGCAGCTAGCCGTCATCCCTCTATGTCCCCGCTACATGAACCTATGGCGCGTTGGCGTGACGCAGTAAGACTCTTTATCCTCTCTCATCTGGCGATCTGATAGGCGTCTGAGCGAATGTTTTACGGCGGTAATGGGAGAAAGCCTCACAGGCTGTGGTTATGTTTATTGATTGCAATACAGCTCGGTCGCGGGGCTGATGCTGACGTCCCACCCTCGCTTGAGATGAGTGTCGCGAAGCCCCCGTTGGGTGGCGGCGGCCGTCCTGATGCCGTCAATTGGAGCCGCAGCGCGGTGTACGGCCGCAATGGCATGGCGGCCACTGCGCACCCGTTAGCCTCACAAATTGCCATCGACATCCTCAAGCAGGGCGGGTCAGCGCTTGATGGTGCGATCGCCGCCAATGCGGCATTGGGCCTGATGGAGCCCACGGGCAATGGCATTGGCGGCGATATCTTTCTGATCATCTGGGACCCAAAGACAGAGCAGCTTTATGGTTATAACGGCTCGGGTCGGGCGCCGCTGGGTCGATCACTCGCTGACCTGAAAACTCAGATTGCGGCCCTGCGCGAGAGCGGCGCGATGCCTGACGAAATGCTCGGTATGCCGCAGCGTGGGTCATTGCCCGTGACCGTGCCGGGAACGGTGGACGGCTGGTTCGCCACCCACAAGCGCTTCGGCAAGCTCCCTATGTCGGACGTGTTGGCGCCAACGGTGCGCTACGCCCGGGAAGGCTTCCCGGTCACACCTGTGATTGCCTATTACTTCGGGCGTAATCTCGCTGCGTTTAAGGCGCAGGCGGCGCTGATTGAAGAGCTCGATAATGCTGCGGCGATCTGGTTCCCCGACGGCGCCACCCCGCAGGCGGGTGACGTTTTTCGTAATCCAGATCTCGCCAACACCCTTGAGTTGCTGGGTGAGAGAGGCCGCGCAGCGTTCTATGAGGGTAAGCTCGCTGAGGTGATGGACGCCTACTTCAAGCGCATAGGTGCGGATATGCGCCTTGAGGATCTCGCTGCCCACGAGGGCGAATGGGTTATACCGGGTCACGTTCATTACCATGGTTACGACGTCTACGAATTGCCCCCTAACGGACAGGGCTTTGCGGCGCTGCAGATGCTCAACATCCTGAAGCAGGTTGATCTGCGAGATTATCCCCGGGGTTCGGCAGAGGCTTTCCATTACATGGTCGAGGCCAAGCGATTGGCCTTTGAGGACGTCGCGCGCTACTACGCGGACCCGGACTACGCGGAAATCCCCTTTGAAGCACTGCTGTCAGAGGCTTATGGCAAGGAACGGTTTGCGCTCATCGACCCCGCGCGGGCGACCCCTGCATTTGGCCCCGGTGAACCCAAGTTGGAGGGGGAGGGCGACACTACGTATCTGACTGTCGCTGACGCCGAGGGCATGATGGTGTCACTCATCCAGTCCAACTACCGCGGCATGGGTACAGGGCTCGTGCCCGATGGGCTCGGTTTTATGTTGCAGAACCGGGGCGAGCTGTTTTCACTGGATGAGGGCCATCCCAATTTGTATGCCCCGGGCAAACGGCCGTTTCACACCATCATTCCGGCGTTTGTCATGAAAGACGGCGAGCCATTCATGAGCTTCGGCCTGATGGGCGGCGCCATGCAGCCGCAGGGGCATGTGCAGGTGCTGGTGAATATCATCGATTTCGGGATGGATGTGCAGACCGCAGGCGACGCAGCGCGCTTTAACCATGATGGCGGGCGTCAGCCCACCGGGGTGCATGAAGACCTGCTGGGCACGCTGCTGGTTGAGCCCGGCGTGCCGACCGAGACTGTGCAGCAACTCAGGGCAATGGGCCACCGGGTTGAGGTAGATGGCACCGGCGCGCCCTTTGGCGGTTATCAGGCCATTATGCGGCTACCTGATGGCGTCTATGTAGGCGCCACCGAGATGCGCAAGGATGGCACGGTGGCGGCTTGGTAGCGCTAGCGCTTGGGCGTTGACTGCGACACCAATTGCTCTTCAGTCGGCAAGACATCGAAATCGCCACGGTGCTGGCTAAACAGATTCTCCGGGCTCACCGATTCATGCTGCGCGCTGTCGTCCTCCGGGTCTGAGTAGAAGCCCAACACATAGCCGCCTTTGGCATAGCCGATTAGCGCGCGGAGTTCCTGTGAGAGATGCTCCGCATGCCTGGGTGGGCAAGACAAATACTGATTTTCTTCCTGGCGCAGCCAGTTCAGGGTGTAGTGTAAGAACACACCGACCCGTGTCTCGTCTTGAGTGGTATTGGCACCCCCGCCGTGCAGCACGGTACCGTTGTAGCAGAGCACTGATCCCGGCGACATTTCGGCATAGGCAATCTCATCGGGCGACGGCTGACGATTTTTTTTCCAACGGTGGGAGCCGACCACTACCTGGGTGGCACCGTTTTCTTTTGTAAATGGGGTGAGTGCCCAGACGGTGCTGAACAGTGGCTCGATTTGCCGCGGTACGTAGCCACCCCAAATGCCGCGGTCCCGGTGGAGTATCTGAGCCGATTCCCCCGGCGCGATCGCCACGGCGGAGGTGAAGTGCAGCTGTATGTCGTCGCAATGCTCCGCCAAATAGGTTCGTGCAGCATCCAACATGCGTGGTTCCAGCGCCAGCGCGCCGCAGGCTTTCGAGCGGGCAATCAGTGCGCCGATGCGCTGCGTGCTAAATCCGGTGAACGCGTCGCGACCATAGACAGCTTTTGTTAGGAAGGGAGCGAGATCCTGACCGAGCGCGTGGAGCCTCTCGCTATCCAGTACATCATTAAGAATGACAGCGCCATCTTCTTCCATGTGATGCAGTATCTGGTCCTGGCTGGCGTCTGCCGGAAGGTGTGTTATCGCAGCGGTCATCGGCGTCACTCCTGCTTGCTGATTTGCTCGAACTCTATCAGTTGAGAAGCGCAAAGGAACCCAGTGTGTCAGAAACGAGATCCGGATGCGTGAGCATCCCATCCCGCGGGATATCCAGCTCGATGAAGGTCCAGCCTGGCCCCCGCGCCGGGCCGACCATCAGATCCGAGCTTTTGCGATAAGTCTGTCCAACGCAATGGATGTAGGTGGGTTTGAGGCCTTCCCAACCTCCGCGCTCCAGCACTAGCTCGTCTGTCCACTGCTTTGCCGGGTGCGGGGTAATCAGGCGTTGCAGTTTGGCGGCGACATTGGGGTAGGTGTCGGGCACCAGCATCTCCACGGGATAGTCCTGCCACAGATCCATCTGATAGCCATCGATAAAATGTTTTTCCCGGGCTCTCCACCAGTCGGGGAAGTCGCCGGTGTCGGGATCGCGGGGTACGCCGCTCATTCTCCCCTCGCGGGGCACCAGTGCATCGAAGAACACGATCCTGTCTATGCGTTCTCGACACCGATCGGCAACACCGGTGATCGTGATGCCAGAGAAGGAGTGACCCACTAGGATGACGCTGTCGAGGTCCTCAAACTCGAGGACCTGTGCAATATCGGTAATGTGAGTGTCGAGCCCCACGTCAGGGTTCGTAAGATGCAGGCGCTCACCGCAGCCCGTGCAGGTGGGGGTGTAGACGCGATGGCCTGCAGTCCGCAGTCGGTTCGCGACGTCCTGCCATACCCAGCCACCGTGCCAGGTGCCGTGCACCAGCACGAAGGTGGCGAATTGAGCAGAGGTCGACGTGCACTCGGTTTGCGCTGTGGTGTGTTGCGCAAGTCCCAGTGCCGCCAGGCCGGCGCCGCTCCCTCTGAGTATGTCTCGTCTCCGCATCATTTACGCACCCTCACATGGTCGGGGTATCGACCTTGCCCGAAATCATAAAGCAGCTGGCCAGTAGCCATTTGAGGTTGATCCCGATGCGATTTGCCTCGGGTAGGGTAAATGCGTAGCCGTGCTCCTTGGTGCTGCCGTCGTCGAGTTTCTCGATGACATAAATCACCAGCGAGTCGCGAGTAAAGTAGCCGTCGTAGTTGTTGATGGGCCAATCGACGTTGAACAATCGCAGACCGAGATTTCTGCCATCTTCATCGACAAACCAGGTTTCAGCGCCCTGATCGTGCAAGCTGAGGTTGTCATAACGGGTATACGGAATGTCACGCCCACCGCCCACCCCGGGAATATCAGCGTAGCAGGTGAATTGCCGGGCTCTGTGAAGTTTCACGGCAGACTCCGAGGTGCCGCGCGGGGTCCACCAGAACTGTTGTTCACCGAGTGCCAGCGCTGCCGGGCTTTTGATACCCTCATCGCAGTCCGCGTCGCCCGTAGCGCTGAATTGCGCGGCATCCCGGGTCCACCAGACAGGGCAGAGTGGAGTGCCGTCGGCATCGCTGATGTTCATCCGTACTGCCCGTCTTTGATCATCTTCGGCAAGGGACCATCGCTGGTTTGCGATTACCGTGCCGTCCGGTGCGCTCAGAGTGACGTCAAACCCCGTGTCTGCGGTGTCGATCAGCAGGTTGTGACGGGACTGGGGGTCGTCAATTTTGCGCCGCCCGTCAAAATAAGCCTGATTGGCGTTGCTGTAGAAGCCTGGCAGCATGACTTCGATGACCTGCAGATCACGACTCCAGGGCGTGGTGTCCTGCCCCTGCGCAAGGCTTTTTCCCGAATAAGCCAGTGATATGAGCCCTAGGAGGGAGCAAATGAGGGGAAAGGTGTTGCTAACGAGGGTTCTCAGAGGGTCTTGTCCGGTCATCGCGCTTGCCTCCGCATGAGTCAGACCCGTAAAGTACTAATGTTATATCTATAAAACAAAGGGGGCGTTATGAGCGACGTACCAGTCCTGATCCGTCGCACTACCATGCTGGTGAACGACATTGAGCCGTCACTGTTGATATACCGCGATATTCTGGGTATGTCGGTGCATTACGACGAAGGAATCGTGGTCTCAGGGGACGGTCTGCCCGCCGGTGAGCCCAATTCCCAGACTCGGCTGGTGATGCTGAAGTGCAAGGACGACTTCATCGGCATGCTGGGTATTCTTCAGTACATCGATCCGCCACTGCCCGAACCACCGCCGCGATCGAACCCGAATCGGGTGCGTATCGGTGAGTCGGTTTACGTGCTCCATCATGAGGATGTGAAGGGCGTCTACGAAAAGCTACAGGCGGTACCCGGTATTGAGATGGTGTGTGAGCCGGTTGTCAGTGAGTACCCCAAGCCTGATGGCGGGGTATTTCGCGTGCTGGGCATCAGTTTCTTTGACCCCAGCGGGTACTTTGTTGAAGTGAACCAGTTCGTATGAGCCACGCGGTATCCGGCGCGGAGCCTCAGCCGCAGAGTAGTCTGGCCTATGGCTGGCTGACGGTGGGGCTGCTCACCATCGCCTATGTCTTTTCTTTCATCGATCGCTACGTGCTGGGGTTGTTGATTGAGCCGATCAAGGCGGACCTCGGCCTGACCGATACACAGATCGGCCTACTCCTTGGGCCAGCGTTTGCAATCTTTTACGCCACGATGGGGTTGCCCCTGGGGTGGCTAGCTGATCGCAAGAACCGGGTCAAGATCGTAGCCGTCGGCATCGCGGTTTGGTCTATCGCGACCGCAGCGTCGGGGCTGGCGCGTAACTTCACGCATCTCTTCATCGCGCGGATGAGTATCGGTGTTGGGGAGGCCACGCTAAGCCCCTGCGCCATGTCAATCATCTCCGACAGCTTCCCGCCCGAGAAGCGCTCTCGACCGATCGCGGTCTACACCATGGCGCTTTCGGTCGGTGCAGGCTTTGCCTCACTACTGGGGGCCGGGGTGCTGACCTGGGCCAAATCGGGCGGCACCATGACACTCCCGGGTGTTGGCGAACTGGTGCCGTGGCAGGCCACTTTTTTTATTGTGGGGCTCCCGGGCCTCATCCTCTCGGTGCTGTTTTTTCTACTGCGTGAACCACCGCGCTCGGGCGGGCCCTCGGCGACGGGGGGTAGCCTGCCTGACATGCTTAAGCACGTGTTGGCGCGCTGGAGAATGTATGGCGGCTTCGTCAGTGTTTTTTGCTTCATGACCATCGTCGCCTACAGTCAGGGCTGGGGCGCGGCCTTGTTCGAGCGCACCTGGGGTTGGGAGACCAGTTACTACGCTTCTATTAACGGCTTGCTGCTGATTATCTGTGGCCCGGCGGCGGTCTTGTCTGCGGGGTGGTTGTGCGACCACTGGATTGCCCAGGGCAAGCGCGACGCGGCAATGAAAATTGCGCTGTTTGGGGTATTCGCCACGGTGCTGACGGGCGCCCTGTTTCCCCTGATGCCCTCGGCCCCGTTGGCCATGGGGGTCTTTGTGCTCAACAACATGGGTATCGGTATGACCTCGGCGATGGGTGTAACAGCTCTCCTTAGAATCGCGCCGGGCCCCATCAAGGCGCAGACTGTGGCGCTCTACTACATGTGCATCAGTATGGCCGGACTTTTTCTGGGCCCCACTGCGGTGGCGCTACTGAACGACCACGTATTTGGGGCAGAGGGTATTCGCTATTCCATGGCGGTGATCCCGCTTATTTTTGGCGTGCCCGTGTTGCTCGGCCTGCGTGGCATTCTGGGTGCCTACGGCCACGGTATGACTGAACACGAGGGGTTGACCTGAATGGCCTTACCGAAACGAGACTATCTCGACAATACTGCTGGGCAACTGCATGTATGGCAGTGGCAGGGTGGCGAGAGTGCGTTGCCGGCAATAGTGTGCTTGCCACCAGTGCCTTATGGCGGCCGGTTTTTCGACAGCTTTGCGCAGGCTTATGACGGTTCGGTATGGAGCGCCGACCTGCCCGGGTACGGTTTCTCCGATGCGTTGGTGGACCCGCCCACCGTCGCTGGATACACCCATGCCATGACGCCGCTCCTGAACGCGCCAGGCACAGCTGTCTGGCTGGTCGGATTTCACTCGGGTGCGCTGGTCGCTATAGAGATGGCCAATCACTACCCGGACCAGGTGAGCGGCCTGGTGCTGGTGGATGTACCAGTGTTCTCGGGTCCTGAAGTGGCGGATCTGAGAGGGTCACTGACCAAGCCCCCTGCATATCTCGAGCAGGAGGATCCACTCAATGGTCTGTTTAAGGCGATGGTGGCGGACCGCCTCGATAGGGTCGCCTACCCAAGGGCGCTCGATTTGTTCTTTGATTTTGTGGGTGCGGGTGAGGCGAGAAATGCGGGCTATCACGCGGCGGCAAATTTCGAAGCGGAACCTGCCGCTGCACAGGTCGCGCAACCTGCGCTGGTGATCGCGACCCACTCCAGTTTGCGCGAGGGCACGTTACAGGTGGCTGAGTGGTTACCTCAGGCCACACTGGTTGAGCGCGATGACATCACCATGCCGGCCTTTGAGCTGGGCGCCGAGCCGATTGCCGAGCTGACTCGAGATTTTGTCGGCTAGCTACTGAGCACTTTCATCGCGCTGCCACTCCACCCCCCGGGTTTGCTCGACCTGATGCTGAGGCCAGGTGCCGCTTACTTCACATTTTCTCCACGGCCAACCATCGGGTTCCCGAAACTACACTATGACCTTAAACTAGCGGGCCTGTAATCATCGAGGAGATGACGCAATGCGAACGCGTTTGATGGCCCCTGTTCTGTGTGCACTGACGGTACTGGTTGTTGTGGGCTGCTCGAAGGATCCGGCAGACAATGCCAACTCTATTGCTGGCGTCGCGGATAGCCGTCGAACATTGGGTTTTGATCCTGCTGAGCTCAACGATGCCCTGCATCCGGGAGACGACTTTTTTGCCTACGTTAACGGCAAGTGGGTAGCCGAGAACGAGATTCCAGTGGATCGCAGTCGGTACGGCGCTTTTGACATGCTGCGTGACAAAAGCGATGAAGATGTCAAAGCCATCATTGAGGAGGCTTCTGCCTCCAGCAATGTCGAGGGCAGTGATGAGCAAAGGGTTGGGGATCTTTACTCGTCATTTCAAGATTTCGCGAGCCGGGATGCTGCCGGCATCCAGCCGTTAGAACCCTACCTCTCCGCGGTCGATGCCCTGAATTCAAAGCAAGATGTGTTTGCTTTTTTTGGCGTAGGAGCTCGGCTGGGTTTTAACTCACCAGTCGGTATTTTTGCCTACGCTGACGCCAAGGATCCTGGAATCAACACCATGTATCTGGGCCAGGGAGGAATCGGGCTGCCAGAGCGCGAGTATTACTTCAAGGATGATGACAAGAGCGAGGCCCTCCGCCAGCAATATAAAGCGTTGATTACCGATGCTCACGCACTCGCGGGATTAAAGCTGGAGCCCGATGCAGTCGATGTCATTTATGGCCTTGAGGAGGCCATTGCGAGCGCGCACATGACCAAGGAAGAGACGCGCAATTTCGCGAATAACTACACCAAATTTGATCAGGGCGATCTAGGATTGTTAATACCTGATGTCGCGTGGGACCAGTTTCTCGGTGCCTTTGGTTTGCCTGAGCCCGGGTATCTGGTCTCGGTCACGACGCCCTTTTTTGAAAAACTAGGGCCCATTCTCGATTCGGTTCCAGTGCCAGACTGGAAGCTTTATTTGAGATGGCAGGTCCTCAACTCGCAAGCCTCCCGTTTGACTCGTGCTCTGGACGATCGCAACTTCGAGTTTTACGGCAAGGCGCTTCGTGGCAGTGAAGAGCAGCAACCTGACTGGAAACGAGCCGTTGGCGTTGTTGACGCCGGGCTGGGAGAGTTGGTCGGGAAGGTATATGTCGAGAAGCATTTTCCGCCTGAAGCAAAAGAACGCATGGACGTGCTGGTCGCCAATCTGGTGAAGGCCTATCAGAACAGCGTCGAGGCGCTGGACTGGATGTCTGAGGAGACCAAGTCGGAGGCGCTGGATAAGCTCTCCAAGTTTGAACCCAAGATTGGTTACCCGAAGACCTTCCGGCAGTACGAGGGAGTCACGATCGCAAAGAATGATTACTTTGGTAATCGCATGCGCATACGGGAAGCCAACGTTGACCGCGATGTTAAAAGGCACGGAGGGCCGGTCGATCGCGACGAGTGGGGCATGAACCCGCAAACGGTTAATGCTTATTACACTCCAGTGCTCAACCAGATTGTATTCCCGGCCGCCATTTTACAGCCGCCTTTCTTCGACCTGAGTGCTGACGAGGCGATCAACTATGGCGCCATTGGTGCCGTGATTGGACATGAGATCGGCCACGGCGTTGATGATCAGGGGTCAAAGTTTGATGGCGATGGCAACATTCGAAATTGGTGGACGGATGCCGACCGAGCTGAATTTGAAAACCGGACCGACGCACTGGTAGGCCAATATGACAGCTACTACCCGTTCCCTGATTTGCATGTGAATGGCACCTTTACGCTGGGCGAAAACATTGGTGATTTGGGCGGCATTTCGATCGCCCTTAAAGCCTACCTAGACTCACTCGAGGGTCAGGAGCCGCCGGTGATTGAAGGCTTTACGGGTGTACAGCGGGTATTCATTGGATTCGGACGGATATGGCGTTCAAAGATTCGCGACGAGGCCTTGCGCACTCAAATCGCTACTGACCCCCATTCTCCCGGTATCTACCGAGCCAATGGCAGTGTGCGGAATGTACCTGAGTGGTACAGCGCCTTTGAGGTTGGCGAGAGCAACGAGCTGTATCTGGCGCCTGAGGAGCGGGTCAAGATCTGGTAATCAGCGTCATCTTGGCCACCGGAGGGTGGCCAAGATGACGGGAAGCCCGGTCGCGTTTTTCCGATCCTCGCCAAGGGGTTAGTCTACCGGTAAATCGATTGCCGGATTGCGATCAAAGAAGTTGCGCGGCTTCAGCACAATCTCGTCCACCTTGGCGGGCATTACAGGCCAGTCTTCCGCCATGGGCACATGGTGAAATCCGATTGTTGGCCACGCCACTAAATCCGTGTTTTCGATGGATTCATTATCGCTGGTGTACAGCGGAAGCCCGATCCCCGGGGCAGATCGGTTGACCGCGATACCGGTAGAGAACAATTCATCGCGTTTGTAGCGCGTGACCCAGAGGTTGTTCTTTAAAAAACCCGCACGTTGATAAATGTCGTCCTCGGGTGTTACCAGCGCTCGAATATTCGGGAATATCAGCCGGTAAGCAGTGGGGTAACCCATCGCATTGGTCACGTTATCGCTGGAAAAAGTCAGCAGGGCGGGGCGCTCGACACGCATAACGGTTTGAGCTCCAGCCTCATCAGCGACGCGCTCACGCTTAACGCCCCAGATACCTTGTCGAGGTGCATTTTCGGGTTGAGGGACGGGCACCAATCTGTGGCGCTCGAAATTATTGCCAAGACCATCCACGTCCATATCAATGCGATAGCTGAAGAAGTGGTCGTGGTTGACTCCCAACCGGTAGGGTGCGATCAGTGTGCCCACCTGCGTTTCGGACTCGGCTGTGGGATCAGCCAACGTCTCAGCAAATACGCCCTTGGTGGCGTCGACACCGGTTGAGATCAGGCGGATGCGGATTTGCCCGTCTTGCTGAAAAATGAAATCCTGAAAGTAATCATAATTACCGATCGTTGCCGCCATGCGCACAACGAGATGAGTGGCACGCCGAGAGTGATGCTTGTCGATGCCTGGTAAGTCAGCATAGAGCGATTCGTAATGTCGCCAGCTCGGATATCCCGGATCAAATTCGAAGATGCAGATGCGGTTCGATGCGGTGAAGGGTTCTCCCCCCGCGGTATGGAGTACCACGCTCTGAAAAACTGCGTTCTCAGGGCAATCGTGACCCTTGAGTTCGCTGGCCATGTTGCCGAAGCCGTATTCCCCCATATCAAAATAGGCCCGGTAGAACCAATGCTGATCGGGGTCCTGATAGGGCACAAACATTTCTGACATGGCGATTTCATAGGCGACCGGTCTGACGCCGGTTTCCGACTCAATGCCAATATTGTTGAGGATGGTCCCCTGGCGTGGGTCGAAGCGAAGATGAAATTGCCAGCCCTGCCAACGGATTTGGCTGCCCGAGATGTAGAAGTTAACACCCTCGCTTTGATTGATTTGTATGGGTGACAGCGGCTCACGCGTGGGCAGCGCGCCTTCGTGAAACTCCATGACGTCAAAGTCACTCGGAGGTGCGCCGCCTTCCGCAAACGAGTCCGAGAGCTCGATGACCCGGGCGTCCTCCACATCAACGAGAAGACTCAGGCCCTCAACAGGCCGCGCAAAAGCGCTGGTGGTCGGGAGGATTTCAAGTCCGTGTTGGCCACGAATATTGAGACAATCGAACCTCACCAGTCGGGCATTGACCGGGTCGGCTAGCTCAGAAAAAAATCGTCCGACGGTTCTGGGCAAGCACAATCCGTTACCTTCGCTGACGCCTCTTTTCTCGAGTGCCGCCACCAGCTCGGGCAGCGCATTAACGGTCTCAATGATGGGAAAGATCTCTTCACCTGCCAACATTGGCTGGCCGCTGGTGATACCGGTGACCGGGGAAAGTCGTTGGTTCTGAAAATCGTATTGAGCGCGCCAGGATTGCTGGTTGCTGCGGTACAGGATATCGGCCCCGCGCTGCGCTGGTCCGGTACCTTGCCAGGTAATGGCCTGTTCTTTATCTGGCTCCAGCAGGCTGATGCGATTAAAGACGACGGCATCGTTGGTTGAATCCATCACCGCCGCAGCGACCTCTTGCACCTCTGCCTCGGTGAGTGAGTGCCAGGGCGAGATTGGCCCGGCAGCGCCGGACGTCTCGTTTCGTTGATCCCCAGAGCAGGCGCCCAGTAGTGCGATGGCGATACCGATCATTAAAAACGCTTTATTCATTATCGTAGAGACCTCTTTGTTAGTGGCTTCACCTAATAAGCTAGCCATCCGCCATCATCGACTTCGCGGTTTTGTAGTCAGCCTTGCCATTGGGCGCTCTTGGGACGACGGGCACGACCAATAGGTCTTTGGGCAGCTTGTAGCTGGCCAGCAGTTTGCGGGTTGCTTCAAGGATATCTCCCGCCTCTGCAGATCCGCCCTGCTCGAGCGACACGACACCGGCAACCCGGCTACCAAAGCGCTCGTCTTCGAGTCCGAATACCAGCGCGTCGGCCACGTGGGGGTGCAACTTCAATGCCTCCTCGACTTCCTCGGGGAACACCTTCTCACCACCGGTGTTGATGCAGTTCGAGCCTCTACCCAATAGATTGATCGTGCCATCGGCATCGATGGTCGCCATGTCGCCAATAAACGCATAGCGAGTGCCATCGATTTCTTTAAAGGTCTTGGCCGACTTCTCGGGATCTTTGTAGTAGCCCAGCGGCACCATACCGCCCTGGGCCACCATGCCGACCTCGCCCGAGCCGGGCACCACTTCCCGGCTACCGTCAGGAAGTAATACTTTCGCCACGGGTAGCAGTGTGAACTTGGCAGTTTCGCTCGGCGGGGTGTCTTTGGTCATGATGGACTGCCCCATGCCCCCCTCGGTGGAGCCGAGCACGTCCGCAATCGCCAGCTCCGGGACATGATCGATGAGGTCGCGCTTCACCTCGGTCGTGAACATGGCGCCTGATGAGATCATCAGCTTCAAGCTAGACGTATCCCAGCGGTCCGGTTCGGTTTCCAGCGCACGCAACAGCGGTTTGGCAAAGGCGTCACCCACAATGATGATTTGCGAGACGCGGTCGCGTTCCACCGTGCTCCAAACCTCCTCCGGCTTGAAACCGCGGTTTTCCAGGAGTACAGATGTGCCGCCTAGCATGTGCGGAAACATGAGGCCCAACCAACAGCCGGTGCCGTGCATTAGCGGTGGCCCCGACATGGCTACCACGGTGCTATTGGCATCCACCATCTGTCTGGCGGCGGGGCCGAATTGGGCGGCGTTCTCAAACGGGGGAAGGCCAATCATTGGCGGGAAGCCGCGCATGAAGAACTCGGTAAAGCCATCAAGTGGATACATCACACCCTTGGGCATGCCAGTAGTGCCGCCCGTGTACAGCATGTAGATCTCGTCGCCCTGAGGCTGGGTCTTTGCGGTACCCGAGGCTTGCGAAAGAAACGTGTCATAGGGAATGCCGGTGGTGGGTCCCATCGAGCCATCCTCGGCGGGCCCGTCGTCAACGCAGATCATGGCTTTGAGCATCGGCAGTCGATCGCAGACACGTGCTACCCGGTCACCCAGCGAGCTGTGAAATACCAGTGCCTCGATATCGGCGTTTTCCAAGAGGTAGTGGAGCTCGTCATCGAGGTAGCGGTAGTTGACGTTGATCGGCACGCCGCCGATTTTCATCGCCGCGAAATTGGTCTCGGCATACTCCGGCGAGTTGTATAGATACATCCCCACTTTCGAGTCGTGGCCCAGACCCGCATCAAGCAAACCCTGTGCGAGGTGCCCGGCCCGATCCTCATAGTCTCGCCAGGATATCCGGCGCTCCCCCTGAATTAGTGCGACGTGCTCGGGTACCTCGTCGGCAACGGATTCCCAAATCAGCGAAAAGTGTGACTGCATGGTTGTGGCCTCGTGCTTTTTATTCATTGCTGCGAAGATCCAGTTCAGCGCGCTGGATGAAAAGGGCAGGCGTCCTCCTTTTCTACCAGATCGTAGGCGAACATAAACTTGGCAACCCCCGCGAGAATGCCACCCACCAATCCCAGCTCCAGGATTTCAGCGTCACTAAAGTGCTTGGCAAGTTCGCAGTGCAGCGCGGGATTCAGTGTGCCCTCAGGCTGTGTGAGAGCCAGTTGCCCTCCTAGCGCCAGCACGGCTCTTTCAGCATCGGTGAACGGGCCATTCTCTGGGTCATCAAAGGCGTCAATTTGTGCTTCAGTCAGGCCCGACGCGAGCGCGTCCTGACGATTGCCCTGATTACAGAAGCGGCAACCGTGCAGGGTGGAGAGCCTAAGGCGCAGAAGCTCTTTATAGGGCTGAGCCACTTTACCGCCGCGGAACACCTCTCCGTAGAAAGAGCCCACATACCAGCGATAAAGATCTGGATGATTCGCAAAAACCTCAAAGAATGTGGCGTCCCCGCGCAGCGCCATCGAAGCTTCCCACGCCGAGGCAATGTCCTCCGGCATTTCAGAGGCATCGATTCGCTTCAGCGCGGGCTCCGGCTTCATTGTTTTCTCAGACCATGGCCTTGAGTTGCTCGTCTCGATAGCGGCCCAGCAAGAGCAGCGCCAGTGAGCAGATAATGAAGCCCCACATGGAGTAGTAGAGCGCCTGATCGTAGGACCCGGTGTTGCTGTACACCGCGCCAAAGGCGGCGGGCCCGAAGCCGGCTCCTAGGCCAAAGAGCGCATAAAGAGCACCGTAAATGCGCGCGTAGCTACGCACGCCGAAGTAGCGCGATACCAGATACGCCAGCAGGTCGTACTCAACCCCCGCTGCCACACCCAGCAATACAATGGCAATCACCATCTGACTGTATGTGGGGTCAGCGCCGGCGAACATCATCATAGAGATCGCCGGCATGATCATCAGTGCGCAGGCGATCGCGGGCGCCCAAATAAAGTCCAACAGGTAGCCTGCAACGAGCCGCCCGGCGTACACGGAGTACCCCAAAAAGCTTGCCAGTAATACCGCGTCAGCACGCTCGAATCCCTTGGAGCCCATCATGGTTTCAAGGTTGGGGATGGGCCCGCCAATGGCAAAGGACAAGGGCAGGAAGATGGCGCCCAACAACCACAGCCGCCAATCTTTCAGCGCCTGAATGAAGGTAAAGCCATACTGTTGCATGGTGCTGCCAGTCTCACGGCTCAGTTCGGCGAGGCCCTCGGCTCGTTTGGCGACCTTGGGATCGTCCACGTCATGGAAGGCAAAAAGGGCGATAGGCAGCGCCACGATCAGTGGCAGGAAGCCGATACCCACATAAGCCATGCGCCAGCCGACGCTGTTGATAAGTTCCTCGGCTATCAACTTGGCCACCGCGCCGCCGATTCCGGTGCCCACCAATGCGATACCCAACGCCAGGCCGCGTTTCTCATGGAACCAGCGCGAGATGGCTTTGGTAAAGGTGATAGGCAGCGTGCCCGCGCTGAGTGCAGACAGCAGCCCCCACAGGAACAGGTAAAGGGTGTGCGATCCATTATTGAGCGAGAACAACATCATGCCCATCGCAAAGGTAAGCATCGAAATCAGTGCCACTTTTCTGACGCCGTAACGATCCGACAGGTAGCCTGCCATCGGCGCACTGATCACCGTCACGACGCAAAAAGGCACTAAGCCAAGCATAATTTGGTCGATGCCCCAGCCGAATTCCTCTGCGAGGGGTTGCGCAAAAACGCCAATGGTGTAGAAGGGCAGCGGCGACATACCCAGAGAGATTCCGAATGTGGACGCCAGGACGACCGGCCAGCCGTAGCGGAACTCGCGAAACTGCGACGTATCAAATGCCATAGAGGTTCAGTACCTGATTATTGTTTTAAGGGGCGCGCCAGAGCGTCTACCCGCTGATGATACCTGCGATGTAGTTCATTACCACTGCCTTGATGGATGCCGTCGTCCAGCGTATCCGACGTTAATTCAGCAGTTTTCCGACCGCGCGTGATATGGCGACCTCGCCTTGGTCGAAGTAAGCGTCGTGGTTTTCTTCGATGCTGTCGAGGTCGTAGAGATAGTTGACCATCAGGCCCGCGGATTGCTGAAGTCCGTTGTCACTCAAATCAGCCGCCCAGTGGATCGCATGCAGGCTCGCACCATTGCCCAAGTGGAAACGGGCCACCGGATCGAGGGCGAGGTTATTGGCGCGCTCCCTCACCAGATATTGAGCGCACAGCGCGATGGCGGCTTCCCATCTCGGGTCTGTGGTGTCGGACCCCTCGACCTTGGCTAACGAGCGTAACTCATGGATATCGATGCCTAACGCCTCCTCTTGTAAAGCCAGCCACTTACAAAACCCGGGTACAGGTGAGAGGGTGACGTAGCGTTTGGCTCTTGGATACCGTTTACCCACTTCTTCAACGACCTGCTTGATCAAAAAGTTGCCAAACGACACGCCGGCAAGGCCAGGGTGACAGTTGCTGATGGAGTAGAAGACGACGGTGTCGAGGTCACTCTCTTTAGCGGGCTCATCTGTTTTGCCAATCAGTGGTGCGATGGCTCTGGGGATGCCAGCCGTGAGCGCGACTTCTACGAAAACCAAGGGGTCGTCGGGCATAGCCGGGTGAAAGAAGGCGAAGCACATACGGTTTTCTCGCAGCCGGGAGCGCAGATCTTCCCAGCCTTGAATCGCATGGACTGACTCATACTCAATGATGCGCTCAAGCACCGCTGCTGGGGAGTTCCAGTCGATAACCCGGAGTTCGAGAAAACCGCGATTGAACCACGAGACAAATTGATGTTTGAGGTCGGTATCGACCTGTCGTAACCCCTTGTGTTCGGGTAGCAAAGAGAGCAATGCGCCGCGCATTTTCACCAGCACCGCAGTGGCGTCGGGCGCCATATTCATGCGCCGGAAAAGTTTTACGCGAGGGGCTTCGGCCGCTTTCGCCAGATTCGTTAAATGAGCCGGTGTCGGCGCTTTCTTATACTGTTCGGCCGCAGCGATGACGGCCTCAGCGGGTGCGTCAAAGTCTCTTGCCAGCGCGTCAAAAAAAAGCGCTCGGTTGGCCTCGTCCAGTGCCTGATAGTCGGCTATCACTTCGCTTGCCAGCGCCAGCCCCGAGGCCTCTCCGCGGTGATGGAGCAGTTGCTTACATTTTGTGAGTAAATCCCCGGAGGGCGCCTCGGTTGCCGCTTGCCGCCTGCGGGCGAGTATGTCTTTTCCAGCACTGATTACAGAACCAAGGAGACCGGCCAAGCCTGTCCCGGACTGACGTTGTGACTTGATGGAGGACTGCATATCGGCTGACATAGACGTCCGAGGCGTGGCGCATACCGAGACTATAAAGGAAGAGCGTGTCACCACCCAACCATTTGTCGGGATTGGGCAAAGTGTGCGACCGATACGGTTTTGTCGTCTATGGTCCCGCTCAGCGCAGAAAACGCCGCCTTGGTCGCGCTAACCCCTTCGTTGGGAGAGGTGGCTGCGATAGTTTAGGGGTCTCTTTAGTGGTTGCGGTACGGTAATGAAATTGAGGTGGGCGAATGTGCGGTCCAGCGTGGTGACGGCGGCTGTCGTGCTGAGTTTGTGGGCGCTGGGTCAGGCACACTCTCGATCAGATATCGAGAGCAGGGTGGACGCGCTTTTGGCGGAGATGACGCTGGAGCAGAAAGTAGCGCAAATGATCCAAGGTGAGATCAAGCACGTGACGCCAGCTGATGTTCGCCGATATGGTCTGGGCAGCGTGCTCAACGGGGGTGGGTCCTTTCCTTCGCGTAACAAATATGCCTCGGGGCAGGATTGGGTGGAACTCGCGGACAGCTACTACCTCGCCTCAGTCGATACCTCAGAGGGTAGTGCGGGTATCCCCGTTATCTGGGGTACTGATGCCGTCCATGGTCACAACAATGTGATTGGCGCTACCCTCTTTCCCCACAATATTGCATTAGGTGCCGCGGGTGACCCCGCACTCACCGCCGGCATCGCCGCGGCTACGGCGAGAGAGGTCAGTGCCACCGGCATTGATTGGATTTTTGCTCCCACAGTGGCGGTTGCCATGGACCCTCGCTGGGGTCGCACGTACGAATCCTATGGGTCCGAGCCTGACTTGGTTCGCCAGTTTGCGGGGGGTGTAGTCGAAGCAATGCAGGGCGAGGGGATCGTCGCAACCGCCAAGCACTTTATCGGCGATGGTGGCACGCACCAAGGCATCGATCAGGGCGATACGCGACTCAGCAAAGAGGATCTCCTCTCTGTTCATGGGCAAGGCTATGTGTCTGCGATCGAAGCGGGCGTGATGACGGTGATGGCTTCATTCAACAGTTGGAATGGTGACAAGATTCACGGCAACCAGTATCTCCTGACTGACGTGCTCCGCGGTGAGCTTGGCTTTGACGGATTTGTTGTCAGTGATTGGAACGGGATCGGTCAGGTGTCGGGATGCGAACCCGACGACTGTGTTCAGGCCATTAATGCCGGTATTGATATGGTTATGGTGCCTCAGGACTGGCTGACGCTCCTCGAGAATATGGTGGCGCAGGTCAGGGCAGGCGAGATTTCCGAAGCCCGAATCGATGAGGCCGTTCGGCGCATCCTCACGGTGAAATTTCAGTCTGGCTTGATGGACAGAGGTTTGCCTTCAAGGCGGGCGGCCCAGTTCACAAACATGATCGGCGCGGAAGCGCACCGTGAGCTGGCGCGCGATGCGGTCCGTCGATCGCTGGTGTTGATGAAGGATCCCGAGGGTCTTCTCCCTCTCGACCCTGCTGGTACTTATCGGATAGCGGGTGCCGGTGCCGATGACATTGGGCTTCAATCTGGCGGTTGGACTATCAGCTGGCAGGGCACGGGTAATGTCAACGCCGATTTTCCGGGGGCCAGATCGATACTCGATGGATTTGTTCAACACGCGCAAACTGCTGGCGGCGACGTCGCGCTCTATGACCCTGATGAGACCGTCTCACAGCTCGATGCTGCGATTATGGTCATGGCCGAGGCCCCCTATGCTGAGGGGCAAGGAGATATTGAAACGCTTGCCTGGCAGCAGGGCCGCTCCCGGGATCGGAGTCTGATCAGGCAGTTCAGTGAGCAGGGTATTCCTGTGATCACGATTTTCCTGACTGGCCGTCCACTCTGGGTAAACGCAGAACTCAACGCGTCGGATGCGTTCGTCATCGCCTGGCTGCCGGGTTCCGAAGGGCATGCAGTTGCAGATGTGATGATGGCGGCTCAAGAGGGCCGTCAAACTCATCCATTCGAGGGCAGGTTGCCCATGCCGTGGCCTAAACATGACTTGAATCCTCTTGGCCACGAACTCAGTGTGTCCCAGCACGCCTTCCCGGTCGGGTTTGGCTTAACCACCTCTGAACAAGAGCCTTGGATAGCGCTCACGGAAGTGCCCATCGGCGCACCCAAAACCCTTGAGACCTGGGTTTTTGACAAAGGGGTACGCGACCCCTGGACGCTCTTCGTTGGCGATGATTTCGATTGGTCTGTTGAGGTTGGACCCCGCGGTGCGAATTCCAAGCGCGGTGAGCTGAGCTTGACGGTGGTGGACCGTAAAGTGCAGGAGGACGCCCGGCGGCTGGAATTTACGGGCACGGGCAAGCACCTCAGTCAGGTGTATTTCCAGTTTCATGACCCCGTAAATATGCGCCCATTGGAGATGGCGGATGGCGCGCTGTCTTTTGATATGCGGTTGATCAAGAGACCCTCCCAGCCGGTAAAGCTGCGTATGGACTGCGGTTATCCCTGCTCGGGGGAGATGGATATCACGCGGGTACTCGAGGCGGCAGAGGGAGACGACTGGCAACGATTAACCTTCCCCATGAAGTGTTTTGCCCAGTTGGGGGTAGACTCCTCAAAGGTGAATACGCCGTTTTTGCTGGCCACGACAGGGGAACTGTCTTTGGAGATCAGTGAGGTTGTTTTGGCCGAGCGGCCTGCTGGCAGTGAGGCAGTAAGCTGTAGCGAGTTGCTGGCCGAAAGCTAAACTGTCTGACTCCTCATAGAGTAGCCACAACCCTTAACAAACAATAATACTGGCCGAAGAAGGCCGCCCGGAGTGAAGTTATGTTATCGACGATCGATTTGACGATAGTCGCAGTCTACGCGGTGGGGCTTTTTGCGCTCGCGCAATGGGTATCGAGGGAGCCAACCGGGCAGGAAAAAAGTGCTCAGGACTACTTTCTCGCGGGTAAGGCACTGCCTTGGTGGGCCATTGGCGCGTCGCTCATCGCTGCCAATATCTCCGCCGAGCAAATCATTGGCATGTCCGGCTCCGGTTACGCTATCGGGCTGGCGATTGCCTCCTATGAATGGATGGCGGCCTTTACGCTCCTGTTAGTCGGCAAGTTTTTGTTACCGATCTTCCTTAAAACGGGTATCTACACGATGCCGCAGTTTTTGGCGCAACGGTACGATGACCGCGTCAAAACGGTGATGGCCTTGTTCTGGCTAGGGGTTTATACCCTGGTGAATCTGACTTCCATACTCTGGTTAGGGGCACTGGCCATCAACACCGTGGCCGGTGTCGATCTCACCATGGGTCTGGTCGCACTGGGTGTTTTTGCGGTGGCTTACTCGCTCTACGGCGGGCTTCGTGCAGTGGCACTCACCGACATTATTCAGGTGATCCTGCTAGTCATGGGGGGCTTGATGATCTCCTGGATCCTGCTTGGGCAAGTGGGAAATGGAACGGGGGTATTGGGGGGCTTTAATGCCCTGACTGCGCAGGCCCCAGACAAGTTCCATATGATTCTTCAGGAGGGGCACCCCCATTACATGAGTCTGCCTGGCCTGTCAGTGCTCATTGGTGGAATGTGGGTGATGAATATTTCGTACTGGGGCTTCAACCAATACATTATTCAGCGGGCGTTGGCGGCAAAGAGTGTCGATGAGGCGCAGAAGGGCATTGCCTTTGCGGCGTTTCTTAAGCTTCTGATGCCGGTGATCGTCGTGTTACCCGGCATCGCTATGTTCGTGCTGGCCCCTGACCTGTCGGCGCCGGATAAAGCCTACCCTTCGGCGATGAATCTGTTGCCTGTCGGTATTAAGGGTCTGGTATTTGCCGCACTGCTGGCTGCCATCGTGTCGTCGCTCGCCTCAATGTGTAACAGTATCTCTACCATTTTTACTGTCGATGTGGCGCCTTCTCTTGGCATGCAGAGTGATGGTGGTGTGCGGTCGGTCACGCTCGGGCGCATCGTTGCCATTGTTGCGATGGGCATCGCCATGGTGGCCGCCAAGCCGCTACTGGGCAATTTCGAACAGGCATTCCAATACATTCAGGAGTTCACCGGGTTTTTCACTCCGGGCATTGTCGCGATTTTCATGCTGGGTTTATTCTGGGCTCGCACGACCGCCACTGCGGCCTTGATCGCAGCGATCGCGTCGGCTGCCTTGTCGCTCTATTTCAAGTTGGCGTGGCCCGAATTGCCATTTATGGATCGTGTTGGGCTGGTCTTTTTGCTTTGCGTGACGATTGGCGTGATGTGGTCCCTTGCACGACCCCAACCCCAGGAGGGTTTTGTGGATCCTGCGGGCGTCAGTTTTAGTACCACGCAGGGGTTCAATGTGAGCGCTGTGCTGGTCACGCTTATCTTGGTCTTCTTTTATGCCGTCTGGTGGTGATGGCGCATCCTTCGGTCAAGGCGGGCCGACAGCTTCGCCCGTTGTGGGTATCTGCCGCGTTCTTGATGATCGTTTTGCAGGCGAGGGCCGCGGAGAACTGTGGGCCAGTGTGGGCTGACGAGTTTTCAGACTCGCTCAACACTGACATCTGGAACATCGTTGAAGGCGACGGTTGTGCCGAGGGCCTGTGTGGCTGGGGGAACAATGAGGTGCAATGGTATGCCCGGCACGCCGTCGCTGTTGAGGACGGTATGCTGCGGCTAACTGCCTTTACCGACGATCAGAGTTGGATACGTTCCGGGAAGTTGACCACCGCGGGTAAATTCAGCGCTCAATACGGTTTGATTGAGGCGCGCATGCGTATCCCGGCAGGGAGAGGTTTTTGGCCCGCCTTCTGGATGATGCCCGAGGACAAACAGTTGCGCTGGCCTCTGGAAGGGGAGATCGATATCCTCGAATGGACGGGTAACGAGCCTCATCGGATTATCGGTGCCATCCATTTTGGAGATTTGCCGCCCGGTAATGTCCACTACAGCGAGACCTTACGTTCACCTTCAAAGTGGAGTGAGGCGTTTCATACTTTCGGGGTTGAATGGTCCCCGCAGCATATCACTTGGTACGTGGATGGTCGTGCGCACGGTGTCGCGACGCCGACCGAGACGGCGCCTTGGCCATGCGTGTTCGACGATAAACCCTTCCACTTGATTTTTAATATGGCCGTCGATGGCACATTGGGTGGCGAAGTTTCACCCGAGGACTTACCCGCGACCCTGGACATTGACTGGGTTCGTGTCTATCCCCGGGACTGCCGTCCAACGCGTTTCTCCTCCCCGTTCACAGAGGCCGTCTCGGGTGAATAGCGTGAAATACCTGCGTTGTTCTTCTGATTCCGAAACGCCAGTCCGTCCTGAGAGCAGGCTGCCATCATGTAATTTAACAACAAAAAATGCGCATTTATCGGGATATATCCGGCTTATTTGTTGCTTTATTACATACCAGTCGGCACAATTTCCCCATGCATTCTGAAGTCAGCCGCATTACCCATGATATCGCTGCCCGCAGTCGAACGCTGCGGGATCAGTATCGGCGAGACATGGATTTAATGGCCGCCGAGCCCGTTCATCGAAGTCAATTGAGCTGTGGAAACCTCGCCCACGGCGTCGCCTCATGCGGTAGTGACGACAAGTCCGTCATCAAAATGATGGATAGCGCTAACATTGGCATTGTCACGGCCTACAACGACATGTTATCCGCGCATGCTCCCTACGCGGGGTATCCCGAAAAGATCAAATCAGCCCTAAAAGCCGTTGGGTGCACGGCACAAGTGGCGGGGGCGGTGCCCGCCATGTGCGATGGCGTGACTCAGGGACAGCCCGGGATGGAGCTGAGCCTGTTCAGCCGGGACGTCATCGCGCAGGCGACCGCCGTCTCACTCTCCCACCAGATGTTTGATGCGGTGCTGATGCTGGGGATCTGCGACAAGATTGTGCCGGGGCTGGTGATGGGCGCCCTGCAATTCGGGCACTTGCCAACGTTGTTTGTGCCCGCTGGGCCCATGACGTCGGGCCTGTCCAACAAGGAAAAAGTGCGTGTGCGACAGCTCTACGCAGAAGGCAAGGTGGACCGGGCAGCATTACTGGACGCCGAGATGGCGTCTTACCATAGCAAGGGGACCTGCACGTTTTACGGCACGGCAAATTCCAATCAGATGGTCCTTGAGGCAATGGGCCTGCAACTGCCGGGCAGCTCATTTATTAATCCAGATACGCCTCTGCGTGAGGCACTCACGGCCGCCGCTGCGGAACATGTTGCCAAGATCGCGCGCACTGGCCGCGCACCACTGCCTATGGCCGATGTCATCGACGAGCGGAGCTTTGTCAACGGCATCGTTGCGTTGCTGGCCTCGGGCGGTTCAACCAACCTCTGCATTCATCTCGTGGCGATGGCGAGGGCGGCAGGCCTGGTCATCACCTGTTCTGATTTTGACGCGTTGTCCAAGGTGACGCCGTTACTGGCAAAGATCTACCCCAACGGGAGTGCAGACATTAACCATTTTCAGGCCGCCGGTGGCACGGGGCTACTCTTCGGCGAACTGATCAAAGCGGGACTGATGCACGGTGATGCGCGTGTTGGTTTCGGTGGCACCCTCGAAGGGTCTTGCATTGAACCGTTCATAGAACAAGGCGGGCTCCGGTGGCGGCCGGCTACCGAGAAAAGTCATGACCCCGATGTGATTCGATCCTCAGACAAGCCATTTGCTCCCGAGGGTGGTATCCGGTTGCTTGAAGGCAATCTGGGTCGCAGCCTCATCAAGTCCTCTGCAGTGGCGCCGGAGCGGCAGGCGGTAACGGCGCCCGCCGTCGTGATATCGCATCAGGACGAACTCAAAATGCGCTTTGAGCGGGGGGAGCTCGACCGGGACTGTGTCATCGTCGCCCGGTTTCAGGGGCCCTCGGCCAACGGTATGCCTGAGTTACATCAACTAATGCCCACTTTAGGCGTATTGCAGGATCGTGGCTATGCGGTGGCTCTGGTGACGGACGGTCGATTGAGTGGCGCGTCGGGCAAGGTGCCGGCCGCGATCCACGTTACTCCTGAAGCTGCCAGTGGCGGTGCGATCGGCCGCATTCAGGATGGCGACATCATCTCGCTCAGTGTCGCCTCAGGTGAACTTAACGTCAGGGTAGACGACGCAACACTTATGGCGCGGCCCCATCCTGAGACACCGAACGCTATAGGCACGGTGGGCAGAGGTTTATTTCAGGTCAGCAGAGGGTCGGTGACCGACGCAGAACATGGGGCTTGCACGCTGTTTGCTGAGCCGGTGATAGATGCAAATCCAGGAGTGACGCAAAGCCACAGCGCCGCCTATGAGCACTGTGCGAGCTGATTCTTCACAGGATCCACGGCGCCTTTTTCTGGTAGCCGATATCGGCGGTACCAACGCCCGCTTTGCCTTTGCAGAGCCCGGTAACCCGACACCGCAGCCGATTGCCAGCTACGCCGTAGAGAACTTCCCGTCTTTTGACGAGGTGCTCGATCAGTTGGAGCGCGACTGGGTAGCGCTAAGGCAACCCGATGCGAGACTGGAGCGGGTGTGCCTGGCCGTCGCTGCCATACCCGAGCAACGAGAGATCAGTTTCACCAACAACGCCTGGCGATTTTCCGCAGACAGTGTGGCTGCGCGGTTGTCCTGTCCGGATATCAGCATTATCAATGACTTCGCTGCAGTTGCGCGGGCACTCCCAGCCTTGGAGAGCAAGCACCTTGAGTCGATTGGCGGTGGTAGCGTCGAGGCGCAGAAACCGATGGTGGCGATTGGGCCCGGAACAGGTACTGGTGTGGCATCTCTGGTGTTTGACTCTGCTGGGGCGCCTATTGTCTTGGCAGGCGAGGGCGGTCACGTGGACTTCGCGCCAATCACGGACATTGAAGCCAAAATTCTTAGTCGCTTGCGCGCGCAGTACGGCAGGGTCTCGATCGAGCGCTTACTCTGCGGCGCGGGGATCATGAATATTTACCGGACACTGGCTGATATCCTTAGTCTTGGGGCTGAGCACACGACGCCCGAGTCAGTGGGGTCTGCCGCGCAAGCCGGTGAGGATGCGCTGGCAGGTGAAACAATGAATACCTTTTTCTCAGTGCTGGGCTCCGCTGCGGGCAACCTGGCGCTGACGCTGGGTGCGCGAGGCGGTGTCTATCTGGCCGGTGGCATTGCGCCCCAGTACATCGATTTGCTTCGCAAAAGTGACTTCCGCGCACGATTTCTGGCCAAGGGGCGCTTTGCTGACTTCAACGGTGAGATTGCGACCATGGTGATTACACATCCCGACCCGGGGTTACTGGGCGTTGCGTTGATTTGTTCGGAAGGATCAGTCGATGGACGCTAGGAACCTGTTGGACAGTCTTTCTTGTCCCGTGATACCGGTCATCGCAATAGATCAGCTGGATGATGCCGTCCCATTGGCGGAGGCGCTACTGTGCGGTGGCCTCTCAGCCTTGGAGGTGACCCTCCGCACGCCCGCCGGTAGCGAGGCAATCCGCCTGATAAAAGCGGCATTTCCCGACGCGGTCATCGGTGCGGGTACGGTCTGCTCAGAGCAAGCGTACCGACAGGCGGTTGAGGTGGGTGCAGATTTTATTGTTGCACCCGGTGCCACCGAAATGCTTTACCGAACCGCGCAGGCCTTCTCGGTGCCGTTCTTGCCCGGTGCGGTAACGGGCTCCGAGGTGCTGTCGGCTCTGGAGCAGGGATACTCATCACTGAAGTTCTTCCCGGCCGAGACGTCCGGCGGGGCGTCAGCCATCAGAGCGCTCGCTGGGCCCTTCCCAGAGGTCCGTTTTATGCCTACCGGTGGCATTACACCCGATAACGTGTCGGATTATCTGAGCTTGAGCAACGTCTGCGCCGTGGGCGGCTCCTGGCTGAGCCCGCGGTCACTGATTGAGGACCAGCGGTGGGAAGAGATCGTTCAATTAGCCCGCAGCACAGCGGCTGCCAGCTTGCTATGACGGAGAGTGCGATATGAGCGCAGTGGACCTGATTATTTTTGGCGCCACGGGAGATCTCTCGGCCCGTAAATTGTTCCCAGCGCTTTTCCAGCTGGATGCTGCAGGGCTCTTGCAGGATGACCTGCGCATTGCGGCGGTGGGGCGGCAGCAACAAACGGTCGAAGCCTTCAGGGATGAGCTACGCTTGAAAATGTCGCGCTACATGCGACAGGAGATGAACACCGAGGTTTGGCATCGGTTTATCGAGCGACTGGACTACCTGGCGGCAGATTTTGCAGAACCCCGCGCTTTTGGGGGACTCAGAGGCTGGCTTGACGATGGGCGGGTCAGTTTGTTCTATCTGGCCACGCCGCCTTCCTTGTTCACCACGATCTGCGAGCAGCTCAATGATGACAGATGCTTGACCGGCCCCTGCCGCATCGTTTTGGAGAAGCCCATTGGGGAGAGTCTCGAAACCTCAAGCGAGGTCAACGAGACGCTTGGCCGCTTCTTTGCCGAGCAGGATATTTATCGCATCGATCATTATCTCGGGAAGGAGACCGTTCAGAACCTGCTTGTACTGCGATTTGCCAATCGCTTTGTGAACTCACAGTGGGATCAAAGCTGTATCGATCACGTGCAGATCACGGTTGCTGAAAAAGTCGGTATCGAAGGGCGTTGGGCCTACTACGATGGTGTCGGTCAGCTGCGGGACATGGTGCAGAACCATTTGATGCAACTGCTCTGTCTGGTCGCCATGGAACCGCCAAACTCGCTGGAAGCCGAAAGTATCCGTGATGAGAAGGTCAAAATCGTCAAAGCGCTGAGGCCCGTAGACCCGGCGACGGTGAAAGAGCACGTTGTGCGCGGCCAGTACAGCCAGGGTGTCATCAATGGGCAGGCCGTACCGGGGTATCTCGAGGAAGAGGGTTGCGCAACGAGCGCCAGCGATACCGAGACCTTTGTAGCCATCAAGGCCTATGTGGATAACTGGCGATGGTCCGGAGTTCCCTTTTATCTCCGGACTGGTAAGCGTATGCCGGACAAAGTCACCGAAATTATCATCCAGTATAAGGCCCTGCCTCACCACATTTTCGGTGAGGGCCAGTCCGCCGAGCCCAACCGTCTGATCATTCGTCTGCAGCCCAATGAAGGCATTGAGATGTCGATGGTGTCTAAACGCCAGAGTTTGAAAGACAAGCTGTCCCTGCAAACACACACGCTCAATTTTGATTTTCGGGAAGATGGAGACATTGACCGAATTCCGGACGCCTACGAGCGCCTGTTCCTCGATGCGATCAACGGAGACCCCTCTTTGTTCGTCGGTCGAGAAGAGATCGAGGAGAGCTGGCGTTGGTGCGACCAAATTATCGCCGCCTGCGAACAGGGTGATGTGGGCGTGAGTGCCTATCAAGCGGGGAGTTGGGGGCCCAGCAAGTCGGAGCTGCTGATCGATCGCGATGGGCGAAGCTGGAATGTCTGATTGGCATACGTTCCCGGATCGCCATGGATTGGATCGCGCGCTCGCCATGGAGGTGTTGCAGCATCTTGAGAGAGCCCTTGAGACTCGGGGCGCGGCATTTCTGGTGGTCTCGGGCGGTAGTACGCCCGCTGGATTATTTTCGATACTGGCTCAGGCCGTGCTCGACTGGCCGCGGGTCACAATCTTGCTGGCTGATGAGCGCTGGGTCGACACGGGACATGATGACAGCAATGAGCGCCTAGTGCGGTCCACGCTATTGAAAGGGCCTGCAGTTGATGCCCAATTTCTAACGTTGATTCCCAAGCCAGGTGATGCGGAGGCCAATATTGTCCAGCTATCGGAGACAGTGAATGCACTGCCACGATTTGACGTGGTGCTATTGGGTATGGGCGAGGACGCCCATACTGCCTCTTTGTTTCCCTGTGCCAAAGAACTCGAGGAGGGGCTCACAACGAAAGAGGGCGCACTGATGACGCGACCCAGCACAGCGCCCTATCAAAGAGTGTCGCTGTCAAGGCGGCGTCTGCAACATACAGAATGCGGGATGGTGCACATCGTGGGAGAGGCAAAACGGTCGGTACTCGAGCGTGCAGAACAGAATCCTGATCCGCTGCAACACCCCGTGTCGGCGTTTTTGGGGGCAGAGGGTTTTGACTGCTGGTGGTCTCCTTAGCGGCCGTCAGCTAACTCATGCAACGTGCGAAAAAAAGGGGGCATAGCCCCCAAAGTACTCACCGGTTTGGGTGTCGCTCAGGCGGCGACACCCAGATTCTGTTTCAGCATCGTCAAGGCCATCGTGAGGCCCGTATCCAGCATGCGGTTTGAGAACCCCCACTCGTTGTCGTACCAGGCCAAGACCTTCACCAACTTTCCCTGAACCCGAGTGTGGTTTGCATCGAAGTTGCTTGAAAAGCGGTTGTGATTAAAATCAATCGATACCAGAGGCTGCGCGTTGTAACCGAGAACCCCCGCTGTGTCAGCCTCTGCCGCTTTCAGCATGATGGCGTTGATTTCATCGACCGAGGTTGAGCGCGATGCGGTGAAAGTTAGATCCACGAGCGACACGTTCAATGTGGGTACCCGCACAGCGAGACCGTCGAGCTGCCCCTTGAGCTCCGGCATCACCAATCCGATCGCCGCTGCGGCACCTGTTTTCGTAGGGATCATGCTGTGGGCTGCAGCGCGCGCGCGGTAGGGGTCGCTGTGGTAAACGTCAGACAGATTCTGATCATTGGTGTAGGCATGTATGGTCGTCATCAGCCCCTGCTCGATACCGATTGAGTCGTAGAGAGGTTTGGCAATAGGTGCGAGACAGTTGGTGGTACAAGAGGCATTCGACACAATCACATCCGCGTCAGTAAGCGTAGTGTGGTTGATTCCGTAGACCACCGTGGCATCCATACCTTTACCCGGTGCCGACACCAGTACCCGCTTGGCGCCCGCACTCAGATGCTTGCGTGCAGACTCTCGTTCGGTGAAGAGACCGGTACATTCGAACACGATGTCTACCGATAATTCGCCCCAAGGCAAGGCTGACGGATCGCGCTCGGACAGGATCCGAATACGATCAGTGCCCACCAGCATGTGGGGTCCTTCAACGGAGACAGGCTGATGAAAATGACCGTGGGTCGTATCGAACTGGGTAAGGTGCGCGTTCATGTCCGGCGAGCCGAGATCATTGATCGCCACAATCTGCATTTTGTCGCTTAAATCTGGACGCTCATAAAACGCCCGTAGGATGTTTCTTCCGATCCGTCCGTAACCGTTGATCGCTACATTGATCATGCTTCCAGCTCCTTCATCAGTCATGTTGCTAAAGACACGTTGACGCGCTGTGTCAGGCCTATCTGACTCGATAAGTCTGCACCAAAATGTAGTTTTATTACAATAGTAAGCGCAAAATATGCGACGAATTGGACTTTATTTATGTTTTATTACATAAATTAAAGATAAAATCGCCTGGGTGGGCGTCACATACCACGCCAAGTCGCGGACTTTTGACGGCATCCAGCAATCCAAGGGAGCGCACAGAGAGCGCCAAGTCATGAATCAAGACGGCAATTTGTTAACAGCGCTCAGTGCGGCGATGCCTGATTTGAATAAATCCGAGGCGAAGGTCGCCAATGCGATTCTTGAGGACCCAGAGGCGGCGACACGGTCGAGCATTGCGGTTCTGGCCGCGGCAGCCCAGGTCAGCGAACCCAGTGTGAACCGCTTCTGCAAGCGATTCGGTACGAAGGGATTCCCTGACTTTAAATTACGTCTCGCGCGGTCGCTCGTGTCTGGTGTTCGTTACATCAGCCGTGCGGTCGAGATGGATGACGATATCGATACCTATCCCCGCAAGCTCTTTGACAACACGATTACCGCGCTGATGCTGGCCAGAGATCAACTGCCTTTGAGCGCGATTGAGCGCGCGGTCGATTACCTCGCACAGGCTCGGCACATTTATTTCCTCGGTCTAGGTACCTCTGCAGCAGTGGCGCAGGATGCGGAGCACAAATTTTTTCGTTTTAAAGTCCCTGTGACGACCTGCACTGACCCCCTCATGCATCGGATGCTGGCAGCGGGTGGCGGGGTCGGCGATGTCTTCTTTTTTATTTCGCATACCGGAAGAACCGAAATTCTGGTGGAAACCGCGGAGTTGGCGCGCACGACCGAGGCCACGGTAGTGTCATTGACGGCGGAGGGGTCGCCGCTGGCGGCAGCCAGTCATCTGAGTATTGGCCTGAGCGTCTCGGAAAACACAGAGGAATATCTGCCGATGACGTCTCGCATCGTTCAACTAGCGGTGCTCGACGTCTTAGCGACGGGCATGACATTGCGCCGCGGCGAGGGCATTTTGCCCCATCTGGCGCGCATTAAAGATAGTTTGAAGTCGACGCGGTTTCCGTCCGGGGACTGACAAACGACTTCTTTCACAATCTGAGGAGAAACCATGGTCGAGGTGGTAGATACCGCCCCGTTGCGCGCCCATGTGCGGTTGTTGGGCGACATACTGGGCAAAATTATTCGCGACAATGCAGGCGCAGCGCTGTTCGACCGGGTAGAGCAGATTCGTTTGCGCTCCAAAGAGGCGCAGGACAGTGATACCTGGGAGGCGCTCGATCAGCTGCTCGCTTCTCTCCAAGAGGGCGAATTCCTCGTTATAGCGCGCGCATTTAGTCAGTTTCTGAATTTGGCCAATATCGCTGATCAGCAGCACACGACTTCGGTGCAGACCGAGCCTCATTTTTCCACCAGCTCGACGCTGCAAAAAACGCTAAGGGTACTGCAGACCAAGGCGAAGGATACGGATATTCAGGCGGCAATCGACAAACTGCACATTGACCTGGTACTTACGGCGCACCCCACTGAAATCACCCGTCGCACGCTGATTCACAAACATCGGGCGCTGAGCGAGTGCCTCCATGCGCTCGACTCTGCGGTTCAGAGTGATATGACACGGCAACAGACGCAGCGCCGAATAGCCGAGCTTGTATCACAGATCTGGCATACCGAGGAGTTCAGAACCGATAGACCGACGCCGGTTGATGAGGCGCGCTGGGGGTTCGCTGTGATTGAAAATTCTCTCTGGGATGCGGTGCCGCAATTTCTCCGGCAAGTTGATGCAGTCTGTGACGCCTACTCGCTGCCTCTGCCCAGCGCGGATTGGTCGCCTATCAAAATATCCAGCTGGATCGGCGGTGATCGGGATGGTAATCCCAATGTCACAGCAGGCGTGACCCGAGAGGTTTTGCTGTTGGCGCAGTGGCAAGCCTGTGAGTTGTTCAGTGCCGACGTTGCACAACTCCATGAGGAGCTGTCAGCGACGACCGCGACAGCATCTTTCAAAAGCTCAGCCATGGATGCCAGAGAGCCTTACCGGGCAGTGCTGAAGCCACTCCTCGCGACACTGCGCAGGCAACGTCAGGCGCTTGAGGCAGCGTTGAATCAGGGCGCACCGACCCCGGCGCCCCTCGCCCTGAATGTGTTGTTGGCGCCACTTCAGGATTGCTTCGAGAGTCTCATCGCTTGCGGCTTGACCGAGATGGCGCGGGGGGCGTTGTGGGATACATTGCGCCGGGCTCATTGCTTTGGCCCTTATCTGATCCAGTTGGATATCCGACAGGAAAGTGGCCGTCATCGCTCGGTTATGAGTGCCATCACGCAATTACTAGAGGTCGGTGACTACAGCCAGTGGCCTGAGGAGAAGAAGGTCGCGTGGTTGCAGCATGAGCTCAGCAGTCCGCGTCCTTTGATCCCCTGGGACAGCCCCTTTGATGCCGAGGATCAGGAGGTGCTCGATACCTTTAACACCATATCTGTCACGCCAGAAGCGGCCTTGGGTGCTTACGTGATTTCCATGGCATCCTCGCCTTCTGATGTGTTGGCTGTTCAACTGCTGTTGAAATCCACCGGATGCTCTGAACGCATGCCCGTGGTGCCACTCTTTGAGACACTGAGCGATCTGGACAATGCCTCCCCCGTCATTGATGCGCTGCTCACTGATCCAGCTTATCGGGCCCGCATCGACAAAAAACTGATGGTCATGATCGGTTACTCCGACAGTGCCAAGGATGCCGGCATGCTGGCAGCGGGATGGGCACAATACCGGGCGCAGGAGGCGTTGCTCGAAACTTGCCGTGCCCACGGCGTAGCGCTGACTTTGTTTCACGGCCGTGGCGGCACGATTGGTCGCGGCGGTGCGCCGGCTCATCAAGCTCTCCTATCACAGCCGCCCGGGTCACTGGCTCAGGGGTTGCGAGTCACCGAGCAGGGCGAAATGATCCGAACCAAGCTGGGTATGACGCCGCTGGCGGTGAATACTCTAGGGCAGTACGCGAGTGCGATTTTGCAGGCCAATCTGGTGCCACCCCCGGAGCCCACGCCGGTATGGAGAGAAGTGATGGAACAACTCGCTACTCAGTCTTGCGATGTCTATCGCCGGTGGGTGCGAGAGGATCCTCAGTTCGTGCCGTACTTCAGGCAAGCCACACCGGAGCAGGAGCTGGCATCTCTGCCCTTGGGTTCAAGGCCGGCACGCCGAAAACTCGATGGGGGCATTGAAAGTTTGAGGGCGATCCCCTGGATATTTGCATGGATGCAGAACCGCCTGATGTTGCCTGCATGGCTGGGTGCTGGCGAGGCTCTGCAGTCCGCACTGGAATCGGGCAAGCTCGAGATGATCAGAGAAATGCTGAGGGAGTGGCCCTTCTTTCGCGCGCGGCTCTCCATGCTGGAGATGGTTTTCGCCAAGTCAGACCATACGCTGTCGGCGCACTACGATGAGTTGCTCGTTGAGCCTGATCTCGCCTCGGTTGGTCAGCGGCTTCGTCATCAGTTGCAGCGCGACATCGACACGCTGCTTACCATCCTTGAGAGTGATCAACTGCTTGCGCACGATCAGTGGGTGCAACAAAGTATCGGCCTGCGTAATATCTACAGCGCCCCACTCAACTTGCTTCAGGCAGAACTGTTAAGGCGCGTCCGAGCCGAGACAAAACCGGAAATTCAGCAGGCTTTGATGGTGACGATGGCGGGTATCGCGGCTGGCATGCGCAACACGGGGTGATGCGCCGGAGGGCTACATTGTGAATGGAGCTTTGCACGTTGTGCTATGTCAGCCAGAGATCCCGCCTAATACCGGCAGTATCATCCGGCTCTGTGCCAACACGGGTGCCGCTCTGCATCTGATCGAACCCTTGGGTTTTGAGTTTGACGACGCCCGCCTGCGGCGCGCAGGGCTGGATTATCGGGAGTTTGCCAAGGTTCAGATTTGGCAAGATTTTGAAAGTTACCGGAGTGACCATCCAGACCGGCGGATCATTGCGATTGAGACGTCGGGACCGCATTCTTATTCTACCTTCCGCTATGAGAGCGGGGATGCTCTGGTATTTGGCTCTGAAACCAGCGGTTTATCCCGAGGGATGCTGGAATCCATCTCCGCAGAGGCCATACTGAAGTTGCCGATGGTGGCCGGCAGTCGCAGTCTCAATCTTTCCAATGCGGCAGCCGTCGTCCTCTATGAAGCGTGGCGACAATTGCAATTCCCTGGCGCAGACTAACCCGGGCGAACTGCGCTCAGCGCCCGTCGTTCCACAATGCGTAGATCAGCGCGCAGAGCATAAAAGCCATCACTGCGGAAAATGGTAATGCTCCAATAATCATGACCGACCGCAATGCGTCCATTCCGCCTGCAAATAGCAGGGTAATGATTACCAAACCCAGTAACACACTCCACAGCACGATATGGCGTGACCGCACGCCATCGGGTGCTCCGCCGGAGACGATCGTATTGATGACCAACACTGCGGAGTCGGCTGATGTCACCAGATAAGTGATCAGGAGCACCACGCAGAGCGTGGCCACAGGAGGTACCCAATCAGCAGCAAACAACCGCTCTACCGTGGCGAATAATTGCGCGGATAGATCGGCCTCAAGAATACTGCCTTGCGCCGCGCCGCGCAGTTCCAAATCCAAGGCGGTGCCCCCGACAATACAGAACCAGGCAAAGCACATGAGTGCGGGGAGCAGGATGGCGCCGATGACATATTCGCGGATAGTCCGGCCCCGGGACACTCTGGCTAAAAAGAGCCCGACAAACGGCGTGAAAGCGATCCACCATGCCCAGTAAAAAATAGTCCAGGCGGATTGCCAGTCACTCAGTGACTGCGCGGTCGCCGTATCCCCTCCATTCCAGACGGTTACTGACATTGCTGGAATAGCCTTGAGATATGCCTCGAGGCCGGCAATGAACATTTCTCCTGCGAAGGCGGTGGCACCGAAGACCGCGAAAATGATCAGAAGCAACCAGGACAATACCATGTTGAGGTTGGACAGCAAGCGTATCCCCCTGCCGATGCCTGACAGGGCTGAAAGCATGGCGGCCAGCGTCAGCAACGTCACGGCCATCGAGAGCGCAGACAAACTGGGTTTGCCTTCGTTCACGAGCCATGACCAATTCGTAATTTGATGCACACCAAAGGTCAATTGATTCACGCCGTAGCCGATCGTGACGCCAATGCCAATGATCGTCGCGAGGATGGCCGCGGCGTCGACGACAGCGCCGACCCGTCGACCAATCTCAGGGCTCAGCACTGCGGTGAAGGGTGAGCGTATGGTGAGCGGCAGGTCTCGGCGATAAGCGAAGTAGGCGAGGGACATACCCGCGATCGCGTAGCAGCCCCACGGGGTCAGGCCATAGTGGAGCAAAGTCCATTTATAGGCTGCGGGCAGATTGTCCCGGCCAAGCGCTTCAGCGCTGCCCGCGATGACGTCTGGGTTGTTGGTAAAGTGAGCCAGTGGTTCAGCGGTGGAGTAGGTTAGCATGCCGACGCCGATGCCTGCGCCAAACATCATCGAGAACCAGGCAAAGCGACTGAATTCAGGGCGACTGTCATTCGCCCCCAGTCGCACGTGCCCGGTTCTGGGCAGCACTGCCAGTAACAGGGCCGTCACCATGAAGACCGCGGTGGCGTATACATACCAACCGCCGAAATAGCTGATGGTGCGTGATTGAATGTCCATCAGTATGTTGCCCGCATCAGGTGCCAGCGACGCCCAAAGGACCAGACTAATGACGACAATTTTTACTGAAATGGCAACCCAGCGGTTTTGGCCCGCATAGAATCCGGTCGAATCTACTCGGGTGGCAATGTCGGACATTTGGTCTCCTAGTGGGAGGTGTGGCTGACCCGTTGAGTAGGCGGTGTCATGAGCCTGCGGCTCACTGCATGCAGGCTTTCCTTCAGCGCTTCAGCAAATGACAGTTCAGTCGCTTCGGCCCAGTCTCTAAGCGACGTTGACAATACCGCGTCATAACCTTTTTTTTCTAATGTGTCGCGAGCCCCTGCCAGTGTCTCATAAAGTGGCGCCAGTGTTGAGGAGAGCGCCGGTCGAGCCCGGACGAGTTGATCCAGATAAGCGAGGCTGACGACTGGGTCGGCGGGCCACGTGACCGGATACTGCTGCTGAGGATTAAAGAGGGAGCCCTGGTCGGCGAGCTCAGCTGCGGCGATCTCATTGGCGGTGAGGTACTCACTAGGCATCAACGCGAAAACGTCAATGCCCCGAATAATCTCGGTGCCATAAATTCGACCCCGGTACCAGTAAGTCGACCAATATCCTCCTGTGACAAGATCATCAGCATCAATCGGACCTCGATCAAAATAAGCAATCTCAATCGGCGTGCTGGAGTCAGTGAAATCCATCACCGAAACACCACCCTGATACCAAGCCTGGACAAAAATGTCTCGCCCGGGCACGGGAATAATTGAGCCGTTGTGTGCGACACAGTTTTCGGTTTCACCCTGCGGTGCGGGCATTTTGAAGTGATTTTTGAAAATTAGCGTACCGTCGACAATGTCATAGATGGCGTCGGCGCCCCAGGTGAGCGGGTCATAAGTGCGGCAGCGTGGCCGCATGCCTCCGCCCCATTCATCGGTAAACAAGACCTTGGTGCCATCGTTATTAAAGGTGGCTGAGTGCCAGTAGGCGAAACCGGTGTCGCTGACTGCATCGATCCGTTTCGGCGAGCGTGGTTCGCTGATATCAAACAAAATACCGTTCCCAGAGCACGCCCCCGCGGCCAGGTTCTGGCTGGGGAAGACCGTGATATCGTGGCATTCGTCGGTGCGGCTCGTCTCCTGTGTGTCGTCACCATGGTCACCGCCGCGCCACAGACCGGCCAGCGCGCCGCTCTCGGGGTCGGCAAATACGGTAGGGCTGTCGATGATGCGTGCCTCAGAAGGGTTTTCAACGGGAATCTCGATGACGTCGATACGAAAAAGCGCAGTTCGATCGTCGCCCGGTGACTCATCGAAACATCCCGGCAGTTCTTCTTGATCCCGCACTCGGGAAATACCCGAGTTGTAAACGATCAATTTGCCCTCTGCGCCCGGCCCGGATACGACAGAGTGAGTATGCGAGCCGCGGCAAGTCTGCACGGCCCCCACTTGCCGGGGCCGCGTTAGCTCACTGATATCGAAAATACGCAGCCCGCGAAATCGCTCGTCACTGACATCCCCGCTGACGCCCTCTAGTCCACAATCGACTCGACCGCGGGTCTCCTCTACCGACATGATGAGCAGGTCGCCAACAATCGATACGTCGCCCTGGCCGCCCGGACAGACCACTGATGCCAGCAGTACGGGGATGCCGTTCTCGCCCAGCCGGTAAATGTTAAAGCCGTGATAGCTCCCTGCTACCATCACATCGTCTCGAAACGCGATATCAGTGTTCGAAAAACTCAGCAGGGGTGAGCGCGGGTCAGGTTTGCTGTCCTCATCATCGTCCTCGTCGCCCTCATTGGTAGGGGCTGCCGGGTTGTGTTCGTGTTCACTGGCTGCCAGCGCGGCACCGCTCAAAGCGTCGTCAGACTCGGGGTGATGCTCGCCATTAGAGCTGGACTGCGTGTGTTGAGCGCCGCTGGCATGAGCTGACTCGGCGTGCTGGTTAGTATCCTCGTCAAGGGTCTCTTTGAGGAATCGTTCGGGGGGTAGTTCGGCGGGATTCGCAGGATCATAAAATCCGGCCGGCTTTGGCAGTGCTATGATTTTGCGGAGGTTCCAGATTGCCTCGCCGGCGTCATCGAAGCCGGCGGCCAGCCGTGCTCTGGGATCTTCCGACAGACCAAGCAGGATTTCGTGCATTGATTCAATTTCTTTGCTCTGGTCTTTGGTGATGTCGTTCGTGAACTCAAATAAAATCGGGTCGTAAGCTGACCCAGGTTGCTCCATCAAGTCATCGACCATTTCAATCGCCCCCTCGTGATGCGCGATCATCAGCGTCAGGAATTGCCGATCGAACGCCACCCCGGATGCGTCGGTCAAAGCTTGCATCTGTTCCGCCGTCGCCATGCCGCGCATAGCGTGATGCTCATGCAGACTCAGAGGGGGATCTGAATCTTCGCCGCGTTGCTCAAGCCACTGCGTCATAAAGGCGATTTCGTCATCTTGCGACGCATCGATACGTCCGGCGATTTCGAGAATATCGGGGGAATTGGTTCTGACAGGCGCGAGTGCGGCCATGGCGAGAGCCTGTCGGTGGTGCGGGATCATATGTTGCATGAATCGCACGTCACTTTTGGTGTAACTGGTATTGGCGATCGCGATTGCCTGTTCGGCGCTGAGGTCGCGCGAACCCTCGCCCGGCGCGCCCGGTTGAATCACAGGCTGAGCCAAGACAGGTGAATTCGGTGTCAGATAGACGAGAACTGCGAGGGTCAACGCGACCACATAGCGGGGGCCGATTTGAGCATGGGCCGCTGGCTTATTAGTGGGCCTCAGAAAAAAAGAGTGCTGCGCATGCATTGCTATCGCTGATCTCCTTGGATCATTCAGGGAAGGGCGAGAAGCCTTGTGGGGTTTTCGCTTTTGCCCAGCTTACGACCGCAAAACGGGTGCCTGAGATCAGGGGCTCGGCAGCGTGGATGTAGCGGTGGTCAGACGGGAAGGCGATCATCATCCCTCTCTTGGGTGCAACGCGATATTCGAAATTGGGGAAAAATAGCGCGCCGCCCTCAAAGCCCTCATTGAGGTAGATCAGAATGCTGTAGTCGCGGTCCAGCGATCGCTTCCAGGTATGGCTGCCTTCATCCCAGTATTCGCTGTCTGAGTGCGCGTTATACCGCCCACCGGGCCCGTACTTTAAGACGGACGGTTGCTCGATTGTGTCGAGTTCCTGTCGAAAAAAACGAGTGACGTAATCGCGGTAGCCTCGGACGACCTCTCTTAATACGTCAGTTTTATATTCAGCGAGGTCGATTGTCTCAGTGATTCGCGCGTCATGGCTTTCAAAAGACACTTCCCCCGACTGCTCGAAGCCTTCCACATTTTGAACACCAAGCCATACGGTGGACTGGCTCTCCATAAACTTGCACCAGTTCTCGCACATGGCTGCGCCGAGA
>JBJKZJ010000005.1:0-299035 GCA_045560455.1 Luminiphilus sp. | reverse complement strand
TGGATTCATTTCACCAGCAAAAAGGTTGCGGAATGTCTCGTAACTGTCGGCAGAACACTCGGCCCTGATAGGTATAAATCGAGCAGCGGAACATATCCTGGTGAAGGCCCTTCGACGCGGTCCAGAAATTCGCGACCTCCAGATCCGGAAACACGAATGGATTGGCGGCAGGATTGATGCACTTGCTTTCGAGAATATCAGGTATCTCGTCTTTTTCCGGTAACCGCCACGGTTCCCCTGTTTTCTCAGCCACTTCAGCGGCATAAGCCATGGCCTCATCCCAGTTCAGTTTGAGTGAGTCCCCTCGGCATCGGTAGTTGCTCATCCTTTGACCCACAGCGCATTGCGTTACGGTCAATCCTGTTGGCCGATGAAGCGCCATGCCGCCATCAAAGACGTCGAAGTCATGCTCGTCTATTCGGCTGTTGTAGACATCGCCACACTCGGGCTGATTCCGCTGGTCGCCGCAGCCAGCGAGTATCGCGAGCAGCATGAGGCTAGAGAAAAGTAATCGGTGCCGATGCTTGAATAATGCTCCCATGACTTTTGTCTCCCCGGAGTTCGACTGATCTAATCCACTGCTCTCAGTGGTCTGTGCCGCCTTAACACGTGTTTTAACGGCACGTAATGGAACGAAAAACTAGAGAAACTGCGGGTGCATCTGACTTACTTGGCCGACTTCCCGTGTTCCCCATCCGCCTAATCTTGTTGTTTCAAAAAGGTGTGCAGCTTTCACTTTATGTTATCGGTTTCGGAACACTTACCTTTACTCGGCGCAAGCTAACACAATGCGTCGGCTAACCCCCTGTTCTTATTTGCTGAGAAGCCTATTGCAACGTCAAGCTTTCAATGAAAAAGCCGATAATTGCGATGTTAAAGGAGGCGCTGGCGTTCTCCCTATGCTGATTCGGTCTCGCGGAGGCGGATTCGCTAATTGTTACCTATCACCAATATCAATGGTGTTGCTATATTAGGCGGAACCACTTCACCTGACTTACCTTGAGGAGTAGTTCATGGATATTGCAACGATTGTTGGCTTGCTGGCGGCATTTGGCCTGATTTTTATGGCCATCTCAGAAAACGCCCCCGCGTTCGTGGACACGGCCTCCATGTTGATTGTGGTCGCAGGCTCCATTGCGGTTGTTATGGCGAGATGCTCTTTAGGGGAGTTCCTAGGGGCCATAGGTGTTATGGGCAAAGCCTTTTCGCGAAAGATCGACGACCCCGTAGAGCTGATCACGCAGATTGTTGAGCTGGCCAACATAGCCCGAAAAGACGGCATGATCGCGCTAGAGGGTCAAGATATTGCTAATCCCTTTCTCGCCAAGGCGGTCTCCATGCTGGTGGATGGCACCGATGGCGAAATTATCAAGAGCTCCCTCAATCGTGATAACGACATGATGAAACTGCGCCATGAAATGGGCGCGAAGATTTTTAGTGCCTGGGGTGAGATAGCACCAGCGATGGGGATGATCGGCACTCTCGCCGGTTTGGTGATCATGCTGGGTAACATGTCGGACCCCAAAGCGATTGGACCGGCGATGGCGGTGGCGTTGCTGACAACAATGTACGGCGCAATTCTTGCCAACGTCATCTGTTTGCCTATCGCGCAAAAGCTAGAGAATGCCTCTGCCCTGGAGTCAGCTAACAACGAGCTGGTGATAGAGGGCGTGTTATTTATGCAGGAGGGGGGTAACCCCAGAGTGCTGGGCGATATGCTGGCATCATTTGTTTCGCCCAAGAGTCGCGAGAAGATTGCTGCAGCCTGATCTCGCGGCACTGCGTGAGTTGAGATAGCGCCTGTGGCTGACGACGACATTCAATCCGACGCAGAGGAGTCTGCGGAAGAGGTCGAGGCCGTTGCGGCAGAGACGACAGCCGAGGGCGACAGTGGTGAAGCGCCCACGAATCAGCCTGAAGCAGCTGCTGCAGAGCAGCCTGCGGGTGAGGCTCAACCTTCTGCAGAGGCTGGTGCCGTTGCCGACTATACCGCTGAGGTCGCGGATGCAGAGGCAGCGGACTCGAATCTGAGTAGTAGTGACGACGACGGTGCAGAGCAATCTGAATCCGAGGATGTTGCCAGTGATGATGGTAACGACGCTCCCGCAGCGGAATCTCCCGAGGTGGCTAGCGATACTATCGGCGACGTGGGCGCTGAATCAGCCGAATTAACCGAGTCAGCCGAATCGAGCGACGCAGGCGACTCAGCCGAATCCGAAGGCACAGACGCAGATTCTGAGGACTCAGAAGAAGAGACGGCTGAAGAAAATCTGCCGCCTCCCGGCCCGCCTCCCCCCGAAGAGCCCAAAGATGACTGCCCCAAGTGCCCAGGTGGTGGTGCGCCCGCCTGGATGGCGACCTTTGCTGACATGGCGACGCTACTGATGGCCTTTTTCGTTTTGCTGTTGAGCTTTGCCGAGACAGAGGTGCCCAAATTCAAGCAGGTAGCGGGTTCGCTGAAGCAGGCATTTGGTATTGAAAAGATTGTGCCCAAGGTCACGATTCCTATGGCACGCAGTATCGTGGTGGAGAACTTTACTCCCGCCGTCGCTGAGCGCTCGGTCATGGACATCAAAGAGCAACGGTCTGATTTTGTCCGTGGCGACTTCATCGAGAAAAAAACGGAAGAAGGCGAATACGAAGACCCGATCGACAGCGATTTTCAGCAGGTGCAGGAAGCGCTAGAGCAGGAACTCAATAAGGGTATGGCCGACGTTCGCATAGAGAACGGCGAAATCAAGGTCACGTTGGTTGAGCCCGCCGCTGCGGGTGGCAAGGCAGGCGATGAGGGCGAGGGTAAAGGGGGACAGGTGGCCCAGGAAACGCTGGATGCGGTTGCCAAGGTCGCAGAGGTCTCCGCTAAGCTGAGCTCCAAGGTCGGGGTTCATTTGGCGGATCAAGCCCAGGGTAACCAGAGTGGCGCGAGTGCAACCCGCCGCCAATCACGCACCGGAGACGGCTCGGGGATGTCAAAGTATGACCGCCTGCGCGCCGACTTGTCAGACGAGATTTCGGCTGGACTGGCGGAGGTCGAAAAAGACGGTGACAAGATTATCGTCAGGCTCGCAAGTCAAGGAAGTTTTACCTCCGGCTCTTCGAATTTGAGGCAGGCCTTCACGCCCACGCTGGCGCGCCTCGGAAATAGCCTCGCACAATACCCTGGCAGCGTCATGGTTGAGGGGCACACAGATAACGTGCCAGTGGCATTCAGCGAGCGCTTCAAGTCCAACTGGGATCTGTCGGCAGCGCGCGCTGCGTCTATCGCTGACTTTTTGTTGAACTCTACTAATCTGGAGGGAGGCAATGTGCAGATCGCCGGGTTTGCGGATACGCGGCCACTCGATAGCAACGATACGCCAACGGGTCGTGCCCGCAATCGGCGTATCGAAGTGATCGTGGACGATAACTGAGTGATAGGGGGAGCGTAGTCGTGGCTGAAGACGAAAACGTCGACGTCGAAACCCCGGACGGTGAGGTGCCCGAGGCCGTCGAGTCGGATGCGGCAGAGGCCGCTGAACCCGAGGCTGCAGCGCCGGAAGCGCTGGAGGAAGAGGTTGATCTCGGCCCACCACCCGAGCCGCCGGAAGAACTCCCTCCCGTCGAATGCCCAAAATGCCCGGGGGGCGGTGCACCCGCCTGGATGGCGACCTTTGCCGATATGGCAACCTTACTCATGGCATTTTTTGTGCTGTTGCTGTCCTTCGCGCAGATGAACGTGCCGAAGTTCAAAGAGGTCAGTGGCTCAATGAATGACAGCATGGGTGTGCAACGCGTGGTGCCGGTGGTAGAACCCCCCACGGCCGACAATATTATTGCTGACCAGTTCATGCAGGCTAAGGTTGAGCCAACGGCACTTAGCACTATTAGTGAGCAAACTACAGACGAGGAGCAGCCGCCGGACCCCGAATTAAAGATCACAACCAAGCCCTCCAATGATCCGAATTCCTTGGACCTGGAAAAGGTCAGAAGCGCACTCAAGGACGAGATCACGCGGGGCCAGGTGGAGGTGACCGAGACCGAGGGCAAGATCAGCGTTGTGATGACCTCTGATCAGAAGGATGGCGAGAACCAGGGCGCTGAGGGGCTCGAATCCGGTCAGCGGCTCGACGAGGATACGGTGGCGCTATTTGCCAAAGTGGCGCAGGCTCAGGCCGAGGTGGTATCTGAGGTGGAGGTACTGCGCTCGCCCTCTACGGAGCAGCAGTCCTTTGACAGCGCTCAGGGCAGTGACGCTCAGGAGGGCGAGGACGTTGCCCAGAGTGAGTACGAACAAATCCGCAGTCGGTTGACGACCGAGATCGCCAATGGTCAGGTAAATGTTGAGCGCATCAATGACGAAGTCAAAATCAGCCTCGCGGACCAGGGCGCGTTCGTGAGTGGCAGCGCTGACCTGCGCACCAGTTTCTATAGCGTGCTGGCCAGTGTGGGTCAGGCTTTGGTAGACAGCCCCGGCCAAGTCACTGTAGCCGGTCATACTGACGACGTACCGGTGGCATTCAGTGAGCGGTTTCAATCGAACTGGGATCTGTCAGCCGCGCGATCAGCGTCAGTGGCTGACTACTTGGTGGGTGAGGGTTATATCAACTCTGGAGCAGTCACGGTGACGGGATACGCCGACACGGTGCCGATCGCCTCCAATGATACGGCCGCCGGTCGAGCCCAAAACCGCCGCATCGAAATAACGGTAAAAGGGGGAGCAGGATGATCTCGCGTTGCGTGCCGACGTTAATTTCCGGACTGGTTCTGGTCGTGGTAAGCCTGATGGCAGGCCCCGCCCTGGCTGAGACCAAGGCGCAAAAAGCCTTTTTGGAGCGCGTTAAATCGGTTTCCACAATCGATGACGCCACGCTGTCCGACGACGCGCTCGTTATCTGGCCTTCGCCAGACGTCCAAACCGGCCTCGATTACGACGCCATGGGCCAGCAGCTTTGTCAGGAATACAAAGTGTATGGATATCTGGTGATCTGGTTTATGGATTCTTCCAAGTACCGTCGCGAAAAAGAGATGGCCATGCTTCAGAGCTACGTCTGCCTGGAAGACGCGTAGTGCATTCCCTTGCAGGCCGCTTGCGGGAAACGCTTAAAAGTGGTTCGCCCCGTTTTTTTTTGGTGGCCTTTGGCTGTCTGCTGCTCGGCGGCTGCGGCGTTGGATCCGGCGGCTCCGACTCTGGCAATGGTTCTGGTGCGGGGGGCGGCAGCGGCACACCGCCCGAGCAACTCTCTATTAAGATTGAAGGGCAGATAAAATACCGAGCAGACGAGGGGGTCTCCCTCAGTTACACCGTCAGTGGCAACAGCGCCGAGAGCGCAACGGTCGCATATGGCGGACCAGTTGAGCTGAATCACGATGCTGAGAAAAAAACCATATCTGGTGATGCGCTGTTGCCCGGCACTCACCGAGTTAAGGTGACAGCCACGGCCGGAAGTTTCTCCGCAGAGGACGAGATAACGCTTTTCATCGATGCCAACTTTGGCGGTAGATACGGTGGCGGTGGCGAGAGTCAGTTCTCTTTGACGATGGGCCGCAGTCAGGTCACGGAAACCGATGAAAATAATTATGTCCTGACTCGTTCAGGCACGCTTTATTGGTACTCGCAGGCCACGGACGCGACGGAGTTCGTCAACCTGTTATGTGTGGCAGACGTCGAAGTCAGTGGCGACGAAGCATCGGGCTCGGGCCTGTGCAAGGAGGTAGTCGATGCTGAGCTGCAGGTCCGCACGGTGACCGGACTGCTCGTGACTTACGAAGAGACGGGAGAGCTCGGACTCACCTATTCCTACGAGGAGACGGATGAATCTTTCGATGTCGATTTTTCGGTCGCGGGAGACGCCTATGTGTCGCCTGACCTCGACCTTTCAGGCATTTATCGATCTACTTTGCTCGAGAATCTCGACTACCTCAACGTTACTCAAAATGCTATCGCAGGCGACAGCTATGATCTCGAGACCCCGCGCTGTGGCATCACCGCTACACTCGCCCGTTACGATACCGAGTTGATTACCGCCACGGAGGGCGATGGTTCCATCATTCCCGCCGAGGCTATTACCATCGATAACTGTGACTTGACCAGCCAGACGGGCTACGCGGTGTCCGTAGGTGACGCAACCGGGTCTGGTCAGTCTGGCCTAATGCTCATATTGCAAAGTGGCATCAGTGACAGCGTTGTCCGATTCGACCTATATACTCGCCGCGGTAGCGAATACACCGACCCACTGAGCAAGCTTCGCTATGCCCGCGTGTGTTATCAGGGCGTGCCCACCTCTCAAGCGGCAGTCTATGGGGTGACGGAATCCGACTGCGAGGCACTCACGCCCTAAGTTCGCCCTGGTAAACGTATTTTTCGGTCTTTTTGCGATTTGCCTGCATTGCAGGCTCGGTTCTATGATGTTGTCTAGACAGACTGTGACGCGCTGTCTGGGGGATTGAGTTCGCAATGAAACTGTTTGGTTTTTTTGGCAAGTCGTCTGACGATGACCAAGACACCAGTACCGAAAAATCGATTCCGTCGGAGTCATCTGAAGCGGCCGATCAACCCCAGCAAGCACCTGAACCGCAGTCCCAGGCAGCAGTTGACAGAGGGGACACCATGAATGATGTGATCAAAGCGGTGACCGATCAGTTTGCGCTGATCAATGCCGACAGTGATGCTGATTTGCGGGCAGTGGGTGCCGCGTTGTGCCAGATTCCCGAGGGTATGTCGCCGTTGTCGGCCGGATTCTCGTCTTTTCGGCACGAAGTGTTGCACGCGATCTTAATGACCGGGGAGGACGACGGGTTCGCGGCGCGAGCGGTGGTGTTGAATAAGTGCTTGACCTCCATCGAGGATTCCCCCGATCTAGCGGAGCAGGGGACCGCATTGCGCATCTTGGCGCAGGAGTTGCAAGAGGGCATGCTTGCTGCGGAACCGGCCGCCAATACTAATGGCGATGCGGAGGCGCAAATTGACCCCGCTACGCAGTCGACGCCTGCGTCGCCGGGTGCTGACGGACCCGCCACCGTCTCCGATCCAGAGTCGGCGGAGCAACTATTAACGCAGCAGTCAGAGCCGGCTGTGGTGGAGGCTGCGTTGAGTTCTGATGGTGACCAAGATGGCGACGCCGAAATCAGGCAAGAGTTCGTACCGTCGGAGCCTGTTCTCGAGGTGATAGAAAGCTCCGAGTCCGATATAGAGACAGAGAGCGTCTCTTTGGCCCAAGCCGAGGATGACTCGGCAGAAGAGTCACCCAGCGTGCCTGAAGTGGCGCGACAAACGCCTGAAACTGAGTCCCAGCAACTGATCGGCAAGCTGGCCCATGCCGATCAGCTCATCACTTCGGTTGGTGAAGCGCGCGCTGGGATACAGTCAGAGCGCGCCTACGATATGGCTGAGCACTTTGGTGACTTTGGCGATGACATGAGGGAATTTATTGCCGCTCTCAGTGGCGTCACCTCGAGTTGTTTGCAGGCTTTGGATGGGTGCTTCGCCCGTGAGCTCGACACCCTGTCACATTATCGCGATGTCTGTGCCGAACTCGAGCAGGGCGCTACCCGTTTGGCGGATTTACAGCGCTGTATCACGTTCATTGATGCGGGCTTGCGTGGCGAGTCCTGTGACGATGATCTCTCCGGGACAGAGAACCAGTGGTTGGATTCACTCTCCAACGAGCTGGCAAATGTCACCATGGAGCAGAGTGCGATCGCAGCCGAGAAAGGCGAGCAGATCAAAGGGCAGATCGCAGAGATTCAGCTGGAGGCTGATCAGGCCAACGAGCTGATTAAAAAGCTGGGTGCCGAGACCCTTGAGCCCCCCGCGACGGTACTCCAATCGCTCACCAGCAGCGACTTTGCGTCAGAGGATGCCGACAGCGAACTTGAGGTCGATTATGAGGATTCGATCGATCAGTACATAGAGTGGATGAAAAAGCAACGAGAGGTGATCCGCGATCAGCGCAGCCGGATAGAAGAGCTCGATCAGAAGATGGCCGATGCGGAGCGGGAGGCCGACCGGCAGTACTCGGGCAGGCTGGAGCCGGTTCAGCGGCGCAAGGAGGAGTTGACCCGTAATCTTGAAGACGCGCTGCACAGCGCGAACAAAGATGCCGAAGAAACGGAAGCGCGCCTTGATGTGCTCGCCCAGGATGCATCCACATTGATTGGCGATTACAGGGTCGCCGTAGACAAACGGGCTGCCTTTGCCGCCAGCGTCGAAGATGCGATGGCCAGTGCCATGATCCGGCTGGGTAAGGTGCTGGACGAAGCCAATATGACCAGCGCCGCCGATGGCAGTAGCGACACGTGAAAATCAAAGCTGAGGTCACGCGAGGCGGCTCGGGTTTGGGGCTTGTCCTCGCTTTGACGCTCAGTGGCTGCGCGCAGGATGAGCCCACCGATGCCGAGCGCAAGCGATGTTTTGACCGCTACATCCGGGAGCATCAGGCGGAGTATCCGGTCGAAACACTGAAGAAAACGGCGGCACTAAAATGTTACTCCTGAACACATCCCCCAAGGAATTGGGCCTCGAGTTAGTCCGGGTATTATTCGTTGGTCTGGTGATCGGTATTCTCGGTGGTTTGGCAGCCAACCTTTTTGTGTTGGGTGTGGGCGCGATTGACGGGCTAATTCGCGAACAAATGGTCGGGCAAAGTGCACTGAGCGCGGGGCTCATTCGCTGGGCGGCCCTCATCGCCGGTGCATTTGGCATATACGGACTGAAGCAGGCGTTCAAAATGGATCGCTGGCATGGGCCGGCGGATGCCATCCTCGGTGCACACCGCCCCGACGCACCCTTCCCGGCGCGAGAAGGCTTCATCTCGACCACCGCGGCCTTCGTCTCAGCGAGCGCCGGTGCTTCGGTGGGCCAATATGGGCCGGTCCTGCATTTTGGTGCATCAGTTGGTGCCCAGGTCCGGGCCTTATTTCCCACGCGGCTTACGCCGGATATCTACATGGCATGCGGTGTGGCGGCGGCGATTTCGGCAGGGTTCGGTGCCCCGATTGCCGCGGTGGTGTTGGTGTCAGAGGCGATACTGCGACACTTCGCGGTGAGGGCTGTGGCGCCCATCACGGTGTCAGCGATTGTGGCGACCGCCGTCACCCCACTCTTTTTTGACCGCGTGTCGCCGTACTCGGTGACGGCCAGTCCCACCGACTGGGAGTTGATCCCCGTAGTGCTTGGACTAGGTGCCTGCGCTGCAATATTGGCGATCGTCTTTATGCGCTCGCTGTTGCGAACTGCGGCATGGGCCAAGTCCCGCAATAATGATCTCGCCATGCTACTACTGGCTGCCACGCTCATGGCCCTGATCGGCATGCTGGTCCCCGAAGCGGTGGGACTCGGCACCCAATCGGTGAATGATCTGTTGGCGGGTGAAAAGCTCGTCGGCGAGGCTGCGCTGATGCTGGTTGCCAAGCTTGCTGCCACCGTCGTCTGTATCGGATTGGGTATGGTTGGCGGCGTGTTCTCTCCCGCGTTGTTTCTCGGTGCATCACTGGGTTATCTGGCAGGTTTTGTAGCGGTGGGTTTGGGCTTCGACCCGTCTGCTGTCGTGATGCTCACCGTCGTGGGCATGGCAGCGGTCGCCGGGTCGGTGATTGGCGCACCGATTGGCGTCGTCCTGATCGTTTTTGAATTTACACGTAGCTACGACTTTGCGGTTGCGGCGATTCTGGCGGTATCGATGTCGTCTTTTATCTCGACGAGATTGTTCTGTTACTCATTTTTTGACCGTCAGCTCATCGCCCGGGGTTTTGATTTACGGCAGGGGAGGGAGTTCCTCTCGCTCAAGGATATTTCTGTGGCCGATCTCGACGCCGAGGTGGTGGAGCCTGCGACCGAGGGCATGACAGGGGAAGAAGTCGTGGCGCACTTGCGGGCCTCCCACCGAACCGAGGCCTATGTGGTGAATCCGCAGGGCACCCTGATCGGCGTGGTGCCCATACTGACGGCGCTGGCAAACCCGGATCAAAACGTCTCCTCATTGATTGAGGACGACTATCTCGTGCTCAACCTGAGCGATGATCTTCAGCAGGCGTTGGGGGTTGCCCGGCGATTTGTCGGTGAGGCCATTCCGGTTGTCGATGAAGCGGGCGCCCTGGTCGGCTGCCTCAGTGAAGGTGCCATTCTCGGCGGCACGTTAGATCGCCAGGAGGAGGTGAAGGGACGTGAGCGCAACTAGCCGCCTGCTGTTTTGCTGTATCGCCCTTACCTGGCCGCACGTCGGCAGCGCCGATACTCGAGAAGATCAACTCCGCGCTGGCCTGGCGGCCATGGAGCGACAACACTACGCAACGGCAATGCGAGCATGGTATGACTTGGCCGCTGCCGGGGACCCTCAGGCACAGCACAACATCGGCTACCTGTACGAAGAGGGGCTGGGTGTGACCCAGCAATACGACGTAGCGATGGACTGGTATCGTCGCGCTGCCGACGGTGGTCTGGCTGAGGCCGAGCACAATCTCGGCATGATGTACGTCGAAGGCCGCGGTGCGGCGAAGAGCTGGGCCCAGGGACTGATTTATTTTCGCAAGGCAGCAGACAAGGGTTTAACCGAGAGTCGCTACATGATCGCGCTGAGCTACTTCGAGGGCGAGGGCCAGATTCAGAACCGGCGGCTCGCCTACGAGGGCTTTCGCGAGACCGCCATTGAAGGATATGCCGACAGCCAGTACATGCTGTCTTTTATGCTGCTGGATGGCAATGATGTGAAGCGGCGGTCCGCCCAGGCCTATGTGTGGGCTGCCCTCGCTTTGATCCAAGGTCAGCAGCAGGCTCAGGAGATTCGCGATGCCGCAGCGATGCGGATCGACGAGATAGAAACCAGTGACGCACTGTTTGTGTTATCGCAGTGCGAGTCGTCTGGCGTTAAGGGTTGCTTGCGGTCTCTGGACTCCCTGCCTTGAATCGGTCACATTTAGCGCGGCGAAATGGGCAGGCCCATCGATAGAGCGGGGAACGAGCGGTCAGTGGCCTAAAGCGACGGCGGCGTGTTACGCCGTCACTCACACTGCCATCAGTTGGCGCGGCTTGGACAGATCCATGTTCTCCCAGGCCTCAGCGATGGGCTCAAGCAGGCTCTTTACCTCGGCCACGTTATCGAGCGCATTGTCGACGTTCACATTCGCTGCGAACAGCTTGCGGATCGAGTAGCCGTAAAGCTCACCGAGATTTACCGCAATATCACCGCCGCGCTCGTAGTCGAGGCTACCCTGCAGGCCAGCCAGAATACGGCAGGCCTTGGTCAGATACTCGCGTACCTGCTTCTTGTTTTCGTGGTGATGATGCACCTCTGCCCCCGCCAGCGCGCCGATCAACGCCTTGAAAAGCAGCGTAATCAGTTCGTGCTTGTCTGCGGATGCGACGGCAGATTCAATATCAATTCGCTTGTATGCGGCTGCGGCTTTGATACGCGTCATGTTTACCTCGGGCGACATCTACTTTCGATACCCTAAATATCGGCAGATTGGCGTCGAACTTTACCCTGTGCGCGCTATCGCCCTGAGCCTGACAACGCCCTGTTTTTTCATGACTTTTTTCTGAAACTACCCACCTCAGGGTGGTTTTTTGTGAATTCCGCGCGATCATGGGATTTGCCTTCAACAACACGAGGATCCCGCATGAGACCCACGATGCAACATTGCTACGGGGCCGTCACGATATGGTTATTGGCGGCAGGGTGGTCGCTCGGGTCCAGTGCCGCCAGCACCGCCCTCGCGCCGGTGACCAATACCGGGCTTAATAATACCCACTTGAAATCTGTGCGCTGCAGCGAGGCGGGCTTCTGGATGCTCGACGTGATCAACAACAACTTTGCGCCGACGACCGTTGAGTACTTCTTTTGGCTGGAAGACGATCAGGGGGACGCGGTTGATGGCGATGCAGGCCAGCTCAATTTGGCGCCCAAGAGCCGTGAGTCGATCACCCTGAAATTTGGGTGTGACGTGCCATTTACGGAACTGAAGCCCCACTTTCGCTGGGCGCCGGTCGGCTTTACGCGCCCATAGGCGTGCCGCGGTGTGGGGGTGTTCGGTAACGCGGTGAAGAACCGGTACACTGTGATCAATCGGTAACTCGAAGCGGTAACAATGGATCGGCTTATTATCGGCATCAGCGGCGCGTCAGGCGTGCAGTATGGAGTGCGCGCGCTCGAGCTGTTGCAGCCGCTGCCCATTGAGACGCATCTCGTTATGAGCAAATCCGCTGAGTTGACCGTGCACCACGAACTGGATCGCACGGTTGATTCGATTCGAGCTCTCGCTGACGAGTGGCACCCCGTGCGTAACGTGGGGGCGTCGGTGGCCAGTGGCTCCTTTCGTACGCTGGGCATGTTGCTCGCCCCCTGCTCCATTCGCACCCTGGGGGAGATTACCTCCGGCGTCACCTCGTCCCTGTTAACGCGCGCCGCCGACGTGGTGCTAAAGGAGCGCCGCCGGCTGGTCTTGATGGTGCGCGAGACGCCCCTGCATTTAGGCCATCTGCGTAACATGGTGGCGGTGACCGAGATGGGCGCGGTGGTGGCGCCGCCGGTGCCCGCCTTTTACGCCAAACCGGAGTCACTTGATGAAGTGGTGACGCAAAGTGTTGCCCGCGCCCTCGATCTATTTGATATCGCTCTGCCCGAGACCCATCGCTGGACCGAGTCGTGACCCGCTTACTTGACCGCGCCCGCCGGCAGTCGCTGGCGTGGCTGGTGTTCTTCGTCATCGTGGTGGATCTGATCGGATTCGGCATCGTGATTCCGATCCTGCCCTTTCTGTCGCCCCAGCTGGGTGGTGGCACGAATGACATCGCGTTTATCCTCGCCACCTATAGCGTGGCGGCCGCCATCGTCGCGCCAGTCTGGGGACGGCTGTCAGACCGCTTTGGTCGACGACCGATTCTCAGCTTGTGCCTCCTCGGTGGCGCTGTATCGCATTTTGTGCTGGCTTTCGCAGATGTGCTGTGGATGGTCTATCTGTCCCGAGCGGTGGCGGGGATGATGGCGGGCGGCGTGCCGGTTGCCACAGCGCTCATCGCAGATGCCAGCACGCCGGATCAGCGCTCCCGCGCCATGGGCCTGATCGGCCGCGCCTTTGGCATTGGATTGATTCTGGGGCCCGTGATTGGCGGCGTACTGACGCGCAATGAGAGTGATTTTGCCCTCCCGTGTCTGGTGGCCGGGGCGTTATCCGCCCTCGCGGGTGTGATGGCCCTGGCGCTGTTACCCGCCGGCATCATCAAGCCTGTTGGCGATGAATCTGAGCGTCATCAGGCCGCCGCGCCCACCAGGGGTGAGACTTTGCGGCGATCTGGCCGTTTGTTGTTTATTTGTCAGTTTGCCTTTCATACCTGTGCAGTGAGTGCTGCGGTGTACTTGTTCCCTCTTTGGGTGGCCAATGGCCTCGCCTGGCAGGCCCGCGAGGTGGGTTTGTTTTTTGGGCTGGTGGGTATCGTCATGGTGCTGACTCAAGGCAACCTGCTCGGGCGCATGACAGACCGGTTTGGCACACTTAGGGTGCTGCGCGGCGCCGCGATGTGTTTCAGCCTCTCGCTCGCTTTGTCATCGGTGGCCTCGGGTCTTTGGGCAATGAGCGCCTTGGGCCTCCTCACCTTTTCAGCAGCGACGCTGTGCTTACCGGTGATGAACACGATTGCCAGCCATCTCGTTGACCCGGCCTCCAGAGGTCGCTTTTTTGGCATTACCTCTTCCTCTGCGGCGTTTGGTCGAATCGCGGGCCCCTTGGTCGCGGCGGGCCTGTTGGCACAAGGTGATTTTGGTCTGGCGTGGCTGGGTACCAGCATCGTGGTGATGCTCGTCGTTATCTGGTCATTTACCTATGGCACGAGACTCCCCACCGCATCGCAAGCGGGCAGTGCATAGATGAAGGACGGCAGCGTGGTGAAGCCAAAGTGCCTGGTGGCTTTGGGGCTACCCAGTGACATGATCGACACATTAGGCGAAGCCTACGACGTCGCAGCGTGGCCGGCATCGCAGCCAATGCCCGAGGCGGTACTCCAGGATTGGCTCACTGACGCCCACGGCTTGCTCTGTGCCCTATCCACACCGATCAGTGCGGCGCTGCTGGAAAATGCTTCGCGACTGCGGGTGATCTCCACGATTTCTGTGGGTGTTGATCATATCGATATCACTGCTGCGACCCGGCTCGGCATCCCCGTCGGCCATACACCGGGTGTGTTGGTCGACAGCACTGCAGATCTGGCGCTGGGATTGATGTTGGCGGTCACGCGAAGAATGGCCGAAGCCGACCGCTGGATACGGGCCGGCAACTGGGCTCAGGGCTGGCAATCTGACTTGCTCCTCGGGACGGATTTGAGTCAGGCGACGGTGGGCATCGTGGGTTTGGGGGCCATTGGTCAGGCGGTTATCCGCAGGCTTCGGGGCTTTGGGAGCAACGTCCTTGCCTGGAACCGGACACCCAGGCACATGGATGGCGTACAGATGGTTGAGCTGGATGAATTGTTTGCCCATAGCGATATAGTCTCGCTCCATACAGCGATGACGCCTGAGACCACCCACATTGCTGACCGCCAGCGCCTTGCCAGCATGCGCGCGGGGGCGGCGCTGATCAATACAGGCCGTGGCCTGCTGGTTGATGAGGCGGCATTGATCGACGAGGTAGGCGCGGGGCGACTAAATGCAGGGCTGGATGTTTTCTCGGTTGAGCCCCTGCGACCCGGGCACCCTTTTTTAAGTCAAGAAAATGTGGTGCTTCTGCCCCACGTTGGCAGTGCTACCGCCAGCACACGGTTGGCGATGGTAGGCAGGGCTCTGGAGAATCTCCACGCGGGGATGACGGGTCAGGCGCTACCGTACTGTGCCAATCCCGAGGTCTACCCCATCAGCGATTCGTAGCGTCGGGTAATACCCGAAAGGCTTTTGTTACCCCGGATTTAAGTTTGCGATGAACCTTGTCCAGGTCGGGTTGGTTTTGGTTCCTACGACCTGACTGATGCTTGCTGACCACACGGATGCCAGATTGTCGCCGTCTTCAAAGCTGAGCATCATGCTGGCGACTTCCCGCGGTCCACTCAGCGCATAGGCATTGTCCATCACCGCGCCATCGGGCGTTCGGTTGATCACCGCGCCGCTGGGCCCGAGTCCTGGTGTGACAGGCTCCTGGCCTCCTTCCAGCCGCGCGCCAAAGGCGTAGCTGACGAGGAAGTCGCCACCTGATGGCTCAAAGCGGTAGCCTTTTTTCTCAAGGGCCTCGGCGACGACCTCCTGAACCGTGGCAGACAGGCGATAGAGGCTCTCCATGGACTGCGGAACCCCTCTCGGCACTTCGGTGCGCCAACTGAAGGTTTGATAGCCCTTGTCAGCGAAACGCTTCGAGGGTGCGGTATCCACCTGCATGGTGGTACAGCCCAAAAACATGACACAGAGCGCCAGTGCCACGCCACGGCCCACCCATTTCGCAATATTGAGCATGCTCAGCTCACTCCTCGATCGAGTCCTCAGGGGAACCATATCAGTTTCAGTATCATCCCGGCGATGGCCAGAATCACCACCCAGCGAATTACCCGCTCTCCGCCTGCCAGTGTCACTCTTGCACCCAGCCAGCCGCCCCCCGCATTACCGACGGCCATCACCGCGCCGATCCACCACAGTAGCTCGAGCTGACTCCCAAAGACCAACAATGCCGAGAGGGTGTAGGCCAGAATGATCAGAACTTTGTGGATATTCGCCGCCACGAGATCCATCCCCAACACCCGGTTGAGAATAGGCAGCAGGATGAAACCCATGCCGATCTGAATAAATCCACCCCAAAACCCGGCGCCGATCATCATTAGGTGCCCCCAAAGTCGGCGGCTACTGGAGATCGGCGCGGCCGCACGGGCCTCGGACTGACCCTTGCCGGTCAGCATCAAAAGCAATACGCCCCCCATAATGAACGCCAGAACGAGATTGAAGGTTTCAACAGGCAATCTCACCCCCACGAGTGCGCCGGCGATAGCGCCGGGGATCGCACACAGCGACAGCGACAGGACCATGCCTGATTGAGGCAAACCATGCCGAATGTAGGTGAGCGATGCGGCGATGTTCTGGGCCAGGATGGGTATTCGGTTGGTGCCATTTGCCACCGGACCCGGCACGCCCAGCATGATCATTACTGGCACAGTGATCACGGAGCCGCCACCGGCCATAACATTGATGAAACCCCCCGCAAGCCCGGCGAGTACCAGCACAGTGATCTCCCAAACAGCCAGATCCAAAGTCAGGCTCGCGGCGTGCGCAGGGTGACAAATTCCTCAGCCGCCGTGGGATGGATCCCGACTGTGCGATCAAAATCTGCCTTGGTTGCACCCATCTTCAACGCAATGCCGAGCCCCTGACAAATTTCACCCGCATCGGCACCCACCATATGCGCGCCCAGCACCCGGTCGGATTCCTGATCGACGACCAGCTTCATCAGGGTTCGTTCATCACAGCCGCTGACGGTGTGTTTTAGGGGTCGAAAGTCGCTTTCAAATATGGTGACGGAGTGCCCTGCAGCGATGGCGTCCTCCTCTGTCAGGCCCACCGTGCCGATCGGCGGTTGGCTAAATATAGCCGTGGGTATGCAGTCGTATTCCATCTTGGTGGGCCGTCCGGCGAACTGTGTCTGGGCAAAGGCCATCGCCTCGCCGATCGCCACTGGCGTGAGCTCCCAGCCGCCAGTCATGTCCCCCAGAGCATAGATACTGGGCTCGTCAGTCTGGAAGTTGTCGTCAACTGACAAATAGCCCTGTTCAGTCAGCGCGACCGCAGTGTGCTCAAGTCCGAGATGGGCAATGTTGGGTCGGCGGCCCGTCGCGAACAGCACTGCATCGAAGTCCGCCTCCCCGTCGGAGAGCTGGGCCGTTATCGTGCCCGATGCCCCCGCAGAGAGCGCTGACACGTGATGATCAAAGCGCAGGTCCACGCCAGACTTGCGCATTTCTTCTGCGAGGAACCGACGGATATCGTGGTCAAAGCCGCGAAGAAATAATTCGCCCCGGTAACTCTGGAGTACCTCGGCGCCCAAGCCTGAAAAAATACTTGCGAACTCTGTTGCGATGTAGCCACCGCCGACGATCAGGAGGCGCTGGGGAAATTGCGCGAGATCAAAGATTTCGTTCGAGGTCAGTGCCAGCTCGTTACCGGGTATGTCCGGGAGCGCAGGCCATGTGCCGGTGGCGAGTAAAATCTTCTCGGCGTGATAGGTGTGGCCGTTGACGAGCACAGACTGCGGCCCGGTCAGCGTGCCATGACCCGTAATGATATCCACGCCGGGCGCGTTTAATAAACGCTCGTAGATAGCGTTCAGTCGCGCGATCTCCTTGGATTTGTTGTCTCGCAACGTGTCCCAGTCAAACGAGACGCCGTCTGCCCGCCAGCCAAAGCCCTCGGCTTCACGCCACGCCGAGGCAAATTCACTGGCATAAACGTAGAGTTTTTTCGGTATGCAGCCGACGTTGACGCAGGTGCCGCCCAGGGCGGCCTCCTCGACCACGGCCACGCGGGCCCCAAATTCAGCGCTTTTCCGCGCAGCCCGAACACCGCCAGAGCCTGCGCCGATGACCAAAAGGTCGTAATCGAAACGTTGTGTCATGAATTCACCAAGAAATCACATTTCTCTGTCGCGTTGCGCAATTTCAATGCTGAGAGGCTTCGCTTAGAGTCCTGCTTTGCAGACCAAAGCGATGAGCGTGGCACTCGACAATGCTGAAATATCGATATTCACAGAGAATACACCGAATACTGGTCGTTGGGCTCTTCATGGGTCTCTCCGGCGGCTGGGCTTTCGCTGATTCCGATCTTCTCGAGGCCAGCGAAGATGCGCCAACGGCGAGGATCGAGCTGAACGATGGCTCGGTCATCTATGGCGATATTGCAGACATCCACGATGGTGGCGTGCTGGTGTCAACGGCCTTGATGGGTGATGTGAAGATCGCGCTGACATCCATTGCGCAGCTCGACTCAGATCAGGCAATCGAGTTATTGACGACTAAACAGGACACCCTTGCACTGTCTGCCCTCAAAGTCGTGGACGGTGAGGTCGTACTGGAAGACGACGAAAGGCTGATGGTTGATCAACTCGATGTGGCCAACCCTGAAGCCTGGGAGGTCGGCAAGGGCTATCGGATCACCGGGCGTGTCACCAGCGCGGTTGAATTTAGTCGCGGTAATACAGATACCGATCAGGTCAATCTGGATCTGGAGACAAAGCTCGAGAGTCGCCGCGATCGCATCACGGTTCGCGCAGACTACGAGGAAACCAGTACGATTTTGCGAGGGAAAGGGCCTGACGGAGGGAATCTGAGTGAGCCCACTGCTGATAATTGGCACGTTATCAGCAAATATGACTACTTCCTGTCTGACCCCAGAAATTACCTTGGCGTGAACCTGGGGGCCAATTCTGATCGGTTTGCCGACGTAGAACGTCGTTTTTATGTTGGCCCCTATTTTGGTCGTAAGATATTGACTCGTGAGACGTTCAAGCTTGACGCAGAACTGGGTGTCTCTTACGTCGATACCGATTTTTTACTTTCTGAAGATGACTCCTACACCGGCGTTAACCTGAACCTGACCGGAGAAACCTTTTTCTTCGACGGCAAACTCAGGTTGTATTTTCGTCAGGTCAATCTGCTGAACCTGTCGTCCTTTGAGCAGTCGATTTACCGAACCACGATCGGTTTACGCTTCCCGCTGCTGTTTGGTCTGGAGGCCACCGCGGAGGCCTCCGCCGACTATGACGGCGGCGCGGCCGAGGGCAAGGAAAAGCTCGACGAAGCGCTAAAATTCAGGATTGGATATACTTGGTAGCACCCATTGTATGAGTGGCGCCCCGCGCAGTGATGTGACCTTTCTCCCGCTGGGGGGGTGTGGCGAAATCGGGATGAATTGCAATCTATTTGGCCACAACGGCCAGTGGATTGCGGTCGACTGTGGTATCACCCTCGAGCAGGCGCCTGGCGCCCTGAGGCCGTCAGTACAAATGCCTGACCTCAGTTTTATCAGCGCGCGCCGTGAGCAGCTCTGCGCGCTGATCATTACCCATGCCCACGAAGACCACCTGGGCGCCTTGCCCTACCTCTGGGAACAACTGCGCTGTCCGGTCTATGCGACGCCCTTTGCCGCCGCGGTGCTGCGTCACAAGACACGGAATCGCCGCGGGACCTTGCCCAGTTCACTGATTGAAGTCGAGCTCGGCGAGACGACCACACTGGGCCCTTTCGATGTAGAGTGGTTACCGATCACCCATTCCACCCCGGAAACCTGCGCACTCAGTATCACTGTAGGCGATTCGCGGATATTTCATACCGCTGACTGGAAAATCGACGATGACCCCGTGGTGGGTCCAGCGTGGTCCTCCCGCCGCTTAAGGGAGTTGGGGGAAGCAGGCGTCGCCGCCGTTATCTGTGACTCCACCAATGCCTTACGCGGGGGTTACTCACCGACCGAGGGCCAGGTCGCTTCGGGGTTGGCCAAGGTGATTCAGTCCTGCAAGGGCCGCGTGGTCGTGGGTTGTTTTTCGAGTAACGTGGCGCGCATGCAATCGCTGGCAACCATCGCTGCCAAGACGGGGCGCTATCTTGGTGTGTTGGGGCGCTCGGCAGCGGGAATGGCGCGGTGTGCCCAACAGGTGGGTCTGTTATCCAGGGACTTTCAGCCGATACATGCCGAGCATCTGGGCTACCTGCCACCGGCAGAGGTGTTGGCGGTGGCGACGGGCAGCCAGGGGGAGTGGGGTGCTGCGCTACATCGATTGCTGACGCAGACCCACCCTGACCTCTCTCTGGATGTCGGTGACACGGTCATTCTGTCATCAAAAACAATCCCGGGTAACGAGGCGTCGGTGGCTCGCTTGGTTGATGGGTTACGCGCCAGAGATATCAGGGTGATCGCGGCCGACGATAGTGACGAGCCATTGCATGCCTCGGGGCACCCCTGTCAGGGAGAGCTCACCGATCTCTATCGCTTGTTGAAGCCGGCGTTGGCGATACCGGTGCATGGTGAGCAGATTCACATGGCGGCCAACGCCAAGATCGCCCGCGACGCGGGGGTGAGTTCGACGCTCACCGGCAGGAATGGCGATCTGTTCTACCTGAGTCCCACACCCGGCGTGCGGCGTCGTTATGCCAAGGTGGGACGACTGGCGTGGTGCGAAGAGACAGAGCGGCTCATTGGCGTGACGCAGGCGCCATCAACTGTCGATGCCTGATGCCCTGCGAGCGGCGGCGCGCTCAGCGTCGGCGGTGTTGATCCACCGATAGGTCAAATAGTATTTGAAGATGTTGCCAACGTATTGGACCGTCTCGCGACCAATCTGCTCGGCCACAATCACCTCCACGTTGTCGAACCACAGGTTCGGATCATAGCCGCGCTCTTCAGCTACGCGCCGCAGGCGCCGGATACGCCCGGGGCCTGCGTTATAGGACGCTAACGCGAGCAGTGAACCATTGAGCTCGTCGAGCTCCGGGCCGCTGAAATATCGCGCCTTCAAAAACGCCATGTATTTGGCACCCGCCTCAATGTTGGGCTCGAGTTCGTCGATGTTGGGAATGTCGACATTTTTGTCTTCAGCAGTACTGGGCAGCAACTGCATCACACCGATCGCACCCACGTGGCTACGCACACTTTGATCCAGCCGCGATTCCTGAAAGCCCTGCGCGGCCAGCAGCGTGGGGTCCATGCCGTAGTCGGTGCCGTACTTGCGAAACAGCGAGGAGAGCGCGCGATAGCGGGATAGCTCCTCGGCGCCAGCAGCGTTCTCCGCCCAGTCAAAATCGCGGATGTAACGATTACGAATAATATTGCCAAACAACGTCCCCTCGCGGTTGTCCTTCACAAACGTGTTTAGGAAGGCTTTGAGCTGCGGACTGTCAGGGCGAATGGCCCAGGCAAGTCGCCCGCCCTCGCGCAATATCAGGTCTTCGCGGACGGTGATACGGGTGAAGACCTCTTGCCACATTTGTGGTTTGTAGCTGTCAACGACTGCCCAGGGTAGTAGGCCGGCATTGACCATCTCGATCAGATCTTCGTCTTCCAGCGATTCGTCGACGGCCTCTATTCGTATCGCCGGCTTGCCCTGAGCCACAAGGCGTTTGCTCAGTGCCCGGACACTCTCTGCGTAGCTACTCGATAGGCGGACATAAACGGTTTTGCCCGAGAGGTCGTCAGGCGAGGCCAACGGTGGTGCGCTGGGGCCAGTAATAAGAATCTCCTTTAGTGGTTTACTGACCGGGTTGGTGAAGTCGGCCTCTGCTCGTCGACTGTCGGTGATGGTAGTACCGGCCATCACAATATCGCCGTAGCCCGATGCCAGCGCGGGGAAGAGCTGATCCCTCGACATCGGAATCACCGCAACTTGCACCGTGAGGAGCCCGGTATTAAAGGCCTGATTGACCACCTTCTGCAGCTTTGCGGCGTACTCCTGCACAGTGCCACGGGGTCCATCTTCGAGAAAATAGCGGCCCGGCCCGTAAACGGTGAGTACCCGAATCACTCGACGCTCCACCATGATGTCCAGATCACCAAAATGTGGCATGACGCCAAAGCGTTTAAGTCCGGGGGAGGAGCCTGTCGCCGTCCGTGGGGCGATGGCCCCGCTGTCTCCTGGGGTAGTAGCGCCGCTCTCCGCGGTCTGCTGCGTCGACAGCGCCGCCGCGGGTGCGTCCGCCACACTTTTCTCGCCGCAGCCGCTCAGCAGTAGCAACGGCACCAGAGCGAACAAAAAAGCGCTGATGGGGTGATTGACGGCAAGCAGTGGAGAGAGCGGTAGGCGCATGATGTGGCTTCCAAATCAGAGGTCGCAGTTCATTTGATGTCGCGGTTTTCCAGCGAATGTCCAGCGGTTGACCACCCCGCTATACCGTCGTCTGACATTCCAACACCAACTTACCAAAATGCGTGCCGACTCGCATATGTTCGTGGGCGGCCAAGACCTCGCTCAGCGGATAGCAGCTGTCGATGATGGGCCGGATTTCGCCCGCTAAGACGCTCGGCCAAATCTGCTCGCGAATCGCGTCAAAACAGCGCGCCCGGGAGGCGGTTTCCAGTCGTCGCAGCGTGCTGCCCGTCAAGGTCAGTCGTTTCATGAATAGCGTGGCAAGATTGATTTCACTCTGCATGCCACGCATCACGCCAATGCTGACAATTCGGCCATCCGGTGCTGCGAGGTCGAAATTAGCCTGCATCAGGTCGCCGCCGGCGATATCCAGAATCACGTCAATCTCACCCGCGTAACCGGCTTTGGTGAACTGCTCGATGAGTTGTCCGTCCCGATGGTTGGCAACAAAGTGGGCCCCCAGCGCGCTCACCGCGTCGCATCGCGCCTGAGTCCCGGCCGTGGAGAGCACGGTGGCACCCATGGTGGCCGCCATCTGCACACCAATGGAGCCGATCCCGCTGCTACCACCGTGGATGAGAACGGTATCACCCGCGCCGAGTTGACCCCGCTCGACGACGTTGTACCACACCGTGAGAAGCGCTTCGGGAAGGGCGGCGCCTTCTTCGGTGTTCAGGGTGTCGGGTAGCATCAGGCAGTGGTCCTCGCGGGCCACTGCGAGAGTGGCATAGCCGCCGCCGTGGGTCAGTGCACAGACCCGGGCTCCGACCGTGAGGTGCTTGCAGCGTGCACCGACCGCGACGACTTCACCGGCAACCTCGAGCCCTGGTACGGGCGACGCATCGGCAGGTGGTGGGTAAAGCCCCAGCCGCTGTAGCAGGTCAGCGCGATTAATGCCCGCGTGGTGCACTGATATCAGCACTTCATCATCGGCGGGTGAGGGCAGTTGGTCGCGGATGACATCAACCGTCTCGGGGGTTGTGAATTCGATGTAGTGTCTGTCCATGGCCTAACTCGCGGATTCTGACTGGTCAACGCAGATTGGGTGTTGCTGGCGCGCTGAGGTAGATAGACTACCCTGTCAGGCGGCTTTCCGGGAGCGGACGTTATGTTGAGATCCATGCCACTGCGGCGACTCAAGCGCGGTTTCAAGTTGGGGCTGATCAAATTGTTGATTGGTAATAAAGCCGCGGGGGTTCATCTATCCTATGTTGGACGGGGCTCAGCGGCTGATCTGTGTCGTCGCATCGCAGATATTGGTCACACCAATGTGCTCGTGGTCACCGACAAGGTGCTGAAGGAGCTCGGCTTGGCAGAGCAGGCGTTGTCCGGATTGACCGAAGCGGGCGTGACGCTGCACTGGTATGCCGGCGTCGATCCTGACCCGACCTTTGCCCACGTACTCGAAGGCCGGGCGGTGCTGAGATCGGCAGGGTGCACCGCCATCGTCGCGGTCGGTGGTGGCTCATCGATGGACGCGGCGAAAATTATTGCCTGTACCCGCTCCAGTGACGAATCGCCCGATCAATGGGTGGGGCTCAACAAGATTCCCGATGATGTATTGCCAGTCTACGCCGTTCCCACGACATCAGGGACAGGCAGTGAGGCGACGATGGGTGCAGTGATTAAAGACCCTGCCGAGCAACTCAAGCACATCATCGTTGGCGATGATTTATTACCGCAGGCCGTCGCTTTGGACCCTGACTTACTGCTTGGGTTACCCGCTGCAGTGACAGCAGCGACCGGCATTGATGCGCTCACGCACGGTATCGAGGCTTATATCTGTATCTGGGATCGCGGCACGCGGCAGGAGAACGGTCGCCTCGCGGTACAAGGTGTTTTCCGTTGGCTCGAGCGCGCTGTGAGTCATCCGGAGGATATCGAGGCCCGGCAGGGAATGGCGGTCGCCGCTTATCACGCTGGTGTCGCGATCAATCAGGTTGGCGTGGGGAATGTGCACGCGATAGCGCATCAATTAGGTGCCCGGTATGGCATCCCCCATGGCCAGGCCAATGCGCTGGCCTTGCCCCATGTCCTGCAGGCCTGCCTGGCCGACGCCGAAACCGCGCTTGCCGAGCTTGCTGTGGTGACCGCCGTCTCCGACGCGGCGTCGCCGGCTGCGCGCGCGCGAGCCTTTATTGATGCGGTGACAGACTTGATCAGGAAGGTTGGCATCGACGAGACCGATGCCCGAATCCAAGCAGCCGACTGGGAAGTCCTGGCTCACGCGGCGATGGACGAGAGCGATGGCTACGTGTCGCCGCGGCTGCTGACCAAGCCGGAAATCATGGATACGTTAAAGCGCATTACCGCTGGCTGATCTCTCTGATCCATGCGCCCGCCAGCGTCATGAATCGCTGATGCCCGGGGGTGGGGCCCTCAGAGCAGGGAAAGCCATGCGCCTCGTCGGGGAAATGCTCGTGCTGTACTTTGACACCGGCGAGGCCCAGCGCCCTGGCGAGTCTCCTGCCGTCATCCCTGAGTGGATCCCGTTCAGCCGTGATCAGCAGTGAGCGCGGGAACCCGGCAAACGTGATCCTCCTGCCGGGAAACATGATCTCGATTTTTGGGTCTGCGGGGGCCAATCCGTTGAGATAAGTATCGGTGAACCACCGCATAATATTGGTGGTCAGCGGCCCGCTCTTCGCGTGCTCGGTATAGGAGCGGACCTCGGCGTGATAGTGCTGGGTTGCAGGGTAAATCATCAGACAACCCCGCAAACGCGGTTCATCCGGCATTCTGGCCGCGGTGGCCAGCGCCAGATTACCGCCGGCGCTATCCCCCGCGAGCACCACCTCGCCGTTATTGGGCGCGAGCGCGTTGAGGTTATCGATGATCCAGCGCGATGCGGTCATGGCATCTTCATGGGCAGCAGGGAAGGGGTGTTCTGGCGCCAGACGGTAATCGATCGACATGACCGAGCACCGCGTTTTGGCAGCCAGCAGCAGGCAAAAGGGGTGATGGGTATCGAGGTCGCCGATCGTCCAGCCGCCGCCGTGAAAATAAATCATCAGCGGGCGCTTACGCGAGCCGTGGTACATCCGTGCGCTGAGTGTATGCCCTTGCAGAGGCAGCTGCAGCGAACTGGTGTTGAGCTCTGGCAACGAGGTGTTCTCCCACGCCAATCGATTCATGCGCCGGTAGTACCAGCGGTACGCAAGCGTTTTGAGTCGATTTTTGAGCGTTGTCACACGTAATTACTCTGCGTCGATGTACCGCGCCTCTGGATCAGATTGGTACTCGTAGCGGTCGTCGGCATTGACTCTCCGCGTGATGTTACCGCGGTGCAACAGATAATTCAGGTGTGCCACGGTTTCACCAGTTGCCATCTGGATCTCGCCGTCACCGATTTCCCGCCCAAACAGGCAGCAGAAGCACTCGGGCAAGAGTTTGGGTTCCATCAGCAAGTCGTAGAGGTTGGCCAGAGCCAGCCGATGGCTGTCGATGATCTGATTGAGTCGCACGCGCACACCGGTGAACGGCGACTGATGTGCCGGTAGCACCAGCAGGTCCTCGGGCAACATGCCGAGTAGACGCGTGCTCGATGCCAGCCAAGCTTCCAAAGGGTTGCCATCGGGTTCAGTCGGGAACACCGAGACGTTCGGTGTAATGCGCGGCAGTATCTGATCACCGGCGATGACCAACTGCAGGGCTGGGCAGTACAGGCAGGCGTGATCGGGAGAGTGGCCCTGACCGGTCACGACCTGCCAGTAACGACCGCCGATCGAGAGTGTTTGCCGATCGCTGAGGCGTTGGTAATTGTGGGGCAGGGGTGTCGCGAACTGGCCGAAACTGCCAAAGCGCTCTCGATAGTTCTCCAGCTGCTCATCGGAAAACCCGGTTCGGTGGTAAAACGAGGTTGCGGCGGATGGCGCCTGCTCCCCGGTATAGCCCATGATGAGACTACCCGTGAGGAACTCGGCCTGCGTCATATGTAGGTCGCAGGCGAATCGCTCGCAGAGCCAACCGGCGAGGCCGATGTGATCGGGGTGCATGTGCGTACAAATCACGCGCTGCACCGGTTTGCCCTCCATGAACCCGTCGAAAAGCGATTCCCAATGTGCTTTTGCTGAATCGAGGTTCAGGCAGGTGTCGACGATCGTCCAGCCGTCGCCATCCTCGAGCAACCACAGGTTGATGTGGTTGAGGGGGCCGGGCATGGTGAAGCGGACCCACCAGACTCCGGGCGCTACCTCAAAGGGGTCATCGCCCGGGTGCTCCAGCCTGCCCCAGGGGTAGGTCAGTCCTCGGTACTGCTCATCGACGCGTTGCAGAGTCATAGGTCCTCACTCATTGAGCCGGCAGTTTGCGCGCCAGCGCACGCGCTGTCTAGCAAGCTCTCCCTTTGGGGTTACTGACAGCCTCGATGTCGGGTGTGATACTAAAAAAGATAAAGATTGTCTGCAGGTTGGGATGCCAAACGCGCCCCGCTACCCTGCAGTCGAAACCCGTTAGCCAGAGGAAAGCATCATGACCGCGACGCTCGATACGCAGGCACTCAAGCAGCTGGATCAGGCGCATCACCTTCATCCTTTTACGGATTTTGAGGATTATGCGCAGCATGGTGGACGGATCGTCAGTCGCGCCGAGCACGTTTACATCTACGATTCGGATGGCAACAAGATTCAGGATGGCATGTCGGGCCTGTGGTGCTGCAACCTGGGCTACAGTCAGGATCGAATCAAAGAGGCTGTGGCACAGCAACTGGCTGAGCTCCCGTTTTACAACAACTTTTTTAAGTGCTCTAACCAGCCAGCGGCGGAGCTGGCGGCGAGACTGTGTGAGGTGACGCCGGAACGATTCCAGCACGTCTTCTTTACCAATTCGGGATCCGAGGCCAACGACACACAGATCAAATTTGTTCATCGGTACTTTGATCTGCTGGGTCAGCCGGAAAAAAAGCTGATCATTAGTAGGCATAACGCTTATCATGGCAGCACGATCGGGGCGTCATCTCTGGGTGGCATGTCGGCCATGCACAAACAGACCATGGGCCTTGATTACGTTCACCACATCCAGCAACCACATTGGTTCGAGGAAGGGGCTGATCTCGACCCCGACGCCTTTGGTATCGCCGCGGCGCGGGAGCTTGAGGAAAAAATCGATGAGTTAGGTGAGCACCGCGTGGCGGCATTTATCGCTGAGCCGGTGCAAGGGGCAGGTGGTGTGATTGTCCCGCCCGAATCGTACTGGCCAGAGGTCAAACGGATTCTGGATGAGCGCGACATTCTGTTGATTTCTGATGAGGTCATCTGTGGTTTTGGCCGCACGGGCAAGTGGTTTGGTTTTGAGACCTATGGCGTCGAGCCCGATCTTGTGACCTTTGCCAAGGCAGTCACCAATGGGTACATGCCACTGGGTGGCAGTTTGGTCAGTAGGAAGATCTCCGATGTGTTGCTCTCAGGCGGCGGGGAGTTCGCGCACGGGCTGACCTATTCGGGACACCCGGCATCTTGCGCAGCGGGACTGGCTACTCTCAGCATTCTTGAGGAAACCCAGATCATAGAGAAGGGGGTGATCGAGCTGGCTCCCTATTTTGCGAGCCGGTTGATTGAGCTCGCGGACCATCCGATTGTTGGTCAGGTCCGAGTGAAGGGGTTATTTGCCGCCGTTGAACTTGTGCGCGACAAATCGTCGCGGGAGCGTTTGGCACCCGAGACTGCCGCTGCTGTGCGTTGCCGCGATACTGCCATCACTCAGGGGTTGATGGTTCGTCAAACGGGAGACGCGATGATTATGGCGCCACCTTTTGTGACAGAGCGCTCCGAGATTGATTTTCTGGTTGATCAGTTGGCCATAGCCCTCGATCGCACCGCGCAGCATTACGGAGTGTTACCCAGCACGATCTGATCTGGGGTTTCATCACCCTCGTATCTAACTGCCTATGAGGCTGGTCGATCGCTTTTGGTTCAACGCCGTGTGGTTTCAGGCCACCTGGTTTTGCTGTGTACTGGGCCGCGAGGCCTGGGCGCCTGTTGCGCTCTTATCTCTGGCGCTCCATTTTTTTCTCGTTGAGAGCGTTCCTGCAGAGTTTCGCCGGTTACTGCCCGTCGCGCTGACAGGTATCGCTGTCGACGTGATGCTCACCATGCTCGGCGTCTTCGAATTCTCGGTTGCGACACTGGTGCCCCTGTGGCTCATCATTCTGTGGTGGGTATTTGCTGCTGCTGTCTACCGAAGCTTCGCTAAGATAGGCCAATCCCTGTGGCTGGCCGCGGTTTTAGGTGGCATTGCGGTGCCGTTTAACTACATGGTCGGAGCCGGCTTGGGAGCGGTTTCACTGCCCTACGGCAGTACGGTGACGGTCGCGATCCTGGTGGCTGTGTGGGCGGTGCTGCTGCCGCTGCTGTATCGCATTAGTCAGCGCATGGCGCCTGCCCTGTGAAACGCTCCTTATGTTGTCTTGCCTTGTGGTTAATAACCGCTTTGTCCGCGCTCGGCGAGGATTCGGCTTCAACCGCTGTCGATGCGACGTCTTCTCAACCCATGCCATCGAGTCGGGAATTCCTGTCGCTCTCTACCGCGTCGTGGCCGCTGGTGGGAGAGGCGCGGCTAAAGGTGCTGTTATGGAAAGTCTATGACTCGGCGCTGTATACACCGAGCGGACGCTGGCTCGGTGCCGGTCCCTATCAACTGTCGCTAACTTATCTTCGCGATATTCCTGTCGAGCAACTGATCAAAGAAACCCGAAAAGCCTGGGATGAGCAAAACCGGGCGCATCCCGAGCAGGAGAATTGGCTACAAGCGCTCGCCGAGATGTGGCCGGACATCGGCGCGGGTGACAATCTTGTCTTTGGTGTTGGCGCCGATGATCAAAACCAGTTTTGGTTCAACGGGCAGTCGATAGGCGGCATCGATCACCCCGATTTCGCGGCATTCTTTGGCGGCATCTGGCTTGGCGAGGATTCACCTCGACCTGCCCTAAGGGCTCGCTTAATCGGCGAGCAGGATTAAGATCCCGAGGGTAGTGATCGGCAAGCGGTCAAGTCCCTGTTGGAGTTGTTGCGCGATGTCGAGGTCGATGTCGCTCATGATGGTGTCGCGAGATCGCTAAACTGATAGCCCAACAAAGGATCCTCCGAGCCATGCCCCGTGTGGCTCGCCAACGCGTCGACAAACAGGTAGAACAATTCGGCCTGCGAAGAGATATCGAGTTTGGCGTAGGCGTGCTTGCGATGGAGTTTTACGGTCTCTGCGGAGATACCGAGCTTCTCGGCTACGAGTCGGGTGCTGTGCCCTAGGAGCACCAGTTCGATGACCTGTTGCTCACGGCGGGTCAGGACTGATGAGCCAAAAGCCCCGAGTGCGCTGTGGAGCCGCTCGCGCAATCCAGCCTCCCTCGGCGCCATGGATGCGTCACGCCAGTGTTTGCAGACCAGCGCTTCAATGGCCGGCGCAATCGTATCGAGTTGATCGAACTGGCGTTTGGAGAACTTGCGACTCCCATCGGTCATTCCCAGCGCGAGATTCACGAAGCCGCTATTAAGCGGAATCAATAATCCGCATTCATCCGAAAAGCCACACTCGTGATACCAGGTGCGAAAATATTCGCTCTCTTTGAATCCGTTGGGTGCAAGTGTGCTCAGCCTGAAAACACCAAAGCGATTTTCTATCGCGGCAGCGCGATAAAAAGGGTCAAGTAAGAAGGGCCCTTTCACATAGCGGTCCAGCGTCGTAGCGCCTCGCCTTTTCGGCGGTAGGGTGTACTCGATCGTCGGGGCCCCCGACTCGTGGTAGCGAATCAGAGAAACATCATCGGCCGCTACGAATTCCCGAATCCCATTGCTTAACGTCTCCGCAAATTGGGCCTCATCCAATTGCAAGGTGGCGTCGGTGACGACGCGGGAAAAAGCAGCCAACACGCTCATTACAATAGCTTAGCGGCTGAGAAGTGGCCGCCTCAAATGTTTTTGCGGAGTGACATGTGGGCCTTGACGGTGCCATTGCACGGCGTCAGGGTTTGCGGGCGTTCAAAGGGACAACCAACATGGCTAACATTCCTCTCATTCTGCATCAATACGACATTTCGCCCTTCTCGCAAAAAGCGCAGAAGATGATGGGGCTCAAAGGGCTCTCGTGGCAGAGCGTGGAGATGCCTATGATTGCGCCGAAGCCCGATGTCGAGGCGTTGACTGGTGGCTACCGTGGCACGCCGGTGCTGCAGATAGGTGGGGATGTCTATGTCGATAACTGGATGATTGCTAGAGCGCTCGACCATGTGTCTCCTAAAACGCCTCTCATCAATGCCCGCGGACCACTCCGTGACGGCGCGATCTATGCTTGGGGTGAGCGGCTGTTCACGCCGCTTCTGCATTCTGCTCTAGCCGCTTACAAAGACCAGTGGGACGCTGATTTCCTCGCTGATCGAAAACGTGTTTTCCCCGATGTCGATTTCGACGCGTTGGAAGTTCACGACGCCGAGCGCCTGAGTCAGATCCGCGCCTATTTGGGCGCTATCAATGCGGAGTTGAAGCTGTGTGAAGGGTTTTTGGGTGGAGAACGTGCAGACAGCTGGGACATTCACGCCTGGGGTTTGGTGTGGATGATCAAGAGCGCCCTGCCGGAAGTCTCGCCGGTCGTGGACTACTTCCCAGCGCTCATGCAGTGGTATGACCGAATGACCCAGATCGGCACGGGCCACCGTGAGGATGCAGAGATAGAGGTGGCGTGGCGTGCGCTGAAGTCCTCCGAAAAGCGAGTCCTGCCGCCATCAGACCGAGACGAGCCGCTGTATGAGTGGGTGGGCCGGTCGGTCACCGTCTTGCCCGGTTCCACTGATCGCGGCGCCGCCCAAGGCCGCTTGGCGGCGGTCGATTACGAGCAGGCGGTGCTGGTCGTGGAGCCTTTGCCCGGTATCGAAGCTCAGGTGTGGTTTCCGAGGTTTGGCTACCACATTCGCGAGTCGCACTGACGAGCAGACTTGCCCAAAAAAATGCCGGCCTCAATAGAGGCCGGGCTTATTTGTATAGCTTCTGTGTTAGAAGTTTCTGCGCGCTTCTTTGATCAGAAAGCCGGTGAATACTACCAATCGAAGTCGATACCACCCTCTAAGCCAAAAGTGATTGGCTGGCCGTAATAAGACATCACCCACAGATTAGCGACCGGAAGCTCTCCCAGGCGATATTCTTCATCGGTGAGATTTTTACCAAAAGCCCGTACCCACCAAGATCCGCCGTCGGGCCTATAGGTAACCGAAGCGTTGACCAAAGTCCGCTCATCGGTAATTCCATCAGGAGTGCTTGGTACGGAGGTGTAGGCATAGGTTGCCTCATCAACGTAATTGACATTGAGGTTCCATCCTAAATTGCCGCCGGCGAAGTTTTGGTCGAACAGAAAATCCAAGTTGTAGGTCAGCTCGGGTGCTCTCGCAACTGGATTGCCATCGAGTGTTGTATCGATAGTTCCGTCGAAGTTGGTGTCTGCTTGAAACTCCTTAAACTCAGACTCCATCCATCCTAGGCTACCCTGCACGCGGAATCGGTCGGTGACTTGCCAAACACTCTCAGCCTCAAAACCATAGACTTCGATTTCGGCGGCGTTAAAGAAGCGTGTTTCTTGGAAAGTACTCTCGTTGATACCGTCACCGTCGCGATCTGCCTCAATTTCAGCAAGAAGTTGTTGCTGAGAATCATCGTAGGTAACGTAAAATCCAGTTAGGTTTAAACGGAGTTGCTTGTCAAGCCACTCAGATCGCATACCTAACTCGAAGGAGTCTGCGGTCTCAGGATCGGTAGGGCGAGCCTGAAGTGGTTCGATGGGATTGCCGCCGGTTCCTGTCTGATCGTTATAACCTCCGCTCTTGAAGCCCCGAGAATAGGTTCCATAGAAATAGAGGTCGCTGCTTGGCTTGTAATCCAGCGTCACGCGCCACGTTGGCTCTGACCAGGACTCCTCGTCGCGGACAACGCCGGTGGGATAGCGATTAAAGTCGGACGCATCCAATGGCTCCCCGAGGGTTTCCCAATTCAAGTTAGGATCGAATCCTCCACCGAGCGCTTGAATAAAAACCTGATTTCGCCCAGTCCATTCTTTCTCCTCATCGGTGTATCGGATGCCTGCGCCCAGCGACCAAGTGTCATTGAGTTCCCAGGTGCCGTCGAGATAAAGTGCGATGGCTTCAGCATCTTGCCCGTTTGAGAGCACTTGAGGGTTATTGTTGAAAAACTGCGGGTCGCCAAATACGGCGGCAGACGGAATAGTCATGTCTACAAACCCGAGGACCTGCGATACCGCAAAAAGCGTCTCGTCCTCTTGATAAAATGCGCCGGCAACAAAGTTAAAAGACCCATCTAGATCTGAGGCAACCCGTATCTCAAGCTGAGTCGTGTCTCGCTCATCTTGGCGGGTTGCATCGAAAAGAGAGACTGGGCCAATTTCACCGGTGTAGGTGTTAGCCAACCAAGAATCAGTTTCTCTGCGGCCTCCAAAAAAACTCAACGTATAGGAATCATTAAGTTCCCAGTCGACATTTAGATAAATGCCGTCAACGTCAATTTCATGACCACGACTGCCCATCTGCAGGAGGCGATCTTCACGGTTGGTGGCCCCTGCTACTTTCACACGGTCTCCACCCGGATCACTTGTAAATCCGAGAAGGTTCCATAAGTAGCCTCCTTCAGGTGTTTCATTGACAGAGGGGGGTTGGTCGCCACGGTCTCTAACCACCTCATAGCTGACGTTCACGTCGAGCTGATCGGTTGGTTGCCAGCGGAACTTGAACCGCCCTGAGAAAATGTCAGTAGCGCCGATGTCTCCACCGTCGCCGCCTCCCGTCGCACCCACCAGTGGGAAGCCAACCCCAAAATCAGCGACAGGTCCGTATGACGCGCCGTTTTCATAGTAACCGTCAGAGTCGGATTTTAGGATCGCTGCTCTCAGGGCAGCGCTCTCGCCCAGCGCCAGATTCAGCACCGCACGTCCTTCCGTGCGGCCGTACTCTGCAAGTTGCCCTCGCACACTCAGCGAATTGGTGCCAAGTTCCGGCCGGTTGGTCTTAACGTTGACCACGCCACCCGTAGTGTTTTTTCCAAAAAGCGTGCCCTGAGGGCCGCGCAGAATTTCAACACTGCTGACATCTAGCATATCAACGTTTGCAGTTTGAATATGAGGGATCACCATGTCATCGATAATCACGCCAACCTGATTCTCGAAGTAGAGGATGATGCCGTTTTGGCCAACGCCTCGAATCGCAAAGTTCGCAGAATTAAATCCCGGCTGTTTCCCATTCACAACGTTCGGTGCGACCGACAAGACATCACCGAGATCCACGGGAATCAGCCTATCCACGTCGTCTGCTGTAATGGCGGTGACGGCAACTGGCGTTGTTTGTATATCTGTCTCTGCACGACGGGTGGCCGTCACCAAAACCTCTTCAAGCTTCGCGCCAGCGGGGCTTTGGGCTTGAGCAAGGGGGCTAATGGTGGCGATCGTTGGTGCTATCGCCAAGGCGAGCAGGCTCTTCTGCCAAGTCGTGTCTTGGTTACGTGTGGATCTTCGAAGCATTGTGGAACTCCTCTCGTGGTTACAAACGGCCGCTGACCGGATCGGCAATATCACACCGGTAGATGCCTTATTAGATTCAACAGAGCGTGAGTGCACCCGACAGCAGAGATGCTTGTCGGAAATAGTTAGGCCGCTCTCCTCCCCATTCTAACTCATTACGTCATTGGCTCTTACGGTAACGCCGAGAAAAAATCTGCTACCGGGAATATGTCAGGGATCGTGCGGATACATTAGCTATTTACAGAGCATCTGACTAAGCGCAGTCATATTGGTGCCAAGTTTGATTTCTGAGTCACGGTGATAAGATCAAAGGGGCCTGACGGCCTCTTTTTTGTGTCAACGGGATGTGCCCATGTCTGATGGTCAAATGACTGCTGAAAAGCTCGCCGATGCCTATCGGCTGATGAAAACCATTCACGAATTCGAAGAGCGCATGCGCTCTGAATATCAGCAGGGCAAGTTGCCCGGGTTTATCCACATCTATCGCAATCAGGAGGCGATCGCCGTCGCTGCCTGCCTCGACATGACGAACGAGGATTACATTGCCAGCACCCACAGAGGCCACGGCCACTGCATCGCCAAGGGCTGTGAAATCGAGGCGATGTTGCTGGAGCTCGCTTGCAAAGAGGACGGTCTCTGCAATGGCAAGGGCGGTTCGATGCATATCGCCGATATGTCCAAGGGCATGCTGGGCGCCAATGCTATTGTGGGGGGCGGGCCGCCGATTGCTGCAGGCGCTGCGCTGACCGCCAAAACGCTGGGTAACGGCGCCGTGTCCATGGCCTTTATTGGCGACGGCGCCTCGGACCAGGGCACCGTTGCCGAGTCGTTGAATCTGGCGGTGGTCCTGCAGTTACCCATGATTTTCATGTATGAGAATAATCGCTACGCCGAATTCACCAAAAGTCCCAAGCCCGACGGCCGCATTGCCGAGCGAGCCGGTGCCTTTGGTATGCCCGCTGAGGTAGTCGATGGTAGTGATTTCTTTGCCATGCACGACGCCTGTCAGCGGGCTATCACTCGCGGACGGGAAGGTGGCGGACCGACTGCGATCGAGGCCGTCTGCAACCGTTATTATGGACACTTTGAGGGTGACGCTCAGGCCTACCGCGATCAGGACGAACTGGCAGAGGAGCGCGCCGCGAGTGACCCGATACCGCGGTTTCTGGCAGACCCCCGCGCCGCAGCATTGACGGAGGACAAGATCGCCGAGATCGATGCCGCTATCCTGGCGGAAATTGACCGGGGCTTTGAGGTCACTTATGCCGCTGCCGACCCGACGCCGGACAAGTTGTATACCGATGTCTATATCCAGTATGAGGGGAGGCTTCAGTGATGAAAATGTCGATTCGCGAAGCGATTAACCAGACCCTCCATCAGGAAATGGAACGCGACGAGCGTGTCATTGTGCTGGGCGAAGACGTCGCCAGCGATCAGGGCGGCGTCTATGGGATCACCGATGGCTTGCCGGCCAAGTTCGGGCTGCATCGTGTGATCGATACGCCCATTACTGAGTCTGCGATCGTGGGCGCGGCAGGTGGAGCGGCGTTGACCGGGCTGCGCCCGGTTGCAGAGCTAATGTTTGTGGACTTTCTGGGCGTGTGTCTGGACCAGATCCTCAACCAGATTGCGAAGTTTCGCTACATGTTTGGCGGCCAGGCGCGTACGCCGGTGGTGATTCGCACCATGATTGGTGCCGGCACGGGTACCGGTCCACAGCATTCACAAATTTTGTACCCGCTGCTGGCCGCCATACCGGGTATCAAAGTGGTGACACCGGCCAACGCAGCCGACGCCAAGGGTTTACTCACGACTGCAATCCGCGACGATGATCCCGTGATCTTCTGCGAGCACAAGGCACTTTACATGGATGAGTGCGAGGTACCCGAGGGAGAATACCTACTGCCCTTTGGGCAGGCACGCACCGCTGTCGAGGGATCAGACATCACCATCGTGGGTATGTCGCGCACCGCGGTGATTGCTGAAGATGCCGCCAATCAGTTGGCACAGAAGGGCATCAGCGCCGAGGTGATTGATCTGCGGACATTGTCGCCGCTGGATGAGGATTCGGTACTTGAGAGCCTCGGTACAACCGGGCGTTTGGTGGTCGTGGATGAATCGAACCCCTACTGCAGTATGGCCTCGGAAATAGCGGGGCTGGTCGTTGAGCGCGGTTTCGATACCCTTGATGCGCCGGTTGACCGGGTGACCTCACCCCATACACCGGTGCCGGCGACGCCCTGCCTCGAAGCCAACTACGTACCCAGCGTTGAGCGGGTTATGGCAGCGGTGGAAGAGACGTTGTCCTATTAAGACGAGAAAAAGAAGCGACAAGAAAATGACGATAGTGAGAGATCTAGTGTGTCGGATAGGCCTGATGATGGCTACGATGGTGAGCGTGCCGCTCGGGTATGCCACGACCTCTAGTACGGGGATGCCCGCTGATGAGGCGATCACAGAGGCGGCCGATGGTATGGCTTTGTATCAGGCATACTGCGCTGCCTGTCACGACGGGCAGGTCCCACGCGCGCCGCACATGATCACGTTTTCTACGATCGGTGCTGACACGATATTGAACGCCATGAACAACGGTGTGATGCGTGCGCAGGCTTCGGCGTTGTCGACGACCGAGCGAGAGGCACTGGCGGGTTTTCTGGCTGGAGAGGCGATGGCAACACCGAAACCGATTCTGGCCTGCGCTGAACCGATTGGCGCGCTGGCCGACAGCGACGCTGCAGCCATGCAGGGGTGGGGCGGTAATCCCGAAAATCACCGGCACAGTGACGGCGCTGTGGCTGGGCTGGATCGCGGCAACGTTGATCAGCTCGCCCTAAAATGGGTATTTGCTTACCCGGGCGCCCTGCGCGCGCGGTCTCAACCCTTGGTGCATGACGGCGTGATCTTTGTTGGGTCCCAGTCCGGCGATATTTACGCGCTAGATCTGGAGTCGGGGTGCGCGCATTGGACCTACTCGGCGGGTGCCGAGGTTCGCAGCAGTTTGTCCCTCGGTCAGGTGTCGGGCCGCGAGAACCCGGTGCTTTATATGGGTGACTTCAGCGCAACGGTGCACGCCATCGATGCCAGGGACGGCTCGCTGATATGGCGGACTCCGGCGGGCGACCACCCCGATGCGACGATTACCGGGTCTCCCAAGCTCCACGACGGGAGCCTCTATGTCCCTATCTCTTCTTCAGAATGGGCCACCGCAGCCGATCCCGGCTACGCCTGCTGCACCTTCCGTGGCGGCGTGGTGTCGGTAGATGCCGCATCGGGGGAGCTGAATTGGCGCGCGCATGTTATCGACAAACCCGCGGCAGAAACCGGTGAGACGAATCCGTTTGGTGCCGCGCGGAAAGGGCCTGCCGGCGCACCCGTCTGGAACAGCCCGACTATCGATGCCGAGCGCGGCGTGCTCTACGTCGGTACCGGAGAGGCCTACACTTCGCCTGCCGCCGATACCAGTGATGCGGTATTGGCGTTCTCCTTAGCCACCGGTGAACGCCAGTGGGCGAGGCAGCTGCTTGGCGGGGATGCCTGGAATATGGCGTGCTTTATTGGTGAGGCTGCCAACTGCCCGGAAGAAGACGGACCTGATCTAGACATCGGTGCCTCAACAGTATTGTGGCCTGGTGACGAGCACGATTACCTGTTGGTCGGCCAAAAGAGTGGTGATGTCTATGCACTCGACCCAGATAACGGCGGCGCTGTGGTCTGGCACAACAAAGTCGGTCGGGGCGGGTTCCTGGGTGGCGTCCACTGGGGCATGTCGGCAAACGAAGATTCGCTGTTTGTCCCGATCGCAGATACCACCATTACAGGGCGTTTTTCGGGCCCTGTCTTCCCCGGAATTCATGCTCTGGACCCAACCTCGGGAACAAAGCGTTGGTACACACCCAGCGTCGCTGATTGCGAGGGCAAGTCACCGATTCCAGTCTGTGATCAAGGCATGTCCGCCGCGATTACCAGCACAGATCAGCTGGTATTTGCGGGGACTCTGGACGGCAATCTCAAAGCTTATGACAGCGTCTCTGGTGAAATTATCTGGTCATTCGATACCTATGGAGAATTTGAGTCGGTGTCTGGCGAGATGGCGCTGGGCGGCTCCATCGAGTCGGATGGCCCGGTTCTGTACAAGGGGCATGTCATCGTGAATTCGGGATACCAGTTCGGCGCGCGCATGCCGGGAAATGCCCTGATGGTATTTTCATTACCCCCAAAGGCGGACCTTGCAAGGAGTACCCGCGATGAGTGAGCGCTTGGATCCGGTGACGATTCCCAAGTGGGGTATTGAAATGACTCAAGGCACGATCGTCGCCTGGCATAAAGATGAGGGAGACACCGTGAAGGCCGGTGAGGAAATCGTCGACATCGAAACAGATAAAATTGTGAACAGTTTTGAGGCGCGAAGTTCCGGCACGTTGGTGCGAATCCTGGCCGAAGTGGGTGAAGAACTGCCGGTGGGTTATTTGATTGGCGTTATTGCATCTGAAGTTGTGACGGACGAAGCGATTGAGGCGTTTATCGCCGCACAGAGCAGTGACGAGGATGCTGTCTCCGAGGAAGAGACAGTATTTGCAGCCCTCGAGATCCATAGTGCCAAGAATGATCGCGCTCCGGCTATGCGCATTGCGCCCGCTTTACGTCGCAAGTTAGAGAGAGCGGGCATTGACCCGGAGCAAATAGAGGGATCTGGGCCGGAAGGCCGTATTACTAAAGAGGATGTTGACCGAGCTATCGGTTGATCTTTGTTTGTTTGAGATGGTCTTCAGTCAGGGCAGAGATCTATCTGTGTTGTCCCTTACTGGGCGGCCTTTAAAGTCATCGCATTGAACACGTAGTCAACTTCGCCTTCTGGGGTGAAATAGGTGACAGCACCTTCACCGAGAAACAGCATCTCGGTTTCCACGACGCAATGCGCGTCGCTGTGCTCGGCGAACACTGGCTCAAAGCCATAGGTCCCCGCGGGGGCAGTACCCATGTCGTAGATCAATTCGCCACTCAGAATAAAAAACTGCCCGGTGCCCTCATGGCGATGCGCCTGAAATCGTGCCTCGGGCTCCATGTGCACATAGAGCGCCCATTGGCCGGTTTTTTCGCAGATCCGGAGGATTTTGAACTGGGTGCCGCCCCCCACATCCAGCCACTCGAGCTCGTGAATGTTCGCAAGCAGATCGCCGGCAGGTGTCGTGGTAATGGGAGCATTCATGCTGTTCCCCTCAAGATTCGTCGGGTAGCGTGAAAGCGACCAGATAGTCGCCAGGTGGGATGCCTATCGCAGCGTGCCCGCCTGCGGCGATCACCACGTACTGCTTGCCGCTTTCGCTGAGCTGATAGGTGATGGGCAGGCCATGTCCCGAGGTCGGCAATCGCCCTTTCCAGAGCTCCTCCCCGGTATCCGTATCAAATGCTCGCAGGAAATGATCGGTGGTCGCGCCAATGAACGTGAGGCCACTGGCCGTGCTCACCGGGCCGCCCAAATTCGGCGAACCTTTGATGTACCAGAAGGGCCAGGGCGCCATATCTCGAGTAGTACCCAGCGGCACCTGCCAGTCGACTTTACCGGTTTTCAGGTCAATGCCGGCAAGAGTCCCCCAGGGTGGCGGCGTGCATGGAACGCCCGATGGCGAGACAAAGCCCAGCCAGCGGCGATTGCAGTAGGGCGTACCCTCGGAAGGCTCCAGCAGGAACGGGCCGTCGGCGACGGGTTTTGGTCCATCACCTTCACATTCATCCCTGGGAATCAGCTGCACCACGGTGCCCATGTGGAGGGTGTTGACCACCAGCTTTTGGCGAACAGGATCGATCGCAGGCCCACCCCAGTTCTGCCCGCCAAAGGCGCTCGGCATGTGTAATGCGCCCTCAAGCGCAGGTGGCGTGAAGGGGCCCTCGAATCGCAAACCTTTAAGAGTGTCCTTGCAGGCCCACTTGTCCCAGGGGAGCAGCCCCCAGATGAAATCTCTTTTACCGGGCATATCAAACAAAGAGCGGGGCTTGGTCGGTACCGGCTGGGTGGGCGCCGTGTAATCGCCGGGTACCGTCCCCTGTGGCATGGGCACCTCCTCTACCGGGAAGAGCGGTTCCCCTGTGACCCGATCCAGCAGAAACACATACCCTTGCTTGGTGGTCTGGGCTAGGCCTTTGACCGCCTGGCCGTCAATCTCCGTCTCAAACAGCGTTGGCTGGGAGGGAACATCAAAATCCCAGATATCGTGATGCACGGTCTGGAAGTGCCACACTACTTCCCCCGTCGAGATCGATAAGGCCACCACGGAGCTCGAGTAGTGATCAAGATCGCCGCGATGCCCGCCGTAGTAGTCCGGCGAGGTATTGCCCGTGGGGATGTAAACCAAACCCAGCTCAGGGTCGACCGACAGATAGGACCAGGAATTGGTGGTGCCCTGCTGATAGCGCAGGTCTGCGGCGGTGGCTGCCGTTGTGGATGAGTCTTTGCCCTCGCTTGCCACCTCACTGTTTGATCGATCGATTGAGAGTACCGGTTCCCAGGCCCACAAGAGGCTGCCTGTCGTCAGGTCGTAGGCGCGCACGACACCACTGGGTACAGCGGTGGTAATGTTGTCGGCAATCGATCCTCCCGTGACCAGCGTGTTGCCGGTAATCGCAGGCGGGGTGTTGAGCATGTAAAACCCGGCGTCGTAAGGGCCAAGGCCTGTACTGAGATCGAGCTCCGCCACATCACCAAACGGGCAAGTCTGACCGGTCACCGTATCTAGCCCAACGACCCGCGCGTCCATGACCGGTGCAATGATCACGCGATGGCAGGGCGCAGTCGGTGGGATGCGCTGGTCAGTCCACTGGGTCACGCCCCGGCAGCGCGGCATGGGGAAGCTCTTCAGATCGATGTCTGGGGAGTAGGACCAGCGCTCGGCCCCGGTTTCGGCGTGAATGGCAAGAATCCGGTTAAAAGGCGTGCAGAGATAGAGGTGGTCCTCAACGAGAATAGGTGTTGCTTGCCAGGAGGACTGGAGCGGCGCCTCACCGGAGAGCCCACCAATGAAATTGTCGCCCTCCCGAAAATCCCCGGAGCGGTGTGTCCAGGCCACCTTGAGGTTGCGCACGTTGGCGGGCGTAATTTGGTTTGCCTCACTGAAGTGACCGCCGCCCTCCGCAGCGCCGGGAAGTGACCAGCCTCGGTGGGGCTCGACGGCGCTGGCGGCCGAGCACCATAAGACAGCCAGTGCGCCAGCCCAGGGTGATCGGCAGATTGAAGCACCCAGCCCGAGCGGCGCATCGCGACTGTTGTCTCGATGAAGACAGGATTGATGCGCTGTAGTACCCCCCACAGTGAGCACTACCTGACGACTATGGGTTCACCGGAGGTGGGGGTGACGCTGCGGCTTTGGTCGAAGGGTGTGTCAAACCCGCTGGGGAGATCCTCGGTCATATCCAAAACCGCTGCCAGCCGACCTACACCCACATAGAGGGCGCAGTGCATGAGTAACTCCATGACCTCTGCCTCGGAAAACAGCGTTTGTAGCTCGGTAAAAAAGGCATCGTCGATCGACAGGTGATCGCAAGCGAAGCGATCGCCCAGCTCGATTGCAAGGCGTTCTCGATCGTCCAACGACTCGGCATCCTGCGGTGTCTCGAGGCTGCAAACATCTGCCTCACTGATCTCAGCCCTCGCTGATTTGTACCGTATCGCCATACAACTGCGACATTGATTATGAAACGCGACACGGAGCCGAAGTAGCTCAATCAGGCGCTCAGGCAGTGTCCGATGAGTTTTCATTGCGGCACCAAAACTGATCGGCCCCATGGCTAGATCGGGCGCGTGGGCCAGCATGCGCGTGATGCCAAGCTCAAGCTCGGTCGCGCTGTCGGTGGCGACAAAGGTGCGGAGCTCCTCACTCCATTCGGCAGTGGGTACAAAGCTGATTCGACTCACAGTAAGCCTCCTCTTACTTGACGCGGGGATTCTCTATAACCGGCGGCGCCCGCATACCGTGGACAGGGCCTCAAAAATGCCTGTCTGGCCACCCCCCGGGGAATATGAATTTGGCTCTGTTTTTATCCCAGTTTAGCGATCACGTCACCAAACAGTTCGTCGTCCGAGGGAATCACTTTGTTCTCAGCCAGCGGCATTGAGACCCAGGTTTCGTTAATGAGATCTCGCCAGGAAATATTGTTATTGGTGCCGTTGCCGCCCCAGGAGCCACAGCCCAGTGAGAACGTCTGGCGCATGCCGTTCCAGACGTTGCCGCTGTTGGAAGCCGCCTGCGGCTGGTTCACCATGACGCGGGAGGTGTAGGTGTTCTCGGCCAGCTTCATGATGTTCTCGTCACTGCTTGAGTAGATACCGCAGCTGTGTCCCTGACCCTGATAGGCCTGAATGTTCTGCGTAAGCTCGATGGCGTGATCGATATCCCGCGCGCGGTAGAGCGCCATGATGACCGACAGTTTTTCACCCGAAAAGGGATGCTCGGGCCCCCAGCCATCCTCGGGCACGATGAAGAACTTCGTCTCCTCCGGGATCGAAATCTCCGCCATCTGGGCGATCTTTTCCGGAGCTTGCGCCACGATGGCGGTATTCAGATGGAGCTCCTCATCCCAGAGTGTGTTGCGCAGCGCGGCTTTTTCTTCCGCGTTACAGAGATAACCGCCCTGTGCTTTCAGCTTCTCCAGCATGGGTTCATAGATGCCATCGAGGAGCACCACCGAGTTATCCGATGAGCAGGACGCCGCCAGGTCCAGAGTTTTCGACAGGCGAATTTTCTCTGCCGCGGCGTCTAGATCGGCTGTGTCATCCACAGTGATGACCGCATTACCCACACCAACCCCCAGCGCGGGTGAGCCACTGGAATAGGCAGCGTGCACCATGGCACCACCGCCGGTGGCCAATACCAGGTCGCACTGGCACATTAATTCGTTAGTGGTTTCGAGACTGGGGGTTTCGATGCCGATCACCAGATCCTCGGGTGCCCCCATTTTTTTGAGCGCGGCGCGCATCAGGTCACAGATTTTCTTGTTGGTCAGCTTGGCCCGCGGGTGGGGCGCAACAATGATCGAGTTCCGGCCTTTGACGGCGTGAATGCCCTTGATAACGGGGGTCGCTTCAGGGTTTGTCGAGGGCGCCAGCGCGCCAATCACGCCCAGCGGCTTGGCAAGCACACGAATATTACGCTCGGGATATTCTTCAATGATCCCTACGGACTTGTCGTGAATAATGTCGAGCAGTGTCGCGCGCGTTTTGCGCTGAATCTTCAGAAATTTGCCGTCGTAGTTGCCGAGCTGGGTTTCATTAACGGTAAATTGGGCAATTTCTTCCGCCACCCCTGGTCTGGCAACTGACCAGACCATAGCCCGAATCAGCGCATCAACCTGCTCTTGAGAGTAGTGCTCGATCTGCTTCTGTGCGGCGCGCGATCGCGCGACTAGATCCGCGATAAATGCCTTGGCGGCATCACTATCCTGCGACATGACGGCTCGTCCCCCAATTACCAAAATACCGAGGGCGTAGGGTAAACCCACCGGCCGCCTCACGCCAGTGAACTCATCCCAAAAACTGAGGTTTGATGCGGCTTGCCATCGAATTGATCCGGCGATTGAGGCGTGGGGTTGAGCCATAATCGGTTTATACTATGCGTCCCGTGCAGCGGGGTCGCGTGACCCTGCGTTTCGCAGTGTACATAGCCCCTGGCGGTGGAGCACCCTGAGTGAATTTTGAACTGAACGATGATCAACAGGCCTACATCGCCAGCGCAAGGGCTTTCTCCGACAACGAGTTAGCGCCCCACGCAGCGCACTGGGATGCAGAGTCCGTTTTTGCCAAGGATGCGCTTAAAGCGGCAGGTGAACTGGGCTTTATGGGGATGTACACCCCCGAAGCGGCCGGCGGGTTAGGTATGGGCCGTTTGGATGCCAGCCTGATTGTGGAAGAGCTCGCGAAGGGATGCACGACCACCGCCGCGTTTCTGACGATTCACAACATGGCGACCGCGATGATTGGCAAATATTGCCAGCAGGCAGTGGTGGATGAATGGTGCCCCGATCTGGTGATGGGAGAAAAGCTCGCATCATATTGTCTCACCGAGCCGGGTGCGGGCTCTGACGCCGGTAGCCTGCGCACCAGCGCAACCCTCGACGGCGATGCCTACGTGGTCAATGGCAGTAAGGTGTTTATCTCTGGTGCTGGGGAGACCGAAGTGCTGGTGGTGATGACGCGTACCGCCGACGCGGGACCCAAGGGGGTCACGGCGCTGCTGATCCCCGCTGACGCCGAGGGCGTTCAGTACGGTAAAAAAGAACACAAGATGGGCTGGAACGCCCAGCCAACGCGCATGATCACATTCGATAATGTTCGCGTGCCGGTTTCGCAGCGGTTGGGTGAAGAGGGTCAGGGTTTCGCCATTGCCATGGAGGGTCTCGATGGCGGCCGCATCAATATCGCTACCTGTTCCATCGGCACCGCGCAGCGCGCGATTCAGGATGCGACGGCCTACGTACAAGAGCGCAAGCAGTTCGATACGGCCATCGCGGGTTTCCAGAACACCCAGTTCAAACTCGCCGACATGCTGACCGAGCTGGTCGCGGCGCGGCAAATGATCCGGCTTGCAGCCAGCAAGCTAGACAATAAGGACCCCCAGGCGACCACGTATTGCGCGATGGCCAAGCGGTTTGCCACGGACGCGGGATTCACGGTGTGCAATGATGCCCTGCAGTTGCTGGGGGGTTATGGCTACATCAAGGAGTATCCGATGGAGCGTTATGTGCGCGATACGCGGGTGCATCAAATACTTGAGGGAACTAACGAAATAATGCGCGTCATCATTGGCAGAAAGCTGCTGATGGATGGCGCACTGGAGGTCATTCAATGAGCATCAGTCCATCTGAAAAAATCAAGGTCTCGATAGACGGCAACATCGCCACGTTGGTGATCGATAACCCCTCGGCCAATACCTGGGATCGCGAGAGTCTGCCCGCGCTGAAGCAGGTGGTGGAAGCGCTCAATGCCGAGCCCGCCGTCTATGCGTTGGTGCTGACCGGCGCTGGCGAGAAGTTCTTCTCTGCCGGAGCAGATCTTAACCAGTTTGCCTCGGGCGATGCCGATGTCGCCCGCGCCGTCGGCGATGCCTTCGGCGAGGCGTTTGAGACACTGGCAGACTTTCGCGGCGTCTCCATTGCTGCCATCAATGGCTTCGCGATGGGTGGTGGTTTGGAGGTGGCTTTGGCATGTGATATTCGTATCGCTGAAGAGCAAGCTGCCCTGGCCCTACCGGAGGCGCGCGTGGGACTGTTGCCCTGCGCCGGTGGTACCCAGCGGCTGACTCAGCTGGTGGGCGAGGGCTGGGCCAAGCGGATGATTCTCTGCGGCGAGAGAATTGGCGCCCAGCAGGCACAGACCCTCGGGCTCGTCGAGGAGGTGGTGCCCAAGGGTGAGGCGCTTGCGGCTGCCACTGCACTGGCTGCCCAAGTGGGCAATCAATCTCCTTCTTCGATCGCGGCCTGCAAACGGCTGATTCATTCCGCGCGCGACAAAGCAATTGCTGATGGCTTGATGGCTGAGCGCGATGAATTCGTGGCGCTCTTCTCGACCGAGGATCAACAGGAAGGCACTAACGCGTTTCTTGAGAAGCGCGAGCCCGAATGGAAGAACCGATGACCGACAGCGTTCTGGTTGCTGAGCATCCGGCAGGGGACCGGGTGGTCGGGCAGCTCACCCTCAACGTTGAGAAAACGCTGAACTCCCTCACCCGGGAGATGGTCGACACCATCTCGGATCGCCTTGAAGCCTGGGCAGGGGATGACAACGTGGTGGCGGTGCTCATCGATGGGGCGGGTGAAAAAGCTTTTTGTGCCGGCGGTGATGTGCAGGCGTTACGAAATTCCTGCCTCGAAACCCCGGGTGGCCCCTGTGAGTATGCCGAGCATTTTTTTGCTCGCGAGTACCGTATGAATTATCTGCTTCATACCTATCGCAAACCGCTGATCTGTTGGGGCCATGGTGTGGTGATGGGGGGTGGCTTGGGCATTTTGGCGGGCTGTCGTTACCGGGTGGTCAGTGAGCGCACGCGCATCGGCATGCCCGAAGTCACGATTGCGCTGTTTCCTGACGTGGGCGGCAGCTGGTTTTTGAATCGCATGCCGGGGCAGGTGGGCCGCTTTCTGGCGCTGACCTCGTCCCATATCAATGCCACGGATGCACTCTTCTGTGGTCTGGGCACGCACTTCCTCGCTAATGAGCAGAAGACCGATTTGCTCGCTAGCCTGACCACGCAGGCATGGTCTGGTGAGGCGGATGCGGACCATGCCCTTGTTGGCGCGGTGCTCACTGGCATGGTGGCGGGTGCGGAACAGCCAGACGGGCAATTAGAGCCGCACATCGACACGATTAACGAATGGATGGCGGGCGACGACCTCGCCGCAATTCATGCCCGGGTCTTGGGCTGGCAGGGCGATGACGTGTGGCTTGGCAGGGCGCGCGACGGATTGGACCATGGCTCACCGCTGGCGGCGACCTGGATTTTCCGGCAGTTGAATCAAACCCGGAGCGCGAGCTTAGAGGAGGTCTTTGAGTCCGAGCTGATACTGGGTTGCAATATCATGCGTCACCCAGAGTTTGCGGAAGGCGTCCGTGCGCTACTGGTCGATAAAGATCGCTCCCCGGCATGGACCTATGCCGATCTCGCCTCGGTACCCGCCGCGGTGGTGGACACCTTCTTCACTGCGCCATCTGCCATGCCGGCGTTGGCACTACCGGAGTAACACATGGCCACAATCGCTTTTCTGGGCCTCGGTAATATGGGTGGGCCGATGGCCAAGAACCTGCTTGCCGCTGGACATCAATTAACCGTCTTTGACCTTGTCGAGGCCGCCTGTGCTGCGCTGGCGGCTGAGGGCGCGTCGGTGGCGGCGTCGGCCGCTGAAGCGGCTGGAAGTGCTGACGTGATTATCAGCATGCTACCCGCTGGCAAACATGTGGCGGGGACCTTCCTTGGTGACGATGGCCTGCTGGCGACGATTTCCAAAGACACGCTGATCCTGGACGCCAGTACCATCGATGCTGCCACCGCGCGACAGGTTGGTGAAGCTGCAGTAGAGATGGGTATCGACTTTATGGACACACCGGTCTCGGGCGGGGTAGCTGCAGCGGCAGCCGGCACCCTCGCCTTTATGTGCGGGGGTACTGCCAGTGCTTTTAGCCGCGCGCGACCGATTCTCGAGGGCATGGGCAGTGCGGAGAAAATTTTTCATGCGGGCCCGGCGGGGGCAGGTCAGGTCGCCAAGGCCGCCAACAACATGTTACTCGCGGTGCATATGATCGGTACCTGCGAGGCGCTCGCCATGGGTGAGGCGCACGGGCTGGATCCCGCCGTGCTCTCAGACATTATGAGAGCTAGCTCTGGGAATAACTGGTCACTGCAGGTTTACAACCCCTGGCCCGATGTGATGGAGGGTGTACCCTCCAGCAACGATTATCAACCCGGCTTTATGGTCGATCTGATGGTCAAGGATCTCGGGCTTGCCTGCGAGGTTGCCGATAGCTGTGGGCTCAACAATCAAATGGGCAAGCAGGCGATGAGCGCCTACGCGGCACACCAGACTGATGGCAACGGCCAGAGGGATTTCTCATCTATTCTTGAGTGGGTTCAAGCCCAGAGCGGATAGGTTTTCAGCATGGAACTCGACCGACCCTTCCTGAAGCTGCCTTTTATTTTTGACACGGCGGTATTGGCGAGAGAAGTTGAGCGTGTGTTGCCAGAGCAATGGCTGCCGCACCCTTCGGGTTTACCGGGCAATACAGCCGTGCCACTGGTCGCTATCAATGGTGAACCCAGGGACGGTTTTGATGGCCAGATGGCCGCAACCGAAGTGCTTCGAAACTCCCCTTACCTAATGCAAGTGGTCAGCAGTTTTGGGGAGGTGGTCGCCCGGAGCCGTTTAATGCGACTGGCGCCCGGCGCGGAGGTGCAGGAACACGTCGATTTTAACTACCACTGGTACAGCCGGGTAAGGATTCATGTCCCGATAATCACCGAGCCGTCGGTGCGCTTTTTTTGTGGTCAGGAAGAAGTCCACATGGCATCTGGCGAAGCCTGGCTGTTCGATTCATGGCGTCGTCACCGCGTGATTAACGGTAGCCCGTCGGACCGGATCCATCTGGTGATTGATATCGCAGGCTCTGCCCGCTTCTGGCGTATGGTGCGTCAAGTACAGCGACGTCCCAAAGCAAGCGAACCCAGTCGCGTTGCCTTTGACGAGAAGGCGAACCCGTCTTTAATGACAGAGCGATTCCCCGCTGCGCCGGTGATGGCCCCCGGAGAGATGTCTGCGATCGTGACAGAGCTGATGGCGGATTGCTCAGCCAACCCGGATAACGACAAAGCCGTATTGGAGTATTACCACGACCTGCTTTTTGACTTGGCTCATGACTGGCGTAATCACTGGTCGCTCTATGGCTTCATGGCGGAGGGATTTGAGGGATACCAGAGGCTACTGCAGCAGGCGCAGGGCGCCCTAAAGCCAGACCCCCGCGTGTTGGTGACTCAGTCAAATAAAGTCGGCATCAACCCCATTATCAACCAACGGCTCCTCGCGGCAGCACTCAGGCCCAGCCGGGCCAAAGAGTTTGTTATGGGGAGTAATTAAAGGCGATGAAGTCCTGTTCGTAGCGCTGCCACAGCGCATCCCTCAGCTCGCCATCCAACAGGTTTTGGTAAGCATCGTGCTCGGAGCGGTTGCGGTGAGCAAGCGCTGCTCGGGGTAAATCGAGGCGGTCGCAGACGGCGTCAAAGTCAGCCTGCAAAGATTCATAGCGACCCACGAAATCGAGCGCCACCGCCCCCGAATCGTCGGAGAGTAGCGCGTGCTGCGGCGCCACCAGTACGCGTTTACAGAATTGAGGGCGAAGTAGGGCGCGTTTCATCCAGTCGGTCGGGTCTTGATCGTAGCTAGGGTCAGTCCGCGCCAGAAAAGCACAGACGGAGACAAAGCGGTCAAACGGGTGTCGCACAAAGCCGAATCGAAAAAACGCACTCAGCGCGGTAACGCGGATGGCGCCGCTGAGTTGTCGATAGCTGACATGACCATGATTCACCGCCGCGATCTCGGGTAATGGGGATAGTTGCTTTCCATAGCGCAATTGTTGCTCCCAATCACCCTCGGCCAGATGCACGCGCAAAGCCTCTCTGACCGTATGGGTGCCTGTTTTGGGCACTGCGAAAAAAATAAACCGCCGCGATTCAGAGAAAATCATTGTGGTGGTGCGATGTCGTACGCTTCGAGGAGTTCTTCACCAAGGGCTTCTTTAAGTGGATCCAGATAGCTCTCGTAGTTGCGCCACTGATCGAGCCCTGACCGGTAAATGGGCTGCCGCACCTGTTCGGCACTGGGTGTTCTCACACTTCGCTCGGTTTTATGGAAACTCAGGCAGGCTTCCTCAAAGGGGAGTTCGCAGAAATCTAACAAGCGGCGGACTTCTGCTTCGAGGTCTTCCACAACATCCTCGTGCTGAACGCGCAATACATAGCCCGGTAAAACTTCATCCCAGTGCTTCATCAAGCGGATATATTGCTTGTAATAATTTCCTATTTCTTCTTGGCCGTAAGAAAATTCCTGACCTTCACCAAACAGCTGCTTTAAGCCACTGAAGCAACACGACATGGGGTGCCGTCGCGCATCGATTATCTTGGCGTTTGGCAACATCAACTTTATCAGGCCGATATGAAAAAAATTGTTCGGCATTTTGTCAATGAAGCGTGGTGCTTCACCACGATACGCGCGTGTATCCGCAATAAATTGCTCTCCGAATTGGGAAAATTTCTCTGCCCCAAGGTCTGCAAGAATTCTGGGATAACGAGGGCTGGGGTCACTGGCTTTGTCTCTTCCTCTCAGGCGCTTGGCAAGATCAAGCACGTCGTGGAGCTCCATAGTGCCGTCAACCATGGAGTGCGAGGCCAGAATTTGCTCCAGCAGCGTTGAACCTGCGCGGGGTAAGCCAACTATGAAAATGGGGTCATCAGCCTGGTGCCCTGCACCCTCCAATCGATCAAATAACTCTTTGGTGCACACCTCGATTTGAGTCGAGACACGGATATCCAGCTGTTCTGCACTATGGTGTGACGCTTCTCTTTTCAGCGCGTTTCCCTGCGCGTAGTGATCAAAGGATGCCGCGAAATCTTTCCGGTCCTCGAAAGCCTTCCCCAGCGCGAAATGCATTTGTATTCGGTCTAGTTGGGGCGTGGCGGGGTTCTCCACGCCTTGAGACATCGTTATGACCTCTGGCTCGGAGAAGCGGTAGGACTTGGTGTTGGCGAGGCTCCAGTAGGCGTCGCCGAATTCGGGCTGCAGGTGATACGCCTCGTGAAAAAGTTTTACCGCGCTTTCTGTATCGCCCACGGCATTATGCACATGCGCCAAAGATACCCTCATTGCCGGATCGCGAGGTGCTTGCTCTATCATCTTTCGGTAAACACGAATTGCCTCCTCGTTTTTACCGATGCCAAAACACGCCGAAGCGTATAGTGCCAACACCTGCTGCACTGTCTCGCCATGAGATCGGTAGAGCGCGCTCGCTCGCTGATAAGCTTTGTGAAAACGCTGGCGTCTTAGCAATACATGGACTAGCTGTATATCCGCGTCCATGTGCTCGGGCTCCAGTTCTACTACTGTCTCCAGAAGGAATTCCGCGTCATCGAAGACCCCGGTGCGGGTGGCCACCTCCGCCATCAAGCGCATACCCTCAATGTGCGTTTGATTTTGCTTCATAAAAAAGCGGCAGAGTCGCTCTGCGTCAGCCAGCCGATTGGCGGCGAGATAGCTGATAACGGTCCGCAGCTCGGGTGGTAGCTCGGTCAGGAAGGCGATCTGTCTCTCAGCGCGCTCGACGCGAGGGTCGTTTTGGCGCTGATACAGTGCGCCTAAAAATCGCCAACTGTCCAGAAGTGAGGCATCTAACTCCACAGCTTTCTCAAACGCGAGCTGGGCGTCTGGGTCTCGCTTTAATGCGAGCTCACAGTAGCCGAGCTCTTGAAAACCGCGCCCAAAATCTGGCTTTTCTGATAGCAACTCGGTGAGAACCTTCTTAGCAAGTGATTCCTCACCCGCCGTGCGATGCAATACCGCCATCGTGTAACGAGCCTCAAAGTCGGCAGGGTTTTGGTCGATCGCGGCGCCGAGAAGTGACCGAGCTCCGCTAAGGTCTCCCCGGCTTAACGCGGCTTGCGCTCTTTTTACAGTGTCGGTAGTGCTCACGTTCCCAAGATCTCTTCCATAAAAAAAGGGCGGACAATGTCCGCCCTTTGACTACGCCAATTGGATTAGAAACGGTAGGATAATCTCACGCCAATTGTGCGGGGCCTATTGACCGTCGCTTCCGGAGTAAATTTACCAGCAGTTTGGACGATAGCGCCCTCCTGACTGGTGATATTTTTCACGTAAAGCTCGGCAAGCCACGAGTCTTTCATGATTCCAGCGCTGGCGCTGAGCACCGTTGCCGATTCGTTGACAAAGCGCGTGCTGGCGGGAAGGGCCCCGCTCGAATCTGCAACGGTACCAAAGTTACCTCCGGCCTCCTCGAGGCCTAAGCCAGAGGTGCTGCCATAGGCGAGTAGCGCAGTGTCGTCCATGAATGCGGCACTGCCTACGATGCCTGCTAGCGAGGTGCCGCGATAGGTCACTGACCCTGTCACGTAGGCATTCGCGCCCATTCCCGGTAGCTCGAAGTCGTAGCGTGCTCTCAGGTTTCCAGAAAAGTCGGGAGCGAGCGGCAGCTCTGAGCCGACCGGCACCGCAACACCCTGTAGCTGCGGGTTAAGGCGAGTGATTTCCGTATCCAGAAAGCTAGCGGCACCCGAGATGGTGAGGTTGTCAGTTGGTGCCCACTGAAAATCGACATCGATGCCGTTGGAATCTGCATCACCGACGTTCTCCATGAAGACCAGAAACGCGACGTTAGATGGATCAAAACGGGATACCTGAAGATCCGTGATTTCTGCCCAGTAAATACTTGCATTGATGCGAAGCGTTCGGTCAAGGAATTCACCTTTCATACCAAACTCGATGTTCTCAAGCTCATCGGTAACGGCAACCGCGGGTACTACATAGCCCTCATATACGCCACTTTGGTTAGCCGCAAGCTGACCGGCATTTCGATTTTGCGTCGCAGGCCGGTACCCTTCTGAATAAATACCGTAGAACATGATGTCATCCGTCATGTTCCAGTTTGCAGAGAAACGCACAATGGTGTCTTCTTCGTTTGTTGAACCATCGGATTCAATCGCACTGATGTCCAGCTGACCGGACTGAATTGCCGCAAGCGTGGCCGCGTTGCTACCTCCACCACGGAACATATCTCGCGCGCCATTCGGACTTGTTGCATTGAGGATGATGCTGTCGTCGCCGGAGGCGGCGTACTGGCCCAGAGTAAGCAGTCGCGCAGAGACGTCATTACTGAAGGCGTTACTGTTGCAGCGTCCGTCAGCGGTCACCTCGGCGTTACCAAATCCTGCGCCTGCGGGGGTATCGCGGTCAGTGAACGGCGCTCCATAACGGCATCCAAAAGAGAAGTTTGACGCACCTTGCAGTTGGGTATCCAAGTCATACCGGCGTGCACTCACTGCTATGGTCAGCGAGTCAGTGAGATCGAAGGCCAATTCTCCAAAAAACGCAAGTTCTTCTTCCGTACGGGTAAAATCATTGTAAAAAGTGGTTAGTGCGCTTCTGGGCCCGTCGGTGTTGGTCCCTGGCGTACCTGGGATGGTGGTGTTGCCCACCTCAAACGGCGCGCCAGAGCCAAAGTAGTTAACAATGTGTTCGCTGAACGCATCATTGGTCGAGAGATACTGAAACTCGCCAATGTGTGTTGTCTCTACATCACTGTAATAGACGCCAGCCATCCATCTGAAGCGATTATCAGGGTCACTGCTGATGCGGAACTCGTGCGTGGTCCGCTCGTTGGTGGACTGATCCGCATATTGTTTTGTGGGATCGAAACACGTGTTTCGTGCATTGGCTTTATCGCCGGAGTAAATGTTGCCGCTACACAGGTAGTAGGTGATGTAACCGCCACCGTTATTGTAGTGGGTATAGTCAATGAGGGCATCTACCTCCCGGTCGATGTAACCACCGGTATAGACCACGTCGAGATTTGCTATCCGGCCCTCTAAGGTCCATGTGGTGATATCAAAATCATCGACGTTGTGCTCGGGCACAAATTTTTGCGAGCTCTCATCGCCGAGGCTTGGGTCAATCAAGAATGAGCCTTGGACGTCGATTTCTTGCGACATGTGTTGAACAATGCCGCTCCAGTTATCGGTGAAGTCGTAGCGCAGACCCAGTCGATAACCGTTGTACTTCGCCTCGTTCCAATTGTCCCTCGCCAGATCTGCGTTGGAGGTAGACTGAATTGTGGTCAGGGGGAAGTCACGGAAAAAAGGACCGAAACCAGCTGAGTTGTTTCGGTCGATAACCTCGCCGCTGGGAGTGAATGTGCCTGGCACGTTATCAATCCAGCCGCCCTGCTTATCAGCAAACCCGACAAACCGGATGGCTGCTCGATCGCTCAGTGGAATATTGATCATCGCCTCCACTTTGTTGCTGTCTGCTCCGCCGTGGGTGGTGCTCATTCCCACATCGATACCCGCGCTGAACTCATCCAGTTGAGGCTTGTTGGTGATAAGACGCATATTTCCAGACTGAGAGCTGGCGCCGAATAGCGTTCCCTGAGGGCCAGAGAGGACCTCAATACGTTCGAGATCCGCTGCGTAGACATCCAAATTACGCGCACCGAATGAGACGGGCATGTCGTCGAAATATAGTGCTACGCCGGGCGCAGAACCTTGAGCGGGCGCAACCGTAATGGACGACTGTTCAGAGGCGGAGCCCCGAATGTAAATCTCGCGTTGACCCGGGCCAATACCGGCGCTGACAACGTTGGGAAGAAACTCCACATATTCATCGAAGGTTTGCACGCCCAGGTCTTTAAGCGCTTCGCCCCCTAGAGCGGAGACAGAAATAGGAACGTCCTGCAGGCTCTCGGTGCGTTTGGTTGCGGTGACCACCACTTCCTCGAGCTGCGCCTGAACAGGGCTTGCAACAAGCGGCAACAGCGCGACGCCAAGGGCGGCGGCTAGTGGTGTGCGTGTAAAACGATGGGGGTGAGTCATATTGGCTCCCTTATTACTCTCAATGGCAATAGCCGCCGATTTAAAGGCAGGCGGCCTTATTCTTAGATACAGCGGGTGCCTATCCTACTTTTAATAAGCTAAGCCTGCAAACTCGTAACTTGTTTGCAACAAGCCTCCGTAATTTTGAATCAAGCCTTGGCCACTGCCCCCGGGAAAAACTAAGGTTCTCGGTGGGCATCGGTTACACTGTGCGCCAAATACGAATGAAAAGCCTGCATGACTGACCACTCCGCACCCGATCAGACCCGGCCTCGTTTCACAATTGATGCCGCGGTGTGCTTTCCCGCGCTGACCCTGTTATTCGGCGCTATCTTGTTGGTTTTGGCCGTGCCTGAGGCGGGCAGCAACCCGTTTGCGGGCGTGCAAGCGGTAATTGTGGATACCGCAAGCTGGTTTTATGTGCTGATCGTGACGCTAATTGCTGTGATCGTCGTCTTTCTTGCGGTTTCACGTTATGGTGATATCAAGCTGGGGCCGGACCACGCGGAACCTGACTACAGCTATGCGTCTTGGTTTGCCATGCTGTTTTCTGCCGGTATTGGCATTGGCATGATGTTTTACGGTATCGCTGAGCCCGTGATGCATTACTTGTCACCTCCCACGGGCCCGGGCGGGACGCCGGAGGCGGCGACAGAGGCGATCCAGATCAGCTACTTTCACTGGGGCTTCAACGCCTGGGCAACCTACGCGGTGGTGGCCATGATCCTCGCTTACTTCGCGTACCGGCATGATTTACCGCTGACACTTCGGTCGGCGTTTTATCCGTTAATCGGAGAGCGTATTCATGGGCCCGCCGGCGCCGCGGTCGATGTCTTCGCGGTGATCTGCACCACCTGCGGGATCTCGGTGAGTTTGGGGCTCGGTGTACTGCAGATTAATACCGGCTTTAACTACCTCTTTGAACTGCCGATCGACGTCTGGGTTCAGGTGGGTCTGATCTTTGCCACCATGGCCTTGGCCACGGTATCGGTCGTCCTCGGGCTCGATACCGGCATCAAGCGCCTCTCCGAGATCAATATTATCCTCGCGGTGCTGTTGCTACTGCTGATCTTGATGACGGGCCCTACGGCGCTCCTGTTATCCGGCACGCTGCAGAATTTTGGCGCCTACGTGGCAGGCCTGGTGCCCCGCACCCTCGATATGTATGTCTATGACCAAACGGACTGGTTTGGTGGCTGGACCATCTTCTACTGGGGCTGGTGGATCAGTTGGACGCCCTTCGTCGGCGTCTTTGTTGCACGCATCTCCCGCGGCCGAACCATCCGCGAATTTTTGGTTGGTGTCACCATCGTACCCACCTTGTTTATTTGTCTGTGGATGGGGGTTTTGGGGGGCAGTGCGTTGGAACTGATTGGCAATCAGGGGGTGTCTGAACTGGGCACCGCGGTGCAGGAAAATCCGGCGGTGGGCTTGTTCCGCTTCCTGGAATTTTTACCCGCTACCAAAGCCCTGAGCGTGATTTCGCTCCTCATGATCGTGATTTTCTTTGTCACCTCGGCAGACAGCGGCGCGATGGTGCTCAACATGCTGAGTGCCAAGGGGGTGGACAATACGCCCGCCCTGCAGCGTACGCTGTGGACTCTGGTGATCGCCTTGGCCGCCTCGCTATTACTACTTGGCGGGGGGTTACAGGCGCTGCAAACTGCAACGATTGCCAGTGCCTTGCCTTTTGCAATTGCCTTACTTGGGGCCTTCTGGGGTTTTGGCCGGGCGCTACTTGCTGATGGCGCGAAGCGTCAGTCCCACTCAACGCACGTGCCACCTGCTACCGCCGCCGAGGGCTGGCGGGACAGGCTTGGAGTGCTATTGGAATATCCGGATGATCAAATCGTGCTTCGTTTTCAGCGTGACACGGTGGAGCCGGCGATGCAGGCCTTCGCCGGTGAGCTTGCCGCTCGTGGTGTTGTTGCTCAGGTTGTTGCTGATGAAGCCGCGTTATCGGTTCGACTGGAAGTTGCCCATGGCGGCGAGGATGACTTCTGCTACGAGGTGCGCGCGCGCAATCACCCTTTGCCGGATGCGTCGATTGCCGCGGCCATCGACACGACCACCGACAAGACCACCGCAAAAGGCAGCGCGCCGGAGTTTTTTCGAGCCGAAGTGCATCTCACCGAGGGCGGTCAGGACTATGACGTGATGGGGTGGTCGGAGGAGCAGGTGATCGTCGATATCCTCAACCAATATGAGGATCACCTGCACTTTTTGCACACTGTCAGGTAACGAGTCGACTCTTACTGCACAATGGTGACAGGGTGAATCGGCGCCTTGTCACGACTCGGATTGACCTTGAGCATATGGGGAATCATCGCATTTAACGCCGCCTGTCGATTCTCAGGTGCCGGGTGGGTGCTCAAAAACTCGGCCGGCCGGTCATCACTGAGATCACCCATTTTTTGCCACAGCGTGACCGCGGCCTCGGGGTCATAACCGGCTTTGGTGGCCAACATCATCCCCAAGATATCGGCCTCGTTTTCTGCGTCACGACTGTTGGGTAGCGTGAGTGCCACGTTGGCAATCAGCGCTGCCCCTGCCATTGCCGCGCCGCTGTTATCTGAGGCCGCACCGACGATGGCAACACCGGCAGCGGTGGCCATTGCACGGGACATGCGCTCTGCAGTGTGATTGGCCAGAGCATGGGAAATTTCGTGTCCCATGATTTGAGCGAATTCATCATCGGTCAGCTCAAGCTGATCAAATAGCCCGGTGTACACCGCCATCCGGCCGCCCGCCATGCACCACGCATTGACAGTCTCGCCGTCATCCACAATGGCGACGCTCCACTTCCAGTCAGCGCTCTCCGGATAATCGGCTACGGCTATGGAAACCAGGCGGCCAGTGATGCGTGCCACCCGCGCCACGCTCAAAGGGTCGTTAACGAGCTTGTCATCGTCCTCAAGCTGCCGGACGGTATCCAAGTAAGCGGTTTCAGATTCGATGATCGCGGCATCGGGAGAAATGAGAATGAATTGGGTCCGACCGGTGGGACTGGTCGCGCAGCCGACCAACGTGACCAACATCAGTCCGGTGATCAGCCGGGTGAGTTTGCTCAGGACGGTGCGATGTCGTTGCGCATTCGGTTGGGCAAGCACTCCGAGTTCCTCGTTCGTCAGTAAGTCATGAGCAAAGAGGCTAGCCAAAACCTCCACCGACGGCTACGGCATTTCTCACAGTCTTGGGTTCAGGGTGCTCGACGTTAGCCGGGGTCTGACTCGGCGCCGGCGGTGACTCGCAGCAGGCCCCGGTATACCCCGCGCGCGCTCGACTCGCCAATGATGACGCGATAGACGTCCTCGCTGATTGGCAAACTGATCCCCTTTTCTTGCGCAAGGTCGATCACAGTGGGCGCGCTTTTCACTCCCTCAGCCACCATATGCATGGTGTCGATAATGTCATCGATGGAGCGCCCTTTGGCCAGTTCCATGCCCACATGCCGGTTTCGGCTCTGCGGACTGGTGCAGGTCGCGATCATGTCCCCCATTCCCGCGAGGCCCGCAAAGGTCTCGGCTTTACCGCCAAGTGCCTCACCGAGGCGGCTCATCTCGGCAAGGCCGCGGGTGATGAGTGCAGCGCGGGTGTTATCACCCGCGCCCAGCCCGTCTCCCATCCCGACGGCGATGGCGATAATGTTCTTCAGCACCCCTCCCAGTTCACAACCGATCACATCTTGATTGGTATAGACACGGAAGAGTCCCGCATTGAGCTTGGGTTGTAACGCGAGCGCGGCCTCGTGATCTTCAAGCGCCAACACGCTGGCCGCGGCCTGGCCGGCCCCAATCTCGCGGGCGAGGTTGGGGCCTGTCAGCACGCCCGGTATGCGCCCCGGCGCCACATCGTGAATGATTTCGGTCATTCGCATTCGGCTGCCCTTCTCGAGGCCTTTGCTCAAGCTGATGAGGGGGATACCCATCGGTAGGTCACTGAGCGCGCTGGCGAGCACCTCGCGAAAGTGGCTGCTGGGTACGGCAATCAATACCGCCTCGGCTTGATTTACCGCGGCTCCGATGTCTGTCGTGGCCGCCAGCTTGGCGTTGAGCGCCGCGTCTCCGAGATAACGGTGGTTGGTATGTGCCTGATTGATCTCGTCGACGATCTGCCCGTCCCGGGCCCAGAGTATTGCGTCGCAGTGACGACTGATGACCGATGCTGTGGTGGTGCCCCATGAGCCCCCGCCGAGAATCGCGACCCTAGAGCGTTTCACGGGCAACATCTCTCAAGGTGCTGGCACCCCGGTCTGCAATACTCAAGGCGCGTATCACTTCGAGCCGTCTGATCAGTTGGTTCAGCGCCTCAGCCTGCCTTGACCGGCCCTCTGGCTGATCAATGAGTCCGCGACTGCTCAACATCTTCCACGCATTGCCATAAAGCAGTTTCCCGATTGAGGCCTCGCTACTGATCCGTCGTTGCAAGTATGCCTGTCGACCGTAGCTCATGCATCGATCAATAAACACGGCCTCGTCCAGCGGCTCATCGTCAGGCTGTCTCAGCAGGATGTCGGTCCCCACGCTGTAGGCCTCAGCGAATATGGTCAAGGCTACGTGCCCAAGCTTGGGTGACAGTCGATTGATAATCAGCCGGGCGTTATCCGGGCGCTCGCTGAGCAGCGATTGCCAGCGGGGTTCGTCGCGACAGAGCTCGGCGTCAATTTGTTGCTCAAATTCCTGTGTGTCGGGATAGAAGAACTCAAATTTAAATAAATCACGCAGTTCCCTCACCTCCGCCCAGAAATGATCCAGCGTTGCGACCGTCTGGCGCTGCTCGCTGACGGCTAACAGGGCAAGCTCCGCGACGGCACGCGTCAGGAAAAAGTGCACGACGGTGTTGCGATAGAAACTGGCAATGGGTGCCTGCCCCTCGGCGATGCCATAGACCGTTTCGGGGCCTCCCTCAAACCGGGTGATGATGCCTTCCTGTATCATGTTGGCCAGCAGACCAGCCATATCATCGGCAAAATTGAGATTAAAATCCGGTGATAATCGAACCCCCCGGCTTGTGGCCCACTGGGTCATGGTCGAGACCTCTCGGATGATTTCAGGCTCGGTCAGCGCCCGGGGGAAGGCGCCGAGAAGCGCAGTAGAGACCACGGCAGGAAAGGTCGCTGGCGTGACGCGATTGGCCTCTACCGCAACCTGAAAAGCAATTTTCGATATCGCCAGTTGATCATTTGGATCAGGTGCCGAGTCGAGGCGGACGGGTTCGCCAAAATCGACGTGTATGCGCCCCATCGGTCTGGCGAGGCTCTTGATATAGCGAACCAGCCAGCCAACTGATTCTGGCGCTTTGGGTGTACCCGATTGTTCCCTCGCATATTCCTCGGCGTCTCTGACCAGGTCATAGGAAACCGATACAGGGATGATGTGGATATCCTGAGAGCCTGCGTGGTGTGCGCCCTCCAAAACGTATTTGAGAAGCCCGTACTTGGGTGGCATCAGCTTGCCCAGCCGTGATCGGGTGCCCTCAAAGGACCAGGTCATGGGAAAGCGCTTCTCCATCAGGTAGCCGATGTATTGCTTGAGGCTGAGTTTATAGACCTCGTTGTCCTGGAAGCTGCGGCGGATGAAAATGCCGCCGGCCCGCCTGAGGAAGAATCCCAGGATAGGAATGTTGAGATTCGCGCCACCAAAAAAATGTGGCATGGGAAAGTTGTTGTCGAAGAGGATTTTGGGCACCACGAAGCCATCGATGTAGGTCTTATGCGTCCACAGCAATGCTGAAGGATACTGCCGCACGATCTTCCGGACGCGCTCCAGATCGGCCGGGTCATATTGCAATGCCTTGTCATAACCCAGGCCCAGACAAACCTCACAGAGCTTGGCCCATACATCCAGCCAAAATCGGGTGGGAATGGAGATCATTTCATTGAGGTATTCATTGGCCTCAGACCGGACCCCCTTGCTGGGCCGTTGCGCCTCATTCGCGATGGCAAGCAAGCCTGACTTGAAGGCGCGATTGCTGCGAATGCTCTGATGCACATAGCGGGGAACTTTATAGCGACCCCCAATGAGCTGACGCTCTGCAATATCGAGCACGACCGCCGCCTGACGCGCAATGAATACTGCGAACTCTTCGCGCTGCGCCTCGGCCGAAAGACCGGTTTTAGCCAGAAATCTGTCTGCCAGATCAAGGGTGGCGCCCGGCTCGCCGACAGTCAGATGCACTCGCTCCGGATTCAGCCGCGCAACCCGATCACAGAGCCATGACGGTGGGCGTCGCTCTCCTCCGCGGAGCACATCACGCAATCTGGGGCCTGACTTCTTTGCGTGGTCTGTTTGTAGCCATGAGAGCCGCAGGGGCGCGACGCAGGCCTGCGAGTGTCGCTGTAAGGCGTCAATCAATGCCTCGACCGCCAGCGGGTTTCGGTCGTCGCGGAGATCGAGGCAGACGATGACGTGCTCACGGTCAGGATCGGGGTGAGCGTTGATCCAGTGTTTCAGCAGATTTCGATCAAAGCGGCGATCGGCGTCGAGCAAAAAAATGACGGGGTGCTGGCCCTCAGGAGAGGGGCTGACATCGAGCTGCGCCTGCAGCGCTGCTTGCAGACGCACTCAGTGCCTCGTTGCGGGCGTCTCTTGATCGACACCTTGCTCAAAGGGCTGAAGCGGTGTGCTATTGCCCCGTGCAGAGTCGGCGTCGAAATCACCGAGCAACGATGAGGTTGCGATTTGCGGCGTCTCTGAGTCCGATTGGCGTGACCCGCGCTTACGTTGGCCGCGGACCTCTGGCTTCAGATCCTCAGGGGTCTCACGCCGTAACGCGGCGGTCTCGGCGACGGACAACTCAGGCTGGCCCAGGGCGCGCAGAAAGGTATTGCGGACTTCGGCCACGTGGTCATCGATGGTGCTGACCATCCATTGACTTGTATCGATTGCGGGGAGGACGTCCACCTGAACGGTGCCGCTGCGAAAAATCTTTTCTCCTTTTGGAGAGATGTCTCCGGAGTTGTGAATCACCACCGGGACGACAGGGACACCGGACTCGATGGCAATGTGAAATCCGCCCTTTTTAAACGCCCCCAACTTCCGCGTCGGCGCGCGCGTCCCCTCGGGTGCAATGACCAGGCTTTTCCGCTCGTCGCGCATCGCATTGACCAGCGGCTTCATGGTCTCAATCGCTGCGCGGCGGTCACTGCGATCAATGAATACCACACCTGCCGCGCCCATCAGCGGGCCAATCACCGGCAGTTGTTTCAGCTCGCGTTTGCCCACACCGACGATATCCCGCCGGATCAGACTGGCCATGATCAGCATGTCGGCATTGCTTTGATGATTGAACATAAAAATGGCCGGGCGGTGTCGCCACAGATGCTCGCGCCCGCGAACATCGAGGTCCAGGCCGATCAGTGCACTGGCGGTCTCCGCAAATAAGGAAATCGAGAAGTTGATAGAATCTCGACGCGACCGGCTGAGCGCGTAAAGCGGCAAGCCCATCATGAAGCTGCCCACGAGAGAGCCCGTTGCGGCGAGTGAGCGGATGACTTGCCCTGTCGTCGCGGTCCCACGGCTGCTGAAGTCCGATGAAGGCCAACCCGACGCTCGAGCGATAGCCTTCAACTCGCGGCTACCATTCAGTACGACTGGGTGGCCTGCGGCCTCGAGTAATTCGATATCGTCCGCGCTGTCACTGTAGAAAAAGCAGTTCTCAAGGTCGCTGCCTTGTTGATCGGTGAAACGCTCCGCGGCATGCACCTTGCCAATACCAAAACAGGTGGGCGTGACAACGCCGCCGGTGAACTGGCCCTCGATAACCTCAAGATTGGTGGCGTAAACGTGATCGATACCCAAATCCTTCGCAGCGGGTAATACCTGATACGGTGTGGCAGAACTGATGATGGCGATGCTGTGCCCGGCGGCCCGATGCGCCTCGATCAACTGCCGCGCCTCCGGATAGATGAGCTTCGCAATGGCTCTGCGAAAGAGTCGTTCGCTATTGGCGATGTAGTCTGATTCTGAACGACCGGCAAGGTACTGCGCGTGCACGGCCATCAGCGCTGAAAAGCCCAATGAGCCAATGCCAAACCGGGTAGCCGCTTGTGTCAGTTGCAGAAGGTCCGCGGGGGACAGTTCGCCTCTGGCGATCTGATCGCGCAGAAAAGCAGTCGCGGAATATCCCGAGATAATGGTCCCGTCAAAATCAAATACCGCACAGGTCTGAGGCCCGGTTGCGGCTTCTGAGATGTTGTTTAATAGCTGAGGGAGTGACACGAGGGCCCCGACTTCGCGTATTCTGATGTGCGCTAGATCACAGTGACGTTACCTTACACGCCCGTCTGTGATCCTACCAAGCGTAAAAACCCCACATTCCGGCGCGTTAGTGTCGGTCGCGTGAGGCAACGCAATATGCAGTGGGTAGGATGGCGCGCAGTGGCAGTGCACACCACGATAGATAGCGGGTAACCAAGGCTAGCTTAAACAGGATGTTCGACATCATGGAATACGGCTTTATTACCCTGCTCCCCACCCTGTTAGTGCTGGGGCTGGCGATATGGAGTCGCCGGACTCTTGAATCGGTATTAGCGGGTGCGTTGTTTGCCTTTTTCATAATGGACGGCGCCGGCTTTCTAGATGCGATGGCGGCGGCCACTCTGGCCACGCTGATGAAGGAGGATGTCGCCTGGGTCATGCTGGTATGTGGCTTGTATGGTGGATTCATCGGTTTGTTGGTGAAGGGTGGAGGGTCCTTTGCCTTTGGCAGAGCACTCATGAGCAGAATCCAAACCAAGCGCGGCGGGCTGCTCGCGACGTGGGCATTGGGCCTCGTGATCTTTTTGGACGATTACCTGAATTCATTGACGGTTGGCGCAACTATGAAGGCGGTGACGGACCGCTTTCGCACGTCGCGAGCGATGCTCGCTTACGTCGTGGATTCGACTGCCGCGCCGCTTTGCTTACTCATTCCCCTGTCGAGCTGGGGTGCGTACTTCGCCAGCCTCCTAGAGCAAAATGGGGTCGCGGCTGAGGGTGAAGGCCTGTCTGTTTTTATTGAGACGATTCCCTACCTCTTTTATCCGATGGCGGCATTACTGCTTGTGCCCCTGGTTGCCCTAGGTGTGATCCCACTGCTGGGTGCCATGCGCGCGGCCGAAGCCCGGGCAGAGGCGTCGGGTGATCTTGGGATTGTGGAGGATCAAGCGCTGGCGGTTGAAGAAAGGGAGCGAGATGGAATGAGCGTCTTTTTCTTCCCCATTATCGCCATGGTCTTCTTCACGGTGTTCCCCAGCATTGATCTCCTGAGGGGCGTGATTGCAGGCATTTTGATGACCTTCGTCTATTATGCGTTTTTGCGGGTCATGCCGCTTGGCGAGCTCTTCAATACCTGCATAGAGGGTGTGAAGTCGATGGTGCCCGTGCTGGCAATGTTGTTAACGCTCTTTGTCTTTGTGGAAGCCAATGACCGAATTGGTCTCACGCCCTACGTCATTGAGGCCGTGACGCCTTTCATGACTGCCCAGTTGTTGCCGGTCGTGGTGTTTGTCACCGTCTCCCTGCTGTCGTTTACCACCGGCTCGAACTGGGGCGTGATTGCCATCACCATGCCGATTGCTTTTCCGCTTGCGCAGGACTTCGGCGTCAGCATTCCTTTGGTCATGGGCGCGCTGTTCTCGGCCAGTGGTTTTGGATCTCACGCCTGCTTTTATTCCGATTCAACCGTGCTCTCCGCGCAGGGCGCAGGGTGTAAAACCCACGAGCATGCGATCACACAGTTACCCTATGCATTGTTGGGCGCCGCAGTGGCCGCTATCCTCTTTGTGGCGGTCGCGTAGGCGCCTGCCTCGGTAGTCACAAAATAACAGGTAGCATCTGATGAGAAGCATCAAAGCGTTTTGGCTACGCAACGAGATCAAGCCGGTAGCGGCGTGGCGAGCCATGCGTGAACTGCTCAGGAATCCTGATGATACGACGCAGGTTTTCCATATTATCGAGGCCCTAAAAGGGGATAGTTTGGGCCGGGCGGTGGGGCGGCTTGAGTCCACTGAGCGTGGTCGGGCGTTGCTACAAGCTAAGCCGGACATTGTTCCCAAGCTTAACGATCGTGCATGGCTGCTGAGCCTGCCGGCTGGCAGCGTTGGGCGTGCTTACTATGACTTCGTGCATGCTGAAAATCTGTCGGCTGACGGGCTGATCGCCTCCAGCGAAACCTCCGCGCGCGAGGAGCTTTACCGGGGGCTATCGGAGAAAGAGATGTGGCTGGCTGACCGGCTCAGAGACATTCATGATCTTCAGCACGTCATGACGGGTTACGGGCGCGACCCGGTGGGGGAGCTGAGCTTGCTCTCATTTATGACGACACAAACCCCCAACCGTGGCATTAATTTCATTGTGTGGGTCGCCAAATGGAAGTATCTCCGCGAAGTCCCACAGTTTGATGTTCGCCGGCTGATTCGCGAGGGCGCCATGATTGCCCGCAATGCTGTCTGGATGGCGGAAATCAATTGGGAGGAAAAGCTTGCCGAGCCGCTGGAGGCGGTGAGGCGGGAGTTGGGCTTTGAGCCTCCAAGGGAATACTGGCGGCTTCGTGAACAGGCGCCTGAGTTGCTGTTCGCAGGGTGAACCGCCACACACTTCTGCTACCCTAATTTTTTTAAAATTCTCGATAGAACATCACTATGAATTTTGAATTCTCTGACGAGCAGCAGTTGCTACGCGAACAGGCTCGCGGATTTTTGACCGAGCATTGCCCCACTTCGGTGGTCCGTGCCGTCTTGGACGGAGATCAGGATTGGGATGCCCAACTGTGGAAAAAAGTCGCAGACATGGGCTGGACCGCCACGGTGATTCCCGAGGCATATGGCGGCCTGGGGCTGAGTTACTACGAGCTGGCCATCATCGCCGAAGAAATGGGCCGCAGTGTTGCGCCGCTGCCGTTCAGCAGTTCCGTATATATTGGCAGTGAGGCGATTCAGCGCTTCGGCAGCGAGCGCCAAAAGTCCGAATGGTTACCGAAGCTGGCCAGCGGTGAATCTGTTTCCACCGTGGCGATGTCGGAAAGGCCCGGTCGTTTGGTTTTGGAGAAACTTGACACCCTGCGCACGGGCACGCAGATCTCGGGGCGGAAACTGCCCGTTGCCGATGCGGCCATTGCGGATGTTGCTGTCGTGCTGGCTCGCTCTGATGCCGGGCTGGAGGCCTGTCTGGTGCCGCTCAAACAGGATGGCGTCTCGCTGGAGCCGGTGCGCACCCTCGACACCAGCCGAAGTCACAGTGTGATCACTTTCGAGCGCGCTGAGGTTGAGGTGCTGGGGGATGATCCACTGATGCCCGATGCCTGGGCTCGCTTGATCGACGGTGCGGCAGTCTTGTTTGCCTGGGAGCAGCTGGGCCTGGCGGAGTCCGCGCTGACACAAGCGCGAGATTACGCGCTGCAGCGATTCGCCTTTGGCCGAGCAATCGGTTCATATCAGGCCATCAAGCACAAGCTGGCCAATATGTATGTGAAGAATGCGCTGGCTCGCAGCAACGCTTACTTTGGTGTGTGGGCGCTGGCCGAAGGGAGCGACGATCTGCCGCTGGCCGCCGCGACCGCGCGCGTCGCCGCGATTCAGGCATCAACCTTTGCGGTGGAGGAGAATATCCAGACCCACGGCGGCATGGGATTTACCTGGGAGTTCGATTGCCACCTCTATTACCGCCGGGCGAAGCTGCTGGGCTTGGCAATTGGCAGTGAGGCGGTTTGGCAGGATCGGCTGGTGGCAGCTTTGGCTGAGCAGCCTGTGGCGGCGTGAAGGAGAACCGGAATGGACTTTAACGATACACCAGAAGAGGCGCGCTTCCGTGAGGAGGTTGCAACGTGGCTTGCGGAGAACGCGCCCAATGACGACGCCTTTCGAGCACTGACGCCGCTTGAGCAGGCCAAGCAGTGGCAGAAACAAAAATACGATGCGGGCTGGGCCTGCATCGGTTGGGCCCCCGAGTTCGGTGGCCGAGGCGCCTCGCCAATTGAGGAGGTCATTTGGCGGCAAGAGGAATCCCAATACGATTTACCAGCGAACTTCTTTCTGATTGGGCAAGGCATGATTGCGCCGACACTCATGGCCTGGGCTAGCGATGAGGACAAGGCGCGGTATCTGCGCCCGTTAGCGAGCGGGGAAGAGGTTTGGTGCCAGCTGTTCTCGGAACCTGCGGGTGGGTCTGATTTGGCGGCGTTGCGCACCCGCGCCGAGCGCGATGGTGACGAATGGATCATTAATGGGCAAAAAATCTGGACATCGGGCGCTCACTTTTCTGACTACGGTGTCATCGTGGTGCGCACAGACCCGACGGTGCCCAAGCATACAGGGCTGAGCTACTTTTACGTCGACATTAAAGCACCGGGCGTAGAGATCAAGCCCATCAAACAGTTGACCGGTGATTCAGACTTTAATGAGGTGTACTTCAACGACGTGAGGGTCTCTGATCAACAGCGCCTGGGTGAAGTCGGGCAGGGCTGGCAGGTGTCATTGACGACGTTGATGAATGAACGCGCCGCTATTGGCGGCGGCTTTGGTCAGATGGATGTGGCGCTCGCGATGTCAGTGGCGCAAAAAGTTGAGATCGACGGCCGACCCGCTCTTGAAGACGCCAGCGTCAGGGCACGGCTGGCCAATTGGTATGTGCAGGAGTCTGGCCTGAAATACACAGGGTATCGATCGCTCACAGCGCTATCGCGCGGCGCTTTACCCGGGCCTGAGAACTCTATCGGCAAGCTGGTCGGGGCACCCAAGATGCAGGCAATGTCTTCGTACCTGATGGACCTGTTGGAAGCCAGCGGTGCGATTACAGATGAATCTTTGGCGACCGAGGCGGGTATTATTCAACGCGCCTACATGGGCGCCCCGGGACTTCGCATTGCCGGGGGCACCGACGAAATCATGGCCAATATCATTGCCGAGCGTGTTTTGGGCTTGCCTCAGGAGCCTCGACTCGACAAGGGAATCCCCTTTAACGAAGTGCCTACAGGGTAATTAAGTCCCGTTGAGTGGCGGCGCAGGGACGCGCAGACTAGTGCCATGAGTCAGGAGATCCCCACCGACTTACCAGATATGCCAAGAGAAGCAGTAGCCGTTGCTGAACCTGGCACGGCACTGAGTTTGGCTGAGGCTGACCAGCGTTCAGCATCACGAATGTTGAGAGTGTTGGTGATCTTTGGCTGGGGGGATGGCCGCGGCAGTGATCGCGTCTGCCCTGCTAGGTTTTGGTACCCCGCTGTCCAATACGCTGGCCTTCTGCTGGTTTGCGGCGCTGACGCTACTGTAACTCCTCTGGTCAAAGCTGACTTTGCAATGGCACCGGGGCGTGGCGTTCACCATGCTGTGTTTGGTCATTGTCAGATGGGCCGTCGCCTGGCTTTATGCCGACGCCGCAAATGCGATGGTTGGCGTGGTGACTGGTCTGCTATACGCCCCGCTTCTTGTCGCAGTTACGACGCTCATTTGGGACCGGGTCAGCCCATATATTGGTGTGAGTACCGGGCTGATAATGGGCGTCATCGCCTTCCTGGGGAGCGCCAGAGAGGCTCTGTCGGGCGTTCACCTCAACGATTGGCGCATCGCCCCACTAATCTTGTGTGTCTACGGACTCTTTTCCTGGTTAATCAGAATATGGGTGCAGGAGCGGGATGCCCTGCGGCAGACCACCGAACGCGCAGAGCGACTGCGAAAGGCGGCCAATACGGATACTCTCACGGGCATCGCCAACCGCCGCGTTGCCGAGCGCACCCTTGGCGTGTTCGCCGCGGGCCAGCGTCGATACGCGGCGATGATGATTGATATTGATCATTTTAAGTCGGTAAATGATCAACACGGTCACGATACCGGTGATCGTATTCTCCAGTGCATTGCCGAAGCTTTACAGGGCCGAATGCGGGTGCAGGACACCGTCACTCGCTGGGGCGGCGAGGAGTTTTTGGTCATTGTAGAGAGCGTGACACGCGACGAGGCCGCATCGATTGCCGAGTCCCTGCGAGAGCTTGTAGAGCAGGGCACCGCGGCGATCCTGAAGACAACGATCAGCATTGGTGTGGTGCACAGTGATGTGGGGCAGGGAGTTGATCACATTCTCAAACGCGCCGACGAGGGTTTGTATGCCGCGAAAAACTCAGGCCGCAACAAGGTCGTCACGGTGTAGCGCTGGTGGTGCCGTGGTCACTGAGATCGAGGCTAAATTTCAGGAAAACCTCGTCGATCTCGTAGCCTAAGCTACGATAAAGCGACTGGCCCGGCGCATTGTCTCGTGCGGTTTCCAAGTCGATTCGCGCAGCACCCTCGATTGTGGCCCACTCGCTGGCGGCGTTCATCAGCGATCTTGCGATGCCACGCCGACGCGCAGCCTCGGCAACGAAGAGGTCGTAAAGCACACAGTATTTCACCATGTCCACCGAGCACAGCGCCGGGTAAAGCTGGGTGAAACCCAGTAGCTCGAGGCCGGTATCGGCGACAAAAATCGTCGAGCGACCCTCCGCTAGATTGATCGTGAGCCAGTGCTTCGCGGCATCGTAATCGGGGGGGCAATCATAGAACTGGCGGTAGTGATCGAAGAGCTCTGCTAGGTGCTCAATATCATCGGGGCGAGCTAAACGAACGGTCAGGTCGGGCGTCATGGTCAGGGTCCTGTTGCTGTTCCGCGATCGAGTCAGCGATATGTTTTCAGGCATGGCCGCGCGCCGACGCCTGATTGCCGCACATAGCATAATGTGACACACCGCTTGCGCTGTCATCTTTTGCACCGGCATCGAGGACTTTAGTGACCTAATCGCGCTACTGTCGAGTCAGGCAATGGCCGTTTGTTTAGAAATTGGACATTTGTTTAGAATGTCGGTGTCTGCCCGGCGCTGCGACGTCGGCTAGGGACGAGGCTTCAGAGGTCGTAGATGGTCATAAACGAGCAACAAGCACAGCAGGTCGTGATTCGTCACATAGGGGGGTTCGCTTGGCCGACAGTTTTACTGTTGGTGAGCTGCGCCATGATTTACCTCGCCTGCGTAGCGCACCTGCTGACTGACCCTGCATTCTCTTGGTGGGCCCTGGCGGGGGTCGGCTTTTGCACCTATGCCATCTACACCCCATTACATGATGCGGTGCACGGTGCGGTGACCGGGATGAGTCTGGAGCGGCGCTGGATCAACGAGTGGACGGGCTATATCGCCGCACACTTTCTAGGTATCTCCTTCACAGCCCATCGCCGTTCTCACTTGAAACATCACCGCTCGACGAACCATCCGGTAGAAGATCCCGATATGGAGTTGTCTGCTGACAGTGGTTTCCAGCTGGTGCTTGCGTGGCTAAAAGGTGTTCCCAAGGAATGGCTTTTTGCACTGTCTTTTGAAAACTTCACGGACGCTGAAAAGGCGTTGGTCAGACGCGAGTACGGGGCGATTATCCTCACCCGTCTGCTACTGCTTGTTTTGTGCGCAGATCTCGGGACAACGCTGGCCACGCTGGTCTGCGGTCAGCTGATTGGCAACGCGGTGCTGGTCACGCTGTTCGCATGGTCAGTCCATCACCCCCATACCGAGCAGGAGCGTATGAAGACCACCACGGTTTATCAGGCACGCAGCGGTCTGGATACCGCGATGACGCTTATCTGGGGGTACCAGAACTATCATGCGATTCACCATCTTTATCCAAAGGTGCCGTTTTTTCGTTATCGCGCGCTTTACCGCGCCTTGGAGCCTTATCTTCTCGAAAGCGGAGTGCCGGTAAAACGCATTGTGTGATGGTGCGTTGAAAGACCAGTCGACCACCTAGGGCACGCTATTCCGCTCACTCAGCAACCCCCCTTTATCTTTTCCAAGCTTATTGGTCTGATCACAGCGTTCAGCAGGCGATTGCTTGGCGTCGGTCGAGCATGAAAACGCCTCTTCCCTATTTATCAGCACTTGACGGGGGAGAACGCCGGCAAGTTGATGGCTGTGATTCAAGCCCCCAATGGCAATCGTTTGGGCGCGATGTTGGAAGGGCTTGAGACGGAGTGGGGCTCGAGGACTCGGGGAAATATGGCGAAGATTTCCCCTACGATCACGGCTTCACGATGAATTGCGAGGTGGTGCGCGTCACGGACAGCTAATTCTTCACTTACTCCCGGCTAGCAGGTGTTTGCACATTTTGTAGCGCCTGCATCTTGACCTGCAAGAGTTCCTCCAATCGATCGAAGTTACCCTGGCAGCTTGCAAGTTCCGCAGTGCTGATAATCGGATGGATTTGGTTATTTTTCTCGACTGCTATACAGGGAATGTCGCCACTGATCACATGCAGCATGGGCTCGGGGATCTCGTCACGATGGAGCCACTTGATGGATGGCTTTGCGCTCTTGAATCTCCTCCATGCACTTTTTCCAAGTGGACTCCAACCATGAGTCAGGTCGCAAAGATCGCAGGATGAGCCCCCCAGCACTTTTTTAAGCAAATAGCGCGCCTCTCCGGCAAGAGTGCTATCGGCGTCATAAACCCCGAAAATTTTCATCGGTCTCGCATTCCTCTCAGCGGAGAGATCTATCAAGCACTTCGTTTATGTATATTATGAATCTAATCGTAGCCAACTGGACCCCTAGCCCATGTTTATACACGGACGATTGTGTGTCGGATTTCCCTACTTTCTGGCTCTGTTATTTTTGATTCATTCGACCTTATCGCTGAGTGCCGATAACACGGTTTCGCTTGTTTTGAAAAAAGATAAGGTGGCGGAGGTCAAATCGCAGAGGGTTGCTAGTTTATCTATGAATGAGGGAGACGCGCTGTCTTTCGAGCATGGGTCCTTGGTCCTTGGTCCTTTCACACTGTCCTCATCTCATCGCACTGCCAATGGCAATAGAGTGGTTGCCGGGCTCTCCCCCGACGGCGCATTGTTGTCACTGGCCTATAACGCAGAGGGAGAGGTGCAGGGATCAGTTCGTGCCGGTAATTCTTACCACCGCATCTTCTCCGATGGCCCTCAAATCAGGATCATAGAGGCCGATGGTTCGTACTACAGAGACCCTTTCGACTCCGGGGCGAAGTTACCGTTTCACGGCAACCAGTCTCTTGCGACGCGGTCAAAGAGAGGAGTGCACCCAAGGGTGGAGAAGCAGGTTTCTGAGGGAGCCTCCGAGATGGTCAGTTATCCGCAGTACAAATCGGGTACCGCCGTGCTCAAAATGCTGATTTATTACGAGGAGACCTTTTCGGAGGATCCGAGCGTGGTCGCAGATTTCCTCGTACAGCAGACGAACACCTATTTCACTAATAGCAAGATCGATATCAGAGTTGAATTAGCAGGCCTGAAACCATTGCCCATTGATTCGGCGACACTGCAAGAGGACGTTCTTTCCCAAATGCAGTCCGGTGAAGCACCTTTTCTGAACATTGCCTCGGATAGATCATTTTATGCAGCCGATGTAGTGTTCGCGCTGCGAGAGAATCGTCCTACGGACGATGATGCCTGTGGAATCGCGTATGTTGGGGTGCAAGATGGGGTAGCAAATCGGGATTATGCTGTGTCATCGGTTCACTGGAAGCCACTGGGAAGCTCTTCAGATCGGACGTTTTGCTCGGATTCGACGTTTGCGCACGAGTTGGGCCATGTTCTAGGGTCCCTGCACGAGCGCCGACTGTATGGAGAAGGCGAGTATGGCGCTTACCGGTTCAGCTTCGGCCACTTCACGACCGGCCTTCAGGGTTGGCATACGATCATGAGCTATGGTGACGAGCCCGAGTACCCATATTTTTCTAACCCGAGTGTGAGGGAATGTCGTTATCAACCCTGCGGTGTTGCCCCAGATGCTGATGGGTCAGCTGATAACGCGACCGGATTTGAGAATGTAGGGCATATGTTCGCTGGCTACGAAGGTGATCAGTTCATCGCAGATTCGCTTGCTGAATATCACTATGAGAGAACGTGCGAAACCGACGCCGGAGAGGATGGATTTGAAAGAGGTCACGCGATCCAAAATAATTCGCCATATGAACTTGAAATCGTGAGCTTTACTACGCTCAACAGTGAGGGCGCTTCCACTGAGACTAATACGCCAGATTTTATTCCTCCGGGTTACTACTATTATCGGTCCCAGTGTGCCCCCGACTCTCAGGACAATAGTTTTGGTAGCAGTATTAGCTCGTCCTGGTTTACTTACCGAAACCCAGAAACCAATGATCTCGTTGAGGGTGTGCACTTACCCTGGGAAGAGGGCTATACCGGTGATTACTTCACTATCAGGGTGGCGGCGGCAGAAGGTGGTGCTGTAGATGGTCACACGAGCAGAGTGATTAAGTCAGGGCAGGGACTAGAGCTTAATTTTATTGCTGAGCCTGGCTATGAGCTTATTAGTGTGTCTGGAACGTGTGACTCAGATTTGGCGGGCAATACGGCTACAGTTTCTGTCGTTAATTTTGACTGCAGGGTTGAGCCCACGTTTGAAGCGCAAACAGCCTCCGAGGATACCCTGCGAGTCTCTCTAGAGGAGCCTGTGGATGGTGAGGTTCACTCAGGCGTAGGTAATCTCCGGGGTTGGGCTGTGGCATCATCAGGCATCGAAAAAGTCGAAATTTTCATAGACGGTGTCTACGAATTTGACGCGCCTTATGGGGCATCGAGAGGGGATGTTGGTAATGCTTTTCCAGACGTGGAGAACTCAACGAACTCGGGATATTCGCTTTCCTATGCTTATAGCCTGCTCAGCGAAGGGGAACATTCAATCACAGCGGTAGCGCATTCTGAGCTAGGTGCGACAACCGAGGTGACCAATACGTTTACCGTAGTGAAGTTCCCGAGCAGCGACTATATTACCGATCCAGACGCAGTTAATCTCAATAGTGCTAGTTGTAGCGTCAGAGACGACGAAATATTACTCATCGACGCACTTGTTGAAGATTTGATTCATGACGTCACGCTAAAGTGGCGAACAGCGGCACAGGGTTTTGAAGTTATAGAGGTGCGCTAGACTACATGTCGCTACTAATCAGTTTTCTTATTCGGGGCAAGACCTTTACACGCCAGCTGCTCTCTGGAGCGCGCTCATGCGCCCGTCATGACAGCGGTTGGCATGATGGATCCATCGGATGCATGAAGCAGCCTGATAGATGCACAGGTGTAGCTGTCGGATGTATAAATTGGTGATCAGTCGCATGACATCGCGCTGAACTGGCGGAAAGCGCCTCAGCACTTTCAAATTTTCGAAATAGAATAACTCACCGGACATGCGACTTTGATGGGTAGCGCATTCGCAACTATATAGAGGCAGTTGAATCTTCAACTAGGGAAAGCGGATTAAAAAAAGCGGCAAAAGCGCTAACAGTACTCATAAGTCCGGAGGTCCGACACACACCATCCTCACGCCCAAGTTATTGCCTAGATACAAATCGGCCAGTGCATCAGGCATCGTCTCGATACCATGCGAGATGTGCTCGATAGGGTTGAGTTTCCCGGCTCGAATCCACCCGGCTAGGGTCTCGATACACTCTGGATACTGCTCTTCATAATCGAACACGAAGAACCCTTCCATCTTCGCGTCCTGGCGGCCAAGGTTCTGCAGATTGACGAAACGGTGCTTATCGGCTGTGTCCACTAGGTATTCCGAAATAGCCCCGCAAATGACGATCCGCGCCCGGCGCCTAAGGCGGCCCAGTACGTTGTCAAGAAAAGGGCCTCCGACATTGTCAAAATAGAGATCAATACCCTCTGGGAAGGCCGATGAGAGTGCTCGATCGACGTCCTCATTTTTGTAGTCGATGACATGATCTTAGGTCATCTCGGATCTGAGTCGGCGACACTTCTCCGCGCCGCCCGCCACGCCGACTACATCCCCTGCGCCGAGTGCCTTGGCGATCGCTGCGACATGGCTGCCGACTCCCCCCGCAGCCCCCGAGACGAGGATGCGGTCGTCCGGCTTCACTTTGCCAATATCCCTTATTCCCACGAGCGCGGTGATGCCAGAGAGCGAGACGGCGCCGATGCCATGCGACAAAGGGAGATCTGTGGGTAGAAAAAAGGGTGCAGGTTGATGCGACATATCAATGAGCGCGTATTCCTGCCAGCCAAGCCGTGCTTGGACAACGGCGCCCACCGGCAGATCGCTGCAGTCGCTCTCGATAACCTGCGCTACGCCACGGCCAGCCATAATGCTCCCAAGCGCTAAGGGTGATTCAAAATCCGTCTCATTACGCATGTAGCGGAGCATGACCGGAGCGACGCCCAGATACAGGGTTTTGACCACTGCCTTGCCGGGCTCAAGAGTCGGGATAGGGACTTCGACCAGATCAAAATGCGAACGGTCCGGGATGTCCTCTGGCCTTGCCGCAAGGCGCCATTGTTTTTGCATCAGTTTAGGCGCTCAACGTGGTGCCGGTGACTAATAATGATCATCGGAGTCGGATTCTTCGCGATGAACCGAAATACATCAATTGAGCCCCGACGGCGCAGGCCAAGCGACATCGGGTGTGGCTTGGTCAATGTCGGCCGCAATTTTCCATTGGCCGCCCTGTTTTTTGTAGACCAGTAACGAGCGCCCCGCATCTTTGTAAACAACACCTGTCTGGTTGTCTGTCGCTTTGAGCCAATACTTACTGATGATGTAAGCGATGTCGCCGTGCGTTTCGCGTAGCTCGTAATCCAGCTCAAAAACCGATTCAGCTTTGCCAATCCGTGTCGAGAAGTACTCTCTGATCGCGGTAATACCAAAAAGAGCGGGCTGACCATGCAGTGCGACGATGGCGTCATCGACATAGAGTGTCATCAACGCCTCGAGGTCTGCTTGCTCGTAGTACTTCGCCCACTTACCGCCCTCTGCCGCGATTTCCGTTTCAAAATCCGTCTGCGCATTGACCGGGACTGATAACATCGACAGCGCCATCAGGGCGGCACAGAGCGCGCCCCGCGCTCTGAAGCGGGAGGCTCGAATGGTCATTATTTGACTACCCCCAACCCAGCGGCGATGAGAGCGAACGCATAGATGGCCAGCACCGCGATGTAGACCGGAGAGAGTGCCCGCGAGTACGCCGCGTTGAGTGCCGCATCATCCGGGGTTTCGGCCAATGCCAAGAATAAGTCGACCGCTGGCTTGAAGAGCAGGTCCAGTAAGACGCCGGCACAAAAAATGGCGCCGACGGCGAGAATTTTGAGCGCCAACCAGTCTGGCGTCTGACCCTGGGTAAACAGATAGATCCCGCCGCCACTGACGACCAGGGCCATCACCAGGTTCAGTGCCCAATTGATCTTGGCGGAGCTCTCCTGCACCGTGGGGTCAGTCGATAAAAACCCTCGCCACAGAATTGCCAGCCAGATACCGGCGGATAACCACAAAACACCCAGTACCGTGCCCGAGATGTCTAGCCAACCGCTGGTCACAGCCAGTTGGCAGCCCGAGGGTATGATCAGCGTCAAGGCTGAGCGGGGTAACCGGTCGAGCACCATGCCGAGCTGCAGCACGGTCTGTCGGGTCTCCATGCTGAGTGTCGTTTTTTCTGACCACTTGGCAGCGATGAACACGCCGACGTCAGTGCCCACCCAAAACACCAGCAACAAAATGTGCAGGTAAAGCCAGAAAGCCTCCATGGCTGATCTCCCTGTTATTGTTTTGTGATGTTTGCCCCCGACTCCAGCACATCCTTAATGAGCTGAAATCTGTCTTGGCCCCACTCGGCTTCCTGCGCTTCCGAGGGCTCAAACGCGTCGAGTGTCTCTTGGTTTATAACGCCAGACTCAATCAGCAGTGATTCCAATGTTTTCACGCGCTCGGTCAGAACGGAGTGCTCGGTCATCAGCCGCACAGTGACGGCCAGTAGCCGGTCGATATCGGGATCAGAGAAGAACGCCGGCCGGCCGGCCTTGACGGTCTTTTTACTACTCACGGCGAGGCGTGCCTTTTGCTCGCGCCAAAGGCATACCAGGTAATGGTGTCGGAGAGTCGACCCGTGTCCTCATCAAAGGATGCTTCAGCGATAGACGCCTGGCTAAACTCCGCTTCGCTGACATAGGTGTAGCGGGGCATGGTGGCCTGAAAAAAGTCGTCATCAGTGAAACCGGCGTTCGTGCAAAGCCCTTGATAGCTTAAGTCCCGAAAGTCTTTATAAAACGGTTCGTTGTTATAAAAACAATCCCAGTCAAGATAGAACGCATCATAGGGTTCAAGCGCGTCATTAGGGGGCAATTCCATATTGATGAGAACCCCCCCCGGCTTGAGCACACGATAGGCTTCAGCAAAAAAAGCAGTAATCAGCGCGGTGGGAAGCTCATGCAGGAACATTGAGGAGAACACCACATCGACGCTGTTGTCCTCGTAGGGAAGTGCGTCACACAGTGCCTGACGGAAGTGGATCCCCACGCCAAGTGCTTCTGCCCGCGCGTGACCGTATTGCAGGCAGGGTGCCGCCGCATCTAGACCATGCACTTCCGCATCGGGAAACGCCTGCTTCCAGGGCAAGGTGTTGTGTCCGATGGTGCAGCCCACATCCACGATCAGGTTTGGGTCGAGGTCGGGCCATTTCAGCCGTGTGAAATTGGCCATGGAGTGACCAATATCGTCGAGGTTCTCCCCCATCATCCCGAAAGAGAAGACATCAAGACCATTGTCATAAATGACGCCTGCTTCAGCGCCGTCACCGTGGCCTCCCTGATAATTACCAGGCATCAGATGCACATCCATCGTGTCGACGTAATCGGGCAGCGAGATGGCATTATCAAGCGTCACTGAGCCGCCTTGGCGGGGCGCCTCAGGTTCGCCGATTTGCGCGACCGAGACGGAATCGCATTCAACGGCTCTCAGAACAGACTGCCATACAAGCTCTTGCGTAGCACAGCGCAGACTGGAGTACCACTTGAAGAGTCCGCGGTCCTTGAGAAACTGGTGAACCGCTTCACCCGAGTCATGGTGTGTCCCCGAGGTTTCATAAGCCTGGTTGTAATCGGCCTGCATTTGACCCGCGAGATCTGTCAACACCCATGCCCGCATGGAGGATGTGAAGCGTTCACGAGCGCGTTGATCGAGACTTTTATTCAGTGCTAGGGCGTGTTTGAGGCCAGCCATTTTGTTCCTCTTGTCTATGCCTCTGGTGACACGACCCCGGTTTCTCAAGCGGGGTCGTGTCTTTTATGGGCGAACCGTGTTGGATTATCGACTGCTAGCTTAAAAGCTGTATCGCGCCCTGAATGTCACCCGCCGCGGCTCGTTAAAGTAAAACGTGCCCGCCAGCACAGAATGTTGCACCAGTTCATCGGTGCAGTTCTGGCATTCAAGCGAGAAGCGCAGATGCTCTCCCACTCCCAGTGTGATGCCAGCGTTCATTTCGGTTGTTGCGTCCACGAGGCCGTTAGGCAGACCGGAAGTCCCCACGTTTATGTCATCAGTGCGTCTCACATTGATGTTGCCAGAGAGATATCCGTTAAAACTTGGCAACTGGGCAGTGAGGTTGGCACCGATAGTGTAGGTAGAGTCGGGACTTCGCGTGGGGTCAGCAATATCACAAGAAGGCGTCACGATGCCTTGCCCGCCCCCGCCAAGACCCGCGCGGCAGTCAGCCTGCTGTTGCAGAATCGCTTCACCCGGAATCTGTTCAGCATCCTGAAAGCCGGCGGTGGCGTACATATTGAACATCTCGTTGGGTGCCCAGCTGAGATCAATCTCCAGACCCTCGTTTTCAAGATCCGCGAAGTTTTGAGTAATAAAAGCAATGGTGCCGTTGTCCCGGACGAATGCTGACGGTACCTGAAAATCTGTCGCCTCCATCCAGAAGAACGTGGCATTCAGGCGCAAGGTGCCGTCCAACCAGTCGCTGCGGAAGCCCAGTTCCTGCGTCTCGACCTCTTCAATGTCAAACGGGATTAATTCCTGTGCTGAGGTGCCTCGCGCATTCCATCCACCCGACTTAAAGCCCTCGGTATGCGACGCAAACGCCATCAAGTTGTCGGTGATCTGCCATTGCACGGCAAATCTGGGTGTCACGACGCTCTCCTCGAGCTTGGTTGCAATCCCCTGTGCTTCAAGATTGGCAGTGGTCAGCTCGGACCCCGGTGCCGAAGGAAAGATCAGAATGTTGGGGTAGGGGTTATTGGCGGCCAGACCGGGCTTAAAATCCTGGATATCGACTTCTTTTTCTTCGTCCGTCCATCTTATGCCCGCTGTCAGGGTCACCGCCTCAGTGACCTGGAAATCGGCCTGGCCATAGACGGCGAACGATGTGTTGTCGTTATCCATTTCCCGGTCAGCCAGCAGAAGCGGCGAGCCAATATCGAAAAGGGTAGACCAGTCAGTGGTGTTGTCCTCGGAGTGATAATAGACCCCGCCAACAAAATCGATGCGGTCGTTCATAAACGTGTTGTTGTACTTAATTTCCTGCGTGAACTGATCGTGCTCGCCGGAGTTGGCAATGGTATAGGTACCCGCAAAGCCGGGACCATCAAAAAAGTCGACGATGAATTTCTGCTCCAGTGAGCGGATACCCGTAATGAAAGTCAGCGTACCGAAGTCGCCTTCCCATGCGAGATTGGAGGAGATGGCCCAGCTGTCCACGCGATTTCCCAAGCCGTCCCCGTTTGACAGCTGCTCCAGCGATCCCTCTGAGTCGTCAGAGGCACGAATCCCTGTTTGAGAATAACGATCCTCCGAGTTGTCACTGATGCCGTTGTCGTAAGGACGCGCGAAAACCGACAGATCTGAGAAGGAGTTTGTGATGTTGAGGGAGCTACTCTCGACCATCTCGGCAGAAATATCCCAAATGACACTGTCGTTTGGTATGAAGCGCAGATCAGTTCTGATGCCCCAGGCTTCATCACCGTTCAATTCATCACCAGTCGTTCTGTTTTGAACAAAACCGTCCTCGTCCAGCCAGAACCCTGAGAATTTGGTCAGCATGCTGTCTGACATCGGCACGTCGACTGAGCCGCGGATCATTTTGCGATCGAAGTCTCCGATTGAGCCCTCGACCCATCCACCGAATTCTTCTGCTGGCTTTTTCATATGAATCGAAACCGCTCCGCCCGTGGTGTTGCGGCCAAAGAGGGTGCCCTGCGGCCCTCGCATGACTTCAATCCTATCTATGTCGAAAAAGCTGACGTTATTGCCGTTTTGCCGGGCGATATAGACGTTATCAACGTAGGTGCCCACCGGTGGATCGAACGTCGCGATGGATTCAGTGTTACCCAGGCCGCGTAAGTAATAAGCATTGGCGGTGCCAAGACCCGTGTTGTTGCCGCCAAACAGGTTGGGCACGTAGTTAATGAGGTCGATCGGTTCATCAATCTGTCTCTCCTGTAGTTCCTCTTCGGAGAGTGCGGTAATGGCCAGCGGTACATCCTGAATGTCTTGCGCGCGACGCTGCGCGGTGACGGTTACCTCTTCGATCGCGGCGTAGGCTGTATCAAGGGCCATGGCGCTGAGTGCGATAACGGCAATGGACTGTGCGAGTGGCTTCTTATTGGTTGTCATACGGAATGCTCCTAATGCGCAATGGGAATACCGAAGGTTATATTGTTATATCTATGAGCCTAAGTCCAATAGATGTCAGTGCATCTCCTCACCGCCGCTGACGTTGATGGCTTCGCCGGTAATGAAGCTCGCCTCATCAGAGGCCAGAAAAGCGCACATCGCCGCGGTATCAGCGACCTGGCCAATCCGCTGCAGTGGTATGCGGGCGGCCATCTCCTCGAGATAAGCGGACTCGGTCATGCCCTTAAAGGCAGAGAAATAGGCGTTCTGAGCACTCCCAAGACTGGTTGTGACATGGTTAGGGCAGACCGCATTGACAGTAATGCCCGCGGCGCCGTAGTCGATGGCAGCTGTGCGCGTCAGGCCAATCACACCGTGCTTGGCAGCACAGTAGGGCGCCATGTGCGGAAACCCTGTCTTCGCCGCCTGGCTGGCAATGTTAACGATCCGTCCCCCGCGTCCCGCGGCCTCCATGTGTGCAGCGGCCGCCTGAGTGCAGTGGAAGACGCCACTCAGGGTGACATCAATCACCAGATTCCATTCATCCGGTGAGACTTCTCGCGTGTCCTTCATGACAAAGCCGATACCGGCGTTGTTGACCAATACATCCACCCTGCCAAAGTGGTCCATCACGGCATTGAAAAGGTGTTTGACCGACTCGGCCGAGCGGACATCGCAGGCGTGGCTGAGGACGTCGGCGCCCTGAGAACGCAAGCTTTCAGCGACGGCTGCCATTTCGTCGGGTTTGGCGAGGTGACTCGATCCAGCGCCATCCACATCGGTGACAACGAGACGGTAACGCTCTTGACCTAAACGACGGAGAATGGCTTCCCCCAAACCGCCGGGTCGCCCGGACCCTGTGCATACAGCGACTTTTCCTTCGGCCATCTGCTTTTCTCCTCCGCATTACCCATTCAGTTTGGCGATTCAGTGGCAGGGTATCGACATGGCTGCATCTACGACGCCGGCTGCGCCTCGGCAGTCAGCTCTCGCGATGTGCCAGCCACCAGCAGAGCACAAAACCGATGCCTGCTCCACCAAAACACACCAAGACCAGCGCAGGCTCGGTCTCGTAGAGTGTGGCGCCCAACCACGAGAACAGCCCCGCCATGGTCATCCCTACGGAGCTTGAGAGCCCCGCCGCGCTGCCGCTCCAACGCGGCACGGCGTTGACTGCGCCATACATCGTGGTGGGTGTGAGGATCCCCGACAGCAGCATGGAGCTGAACAGGGGCAGCACCACAGCGGCCAGTGTCAGCCCCTGCCAGGCGATCAGCCCGGGCGCGCTGAAAGACACCAGTAACATACCCAGCACGGCGCGATGCTGCCATTGCGGTGTGCCCAGTGATGACAGACGGCTCAGCAGGAAAGAGCCGAAAACATAGACCAGGGCAGAGCTGCCCCAGACCAGGCTGAAGCCCTCCATCGACAACCCGAAATGCTCCTGAAACAGCACGCTGCCTGTGGCGAGCAAGGTGAAGACCATGCCCTGTAGAAATCCAAAGGCGCCCGCGTGACCCCAGAATCGCAGCGAGCGGAGCAATGACAGGTAGCCCTTGAGTGACGCTGCCTGGCCTTCATCCCGGTCGACAGGCTCGTCATGGGGAATGGATTTCACACACAGGAGCAAAAGGCCCGCCCCCAGTAAAGCCAGCACAACAAACACGGATGCCATGCCCAGTAACGACGCCAGATATCCGCCCACAACAGGGGCGATCACCGGCGTAAACCCCATCGCAGCGGTCAATAATGCGAAGGCTTTAAGCGCCTCGTCAGGGGGCAAGTGATCGCGGATAAGGCCCCGCGCCACGACCGTGCCGACGCCGACACCTGCGGCCTGCATAAAGCGGAGAAAGATCATCGCGCCCAGCGCGTCGACAAAAATCAGCAGGATGCTGGCGCCCACGAACACGGCGAAACCTCCCAACAGCACTGGGCGCCGTCCAATGCGGTCGGTGACCAGTCCAAACAGCGGCTGACTCACGGCCAGGCCAATCACGTAAATCGAGAACAGGTATTGCAGGTCGCTGACGCTGCGATCGAGAGTAATACTCAGCATGGGTACCAAAGGCACCATGATCGAGACGCCAAAGGGCGATAGGCTGCTGATGGCCGCCAGCAGCCAACGCGACACGCTCAAAGTGGATGGATTCAAGTGGGCGTGGGTCAGTAGGTGATCACGTGGAGTCCGAGGGCGGCATTCACGAACAACCCGATCCAGATCACCCAGACATAGCGTCGCACCACACCCATGTGGGTGATCATGGCGGCATTGCCGGCGTCACTGGGGCCCTCGCTCACCATGCTCGCATAGGCAATGGCAAAAGGCTTGAGCGCATAGCGGACGGCGATACCGCAGGCCACCAGAACCGCGAACACGGCAATCTTCAGCGCAATCCACCCGGGCAAGCCCAAGGTCAGGCCATAGGCACTGGCTCCCAACAGGCCTATGACCACCGCAAATCTCAGTCGCAGGTCCCATTGCGTCAGTGAGGGCATGCGATGACCCATAGGGCTGTGAATGGCGGCGACCAGTCCTACCCAAATCGCCACTAACAGCCAGCCTCCAAGCGCGACCTCACCGGGCAGCACGGTCGGCCAGCGCAGCGCTGCAAGATGACAGCCCGAGCCGAGAATAATGGGCATCGCGAGCCGCGGCCCCATGTCGCACTCCATCAGGATCTTGAAAGCGGTCTGACGGGACTCAACACCGAGCTCGCTGCGAAGCACGTGCCGGCTGGAAAGAAACGTGCCAAGATCACCGCCCAACCAGTACACCAGAGCCAGCACGTGAACATAGAGTAGTAGCGTATACATGGTGATGCTCCTCAGTGTGTGCCGGTGTGGCCAAGCCGTGTCTCGGTTTTATTCAACGCCCGCCGATAACCGACAGGCTTGTTCGATCAGCAGACGCTCGCGAGCGTCGTCGCCCACTACGCCAGTCCCGCGGGGCAGAGCCATTCAATGCGTTCGCCGTCGGGTGTCGTGATATCAAAACAGTCGAGATCGGCCGTTACTGAGGGCCGCGCCTCACCCATGCCAGTCGGTGGTGGGGCGTCGCGATGGAGTGAGAGTGAGTGCCAGCCGCATGGCATGGCGCCTCCTGACTCCTGCGGGCGCGCCACCCACTGATCGAGCTCAAACAGTTGCCCGGGGCCCAGGGCGATCGGCGCGATATCGTGGCGGTGATCTTCATCCAGACCATTGGTGCGCGACAGAATCGACACCCGCGCGGGCATCGGTGAGGGCGCCTCGCACTCCAGGAGCCCTGCATAGAAGGCGATTGATTGTTGGATATCGGTGACGGCGTTGATCATCACGAAGCACTGATTCACCTGGCGCGTCGGGGTAGGAAGCGCGAAGCCCGGCACCTCACCGGATACCTCGGTGAAGTAAATGAGCTCTCCTGCAGGGCCTGCGACCTGCATGGCGCGAATCTGGTCAGAAAATGACAGCGCCGCCGGCGGGTTCAGTACCGTGAAGGCGGCGGGCAGTTCCTCGAACAGCGCACCCAGGTCCTTCACCAGCACTTCCATCGCGGACCAGCCCGGTGCGGCGAAGGGAGTGGGCACTTCGCCTTCCCATTCCACCATCGTGAGCGTTTGAAAGGGATCCTCTGACATCACAATGCTGTGATGAGTTAGGCCCTCCAGCGCGGGGTCAGACAGTGCAATGGTTGCAGCACTGCTCTCGCCTGCGTCCTCATATCCCAGCGCGTGATAAGCCGCCACGGCGTCTGCCAATGAAGGCACGCGCAGGGTCATGTTCTCGATCATTGCGGGGTTCCGTCGGTCAACACGTTCACGGTGTGTCCTCAATAGTGAGCGCGGTCAGCTCATAGTGTGTTTGCATGTAGCCCTCGGCGCTGGCTCTTAGGAGCAGGTAGTCATCGTCGGCGGTGCACCACACGTCGTAGGGTGGATGCTCTTCGGGCAGGTTGCCCGCGGTACCCGTCACCTGAAAGTGGCGTGCCTGAAACTGCCCCGCTGTCACCTCGATGGTCTCCTCACCGACATAGACCAGATCGAAACTGGTTACGAAAAAAAAGGGCCCTGTGGCGCCGCGGTGGTCGGGCGAGGTCAGGAACACGTTCTTGAGTGAGTGAACGCCCGGGCCTTGTTCCAGCGGATAGAGCCGCATGAGCAGCGCATCGCCGATGATGGGGTGGCTTTGAAGCCAGCCCACCTGACCGTCGGTCTCGAGCTCCTGACTGATCCGTCCATCCCGCGCGTTGAAAGTTTCACACTCGGCATAGCCCTTGGCAAAGCGCATCCAGCCTGAGCCTTCAAACTGGCCGCCAACCGACAGCCGCACTGAGCAGTCAATCGGGCTGGAGTCGGCATGCCGCAGCGCCAGGCAGACGTCTCGCGTCACCTTGGGGGCGTCGTCAATCTCACAGTGAGCGAGCAGCACATCCGTGCCGTCAGGCTGGCAGCTGAGCGTGAAGACCTCGCGTCCTCTCACCTCCCCCATGCGCTCCGGTTTGCGGCTGGTGTACTCGATCGCTCCTCGGATAAGCTTGTGTCTCATGCGGCCCCCTGTGGGTTCTGATGGCCTGATCTGCGGCGTCAGATCTGGCTATGTATTAATGATATGTTTTTATATCATGCCGATTCGCGCTCCAGCAAAACAGGAATAACAATGGAAACCAGTGACCTCACCGCGCGCCAGATCTATCAGCAAATCAAGGACAACCCCAGCCGTGCGCGCGTCGGGTTTGGCAAGAAAGCCATCCTCGTCAACGTGGACCCGCAAAAGGCTTACACCCGTCCGGACCTGTTTAAAACGGCCTACCAGACCGACCCCAAACAGTTGGACTACGTCAATCAGTTAGCGACTGCGTTTCGGGCGCTGGATTGGCCGGTGGTCTGGACCTATGTGGCGTTTATGGAATCGGGTGAGGACTGCGGTATTTGGGGTACCCGCACTGATACGCCAGACTCTTTGCAGAACATCAAGTTTGGCTCCGAGCGTGCCGAATTTGATGATCGCCTAGAGATCGATCAGCAGCGCGACGTCATTTACTGCAAGAAGATGCCCTCGGCATTTTTCGAGACGGCGCTACAATCACTCTGTGTCTGGCACCAGGTGGACACGGTCATCATCACCGGTGGTTCCACCAGTGGCTGCATCCGCGCCACCGCAGTCGATTCCTTGTCGCGGGGGTACCGAACGATCGTGCCCGAAGAATGCGTCGCGGATAAACACGAGAGCTACCATTTTGCGAACCTCACTGACCTGGCCATTAAATATGCAGATGTACTGGGAGTGAGTGAGGTGCTCGACTGGCTTTCTCAGCAGGGCTGAATATGAGCGGTAGCGCCCAAAACGCAGAGCTCGATCTGTACGATTACAGCGCTTACGAGGGTCGGCCGAAAATAGAATGGCCCAATGGGGCGCGCCTCGCGTTCTGGGTGGCCCCGAATATCGAGTTCTACGAACTCGACCCCCCGACCAATCCGCATCGCAAGCCCTGGCCGCACCCTTACCCTCCGGTACCCGGTTACAGCATCCGTGACTATGGCAACCGGGTCGGGCACCAGCGTCAGATGGCGGTGCTCGATAAATACGGCGTGCGCGGTTCGATCAGCTTGTCCGCCGCGCTGTGTGAACACCATCCCGAGATCATCGCGCTGTGTGCAGCGCGCGACTGGGAGTTCTTCAGCCACGGTATCTACAACACCCGCTATACCTATGGCCTCACCGAGGACGAGGAGCGCGAGATGATCGAAGACGCTATGGCAACGATCGAGCGCGCGGTGGGCCAGCGGCCTGCAGGCTATCTGGCGCCGGCGCTATCGCACTCCAACCACACCATCGATCTCTTTGCCGAGGCGGGCGGGCGCTACACCTGCGATCTGTTCCACGATGACCAGCCCACCTGGGTGAAGACCCGCAGCGGTAAGCCCTTTGTGTCGATTCCGTATTCGCTGGAGCTTAATGACACCATTGCCTATGTGGTGCAAAAAATGGAGCCAAGGCGTTACGGCGTAATTATTCGCCGCGCGTTTGATCAGCTCTATGCCGAAGGCGCTGAGAGCGGCACGGTCATGTGTATTCCGACTCACAACTATCAGGTCAGTTGCCCGCATCGGCTCCGCGCCTTTGAAGAGGCGCTCGAATACATCACGGGCCATTCTGATGTGTGGGTCACCACCGGCAGAGAGATCGCCGAGTACTCACTCTCCCATCTTCAGGAGCAGATCGGTGGCGGTGCGGAGCTGTCAGCATGAGTAGTGAACTGCTCGATTATCCAGAGCGCCATTACGGCATGGACCACGATCGCTATGAGTGGTCGATGCTGCAGGACCGCAAACCGGTCAGCTGGCCGGGCGGCAAGCCGCTGGCGCTATGGATCAATATCTCGGTGCAGCACTTCCCGTTATCGGGCGACAAGCCTGCGGTCGCGCCACCGGGCGCACTGACTATGCCCTACCCCGATCTGCGCCACTACACCTTGAGGGACTACGGTAACCGGGTGGGCATTTACCGATTGCTGAAGCTAATGGCTGAGTACGAGGCGAGTCCGTCTCTGGCCATCTCGGGGGCGCTTGCAGAGCGCTACCCCCAGTTAATGGCGCGTCTCGCCCAAACGCCTCATGAGTGGTTGGGCCACGGATGGAACATGCTTTGCATGCACGCCGGTGACGTGGATGCCGATACTGAATCGGGTTGGATTTCAGACTCGCGCCGAGCGCTTGAGCAATTTACCGATCAACCCATTAAAGGCTGGTTTAGCCCGGGGCGCCTCCAGACCGCCAACACGCCAGAGCTGTTGGTGAGCAACGGTTTCACCTATCAGTGCGACTGGGTGAACGATGAGCTGCCCTATACCTTTAAAACCGCCGAGGGTGACATGACCTGCCTGCCCTCGTGCCTGGAGCTCGACGATGTGTTCGTGCTGACCCAAAACCTGCACAGCGAGGACAGCTTTGCTCAGCAGGTGATCGACGCTGCAGATCTACTGATTAAGGAGGGCAACGAGCAGGGTGGTCGGCTGCTGGCCCTGAATCTTCATCCCTGGTTGGTGGGCCAGCCGCACCGCATTCGCACGGTGCGGGAGATACTTGAGGCGCTTTTGATTGAGCGTGATGACGCCGTTTGGCATGCAGCGCCCGGGTCTATTATCGAGGCCTCGAGCGCTGTATAGCGTCACACTGCTTTAGTCGCGCCAAAGAAGGCCACCGAGGCGATCGTCACCCAATAGAAGTAAGCGAGTTTTTTGCCGAAGGCGAGGCTTTTTTCCAGCTTATTTTCTGCCTCGGGGTTCGGTCCCTCTGCGAGCACGCGAAACAAAGTCGTCCACTCGCGCATGATAAATCGCAGTTTCAAACCAATCATCAAGGTCACGCTATAGAGTAAGATCTTGATCGAAAACCAGTACTGCATGGGCCCCACGTTAAAGGGGCCGTAACCCATCAGCGAACTGATCGCAGCCAAAACCATGGCCGGGATCAGCACAAAGCGCACCCGCTCGTCCCACAGTGTCAGTTGAATCCCGCGGTCAGTCTCGCGGTAGAAATAGGCCGAGATACAGAGCGTAAGCCACGCAATGGCCAGCACCCAGACTGCCACCAGAAAGGTGCCGCCATAGGGCTGCACACCCCAGAGATAACCCATGTGCAACCCGAGCGGCAGTAAGCTGATGATGCCAATGCGCGCCAGAATGTCGATGTGGTAAGCGGTCTGCATGTGCCGCCGCCGCTCTTCCATTGAGAGATCCCGGTTAATGACGTGGGTAGACGTGTTAAAGACGCCCCACTCGCCGCCCAACCAATAGACCATGGCAATGATGTGTAGCCAGCGCAGTACTGCGAGTTCTGTTATGCCCATCTGATCTGCCCCCACAGATTAAAGATATATCATTATATCAAAACCACCGGCTGGTTGAGGGGGCTGCCTTTTGGAGAAATTTGAAACAAAACCTGAACATTTTTATTGTCCAATTCGTAATACGCTTATTTTGATATATCATTAGACGTAATTCGTTAAATGAGTGATCAGAGACTGTTTTTATGTACGACGTTTTCAGCCCGCATCTGATTGGTCAGCTATCTAAAGCTTCCCCTACGCCCCTTTACCATCAGTTATTTTCGATACTGAAGGCTCGAATCCTGGATGGCACTCTGTCGCTTGGCTTGCGCTTACCACCCGAGGAACGACTCGCTGATCTTTTCAAGGTTTCACGCATCACTGCCAAGCGAGCCATGGATGATCTGGCAGATGAAGGCCTGGTGGAGCGCCGTCGTGGGCGTGGCACGCATGTGATTTATCAGTATTCCCCCAAACCAGTGCATGCGCCACTCACCGGCATGCTGCAGGAGATCGAGAGTATGGCGCGTAACTCTACTGCGCAGGTTCTCGATTACGGCATGCGCGTACCACCGAGAGCCATCAGTGAAGAACTGGGACTTGTCGACGCGGAGACAGCTTTACACCTGCTGAGAGTTCGAGAACGCGACGGCATGAAGTTCGGGCATTACACAAGCTGGACGGCAGGTGTGGAGATGCCCAGTGATCCTGGCATTTTCAAAAACACGCCCAGATTGAGCTTTTTCAGGGAGCAGGGCCTTGAGGTGACTCACGTGGCCCAAACGCTCTCGGCGGTGGCCGCAGATGCGTCTGTGGCCGGAGCGCTGGGTGTTGTGGAAGGGAGCCCTCTACTCAGTCTGACGCGTCGGTCCTATCGAAAAACCGGAGCGGAGACCGAGCAGGTCATGGACTTCTTGGAGGTGCTCTACAATCCTGCGCATTTCCAATATTCGATGGATCTCACTTTGGAGTGAACCGTCAGATCAACCCTGCTTTTTTAAGGCCCTCGATCACGGCGAATTGCTGCCCCATAAAATGCGACCGGTCGGGCACCTTGACGGTGCCTTCTTCGTTGACCAGATTATCCTCCGGGTAAAAGTTTGGCTGTTCATAGGTTGAGCGAAAAAGCGACAGCCGCTGGCGTGCCAGCAGATTGGTCATGGCAGGTTTGCAGCGCGCTTCCCGAAGGCGTTCGATATCGATAAGCGCGTGGCCCACCATCGATTCGCCGGCATACGCTTCGGTCATCACCTGTCCCTTGAAGTCAACGATCTGGGAGTGACCCTGCGTCGAGTTTTGCGGCACCGGTGAGTTATGTATTGCCGAGGTATTGCTCGAAATCACATAACACATGTTCTCGTAGGCCCGGGCGCACTTGGCGATGTTTTTTGGCGTTGGCCGCGGACTGCCGACCTCACTCGATGAGTGCAGGATCACCTCGGCGCCGCGGGTTGCCATTGCGCGAGCCACCTCTGGATACAGTATTTCCTCTGATGCGACGCAGGCCAGTTTGCCAAGGGGTGTATCGGCGACAGGGAAGAGCCCATCGTCTCCATAGATTTCACGATATTGCGACAGCACATCGTGGGGCGTGGGGGCAAACATCGAGATTAAGCGGCGGTAGCGGAGAACGACCTCGCCCCCATCACTGATGATAAAGCTGGTTTGGAAGTAAAGATCGGGAAAGTGAGGATCGACCTCGTAAGCATTGCCTGACAGATAGACACCGCGGTTGCGGGCAATCTCTCCCATGCGTTCATACTCGGGGCCACCCATCTCGATGCAGGCCTTGGTCCGCCACTCGTGGATCGATTCACCCATGGGGAAACTGGTCAGAAAATATTCGGGTAGCACTACCAAGCGCAGCGTGTCGCCACTGAATGTGCCAATGAAACCCTTGCTCCCCGCGATCAATTGGTCAACACGATCCAGCGTGCTCTCCATCGCCTGCTCGACCGCCGCGCGATCGGTAAGACCGTTCACAGCGTGGCAGTCCATCTGTAGTGCGAGTGCGGAATAGGGTGTCATGGCGGATTATTCCAACGGTGTCTGTTGTAGCCCGTCCACCAGCATGACGCGAAATTCGCCAGTACCGGCCCGCAAGGGCTTTGCGGCTTCATAGGCGTCGCTATACCAAAAAGCCCTGGCCTGCTCTGCGGAAGGCCAGCGGTGCATGACCAGTCTTGTCGCCCCCCAGTCACCCTCAAGTGGCGCCTGTTCGCCGCCAAGTACCAGATATTCACCTCCGAATTCTGCGACGATGTCGGGGACGACTTTTGCATAGGCTGCAAATTTTTCGGGGTCGTGAAGGACTGCTTCAACGATGATATAGGTGGTCATGGGGCACCTTGCCTGCATTGGTTAAGCCGTTATTGTTATGCGTTGCAATATAGCATGGGCTGGCCGGGCCCTGATCACACGTTGCAGTGGCAGCCGGCGCTCAGGACAACCCGAGCGCCCCTGGATTCATGATGCCGTTGGGGTCAAGCGCGTTTTTGATGCCGCTCACCAACTCCAGCGCCGGGGCCTTCAGCGCGCTGTGGTAGTGGTAGGCCTTGCCCAGCTGCAGATGGCTGGCGCCCTCCGCTGACAGCACGTCAACGACCTCACTCTTGATGCGATACACCGCGTCCCAGGCGTCGGCGACGGCGTCAAACTGATTGAGTCTAGCAAGATGATCTGGCTCGAGGCTGTGCTTGTGCAGCGCGTTAAGCTCATCGGGCCAGAAGAAAACCGGCTCGAGTACGGTGATTTGCTCACTAACGACCGCAATCAAGTACCCTGTCTCGATACTGAACTGATCCAGTGTGTCGCGGTGCCGCTCGTATACCGCCTCCACCGCAGCCATAACCGCCTCGCCGCGCGAGTGAGGTACCAGGCCATGAACCGGCAGCCAGCGCTCACCTTCCGCGCCCACCATGTTATTGACCGGGCCGAAGGGGTTGGCAGCCAATATCCGCGGGATGCTGTCGGGCAGTTCTACACCGCCCTCTGTTGAACAAATCTCACGAATCCGCTCGGCCTGATGTTCGGCCTCCGCCTCCGTCCGGCCTTCGCTGATTGTGAACATGGCCCACTCCACGTCGTCCATGAAGCGGCGGCCGGAGAGCGCAATCTTTGCGCCCTGTTTGATTTTGTTCACGATGCCGGATTCGTTTTGCAGCACGCCTGTGAGTTGTTGGGCGTCCGCCGCAAGGCTGGCCCGCTTCATACGCTGATGTTGCAGGTAGGGGTCGAAACCAAAGCATTCGGTGGTAAGGGACTGGCGAGAAATTTCTGCCATCGCGCGTAGCATTGGCCCTGAATCGTCAAAAGCGAAGCTGGTGTAGCCCTTCGCCTCGGCAACGGGAATCAGGGGCAGTGTGGCGCGCACTTTTATGCCCAGCGCTCCGCAGTCACCCAGAAACAAGCCGGTCAAATCCGGGCCAAAGTGCCGCATAAAAGGCGCGGCATGTTGCTGGCTTGCCGAGCCGGTCTCAATGACTTCACCCTTGCCGGTGACGACGCTCACCGAGAGCACATTATCTGCCGCCGTACCACTCTGACCGCTGCCCCAGAAAATACTGTTTTGTGATAGTCCGCCGCCGACGGTTGCGTATCGCCCTGACAAGGTGCCCCAGTAAGGTGTTCGAACGCCCAGTGGAGAGAGGTGTTCGTAGAGCTTCTGCCAGCTACACCCCGCCTCAACCGTCACATACCGATCTTCCAGATTGACCTCAACAATGGCATCCATCTGGGCCATATCGACTAACACGCTGTCGGGCGCAGTGGCTAGGTAACCACTCGTATAGCTCATACCGCCACCCCGGGTAACGATCGGTGTGCCGCGCTCCAGACAGGCACGCACCAGTGCCTGCACTTCATCAATGTCGCGTGGTCGGACAACCGCACAGATGGGCGGTCCAACCGTAAACACATCCTGAGAGTACAGCGTGATCTGCTCGGGATCTGTGGTGATGATCTCGGCAGGTAATAACTGTGTGATGGTGGATACCACTGCGTTCATGAAGCGCCTCCCGGCCAACGTCAATGCACCAACAAAAGGGTAGCAGAGGTTTGGGCAACTCGCGCGATGGATTATCGGTGGGCGAAATCCGGTCCGTGAGTCCGAATCTGTCCCTGCTACCCGATACGTGGTTCTAGTAGACGGTATGATGTTGTGTGGATTCATCAGAGGGGGGTCTCTGTGAGAGAAGGCGGTTTCTCGCACGTGGTCATCACTACTGCCCACCCCGGCAAGTTGGGCGGTTTTTTTGATGCGCTCGGTTGGCAATCACAGCCCGCAAAGCACCATGCTGACGCATGTGAGTTCTGGGGACTGGGCGCGGCGACGGATGTGAGGCGCTGGACGGCGCCATCTCGATACTGCGAGGTGGTGCTGCTTCCGGTTCCCGAGAGTGTTCCGCCGCTGCGCCCTTTAAACGCCGCTGTCACGACGCCCGGCGGTCTGTTCGACATCAATATGCGCACTTGGGATAGCGACTGGGCGCGGGACTTTCTTGCCGAGCATGGCTGGCGGGAATTGGTGCCGTCGGTCACCTGGCAGTTCGATGAAATCGAAACCAGCGAGGGCCTCTATATTCAGGAAGACGGCATCGTCATGGCTGTGATGCAACGGCTGCACCCGCCATTAGAAGGCATCGACTTTGATCGCATGAGTGATATTTTCAACTCGACGCAGATGGTGCGTGATGTTGAGCAGACTCTCGCTTTCCTGAGGTTGCTTGGCTTCGAGCGGTTCATAGAACATGAGGGTCCGCTTCCTGGGGACGGCCCAAAGGTATTGCAGTTAGAGCATCACCCGGTTGATACCGCGGCCATTCATTTGAGTATTGCGCATCCGAAGGCGGCCATGTCAGGTTCCATCGAATTGATCGACGTGCCGCACCACTCCTTGCCTGCAATAGAGGTGGCGGCGACCGGTGGGCGAGGGCTACGCTCACTTGGGGTCCCCTGTGCAGACGTCAAGCAAACCTTCGCTGTGATTCAGGAGAGCGAGTGGACGGGCCAGATCTGTCAGCCCCTTGCAGATCGCCAGTTGCCGGGCCTCCTGTCGGGATTGTGCTTTGCAGTAACCTGCCCCGACGGTGGGCGGCTCGACCTTTACCAGCACACGCCATGAGGTCAGCATTATGTTGAAATCAATTTTGATGGTCTGGGTGCTCGCGCAAAACATGGTGCTCACCGAGCAGGCTTACCAGGATTATCTCAGGTATCGGAAGGTCGATGAGGGAGTTGTGTCGGCTGAGCTGGCGCGTGCGATAGAGCGCCCGGAACTCGCCGGACGGCCTTTTATGACGATGATGCCCGCCACTGGACCGCAAGTGGGTATTCGCGTTATCCAAGGCGGTGCTCAGGGTTACCAACCGATGAAGCGGGTAGGGTGGAGTGCCATCGAACTACTGGTGAAGGACCCCGAGCAACTCAAGCGCAACCTCGAGGGTTCATTGTTTCGTCACTTGCAGGGGCCCGACTTCCTGACCGAGCAGCAGAATATTCTGGCCATGCAGGTGACCGGTCCCAATCGGCAGCTGTTTTACCTCACGCATATGCTTGACCCCTCAAAATCGTTTCTTCAACCCGAGCCCAGCCCGGCTCAGGTAGGCCACACCTTTATCATGGTGATGGGCAGTCCGGATATTTCTGCCAGCCTCGAGTTCTGGCAGGCTTATTTCAACAACGATGTGGTTGGACCTATTCCCTATCGGATAGGTGTTCTCTCAGAGGCATATGATTTGCCTATTGAGACTCAGCACCAGTTGGCGCTGGTTTCCATGGTGGATGGGTACGGCATTGAGATCGATCAATACCCCAATGAAGCAAAGTCAGTGCCCGCGCCAAAAAATGAGCGTGGCGGCGTGATTCTGGTGAGCCTTCAGGTTGACCCCGGCGGTCTTAAGGCAAGCTTGCCCTGGGCGCTTTCATACAAAAATGACGAGGGCGAAGAGGAAGGCGGGGTGTTGATACTGCCGTCCGGTACCCCAATCGAGGTCAGCTTCACAGAGCCTCTGTTGCCAGCGGCAATTGAATAGGCTTATTGTTATATTGATATAGTTTTTGCCGGGTCTTTACTGCCTCGGGTCTATGGAGGATTGGCGGGTTCAAAGTGACCACCACGCTGTTTGACAAACTCTGGCGAGAACACGAGGTGACAACGCTGTCAGAGCGTCAGTCTCTGCTGTATATCGATCGGATTTTTCTCCACGAGCGAACCGGTAGCCTGGCCTTGAACGGTCTGCTTGAAAAACAGCGCTCGGTGCGCAGACGAGAGCATGCGTTCTGCACGATGGATCATATCGTCGATACCTTGCCGGGGCGCGGCGACGATACCCTGATGCCTAGTGGCCGGGATTTTATTGTTGCAACCCGGCATGCGGCTCACGAGACCGGTATTCAACTGTTTGACATTGCCGATGTCGATCAAGGCATCGTGCACGTGATCTCGCCCGAGCTCGGCATCGCATTACCCGGGTTGTCACTCATCTGCCCGGACAGCCACACCTGTACCTTGGGTGGGCTCGGTGCGCTCGCCTGGGGTGTGGGTTCAACCGAAGCGGAGCATGCGCTGGCGACCAGCACGCTTCGCGTGACCCGACCTCAGACGATGCGCGTCAGCTTCGAAGGTCTGTTCAGTGGGGGCGTCTCCGCAAAGGATCTGATTCTGTTCACCATTCGCGAGCTCTCAGCCTCAGGGGGCGCGGGTCATGCCATCGAGTTTGCCGGTCCCGCGATCGATGCGCTACCGGTAGAAGCCCGGCTCACGCTTTGCAATATGACCACCGAGCTCTCCGCCTTCACGGGGCTGATCGCGCCTGATCAAAAGGTGCTCGACTATTGTGCGGGCCGCCGCTACGCGCCGCAGGGTCAGCTTTGGGACCAGGCCGCTCGACACTGGCAGTCGTTGCGCAGTGATGAGGGCGCCGCCTTTGATCAGGAACACCGCTTTGACATTGGGTCGCTCAAACCCCAGCTCAGCTGGGGCACCAGTCCGCAACACTGTGTCGACTGGGATGCCGCAATCCCCCAAGCCAGTGATGCCCCCGATGCATCGGCGTCGGCAGCCTGGCAGCGCGCGCAAGACTATATGGGTGTGACGGGTGGCAGTCAGTTATCGGATTACGCCCTCGACGCGGCGTTTATTGGCTCCTGCACTAACAGTCGATTGTCCGACTTGCAGCTGGCGGCCGCTTATTTGGAGCGCACCGGCCACAAGGTTGCAAAAGGGGTTAAAGCGCTCTGCGTGCCCGGCAGTGGTCAGATCAAACGGGCAGCTGAGGCCGAGGGGTTGGACGACATTTTTCGCAGTGCCGGGTTCGAGTGGCGGGAACCGGGTTGTTCAATGTGCTTTTTCGCTGGCGGAGAGAGCTTCGGTAAAGGTGTGCGAGTGGCTTCGACCACCAACCGCAACTTCGAAGGTCGGCAGGGGTTGGGTGTTAGAACACATATTGCCAGCCCGCTGACGGTGGTGGCCAGCGCCTGCGCCGGACACCTTGTGGCGGACACAACGGCATGACGCCCTTCAATCAGCACCGCGGTGTGGCGCTGCCCCTGCTGCGCGACAATATCGATACCGACGCAATTATTCCTTCGCGGGAAATGCGCACCGTGTCGCGCTCTGGTCTGGCAGCGGGGCTGTTTGCACCTTGGCGTTACCGAGACCCCGATGCCCGCACACTCAATCCCGAGTTCGCGCTGAACCAGCCTGAGTATACCGGGGCTTCCATTCTGCTTGCCGGCGATAATTTTGGCTGCGGCTCCTCGCGGGAGCACGCCGTATGGGCGCTCATGGAAAGTGGTTTTCGTGCGGTCATCGCGCCCTCTTTTGCCACCATCTTTCGCAACAACGCCCTGCGCAATGGATTGCTGACCGTGGCACTAGAACAGCAAGAGCTCGATGAGTTGGTGGCGTGGGTCAGTGCTGTTCCTGCTGCGAATACAATTCAGCTGGATCTCGAGGCTTGCACGATTGAGTCCGATCCTGATCGGGACAAGAAAGTTTTCTCAGTCGACCCCACCGCGCGGGAGATGCTCTTGGAGGGGCTCGATGAGATCGGGCTGACCGAACAGTCGATGGATCTGGTGACGCGTTTTGAGGAGCAGGATCAGGCACGGAGACCGTGGGTTTACCTCGCGAGCGACTAGCCGCCCAGCACGCCCTCGCTGGCAAGCGCCGCGATGGCCTCGTCGTCCAACCCCAGTTCTTTTAATACTTCTGCATTGTCGGCACCGGTTTTAGGAAGGTCCCGATGCAGTGGCGGCTTGTGGTTATCAAACTCCACAGGTAAGCGCGGGAGCGTGGTTTGCTCCCCTGCATGATCACCCTCGGTCAGGTGCACAGGTAGCAGACCGCCCGACGCGGTCAAGTGCGGGTCGTCAAACAAATCGCCAGGGGTGTTGATGGGCGAGAAGGGCAGGCCTGCGCGATCCAGCCGCTCGCTGAGCCCAGCAAGTGAGAGCGGGGCAAACAGCTCGCGGATGGCGGGCAATAAGGTCTCTCTTGCCGCAACACGGCCCGCGTTGCTCGCGAGCGTTGCGTCCGCAGCCCAGTCGGTTAACCCAAATTCCTCACAGAAACGCTGCCACATGGTATCGCTAACGATACCCACGAACAGCCGCTCTCCCGAGTCGAGTTCGAAAATATCATAGACGGCCCAGGCAGATTGCCTGACAGACATGGGCGGCGGCGCATCACCGCTGACGGCCTGCTGCGCCATGTGCTGACCCACCAAAAACGCGGTGGTCTCAAACAGGGCACTGGTCACGTGGCTACCTTCGCCGGTTTCCCGACGCCGGTGCAATGCCGAAAGAATGGCAATGACGCCAAACATGCCGCCGGTAATATCAATCACGGATGAGCCCGCGCGGAGTGGGCGGTCGGGCAAGCCAGTCATATACGCCAGTCCACCCATCATCTGGGTGACCTCGTCGAGCGCAACCCGGTTTTCATACGGGCCTGAGAGAAAGCCTTTCAGAGAGCAATAGATGAGGTCCGGGTGGTCGGCTTTCAGCGACTCGTAATCGAGGCCTAAATTGGCCATGGTTCCGGTGCGGAAATTTTCCAGCACGATGTCAGCGGACTGAATGATTTGCAATGCGACGTCGCGGCCCTTGGGGTGCTTGAGGTCGATGGCGATAGACCGCTTGTTGCGGTTATACATCGGAAAGTAACCCGCGCCCGAGCCTTTCAGGCGCCGGGTATTGTCCCCCCTCAGGGGCTCGACCTTGATCACGTCTGCCCCGAGATCACCCAAAATGACGCCCGCAGTGGGGCCCATCACCATATGGGTAAATTCGACGACCTTGATTCCCCGCAGCGGAGCTGCTTGCTCCCCCGCCCCCCGGGCCCCCGTCATTATTGCCTCTCCGGATGATTTGTTATGATGTTATATCATTAAGCTCTTTCAGCTGGCAAAGCCGCACATGACAGATAAACTTGACAACACAGTCGTCATTCTAGCCAAACGTCCTGAGGGTTTACCCAACCCCGAAGATTTTGCGCTTGAAAATCGACCTCTAGGCGATCGCCCATCAGAGCAGGTGCGGTGTCAGACGCTTTATCTGTCTCTCGACCCCTACATGCGCTCGGTGATTGCGGGTAATCATATGGGGCATGGCGTGGATCCCGGTGACGTGGTCGCCGGGGAGGTTGTTGCCAAAATCGTAGAAAGTGATGACGCAGACTGGCCGGTCGGCACGGTGGTGCGTTGCCACGGTGGCTGGCAGCAGTTCACCGACCAGCCACCTGAGGCTTTGTCGCGGGTGCCTGCGGCGCTGAGTCGGCCTTCGCTGGCGCTGTCGATTTTGGGGATGCCCGGGCTGACCGCCTGGGCCGGTATAATTCAACAGGCCAAAGTCCGCGAGAGCGATGTGGTGGTCATTCCCGCCGCGGTCGGCGGGGTCGGCGCGATGGCGGCACAGCTGTGCAAGCGCGCCGGTGCGACGACCATTGCGATTACCAGTGGCAGTGAGAAGCGACGTATCGCCACTGAAGTACTGGGCTACGATCACTGCATTGACCGCATCGACGAAGACCTTGCAGAGGCGCTGACGAGGACTGCGCCGGACGGCGTTTCTGTTTATTTTGATTTGGTGGGCGATCCCACGTTGACCACGGTGGCACAGCAGCTGTCGATTGGCGGTCGTGTAGTGTTGTGTGGCCTGATCAAGGACTATAACGGCGACCACAAGACGACAGGCCCGCACCCGGGTTTGTGGATTACCAAGCGCGCGACGGTCACCGGTTTGGTGGTGTATGACTACGAGTCGCATCGTCAGGCCTTCGAGGAGGAGTTTGTGCCTCTCGCCGAGGCGGGTGAGCTGGTGGGTAATGAAGACATACACGACGGGCTCGCCGCTGCCCCGGATGCGTTCTGCGATCTGATGCGCGGGCGTAATCATGGCAAAGTAGTGGTGCGAGTCGGCGAGTAAGCAGCGCTGACACCCCTCAATGAGAGAAGCGCGATGACACAGATAACGATAAGCGAGGTCGGGCCCCGCGACGGTTTACAGAGCGTCGACACCATCCTGTCTACCGAGGGGAAGCTCGCCTGGATCGAAGCCGAGTACAGCGCGGGTGTTAGAGAGATCGAAGTCGGCTCCTTTGTTTCTCCAAAGTTGTTGCCGCAGATGGCGGACACGGCGGCGGTGGTCAAGGGTGCGCTCCGTCACAAAGATTTGGTGATAGCCGTGCTTGTGCCCAATCTGCGCGGCTGCGAGGCGGCGGTGGAGGCCGGTGCCCACAAAATTTCGATTCCCCTGTCTCTGAGTGAGACCCACAGCATCAAAAATGTGCGGCGTGATCACGCGCAAATGCTCGAGGAGATCGCGGCCTGTCAGGCACTGGTTGATCAGGTGCCGGAGGCAGACCGCCCCGACTTCGAGGTGGGCCTGTCGACGGCGTTTGGCTGCACGATTGAAGGTGCGGTAGAGGAGTCCTTCGTCATTGATATGGCGGAGCGCGTGCTGGGGCTGGGTGTCGCCGAAGTGGGTTTGTCTGATACCACCGGCATGGGCAACCCGGCTCAGCTAGAACGCTTGGTCACGGGCATCTGGCAACGCTGTGGCGAGTCTCATCTGACTGGTGTGCACCTACACAATACACGGGGCCAGGGTCTGGCCAATGCACTGCGCGCCGTGGAGCTAGGCATTACCACGCTGGACAGTTCTCTCGGTGGCTTGGGCGGTTGCCCGTTTGCACCTGGCGCCAGCGGTAACATCGTGACCGAAGATCTGGTGTTCATGCTCGAGTCGATGGGCTACGACACGAGGATTGATCTTGAGGCGTTGCTGAGTGTCCGGCAGGAGGTCGCCAAGCTGTTGCCAGAGGAAGAGTGGTTCGGCTTTACTGCGGCGGCAGGTTTACCCAAACATTTCGGTGACGTGCCGCTACAGGAAGCCAGCTGACATGGCGGTGTCGACGCTGCCGGTCCGCAACCCGCGAACCGGGGAGTGGGATCACGAGATTCCCGTCACCTCGCCTGAGGATATCGCGTCGATTACCACTGCCTTGCGTGCAGCGCAGGCCCAGTGGGTCGCGATCGGTGCATCAGACCGTGCGGCCTGTCTAAACCGGTTTGCCGACGCGTTGATGGCCGAGGTCGGCCCGCTGGGGCAGGCGCTCTCGATTGACACCGGCCGATCCACCTTCGCGCAGTTTGAGGCGATTAAATCCGTCGAGCTGATTCGCATGTGGGCCGAGCGTGCGGGGCCCATTCTCGAAGAACTGGCGGGCGCCGGTCAGTCTGGCCAGGTTCCCGCCGTCCACTACCAGCACCGACTGATTCCCTATCAGGTTGTTGCAGTGATCAGTCCCTGGAACGTGCCGCTGCTGCTCGCCATGATTGACAGCCTCGCGGCCTTATCAGCGGGCTGCTCGGTGTTGCTGAAGCCCTCTGAGATCACGCCACGATTTATCGAGCCATTACAGCGCGCACTCGACGCCGTACCCGAATTGGCGGCGGTGCTCCGTATTGTCACAGGCGGCCCTGAAACCGGGAAGGCGATGATCGAGCAGGTGGATGCCGTCTGTTTTACCGGTAGCGTAAAAACCGGCCGGCAGGTGGGCCAGCAAGCGGCGGCCTGTTTTATTCCCGCGTTTCTCGAGCTCGGCGGTAAGGACCCCGCTATCGTCCTACCCGACGCCTACATCCCGCTTGCCGCCCGCGCCATTATTCGAAGCGCGATTGGCATGACAGGTCAGGCCTGTCAGTCGCTGGAACGTATCTATTGTCATGAGAGCATTGCCGAGCCTTTTACCGAAGAGCTCCTCGCGCAGCTCAAGGTGCTGTCTTTGACCTGTACCGACGATGGTGCTGGTGATATCGCGCCGCTAATTTTTGAACGACAGGTGGAGACTATTCAAGCGCAGGTCGATGACGCGTTGGCGAAGGGTGCGACCTGTTTGCTGGGCGGTGAGCCGGTGCAGGCGGGGGGCATTTGGTATCCCCCAACGCTCCTCACCAACGTCAACCACAACATGCTGATCATGCAGGAAGAGACCTTTGGCCCCGTGATTCCTGTTGTGATTTACGGCGATGTGGAAGAGGCCGTCTCTCTTGCCAATGATTCGACTTTTGGGCTCTCCGCGGCGGTATTCTCCGCCGACGCTGACACCGCGAAGGCCGTCGCTGAGCGTCTGCAGGTCGGCGCCATCAGTATCAACGACGCCTCCTTGACCGGCATCGTCAACGATGTGGAGAAAAACAGCTTTCGTTTTTCCGGTATGGGCGGGTCGCGAATGGGGCCTGCTGGACTCACCCGGTTTTTGCGCAAACGCGCCTTGCTCATCCAGACCGGTGAGCCGGCACCCGTGCAGCTGTTTTCAGATACCGCCCAAGACACAACACCCTAGGGGTTGGGCGCCCCGTCAGCGTAGAGGTGTCGCTAAGGTGTGACAGTCACTCGCCTTTAGGAAACGAAGCCGTAAAGCACCCCGGCAATCTTGCGCAGCTGAATTTCTTCAGCCCCCTCGGTGATGCGGTAACGGCGATGGTGCCTGTAGATGTGCTCGAAGGGTTTGTGCCGCGAATAGCCGATACCGCCGTGAAATTGCATCGCGGTATCAGCGGCATCACACACCAGACGGTTGGCGCGGTAGTTACACATCGAGACTTTGTCAGTCAGTTTTTTAGCCACGTCGACTTTATCCATCTGGTCCATCTGCGCCGCGGTTTTATAAATCAACAGCCGCAGCATTTCCGCCTCGGTCTGTAGCTCAACCAGCGGGAACTGTATGCCCTGATTAGTCGAGAGTGGCTTGCCAAAGGGCGCTCTTTCCTTGGTGTAGGCAAAGGTCTCATTAAGACAGTATTGAGCGGCACCCAGAGATGAGGCGGCCTGACGAATCCGGCTCTCGTGTACAAAATGCATGGCGACCCGCAGCCCCTGATCGACATCGCCCAATACATCGCCGTCGGGCACGAACACTTCTTTCAGGGTGCAGTGCGGGTGGTCCGTCGGCATGTTGAAGGTCCACAAATACTCCCCAATCTCAAAGCCTGCCGCTTGCGTGGAGGTTACGAAACAACCGATGCCCTTGGGGCTACCATCCTCGCCGGAGTGTCGCGCGAAAACCAACACATGGCTGGCCTTATGCAGGCCGGTAGTCCACATTTTTTCGCCGGTGATTAACCAGCCTTCGACGCCGTCACGGGTGGTGCGCTCGGCCCGCGTTTCCATCCAGGTGGCGTCGGACCCGTGCGCCGCCTCGGTCAGACCGAAGCACCAACCCAGTTCACCCTGCAATAACGGCTCCATCCATCGTGACTGCTGATCTGCCGTGCCAAAATCGCGCAGCATCATCGGCGTCATCAAATTGCCGACGATCGAGGTTTCATTCTGAAGGTCGTTGTGCAGGCCTAGACCTTTGGTGGCGAGATACTCCCGGATGCGCGCCATCGCCAGATTGCTGCCATTCCGCCCACCAAATTCTTCGGGCAGCGCGTAGCGAAAGTGTCCGGCCGCATCGGCCCGCCGGCGCATTTCTTTCAGCAGCGCTTCCCAGTCTTCGTGGGGTAAGCCGTCTCGATCCCAGTCCGTGCGCGCGTGCTCGCGGCGATGGTCAAAGAAGCGGATGTTGTCATCCTGTGCTTCAAGAGGCTTGATCTCGCGCTCGATGAAGTCATCGAGTACGACGAGGTAATCCTCGATGGACTGGGGGATATCGAATAAAAAAGGCTGGCTCATATGTGCCTCGATGATCGGATTTCTGCACCAGCGTCACGTCTGGTAGCGCGGTTGGGGCGATCGGTAGGAAGCTGTCTGCCGCGGGGGCTGCGTGCTATCAGCGATAAGGCGTTAGATGTGTTCACGACTCACTCCGCCACTTTTCTTCGGCGACTTTGCGACTGGCATAGCGGGGGTTATTGATCGCGGCGACCAGAAGTTGCCGCTGCTTCAAGTACTCAAAAAAGTCGCTGTCAGCATCGATCACTCTCGCTGCGAGCGCCCGGGACAGTTGCTGCGGCGCGGTGCCTGGTCCTGGGTCCTTAGGGAGCCATTGTTGCGCGGCGGCGGCATCCAGCGCCGCCAGCTCCGGGCCCAGTTGCTGTTCTCGCTCGATGATGCCCAGCACGTTGGCGGCCACGCGGGCGTTAAATTGATCGCGTCCGGATAGTGCGGGTAACGCGCTGTCCATCAGGAAGCCTTTGACGGCTCCAAGTAACTCCGAGATGGTGACATCAGAGGCGGTTGTTTGCTCGCTGTCCTGACTCATGCGTTTTCCCAGTCTTCTGTTAATAGCAGGATATCGAGTTCAGCTTCCGAACGCCGGCGCGCCACTGCGGCGCGCTCCACGTCGCCGTTGCCGCTATGCCACAGTGCGCCCATGGTCTGGCAGACCAAACCCCAACTGAGTGCCGCGAAGATTTCCCAATAGCGGATGGTAGACAGCTCGGGCGTCCACCCCGCCGTCGACGCATAACCGGCGATCAAATCGGCGTAGTTACCAAAGCCACCCACGGGGTTCTTTAGGTGCCCGAATCGCCAGACGTTGGCGCAGAGATATCCCAGATCTTCCTCTGCTGGCCCTTGATGTGTGAGCTCCCAGTCGAGCACGCCCGCCAGACCTTGTTCGTCGACCAGCAGGTTGCCCGTGCGGAAGTCCCCGTGCAGGAGCACACAGGGCGCCTCGGTTGGCGCGTGATCAATGAGCCAGTTCAGCCCGAACTGCATCACGGGAGAGATGTCGCCAAATGCGTGCAGTCGCTTTTGCGCCGCGGCAAAGCGCTTGTCCAGCGTGGTAGGGCCAATATTGGGTGGGAGTTGTGAGCAGTCGATGCTGTGAATGCGCCCGAGTGCCTCGCCACACTGAAACGCCAGCCGGCTTCGCGCGACTTTAAAAGTGTCTTCAACCAGCCATTTCTGCGGGATGCTCTCACCGGGGATGAAGCCCATGAGGAAGGCCTCGCCGATGGGGTGCGTCGCGTCAAAGACCGCGTGGATGTCGGGAACGGGTACCGACGTTGATGTCGCCAGCTGAATCACTGCTGCCTCATCTACCAGCGACAGTCCGAGAATATTGCCCTCGAGCTGACCGATTGAGTCAGCCGAAAACGGCCGTCGTCGCAAGATGAGTGGTGTGCCGCCCCACGTCAGCCGCCAGGTCTCGTTATTGGCGCCGCCCGACAGCCTCTCAAGCTGCATCACCTCCTCGCCGGGAATTTTCCCTGCGAGGTTTTCGGTCAACGCGGTATTGAGTAGCACCGTCAGTTGATCAGGGGACATGGGTGATAACCTTCCGGTCACACTGCGTAAGGCAGGGGCCGCGGTCAGCCCTTTTCGATCTGGAAGGTAAGACCTGCGTGCTCCTGCAGCCGCGCCATCAGCGCGTCACCCATCGCTGCTGCAGGCGTCCACAGCCCTCCAGAAGCCAGATCGGGGTTGACCAATAAACACATTGCCGCCTCGGCCAGCATTTTGGATGTCGAGCCGTAGCCGGGGTCCCGGTCTCCCTGCACGCTGCTGATCATCAGTTCGCCGTCACTCGTCTCGCCCGCAAAGATCGCTTCGTAATTGCCGTTTTCGCGCTCCTCCTTCGTGGGACCCTCTCCTGGCTGAAGATCACTTTTGGCCACCGAGTCGTCTTTGGCCACAAAGTCAGCCGCGGCTTTCCCCTGATCGCCGTCGCCGGTCAGGAGCATCTCGTCGTAGCGGAAATCCTCACCGTATGGGTGGCCCATTAGAAAATTGGAGCGGTGGATATTCTTGGTATTGATAGGCGCCATGATAAACGGCGCACTCCAGCTGGAGAGTTCTTCATCGTACTGAGGGGCCATACCCGGTGGTTGCTCCGGACCGGAGAAGCCTTCGGTGAGTGCAAAGGGATTGGTCAACACCTGAATAATGGTGGGGTTGGCTTTGGCCGAAGCCATCGTGGCTCGCATGGACGCGATGGTGCCGCCCGAGAAGGTGCCGTTCATGGCGCGGACTCGGCCTTTGACTGTGGCGATCGGCTGACCCGTTTTCGCGATGGCATGTTGCTGTAACTGATACACACCCAGATCAAACGGGATGGAGTCGAAGCCGCAACTGTGAACGATACGCGCGCCCGATGCTTTGGCCGCACTGCTGTACTGCGCGATCGTCTCGTGCATCCAGCTGGGCTCTCCGGTGAGATCCACATAGTCGGTGCCGCGCTCGGCACACTGTTTGACCAATTCGTCGCCGTAGAGCTGATAGGGCCCGACGGTGGTGATGACGACCCGGCAGGCATCGACCATGTCTGATACCGATTCGGGGCTCTCTACGTCGACTTCCAGTAGCGTGACTTGGTCACTGATACCCAGTTCGCCTCGCACGCTCGCCAGCTTGCTCAGTGAACGGCCGGCCATGGCCCACTTGAGCTCGGTGTTGCCGTATTCCTCGGCAAGGTACTCAGCGACGAGTCGCCCGGTGTAGCCCGAGGCACCAAATACAACGATATCGAATGGCTTTTCCGTAGCAGACATGATCAGACCAACTCCCGAGTGCGGTGTTATTTTGGGACCGCAAGGGTAACCTGTTGGCTGTAGGACAGGAACCGCCCGAGCGTTTGTTGCCTGCTACCCGCCCCATGAGGCGAGCGCCCGGATGAGCCTGCCGCTGCTGTATCGGTGGATGCCCTGACCGGGAGAACCTGATTATGATTCCCCTATGACGCGCCACACACCGATGAAAACCCGCCAGACGATTGAGCAGCTCTTGTCTGCGATCGAATCCCGCGATTTGAGGGCAGTTGAGCGCTACCTGCATCCCGATGTCGTCTGGCAGAACGTCCCCCACCCACCCGCGTTAGGTCGCCAAGCTGTTACGGAGCTGTTGGCGAATGTCCTGTGTTGGTCCGACCAGGTCCGCTGGGACATTCTGTCGTCGGCGGTCAGTGGAGAAACTGGCTGGTATGAGCGAGTAGACCGCTTCTGGTTGGCGGGCGAGGAGCACGCCGTTCATTGCAACGGCGTCTTTGAGGTTGATACCAGTGCGCAGACGGTTCGCTTCGTCAGAGATTATGTGGACTTGGGGGAATGGCGTTCCCGAATTGAGCCGGTGATGACGCAGTTGGCGAGCCGGCCGGCGGCAGAGGTGGTGGCACGCCATCTCGATGCGGTCAGGCGTCTTGATCCCGTTGCTATGGCTGCCGACTATGGTTTGCACGCCGTGCTACAGAGGCCGGATCGTGCCTATGCAGGATGGGCGGCGATTGCAGACTATTTCGATACCGTACCGACCCGCCTCGGGGATGCCGAAGTGCTGTTCGAACCCATTGAGACCTTGGGTAACGATCAGGCAAGGGTCGCTTGGCGTGTCGCTGCGCCTGGCGGCGCAAGTCACTCGGGCATCGACACTTTTTCAGTATTAGCGGGTCGTATTACCCACCAGCTGACCGAGCTCGATGGCGAGGACTTCTAAAAAAAATGCCCAAGCGCAGAGATTATTAACATGCATGAACGGTAACGAGCACACGGCCTCGACTGTGTGCCGGCCCGTCTCCAGCCAAGCCGCGGGTTGGGCGCTTCGCCTCGCTACTGCGAGGCCGCCCAGCTCGACAAATTATCCTTGAGGATATCGAGTGGCATTGCGCCGTTCATCAATACCGCTTCATGGAACTCCCGCAGGTCAAAGCGCTCGCCAAGCTTAAGCTCAGCCTCCTCGCGCATTGCCAGAAGTGCCAGTTGTCCCGTTTTATAGGCCGTCGCCTGTCCCGGCCAAACAACGTAGCGTTCTATTTCCCGGGTGACCTCTTCGGTGGTCATGCCGGTTTTTGTGATCATGTACTCGATGGCTTGCTCGCGGCTCCACCGCTTGGCATGCATACCTGTATCCACCACCAAGCGCACGGCACGAAACATTTCTGCCTGCAGTCGACCAAGATCACCCAGTGGGTCATTGTCGTATAAACCCATATCAGTTTTGGCGATACGCTCTGAATACAAGGCCCAGCCCTCCGAAAACGCGTTGAAGGGAGATAAGCGTCGCAGCAACGGTACGCCCTCGATCAGTTGCGATGTCGAAATCTGGAAATGATGGCCGGGTGACCCCTCGTGAATCATCAACGTGGGTAGTGTCCATCTCGGGTTGTCTGCTGTCTGCTTCTGGTTGATGTAGAAACGCCCCGGTCGAGAGCCGTCGAGAGCGGGTCCGTTGTAGTAACCCCCGGGAGAGGAGTCCTGTGAGTATTCAGGCACACGCACAATTTCAAGTGGCTGGGGTGGGATTGTTATGAAGTAATCCGCGGCAATCGCCATGACGCGACGATCAAAATCCTCCAGATAGGCGATCATATCTGCACGCCCTTCGTCGGTATTCGGAAACTGGTGCGCGGGGTCTTCCATGACGATTCGCACCCGCTCGGCAAAACTATCGCCGGCGATGCCTTGGCTATCCAGAATATCCAGCATTTCGCCTTCGATTCGGTCGACCTCGGCAAGCCCTGTTGCATGAATTTCATCGGGGGAATACTGGGTGGTTGTGTTTGACTGCAGTTTGGCGGCATAGATAGCGTCGCCATCTGGCAGTCTCCAGATACCGGCATCATGGGTGGCCTCTGGCAGCATTGACTCGAACAGGCTGATCATCGCCTGATAGCCTGGAATGACCTCGGTGGCCACAAGCTGAGCCGCCTCGTCGACCAGCTGATCGGCAGTGGTCTCGTCCAGTCCGTCGAGCGCCCCCAGTTTGGGCCCCAGCGTCGTTACCAGGGGGTTCTCCGCCGCCCCGCCCCCAATAAATTTGTTCATCCCCACCAATGCTTTCTCGATGACAAAATCCGGGGGGATCACGCCGTTGGCACGATCGTCGGTGACCCGCTCATGAGTTTCACGGAGGACCCGACCAAATTCAGCGAGGCGTGACAAATACCGGCGCACACTTTTTTCATTTTTGATGACATGGGTGTCGGTCAGGAACTGCGGCATGTTCACGGTCACGCCGGATATCTGGTTGACCCGGTAGCCGCTGTAGCGCAGCTCTGCTTGACGCAGCTGGTCATCAAAAAACCAGGCAGCGATTTTCCAGGTCAGTAACTCTTGGCCTGATAAGCCATCGGGTCCGTAATCATCGAGGCCCTCTCTCGCATTGCGCAGTTTGGCAATGCTGCGTTCCTCTTCTTCCTTGGTGTAGTCGGCCAGTTTGCCGCTGTGAAAATCCAGCGGTGTGTTATCGATTGCGCCCAGATAGGTCAGCAACTCGGGCGAATCAATCGCCAATTGAAGCGTGACTTTATTGACGTAGTTATTGACCCCGACGGGTGTAAACCAGAACCACATGGAGGCACCAGCCGCAACCACCAGCAGTGTGCCCAGTAGGCCAATAGCACCGCGCTTCAACCCATTCATATTCAACGCCTCGTGATGCGTGGGGGTCGCATTGTAAGACGACCTTCTACGGAGTTTCTCCTGTGCCGTGTAGAGCGGCTAACGATTGCAGGGCGCCTGTTTTTATTCAGCCGGTTCGCGGAGCCATCGTCCGCTGGCGTTGATGGTCTCGATGTTGAGCTGGCCGGCCAGGCCTGCGCTGCGGTGGACGCTGATCTCGGCGTATTCAGGCATCTGGATCATTTGCAGCATCGCTTTGCGGGAGGGATACATGGCAATGGCAACTTCATCCCATAATTCCTCGACGGCGCCCAGCATCAGCCGCGCCACATCGGCGCCAAAGCAAAGCTGACCGCCGACTTCTCTGATGACGCGGGCGACCCCGGTCGCGTAGATCTGATAGGCCTCACGTCCGCTCAGCTCGCTATCCCGCCCATCCTCATATTCCGCGCGTTCTCTAAATTTCAGTAGATTCACCATGAATATCGGCCCTCCAGCATCAGGGCTCAGAAACCCTTCCATCTGTGCTGCAGTGGGAATAACGGCGTTCTCGACTTCCATGATCTGCTCCTTGTAATGGGTCTGGCTTAGCCTTGCGTGGCCGCGTCCCGTGCTGTGCTTGCGGCGGTGGTCCCAGCGCAGTGTTGCCCGAGCCGAGATGCAAAACCTCTATATTATGACAGTATTTATGCCATAATAATCGACTCTGACTAGGGGCCTTTTTCTCACATGCAGATACTGCGAACGCCTGATGCCAGGTTTGGCAACCTCGCTGATTATCCCTTCGAGCCGCATTACACCGAAGTCGACGCCGGAGACGGTTCCACGCTCCGAATCCACCACATTGATGAGGGTGACCGCCACGCTCCCATCGTGCTTTGTCTCCATGGTCAGCCGAGCTGGAGCTATTTGTACCGTAAGATGGTACCGCTCCTCGTCTCGGCTGGATTGAGAGTGATTGCACCCGACCTGCCCGGGTATGGCAAATCCGACAAGCCCGCCGCCAGAGGGAATTATAGCTATCAGGCGCAGGTAGATTGGATGGGCCGATGGCTGGAGGCTAATGATTTCGGTGAGATTACCATTTTCGGTCAGGACTGGGGGGGGCTGATCGGCTTGCGCATGGTGGTTGATCATCCCGAGCGCTTTGACCGGGTAGTGATGGGTAACACCGGATTGCCACTCAATACCGAACTCGATCAGGCGATTGTCGACAAGGTACTGGCATTTCGAGCGGATGGCGGTCGGCTCAGCTTGCCCAGCATGGTGCGTGTGATCTCCCGACTCCCCGGCGCGGGTAGTGATCCTGAGGCGTATCCCCTCGGCTTCGCGCATTGGCAAAAGTTCTGCTGGAACACCCCGGACATGCCGGTCGGGTTTTTGATGGAGATGATGATCAGCCCGCCGCAGAGGTGGAGAGTGATGGCGCCTGTGGCGCTTCATCACTTTCTGGGTACGCCCTTGCGGCCCATTACCCCCTTAGGTCGTGCCTACGAAGCGCCGTTTGCTGATCCCACTTTTAAAATGGGGCCCCGCGCAATGCCCAGTCAGGTGCCCACGCTGCCTTCTGATCCATCAGTTCCTGCCCAAACTCACGCCTGGGCCTTTTTTGAGCAGTTCGACAAACCGTTTCTGTGTTTGTTTACCGCAGATGATCCAGTCACCCGGGGCCTCGAGAGGACTTTTATCGGCCGGGTCCCGGGGACTTCGGGGCAGCCGCATCAGGTGTTTCCCAGAGGTGGGCACATGCTGCAAGAGCGTTGCCACCATGAGCTCACTGATGCGATTTCCAGATTCGTCGAGCTGACATGACCCATAAAATTTGAAACGTGTTGGGTCCCATCAATTTTAAGTGGCTAATCTTGATGCGCGCACACTGTCGGTCTCATCCATGAGGTCACCGCCCGGCGTTCTATGGCCACCGGTGCAGGAGGTTGTCGCAAAAGACGCGGTTCACCGTCAAAACTCCGGCTCGAATCTCGGGACCGAAGCAGCCTTTAGTGCATCGAGATAAGATTGAGCTTCTGTCCATGTCGAAGCAATTGAGCAGTGGTCTCAGTGGCAAGAGAAGAAGTCAAAACAGAAGTGTTAGTGGTTGGGGGCGGTGCGGTGGGTGTCAGTGTTGCGCGGTATTTTGCGCTGGCGGACCGGAAAGTCATTCTCATCGACAGCGAGGCCACCCCGGGCTCGGTCAATAGCTCGAGAAACAGCGGTGTCATCCACGCGGGTCTCTACTACGCCAATAGCCCAACAAAAGAAAAACTGTGTATCCGTGGCAAGCACCTGCTCTACGACTACTGCAGGGAGAAAAATATCCCATTTCAACAGCTGGGCAAGCTCATCGTAGCGCAGGCGGGTGAAGAGCCGCTGTTGAATAGGGTTTTTGAGCGTGCCGCTGCCAATGAGGTCCCCGCCAGACTCCTCTCTAGAGAGGAGATCAAAAGTGCATACCCGGATCTATCCTGTGTTGCAGCCCTGGAGAGCGCTTCCACCGGCATCCTCGATACCCAGTCTTTAATGCAGTCCCTTGTTATCGATTTTGAGGCTGCGGGCGGGTTGCTGCATGGCCGCGCTCGTGTACTGGGGATCGATACGAGTGCCGATTTGGCTCAGGCGGTGCTGGAAGATGGCACGCGCGTTACCGCTGATATCGTGATCAACTCGGCGGGCTTGAACGCCCTGAGTTTGGTGCCGTCGGGCGTCGAACATGGCTATGAAAATTTTTTCCTCAAAGGCAGTTATTTCTCCTACGGCAGCGGCGTGCCTTTTAAGACATTGGTGTATCCACTTCCCTCACAAGGAGGCCTCGGAATCCACCTGACATTGGACCTTTCTGGGAGAGCCCGATTTGGCCCCGACGCTTCAGCAGTTAGCACTCTGGATTTTGCAGTCCGCTCCGAGGATGGCCCGAAATTCGCTGCTGCCGTAAAACAATACTGGCCCGAATGTAACGTGAACAAATTGAGCCCCGACTACGCCGGAATCCGACCGAAGCTCAAGCGGGCGGGGTCAATAGTGCCTGATTTTGTGTTTTTGCAGAGTCATGCGTCAGGGGGCAGCAAGGTGATCAGCCTGCTGGGTATGGATTCACCCGGGTTGACGAGTTGTCTTGCGATCGCCGAGCACGTTTCTGAGATGATCTAAGCAGGCCCTCGTCTTTCAAGGCGCGATCACCGCGCCGCGTAGTGGATTGTCAGAGTGAATGAGCTCAAAAAACGCTGTTGCCAGTTGCTCACTCTCGCGCACGCACGTCTGCCAGTACGTCAAACGCTCAGCCGGTGACAAGGTTTGAAAGTCTCTGCGATCAGGAATTTTCCCGAAGGGCAAACCCGCCAGAAATTCTTCACTGGGGCAGATGAGCACCAGATTATCTAGGGCCGGGGTGACACGCGTGCGCCAAGGTAGCCGTTTGTCGAACCAGCCAGGCGTCAGCCGATCAAGGAAATGCGGATACAGGATGAGCCCACTCTCTGTGTGGTGCTCAAGACAGAAGTGATAATCGATAATCCCGCCATCCCAATACGGGCCCAGCGGGCCGCCTGCGATATTTTCCTCACATTGCATAAGGAGCGGAATCGCGCCGCTGGCTTTGAGCGCAGGCACCAGATTGTGCTCGGTGAGCATCACTTTTTGGGTGTTGAAGCCTTGGGTGAACGGCACTTCGGTGACGTCGCTGTGACAGAAGGCCACCCGCTCGAAAAATTGGCTGAGCGCTCGGCGGGAGAGGCTGTTGGCCACCATGGCGACGGCCATTCCTGCCATAAGGGGTGCGCCGCGCCGACCTCGCGCGATTCCTTTAGCGCGCGCTGTGATCACGGTATTCCTGAGACGTCGATGTTGCACGATGTTCTGAATGCCCTCTGCCCCAAGTGCCTCCCCTAACAACCGCTCCGCCACTTGACTCACCTCCTGAGGCGAGGGCTTCGTCGATCGATACTCCTGATGCAGGTATGCGTATTGGAGCCGCTTAACAGCCGCTTCCGGGTCTGGCTGGCTGAGACACGCGTGTCGCCAAGTGCCGATGGAGGAGCCAATCAACGTCATCGGTTGCGGCGCCGTGGTGAGAAGCTCTTTGCCCAGTAGTTGATCGAGCTCCGAGAGGATCAGCCATTTGGGCCCCCCCGAAGCGCCGACCAAGGTTGAAAAAGGGCGCCGCTTGCCAGCCTGTCTGCTCGATGATTGTCGCAGCGCGCTTGCCCATAAAGATGGATAACGCGGATTTCATAGCGCCCTCGGGATCGGCGTGGGTTGCAACAGTGATTTACCTGTCGAGGTTTCGTCCGGTTCAGTGTATCGAATCCAAACCAAACCGCGTTGGTCCATCAGAATCGGCATGGGCTTTGCATAGTTAACAGGTTGGGCGTCACGCAGACCGAATAAACTGCAACGCTTACTGCGGACAGCAGATAACACTGTTGATCTTGGGGCACTGTCAGGATGACGGTGAAAGACGAGGAACACTGGTTAACAAGGTGGTGAAAAGATTTATGGATGATGAAGTCACATTTGACGCTGCCCGGCGTGCGGCGTTGGATAAATTTATCGTTGAGGAGGAACTGCCCGACCCGTTTCGAGCGGTTTTTTTTGGAATGGTATGCGGGTATTACGGCTCATCTGGCAGAGTGGGCTTCCCGCGCGGAGGCCCCGCCATTGATAGGTTTCAGCGGGTGCCAGGGGTCGGGTAAGAGCACGCTGGTCAAAGCAATGGCCCACGTATTGCGCGAGGCCCATGGCGTTTCCATCGCGGTTCTGTCTCTGGATGACTTTTATTTGCCTAAAAGTGCCCGACAGGCAATGGCAGAGACGGTACACCCCTTATTCGCCACCCGCGGGGTGCCCGGAACTCATGATCTGGCTCTGCTGACACGCACCATCGCCGCGCTGCGGGAAACCGGGTCGGTCCCGTTACCTCGCTTCGACAAGGCTACTGATGATCGCACCGAAGTGGTGCATTGGCGCCAAGAAAGTGCGCCCGTGGGGCTCATTTTGTTGGAGGGGTGGTGTATCGGTATTCCGCCACAGCCTGACGAAGCGCTGGTGCGGCCGGTCAATGAGACCGAGGCCAGTAAAGATGCTGATCGTGTTTGGCGCGCCGAGGTCAACCGGCAGCTGGAAGCCAATTATGCGACGTTATTTGCTGAACTTGACGCATTACTACTGCTCCAAGCGCCCAGTTTCGACGCGGTATTTAACTGGAGGTGGCAGCAGGAGCAGCAACTTTCTCGGCGCTTTCAGCAAGATCATCCCGCCTTGATGGATCCGACGATGACGCAATCCGAGGTTGCTGATTTTGTCCTCCATTACCAACGGCTGACTGAACATGGAATGGCGACCCTTCCTGACCGGGCGGATTGTGTTTGGGAGCTGACCGAAGATCGGACCGTAGGCAAGATGCGTTTGGCGGGGTTGGCGGCATGAGCATCGCTGTCATTTACACGGATCTTGACGGCACATTGTTAGATCACCACACGTACTCCTTTGAAGCCGCGTTGGAGACAGTCCATGCTCTGCGCGATCGCGGCATACCGATCGTGCCCTGTACAAGCAAAACCCGCGCCGAGACGGCAGAGTTGATGAACGCTGCAGAGCTGTCCGGCCCGATGATTGTGGAAAACGGGGCTGCGATTTGGGTGCCTAACGATTGGGGCCTGTCGAAACCCGCGGGCGCAGAGGATATCTCGGAGGCTTGGTGTCATAGCTTTGGTCCGTCTCGGGGCATGATTCGGCGTCAGCTAGCCATTCTCAACGTCGAGTGGGGGAACCGCTATCAATCTCTCTGCGATTTGTCGGACAAGCAGGTCATGTCCATCACCGGACTGGACGCTGAGAGTGCCGCCAGGGCCAAGGACCGCGACTACTGCGAGACGCTGGTTTGGCTGGGCACTCCTGCCGATCGCGCCGCCTTTGCAGATCAGGTCGAGGCGTTGGACATGCGCTGTCTGCAAGGCGCGCGGTTCGTTCATGTGCTGGGCGCGGGCGGCAAGGGCGCCGCGGTCAGCTGGCTACATCAAAAAATTCGGGCAGAACTGCCTGATTTTGCTAATGCGGTCAGTGTATCGGCGGGGGACGCAGATAACGATATCGAAATGCTCGAGGTGACCGATCTTGCGTTGTTGATCCGATCCCCGGTGCACGAGCCGCCCGCTCCTAAAAGAGCTGGCGGCTTGGTCATTAGTGACGGCTTCGGCCCTACAGGCTGGGCTGAAGGTATGGAAGCGCTGATTGCGCGGGTAGAGGAGGAAGACCGTGGCCGACTTTTATCAAAACGGCACGATCACAACGCTGCATAATCTGGGAGAGCGATCTACCGAGGATTTGGAGCAGGATCTCTTGAAGTTCAGTGAGCGGAGGCCTTTGGGCCTGATACTGCCCTCGCTCTATTCGGAGATTGAAACGCCGGCGCTGCCCGCCATCATCGAAGAGCTCAAAGGGGTGCCCTATTTGTCTCAGGTGGTTATTGGGTTGGATCGTGCCAGCGAGGACCAGTATCGGCATGCACTGAGCTTCTTCGCTGGTCTGCCCCAGCATCATCGTGTCTTGTGGAATGATGGGCCCAGGCTCAAGGCAATTGATGCCCGGCTACAAGAGGCGGGTCTGGCCCCTCAGGAGCTCGGCAAGGGACGCAACGTCTGGTACTGCATGGGCTATGCGTTGGCCACTGGTCGAGCAGAGGCGATTGCACTGCATGACTGCGACATACTGACCTACGATCGTAGCTTGCTGGCGCGGCTGATTTATCCGGTCGCGCATCCGCTCTTTGGTTATGAGTTTTGCAAGGGCTATTACCCGCGAGTGTCCGAGAACAGAATCAACGGCAGGGTGTGCAGGCTCTTGGTGACGCCCATGATTCGTGCGTTAAAGCGCATTGTCGGTGAGTCTCCGTATCTCAATTATCTGGACAGCTATCGTTACATTCTCGCGGGGGAGTTTGCTTTCCGGAAACGTCTGCTCGGTAATCTGAGAATTCCCACGGACTGGGGTCTGGAGATCGGCGTGGTCTCGGAGGTCTACCGCAGCAACAGTAACAAGCAGATTTGTCAGGTCGACATCGCCGATAACTATGACCACAAGCATCAGGACCTGTCATTAGATGATCAGAACGCCGGGTTATCCCGCATGTCACTCGATATCGCGCGGTCACTTTATCGCAAGCTCGCGATTCAGGGCACGGTGTTTAATCAAGAAACGTTCCGGACTTTGAAAGCCACCTACTATCGGATGGCGCTCGATTTGATCGAGACCTACCGCAACGACGCGATCATGAATGGATTGAGTTTTGACATTCACAGTGAAGAGGAGGCGGTCGAGCTGTTCGCTGAGAATATTCTCGAGGCGGGAGTGCAGTTTTTAGAGCGCTCCTCGGAAGTGCCCTTCATTCCCACCTGGAACCGGGTATTCAGTGCCATGCCCGATATCTTTGACGAATTGATCGCTGCGGTAGAGGCCGATCACGAGGAATTCTTTGCCCCGCGCGAGTTGCCAAAAGTCGCCCGGGGATGATCGGTACGCTGTCTCAGCGGCTGCGGGAGCATCTGGCCGCGGTTTATGGTGATGCTTTTGTAGGGGCCGATCTGAATCTTTGGGTTGAGCGATTACTCGACGCTGCGCAGCTGAATGCAGAACAGTCGCCGCCATCGGCGCATCGCAACCTGTGGGACGAGACCGATGTGGCGGTGATCACCTATGGTGACTCGTTACTGAATGGCGAGGAAGCGCCGCTCAAGACCCTACACGGGTTTTTGACTCAGCGACTGGGCGCATTGGTGAGTTGGGTGCACGTGCTGCCCTTCCATCCCTGGACCTCGGATGACGGCTTTGCGGTACTCGATTACTCGAGCGTGAATGAAGCGCTGGGCGGCTGGTCGGACATCACCCGATTGGGTGTCGACTATAGATTGATGGCAGACCTCGTGCTCAATCATTGCTCCAGTCGGTCTGCCTGTTTGAGAATTTTCGCAAGGGGGAGGCTCCTGGCGACGACTACTTTTTCTCTCCGGACGACGCGTTCGATACCAGCCACGTGGTCAGGCCCCGGACCTCGCCGCTCCTAAATACTGTGGCGACAGAGCAGGGTGAGCGGGCCGTCTGGTGCACCTTCAGTCCTGATCAGGTGGACTTCAACTTCGCCAACCCTGCTGTGGTTGCGGAATTTGTTTCCATTATCCGCCAGTTGCTGGATGCTGGGGTGCGGGTGTTCAGGTTGGATGCCGTGGCGTTCCTGTGGAAGGAGAGCGGCACTACCTGTATGAACCTGCCCCAGACCCATGAGCTGATCCGGCTGTTTCGCCTGATCATTGAGTGCGCCCAGGCTGACGCAATTGTCATTACCGAGACCAATGTCCCGAACCGCGAAAACCTGTCTTACTTTGGCAATGCCAATGAGGCGCATGGCATTTACAACTTCTCTTTGCCGCCGCTCCTGGTGCACGCGCTGGTCACCGGCACCAGCCGCTATCTGTCGACCTGGATGATGAGCATGCCACCCGCGCAGGACGGCACGGTTTACTTCAACTTCATCGCTTCTCACGACGGTATCGGGTTGCGCCCGGTGGAGGGCTTACTGGAGCAGGCAGAGGTTGATGAACTGCTTGCCACGATGGAGCAGTTCGGGGGTCGTATTTCATGGCGGCAGGTGGACGGCAGTGAAGCCAAACCCTATGAAATTAATATTGCATTGAGAGACGCACTGCAGGGCACAACCCACGGCGAGGACGAGTGGGGGCTTGAGCGTTTCCTGTGTGCTCACGCCATCATGCTGGGGCTCGAGGGCGTACCCGCTTTCTACATTCACTCCCTACTCGGCACCCGCAATGACCTTGAGCGTTTGGCTCACACCAGCCATAACCGATCCATCAACCGGCATCAGTGGGATGTCAAGGCGTTGTTGAACGCGCTGGATTGCAGCGCCTCAGATCACCGCGCTGTCCTCGAAGCGCTCAAGCATCTGATCGCCCTGCGCAAGGCGCAGCCGGCATTCCACCCCAACGCAACACAGTTCACGCTGCACTTGGGTGATGAGTTGTTCGGGTTCTGGCGGCAATCACTTGACCGGCGTCAGAGCTTATTCTGTGTGCATAACCTCACCCGAGAAGAGCAGATCCTGCCGTTGAGCCGCCTGAATCTCGTGGTCAATCACCGTTGGCGAGAGCTCATTTCCGGAGCGCCTGTCGAAGAGGAACTTCCGGAGTGGACATTGTCACCCTACCAAACGCTCTGGATTACCAACGGCTGACATCCGCCGCTTGAATCGCTCACGCTAACCGTGTCAGCCTGTTCCCATGAAAAGGATGCTAATTCTATTTGTGCACAGCGTGCTGAACCAGGCGATTGCCGCGGTTGTGCTGTCCATCGTGATGGTGCCGCCCGCCCGGGCCTGGAGTGACCACGCGAGCCTCGTCTGGCCCCTGCTCAGGAGTCAGCCTGAGCTCAACCGGACCGTGGCGGCCGAGCCGCTAGACGCCTTTTTAGCGGCTGAGCAAGCGGATATCGCAGAGACTCTGGAAGCGGTTGAGTCGTGGTCTGTCGCCACCATCGAGCACTACCCGCCGACCCCGGATGATTTGCGCTGGGGTAGGGATCATCCGCCCGCCGCTGAGCGCTTTTTCGCGGCGATCAGGGTCAATCCGACCCTGCCGTATCGCCTCTATGTGGATCTCTCCCCCGAGCGTGCCCAGCCGGAGCAGGCACCGCTGGCCTGGTCCGATTTGAGCTTTTTGGGGGGCGGCACCTCGCAGCTGGCCGCGCGTTACTGGGCCTTGGAGCCCGGCGAACCCGTGTCGATCGCGGAGGTGATTGCCAGTGCCAATGATGAGCCCGACTTCGGAATGGACATCGGGCTCTTTACAGACAACGGCACCGAATTCGGTCAGCGCTATGGTTTTGGTATCCAACCTTTTGGGAACCCTAATCTCGAGTACAGCTCCCAGGCGCCTTTTCACATGGGGTTTTACCACCTGGATTGGCTGACACGGACGGCGCAGCCCTTGCTGCTACGGACTTACCCTATGTGGCGGATCGCACTATTCGGCGAGCTGGCTGAACTGGCGTTTAGCACCGGGCATGACTATTGGGGCTGGCGCTTTCTCGGCTGGGGCCTGCACTACGTCGGTGATCTCACCCAGCCCTACCATGCAATCCCGCTGCCTGGTGTGGACACCCTCGACGCACTGTGGTCAGTGGTGCAGGGCAAAACAGGAGAGCTGGTGCAGTTGGTCTCCAACCGTCATGGCGTAATCGAGTCCTACCAGTACCAGCGGCTGACGCGCGCGTTAGAAGCCCGCCAGTGGTCAGCGCCGCTGCTGAAAGCGATATCCGATCACCCGGATACTACGGCTGTGGAATACGATTCCTTTGTCATGGCATTGACGGCTGACTCAGTTGAGGCCGCGGCGGACTTTGACGCGGCGATCGAGCGCAACGTGCCGTCTCGCTATGTCAGCGACCCCAGTTTTGAGTGGACGGGGTCAGGCTTTGAACAATCGATCGTGCAACGGGTTGCCGACGAGCGAGGCGAGCCCGCCATTGCGGAACTCGATGCCGCGGTGATCCTGCAGCTCGCCCGGTTCTCGGCGGTGGCTAGTCGCTGGATTGCCCGCGGCCTGGTCGCTGAGCCGGTGGCTCATAGGGGAAAACCATGACAATTTCTCTGCTGAGTGGCGCACAGGGGCTAGCGTATGTCTGATCGATTCGAGCTCGACCCGCGTTTGGCGGCCGACACCTTTTTAGTGGGCGAGACGCCACTCAGCCGGGTGTTGCTGATGAACGACGCGCGCTACCGCTGGCTGATTCTGGTGCCCCGGCGGGGCGATATCAGTGAGCCTTTTGAACTTGGCGAGGCCGATCAGGCGCAGCTGTGGCAGGAATCGATGCGGCTGGGCCGGGCGATGAAAGCGCACTTCGCCGCCGACAAACTCAATATTGCTGCGCTCGGTAATCAGGTGGCGCAGTTGCACGTTCACCACATCGCCCGATTTCACACGGATGATGCGTGGCCCGGCCCGGTCTGGGGTATCGGTAGCGCAGTCCCTTACAGCGACACCGCCCTCGATGCGCTCATGGAAGACCTACACAGTCTGCTTCAGCAGCCACTGAGCCTGAGGGGGGCTACCAAGGCATGAGGGTTCGCGTGCTGTTTGTCTGTATGGGGAACATCTGCCGGTCTCCGACCGCCCACGCGTTGTTTCGTCAGGCAGTCACTGCGGCGGGTTTACACGAAGAAATTGCAGTCGATTCCGCGGGCACCCACGCGTATCACATCGGCAATCCACCTGATGCGAGGGCCACCGCGACGGCGCTCGAGCAAAATATCGATATGACAGACCTGCGCGCGCGGCAGGTCTGCGAGGCAGATTTTGAGCGGTTTGATTACGTGGTGGCGATGGACCGAGACAACCTCGCTTTGCTGGAGGCGTCCTGCCCCCCTGCGGCGCAGTACCGACTCAGCCTCATGCTCGACTGGGCGGAGGACTGGGGCGATGAAGTACCGGACCCCTACTATGGGGGCGACGAGGGGTTTATTCGGGTATTCGATATGCTGACCGAGGCGTCTCAAGGGTTGCTGGCGCACATCGTCTCAAGCCATGGGTTGGCGGGGCGTTCATAACGCGCCCGAACGATCAGTAACACCATCAAACAGTGCTAGAGCTCACCTCATGAAATGTTTACTGCAACGCGTGACCCAGGCATCGGTCACCGTGGCGGGCGAGGTCGTGGGCGAGATAGATCGTGGGCTTCTGGTGCTGGTGGGCGTTGAGCCCGAGGACACCGAACAGTCGGTCACCCGAATGGCGGAGCGCCTACTGCGCTACCGGGTGTTCTCTGACGCGGAGGGCAAAATGAACCTGAACGTTGCACAGGCCGGCGGCGCCATTTTGCTGGTGTCGCAATTTACGCTGGCCGCCGACACCGCCAGTGGCAACCGGCCAGGCTTCTCGACCGCTGCACCACCTGAGCAGGCATCCAAGCTGTGTGATGCGCTGGCTGGGGCCCTGCGCAACGGCGATGTCCCGGTCGAGACCGGCCGCTTCGGCGCCGACATGCAGGTGGCGCTGGTGAACGATGGTCCGGTGACGTTTCTGCTCGAGGTCTGACCGACAGGGCCGCTATGGTCGGCCTATCACACTGTTGTCTGTCGATGTGACACAGCACTTCGCCAAAAACCCTCGCACAAAGCCGGTGCGAGCCGGGTTTTCACTGAGTACCGTCGATCAGCCCTGCAGTACCACCGGCAGCGAGGAGTATCCCCGGACGAAGTTCGACAGCACTCGCTCGGGTTGGCCGACCACCTCCACGTGAGAGAAGCGCTTGAGGATCTCCTCCCACAGGATGCGTAGCTGCATCTCGCCGAGGCGGTTGCCCATGCAGCGGTGGATACCGAAACCAAAGGAGAGATGGTAGCGGGGATTTCTGCGGTCAATGATGAAGTCGTTAGGGCGCTCAATCGCAGTTTCATCGTGATTGCCCGACAGATACCAGATCACCACCTTATCGCCTCGGCGAATTGTTTTGCCGCCGAGCTCGACGTCGCGGGTAGCGATGCGGCGCATATGCATGAGCGGTGTTTGCCAGCGAATGATTTCAGACACCATGCTCGGGATTAGTAAGGGGTTTGCTGTGAGCCTGGCGTACTCATCGGGGTGCTGATTGAGCGCCAGCACGCCTCCGGTGATGGAGTTGCGCGTCGTATCGTTGCCGCCCACGATCAGCAAAATCAAATTACCCAGATACTCCAGTGGATCATTCACCATGTCTCGCGTATTGGGGTTGGTGGCCAGCAGGCTGATAAGGTCCATCGTGTCTGACGGGTTATTCTTGCGCTGATGCCACAGCTCGGTGAAGTAACTCAGGCATTCTTGTAAGGCGGTGGTGCGCTCGTCGACATCGCCATCACTCCCAGTTGCTTCGGGTAAGGACGTCGCCATATCGGACCAATAGGGCAACTTGTGTCGATCCTCAAAGGGGAAGTCGAAGATTGTGGCCAGCATCTGGGTAGTCAGATTTATAGAAACTTCCTCAACCCAATTGAAGGTCTCGCTCGTAGGCAAACGGTCCAGAATATCCGCCACACGTTGTCGAATCAGGCCTTCCAGATCAGCCAGATTGCGTGGCGCCACAACTCCCTGTACGGCTGCGCGCTGCACGTCATGGAGCGGTGGATCCATGGCGATAAATTGGCGCACCGGGAGGTCGTCGCCATAGTCACCGATGGTGATAGCAGGCTCTGAGGAGAACGCCTCGTGGTTGCCATCCACAGCGGTGATGTCCTCAAAACGGGTCACTGACCAGAAGCCGCCAAACAGCTCGTTCTCGCTCCAGTGCACTGGGTCCTCGGCGCGCAGCCGGGCAAAGTAGGGTCGCCAGATGTCCTGCTGATAGAGGGTCGCCTCGCTCACATCGATGGTATCAAGGGGTAGCGTGTCGACATCTGGCAGGGATGCATTCATGGCGTCATATTTTCTTTTGATTGCTTGACTGATTCATGGGCACGCTAATTTTTTGCCGCGTCCCAGGCCGCTTGCAGTTGCGGGATGATTTCTTGGCGGACAAGTTGCACGGGCGCCTCAGCGTCGGTGCGTGTGTAGTCGTCAATGGCAACGTAACCTCCAAAGCCCCGCTCGACGTCCAAAAAGCTTACCGAGCCAAATGCGCCAGGGTCGTCGTACACACCCGGAGTTTCAGTTCTGATCCACCAACCCATCCCATAGGGCACGGGGTCCTCGGCTACGACGCCACCCCGGTCGACCTGCATTGCCGCGATGGCCGCCTGGCTCAGTACCCGGGTGTCCCCACAATAGCCGCCATTCAAGTGTATCTGCAGTATCTTGGCGTAATCAGCCAGATTGGTGATCGCACCGCCTTCAATATTGGGATTAAGCTGCCCGCGTAGGCTAGCTGCGGTGCCGTCCCATTGGGTCAGATCCTCCCACATGTTGCCAAATGTGAAGACCTGCAGGTCACAGGGTGTTCCAAGGTACTGGTCTACTAATTGATTCCAGCTGGCGTTGGCCGCGATCGATGCAGTGACCCCGGCCAACTGCCATTGACTTCCCCCGTAATCAAAAATAGATCCGGCGTCGTGGCTGTCCGGCAGCGGTACGCTCAGCAGAATTTGGCCGCAGGCCTCAAACTCGATCGCCTGGTCAAAACTGTACTGGCACAGATGAGGCCCGTAGATCGACAACTGCCTCAGCCCGGGAATCCCCGAGGTATTACTCACCAGTTGTGTCGGAGTCCGATCGCCGTACACACCCTCGAAGGGCAGTAGTTCGCCGATCGGTTGATCCATGTCAAAACTGATGTCTGGATCTGCCTCAAGCGCTAGCAAGGTCATGACGGCAGGAACCTTGCTGGTGGAGGCGAGCATCACCACGGTGTCCTCTGTGTGATCCCCGAAGGTGCCGGTGTGAAGCGTCCCGTCAGCGTCGACCAACACATAGCTGATGCCATCAAACACTGAGCTCTCCTCGAGAAATGCCTCGAAGGCGCGGTCCGCCTCAGAGAAATCCGGCGTTACGTCAGCCGGAGGCGCCGAGCTATCCTCGTCGGCTGGTGGGGGCGGTGTGGAGCCTGACCCACCTCCGCAGCTGCTAACCAGACACATGATTATGGTGATGGCAAAAAGGTGCGAGACAGTGCAGCGAGAGGCAGTGCGACTAAATATAGGCATATCCTCATTCCAGTTTTCTATACGCGTCATCGTCCTGCATTCGCGCTCCAAGCACAATGCATACCGAGAAAACTCGGTGCGCCGTTGCATAAACGATACACATTGAAGTTTAAAATGTTACCATCGTTGCGTAATTGATCGCCGTATAGTCACGTGGAAGCGTTGTGCTTCTCAACTTATCCGGAGGTCCGTTATGAAATTAAAGGGTTTACACGCGTATGGTTTGGCGCTGGCAACAGCGGTTTTGATGGCCAATGTTGCGCCGGTATCGGCAGACACAAGCGAGCAATATGCGAGTTGCAAGGCTGAACTCAAGGCGCTGTATGGCGAGGAAACAAGAGTCGAGCTGTACGGTACGAAGTCCTATCGGGGGGTGGAAACACTCAAATTGAAGGTAACACCCGCAGGAGAGGCCTCGCGCAAACTGCAGTGCTCAGGCGATGCCGAATCCGATGATAGGGTGGTGCTAAAAGACAAAAATGGGGAGATGTTGGTTTCCTGATCAACTAGGGCCAGCAGCACACCAGAAGGGGGTAAATCAGTGAACTGGGATGATTTGAAGGTGCTGCTGGCACTGTCTCGAGCGGGGTCGACCCGCAAAGCCGCGGCTGTGCTCGCGGTGAGTAACACTACCGTTATGCGTCGTTTGGAATCGCTTGAGGAGCAGGTTGGCGGGCGTTTATTTGATCGCACCCCCGATGGCTTTAGGGCTACATCGCTCGCCGATCAACTCCTTCCAACCGCGCGAGAGGTCGAGGAGATGCTATCTGAGGCGCAACGGCAAGTTAGCGGCAAGGATTCTGAACTCAGTGGCCGCATCAAACTGTCTTTGCCGGCAGTCCCCATGACCCATGTCTCGGAGACGGTGGCGGAATTCGCGACTAAGTACCGACGGATTGAGTTGGACATAACGGTCAGCGACCACCCGGTTGACCTGGCCCGCCGCGAGGCTGACATCGCAGTCAGAGGCATCCCGAAACACAAACGACCACCCAAAGATATCGTGGGCATCAAGCTCGGGCAGATTTCAATCGGTTACTACGTCCATCGCGATTTGCTGAGCGAGGCATCGCGTGGCTGTCGGGAACTCACATGTATTCAGGCGTCTGGCCGGGCGCTGTCTTTGGGTGACCTGCCCGATGCGGAAACACTGGGTCTAAAGAGTCGGCATCTCATTGACGGCATCACCCCGAGGACTGTGGCCGTCACTAACAAGCTAGGTGTTGCGGCATTACCTTGCTTCGTTGCCCAACAGTACCCGGATCTCATGTTGCTGCCCGGTGTGCCCTCAGCTCATTGGGGTTACACCTGGCTGCTCCACCATAAAGACCTTCGACAGTCGGCGCGTATCCGGGCGCTGTTCAAGCACCTCTCGGCATTGGAGGAAAAGCGGTCTGACGCCTGGGATACCAGTCAGCAATCGGACGGTCGGGGGGAGGTGATTCAGTTCGGAAAGGCTTGACCGCCAGCGAGCCAGGCCGGCCATTGCGGGTGATGGTTCATTGTTATTGGGTTTCACGATGACGGTGCCGTCACACGGCACTTGGTCTGCGGTGCATGAATTGTCGCTATCGCAGAGTTGCCGAGATCGCGGCAGGCATTCTTTTATTTTTTATACCAAGCACCGTCGCCGTCACTGCGTCAGGTCAACTGTGCGTGAAGAATTCGACCTCGCACATCGAGGCGACAATATTTCACTAGCGGATCGGGGGACATTCGCCACATAGAGCGTGCTGTCTATTTGAACTCAGCAACAAATTGTGGAGCACACTTTTCGCACTCACGCCTTGGCTTTTGATCACGCGCTATCTAGGGGAAGAAAAAGCGCCGGCCTTTGCAGTTCTGTTGGAAAATTCCCCTTAATCACCGCACCGCAGACCCTGGATTTACTCCTGGCAACCGTGCGTTCAAAGCTCGGATTGCCGCGAGGCGTATCGCGGCCGAAGTTGGCGCTATTGGCCATTCACCTTGAGATGGCGGTTATCCCTGCCATCACTAATGCCTTTAAGGTCGCGCTGCCGCTTCAGCCCCGGATACTGCCGGCCAGTGTGCGAGAGGCTGAAATACCCGCGGCGAAACTTGACAAAACCTGTGCAAGCCGCTATCAAAAGACCTAAACATATAATTAAGAGCGTTTTAGGCCTTGCAGCTGGGCCCAAGCGCCACATTGCAAACAGGAGAGTCCCCTGTGAGTTTCATGAAAAACAGTCCTATTGCCTTGGCGGTCAGTCTTGCAGTCGCAGCGACAGCGCATACATCGACCGTGTCTTCACAGGAAGAAGAGGCCATGCTCGAGGAAGTCATGGTAACCGCGAGAAAGCGCGAGGAATCCCTCTCCGAGACCCCGATCGCAATCACTGCTATAAGCGCGGAGGAAATACAGGCATCTAATTTTAAAAATATTGTCGATATTCAAAAAACTGCGCCCGGCTTGTTCATGGAAACGATGAATAACGAAAACGCTCGCACGGTGCTCATGCCTCGCTTTAGAGGAGTGACCTATGATGCGACCAGTCCCTTACAACGCACTAGCTCGGTATTCGTGGACGGATTGATTGTGACCTCAGGTTTACACAGCCTACCCATCACTCAGGTGGAGCGGGTCGAAGTCATTAAGGGTCCACAGTCGGCGCTATTCGGCCGAAACACATATTCTGGTGCGATCAATATCATCACCCGTAAGCCCGGCGATGAGTTCAAGGGGGGGGTAGAGATTGATTTCGCCTCTAAGAGCAAGGCCTCTACTACCGGATATATTGAAGGTCCGATAACGGACAATTTCGGTGCTAGAGCTACCTTTAGTTATGTTGACAAGGAGGGGCATTATGACAACGCCGCTGTTGAGGGTCAGCGTCTGGGTGATGAGGAGTCGTTGGCATATGGGATTCTTCTGGATTTCAATCCCACTGATAATCTCAACGTCACTATAAGAGCGTCACATTATGAGGATGATGATGGCCCGGGCGCCTATGCTCTAGCGGGAGGCTTGTCGGAGCACAACTTTTGTGCCAAGCCGACTTCAGACATAACTAATTGGTCTTGTTTTACAGAGCATGGGCTAGAGTCAGTTTATCGAGGGACTGTCAACGTGCCTCAAAGCGTCAGTGCCTCAACGTCTGCTGATTTATTCAGCACAATGACAGGCCACTTGAGAGACGAGAGTGGCAATTGGCAGGGCTATGCGCCAATCGGCGATCACGATTTTGATGATCTCTCCCATAACGGCTTTGGCAAAGTTGGTGATGGTGATCGATTCGGTATCATTGCATCCTGGGATATTACAGACTCTCTCAATCTCAATGCCGCGTATGGAAAGAATGAAGATGATTTTTTAATCTTCCATGATTTTGATGCAGACGGAGGTTTTGGATTCCACACTTCCAGTGCGAGAGTTACGGAGGATGAAACTTTTGAGCTAAGACTGTCAGGGGTAACTGATCGATTTGATTGGTCCGTTGGCTACACGCAGGTAGAGCTCTCATCGAAAGCACATGGCGGCTTTTTTGATGGTGCCTTTTTGCCTTTCTTTTCTTACTGGTTCTCTGGCATCTATAACCCAGAGACGGCCTACACCATGACTGAAGCTGATACCCAAGGTATCTATGGTTCCATCGACTATCGAGTTACGGACAAATTGACAATCATTGCAGAGGTGCGGCGGCAAGAGGACGAGATCAACGATCCGTTGGTAAATGCTGCAGCTGGCAAAAATATTTCTCCAGCCACGTTTAAATCTACGCTACCCCGGGTGGTTATAAAATACGAGCTAAACGATAACCACATGTTCTACGCAAACTACAGCGAAGGTACTTTGCCTGGTGGCTTTAACCCTGAGGTGGCCGACAAGTTAACGACCCCTGATCAGATCTCGACGTTTAACGCAGATACACCGGGAATTGGCGAGACTTTTCAGGAGGAGACCCTTAAGAATTATGAAGCCGGTTGGAAGTACTCCTCCGATGACGGGCGGGTGGCGATGAATATCGCACTATTCCATATGGAACGATCCGATCAAATTTATTCTGGCTTCGGTGTTATTCCGGCGGATATAAATTGTGCAGGGGATAGCGGCGACGGCACTCCGGTTACCGAGACTTGCACGGTCGCATTTAGTGGCAACGGAACATCGAGTGATATTGACGGTTTCGAGGTGGACTTGAGCTACATGATGCTTGATAACTTAAGACTTCAAGCTGCATTGGGATACACAAAAGCCGAGATTTCGGATTTCCCCGAAACAGGGGATTGCGGGGACTACAACGATGTGTTCGGACCCGGCCTATCTTGCACTGGTCAACAAGCGGCACGATATCCCGAGTGGATTGGTTCCTTTATCGCAACATACGATTTCGACACGCCTATTGGTGGCGCCTACGCGAGAGGCGAGCTCTTCTATACAGGTTCTTATTATGATGAGGTTACAAACCTGACCGAAATTCCAGACGCGACCGAGATCAATTTGCGTGCTGGTGTAAAGATGGATAATGGCATCAGCCTAGAGGCATACGTTTCTAACCTGGCTGACGAGGATGCCCCGACCGGCGGCAACAATATCGCCGATACCAGTTCGTATGTACGCCAGAATACGACTAGTTACAATTTCGCTGTCGAGAGTGTGCATGTGCATCTCCGAGATGAGAGGGAATTTGGGGTTCGGCTCCGCTGGGACTTCTGAGTTGATGCGCAATGTTGGTTGGGTATGGATACCGTATCCTCGCTCGAAAAACAAAAAAGGCAGCCTTTCGGGGCTGCCTTTTTCTTTTTGCAAATCTTGAGCCTTAATCCACGTTGGAGGGTTGGGATAACCTTGTGAAGTGATCGCCGGGAGGGATCGATCAGGTGAACATCAGCACAATTAAATTAGTTCATCGGTGGTTGGCCTTTATCCTAGGTATTTTCGTCGTTTTTCAGGTGACCTCCGGGAGCATTGCCGCGGAAAGCCGCCTGCTGATGCAGTGGTTTTATCCGGAGAAGTACCAGGTGGAGGCCGGCGGCATCCCCGCAACCCCCACTCAGATACAGACGACGATGCGCTCGCTGGAGCCCGAATTCAACATCGCCCATGTCATGGTGCCACCTCCCAATAGAGCTGATACCGCTTACATATTGATGGGCGGGAGAAATCCCGAGGATCTGCACGAGTCTAAAATTATGGTCGATTACGACCAGTATCAACAGCAGATTATTGGCGAGCATCCTCTGATCGAGTCGGGCTGGATCGGCACCATGACGGTCCTGCACCGCTGGATCGTTTTTGGCGAGGTGGGTTTTTACGTGGTCTGGGTGCTGGGGGCGGCCACGGCATTGATGTGTCTGTCGGGTCTTTTCCTATATCTCAAGACGAGAAAAACTGCCCGGCAATTACCCTTTATCAATCGCTGCCATCGTTCTCTAGGTGCATTGGCGTCGTTTTTTCTGATCGTTACGTCGGTCAGTGGCATTGCCATGAGTGCCGTTTACTGGGGGGATCGTGAGGAGCGCCTCTCCGTTTTCGCCAATATGATGAACGTGGAGTCCGAGACGGTACACATGGGCCACGATGCCGCTCTGGTTGATCCTGACGCGGCATACAGTAGCGCGCAATCGATGCTCTCGACAGATTACCACTTAGCGGCATATTCCTACGCTGGTCACCACAGTCCGAATTATTGGTTTGCTTTCTTTAATCCGCAGATGTTTCGGCAGGATGTCGTAGTCGATGGCTTCTCAGGGGAGGTAAAGGGGGTCTACGCGGCGGGCAAGACCGAGAGAGGGGAGGGGTTCCGAAACCTGCTCTTGCCCGTTCACAGTGGCAAGTATTTTGGTGCCCTTGGCGGGTTTCTGATGACTTTCTTCGGCTTTATTGTCGTGCTTTGGCTACTCACAGGCATCATCATGTACATTCGGTCAAAGAGGGCTTCTGGCTGGTAGCGTCACCACTTGCGCCGCCACCATAAGATCGGCCCCGTCACGATCATCAAAATACCCATCACCGTGAGAGCATCACTGACCCAGCGGAACTCGGGGTGAAAGACGTTCCCCGTGTGGATCTCTATTAAGAACAAATAGAGCGTTGCCGCTTCAAGATCAGGGTGCTTGAGCGCGTCGGCCTCGAAGGTGAATTGGCCGCTGTCTTTGAAAAACCCTCTGCTGTTTTTAACGAACAAACCGCTTTCAGTGAACTCTGCGTCGTAAACGATGCTGGGCAACCCGGCCATGGTTTTCCAATCTAACTCGCTGTCGCTCTTGATAAAAAACCGTCGTGAATTGGTGCTGTAGAACACATGGTCTGATGACCTGAATAGCTGCCCCCTCTCGGCACCCAGTTCAGTCTCGGCCGACCAGGACGCACCGCCATCTCGCGTCTCCAGAACGCCGAAGCGCGTGGATATCATCATGTGATCTGGGTCACCAGCAAAGGTGACGACCTGATCGATCTCCCCTTTCAAAGACTGATACTGCCAAACCGGCGGTAAATGCTCACGCCGCACCTCCCGTGCCTCTCCCCACTCGATGAAGGTAAGAATGTGATTAAAAAGGATACCGGTGGCAGAGAGGTACAGAATAGGCACCACCCCGAGGATGCCGATCACGGGCGCGTGACTTCGGTATAGGCCTGACAAAATGGATCGCCGACGATCAGGCCGAGTCGAAACCCCCACTCGACGCCACCGTCGTTTCAAATACCAGGCGAGAAACCCGGTCACTGCCAGCACCGACAGGGCGACACCCCCGAAGTCATTAATCCACGTCGACCACTTACGGGACAGCAGGCCGTAACCAAAATGCAGATCAAACAAAAACCGGTATAGCGTGACGGTCTCAGGCAGGCCTGAGATTTTGGGTTGATCAAAATAAAGGTGCTGGATGTTCTCCGGTTGAGTGACGTCCAGAGTGAATACGGTGCTGAAATCATCGACACCAATAATGGAGTGAGGGGTCGCGCCGGGTGAGATCATGGTGATGAAATGCCCGTCAAGCGCCAGACGGCTAATCGGGCCGCCAAAGTCGGGCATCATCCAGAGCCCGTCATCGGTGGCGATGACAACGAGCCGCTGATTGTTCACGTCTATTTTTGCGAAACGCAGGACTTGGGGGTGTTGCTCGTTGGGGAACCGCAGCGTCTCCCATGTGGCACCGCGATTGCGCGTAATCCATAGCTCGCGCTCCGAGCCGCCGATCCAGCTGTTTTCGTCTGCGGGGTCGGCCACGACATAGCGCATCACGGTTGCGGGCAGGTACCGCATCATTGATGGAGACAGCCAGTTCTCCGGTACCTCGGTTTGGCGTAACCAGCGCCACTCATCGTGGTCCAGAAAAATACCGGTCACGCCCAAAGCCAGCAGCCACGCACCGGCAATCAGTCCAAGCCAGCGATGAAAGATCACCAGCTTGCGTCGGTTCATCTTCATCTTATGTTTTTGGCCTCTTTCTTATCATTGTGGCTTTCACTGTTAGTCGACACCTGCTCTAGTTAGGCCACGGTGCTCGTCTGTTTGGAAAGGTTGGCGGAGTCGCGATCAAGGGCTTGTCCCCAGCTTGCGAATGGGTGTGTTGCCCACGGCGGTGATGGTGGCTTTCTCTTCGGTAAAGAATTCTGCCGCCTGGCGGGGTCCGTCGCGGCCGATGCCCGACTCTTTGAAGCCACCGAACGGAGCGCGAAGATCCCGCGCTAATGGTGTGTTGATCCACAAGGTTCCCGCCTCAACCCGCCGCTGAAACGACTGAGCTCTTGCCAGACTGCTGGTCCAGCAATACCCCACCAAGCCAAACCGACTGTCGTTGGCTACCTCTAGCGCATCGTCGTCGTTATCGAAGACCTGAATGCTCACGACAGGGCCGAAGACCTCCTCCTGACAAAGCGAGAGCTGGTTATGGGTTACCTGAAACACGGTGGGGGCGATGAAATAACCCTCACCTAGGTCAGGACGGGCTTCGCCGCCGCAGAGTAATTGCGCGCCCTCGCTGTTGGCGCGCTCAATGTGCTCGAGCACGCGATGATAGTGGGCCTCAAAGGCCATAGGCCCTACCTCAGTCAGGGGATCCAATGGATCGCCCACCCTCAGCGCACGGGTGCGCGCTACGAATGCTTCGATGAACGCGTCGGCGATCCCGCGCTGAACCAGAATTCGGGAGCCAGCGATGCAAATTTGCCCGCTGTTGCTGAATATATTGACCAGTGAGCCGTCGAGTGCGCGGTCAAAATCGGCATCATTAAAGATGATATTTGCGGACTTGCCACCCAGTTCAAAATGCACCGGGGTGAGATTTGCCGCCGCCGCCGCCATGACCTGCCGCGCGGTCTGCCCGCCGCCCGTGAAGGCGACGCGATCAATGTTGGCGGACCCCGCCAGCGCCGCACCGGTCACCGCGCCACTGCCATTGACCACGTTGAGCGTGCCCGGTGGTAAGCCCGCCTCTTCTATCAGCGCCACCATTCGCAGCACCGATAGCGGCGTTGATTCAGACGGCTTCAGCACGGCCGTATTGCCAAAGGCCAAGCTCGATGCGATTTGCATGCTCGCCAGCGCCAGTGGTGCGTTCCAAGGTGCAAACAAGGCAGCCACGCCCGCTGGTTGTCGGGTGACGACAGTCTGGTAACCGGGGAGCTGTTCAAAGGTCTCACCCGCCATCACCCCGATGTAGTCAGCAAAAAAATCGAGGTTGTCGGCGGCACGAGGTACCTGTCGGGATGCCAGATGGGAGGAGGGTAATCCCGCGCAGAGGCACTCCAGCACCGCCAGCTCCTTGGCATGATCCCGGATCAGCTGCGCCGCAGTGCGGAACACCGTCTGCCGGGAAGCGGTGCTTGCATGAGACCATTCCCCGCGCTTGAAACTCTCTCGCGCGGTGCTCACGGCGGTGGCTACAGCGCGGGCATCGTCCTCTTGTAGCGAGGCGATCTGCTCTCCGGTGCCGGGAAAGTAAACGCCAAGGTGTTTGGCGCGGGTATCAACGGGCACGGACTCGCCGCCAATGTGTGCGGTGATGACATCGGGTAGGGTGGTGCCCGCAGTAGCGACGGCCTGATCAATAGTGCTCATAGTGTCATCTTACTCGATGGTCTGTTCCCGCTCCCGCGATCGAATCATCGCTGCGTCGAGGAGGTAATCGCGATGTTTTAGTGGGTCGCTGACGGTCTCCTGGAGCGCCTGCCAGATAACCTCTCGCTTATCTGCCCGGTTTTCGCGGTGGCGGGCGTAGTTTTGTGCAGACAAACGCTGCACCTCCTCCAACGCGATGGTCCTGCGGCGACGATCGTAGCGTTCAAGCAATGCGGCGTCTTCTCCCTCCAGCACCGGCACTAAATGATCCGCCAGTGATCGGGCATCGTGGACGCCGCTGTTCATGCCCATGCCGCCTGCGGGGCTGTTTAGATGCGCAGCGTCGCCAACGAAGAGGACGCGACCATGGCAGAACCGGTCAAGGCAGCGCTGGTGCAGGGTATAGTAGTTGCGACTGCGGATCGTCGCCTCGGCGGCTGCCGCCGAGACGTTCGCGATGTGCGCGCGGGCCACCGGGTCACTCAATGCTATGTCGACATCCTGATCCTGTTCCGGAGAGAAGGTGAAGCGCCAGGTATCACGGAGGCGCATCAGGCTGTAATGCCGGTCAGGCAGCCACACATAGTTAACGCCCAGCAGGTTGGCGATGTCGTCCTCAAAGGGGTAGTCGAGTACCAGCGTGATCGACGTCTTGGGAAAGACCTGTCCGTCAAATGTCAGCCCCAAAGATTTTCTGACCTGACTGCTCGCGCCATCCGCTGCAACAAGCCAATCGCAGTGGGTGTCGAGCATCTGGTTGTGATGCTGGTAGCGAATTTGGACGCCGTCTGCTGACGCTGTCACCGCTTTCACCTCGGCGCCGAAGTGCAGCGAGCAGCTTGGGTGCTCGGCCAGTCTGGCCGCCAACAACTCGGTGAGTTGAAATTGCTCGCACTGCAGACGAAACGGGTAGGCGGTGACGTCTGACAGGCACGCCATGTCAAATACGGCGCGCTCACCACTCGCGTGAATCAGATATTGCCACTGCGGGACCACCGAGCCCCGGGCCACCAGTGCGTCCGCGAGTCCGGAGTCAGCGAGCAGATCGAGTGTGGCGGGGTGGAAGGTCGACGCCCGCATATCTTTGGGGACGGCCGGCTCGCGCTCCAGTACCGTGACCGTGTGGCCTCGCTCTATGAGCCACCAGGCCAGTGTCAGCCCGGAGGGGCCGGCACCGACAATCGTGACCGGCGCGCTACTCATGTCGGTGGTGGGCCATTGGGCTGACTGCCTCGTCACGCCGTGAGCCGGCGTGGTTGCTGAAGGCCCGTGCTATATTGCGGCGCAGCCTCAGAATAGACAACGGGCATCGAAAATGGGTGAGGGTTACTACGGTCGCAACGGTACGCTTGGGTTGGCGACGCCGCAGGCCAACCCGACGGCAGAGACCGAGTTCCGGGCATTGTTGCCAGAGGGTGTGGGTTGCGCGACGGTGCGCATGGCCAGTGAAGCGCCCGATCCCGAGGCCCGACTGCGCGCCTACTATATCGATATTGCTGAGACGCTGAACCGCTTCGATACACTCGCTATGCAGGCTGTGGGACTGGCCTGCACGGGGTCCAGTTATCTGCTCGGCCATGACGTCGTGGAGGCGAATCTTGCCGAGCTGAGCGCGCAGCGCGAGCAACCGATTGTCTCCGCCGCGTCCGCTATCGAGCGCGCGCTGGCGCATCTTGGTGCTCGTTCCCTCGCGCTCATCTGCCCGTATCCGCAATGGTTGCTCGATGCGGCCGACGCGCATTGGCAGAGCAGAGGATTTGATGTGGTGGATCAAGTCTCCCTGGATCCGGGTCAGGGCGATACCCGGGCCATTTACGGCTTGTCGCCCCGGGATGCGGCAGATCGCATCAAATCTCGGTGGCAAACCCGGCAGGCGGACGCTTACCTCATTACCGGGACTGGTCTGCCAACACTGCGCGTCGTTGCCGAACTGTCTGAGACGCTGCCAGGCCCGGTGTTGTCTTCCAATCTGTGCCTGGTCTGGGCGACCCTGCAGATAGCGGGCATCGATCCCGGCGCGTTGGCCCCGACGACAAATATGCCGCTGTTGGCGGGCTGGCAGCCTCGCATCGATCAACTCTGATCTCACGGTTGCTGCAGTAGCCACTCAGCGAGCCGCTGACTCTCTTCAGCGGTCAAAGGATTCACATAGTTCATCGCATTATCGGGTATGGCGGCGTCAGGCTCCGCGAGCCAAGCCAATAGTGTTGGTAGCGACCAACGCCAACCGGAACTCCTCAATGCCTCGGAATAGCGGTAGCCTTCGACCGCGCCCGCTGGCCGATTGAGGAGCCCGCCTAGTGGCGGGCCGATGTGGTGATCTGGTGTTTGTCCGAGACTGTGGCAGGCGCTGCAGGCGATGTCATACAGCTGCTCCTCGGCAAGCGGGTTCGCTTGCACGGTCGAGCTTGTAAAGCTAGACAGCACCAGACCAATAGCGAGTTGACGCAAGCACGGACTCACGCCAGCAGCCTCATGACTTCCAACGCCGCACGCTCTCCCGACTCCATGGCGCCCTCCATACCGCGGTAGGACTCTGCGGTATGTTCGCCGGCAAAGAACAGGCGCCCCGCAGCGGCGCGCAGGGCGGCGTGTGCGGTCGCTGCCTGACCCGGTCGCCACAAAGCCCAGACGCCGCCAGCATGCGGGTCGTTAGTCCACCTCACTAGTTGGCCGACCGAGGTCACCTCGCGCGCCTCCGGCATCAGTTTCCAGAGCGCACGAGAAATGGTGTCGGTGCAGGCTGCCTCATCCAGTACATTGAGTTGATCGCAATCATCGCCGTTGATCCACACCGTCATGTTGTAGCGGTTTATGCCGGGTATGGGTCGGGTAAAGATTCTGCCGAGGAGGCTATTGGTCCACCAAGAGCCACTCCAGCCGGCGCTCTCCCAGAAAGGGGCCTCCACGATACAGTGGAGTTGAACCACCTTGTGATAGTCGACCGCGTCTGACACTGCTACTCGGGCTGCGGGCAGATCTATGTTGATGCGACGCAGTGCGGGGAGTGGCAGGGCGATAATGACTGCATCAGCATCCAACGCCGCGCCCGATGCCAGCGTCACCTTTGTCTCTGAGGACGACTGCTGTATCGCGGTCACGGGCGCTCCCATCTTTACCGGTCGGCGCAATTGTCTGGCCATTGCCTCGGGCAGTCGCATGTTGCCCTGCGTGGCCTCCCTCACCGCCAGAGCGGGTCCGGACAGTCGGCCAAACTCACCCATGACCCGATAGAGCGACATCAAACTGGTCTCTTCGAGATTGTTGCCGTAACTGTTGTTGGCGCCAATCAATTGGATGGCCGCGTCGGGAAAGCCCAGTGCTTGCAGCCCTGACAGAGCAGATTGATCTGTCGCCATTAGTGCAGGGTCGTGCCAGGCGCGGGTTTGGAGAAGAGGATTCGATGCGTTCAGTTTACCCATCAATCGATTGGGCGGGGTATTGCGCCACCCATCGGGCAGCGGGTTGGCTGCGGCACTTGCCCAGTCATCGCGCGGGATGCGTTGCGCTCCAACAAAGTAATCGCTGGGCAGGGTGCGGGGTGGCGACCGCAACGGTACCTCAAGGTCGTGGGCCATTTTAAGGATGCGCCCATAGTTCGAGCCCATAACATTGCCACCTGCCTCGGGCGAGCCGGGCAAGTGGTCCAGCGTCCAGAGACGGCCGCCGACCCGTTCTCTGGCTTCCAAAACCTGTACCTCAAAACCCCAGCACTCCAGAATCAGAGCGGCATTCAGACCCGATAGCCCCGCACCGACGACCACGACCCTTTGCCCCTGAGCGGTGGTCGGCGCAACCGCTACTCACGCCGGCCACCAGCCCTGCCAGCGAGCCTTCTAGAAGACGTCTGCGCGTGAGTGTCCAGGTCATCCGGTGAGCACCTCAGTGAAGCCAGGGATGAAAGAGCATATTGTCATACGTTTATATCTTTTCTCAAACGGGCTATGCTCCTCGAAAAGATTCGAGAATAAGGAGAACAGCTCATGCGACTGTCGTCACTTACGACCCGCTCTGCCACGTTCCTGCTGTCTGGGCTTTTAACTGTGTCGATACAGGCGCAGACCATCGACCCCAATTCCGCCGAGGGGTATGTCGCCCTCAATCGGAAGATTCAATGCTCGACAGAGGATAGCTCACCTCAGGTATTCGAATGGTCCGGATACGGTTATTCGCGCGTGCCCGGTGAGCCTGACCGGAGGATTTTTGGTCTGCTGGGCATGAACGTGCGCCAATGTGGGCAGGTGGAGGACCCCGACAGGGGCACTGGCTACCGTCTGGTATCCAGAGAAATCATGCTTTACCTCGACCCGAAAACCGGGGAGGTGTTGCGCACCTTTGACAACCCCTGGACCGGGGAAGCCAACGAGGTAATTCACGTTGCCAATGATCCGGTCAACGGGCGTCCCAGCTTTGGCGTGAATGCCGACGGTTCGGAGAAGGCTTTCACCTATCGGGATATCAATGGCCAGTATCTGATCAACTTCGAGATACCCCTGTTCTATAAAAATGCGATGGGCGGGGAGTACCAGAAGTATGTCGGTGGTAGTTATCACGCGACAGAAATTTTTGATTTCAACGGCGATGTCGCTGAGCTATTGGACGCATCGCAACCGGTGGCCTATCCCGTGATTTCCTGGGTACGGCTGGCGCAGTGGTTGCCGTGGATGGAGATGAGCGGGCGCGCGGGCATGCTTTATTTCAACGCCATGGGGCGCAAGTTGCTCAATTATGATCAGCTCTCTGATCTGCTGAAGTCCGAGATCGCCGCCAATTACCCCGAATATGTGGCGCCGCCGCCGCTCGATGACCCAAGACGCAATGAGACTTCGTGGACCTACATGAAGAAGATCATCGATGGACGCGAGTCGGAAGAGAGTGGCCACAGCAATCATTAGTGCTCAGCCAATCGGCGACCCGCGGTTGCCGAGTTACTGGCTGGAGATGCGCAGGGATGACCTGAGTAAAACAGACAGGCGCAATAATGGCGCCTGTTTTGATTTCTGCTCTTATTCCCGTTTGGTGCGTTAGATTAGGGCAATACGGCTTTGAGTTGCTCCGAGATGCCTGACATGGAATGCCAGGTGCGACTCGATAAAAGACGCAATAAAGTAGTAGCTGTGATCGTAACCCTCCTGCATGCGCACCTCGATCGGGTAGTTGGCGGCGCGACTGGCCTCCTCAATCAGGTGCGTTTTGAGCTGCTCCTCGAGGAAGTTATCCGCCGTACCTTGATCAATCAGTATGGGTCGATGCTCGGTCGCCTGAACCAGCAACACGCAGGTGTCGTAGTTTGCCCACGTTGATTCGTCCGCGCCCAGATACTGGGAGAACGCTTTTTGTCCCCAAGGACACTGGGTCGGCGCCACGATGGGTGAGAAAGCAGAGAAGGACGTATAGCGATCAGGGTTCTTGAGCCCAATCGTTAGGGCGCCATGTCCGCCCATGGAGTGCCCCATGATGGCGGCACGCGATGTGTCCACCTGCGGGCAGGCCTGCGCCACCACCTGTGGCAATTCTGTTACCACGTAGTCATACATGTGGTAGTGCGCTGACCAGGGGGCTTCAGTGGCATTGAGGTAAAAGCCGGCGCCCAGCCCCATGTCGTAACTGCCCTCGGGGTCATCCGCCACCCCTTCGCCCCGCGGGCTGGTATCGGGTGCCACAACGGCCACCCCCAGCGCTGCGGCATACTGCTGTGCACACGCCTTGGTCACGAAGTTTTCATCAGTGCAGGTCAATCCTGAAAGGTAGTAGACCACCGGGACCGGCCCTTCCGCTGCCTGCGGCGGTAAGTAGACCGCATAAATCATGTCGCAATTGAGTACTTGCGACGCATGTTGAAAGCGGTGCTGTTCGCCGCCGAAGCAGCGAACTGTACTCAAACACTCTGATGACATCAGTAAGTCACCACAGAGCGAATGCTTTTGCCTTCGTGCATGAGCTCAAAGGCTGTGTTGATCTCCGTCAGCGGCATCGTATGCGTGATCATCTCATCGATGTGGATCTTGCCCTCCATGTACCAGTCCACGATCCTCGGCACGTCGGTGCGGCCGCGAGCGCCGCCGAAGGCTGTCCCGCGCCAGGAGCGCCCGGTCACCAGCTGAAACGGTCGAGTTGAAATCTCCTGCCCAGCACCCGCCACACCAATGATGCAGCTCTGTCCCCAGCCCTTGTGGCAGCACTCGAGTGCCTGCCGCATCACATTGACGTTACCAATGCACTCGAAGCTGTAGTCGACACCGCCACCTGTCATCTGGATCAAGTGATCAACGACGTGATCGACCTCGCTGGGGTTCACAAAGTCCGTCATGCCAAATTGGGTCGCCAGTTCTTTTTTGTCGGCATTGAGGTCGACGCCAATAATGCGGCGGGCTCCGACCAGCTTGGCGCCCTGAATCACGTTGAGGCCAATGCCACCCAAACCGAAGACGGCGACGGTGGCACCGGGCTCGACCTTCATCGTGAAGGCGACGGCACCGATGCCAGTGGTCACCCCACAGCCGATGTAGCAGATCTTGTCAAATGGCGCGTCCTCGCGCACTTTTGCCACGGCGATCTCGGGCAGCACGGTGTAATTGGAAAAAGTTGAACAGCCCATGTAATGGAGGATGGGCTCGCCATCGAGTGAGAAACGACTGGAGCGGTCGGGCATCAGTCCTTGACCCTGGGTTTCACGGATCGCCTGACACAGGTTGGTCTTGGGATGCAGGCAGAAGTCGCAGGTTCGACATTCCGGCGTGTAGAGGGGGATCACATGATCGCCCACCTTGAGGTCTTTGACGCCGTCGCCCACCTCAACCACGACACCCGCACCTTCATGACCAAGGATGGCAGGGAAGGCACCCTCAGGGTCATCACCTGAGAGGGTAAAGGCATCGGTGTGACAGACGCCTGTGGCCTTAATCTCCACCATGACCTCGCCGGCGGCCGGCCCGCCGACATCGACTTCGGCGATTTCTAAGGGCTTGCCCGCTTCAAAAGCGACTGCGGCTCTGCTTTTCATGATGCCCACTCCTTATTGTTAGACGTTCGTAGTATGCCTCAGCAAGGGCCTGTCGCCACCCCTTTGGGGCTACAAGTCGCCTCAGCGGCTATTTTCGGCGACCTGAAGATTTGAGCGCCGATCGGGCGTTATAGTGTCGCTCTGGCCATTTGTGAGAGCGAGATGCGATGCGCGCTGTGTACTACGAGACCCATGGGGACGCAGAGGTCCTTCAAATCGGTGAACTGGACAAACCCGCCTGCGGCGAGGAGCAGGTGCTGGTCGAGGTCGCGGCCGCGGGGGTCAACCCGATTGATAGACGCCTGCGCGCCGGCGAATTGCAGGAATACATTCAACGCACTTTCCCTGTAACCCCGGGCTTTGATCTCTCCGGCTGTATTGTCGAGGTCGGTGATGCGGTAACCGGTTGGCAGGTGGGGGACGAGATCATGGGGTTGGCTTTTAGTTGGTCGATTCAACATGGCACCTATGCTGAGTTTGCACCCGTTGATGCCGGCGCAATTGCACCGAAACCGGCCAATGCTTCCTTTGTGCAGGCAGCTGGTATACCGCTGGTGAGCTTGACAGCCTGGCAGTCACTGCTGGAATTCGGGCACCTGGGCCCGGGCAAGACTGTCCTGGTTCAGGCGGGAGCAGGTGGCGTGGGCAGTGTCGCTATTCCGATGGCCAAACATTTGGGTGCGACTGTGTACACCACGGCGAGTTCCGCCAACACCGACTACGTTCGCAGTCTGGGTGCCGACGTCGTCATCGATTACCAGAAGGATTCATATGAAAGGGCGATTCTGGAAGCAGAGCCCGATGGCGTCGACATGGTGCTGGAGGCGTTGCTCGGAGATGGAACTGATGAGGCGGCGATTCGCATTACCAAGAGCGGTGGTGCCGTAGCGTATATGAATAACGAGCCACCAGACATGCCAGATATCAGCGCGCGTGGTATCCGTGCCGAATTCATTCACCACCGTGCCGACGGCGCAATGTTGTCGGAACTCGGCGCGCTCTATGAGCAAGGCCTGTTGCCGCTACCCCAGACCGAGACACTGCCACTGTCTGCGGCGATAGAGGCACATCGTCGTTCAGAGAGTCGCCGGACTCGGGGCAAGTTGGTCTTGTCGATCGCAACCTTGTGAACGTCGCGCCGTCACAACCGCTCTGGAAGCCATCCGCTGAGCGGGTAAAGAGCACACAGCTGACGGCGTTTATGCACTCGGTGCAGGATGCGACCGGGTTTGATGCCGGCGGCGATTATTTTGCGCTGCATCAGTGGTCATTGGATGAGCCCGCAGCCTTCTGGCGAGCGGTCTGGGACTTTGCCGAGATTGAGGGCGATCCAGGCGGGGTGGTCTGTGATGACCCCTCAGCACTACCGGGGTGTCAGTGGTTCCCCGATGCCACACTAAATTTCGCTGAGAATCTGCTGCGTTTTGCCGACGACCGTGAAGCGTTGGTAGAGATCGATGAGAGCGACGCGCGATGCGCCCTGACGTATGGCCAGCTGCGTGAGCAGGTGGCGCGGCTCGCGGGTTGGATGAGACAGCAGGGCATTCAGCCCGGTGATCGGATCGCGGGCTTCATGCCCAACTGTATTGAGACCGTGGTGGCTATGCTGGCAACGGCCAGCTTGGGCGCAGTGTGGTCCTCTTGCTCACCGGATTTCGGCAAGCAGGGAGCACTGGATCGCTTTGGTCAGATCGCGCCCCGATTGCTATTCACGGCCGATGGTTATGTCTACAACGGTAAGGCCTGCGATTCCCTGAGCCGGGCCGGGGACATCGCCCGCGCGATCCCAGAAATAGAGCACGTTGTGGTGGTCCCGAAGCTGTCGGCGCAGGGAGCGCTGAGCGGGATTGAGACGGCCGTCCCATGGCAGTCTTGCGTGAACGGCGACGTGAAGGCCCTGCACTTTGAGCCACGATCATTCAACGACCCGCTTTTTATCCTTTACTCATCCGGGACTACTGGCGTCCCAAAGTGCATCGTACACGGCATTGGTGGCACCCTCATTCAGCATGCCAAGGAGCATGTCCTGCATACCGATATCAGCCGCAACGATCGCTTTTTTTATTTTACGACCTGCGGCTGGATGATGTGGAACTGGCTGGTCAGTGGCTTGGCCAGGGGCGCCACACTGATTCTGTACGACGGCTCACCTTTCGCTCGCGACGGGCGCCGCTTGATCGATGCGATCGATGAAGAGCGCATCACGGTGTTTGGTGTCGGCGCGAAATACCTGGGTGCGCTCCAGAAGTCAGGCGTCGTGCCCGCAGAGAGCCATGACTTGAGCACGCTGAAGACCGTGCTGTCGACGGGATCGCCGCTGCCCCACGAAGGTTTTGAGTGGGTGTATCACGCCTTCAAGCCTGATTTGCACTTAGCCAGCATTTCCGGCGGTACCGACATCGTTTCTTGCTTTGCAGGCGGAGTGCCCACGCTCCCAGTTTATGCGGGTCAGCTTCAGGCCGCCGGCCTCGGTATGGCGGCCGCCATTTGGAATGAGTCGGGTGAGCCGGTTGAAGGTGAGAAGGGTGAGCTGGTGTGTACCCAGTCTTTTCCGTCTTGCCCAGTGGGGTTTTGGCTGGATACCGATGGCAGCAAATTTTACGCCGCATATTTCGATCGGTGGCCGGGTGTATGGGCCCATGGCGACTACGGCGAGAAGACAGCGGCGGGCGGTTTTGTCATTCATGGGCGCTCTGACGCCGTGCTCAACCCGGGCGGCGTACGGATCGGCACGGCCGAAATCTACCGGCAGGTCGAGCAGGTGCCCGAGGTGCTCGACAGCGTGGTGGTTGGGCAGAACTGGCAGGACGATGTGAGAGTCGTGTTGTTTGTGGTCCTGCGCGACGGCGTGGCGCTTGATGAGTCACTCACTGCCCGTATTCGCAGTGAAATTCGCACCAATACCACGCCCCGTCACGTGCCGGCGAAGGTGATTCAGGTCGCGGATATCCCGCGCACGATCAGTGGCAAGATCGCCGAACTCGCAGTGCGAAAAGTGATCCACGGTGAGCAGTTGGGTAATCAGGATGCGCTGGCCAATCCCGGGGCGCTCTCTCTGTATGTGGCGCTACCTGAGCTCAGCGTGGATTAATTTTGCGCTCGGTCAGCCACTTTGCAGCCGGCATTTGACAGCCACAGCCCAATTCGCTGAAGTCAGGACATGAGCAAACTCTTTTTCCGTTACGGCGCCATGAACAGCGGCAAGAGCACAGCCCTGTTGCAGGTCGCCCATAATTACGAGGAGCGGGACCAGCGCGTCGTGCTGGTGAAGTCGTCTGTGGATACCAAGGGCGACGATCAGATTGTGTCGCGCCTTGGCGTGACGCGTCGGGCAGATCTGCTGCTCTCTCGCGGTCAGGATTTGCGAGGGGCGCTTCAAACACTCTCTGCTCAGCGACCTGATCTGAGTGTGGGCGTGGCGTGCGTGCTGATTGATGAGGCTCAGTTTCTGACGCCCGAGCAGGTCGACCAGGCGCTGGCTATTGCGGTGCTGGACGAGATTCCGGTGGTCGCCTTTGGGATTCGTACGGACTTTCGTACCAAGGCGTTTCCGGGCAGCCAGCGGTTGATGGAAGTGGCGCACTCGCTGCAGGAGATGAAGACCATTTGCCGCTGCGGGAAAAAGGCGATCTTTAACGCCCGCTTGGGTGAACAGGGCATTATCCGCGAGGGCGAGCAGGTGATGATTGACGGTGAATCTGCGCGTTACGAGGCACTCTGCGCGCGCTGTTATTTGGAGTTTGAGCGCGCTTAAGTTTGGTTCCAAGCAACCTGGCGGTCTGTTCTAGGACGAAGGTGGGGAAAAAACAGCGGCCAAGGCCGCTGTTTTTTGTTGGTCGACCGAATGGCCGCAACGCTCGCGCTAGTGATCGTGGTGATGGCCGTGGGAGTGAGGGCTGTGGTCGTCATGGTGGTGGTGTCCGTGCCAGTGATCGTGCCGATGGCCATCACTTTTGTGCTCGGTATCGTGACCGTCCTCATCGCCCCGTCTCGGCATAAACATCTCGAAGTCCTTGGGGCTATGGGGATGGTTGTGATCCTTGCTGAAGGCCCAGTGATACAGCAACGGGTCTCTGGCAAGTAGTCGGGCCTCCGAGCGTTCCGCATTCTCCACTGGCGTGCTCCACGGGTTGTAGTGGAAGTGGTTGAACAGCTTGGAGTCGACCCGGCCTAATGCGATACAGCCGTACTCAGAGGCAAACGCACCGTGGTTGATGTAAGCCGGTCGCCAGAAGTACCCCCCTGTTGGCACATCGCCAAACTGCATCATCCATGAGGTGCCCCAGAGGTGATAAGACTCCTCGGCACAGTCGTGGTACGAGATATTGTCCTGATAAAAGTTTGGCGTCATGCAGTACAGGAACGTCATGGCAAAGGAGTTGGGGTTGTAGTTCAGCAGTTTAATCATGCAACCCGACGCCACGCTGGGCTTGGCCACGTTGCCCGCCGCCCAGGGGATGTCCATGTAGCTGTCGACATCATGGTACAGCTGAGTCTGCGCTGAAGAGTGATGCTCTGTCGCCTCTTCATGGCTGGGCTCGCCGGTGTTGTACATATATAGCACGAGGCAGCCTTGATCCGAGCTAATCTCTGGCAAGGCGTAGCCCGCGGGCACGTAAAAGTAGTGGCCTTTGCGGCAGGTACGGTCGCCCACCTTGAGCTCGCCTTCGATCACGATGAACTCATACTCTGACCAGGAGAATCCGGGCGTGCGCTTGTAGCCGCCATCGAATTGCACGGTCATGGAACAGGCGCCGGTGTCTGTGTCCATGCTGAGCATCTTGTAGTGCATGCCCGTGCCGAAGCCGAGCAGGCGCATGGGCTTAAAGTGCTCGTCTCGATCGCAAAACGGTTCGATATGGGGTCGTGCCATGGTTCAGCCCTCCTGTCCGTTGCGTGGGGTGTCGTCGCTGTCGACACCGTATTTCCAGACCACCTGGTCCTTCCGGTCAGCGGGCTTCACGGGAAGATCGCTCTCCGGGATCGGCATCTTGTCGTCGCCATCTATATTGAAGCCGTTGGTGCGCAGTCGGTCGAAGAATTCCTGGTACCACTTCTCCCGGGTGGGGGCGAGGTCTTCCATGGTGGCCTCGATCTTGGCAAAGCGTTCTTCCTGCTCAGCAAGCTCCTCCTTGACCCACTCTTCTGCTTCCGAGCTCCGCTCGTGCTCTATATAAAGGTTCTTGAATGTCATCGATGGTTCTCCTCTGCAACCTGTATGGCGCCCTCGGACTTAAGGGTCGCCAGTTGATCCGGGCTATAGCCCACCTCGCTCAGCAGCTCGTGGGTATGTTCCCCAAGGCCGGGTGGGAGCCGGCGGATACTCGCCGGCGTTTTTTCAAAATTCATGGGCGGGCTTGAAAAGCGCAAGCGCCCCTCGGTGGGATGGTCATGCTCTTGCCAGAAACCACCGCCAACCAGCTGGGGGTCTCCAATCAGTTCGTCGAGCGTGTTGACCACCATCATTGGCACGTTGGTATCCCCGAGCAGATCGACCCACTCCTGTCGCGTCTTGGTGGCGATAATGTCCCCGGTTTCGCGGTAGGACTCGTTGATGTTGGCGAGTCTCAGCGCCATGGTCTGAAAGCGTGGGTCCTCGGCTAGCTCGGGCTTCCCGGCAACCGAGCAAAAGGTGTCCCAGTGGTTGTCCCAGTAGGGCAACACGGCGAGGTACAGCCCGTCTGCGGTTTTGTAGGGCCTCCGATGGGAGGCCATCAGTCGCACATAACCCGCCTTGTCCAGTGGCGGTTCGAAACTCTGGCCCCACAAATGCTCGGTCATCACAAAGGACACCATGCTCTCGAACATGGGCACCTCAATGGACTGCCCCTCGCCGGTCCGCTCGCGATGAAAGAGCGCCGCCAGCACGCTCTGCACCACCATCAGCCCGGTCGTCTTGTCGGCAATAATGGTGGGTAGATAGCGCGGCTCGCCCTCGACCATACTTTGCAGGATGGCAATGCCGCTGGCCGCCTGAATGGAATCATCCAGCGCACCTTTATCGCCATAGGGACCTTTCTTGCTGTAGCCATAGGTCGCGCAGTAGACGACGGCAGGGTTGACCGCCTTCACCTGCTCGTAATTCAGGCCCAACCGCTCCATAGCCTGTGGTCGAAAGTTATGCACGACGACATCGGCCGTCTCGATGAGTTTTAGGGCAGCCTCTCGCCCGGCGTCACTTTTGAGATCCAGCGCCACCGAGCGCTTGTTACGATTGCACGTGAGGAAGAGCGCCGACATTTTCGGGTCATTGGCATGGGGTCCAAGGTTGCGATTGGTATCCCCCGCAAGCGGCTCGATCTTCACCACGTCGGCGCCGAGATCGCCGAGCATCTGGCAGGCATAGGGCCCCAGGACGACCGAGGTCATCTCGACGACGCGAATCCCTTCCAGCGGCGCAGTTATGACAAGTCCTCCAGCCCGTAAACGCGAATCGCGTTGTCGCGCATGAATTTCCGGCGCACCTCGGGCTTTAACCCAAACTCATCCACCTCATCGACAGTGCGCTTAAAACGCAGTACCGGGAAGTCGGTGCCGAAAATGACTTTGTTCTGCCCATAGGAGTTGATGTAGTGCTTGACCGAGTCCGGCCAGTATTTTGGACTGTGTGCGTCGGTTACGATAAAGACGTTCTCGTGCTTCCATGACATGGCGATCATCTCGTCATGCCAAGGAATCCCCACATGTGTGCCCAGCAGTTTGAGTTCCGGAAGATCACAGGCGATGTCGTCCAGATAAATGGGCCGACCCACCGAGCGACAGGGGTGCTCCTTGGCGTAGATCAGTGACTGCCCGACCTGCATCTGGACCGGAATATCCAGCTCGATGCACTTGGCATAGAGGGGATAGTACTTGGCGTTGTTGGGCGGCAGTTCAAACCAGTGCGGGTAGAGGTGCGCGCCGACAAACCCGAAATCCTTGACCGCCTTCTCAAGTTGCCGCACGCCATCCATACCCATGTAGGGGTCGAGACCCAGCATGCCGCGGAAGCGGTCGGGGTACTGCTCCACGGCGCGGGATACCACCTCGAGTGGCATGTGGTAGCAACCGGGTAAGCCCACTCTGCCGGCCTTGGCGGCGACCAGAAAGGCGACATCAATGCCCGCCTCATCCATGCCCTCGATCATGGTCTCAAGGGTGATGCCCGCGGAGTCGTGTTTGCCTTTGACCTTGCCCACGAAAAACTCATCGGTCCACCCCGGGCGGTGTGACAGCGCCTCGGGTGTCCAGATATTGCAGACGGCATCAATGACACTGTAGTCCGCCATAGTCAGAGCCCCATCCAGCCAATTGCGACACCACACCCTAGCATGGCGGCGCCAGCGGCAGTGTGGCCGAAACGCGCCAGTGTGTGGATTTTCAAGCGCTCAAGTCCGATCTGGCCCAGTGCGACCGCGGCGAGCATCGTGGCCACAGTGACCAGGGCAAAAACGCCGGTCACCCAGAAGATGCCGCTCACGCTTTGTGTGGCGGCTGGGAACATAAGCAGGGGTATCAGAGGTTCACAGGGACCGAGCACGAACACCACGAAGATGGCCCAGGGCGTGAGCGAACCACTCGGCGGTGCCTCTGCGGGCTGACTGTGGGTGTCACCCGCATGCAGATGCTCATGGTAGTGGCTGCCGCCGCCATGGCTGTGCCAGCCTGCGGCAGGTTGAGGCCGCTGTCGGTACGCGTGTCGGAGACCCCATGCGCAATAGAGCGCGCCGACAATGCACAGTGCCCAGGCAGCCAGCTCTCCGCGTTGCGATTCGATCCATTCCAGCCGAGTGAGTTCAATGCCGGCGACGATCCCCAGTATCCCCAGTGCAACCGAGCCCACGAGATGTCCCGAGCCGCACAGCAGGACGACGCGCAAGGTTTTAGGCAACGACCAGCCGCGGGCTTTGGCCATGGCAATAAAGGGCACGTAATGATCCGGACCGAGCAATGTGTGCACGAACGCAATAGACGCGGCCGAGATAATCAGAATGACGAGTTCAGGAGCCATACCACCCTACAGCGACAGCATCAGCCTGAGGCTGAATTTGACTTATTGTTCTGTGTTTATACCAAACTCGGGAGGAGGCCGCCACGCTTTGTCGTGTGGCCAGCTTAGGCATAAAGCGCTCGATTGATTTCCACCGGTTGTGTCAGAGGCATCATCGGACATCCGCTTGGTTTGTGCTTCTGTCTCAATCCTTCGATGGCCACGCCCTCTATTTTGAAGTCTTTTGAGGCATAGTGGAGGGCACCGATTGCGAATAAGACGAGTCGAAAAGATCACCTTGCCTTCTTCTGACCAGAACACCACCAGGCCTCTGAGTCTCAGCCTCCGCATGACCTTCGGCTTTGGCGCCGTTGCCTATGGCATCAAAGATAACGGCTTCGCCTATTTTTTGTTGTTGTTTTACGGGACCGTCGTGGGTCTGGAGCCCGCTCTGGTCGGCACCGCGCTGCTCATTGCGTTGGTTTTTGATGCGTTGAGTGACCCGGTGGTGGGTTACTGGTCGGACAATACGCGCTCTCGGTGGGGCCGCCGTCATCCGTTCATGTACGCAGCGGCAGTCCCGGTTGCCTGCTGTTACTCGCTGCTGTGGCAACCACCCGATTGGAGTGATGAAGCGCTTTTCCTCTACCTCGTCGTTCTGGCAGTGTTGATCCGTGCCCTGATTACCGTATACGAGACGCCCAGCTCTGCGCTGATGCCAGAGCTGACCGCTGACTATGACGAGCGAACCACCATACAGGCCTGGCGCTCTTTTTTTGGCTGGACAGGCGGCGCCGGGATGGCGGTCTTTATGTACGCTTTTCTGCTGGTGCCATCCGACCGCTACCCGATCGGCACCCTCAACCGCGATGGATATGAAACCTACGGGATGATCAGTGGCGGCGTCATTCTGGTTTCGATCCTGGTGTCGGCACTGGGCACGCATCACCGCATCGGTTCTCTCACCGCACCGCCCCCCCGAGACCACTTTGGGGTGAAAGCTGTGTTCAGAGAAGTGTTTGAGACACTCAAAGACAAAAGTTTTTTCGCTTTGTTCATTTCTTCAATCGCCAGTGCAGCGGCCACCGGGCTGACCGCTGCGCTGACGTTTATCATGCTCACCTACTTCTGGGCGTTCTCGTCGTTGGAGATTTTTTACTGGACGCTACTGGTGCTGGTTTCGGCTTCGATGGGATTTTTCATTGCGCCCTGGGCCTCAAAGCGGTGGGGGAAGAAAGGCGCGGCGCTCCGCCTCGGTATGCTGGCGTTTACCGTGCAGCCCCTACCGGTGGTTTTCAGGCTGATGGGCTGGATGCCGGACAATGGCGACCCAATCCTGTTTCCGATACTTGCGACGGTTAACACGATTGATTTGGGTCTTATCATTGCCATGCAGGCGATTTTTTTCTCCATGCTGGCGGATCTGGTCGAGCACTCCGAGGTCAGAACCGGGCGGCGCAGTGAGGGGGTGCTTTTTTCAGCCCTCACCTTTATTCGTAAAACCAATCAGGGGATTGGCGCTTTTGCGGCGGGGCTGATGCTTCAGGCCGCAGCATTTCCGGATGGCGCCTCGCCAGAGGAAGTCCCAACCGAATCGGTGATACAACTGGGTACCTTTTTGGTACCCTCGCAGTGGTTACTGTGGGCCATTATGCTCGCTGCGTTGGCGTTTTATCGACTGGACCGTCAGCAACATGACGCTAACCTCGAAAAGATAGGGGCTCGCGATGGCAGTCGCGTTTAGTCGATGGTGCTCATCAGGGTGCTTCTTGATCGAGGGATTTGGGGCCCCCACCCATGTCATGGCATACTGACTGCCAATAGTGATTCCGATGTGATCTAAGGGGTAAAAGTGGCGCTCAATATCGTCGGGTCTTCAGACGGTCGTCGGCAACGCAGTGAGCGCAGTCAAACAGCGATTATTGAAGCGGCGTTGGCGCTCATGGAGGAGGGGACGCTGGTTCCCACCGCGCAGCAAATCGCCGATCGCGCAGGTGTTGGCATACGCTCCTTCTTTCGTCACTTCGCCGACATGGACTCGCTGTTCCTCGCCGCTGATGAAATGTTGCTGGATTCCTACGAGGCACTTTTCCAGGTGGCAGATCGAGACGGGAATCTTTCAAACAGAGTCTCGCGCGCAGTTGAACTGTATGGCAACGCCTTCGACAGTCTTATGCAAATCATTCTTTGCACCAAGGCGTTGCTCTGGCGCTTTCCCAAGCTTAAGGAAAATTACGCTTGGCACCAAAAACGCCTTCGAAAGGAACTGGAGCTTTGGTTGCCGGAAGTGGCTGACCTCCCCAAAGATCGTCGTGAGGCGGTGCACGCTGTAGCTTCCTTCGAAATGTGGCATCGACTCCGCGAACATCAGGGGCTGTCTTACGGCGCCAGTGCTGACATCGTCACCGGCATGGTGATGGATTTGGTCTCCAGAAGCTGAATCTGGGTAGCGCCCGTGTCCGAGCAATTCAAGGAGCAAGGCGGGGCTGCCACCATGGACCCCAGCCACTTAGCGCGGTGGTTGACCTCCCGAGTGATGACGCGACTGTCTCGGCCAGCCAGTGTTGCGGCGCGGCACCGCAAAGCCGAGCAAGCCCGTCTTAAAGCTGGGGCTCCGCATTGTGTCGAGTATTTTCACCAGGTGGACGAGGGCTACAGCTATCTTACGGCGCAGACGCTCGAGCGATTGGCAGTGCGGTACGATATCGAATTACGCTGCCACTTGGTTCGCGGGCAGGAGGGCAAAAACGCTCCGGAGCCCGAGCTGCTCGCCCAGTTGGCGCGCGTGGATTCGCATTTGATCGCCCGGGGTTATGGTCTGATTTTTCCTGATCATCCCAGCGCGTCCAGCCCAGACTTGGTGCAGACGGCCACCAAGATACTCGCCGCACAGTCCCATTCAGATTTTCCTAAAGCGGCTGTGAGGGTCAGTGAAGCGCTGTGGCGTGATGATGCAGATAGCCTGGCGCAGCTGGCGGCGGAGTTCGGCACTGCATCCTCTGAAGCCACGGCCGCTGCGGTAGAGGCGGGTACCGCGAAGCGGCGCGAGCTCAAGCATTATTCCGGCGCCATGTTTTATTACGGGGGCGAGTGGTACTGGGGCGTAGATCGGCTCTACCACCTCGAGCAACGACTCGCAGCGCTGGGCGCGGATACGGAGCCGGCTGCCCCCCTGATCGCACCGCGTCCGGATACGGATCTTGCTGGCCACCGCGATACGGGGCACTACACGCTGGAGCTGTACGCGTCTTTGCGCAGTCCCTATACAGCGGTTATTTTTGATCGCGCTGTGGCCTTTGCTGCTGACGCGGGGGTGACACTGAGTCTGCGGCCCGTTCTGCCGATGGTCATGCGCGGTGTTCCGGCGACACGCGAGAAAGGAATGTATATCTTTATGGATGCGGCGCGGGAGGCTCAAGCAGCGGAAGTTGCCTACGGTAACTTTTATGATCCGATCGGTGATCCCGCGCGCCGATGTTACGCCTTGTATCCCTGGGCAGTGTCGCAGGGTAAAGGCGTTGATTTGTTCTCCAGTTTTCTCCGCCACGCCTTCCAACTGGGTGTGAACACCAACAATGATCGTGGTTTGCGTAAGGTGGTCGAAGCCGCCGGTCTCGACTGGTCCGAAGCACAGGCTTATCGATCAGACGATAGCTGGCAGACGATCCTCGAGGACAATCGGCAAACGATGTACGCCTCAGGATTATGGGGTGTCCCCAGTTTCCGCTTGCTGGCGCCCTCAGGTGACCCGTTATTGGAAACCTGGGGTCAAGACCGATTGTGGCTCGTCGCCCACACGTTGCGCGATGCGCTGGCTGCGAGCACTTCCTGATCACAGCTACCCCCTAATTGCATCTATCATCTATTGGCAGTATAAATGCCAATAGATGGCTAACGGAGTGCGTTGGTCACAGTGGCGGGGTTTTATGCGCAAGATTCTGATCTCAGTGGCTGCGGTGTTGGCAGTGGGGGCCAGCGGGGCTTCCCTGTACCCCAGCGCCGCGATCCTGACCGCGATCAAGGTGCGTGCCTCGTTGTCGACGACCCAGATTGGCCCACCCCGCGACATTGCCTGGCAACAAGGCCCTGCTACGGCCAGTGCGGCGCCAACTGAACGTCCCCCCAATATTGTGGTGATCATGGCCGACGATCTCGGCTACAACGATATTTCGACCTTTGGTGGCGGCGTGGCGGATGGACGTTTGCAGACGTCCCACATTGATGCGCTCGCAGCGCAGGGCGCGGTGTTTACCCAGTCTTATTCCGGGGCCTCAACCTGTGCGCCCTCAAGAGCCATGCTGATGACGGGGCGATATCCCAGCCGCACCGGCTTTGCCTACACACCGATGCCGCCCTCCATGGGGCGCGCAGTGTCCATCGTCGCGGCGGGTACGGATCGCACTCTGCCTGACGCGCTCTTCGATGCTGAAGCAGCGGCGACTAAACCGTCTTTCGATCTTCAGGGTCTGCCACCCGAGGAAATCACCCTCGCAGAGTCTTTGAAGGCGCGGGGTTATCACACGGTGCATATCGGTAAATGGCACCTCGGCCGCGACAACCGCATGACGGCTCACGAGCAGGGCTTCGATGAAAGTCTACTGATGACGAGCGGTTTGTACCTGCCCGAAGATCACGCCAACGTGGTGAACGCCAAACTCGACTTTGATCCGATCGATCAGTTTTTGTGGTCTGCACTCACTTACTCTAATTCCTATAACAGCGGCACATCCGATTTGTTTGAGCCGGGCGGTTATCTCACCGATTACTGGACCGATGAATCGATCAAGGTCATCAAAGCCAATCGCAACCGCCCGTTTTTCCTCTACCTCGCGCACTGGGGTATTCACACGCCTTTGCAGGCGACGCGCGCCGACTATGAGGCGGTGGGTGATATCCAACCGCATCGTTTGAGGGTATACGCCGCGATGACACGGGCCTTAGATCGCAGCGTGGGCAGAGTCATGGCCGCGCTGGAAGAGGAGGGGTTGGCCGACAACACCATAGTGATCTTCACCAGTGATAACGGTGGGGCGGGTTATGTGGGCCTTGCCGATGTGAACGCGCCCTATCGCGGCTGGAAAATCACGTACTTCGAGGGCGGTATTCGCGTGCCGTTATTTGTGAAATGGCCCGAGAGAGTTGCCGCTGGTCAGACCATCCACACGCCCGTTACGCACATTGATGTCATGCCGACGCTGCTGGCCGCAGCCGAGCAACCGCTTCCACATGACCGCGAGATCGACGGCGAGAACTTATTGCCACTGATCACTGAGGGCGCGCTGGCCGAGGTCGAATGGCCGCGGCAGACCCTGTTCTGGTCATCGGGACATAACCGCATCGTTCGCCACGGTGATTGGAAGCTACAGATTGCTACGCGCCCGGAAACACAGTGGCTCTTTAATCTCGCAGAGGACCCCACCGAGCAGTTGAATCTGGCTGAGTCGCGCCCCGATAAGGCCTTGGAACTGATGGCACTGCTTGATGCGCACGCTGCCGCCAGCCGCCCCGCGCTTTACGAGCCAGAGCTCGAGGCCCCGGTGGCGATTGATAAACACCTGGCGATGCCCTTCGAAGAGGGCGATGAATGGGTGTCAGTGCCGAACTGATTCCGCAGTCCTTCACACCCACCCTACATGCCTTTGCGGGTCTGAATGATCTCCGTCGAGTTGGCGGGCAGGCTGAACGACACCCCGTCATAGCCCACCGTGTAGTCGGGGAAGATGTCTCCCGCGCCATTGAGCCACAGTGTTTCTTGCCCCGGCACAATGATCGGGGGCACCACGTGGTAGTACAGCAAGTGACCGACCCCGGCATCTCGCGCCGTTTCGGCGGCCTCGCGAGGGCTGGCGTGATAGTCCGGCACGTCGAACATGATTTTGGCCAGCGTATCATTACCCAAATCTTTCGCCGTCTCTTCCATCATCCCAATCAGTTCAGGCGAGAGTGCCTCATGGACCAGTAGGTCGATACCCTCCGCGAAGCGAGAAATGTTGTCAGATTTTGACGTGTCGCCGCTGATAAGCAGGGTTCTACCGCCGTAGCTAAACCGATAGCCCACAGCGGGCGAGACGGGTTTGTGGTCCACGAGCAGCGCTTCGACGACCAGCCCACCACCTTCGTAAACGATGGTCAGTTCACCGTTAGCTGGTGTGACAAAAGGCTTTGCGGTCATGCCTGCTGCGGACATTGGTGCGACGCCGTCGCTATGATGCGCGTTGCGGTAGATGAAGTCCTGTGAATAGGCAGCGTTGAAGCCCGCCACCACTTGCTCAACGCCCGCCGGACCATAAACCGGCAAAGGCGTGATTTCATCGCCGGTCGCCCAGCGGATCGTGGCCAGCTCACCGAGCCCGTCGATATGATCGGAGTGGAAGTGGGAGAGAAAGACACCGTTGAGCCGCCCCACTGGATAGCCCAGCACTTGAAGGTTGCGTGGGCCGTTGGTGCCGCTGTCCACAAGAAAAAGCTGTTCCCCTGCCACCACTGCGACACAGGGCCCGGAGGCTTTCGGCGCCGGCATGGGGCCGCCTGCACCACACAGGGCAACATGCAGCCCATCTTCCAGCGTGGCGATTTGATCCATACCCATCCGGGGGGGCAGGGCCACCGCCATCAAGCGTTCGGCAATGGAGGCCCGCTGGACGTAACCAATGCCTACCGCAATGGATATCGCCAGCGCAAGACCCACTAGGATGCGTGTCTTCATACTGAATTTCCTCGGGGCTTTTCAACTACGTTGCATAGGAGTCTACGTATTGGCACTATCAATGCCAATATTTATTCAATGCCAATATTTATTGTCCCGTATGATGTCATTGCTACCCTCTAACGATGGGGTTCGAGGCCGTCACGGACGCAGCGGAACGCATCATGAAGACCATTTTGATTCGCGGCCTGATTGTTATTCTGGCGCTCGCCATATGGCTAGTCTGGCTGGGTTGGTTCTCGGCGCGACCCCCGCTCACGATTGACCCGGCGACACTGGCAGGAGATGGCTCAGTCTTGAATTACTGCGAGTTACCCGCGCTCGATGGTTACAGCAAACGGGCCGCTGATATACCCAAGGGCAATACGCCAGGCTGCGGCTATGACCACTTCCCTTTGCCGATTCTGGCAGCCTGCACCGAACCATTGCCGCCGGAAGCCGACGATATCCGGGGCCTGTGGCGTGGCGTATCCGGTGGCCATGCGGGGCATGTGGAGCGGGTCGAGCAGTGTGGGTCCCGTGTCGTTGTGACCGCGGCGGGGCTCATTCACGATTACGGTCCAAATAGTACTGGCGGGCTCAACACCAACGATACAGAAGGCTCGGTGCTGTTTACTTTGGGCGGCAAAGAGCACTGCATGCGCACCTCGGCGAGCATGATCTGGGAAGACAAAATCCTGAACTTTTATGCTTTTGGTTGGGGGCCTAGAGTGGTGCGCCGGTATCGCGATGGTGACAAGCTCATTTGGGAATATGTCGATGGCTCCCTGACCCGGATGGAGCGCTTATGCACGCTGCCTGCGGAAAATAAAGTGCCCGAGCCTCGTGGCAGACGGTTCGAACTGTTTTAAAGGGGTATGCACTAACCCAAAACCTTTTAATGCTGCAGGAGATGCCAATGCTCAGGGAAATGTGGGTCGACCGAACTGATTATCACCATATTCGAGTCGTCGAGGGCGACCTGCCGACGCCTGGTGCGGGTGAGATACTGGTCGCGATCGACAAATTTGCCATGACGGCCAACAACGTAACTTACGCGGCGTCGGGAGACATGTTCGGTTATTGGCAGTTCTACCCCACCGGCGACGACCCATGGGGCAAGGTGACCGTGTGGGGTATTGGAGAGGTGGTAGAAAGCCGTGTAGACAGTATCTCTGTGGGGGAGCGCCTTTACGGGTTCTTTCCCATGGGCAGCCACGTAGTGATGGCGCCCGGTAACATCTCGGAACGCGGTTTTACTGACACCACGGCGCACCGACAAGCACTGCCCGGCCTCTATAATCATTACGCACGAACTCAGGCAGAACCCGCTGAGCTCCAGCAATTGGAGGATCAGCGTTGCATTTTCTTCCCGCTGTTCATGACTGGCTGTGTCATTGCAGACCTGTTGCTCGACAGCGATTGGTGTGGCGCTCAACAAGCGGTAATCGGTTCCGCCTCTTCCAAAACCGGCTTTAGCGCGGCCGCATTTATTCGTGCGGCGGGCTTCGACGGCACCGTGGTCGGCCTCACGAGCGAGCAGAACGCGGCCTTCGTTGAGGGCTTGGGTTGCTACGACGAAGTGATCCCTTACCCGCAGCTGGAAGCGCTTGGCAACCAGCCTTCGATTTATATCGACATCGCCGGTGACGTGGATGTGCGTTCCCGCTTGCATCGCCACCTTGAGGATCATGCGGTCAGGACATTGCTGGTCGGTGCAACCCACTGGGATCAGTTTGCCAAATCCTTCGACGGTGGCGCGCTACCCGGCAGTGAGCCCGAGGTGTTCTTTGCCCCGGCGCAAATTGAAAAGCGAGATGCTGAGTGGGGTCGTGGCGCGATGATGAGCAAGGCCTATGCGGCGAGCATAGCGCTGGTGCAACAGCTGGCACCGACGCTTGTCATGGAATCGTATTCTGGTGTCGAGGCCTGCGACGCCATATGGCAGGCGCTTCTGGAGAATCAGATCTCAGGCCAGCGCGGCATCATGATGTCATTGCAGGCGGAGGCCTGAACCGGCTTACGTCTATTGCTTCGCTAAACCACTGGAGGCTCACTGCAGTATCTAGGCGCAGTGTCAACAGAAAGGGCTCAATGGCCCTGTTGAGAGGCATCGACCCGCCATGAAAAAACTCGCTTTTATTCTGCTGGCAGTAGGGCTGCCTTTGGCCGTTACCGGTCTTGCTAACCCATCGGGTGCAACCATTAACGGCTGGCCCGCGGCACCGACCTTGGCCTTGGGGGCTTTCGTGATCCAATGGCTGGCTTTCATTCCCGCCCGGCTTTTACAGACCGAGCGTTTCTATGATCTCACGGGCAGCGCGACGTATATCGTCGTCACACTCGGTGCGGTTGTTGCGGCCTCTGAGCCCACCGGTGCGCAGGTACTGATCGCGATCATGATTTTTATCTGGGCCGGGCGGCTTGGCAGTTTTCTATTCCGCCGCATACATGCAGCGGGTGGCGATCAGCGCTTCGACCAGATCAAAATCTCCTCGTCGCGCTTTTTTGTCGCCTGGACGCTTCAGGGTACCTGGGTGGTGATGACCAGCTGCGCGGCGGTGACTGCCGTTCTGAGCCTGGAGCAACCGCCGCTTGGCTCCGTTTATGTCGTTGGCGCGGCGATGTGGGTGGCGGGTTTTGCCATTGAAGTGATCGCGGATCGACAAAAGTCGCGCTTTCGAGAAGACCCGGCCAACGCAGGTCAATTTATCAACGTCGGGTTGTGGGCCCTGTCCCGCCACCCCAACTACTTCGGCGAAATCCTGCTCTGGGCAGGTATTGCGACCATGGCAACTCCGTATTTATCCAGTAGCCAGTGGATCGTTTTGTTGTCCCCACTCTTTGTCTACGCTCTGTTGACGCGCATCAGTGGTATCCCGACGCTCGCTAAGCGGGGCCAGCAGCTTTGGGGCGACGACCCCGCTTATCAGGCCTATCTGAGCAACACGCCGCGATTGTTTCCTCGGCTTATATAGGGCGAGCCGCTAGAGGCTGAGTGACTGCAAGATGCATCAATCCGTCACTTTGTCGCGCTGGTTCGATTCAAGTGATGTTCAATCCGGAAAACCCGCCTGCGTCCCGCCATTTGGCAAGCAGATCGAAAAACGGGATGGGCCCATCGCCGTAGGACACCATCTGCTCAAAGTGCTCTCGCGGCTTGCCTTCGTTGTTGTAATAGCCGGGAGTGCAGGTTTGGTCACCAATGATCCCTCCGCGCACGCCTTTGTCCAAAATCGTTTGTACCCAGCCTGCCTCTGCTTCAGCGCTGGTTTCCACCACTTCTTTTTCGATAGCGAGCGCATGGCCTACGATGTGAGCGACATGGGTCGCGACTTCGTCGAGCATGTGGGGATAGTTCACGGTGAAGCCGCCCTGAATCGTGCTCATCAGAAAGCAGTTGGGGAATCCATGGATATGCATGCCGTGTAGCGTGCGAATGCCGTCCGCCCATTTGTCACTCAGTGACAGACCACCCCGGCCGTAAATCTCAAAGCCGCTGACGCGCTGAAAGCCTGTGCCAACCTCGAAGCCCGTGGCGTAAACGATGCAGTCTATGGGGTATTCTACGCCCGCGACGACGACGCCCAACTCAGTGATCTGCTCGACACCCTGACCCTCGGTGTTGACCAGCGTGACGTTGTCCCGATTGAAGGTCTGCAGGTATTGGTCATGGAAGCAGGGCCGCTTGCAGAACATGCGATACCAGGGCTTGAGGGCTTCCCTGGTGTCCGGGTCTTCAACGAGCGCTTCGATCCTCGCGCGCAACTCATTCATTTTTTCGAGGTTCGCGAGATCCATGATGTCGGGCAGGCTGAGCGCTTCGCCCTCCTGACTTTCCAGATAGAGCCTGAGCATCTTGCCGATCAGAGAGGTCCAGCCATCGTCGACCAGATCGACTTCCTGCGGCTGGCCAGTCACCAGGGCATTGAAGTTATCCATGCGCTCTCGTTGCCAGCCTGGTTTGAGCTCAGCGGCCCACTCGGGGTCGGTGGGGCGGTTGTCCCGCACGTCGATACTCGACGGTGTGCGTTGGCAGACGTAGAGATGCTTTGCGCTGGCGGCAAGATGCGGCACGCACTGCACTGCCGTAGCACCGGTACCGATCACCGCGATGCGCTTGTCAGCCAGTTTGTCCAACTCACCCTCGGCCGTACCGCCGGTGTAGTCGTAGTCCCAGCGGCTGGTGTGGAAAGTATGGCCTTTAAAGTCGCGTATGCCGGGGATGCCCGGGAGTTTTGGGCGATTCAGCGGACCACTGGCGAGTGAGACAAAGCGGGTGCGGATGACATCACCGAGATCGGTGCTCACCAACCAATGGCGCTCGCCGTCGTCCCAGCGCAATTCTCTCACCCCGGTCTGAAATAAGGCACCGTCATAGAGCTCAAAGTGGCGACCGATGGCTCGACTGTGTTCAAGAATCTCCGGCGCATGGGAGTACTTTTCTTTCGGCATGTAGCCGAGCTCTTCCAGTAGCGGCAGATAGATGTAGGACTCCACATCACACTGAGCGCCGGGGTAGCGGTTCCAGTACCAAGTGCCGCCAAAGTCGCCGCCCTTTTCGACAACACAGATATCTTTGACACCTGCCTGGCGAAGCCGCGCGCCCGAGAGTAACCCGCCAAAGCCGCCACCAATGATCAGCGCATCGACGGCCTTGTCGATGGGCTCCCGCTGAAACCCCGGTTCCACATAAGGGTCGTCGACGTAGTGCGCCAAATCCCCGGCAATTTCGACGTACTGGTCGTTGCCATCCTCGCGGATGCGTTTGTCACGCTCCGCGGCATAGCGATGGCGGATGGCTTCGAGGTCTTCAAGGCGTGGGCGTTGTTGGGTCACAGGATCAGTGTGCGTGAGATGAAACCGTCAGTTGCGCCAAGCTATACAACTTGCGACGAAAAACCAAGAAAGCTAAGTGGACTCGGCGCGGGTCTCTTTTCTTGCTAGGCGGGCATCAAGGAGTGCGGTGATCGCCAGCATAAAAAGCCCCAGTAATAGACGCAGGTCGCCGAGATAGATCCGCGGCTTGATAGGGTAGGCGATGGTTTTCTCGAGGCCCGCCAGCTTGAAATCGTGCCGCGCGTAAAACTCGGGATTGCCGATGATGTCGATCAGCGTGCGCCGACTGCGGTACCGCATGATCGCGCCATCCGACCACGTTTGGGCACCTTCGATGCCCAGCAGATCGAGGCTGTTGGCAACCGACTTGCCCACCACAACGGGGTGACTGGCGCGGGAGAGCAGCGCGGGGATCATATGCTCCATGTAAAGATCAATGAGCGTTTGCCCGTCGGCATCTGGCGGTGCGCCCTTCATTGGCGGCGGGTCCTTCGCCAGATCGACGGCGTTGAACATCAAAAACTGGCCACCCGTGTCATTGCGCAGAAACTCAAGTAGCGCCCCGCGAGCTGAAGGGTGTCCGCCCAGCTCGAGGTTGTCAGTCTTGGCAATGTACGCCTGAATTTCGGCCTCAGTCAGCGGACCGCCGAAGTCGGTGTACCAGCTGAAGAAAAGCGCATACAGCAGGACGGCGCCGAGCCATAGCTTGCGTCGTGATGTCATAGCGGCAGTCTCCATAATCAATGACAATATGTCAGGCACAGATGCACGTTAACATTGCTCGTCAAAGCTGCCCTTAGGCAGTGCCTTTAAGGTTTTCCCGCAATAGATCCTCGCGAGGGCCGGCTGTCAGGCTGCTCGTCCTGGGCATCGCCAAATTTGATATACCGCCGCGACCTTTGACGGTCAACTCAACTTCCATAGGCGCTCCGGTGATGGCGTTTTCGCAACACTTCGACGATCTTTTATAAACGACCTGACGCTTACTTATTGGCACTAATTATGCCAATATATAGATCGTTTCAAGACGCCGCAAGGAGCTCCAATGACGTCTCTTGAACCCGTCCAGCTGGTGGGGGGTACCGGCTCACCCTACACCCAGAAGATGGTGGCGCTGCTGCGTTACCGACGCATTCCCTACGCCATTACCTGGGGCCAGCCCGAGACAACCTGCGCGGCACTGGGCGTAGAGGCACCCAAACCCACCTTTATGCCCACCTTCTTTTTTGAAGTTGGCGACGAGCTCACCGCGCACTGCGATTCCACCCCGATCATTCGTCGACTGGAGGCTGACCACACCGGCCGGTCGGTATTACCCGAAGATCCAGCACTTGCCTTTATTGATTACTTGATCGAGGACTTCGCCGACGAGTGGTGCACCAAGTACATGTTTCACTACCGCTGGCATTTCGAGGCTGATGCCGACAACGCCGGCACTAAGTTACCGCTCAGCATGGATGTCTCCATGCCTCAGGTGCAGTTTCAGCAGTTCAAGGACTACATCTCCCAGCGACAGATCGAGAGACTGTGGGTGGTGGGCTCGAACGAGGAGACGGCGCCGATTATTGACGCCAGTTATCGGCGGTTCCTTGCGGCGATGGAAGCGCATCTCGCCAACCAGCCGTTCATGCTGGGCCGTCGCCCGGGTGCGGGTGACTTTGGCCTGTTCGGTCAGTTGAGTCAGTTGGTGGGCTTTGACCCCACGTCGCGGGGAATTGCCCACGCAGTAGCGCCTCGCACGGTCGGTTGGGTCGATCGCATGCCAGATGGCAGCGGCCTGATGCCCGAGGAGTCAGATTGGGTCGCCATCGAGGATCAGCCGGCGAGCCTCACGGGACTACTCGAGGAGATCGGGCGGGTCTATACGCCCGCGCAACTTGCCAATGCGCAGGCCGTGATGGCGCAGCAGAAGACCTGGGAATGCGAGATCGATGGCGCGAAGTGGCACCAGCGCACCTTCCCTTATCAGGCCAAGTGCTTGCAGTGGACCCGCGACCAATACGGACTGCTGTCGTCGGCTGATCAGGCGCGCGTCGATGTATTAATTGACGGTACCGGGATTGAGCCCATGTTGGAGGGGGTGAAATGAGAGCTGCACCGATCAAAAATCGGGTCACCGAGATCACAGGGGCGAACTATCCGATCATTCAGGCACCGATGAGCTGGATCGCCAGAGCTCAACTTGCCTCGGCAGTCTGTAATGCCGGCGGCATGGGCATCATAGAGACCGGCTCGGGTGAGCTCGATGCAATCCGCGGCGAAGTCCTAAAAATGCGCGAGCTCACCGACGAGCCCTTCGGCATGAATGTCGCGCTCGCCTTTGTAAAGGGCAGCAACTTCATCGACTTCGTGATCGAACAAAACCTGCCGTTTGTCACGACGTCATCAGGAAGCCCTGCTGTTTGCACCGAGATCTTCCAGCAGGCGGGTATCACGGTGTTTCATGTCGTGCCCACCCTGGATACGGCGCTCAAGGCGATCGACTGCGGCGTGGATGGCCTGATCGTCGAGGGCGGCGAGGGCGGTGGTTTTAAAAACCCGAGCCCGGTCTCGCTGATGGTGCTCCTGCCCCTCATTCGCTCGCGCACTGATATCCCGATTATTGCTGCGGGTGGTATTTGCGACGGCCCCTCGATGGCCGCCGCTTTCGCCATGGGGGCCGAGGGTGTGCAAATGGGCACCCGAATGCTGAGTAGCACCGAGTCCCCGGTCCATCAGAATTGGAAGCAGGCGGTGGTCGAGGCGAAGGAGACCGATACGGTGTTCCTGAATCAACAATCCCGGCCGGCATTACGGGCACTGCGCACCGAGCGCACCGCCGCACTGCAGCCGCTGGGGGCCTTCGACTTCCGCGAGCAGTTAGCCGGCGTGCAAGAACTGTATTTTGGGGGCGATATGGAGGCGGCGATTCCGTTGTCTGGTCAGGTAGTGGGCCGAATCGATACGGTACAACCCGTGGCGGAGGTGATTCAGACCACCATGACCGGTTTTTATAACTCGCTGGGTCGATTGCAGGATTACTCGCGCTAAAGCCGGTGAATTTGCGCTTCGCGCTCATCATCTTGAGATGCGCACCGCTTTCTTATGCTGACGGACGGGGCAATCTTCCCACTCTGGCGAGACTGGTAGCAACAGGAGCAACGTATGGGTTTTGAGATCAGCGATCAGGTTCGTGCATTGAATGCTCAGCTGCAGCATTTCATGGACGAGCATATTTATCCGCGCGAGCGCCCAGGAGCGGGTGGCATTCGGCGAACCGCTCATCAAAAAGACCTCAATTCAGCATGAGATCGCCCGTAGCCGCTGTGATATCGAGCAGTGCCGGTTGCTCATATTGCAGGCGGCGGAGGTCATGGATCGCGAGGGCCTCGACGGCGCGCGCCCTTATATTTCGATGATCAAGATTGTGGCGCCCAAAATGGCACAGGAAGTGGCCGATCGCGCCATGCAGATTTTCGGTGGCATGGGCGTGTGTCAGGACACCATGATCCCCGAGGTCTTCACGATTGGTCGGTTCTGCCGCATTGCAGACGGCCCTGATGAGGTTCACATGTCCCAGCTGGGCAAAAACTGACCGCCCGTGAACTCACGCCTTGATGGAGACCTAAGTAATGACCCGTTCGCTACCCAAACTGTTACTTCTGATGTTGAGTGCCATGGTCGCCTTGCCGGGTCACGCCGAAAGCGAGTTAGCCGGTTACTGGCAGCACGAGAGCGAACCGGTGTGGATTGAGATGCAGCCCGAAACCGGTCAGGGGGTCATGCTCCGCAATGACAACAGGCCGGATCGCGTGGGTTTTTTGATCGTCACCGATTTGGCAGCCAGCGACGAACCCAATGAATGGTCCGCGCAGGTCTTCGCCGCGCGCTTGGGCGAGTACCGTAAAGCGGACATCGCCTTATCGTCCGACGGACGCATGGTCTTCACTGTGAAGGTCGGATTTATGCGCCGCTCGGTGGAGTGGCAGCGTGTATGGGAGGTGCCGCCAGCGACTGATGACGAGTAAACTCGGGTCTGACAACAATAAAGATCGAGACGCGTCATGAGTAAACGTTTTGTTTTCGCAGCCAGCCTGCTGGCGCTCACTACTGCCTGTACCGAAGAAGTCGGCCTCATCGACGAGGACCGCAATTTCGGCGGGCGCGGCGGCAATGCGCTGGAACCTGTCATGGATGTGCTGGATCGCAGGCCCCCACCCGCGAACCCACTGCGTAACGCGTATTTCGGCGATCTACATGTGCACACCGAGTATTCTTTTGATGCGTATAACTTCGGTACGACGGCGACACCTTATGACGCCTACCGTTTTGCACAAGGTGAGGCGATCGAGCATCCCGCGGGCTATCAGATCCAGATGGCGACGCCGCTCGACTTCTACGCAGTCACCGATCACGCCATGTTTCTCGGCCTCGCGCTGGAAGCGGGCGACACCACCACGCCTTTTTCCCAGTACGCCGTGTCGCAGCCGCTCCATAACCTGAATGCTGAAGACAACATGGGTGAGCTGAGTCTTGTGACTCGACTCGCGAACTTTGCCTCATTCATTCCCGACACGCTGGCGGGCATCCTCTCGGGAGAGATCTCGGAAGAAATGGCCATCGGAGTGACCCGGCGGGCTTGGGCGGACATTATTAATGCGGCCGAGCAGTACAACGACCCCGGGCATTTCACGACCTTTGTGGCCTACGAGTACACCTCGTCCACCGACGATGTAGGTAACCTGCATCGCAACGTGGTGTTCCGCGGGGCCGACAAGTTGCCGGCCGTACCGTTTTCCCGACTGAACTCCCAGAACCCGGAGGGTCTCTGGGACTGGATGGATACGCTCAGAGATCAGGGCATTGAAAGTCTGGCGATTCCCCACAACTCGAACGGCTCCAACGGCCAGATGTTCAAGCTGGTGGACTGGGCGGGCGACCCCATGGACGATGAATACGCCGATCAGCGTATGCGCAACGAGCCGATTGTGGAGATCACCCAGGTCAAGGGCACCTCCGATACTCATCCGCTGCTATCACCCAACGATGAGTGGGCTAACTTCGAGATTTACAAGTTCCGCGTAGGTACCAGCCTGCACAGTGAAGAGAAGGGCAGTTACATTCGCGAGGCTTTGCGCAACGGCTTGGCGCTGGAAGCACGGGGCGTACAGAACCCCTACCAGTTCGGCTTTGTGGCGGCGAGCGATACTCACGTAGCGGGCACCAGTGACGAAGAGGAGACCTATTTCTCTAAGGCGGGCCTGTTGGATGGGCTGCCCGAGCGCCGCGGCTCGGTGCCGGTGGATACCATGTATGGCCTGTTCGCACGCTTCTTGGCCCCCGACACGTTGACGGAGGTCGACGGGCGGACTTACACCTACGGCGGTGGCTTCGAGAGCTGGAGCGCCTCGGGTGTGACCGGTGTCTGGGCTGAAGAAAATACGCGGGATGCGATCTACGATGCATTCCGCCGCAGGGAAACTTTTGCGACTTCTGGGCCGCGGATGCGGGTGAGATTTTTTGCAGGCTATGACTACTCCGCTGATCTTGTTAACTCCGAGACTATGATCGAGGAGGCTTATGCCGGGGGTGTGGCCATGGGTGGCGAGTTGGCCAAGACAGACGAGGCGCCGCTATTCGTTGCCTGGGCCAGTGCCGATCCCCGTGGCACGGCGCTGCAGCGACTACAAATTATCAAGGGGTGGGAGAAGGAGGGTGAAACCTACGAGCAGGTCTACGACGTGGCGTGCTCAGATGGTCTGACTCCTGACCCAGACACTTACCGCTGCGGCGACAACGGTGCCCGGGTCGATATCACCGATTGCAGTATTACAGAGGGCGTCGGAGCTGCCGAACTCAAGACCGTGTGGCAGGACCCCGATTATGACCCCGAAAGCCGCGCTTTTTATTACGTGCGGGCTCTGGAGAATCCGACCTGCCGATGGTCGACTTGGGATGCCAATCGTGCCGGCGTTGAGCCGCGACCCGACTTGAAAACAACGCTCCAGGAGCGAGTGTGGAGTTCGCCCATTTGGGTCAAATAAAACGATCTTGGCGCCGCACCGGGAACGGCGGCGGCGCCAGTTCGAAGCGCGTGAGGATTAGAAGCTCTTCTTGATGCTCGCACCCCACATGCGAGGCTGGTTGGGATAGCCCGAGAAGCTACCTGTTTGAGCGACGGAGGGGAACCAGGTAATCAGGTACTCATCGTTGGTCAAGTTTCTGCCCCACACGCGGAATTCCCATCCATTCTTGGCGATACCAATGCTGGCATTAAGCAGGCCAACCTCACGCGTTCGGCTGTTGGTTGACTCTAGCAGGATATTCGCTGCCGAAAGATCGCCTCCATCCTGAATGTCGACTTCCTTGTCATAGCGGTAATCGGCCTGAATCCAGGCGTCCATACCCATGATGGAGAAGTCATAGGAAGTGACAAAGCTCAGTGTCAGCTCGGAGATGCCACCGGGCGTGGTGCCGCTTAGGTCGGCCGGGGCCCCTCCCACGTTTGCACCTACGAAGGAGTCGTAGAGCGGGTCTAAATACATACCGGAGAATCCGAGTGAGAGGTTCTCAGTTGGCCTCAACATTACATCAACTTCGACGCCATCAACGGACTGCTCACCCGCATTGGCGAGGTTAAAGCCCGCTCCCGTGAACACGTTGGACTGAAACCCTTCAATTGTTTGATTGAAGATGGCAGCGTTGACATACCCCCAGCCAGCGCTGTACTTGATGCCCAGCTCTAAGACCTCCGATTCTTCTGGCCCGGCGAATCTAGAGCCAACGACAAGGTTGTTGGGCAGAGCGGTCCCCAAACCCACCAGAGTGTTGAGCTCTTCATCAGAGGGTGCGGAGTTTCTGGAAAGATTCCATGACGTGGCTTTGTAGCCCGTCGCATAGGTGAAATACACATTTAGCTGATCAGAAAAGTCGTGGCTGATGCTTGCCGTGTAGGTGAGCTTGTCGTCCTGTGATGAGCCATCACTGGCTGCGTTGGGGATTTCGAGCATCTGTGGCAGAAACTGCAGTGCCTGCAAGCCGATAAAGGGGTTTTGCGCCGGATTAGAGAGATCGGCCATCGCGACGCCAGCCGCTACTTGCCCCAATACAGCCGCCTGTAGCTGCTGTAATCCCGCTATGCCCGCTGGTGTCGAAGTGATCAGCGCAGTGTTTTCAGGCGTGAAGGGTAATCCGAAAGTTGCCTGGAAGGCACCGGGGAATGCACCGAGAAAGCCCGCGTTGGTCAGCGCCGTTGCGCCATCTATGCCATCGAGTGCCAATTGAGAAAATAAATCGTCATTAATCTGTGTGAGACTGACGTCTTTTTCGTCATCTAGGTAGCTAAAGCCCAGTGTGATCTGGGTGCGCGCAGTCAGATCAAAAGATGCCTGCCCGAACACTGAGTATGTCTCGTTATCGAGGGTTGCCAGCTCTAATACACCCGTGCCGGGCTCGAGGAACGTACCCGTGGGATAGCCAAGGAGGGCTTCCAGTCCGCCAATCACTGCTTCGCCCGCCGCTGGGCTACCACCCACCAATATATTGGCGTAGGTTCGCCATTGGGCGCCGAAGTCGAGGTCGTTCTCGAAATAAATGTCCTCGTTGTAATAGAACACACCCGCTAACCAGTCCATTGCGCCCATGGAGCCACTCAGCCGGAATTCTTGAGTAAAAGTGTCGATATCTGTCAGGTATCGCTGATTGCCGATAGCGTCAGCGGCGCTGTAATCCACGTCTTCGTTGTCGTTATCGACTTTTGACTCCCGGTAGGCGGTGATGGATGTAAAATCCATGTTGCCAAATTCGGTGGTGAAATTGACGGTAATGCCACTATTTTCTGCTTTGTTGACAGGATCTTGATTAAGGTACGTTTCGTAATCGTAGGGGTTGGTGCTGTAGGCTGTTCCGGGAACAATCGATAGCGCGGCCAGAGCGGCGCCAGCGGGGCCATTAAAGACGTTGGCCGTGCCACAGCACACTTCATCCAATTCGTCGAAGTCAACTGCGACTCGCAACTCGGTCGCTTCACTGATTTCGAACATGAGCTCCCCTCGGAGCGCCCAGCGATCGCGGTCGTTGAGTTCTGTGCCGAGAGCGACGTTATCGATGTAGCCATCGCGTTGCAGCATGGAGCCGCCAAAGCTACCGGCAACAGAGTCTGTGAGCGGGCCCGTAATGTAACCCCTGACTGAGCGCTGATTATAATTGCCGGCGCCAATTTCGACGTTACCACTGGTCTCGAACTCTGGTTTCGCGGTATTGACCAGAATCACACCAGCCGATGCATTCTTGCCGTAGAGCGTGCTCTGTGGGCCGCGGAGCACCTCAATCTGTTCAATGTTTGGCAGATCTGAAATGCGCGAGAGCGACCGTGAGCGATAAACGCCATCGATAAACACCGCTACAGAGGGCTCAATACCCGGATTGTTGGCGCCATTACCAAAACCGCGAATGACAAAATTGGTTTGGATGGAATTTTGGAACTGCGGGACCCGCAGAGATGGCACGACGGACTGCAAATCAAGCAGGTCGCGAATTTCAGATCGCTCCACGATCTGTGCATCCACCACGCTGACTGCCAGCGGCACGTCCTGCAGGGAGGTCGCCCGTTTACTCGAGTAAATGACTATTTCTTCAATCTCTTCAACTTCTGCTACGTCTTGAGCAAACGTTGTCGAAGCATAAGCACTCAGCGCCGCGGCGAAGGCGACGCTCAGAGACAGGGGCTGTCGTGAAAATCTCATGGTGACTACCTCAGGTTATATTTATGTAGACCGCACTACCCTATTCAAAGTTGTACGCGGTTACAACGTATATCTGACCACCTCAGATGGCCTGCCGAGAGCTGTCGTCCTACTTCTCTGCGGGAGATGAACTAGTCAGCATCGCTCAAGTAAGAGCGCGCTGCCACTGCCCGCGGCGCCGCTGGCGGCGACAATACCGTTACGAAGCCGTTGACGATGAAGTTCATCAATCAGCGAACCCGTCATGATGGCCCCTGTGGCGCCCATCGGGTGACCCAGGGCAATCACGCCGCCGTTGACGTTGAGACGCGAGTCGTCGATGCCCAGCACCTGGCGGGTCTTGACCACAGTCGCCGCAAAGGCCTCGTGGATTTCAAACAAATCGATGTCTTGAGCGTGAAGGCGCTGATCGGCTAGCAGCGCCTCGGTCACCGTCACGCAGCCGCTCACTACTTCCAGCGGCTCCCCCGACGCCGTGGCGCTGCTGATAAGGCGTGCTTTGGGTGCCATACCAAGTGATTTCCCCAGCGCTGCGTCTCCGAGTAAAACCAGCGCGCCGGCGTCACACATCGTGGGAGAGTTGCCCATGGTGTGCACATGTTCAATGGCGCCTAGCTGCGGGAACTTCGCGAGTTGTAACTGATCGGCACCTGCCGCGCCGAGCTCCGCGAAGGCGGCAGGTAATCTCGCCAGCTGCTCTGCTGTCATATCGGCGCGAATACACTCGTCCTCACTGATCACCCCGTTGGGTGTGTCGATGGGAACGATCGACTGAAACCGATGTTCGTGCTGCGCCTGCGAGGCCCGCTGCTGGCTCTGTAGGGCAATGGCATCGCAGTCTTCGCGGCTGGCACCGATGCGCGTCGCGATGAGATCGGCGCCGCTGCCCATCAACAACATCTGGTGCTGTGCAGCGTAAGCAGGATCGCTAAATACCCGCGCGGCGTCAGAAAGCATTGGCACACGGGACATCATTTCTATACCACCGGCCACAATAGCGTGTGTCTGGCCTGTTGCCACCTTGAGCCCCGCCAGCGAAATGGCATCGATGCTGGAAGAACAAAAGCGATGGAGGGTCAGGCCCGATACGGATTCTGGCCAGCCGGCAAAGAGCGCAGAGGTTTTGGCGATATTGCCGGCCTGCTCGCCGTATTGGGTGACGCATCCGAGAACCACTTCTGACACTCTGGCCGGGTCAAGCTGGTTTCGCTCTGCCAATGCCGAATACAGCGGTTTCAGTAATTCAGGTGGGCTGAGTGCGTTCAGTCCACCATTTGCTTTGGCCCGGGTGCGCGCGCTGCGTATGGCATCGTAGATAAAAACATCTTTCACGAACCGACGCCCACGACGAAACTGGCGCAGGTCGTGGTACTGCCGCCCACATTGAAGGTAATCAAGTTTTCGGCATTGGCAATCTGATAGTCACCGGCCTGACCGCTAACCTGTCGCGCACAGTCGAGCACCATTCTGACGCCTGTGGCGCCAACCGGATGCCCCAGCCCAATCAAACCGCCACTGGGGTTAATTGGGAAGTCACCGTCGCGAGTGATGCGGCCTTCTTCTATCGCCTTCCAGCTTTCTCCCGGTGCAGTGAGCCCGCAGTGATCAATCGCCATATATTCGGTGATGGTGAAACAGTCGTGAGTCTCCAGACCGTTGAGGTCGGTGATCTGCTCCATGCCTGCTCTCACCCTGGCATCAGTCAGTGCCTGCGCCGCATGGGGGAACACCAGAGCGTGGTCTTTCGAGGCAGTGAGTTTGGTTTCAAGCAGAATCGGCGCGGAACGATGCCCCCAGCCTTTGATTCGCGGCATATCGGCAAGCCTCAGGCCGCGACCTTGCCAATGCAATTTGGCAAATCGCTCACTGGCGAGAATGACGCAGGCCGCGCCGTCGGTGATTTGGCCACAGTCGAGTTTACGTACCCGCCCTTCGACGGAGGGGTTGAGTGTGGGATCGTTACCAAAACTCCCCTCGGCGAAGGCCCAGTTTCGTGTTTGCGCCCGTGGGTTCGTTTTGGCGTTACCAAGGTTAATCTCGGCAATGCGTGTCAGGGGCTCATCGGCGATCCCGTAGCGGTGATCATACTCCTGAGTGATGCGATCAAACAGGAACGGCCAGGGGAATTCGCAGCTCACAGCCTCATGCCCCTGCCAGGCCGCAGCACCCAGATACTCGGCCCCGGTTCTTCCGTCGACATTGCGCATGAGCTCCAGTCCGACCACGCAGGCCACGTCATAGTGGCCGGCCTCAATGTCGCGCATAGCCGCCAGCATGGCCATTGATCCCGAGGCGCAGGCGGCCTCATGTCGAGCAGTCGGCAAATTGCCGAGGTCCGGGTAAACCTGACCAAAGAAACCTCCGATCAGACCTTGGTGCGCAAACAGATCTGCCACGAAGTTACCCACATGGCCAACTTCAATCTGAGCCGGTTCGATCGCCGCGTGTTGAACCGCATCCTTGAGCGATTCGGCAAATAGATCGTATATTTCCAGACCCTCCCGCGCCCAGTTGCGCGCGAAGTCAGTCTGGCTACCACCGAGGATATAAACGGGCGCATGCATAGCGTCTGCTCCTTATTCTGGGAAAGATCCTAGGCGGGGTGCGATGAGGAGGCAAGCACCACCGGTCTATTGGGAGTGCGTTGCGGCGAGCTGTTTTTCCTTGCTAGGCTGATGCTCTGGTGATCGCAAACGGGATTTGGCGGAGATTGCAATGAATCAAGCACTACACCTGCCTGCGTATCCGGTCACAGAGGGATGCATTGGCGGCATCGCTGAATTCGAGCACACCCAGGCCTGGATTTATGGGCTCGATAACCCTTATCTGCATGGTGTTTATGCCCCGACCACGCTTGAACTCTCCGAGGCTGGTTTGCGCGTGGAAGGCGAGTTACCCAAAGACTTGTTGGGCACCTATTTCCGTAATGGCCCCAATCCGATCCACCAACCCGAAAACCGCTATCACCCCTTTGACGGCGATGGCATGGTGCACGCTGTGTCATTTTGTGAGGGCGAGGCGGCTTACCGTAACCGCTACGTCGAAACGGCGGCCCTCGCAAAGGAGCGCGAGTTGGGCCGCTCCACATCCAACGGTGTCATGGGTCCCTTTGATTTTGATGCCACGCCCTTTGGCATCAAGGACACCTCCAATACGGATCTCTTTTACTACGCAGGGGGCTTGATGACCCTCTGGTACAACGCGGGTCATCCCTACCGCTTGAATCCCCAGACGCTGGAGACCGAGGGGTACTTCGAGCTAGCAGGGCGAAGCCACCGTCGCCTATCCGCGCACTCCAAGGTCGACTGGACGACGGGGGAGCTCTTATTTTTTGATTATGGGGATGAGCCCCCTTTCATGACCTGCGGTATCGCAGACGCCTCGGGCAAGTTGCTGCACGAGGCAGAGATCGATCTGCCCGGCCCGCGCCTGCCCCATGACATTGGCTTTACGCCTAATTACACCATTCTTCACGATCTGCCCTTCTTCCACGATCCAAAGGTGCTCGAGCGTCATCGACTGAGGGTGCTGACTTTCCATTGGGATATCCCGACCCGCTTTGGCTTGATTCCGCGCTATGGCCGGGGCGATGAGATCCGCTGGTTCGAATGTGAGCCCTGCTACATCCTGCACGTCAGTAACTGCTGGGAGGAAGGTGAATGGGTAGTGATGGACGGTTGCCGATCTACCAACCCGATGCCCTCTGCTTCGGGCGAGGAGGGGGAGCTCTCGCACATGCTGGCCTACATGCGGTTGGAGGCGAACAACTACCGCTGGCGCTTCAACCTGCGCACAGGAGAAGTGCGCGAGGGCGACATCGACGATCTCAACACCGAGTTCAATAAAACCAATCCGCTCTATGCCGGGGTTAAAAGCCGTTTTGCTTATCACCAGCGTATTCCGCTGCTTGAAGAGGGTGGCCACACACTGCGCTTCACCGGGTTGGTGAAGTACGACAATGAAACCGGTTGTCGGCAGCAGTGGGATTACGGTGAAAGCGTCTTCGGCAGCGAGGCGGTGTATGCGCCCAAGGCCGGTGCGACTCGAGAGGATGCCGAGGACGATGGTTACGTCGTGACAGTGGTCACCAACAGCCGCGACTGGTCTTCCCACTGCCTGGTCTTTGATGCGACCGACGTGGCAGCAGGGCCAATGGCTCGCGTCACGCTACCCCAGCGGGTACCGTTTGGCTTTCATGCCAGCTGGGCGCCCGGCATCTGATCAGTTGCGCCGATGATGCTCAGATCTTTACGAGCATCAGCGCGGCAACCAACACCATCAACCCCGCCGCCAACTTGTTGAGCTTGGCGAGATGCGCGTCAGTGCTGAGGAACCGCCGCAAACCACTTCCGCCGGTGGCATAGAGCGTCATCGAGAGGAACTCCGAGGGCAGCATGACCCCCAGAAACGCCAACAGTTGCAGAGGGGTGGAGTAATCCACGGACATGAATCCCGGTAATAGCGCGATCATGAACCCCCAACCTTTCGGGTTCATCACCGCCGTCACGTACCCCAAAATGAGTAAAGCACCGGCTGACAAATATGGTTGGTTTTCACCGCTCGTGAAACGGGCCGGTTGCGTCCACAAACGATAAGCAATCCACAGCAAATAGCTGCCACCCACCAGCGCCAGCACGGCGAAATACACCTCTGATAATGCCTGGATCCAGGCTAGCAACACGACGCAGGTCGATACCACCGTCGCGACGCCGGCCAATTCGCCCCACATCATCCACAGCGTGCGCCGGTAGCCCTGTGACAGGCCCAGCGTGAAGGCAAGGGTCATACACATGCCCGGCGTAAGCGAGATGGCGGCAATCGTGGGAATAAACACCCACAGTAGTTCGGGGTTCACGTCGATCCGGGTATGCGGCTATGCCGAGAGCATTGAATCGGAGAGTCGGCGATATCCAGCGAACATCGGTTCGACCACTTCGAGGCCACGGGTCTCCAATACACGAGCCAGCGGATACATGCAGGTGCACCCCAGTACGATCGCATCGTGGGGGTGACGGGTGGATAGCGCCGTAATCGACTGGACCACCTTTTCAATTGTCGTGACACCGCAGGCTTGAAAGGTTTTCATTGCCTCTACAGGCCCGCTCTCTGACGCCAGAATGTTATCGCTGGAGAGATGCAGGATCTCGCCGCAGAGATCAGAAAGCCCCGACTCGTTCATCATCATCTCGTAAATAAAGCGCATCCCGGGTGGCCAGAGGGTGAGAATACTGAAACGCTCGGCGTGCCGTAGCGCCTGCCGCAGCGCGCCGGCGCCCGCTCCGCTGACCGGTATATCGAGCGCAGTCTGCAGTTTGGTGACGCCGTAGTCCCCGACCGTGTTGATGTACAGCGCTTCGGCACCGTCGGCGGCTGCCGCCATGCCGGCATCGAAATAAGCCTGCTCACAGATCAGTCGCTCTCCTGTTGATCCCGGAAACACCGCGTCGGGGACCGCCAAAAGTCGGCAGGAGATCGCTGTATCGCGCAGAGGCTCCGGCAGCGCGGCCTCCGGTGTTACCACCGTCGCATCTCCTGAACCCAGCACTGATATGGTCATGCGTTTGGTACTCGCAGTGTGTTGATCACCATCCTCTGTCGATGACAGCTTAATCGCTATTAGGGAGGCTAGCGCAGTGCTTTGGGGTGAGGGTTCAGTGCCCAGCGTTACGCCATGATTAGAATGCCCAACAGCGCCAGCAGTTGCACCATGTTGATGGCGACTGACAGCCGGTGAAGTCGGGCGAACTCTTCACCTGCGCTGATATCGCTCGAGAGCTCCCTGTCTCTGAGCGCATTAATGCGCGGCACCAGCCATTGCCGTATCCACAGCGTCGATAACGCAATCAGTAGGCAAACCCCGGAGGCCAGCGGCTGAGTGCCCAGCCACAGCAAGCCTCCTGCCATGGAGCCGATGATCAGACTGAGGTAGTAGCGTGGGAAAAGCTTTCGCAAAAAGAGACCCGCTTGCTCAGCAGGTAGGGCCTGAAACACGGCGGGCGCGACACCGATGGCAAAGAAAAGCATCGCCCCAAGGGTACCCGCAATCATGTAAAGGGCTGCGACTTCCACGACGGTGCCTTATTTCGAGGGCAACTTGTACTGCGTCGCGCAGTACCCACGCGACACCGAGGGGTCGCGCCGAGACAGGTGCTTCGTGGATCGCCCCGACACCCGTTGACGCCAATTCTTGAACGCTTTGGCTTTAAGCGAGCGGCGCATGAGTCGAATAACCTCTGCCTCGGATAGCCCGTATAGGTGCTGGATCGCCTCAAAGGGTGTGCGATCCTCCCATGCCATCTCGATAATCCGCGAATGATTTGCCGAATCGATGATCGGCTGAGCCAATTGCTGGCACGCGCTGTTGCTCGGGGAATGTGTCTCTACAGCCGTTTTAAGTCGTATCTTGGTCGCCATGGCGTGTCAGCGCAATTTGAAGGCTGGCACTTTAGCGAAAGTCCGTTGCATTTGCCGTCACCCTGCAGCCATTGACGCTCGGGAGCGGCCCACCTAGGGTGGTGTGATCGAGTTATTGGTGCGGGTCATGCGGGTACTGTTGGCAGGTGCAACGGGTTACATCGGTCAGGCGGTGCTTCAGCAGCTCATCGCAGAGGGCCATAACGTTGTTGCGTTAGTGCGGCCCGGCCGCCGGCTGTCACTCGGCTCGACAGAGGCTGTCACAGTGGCTGAGGCCGCGATCACGTCCGACACACATTGGGGTCAATCGGTCCCCTCAGTCGACGCGGTGATTTCCTGTTTGGCCAGTCGCAGCGGCGCGCCAATTGATGCCCGAGAAGTCGAGTACGAAGCCAACCGGAGGTTGCTTGAATACGCCGAGCGGACCGCTGCGCAACATTTTGTGTTGCTGTCGGCGATCTGCGTGCAACGACCGCGCTTGGCATTTCAACGGGAAAAGCTGAAGTTTGAGGCGCTGCTGCATAGCTCATCCGTGCCCGGCACGATTGTTCGAGCGACGGCGTTTTTTCGCTCGCTGGTCGGTCAGTTTGAGCGGGTTCGCAATGGCAAGCCCTTTTTACTCTTCAGTAGCGGTAACCTGACCGCCTGTAAGCCCATATCAGACCGGGATCTAGCGCGATTTATCGTCATGCAACTGGCTGAGGAGAGGCAGGGTACTGTGACACTCCCCGTTGGCGGGCCCGGGCCGGCACTTACGCCCCAGGATCAGGGACGAATGCTGTGTGAGGGCTTGGGGCGACCTTTTCGCAGTACGTCGATTCCGCCTGAGATGTTCGATTGGATCCGCTGGGTGATTAGCCCGTTGGCGCTGGTTTCACAGCGAGTTCGGGATCGCATGGAATTCCTTCGCATTGCCAAATTTTATGCAACGGAGTCCATGCTGCACTGGGACGAGACCGCCAAGCGGTATGACGCTGGTGCCACCCCTGAGTTCGGTGAGGATACGCTGGCTGATTTTTATGCAAAGTTGGCTTCAGGAGATATTTCGCCCCCCGAGCGTGGCGAGCACAGCCTATTTTGAGAGCAGTTGGGCGCTTTACGCCTCGAGCACCATGAGAGTCACGACATGCGATGCATCGAGTTGTATCAGGTGAATGGGCGACTGATGCCAGATCTGCGCGGATCCGTGGGTGGGCCTCGCCGAGAGTGTGCTGTCATCCCTGCGCTGTATTTCAACATCATGAAAACCGACCCAGCTATGGGTGACCGGGTACTGGCATTTATAGAAGGTTTCTTTCGCGCTGAAAAATAGCGTCGTCTCCTTAGCCACCTGATCGGCTTCAAGGGACGCAAAATAGGTGACCTCCCGCTCAGTAAAAAGCGTTGGCCAAAGTTTGGGCTCCACGCGACCAACTGACTCGATGTCGATCCCCACTGATCGTATTTCGTCCCGTTTGCCGATGGCGGCAGCGCAGAGCGTTTTGCCATGGGAGAGGCTACCTGCCCGGTCGTCCGGCCAAACGGGTGATCGATCCTCCCCACAACGCACCGGGTACGGGGGTAATCCAAGTGTTGCTGAGATCGCCTTGGCTAACCGCCGTCCGGCGATGAAATCCCGCTGCCGCGCTGTGCTCGCTGTCGAGATTTCCTGCCACTCTGCGGGATCAAGTTCGCCCTGCAATTCGCCGAGTGGCGCCCACCCCGTGACAAAACCCGGGGTGCTTAGTTCGGGGAAGAGGGGCTGATAAGGCATATCGCCATTTTAGCACCGGCCCTCAGGCCTCGGGGTATGCGCGCTCCGGGGCGGCTCAGTGGCTGGGGTTGTCGCCGGAGTTGATGGAGGGAGAGCGTTGTGATGCCCAGGTAAGAATGGCCAGCGCAACCGCCAAAAGTAGGACCGCACCGGCCTCGAACAATAATTTGCTCGGCTCGGCCTCTTTGCCTTGCAGGATGATCAACCGGGTGATGCCGGTAATGGCGATAAGGACGGGCAACGTCACCGGAACGCTGTGGGTGGCGTAGTAAGCGTAGGCCATGCCGATTACCTCAAGGTAGATGAACAGCAGCAACAGGTCCGCAAGTCTGATACGACCCGCCTCAAAAAACGTGGATAGCTCCAGTGCAACCGCCACCATGGTCAACAGGCTGATGATCACGAGCAGAATCCGTTCCGCCGCGCTGAAAAGGCCTAGTACACCCCGATCAAGCCTTTCTGTTGCGTCGGGGTAGTCATTACCGAGTTGCTGTTTAGACATCGCTGCTTCCCGCCTTGATATCAGGACCCATACGTTATCTATACGCGCTGTTTCAGCAAATCGTTCACGTGTCCGGTTGTGGTAGCCGGTTGCCAAAAATAGAGGGGCGGCTTACCGAGTTCCGATGCTTTGGCCCCGCAGGCGCAGATGGTCACTAGTTGGAACTCATTCAAAAAGCGGGAATGACCTTCTCTGATGGTATCCACGGGATGTCAACGACCTCGGCATCCCGCCAGCTATCGCTGGCATCGAGCGAGAGTGCTGTGCCGGTCACGGCCAAGGCGCTCGGCACGTTGATGAGTGCAATGTTGTGCTTCAACCGCGGCGACCAGCAGTAGCGCGTCACGTGGCCGATCACCTCGTCGCCCGACTTCACGTCCATGAAGTGCTGGTTGGGCACTACGGGGTCGCCGCCAAAGTTGGCACCGACCAAGCGGCGCTCAGGGCCTGTTTTGGCGATGGCCTGAAGCGCGGCCTTGCCGACATAGTCATGAGGTTTGTCGATATCTAGTAGTCGATCCATGCCGATGGTAAAGGGACTGTCGTTCAGGGTGATATCGCTACAGTAAGAGAGCAGCGCGCCTTCCATACTGCGTGCCAGTGATGGGCAGGCAGCTTGGATGTTGAACTCGGCACCTGCTTCCATACACAGGTCCCATAAAGCAGTGCCTTTGCTACCGTCCTTGAGGATGATCTCGTAGCCCAGCTCGCCGCTCCAACCCGTGCGGCTGAGCACGACCGGGATGCCATCCAGGGAGGTATGGCAGAATTGGTAGTAGCCGAGTTCGATCGCGAGATCGCCGAAGAGCTTGTGCGCCACTCTGGGTGCCAGGGGGCCCTGGAGTTGGAGTGGTGAAGCATCGGGTTCGCGGACCGTCACGTCGAGCCCACTTCGTGCAGCCACGCCTTTGGCCCACAGCAACACGTCGCCATCACCCGGTGACAGCCAAAAATGGTTCTCGGCGTGTCGGTACATGACGGCATCGTTAATGATTCCGCCGTTCTCATCGACAAAGACCACGTAACGGGCCCGGTTGATCGGACACTTGGCGATGTCCCGGGGTGTCAGCAGTTGCGTTAGTGCCAGGGCATCGGGGCCAATGATTTCCACCTGTCGTTCCGCGGCGACATCCCAAAGCGAAACGCCTTTGACGATCGCCCAGTACTCGGCCGTGGGATCGCCGTAGCTGGTGGGCATGAACATGTGGTTGTAAATGGTGAACGCTTGCGCGCCGGCCTCTACTGTTGCGTCATAAAAGGGCGATTTCCGGACGCGGGGCCCGATGGCGATGGCAGGTGATGGCATGGCGTGACTCCCTAAACAGCGCGCGTTCGTGTTTTGCGCCGTATTATGTAGCGGAAAGTCCTGCCACGGAATCTTTTTGTCAGTCTCGGAAAGGTGCTTGGGTTCTGTTGGCGAAGTGACTTTGGCCAGCGGAACTGACTTGGGTAATCGCACCGCGTTAGCGCGCTATGTCGCCAATCTGGTCACGGGTCGAGATCTACTAAGCTCGCGGTGCACGCTTGATTAAAAATAACGAGAACCTTTTGCCTCAATCTGCCAGTATGACTTTGGCGTCCTTAGGCAGAGAGCAGCAGCCAATCATGCAGCGACTTTGGGAAACTCGGTCTCGGTAAATTCCAGCGGTGCATCCAACTCAGAGTCGGGTGACACGACGGGCTCGTACTCCACTTCTTCATCGGAGCGCGGGTCCTGATCAAACGCCGCCGGTGCCATGGCCGATGTCGCGGGTATGAATTCGCCTTGTTCCTCGACGGTGACGGCGGTGCGACCAGGTGGCTGCAAAACGATGAAGACGCCAGTCACGAGGCTCGCGACGCCAACAAATGCAAACAGCGCGCCGTCACCCACGGTGCGCATTGCCCAACCGACAATTAAGGCGGCGCTTGCGGATCCAAGGGCATTCAGCAGCAAGACAGAAGAACCAATCGTGACAAATTCCTCGCGCTTTGAATTATCGGCGGCTTTGGCCAGCGAGACGGCGTAAAGGGAGTTTGCAAAAGCACCGAAGGCGAATGATCCCAGCAGTAATGTTTCGGGAGATTTCGCCAAGAGCAAACCAAACGCTGATAAACCGCTAGCGGCACAGAGTGCAGCCAATATGTAGCGGCGGTCGATACGATCCGAGGCCATGCCGATTGGGTACTGAGCCAAAGCACCGCCGATAATGTTGGCGGCGATAAAGGCGGGTACAAAACTCGGATCGTTAGTCTGCGCGAGTGCGTAAATTGCGCCCAACCCCCAGAAACTGCCCATGACCACACCTGATCCCAGCGCGCCGGCAAAGGCGGTATGAGATCGCCGGTACAACTTGAAAAAGTTGAATCGAGTTGCCGGGACTGGCGCCGGCGCCAGAGAGCGGGTGAGACTCACGGGCACAATGGCCAAGCCCACCAATAGTGACACTAATATGAAGGGGTATAGCGGATTGGCTTCGGTGAGGCCCAACAGGTACTGGCCCACCGCCATCGAGATCAAAACGATCGCGGTGTATACCGACAGTACCCGGCCGTGACGGCTGCTGTCGCTCTGCTCGGCGAGCCAGCTTTCAATCACGGTGTAGGAGCCGCACATGACGGCACCGAGCACAAAGCGCACCAGCACCCAGAAGATGCCCTCATCAACAAGGCTGAGGAACAGAAAGCTCGATAGGAATATCGCCAGTAAGGCCGTGAAGCTGCGGATGTGGCCAACGCGAGCGATGATCGGTGGAATCATCAGCGCCCCGGTCAAAAAGCCCGCAAAGTAGGCCGATCCACTCAGTCCGATTAGCGTCTGCGATAGACCCAGCTCACTCGCGCGCAGCGGCAAAAACGTCATGTGCAGCCCATGACCGGCCAACAGAAAGGCAGTCGTGAACAGCAATGAAGATACGGGCCTGAAGGTGCTCATGGTGCGCGCTCAGCTACTAATTGATGTTGCGAAAAGAGGCGCGCATTTTGCTCTTAAATTTGTCGCCCGCAAGTGACAAATTAGTGAATTTTTGGCGACAGCGGAGCGCCGTTAACGGCGTCTCATTTTTGTCTAGAAAACGGCCTTGAAAAGGGAGCGCAGGGTGTGCTGATCAGGCGGCTAAATCGCCCCAGGCGAGCTGCTCGTGCCCCCGGCTTTGCAGCAAGGTGCTGAGCGCTTTGATGTGGTCCGGGCCGACCTCGCAGCAGCCGCCAATGACGCTGGCGCCGGCGTCCAGCCACTCGGCCGCGAATTTCGCGTACTGCTCAGGGTCGAGGTCATGTCTGGCTTCCAACACATCGACCACACCGCCCGGTTCCAGTGCGTCGATGGCCGTAAAGCCATTCGCGTAAGCGCCAAACGGAAAGCGCGATTCTTTCAAGATGGGAATCGCTTGGGAGACAGCCTCCGGCTTGGAGCAATTAATAACCACCGCCAGCGGCTCGAAGGCGTCGATCGCCTCCAGCGCATCAAAAAGTGGCTCTCCGGAGCGCAGAAGCTGGCCGTCGTCATCGGCAACGGTGAGCCCAAGCATGATCCTGACACCCGCTTGACCGGCTGCGGTCAGGACCGCGGTCGCCTCTGCAATGGAGGGGATGGTCTCGGCAATAAAACCGTCCACGCTCTCTGCCTGGAGCTCAATCAGTTCGCGATACTCCTGAATGGCTGCCTCGAGAGGGAGCTGGGTATCAGGGCGGTAGCTGGCCACCAACGGGGGCAGTGAGGTAACGAGAGCGGTGTCGAAGCGACCGCTCGCTTCCACACCCTGCTGCGCAAGATCTCGCGCATCATTTAGCAAGCTGCCGATCTGCGGCAGACCTGTGCCTCGTGCCAGCCGGGTGTGGGTAATTGCGTAGGTGTTCAGGCACGCGACGTTGGCGCCCGCTTCGCAGAAATCACGGTGTACCTCGGCGACCAGCTCGGGTTGCTCGAGCATGACCTGCAGTGACCAGTGATGATGCGCAGGGGAGGGGCTGCGTCGAATCAGTTCCTGCCCCATGCCGCCGTCTAGCAGCAATACACGGTGAGTCATGCGTGGTCCTCGTCTTGATCAGATTGTTTCCCGTTTAAGGGCGCGAGTATAGGACTCGGTTCCTGCTAGGTATACGGTGCTTGCACTGAGCGGGTCATTAGCGGAAATGATTTTTTAACCATCGTCGAGCCAGCAGTCTCTCCTTCCGCGATGGTGACTGAGGGGCGTTAAGCGACGCGGTGCTGTGGCAATCCTAGCCAGCTCTTTAGGCAGCGTTGCGGCTGGTTCCGATCGAAAACAGTAGCGCATAGAAAACCGGCACGGCGAGCAGGGCCAGCACCGATCCGAAGGCCAACCCGCCCATGATCGACACCGCCATCTCGCGGAAGAAGTCATCTCTCAGAAGCGGCGCCATGCCGATGATAGTGGTACCTGCTGCCAGCAGCACCGGGCGCAGGCGGCTCACACAGGCTGATACCAACGCCTGTTGGCCGAGGCCATCGTCAGCGGAGCGCAGATTGATCTCTTCAACCATGATCACACAGTTCTTGATCAAGATACCGACCAAGCTCAGCAGCCCGAGCAATGCGGGGAAGGTGAAGGACAGGTCAGTCACGAACAGCCCAACAAAGACGCCCACCATAATGAGCGGCACGGTCATCCAGGTGACCAGCATTTGCCGCACGCTGCCATACAGCATCAAGGTCGCAATAATCATCACAAGTAGTGCGATCGGGAAGCGCGAGATGACCATATCGTTGGCCAATTTCATCGACTCGTACTCGCCGCCCCATTCCAGTTCATAACCGGCTGGCAGGGGGATGGATTCAATATCGCCGCGGATGGCGTTAAAGGCGCTGGTGGCGGTTTCACCCGGGGGCGCATTCGCTTGAACGGTAATGGCACGGACCCGGTTGCGCCGCATCAGGAAGCTGTCCTCCGCACGAAGTGTGGCGGCTGACACCACCTGCCGTGCTGATACAAACGACTGGGTGCTCTCGCTCCACAGGTCGCGCTCAAGGAGCTCCGTCGCAGTTTCTGCCAGCGGCGTGATGCGCGCGACAATGGGAACCGGTTTGTCACCATCGCGGAGCACACCCACAGGCGTGCCCACGGTGCTCGACTCCACAGCCCGCGAGACATCGGGTAACTGAATACCCGCGCGTCGCGCCCGGGCGTGATCTGGAATCACGGCCAGTGAAAGCCGCTGTTCACGCCAGTCGATTTTGCGATCGATCAGCCGGTGCTCAATAAAATGCTGCATGGTCTCTTCGGCAAGTCCGCGCAGCTCGATGCGGTCATTACCATAAAAGCGCGCCTCTATTTTGCTCGCGGTGCTGCTCGTGAACTCGAGCCGCCGCACCATGTGATGGATTTCAGGGAACTCAGATGCAATCAGCTCACCGGTTTGTGCCATAAGCCCAGTCACCGCCTCAACGTCATCGACATTCACTACCAGTTGCGCATAGGCGGGGTCGGGTCGCTCGGGCAGCAAAATCATGGTGAAGCGAACGGGGCCTCGGCCTGCCCAGGTTGAGACCTCGGTCACCCCTTCAAGACTGAGTAGTCGCTTGCGCACGCGATCTGCCATGCGATCGCTGGCGTGGATATCGGTGCCCTGGGTTTGGTAGAGATCCACAAAGAAGAGCGGCGTGCTGGTTGCCGGAAAAAACCCCTGCTTCAGCTGCGTGAAGCCCACGATGCTCGACAACATAACGGCCAGCAGGGCGAGCGTGGTCCAACCGCGGCGGGCAATACCCCATGCCATGAGTTTACGGTATCCCGCGAAAACCGGCCCGGCGTAAAGGCGGCTCTCGGGCAAAGCCTCGGGCATGGAGGTGAGTAGCGCCAAGCCGATGGAGGGCACCAGCGTGATCGCCAGGATCCAGCTCAACAGCAGCGATATGCCGCAAACTGTGAACAGCGACCCCAGAAACTGACCCGTGGAGTCATTCGACAGGCCAATGGGGGCAAAGGCGGCGATCCCGATGACTGTCGCTGCAAGGAGGGGGAAGCGCGTCGTCGCAACCGCCGCGATGGCCGACTCTCTGGGACTGAGACCCTGTTTGATGCGGGTGATCATGCCCTCGGTCACGACAATAGCGTTATCGACCAGCATGCCCATCGCGATCATCATCGCGCCCAGCGAAATGCGCTGTAGCTCAATCCCTGTGGCGGCCATCACGCCGATGGTGCCGGTCACCGTCAGTAACAGCACTGCGCCCACCATCACGCCGGCGCGCCAGCCCATAAACAGACACAGTGCGGCGATGACCGTAGTGATGGAGGCGGTGAGGTTCAGCAGAAATTGACCGATAGATCGATCAACCAGGCGATGCTGCTCAAAAAGCGGAATCATCTCTATGCCTACAGGGAGCAGTTGCTGCAGTTCCAGCAGTCGCGCTTCCACCACTTTGCCCACTCGGACCACGTTCTGGGTTTCGTTGATGGCAATCCCGATGGCGAAAATACGTTGACCCCCGTGCCGCAAGATCAGTGAGGGCAGGTTGGTTTCTTGACGGGAGACGCTGGCCACATCGCCGAGGCGAATCATCGACGTCTCGCCGGGCAGGGCAATCAGCAATTCTTCGAGCACCGCCTCACTCCGCTCCAGCGGAATATCGATGCGCATGCGCTGATCACCTGACTCCATCATGGAGGCGGGGAAGAGACCTGAGGCGCTGTTGATGGCCTCTACGATGCGATAAAAGGGTACGCCCAGCTGGCGTAGCTGCGCGTAATCGAAATCGATCTGGACCTGTTCCTCCGGCACTCCCTCGAGCCGCACCTTGGCCACGTGCTCAACGCGCTTGATTTCGGTTTCCAGTAATCGGGCGGCATCGCGGATGGTGGCGATGTCATAGCCATCCGGGACGGTGAATCCATACAGCAGGCCATAGACGTCGCTGAAATCATCCTCGATCCAGGGAGCTTGGGCGCCGGCGGGCAAGTGCATGGCCGCCTCGGCGACCCGGCGGCGAAGCTCATCCCAGATCTGGCCGGTATCGCTGGCTGATACCGAGTGATTGAGTTCAATCTCGATCTCTGAGCGCCCGGGCAGTGATCTCGACACAATATTTTCAATCCAGGGTAACTCCTGAATAGAGCGCTCCAGCACCTCGGTCACTTCCTGTTCGACATCGAGTGTTGAGGCGCCCGGGTACTCGGTGAACACATAGGCGATCTTGATTGGGTAGGGCGGGTCCTCGAGCTGTGCGATGCGCTGTCCGCCCGCTAAACCACCGACCAGGCAGGTGAGCACGATGACCCACACATACAGCGGGTTCGTGAGCGCAAATTCAGTGAGCGATGACCGGGACATCAATCAGCCGTCCCCGAGGGGCCGCACCTGCATACCCTCGTAAAGCCAGGCGCCCCCTGCAGCGACGACCTGTTCGCCGATTTCCAGACCGGACAGCACCGGAACCTGTTTGTGACTGGGCACCCCCAACTCGATGGGTCGCTTGGTCACCTGCGCCGTGTCGCGCTCCACCGTCCAGACAAAGAAGTTGCCCGCCGAGTCACTCTGCACCGCACTGAGGGGCAGTTGGATGGTCCATGAACCGGTGGTGGCTATCGACAGCAAGACGGTGGCGGTCATGCCCGGCAGCACGGGCCAGGGCGGGGTCTCGGTCAGGGAAAACCGCACGTCGTAGGTTTGGGTATCCCGGCTCGCTTCGGCCTCATAATCTAGCCACTGCGCTTCGAATAGCCGCTCTGGATCGGCGGTGAAGCGCACCGCGGCTCTGCTCAGGCTTGCCGGATTCAGTCGTGCCATCAGCTGCTCGGGCACGCCGATCACGACCTCGATGCGCTCAACCGGCGCCAAGCGAATGACCGGTGAGAGTCTCGCGACGGGGGAGAAGTTTTCTGCCAGACGTTTGATTAGTTGTCCTGCAAACGGTGCGCGCAGTATCGTGTCATCAAGATTCTTTTGCGCCGTCTCCACCGCGAGGCCCGTCAGTCTGGCGCGCGCCACGGCCTCATCGAGCTCTGCCTGTGACACGGTGCCAGAGGCTTTGAGGGATTCCACGCGCGATAAGGTTTTTTCCGCCAGCTCATGATCAGCCCGGGCGCTTTCCAGCGCGAGCTCGAATCGTTGGGGGTCCAACTGCGCAATCACATCGCCGGCCTGTACCAGCGCCCCCTCCGGGAGAGGTAACTGCTGCAACGTGCCGTCGATTTCAAAGCCCAGTTCGACTGTGTGTGCCGGTGCCACCTTGCCCACAAATTGGCTGGGCGCCGAGTGGTCTCCAGCCCCTACTGTGATCAAGCGAGCGGGACGTACCGCGGGGGCGGTTTCGACAGTGGAGTCGGCCTCGCAGCCAGTCAGCCCGGCTAGCAACCAGAGCATGGCGAATACACGTCTCAGCATGGCGCCAGCTCCTTTGTCAGCGCCTTGAGATGTCGGCGGACCTCGTTGCGCTCGGCCGTGCTGAGTGAGAGCAGGCCCAGGAGCTCCAGAAACTGGAGCCCCTGTGAGGCCAGAAAAATGGTGCGTGCCGACGTCGCCGTGGCCTTAGCGTTGCCCAATTGGGCGTAGACGGCTTCAACGTGGTGCTGAGCGGGAGCGATCAGCTCCGGGTTCTCGGCCGAGGCCGCAATTAACCCTTGTGCCATGATCCGCTCGTCTTTGGGGAGATCGAAGTCGGCATCAATCAGACTGTTGAGCAGGGCCCCGTTACCGACGTCCTTAGCAGAGCCCAGGTCTTCGACTAATCCTGATCGATTCTCCAGCAAGTGGTCTAGCAGCCCCTGCAGCAGCGCATCCTTGGAGGGGTAGTGGTACAGCAACCCACCCTTGGAGAGGTCAGCCTCGGCCGCCACTTTCTCCAGCGTGAGATGCCCTGCGCCGTCGCGCTCAATCACTTTGGCCGCGGCAACGCGAATCCGCGCGCGGGTGTGTTCCGATTTCATGCCGCACCATATATAAACCGTCCAGACGGTATAGTAAAGCAATCTCAGTGTGTTGTCACAAGCCCGCAAAACGCCTGACGTTTGCTGGTGGGGGGGTCTGTGCGTACCCTGCAGTCATGGTGACCACACCCTTTCTCACGTGACCGCTTTCTTCCCCGGATGACGGCTGATCTGCTGCTGACGATCCTGAGCTGTATAGGCTTTATGGGGCTGGTGGCATTCGTGTCCTGGCGGCAGACCCGCGGCCGGGTTGATACGGGTGCCGGTTATTTCCTCGCCGGGCGGGGTTTGGGCGCCACCTTCATTGCGGGGTCGCTACTGCTCACGAACCTCTCTGCGGAGCAGCTCATTGGTCTGAATGGGTCGGCCTATGGTTACAACCTGAGCAGCATGGGTTGGGAGGTGACCGCCGCGGTCGCCACGGTACTCATGGCGTTTTTCTTTTTGCCCAAGTACCTCGCCGGGGCCTTCACGACCCTGCCCGAGTTTCTCAGTGCGCGCTTTGATGAGGGCGTTCGTCGCATGACCGTGGTGCTCTTTATGCTGGGCTATGGATTGGTGACGATCCCCAGCGTGCTGTACTCCGGCTCGATCGCGGTGCTCAAACTCTTTGACGTGCCCGAGCTCTTGCAACTGGATTACGGCACATCGCTGGTGCTGACCATTATGGTTATCGGCGCCTTAGGGGCGTCCTACGCCATTCTCGGTGGCCTGCGGGCGGTAGCGGTATCCGACACCCTCAATGGCGTTGGCTTACTCATCGTGGGTGTGGCCGTGCCGTGGCTGGGGCTGCAGGCACTGGGTGAGGGGAGTGTGGGTGCGGGTCTCAAAATTGTGTTGACCACCGAGACCCACAAACTCAACGCCATCGGCGGGCCATCCGACCCGACGCCCTTTGCCACGCTCTTTACCGGCATGGTGTTTGCCAATCTCTTCTACTGGTGCACCAACCAATACGTGATTCAACGCACCCTTGCGGCCCGTAGCCTCGCCGAAGGACAAAAGGGGGTACTGCTGTCGGGCTTTTTCAAGGTGCTGGTGCCCCTGTTGATGATGATCCCCGGCGTCGTGGCGTATCACCTTTACGGGCCCGAGCTGCAATCGATCGATCTCGCCTACCCCCAACTGGTGCGCGACGTGCTCCCGGTTTATGCCACGGGGTTTTTCCTCGCCGTACTGTTGGGCGCGGTGTTGAGTTCCTTCAACTCGCTCATCAATAGCGCGTCGACGCTGTTCTGTATTGATGTGTATCAGCCGCTCGTTGGCAGGGCGGTTTCTGATGCGGAAATGGTGCGGGTGGCCAAGCGGGTCGGGCTGGTGATGACCGGCTTTTCGTTATTGGTCGCGCCGCTTTTAAAGTTTGCTGCCGAGGGTCTCTGGCAGGTCATTCGTATTTTCACGGGCTTCTACAACATCCCGATGATCGCGATTGTGATCATCGGGCTCTTCACCCGGCAGGTGCCTGCGGTGGCAGCCAAGGTGGTGATTGTGTCTCACATCATCGCCTATGGCACTTTCCAGTTTGTGCTCAAGGACCTCTTGCCGGTGCATTTTTTGCATCTTTACGCGATCCTGTTTGTGGTGGAGGTGGCGATGATGCTCGCGATCGGTGCATGGCGCCCGCGAAATGAGGAGACGGCCATCAAACAGACCGCAGAAGTGGACATGACCCCTTGGGCCTACGCTCAACCCTGCGCGGTGACGCTGCTGTCCTGCGTGGTGGCGCTCTATGTCGTGTTCTCACCTGTCGGGCTGGTAGGTGACGGCTCGAATCTCTTTACGCCCGTTTTGCTGGGTCTGCTTCTGCTGAATGTGCTGTTTTGGTTCGGTTGGCACCGCCGACTGACTGCCGGTTCGGGAGCTCACGCATGACGAAGTCGTCATCGCCGCTTGAAGGTGACGCCGCGGAGCGCGTCGCCGCGCTCACAACTGAGAACACGTACCTGTCGAGTGGGCGCAAACCCCGCCTGCTGATCGTGGGGGCGGGCATGATGGGGCGGGAGCATCTCCGCGTCTCGCAGTTACTTGGCTGGGCAGACGTGCAAGGTATTGTCGATCCCGACGGGGGCAGCCTCGAGTGGGCCTGCACCGACTGGCGCCTGCTCACCGATGCGCCGCTCACGATCTACCGGGATCTGAGTGAGGCCTGTCTGGATGAGGCGGTAGATGCAATTGTGATCGCGACGCCCAACCACACCCATCGGGACGTCCTGCATGCCGTTGCCCCATCCCACAAACCCGTGTTGCTCGAGAAACCGATGGCCACGACCTTGGCAGACGCCATGGACATTGTGAGCCTCGCGCGGGATTACCCCGAGGTTATTCAGCTCGGGATGCAATACCGCTTTAAGGCGCAATACGTGGACGCGCTGCAGGCGGTGGCCGCACCGAGGACACTGGGGCAGGTGAAGACCGTTGCCATGTCTGAGTATCGGCCACCCTTTTTGGACAAGGTGGATCAGTGGAACAAATTCAACCGCAACAGCGGCGGCACTCTGGTCGAAAAATGCTGCCACTACTTTGATCTCATCAATGTCGTCGCGCAGTCACGACCAAGGCAGGTGTATGCCAGTGGCGGCCGGGCGGCGAACTTTCTGGATTTTGAGTGGCAGGGCGAGTCATCTGACATCGATGACCACGCCATGGTGATCATCGACTACGACAACGGTGTGCGGGCCAGCTTTACGCTCAACATGTTCTGTCAGGAGCTCTACGAAGAGTTGGTGGTCGTGGGCGAGCGCGGCCGTTTGGTGGCCAGCGAGCAGGCCAGCTTCCAGCCCGATACGCCCTCAAAGGCTGAGTTACTGGTGGAGGTGCCAGAGCATCCCGCATACCGAGGTGTGCCCGTTGGCTATCCTGACTGGATCGAGGCCAGCGGCCACTATGGCGCCACCTTTTTTGAGCATATCGCCTTTAATTTGCAGCTGGCGGGGCAGGCGGTGGACGCGGCCACGCCCGAGCAGGCACTCTGGTCGCTGGTTGTGGCCAGCGCTGCCCAGCACTCGATGCAGACTGGGCGCGAGGTCAACGTCGGCGCGTTCTGCAAAGAGGAGGGCATCGGCGATTTTTACGAAGGACGCTGACGGTTCACTGCCACGCCCTGTGGCGAAAGCCATGGTAGCGGGGCGTAAGGAGCAGGTTGGCTGACCTTTATCCAGTGATGATGTGACCGGATGTTGAGGTCGAAAGGAGATACGACAGTGGGTGCAAGGATTTCGGTGGGTCGCGGCGAGATGCCTGCCATTGGGCTCGGTCTTTGGAAGATTTCGAGAGAGGACACCGCGGCGATGGTCCGCTCGGCCATCGCCGAGGGATATCGCCATCTCGACAGCGCGGCTGACTATGGCAATGAAGCTGGCGTAGGCGAGGGGCTCCAGGAGGCACTGTCTGAGGGCCTCGTGAGTCGCGAGGAGCTCTGGGTCACCTCAAAGCTCTGGAATACCTATCACCGGCCCGAGCATGTGCGCGCCGCCTGCGAGCGCACTTTGAAAGATCTCCGCTTGAGTGAGCTGGACCTATATCTCATTCACTTTCCCATTGCGCTCCAATACGTCGACTTTGACACCCGCTATCCCCCGGAGTGGATCGCCGACCCGGATGCCGAGAATCCTTTGATGGTGCCCGACCCGGTGTCGCTCTCTGACACCTGGGGTGCGATGGAGGAGCTGGTCCGCGCGGGGCTGGTCAAGGAGATCGGGGTCTGTAACTACAACACCGGGCTACTCCATGACCTGATGGCGTATTCGCAGATCAAGCCGGCCATGCTGCAAATCGAATCCCATCCTTACCTGACCCAAGAGCGACTGCTGCGCGCCGCGGCGCATTACGACGTGGCGGTGACTGCGTTCTCTCCACTAGGCGCGCTGTCTTATCTAGAGCTCGACATGGCCGAGGCTGGAGAGTCTGTGCTCGAGCAAGCGGCGGTGAAAGAGGCCGCCGCGCGCGTCGGTCGGACGCCCGCGCAGGTGGTCTTGCGCTGGGGAATTCAGCGGGGCACGGCGGTCATCCCGAAGACCAGCCGGGTGGCGCGGCTGAGAGAGAACCAGCAGCTGTTTGATTTCGAGTTGAATGACGCAGAGATGACGGCGATCTCTGCCCTTAACCGCAACCGGCGATTTAATGATCCGGGCCACTTCTGTGAGGAAGCCTTTGGTACCTTTTTCCCCATCTATGACTGAGATGGCTGCAGAGTTCGTGGGCAGGGGCGAGGACAGAAGCGCGGACATGGGCACGGGTATGGGCATAGGTGCGAGCAGCAGCAAGGGCAGTGTGATGGCCGTCAGTACGGTTACACATCCTGCGGCGCCCCGAGCGGGTCCCGCATCATGAGGTTTGAGCCGCAGGCTGTTACCGGCCAGCAGCGCCACGGCGATTCGACATTCCCGCTGGTGTTGGTCGCCGAGAAACCGTTGTCGACGCAGAATCTCCACGCCCAGTCGGCGGCGCTCATGGAACACCTGGCGACTCACGGCGCTATCCTTTTCCGCGGCTGTGGTGTGACGGACGCGCAGGCCTTCGATGACTTCGTAACCAGTTTTGCCCTCCCGAATTTTGCCTACGACGAGTCGCTGTCGAACGCGGTGCGGCACAACCTTACGCCGCGGGTCTTTACCGCCAACGAGGCGCCGCAGGATGTCGAGATTTTTCTGCACCACGAGATGGCGCAGACCCGATATTTTCCGAGTCATCTGTTTTTCTTCTGTGAGCAGGCCGCTGTGTGGGGTGGCGCCACGCCGCTTTGCCGCTCAGATGTGCTACTCGAGAAACTGACACAGCACTTACCCGAATTTGTGGCTCGTTGCAGAGCGAATGGCGCGCGCTATTCCCTCACCATGCCCGCCGAGGCCGACGCCACCTCGGGGCAGGGAAGAAGTTGGCGCCAGACGCTCAATGTCGATACCAAAGAGGCGGCGGAGGCGCGATTGGCAGCGCTAGAGTATGACTGGCAGTGGTTACCCGACGAGGCAATTCGCACCACCACGCCGGCCCTATCGCTCATCCGGGACGCGCCCTCGGGCAGCGAGGTCTTCTTTAACCAGCTCATCGCCGCGTTTTGTGGCTGGCAAGACCAGCGCAACGAGGGCACCCGCTCGGTGACCTATGGCGATGGCTCAGCCTTTGACGACGCCGATGTGCAATCTGCGGTCGAGATTGCCTACGACCTCGTCTTCGATCTCCCCTGGGAGTCCGGCGATGTGGCGTTGATCGATAACTATCAGGTCATGCACGGCCGGCGGCCTTTCTCGGGCCAGCGAAGCGTGCTGGCCTCCCTGTGCCTGAATTCAGCGCCCGCTTAAGGCTTACAGGTTGACCGTGAGCGTGACGCGCACCTGCCGTCGGGGCAGGCTACAAACTAATGCGTTTGTAGTGGCGATAGTGGGGTGTCCAGAAAATCTGGTCGATGCGGGCATGGAGTTGGGCGTCTGAGATCTTGAGTGCGTGACCCTGTTCCTGGGCTACCTTTGCTACCGCAAACGCGATGGACCGGCTGACTTCTGTGATCTGTTGCAGAGGAAGCAGGAGATCTTTACTGGTTCCCGAGGCCCGTGGCGATGCCTCTGCCAGAATCTCGCTGCTGGCCAGCAGCATTTCATCGGTCACACGGTTTGCCCGCACCGCCAAAACGCCGAGGCCAATGCCCGGAAAGATATAGCTGTTGTTGCATTGGGCTATTCGGTAGGACTCACCATTAAGACTCACAGGTTGAAATGGACTGCCTGTTGCAATAATGGCTTTGCCATCTGTCCAGCGAATAATATTTTCCGGAGTGGCTTCAGCCCGACTCACTGGGTTGCTCAGCGGAAAGATAATCGGGGCTTCGCTATTTTTCGTCATGCTTTGGATGACCGACTCGGTGAACAGACCCGGTTGTCCTGAGACGCCAATGAGTATGGTTGGACGAGCCTGGGCCGCGACTTCATCAAGACTCGCCCATTCTCCCTCGCAAGACCAGTCTGCCAAGTCGGCCTTATTCTGTGCCAGACACCGCTGAAAATCCTGCAGACCGCTCATTCCCTCTGTAATGAGGCCATGGCGGTCCACCATGAACACCTGCCGACGGGCGGCCTCATCGCTGAGTCCTTCCTCGACCATCTGTCGAATGAGCATTTCCGCAATACCGCATCCCGCGGAGCCTGCGCCCACGAAGGCAATGCGATGTTGTCTGAGGGGCTTCCCGGTGACCCGGCAAGCGGCCAGCAAGGTGCCTAGCGTCACCGCGGCAGTGCCCTGTATATCGTCGTTAAAGCAGCAGAAACGCTCGCGATACCGGTTGAGTATGGGCATCGCATTGGCTTGGGCAAAGTCCTCAAACTGAATCAAAACGCCGGGCCAGCGGCGCTCAGCAGCGCGCATGAACAACTCGATAAACTCGTCGTACTCGTCTTCACTCACCCGGGTGTGCCGCGCGCCCATGTACATCGGGTCATTCAAGAGTGCCTCGTTGTTGGTTCCGACGTCTAGCATGACGGGCAGGGTATAAGCAGGGCTGATGCCGCCACAGGCGGTGTATAACGAGAGCTTGCCGATGGGTATGCCCATCCCACCGATGCCCTGATCTCCGAGGCCGAGAATGCGCTCACCGTCGGTTACCACAATCACCTTGACGTTGTCTTTGGTGGCATTGCGCAGTATGTCGTCTATTTGCCCGCGCTCCTCCCATGCAAGAAATAACCCCCGTGAACTTCGGTAAATATCCGAAAACTGCTCACAGGCATCTCCCACTGTGGGCGTGTAGATAATAGGCATCATCTCCTCGAGGTACTGGCTGACGAGGGCATAAAAGAGGGTCTCGTTATTGTCCTGAATACCGCGCAGATAAATGTGCTTGTTGATGGCTTCGTGATAGCTGGAATATTGGCGATACGCTCGATCTAATTGTTCTGAGATGGTTTCGTACCGCGGCGGGAGCAGGCCAGTGAGATTAAAATCAATGCGCTCTTCACGTGAAAAAGCGCTGCCCTTATTGAGCAGCGGCGTCTCAAGCAAGGCGGGGCCTGAATGACGGATATACAGCGGTTCGGTGCTGGTCATAGTTGCGAGTTCTAGTTTTTTTAGGATTGTACTGCACCCGCTCGGCTTGTTTCTGGGTGCTGGTTCCCGAGTTGGTTTCGTCGCTATGGGGGTAACGCGAGAGGACTAAGCGCGAGGAGCTTCAACTGTGGTTTTGTGTCCTTAAAGGTTGATCGTGAGGGTGACTCGCACCTGCCGCGGTTCAAAGCGGTGAAAGTGTCGATCCTCGACACCCTCCAGCGGCTCACCCTCAAGCCGTGAGGCGCAGAAGCACTCGATATCCCGGTCATCGGAGTCGAGCAGGTTCAGCACATCGGCGCGCAGTGCGTGGCGCTGACCGGCCCACCCCAGCGACAGGTGAGCGAGTGCGGCGCTGTGAGCTTTTACAGAGCCGTCCTCAATGAGCGGCGCGCCATCGACGTAACGCACCCGCAGTGCACCGAACCAGCCATCGGGGGTTTGCGCCGAGAGAGTGGCGCTGGCCACGGTTTCCAGCGCCCCGGGGATATGACGCCGTTCGATCGCATCATCGCAAAAGCGCCAATCGGCCTATAAGGGCTGGCCTATGTATACTCCGCCGCAAGGGCAGCATGCCACAGAATAAAAAGAGCGGTACTTTTGGCTCAACAAATTGATAGGGTGAATTTCGGTCTCTCGGTCTCGGTGCTGCTGGGTCTGACGCTGCCGTTGTTGGTGTTTCCGGCTGAAACCGCCGCGGTCCTCGCGACGGCCTATGCCTGGATCGCCAGCACGTTCGGTTGGTTCTACATACTGACCGGCGCCGTTACGTTTGGCTTGGTGCTCTACATTGCCTTTGGTCCCTACGGCAAAATCCGGCTGGGGGAGGCCGAGCCTGAATTCCCGACCCTCAGCTGGGTGGGTATGTTGTTTGGGGCGGGCATTGGTTCGGGCATGCTCTACTGGAGTGCGATCGAGTGGGCCTACTATGTGCAGGCCCCGCCCTTTGGTGCCGAGCCTTTCTCTGAAAAAGCTTATGACTGGGCGGCCTCCTATGGGCTACACCACTGGGGCTTTGTCGCGTGGGCGTTTTACAGCCTGCCCACACTGGCGATCGCCTACCCGTTTTACGTGCGCAAAGTACCGCAACTGAAATACAGTAATTCCGCGCAGTACTGGCTAAAGGGTAGGGAGCGCTCTTGGCCGGCACGGCTCATGGACAGCTTCTTTATGATTGCTCTGATTGGTGGTGCAGGGAGTTCTCTGGGAATCTCTACGCCGCTGATTTCGGCTTTTGTATCAAGACTCACTGGCGTACCCGACGGATTTGCCCTCGAGGTCGCAGTGGTTGTCGTCTGTGTCGCACTGTTCTCGCTCAGTGTTTGGCTGGGGCTAAGTCGGGGTATTCGCAGGCTGAGTGATTTGAATATCGCGCTGGCATTCCTTTTTCTGCTTTTCATTCTCTTTGCCGGCGACACGCTCTTTATCTTACGCATGGCGGTGAACTCAATGGGGCACCTGCTCCAGAACACTTTGGCGATGACCTTCTGGACAGACCCTATCGCGAACACAGGTTTTGTGAGTGATTGGACAGTCTTTTACTGGGCCTGGTGGATTGCCTACGGCCCCTTCGTCGGCATTTTTGTGGCCCGTATCTCGCGGGGGCGCACCCTGCGCGAGGTGGTGCTTGGCATGCTGTGCCTCGGTTCTCTGGGCGTATGGCTGTTCTTTTTCGTACTGGGCAACCATACCTTGGGGTTGCAGTTGAGCGGTGCAGTCGATGTGATCGGTGTGATGAACGCCGAAAATGGCAATGCGGCGATTGTAGCGGGGCTTGATGTGCTGCCGCTGGCTGCCGTGGCAATCGGGCTTTTTTGCCTCGTGGCGGTGATCTTTGTGGCCACCACTTATGACAGCGCTTCCTATACGTTGGCGGCGACTGCCTCGACTGAAATGGGGCCGTCTGAGGACCCGGCGCGCTGGCACCGCCTATTCTGGGCGATTGCGATTGCGGCGTTGCCAATCGGGCTCATGTACGCCGGCGGTGTGCGCGAGGCGCAAACAGCCACACTGGTTGTCTCGCTACCGCTGACTTTCACTTTCTGGCTGTCGGGCATTGCCCTGCTGAAGTCGTTGCGTGCCGACCACCCTCCGCGATAAAACAGCATTGCCTAGAAATCTTATTGCCGCTTCTTTGGCGGCGCAGTCATGCCACATACTGAAGCAGCCACCCCGGGATCTGGACCGGGATTAAGGAGTTGCCTTTCGCCATGACACATCGACCCGTTGCGCTGATATCGGCTGGTGCCTCAGGCATCGGGCTGGCCTGCGCGCGTGCGCTGGCCGAGGCGGGGCATCGGGTGCTCACCCTCGATATTGATAGTGAGGCGATCACGCGATTTCAGGATGAGTTCGGTGTGGGCAGCGCCGTGGTCTGCGATGTGGCAGATGCGGCGCAGGTCGAAGCGGCCTTTCATTCCTTGGTTGATCCTCACCAACGGGTTGATCTCTTATTCAATAACGCGGGTGTTGCCGGCCCACAACAGCCGGTGGAAGACATCGAGGTGGCGGCGTGGCAGTCGACGATCGACACCGATCTCAACAGCGTCTTCTATCTCACGCGTCTGGTGATCCCGCTGATGAAATCTCAGCGCAGCGGTCTCATTCTGAACATGTCATCCAGCGCGGGCCGTTACGGCTGCCCGATGCGCTCCCCCTACGTGGCAGCCAAATGGGCGGCAATTGGTCTGGCCCAGACTTGGGCGATGGAGCTGGGCCCCTGGAATATCAGAGTGAATGCGCTGTGCCCGGGCAGTGTAGGCGGGGAGCGGATTGATCGTGTGATTGATCGCGATGCCGCTGAGCGTGGCAAGACGCCGGATGAGATCCGCAAGGTATACCAACGCCAAAGCTCGCTCAGAGACTTTGTGAGCCCCGAGGACATCGCGGCGACGGTCTGTTTTCTCGCGGGGCCGGGCGGCCGAATGATCTCCGGCCAAACCCTCGGTATCGACGGTCATACCGAGAGTCTTGCTAACTGGCTGGACCCATAAGGATGAATCAATGAAAGCGTGCTGGTTTGACGCATTCGGCGCGGCGCAGGATGTGCTGCAGCAGGGAAACTGGCCCACGCCTGAGCCCGGTCCGGGCGAGGTGCTGGTGCAGCTCCACACCACCGGGGTGAACCCTTCCGATGTGAAAAAACGCGCGGGGGCGTTTCCTGAATTACTGGACGCCGGGCCGGTGATACCCCATAGCGATGGCGCGGGTGTGATTACCGCAGTGGGTGAAGGAGTGTTGCCGTCCCGCGTGGGTGAGCGGGTGTTTGTGTATCAGGCTCAATACGGGCGTCAGTTGGGTACCGCCGCGGAGTATGTTGCGCTCGACAGCGTCCGCGCACCAACGCTGCCTGATAACGCCTTGTTTGAGGTAGGGGCCTGCGTTGGCATTCCGATCATGACCGCCCACCGCTGCGTATTTGCGGATGGCCCCGTTGCCGATCAGTTGATACTCATTACGGGTGGCGCAGGCCGTGTCGGCCACTACGCCATCCAGTGGGCGCATCGCGCCGGCGCGCGCGTGATTGCGACGGCGAGTAACGAACAAGATGCTGCAGCCTGCCGGGAGGCCGGTGCCGAGGCGGTGGTGAATCATCGCGAACCCGGCTGGGGGAAGGCGGTGCTGGATATGACCGGGGGCCAAAAGGTGGATCGGATGATCGATGTGGAGTTCGGCGCCAACCTGCCCGAGCTGTTGCAGTGTGCGAGGATCGGCGCCACCATTGCGACGTACGCCAGCACCGTGGTGCCCGAACCAGCATTACCTTTCAGAACCATGATGTTCATGGATCTCACCGTCCGTATGGTCATTGTGTACGCCATGCCGGAAGAGGCCAAGGCGCAGGCGGTGACGGATACCCAAGTGGCGTTGACAGAGGATGGCCTGCAGCACCGCATTGCCGAAACGCTACCATTCGATCAGATGGCAAGGGCCCACGAAATCATTGAAGAAGGAAGTGTGCGCGGATGCGTCGTTGTGACGATTTGATCGGTTCGATACTGCGCAGTGCGCTTGCCATGTTGTGTCTTGCGATCAGCCCGCTCGCCAACGCGGTGTCCGTAAATGACTGGCTGTCAGAAACCCATGACGGCTTGTTTCATACGGTAGACCTCGGGGAGTGTGTTATCGAGAATGGCCAGGTCATCGAGGCCTGCCGGCTGACCTTCCGCACCTACGGCCGACTGGCGCCTGATCTTAGTAACATTGTGCTCATGCCGACCTGGCTCAACGGTAACGCCGAGGGGCTGGCCACCTATAACTATCTCGGCCCGGAGGGCATCGTCGATACCGACGACTACTTTGTGATCGCCGTCAATGCACTGGGCAATGGCCTCTCTTCGTCTCCCTCCAACAGTGCGCAAAGTCCATTCCCCACGTTCATTGTTCGGGATCAGGTCAGTGTGCAGTATCGGTTGTTGACCGAACATCTGGAGATTGAGCATCTTCACGCCGTGGTCGGTGCCTCGATGGGCGGTTACCAAACCTATGAGTGGCTCATGATGCATCCGGATTTCGCCACGCACTTTGTACCCATTGAAGGCACGCCTTGGTACACGTTTTACGATCGCGTGAAGGGTCGAGCCTGGCAGGAGGTACTGGCACTGCCCGAGGATTCCCCCGAAGCAATGCAGCGCAAGGCTGATTTGTTGGCGTTGATCGACGGCATGGTGTTCTGGACACCTGAGTATTTGAACCGCGAGCGCTCACTCGAAAAGTTCGACGAGTGGCTGGCCGGTATGGCGAGGTTTGATAATGCCCCCGCCATCGCAAATCGCGCCAGCCAGAACGCCTCCACCGCGCAGCACGACATTCGGCGGGGTCGCCCGGATTTTGAAGCGCGATTAGAGGCGATGGGCAGGCCCAGTGTGTTGGCCGTGGTATTTAAGCGAGACATGACCGTCAACCCGGAGCCCAATAAGGCGTTCGCTAAGCAACTGGGGTTTGAAGTTGTCGAAATCCCGGGAGACTGTGGTCACTTTGGGTCCAATCCCGAGTGTTACCAGCAGCAGGTGATCGAACGCGTCTCGGCATTTCTCCGGGGTCCTGATAAGTCGCAGTTCCAACGACGCACGATGACAATCGGAGCAAAATCCCGGCAATACTATGTGTATCTGCCCGAGGCTTATGGCAGCCGTCCATTGCCAGTGGTGATGGCACTTCATGGCTATGGAACCACCGCTACCGGACTCGCTTCTGCCCATGAGATCAACCCCCACGCCAACGCTAATGACTACATTGTGGTGTATCCCCAGGGTGCCGGGTTTTACTCAAAAGTCGCCTGGCAGAGTGGCGATGATCTGGTGAGCTCATGGAACGATCTGGCGAGCAATGTCCCCACCGAGGCGGGCCCCCACTGTTTGCCCGATCGCCTTGATTACCCTTGCTATCCGGAGTGCGGTGACTGCAAAGCCTGCGATTGGACCTCCTGTGAGGATGATGTGGGGTTTCTGCTCTCGCTCACGCAATCAGTGAAAGAGAGCCTCCTCGTCGATCCCGATCGGTTTTATCTGCTAGGCAACAGTAACGGCGGCAGCATGGTGCAGCGGCTGGGCTGTGATTACCCCGAGCACTTTGCTGCCGTGGGTATCATGATTTATCAGATGCCACCGGGCCACGCCTGTGGACCCAGCGAGACATTACCCATGTTTCATTACTACGGCGAGCTGGACGACGGCGTCCCGCCTGACGGAGAGCCCTCATCGGATGGCTGGGTTTATACCTCGGCTGCAGACAACACCCGTACCTGGGCTGAGACTATGGGTTGTAGCGGCCCTGCTGTCCCTTGGCAGACCGCGCTGACGCAGCAACATGATCTTCAGTGCGAGGCTTACACGGATTGTCAGGGTGAGGGTGCCGCGGTGGTGAGCTGTGGTGATCCGACGGCGGATCATGAGTGGGCGGCCCAGCGCATTGACGCTATCCCGGCGGATTGTGTCGCACCCGCCCAGCAACAGGATTTACCGAGGCAGCCGGTCTGCCCGGCGATCTCGCCAGCTGAGGAGCGGTGGGGAATGGAGTTGGTGTGGCAGTTTTTCAGTCAGCACTCGCGATCACCCGCGCTTGCCAGTACCCGCTAATCAGTCGTTAGACGACGCCAGTTCATCGATCATCGCCCGCCAGAAGCGCAGTGATTCACCCACTGCGGCTTTGGGCACGCGCTCATTCAGCCCATGGGCAAAGCTGTCTTTGGGGTTGATGAAAATCCCCGTGAAGCTGTAGCTCGGTATGCCCGCCGCGCGCCAATAGGCGCCGTCGGTGGTGCCCGATCCCATTTTCGGCACGATTGGCAGTGCTCCGTGAATCGGGCTCAATGAAGTGGCAATGGCGTCCATCACTTCTGCATTAAAGGATGAGGCCGGGCTGGTGACCGGCACGCCGACAACCCGCCACTCGAGATCGGGGTTATCAGTGACAAGCTGCAGCTCCCGCATGATCTCTGCGGGCCTATGGCCAGGGAAAATGCGGCAGTTCACCACGGCTGTCACCGCGCGCGGAAGGGCATTCTCCGCGTGCCCTCCCGATAGTATGGTCGGGATGCAGGTTGTTCCCAGCGTGCCCACATACTGAGGTTGAGCCCGCAGCGTCGCGATTGCCTCGGCATCAGTTGGATCGGCTACGAAGCGCGCCATCGCGTGACCCGCCTCGTTATCGAGGAGCGGCGCGGTGCGGGCAAAGTAGGTCAGGGTGATTTCATTGGTTTCGACGGGAAACGTGTGATCCTCGAGGCGCTGAATGGCTTGCGCAATGTCATAAATGGCGTTATCCGCCCGTGGCATCGAGCTGTGCCCACCGGGGTTGTTCGCGGTCATGGCAAACGTCGCGTAGGTTTTTTCCGCGAAGCCAACCTGAAACTGAATGGCTTCGCCAGCGTCATTCAGCATACCGCCACCACCATCAACCACCAGTGCAAATTCGGCATCGACGAGATGACGATGGTCACCCGCCAGCTGCTGAACGGTCTCCTGTGCTGTTTCCTCGTCGCCGGTAAAAGCAATGACGAGATCCCGGTTTGGGACGAAGCCAGACTCTTTTAGCCACACAAACAGGGTGGTGAGCATGGTCACATCAAACTTGTTGTCCAAAACGCCGCGGCCGTAATAAAAGGTCTCGTCCTCTTGGAACTCAAAAGGATGTCGCAGCCAGCTGTTGGGGTCGGCTGGCACCACGTCCATATGGGAAGAAAACAAGATGGGTTTGCGGCCGGTGCTGCCATCGCCCTTGTAACGCACCACCAATGACGCGGTTTCACCGTAAGGCACGATGGTTAGTGCTTCGGGTGGGAACCCGGCTTCAAGAAAGATCTGCCCCAGAGATTCTGCATAGGCGGGCACCAGTCCCTGTCCTTTTACAGTCTCCCGACGGATCGCATCGCGTAGCAACTCAACGGCCCGCTCACTGTATTGGACAATGGCATTGTCCTCGCTGGCGACGCTATGTTGCGCGGTCAGCGCAATGGCCGCACAAAAAAAGATGACACCGCGGTGCAGATTGATCATGGGGCTGTCCTGTTCGCTGCTCGTTCACGACCGGCAGAGTTGAGGGGGGTGCTCACTGCCGTGTCAGACCCTATCGATACCCCTCAACGGCGACGCAATATAGCACCGTTCGCCTGTGTTGCCGTCTGTTTTGCCGCCGCAGAAATCTATTCCCGTTCGTGGTTACAGCGGGGTCCTTTTGGATGTCAATTTTTCTTCCCACCACCAGCGGCTTCGGTTACATTTCCGCCGACTGACAGGTGCCTTGGATACAGCAATTCCTTGGCATCTCTGGCACCAGAATGCGCGATGCTTGGCACCGCGATTCACGCGGCCACCATGGTGGCCTGGCGAGGGAGATTTGCATCGTGATGACGCAACACGACCTTTCCTCGGCGCTATTGGCTCCCGACTTTTATCATTACGGAGCCGCGCCGATTGCCGCCGTTACCGAGGGTGATGATGCACTCGTAGTGAGCTGGTCTGACGGCCGTCAGTTGAGTTGCCATCGCTTCTGGCTTCGGGAAAACACGCTGGGTCATGGCGGCATCGATCCCGCCACCCGCGAAGGCATTATGGACCCCGCGGAGTTATCAGACGCGATGCAGATCGCCGCGTTTGGATTGACCGAATCGGGTGACCTGCGCGTGACCTGGACGCCCGAGGGCACAGATGAGGGTGTGGTCAGCACCTATCACTCCGGCTGGCTCCGGCACATAGCGGAGCGGCAACACCTCCCCGAGAGCTGGGTGCCAGCCCCCGAGGCCTGGACTGCTTCAACGTTGCCGACGCCGCCGCGTAGTAATGCCGACGCGGTGCTTAAAGATGATGACGCGCTCTGCGACATGCTTAATGACCTGGTGCGCTTGGGCGTGTGTGTAGTGGAGCAGGCGCCTACAGAGCCGGGGTTTCTCACCGAACTCGCTGCGCGCATTGGCCCGGTGCGGGACAGCAACTTTGGCTTGCTGTGGGATGTGAAAGCCGATGTGAATCTGGCGGGGGACGCCAAAACTAATACCACGGCCAACACGGGTTTCCGGCTGGGTCCGCATACCGATCTGCCCACCCGGGAAATCCCGCCAGGCTTTCAGTTTTTGCATTGCCTGATCAACGCGGCAGACGGTGGCGAGTCAACCTTGACCGATGGCGCCGCGCTCATTGAGGAACTCAAGGCAACACGCCCGGATGACTACGAGATTCTGAGTACCCGGCGCTGGGTCTTTTTTAATCGCGGTCCGGGCATTGATCACCGCTTGTCGGCACCCATCATCGACCCCCTGGGTGGCGACGGTGTGCCGACGATTCGGGCGTTCTACCCCGTACGGGCCTTCCCCGATATGCCGGATGCCGACGTGGGTGAGGCCTACGCCGCGCTGCGGCGCTTTCATGCCTTGGCCGACGACCCCCGGTTTGAGCTGACCTTCCGGCTCGGCCCCGGCGACATCATGTGCTTTGATAACCGGCGTGTGATGCATGGGCGTAAGGCGTTTTCAGGTTCGGGGCAGCGCCACCTGCAGGGGGTGTATATTGACCGCGACGAGATTCTGTCTACGGCGCGGGCTGTCAATCGGGCCCGGGCGGCGCGTCAAACACCCTAAGTCACTAACCGTTACCCACAACCCACACCCATAACGACACATCAGGGGACACACCATGCCATTGGCCATGCGAGACAAAGTTTTTATCACTGCGGCGTTGACCGGCTCCGGCAGCACGCAGGACCGCAGCGACAAGGTGCCGCGCAGCCCGGAGCAAATCGCCACCGCGGCGATCGATGCGGCCAAAGCGGGCGCGGCGGTGGTGCACTGCCATGTGCGCGACCCGGAAACCGGCGCCCCGGATCGTGCCGTGTACCTGTACCGCGAGGTGGTGGAGCGTATCCGGGCATCTGATACCGACGTGGTGATTAACCTCACCGCGGGGATGGGGGGCGATATTGTTTTTGGCCCCACTGACGCACCTTTGCCCTTGAGCGAGCAGGGCACCGACATGGTCTCGGCGGCGCAGCGGGTTGCGCACCTCGAGGCCTGCCTGCCCGAAATCGCCACACTCGACTGCGGCACCATGAATTTCGCGGAGGCCGATTATGTGATGACCAATACGCCGGGCATGCTGCGAGATATGGCAAGCCGCATGGCAGATCTGGGTATTCGCATCGAAATCGAGGCCTTTGATACAGGTCATCTGTGGCTTGCCCAGCAGCTGGTCAGCGAGGGGCTGATCCCAGCGCCGGTGGTGGTGCAGCTCTGTATGGGCATCCCCTGGGGAGCGCCCGATGACCTCAATACCTTTATGGCCATGGTGAATAACGTGCCGTCAGACTGGATTCACTCTGCCTTCTCGATCGGTCGGCATCAGATGGCTTACGTGGCGGCGGCGGTGCTCTCAGGGGGTAACGTGCGCGTGGGGCTCGAGGACAATCTCTGGCTGGAAAAAGGCCACCTTGCCACCAACGCCGAGCTGGTGGCGCGAGCGGTGACCATTCTTGAGGCCATGGGTGTGCGGGTGATGACGCCGGATGAGGTCCGCGCCGAGCTGCAGCTCACCAAGCGGGCACTGCCCTGATGCCAAGGGCAGCCATCATTGGCGGCGGACTGATTGGCTCGGCCTGGGCTTCACGGTTTTTGTTGAACGGCTGGGAGGTGCGCTTTCACGACCCGGCGCCTAATTCCGAAGCGGTGCTCAACAAGGTGTTGGATAACGCCCGCCGTTGGGTCCCGGAAGTCTACGATCAACTGCCGCCAGAGGGTGCGCTGACTCTCTGTGAAAGCATTGCCGATGCGGTGACTGGTGCTGACTGGGTGCAGGAGTCCACCCCCGAGCGGCTTGAGATCAAACGGGCTGTGTTGGCTGAGATTCAGGCCAGTTGCGCGGCAGAAGCGGTTGTCGCTTCATCTACCTCCGGCTTTATGCCCTCTGAATTGCAGGTAGACAGCGCCCGGCCTGAGCAGATTCTGGTCGCGCATCCTTACAACCCTGTTTACTTGCTGCCGATTGTCGAAGTAGTTCCTTCAGCGGTGGTGCCCGAGGAAACAGTGCAGCGTACCGAAGCCTTACTGACTGATATCGGTATGAAGCCGATTACGCTCCGGGCCGAAATCCCCGCTCACGTCGGAGATCGGTTGCTTGAGGCTGTGTGGCGCGAGGCGCTATGGCTCATCAAAGACGGCGTCGCCACCACTAAGCAAATCGACGACATCATGACCCATGGCTTCGGTCTGCGTTGGGCACAGAAGGGCTTATTTGAAACCTACCGCACCGCGGGGGGCGAGGCCGGCATGAAGCACTTCCTCGAACAGTTTGGTCCTTGCCTGCAGTGGCCCTGGACCAAGCTCACCGACGTGCCGGATCTTAATGAGGCGCTCATCGATCGCATCGTAGAGCAGTCCGATGAACAAGCTGCCGGGCGCTCGGTCAGCGAGCTCGAGGAAGAGCGCGACGCCAATCTGGTGGCGATGTTGAAAGCACTACGAAAAGAAGACACTGCGGCCGGCGCGTTTCTTAATCGCCTTAGGTCGGCCAGTGACTAACTTGGCGACCTATCAAGGGCAGGAGCGAGCATCGAAGTGGCAAAGACGGATTTTTCCAACGAGCAGATCTGCGCCCACCGCGGCTCCAGCGGTGCTTACCCTGAGAACACCCGCGTGGCGTTTGATGCCGCAGCATCTATTGGTGCGGGTTGGATTGAAACCGACATTAAATGCCTCGCCGATGGCGAGCTGGTGATCTTTCACGATACCCATCTCGGGCGCAAAGCATCGGGGTCTGCAAAGGTCACCTCACTTTCATGGCCAGACATGGCCGACCTAGATGTGGGTAGCTGGAAGGGCAATACATTTTCTTCCGAGCGGCCCCTCCGCTGTGAGGATCTGATCGCTTGGCAGGTTGAGGCATTGGATCGACCGGGCATCTTGTGGGAAGTGAAATGCGAGGACGAGCCAGAAGCAGTTGCGGCCGCGGCGACAGCAGTGACCCAGTGCCTCCGTGATGCCGGCGATCATCGTTGCATCGTCTCGAGTTTCAGTCGCGATGTCTTGGTCGCCCTCAGGCCCCGGTTACCATCTATACCCATGGCGCTTATTGCCGAGGCGCTGCCCGACGACGGCGTCGCCTTTTGTCAGCAGCATGGGCTCGAGGGGATACACCTCGACGGTCACCAGGTCACTCAAGCGTCGGCGCGCGCCGTGCTCGACGCAGGCCTTGCGCTACGGTGTTACACCATCAATGATATAAAAGAAGCTGAGTGCCTCGTCGCACTAGGTGTGTCGATGATCATGACCGATTTCCCCGAGCACTTCTTAGCCCGGGATTGACCGCTCGGTCGGGTAGCGTTCCCAGATCAAAGCCTGTGCCCTCGGGCACGGCCTCGGGCCAATTGGTGCGCCACACCTCGCGGGACACGGGCCCAACCCGCACTGGGTCGCGCTCAAAGCCGGGCTGGCAATCAATCAACGGCGCGACCACCACATCGTGTCGCGGTACGATAAAGAACGGAAAGCTATAGCGCTCCTTACCTGAGGCATTCACCACCTTGTGCGGTGTCGAGATAAAGTAGCCGCCTGACCACAGCTCAAGCAGGTCGCCAATGTTCACAACCATAGTGCCAGCCGGTGCTTCAACCTCCAGCCACTCGGCTTGATCATGGGGCCGCAGCCACAGGCCGCCCAAGGCGTCTGGGAACAGCAGCGTGAGGGCATCGGTGTCCTTGTGCGGGTGAATGCCAAAACCACCATTGGGATCGCTGGGCGGATAGTGCAGCAGCGTCATGTTGGTCAGGGGCTGATCAAAGTGCGCCAGAAAGTCAGCCACGTTCACCTTCATGATCTGCGCGATCAGGCAAAGCAGCCGTTTACCCGTGGCCTCGCAGGCTAGCCACAACGCTTCGGTGGTCTCTCGCAGACGGGCAGGCTCGCGCGGCCATTGGTTGGGGCCATAAAGGTCACAGGCGGTGCATAAGGGATCGTCAGCCGCGACCTCTGTGTGGAGCTTGTAACCCTCGTACTGGTCGGGCGTCACGCCCTCAGTGTTGGGTGAGAAGAAGCCTAATGGGATGTAACCCCGATAATTATCGGGCGTGATGCGCTCCGCCATCTTCTCGGCCAATGGGCGGTCGAAGTAGCCGACCAAATGCTGCCGCAGATCGCTCACGAGTTCAGCGGGCACGCCATGCCCCTTTGCCAGCACAAAGCCGATATCGCAGAGCGCGCGCTCCAGCGTGGGCAGAATCTCGTCATCATCGCGTTCGAGATCAATCGTCGGAATGGCGAGCGATGTCGGCATCAGTTTGGGGTTCCTCGGCGATCTCTGAGAGGTAGCGCGCAAGCTTTCGCATGCTTGAAAAGCATCTTCGATCAGTCAGGGCGGGGCTGTAAAGCGCCCGGCTTGCTGCCAGATCTGCGCTGACTCCGGCCTTTACCACCGCCTCGATGAGTCGGCATAATCCAGCCCACTGTGAAGACAGATAGCCTTACATTAAATCGATGTTGAACCGCCGGTTGTTCACTGTTGCGCTGGTCTGGCTGACGCTAACAGCGGTTAACAGCATGGCGCAGGCGGAAGCCGCAGCGAGCCCCAAGGTGGTGTTTGTGATTGTCGATGGCATTCCTGCAGACGTGATTGAGCGCGTGCCCACCCCAACTATCGATGCCATCGCCGCGGTGGGGGGGTATGGCCGGGCGACCGTGGGCGGCCCTATTGGCGAGCCCGGTGAAACCCCCACCATCTCGGCGCCGGGCTACATGAGCCTGGTTACGGGCACCTGGGCGAATAAGCACAATGTTTACGACAACTATGGCATCAGCCCTGACTACGACTATTGGAATCTCTTTCGCCTCGCCCGGTCAGAGAAGCCCGAGCTACAGTTGGGTATTTTTTCGACCTGGACTGACAACCGCACCATCTTACTGGGCGAGGGATTGGCCGAGGCCGGCAACTGGCGCTTCGATGTGGTGGTGGATGGCTTCGAGGAAGATGAAGCGGCATTCCCCCCCGAACCGCTGGATGCGCACATTGAGGATATTGATGACGCAGTGAGCCGAGAGGCTGGGGAGCTTATTGAGTTAAAGGGGCCGGATTTGTCATGGGTGTATCTGCAATACACCGACGACGTGGCCCACGAACATGGCGATAGTCCGGAGCTGGACGAGGCAGTCGTTGCTATTGATGCACGCTTGAGCTTGATCTGGTCAGCGGTTCAGGCTCGCCAAAAGGCATTCGATGAAGATTGGTTGATAATCATCACCACGGATCACGGGCGCGATGCAGAAACCGGCGGTGATCATGGAGGACAGACGGAGCGCGAGCGCACCATTTGGATCGCCACCAACAGTCAGCGACTCACGCCCGACTTTGATGCGATGCCCGAAATTGTCGACATCTATCCTTCTATCGCCACGCACTTGGGGATTACTATCCCTGAGCAGGTCGCGCGTCACCTCGATGGCGCGTCATTTATCCAATAGGGGCAGGCATGAATCAATCGCCTGTGAGCGATTACGACTACATCGTCATTGGTGCTGGATCAGCGGGCTGTGTTCTAGCGAACAGGTTGAGCGAAGACCCGGCAAATTCGGTGCTGCTCATCGAGGCGGGCAAGGACGATCGACATTTGTTCATCCGAATGCCGACTGCTTTGTCGATACCGATGAATACCCCGCGCTTTAATTGGGGTTACTGGGGTCAGCCCGAACCCTATCTTGACGGACGAAGAATGGACTGCGCCCGCGGAAAGGTGCTGGGTGGATCCTCCGCCATTAACGGCATGGTCTATGTTCGCGGTAACCCGGCAGATTTCGATCAGTGGGAGGCCGAGGGTGCAAAGGGTTGGAGCTATGCCGATTGCCTTCCTTACTTCAAGCGGGCCGAGGGGTGGATGGGTGGTGCCGATGACTATCGCGGTGGGTCTGGCCCGCTCAGCACCTGCAACGGCAACAACATGAGCAACCCACTCTATCAGGCGTTCATCGATGCGGGTCGCGAGGCCGGTTATGGCGTGACGGACGACTACAACGGGTATCGGCAAGAGGGTTTCGGGCCCATGCACATGACCGTGCGCAACGGTGAGCGTTGCTCGACGGACCTCGCTTATCTCGCCCCTGCTCGCCGGCGCGCCAATCTGACCGTGATCACAGAAGCTGAGGTCGATCGACTGACCTTTGCCGGGCTGACGGTGACTGGGCTCCGGTATCGACAACAGGGCCTGGAACGGTCGGTAAAGGCGCGAAAAGAGGTGATTCTCAGTGCGGGGTCGGTGGGTTCACCCACCCTGCTACAGCGGTCGGGCGTGGGCCCACTGGCAGTGCTGCTGTCGGCAGGGGTGCCGGTGCGCCACGAACTGCCGGGCGTCGGAGAAAATTTGCAGGATCATCTGGAGGTGTATTTCCAGTATCGATGCAAACAGCCCATCACCATTAATGGCTATTTGGGGTGGCTCTCGAAATTTAGGATTGGCGCACAATGGGTGCTCACCAAAACAGGCTTGGGGGCGACCAACCACTTTGAGTCCTGCGGGTTTATCCGATCCCGTGCCGGCCTCGCGTACCCGGATATTCAGTACCACTTCCTGCCGGCCGCGATCCGCTACGACGGTCGCGCGGCTTTTGATGGTCACGGCTTTCAAGTTCATGTTGGCCCCAATAAACCCGACAGTCGCGGCCATGTCAGGATTTCGGGTCCTGACTCTGACCATGACCCGTTAATACAGTTCAATTACCTCTCCACCGAAAAAGACCTCGCTGACTGGCGGCACTGCTTACGCTTGACCCGCGAGATTCTTCAGCAGCCCGCATTGGATGGGTTCAGGGCAGCGGAAATTCAGCCGGGGATCGATCTGTCTAACGACGCCGCAGTTGATGGCTGGGTGCGCCAAAACGTTGAGACTGCTTATCACCCCTCCTGTTCGTGTCGCATGGGTCGTGAGGACGACGACATGGCAGTCGTCGACCCCAGATGCAGGGTGCGGGGGCTGAGGGGGCTGCGAGTCGTCGATTCGTCGATCTTCCCTTCGATTCCCAACGGTAATCTCAATGCCCCCACCATCATGGTGGCTGAGCGCGCCGCTGATCTGATCCTGGGCAAAGAGCCGTTGAGACAAGCGGCGCCTGTCTGGCGGGATCCTGAGTGGCGCAGTCGTCAACGGGAGCGAGATCCTGTCAGAGTTGTGCCGGTGGGTCCTGCGCCCTCTGCTCAATAGGCCTGTGAATACGACTCTGTCTATTGCCATTGGTATGACGACGCTGACGTCGCTGCTACTGGTAGTTCGCTATCGCGCTGTTCGGATCGAGGGTACCGCGCCGATGCCGTTGATTACGTTTCTCGCTGTACTGTTCACCTCGGGGCTGGACGTTGGCTTGTTGATGTTCCCGATGGTCGACTTCGGGATTTTTGCCAGCGAGCCCGACTACGCCTTTACCAATCCATTAGCCCTGGAGTTTGGTTTCTGGGGCTTTTTGGTCTGGGGATTTTATTTCCTGACCACCTTCTACTTTTGTGTGATCGAGCCTCGGCTCCAGCTGTTCGAGATTCCGGCGATCAAATTGGTCAACAATCTCACTGTCATTGGGACCTGCGCGTTCACTGGGTATTTGTTCCTTCACTACTTACCGAGCTATATCGACGGTATCCCCGACACAGTGCGCTTCGGTCTGGTGGCGGTCACTGTGCTGGTGGCCGTGGTGTCCAGTACCCAGATTCGCTTCGTCAAGGTGCTCAGCTTGGCCTCCAGTGGCTTGTTCTTCGTATTGATCGGCGGATCGTTCATCGCCTCTGATATGGGTGCCGCCGGGCTCCTTGGCGCCATGGCGAATCTAGGGGATTACTTCGTCCAGCTTCCGCGTTTTGTGTTTCCGATCAATGATTACCACGCCTTTTATCTGTTCTGGTGGTTTGCCTGGAGCATCATGATCGGGCAGTTCATTTCGCGATATGTGAGCGGGTTTACTACGTGGCAGCTGCTACTCCTTCTATTGGTGGTGCCATCGATTCCCATCGCGCTGTGGTTCTCGGTGCTTTATTGGTATTTCGCTAACGACATCTCGATCGCGGGGTTGATGAGCTGGGCGATGATGGGCGTAGGCATTTTGTTTGTGGTGAACTCCCTCGATTCACTGACTAGGCTGTACACGCAGAATATTGGTCTTACCGCAGAGGTGCTGGGCACAGGGCGCTACATAGCGGTGAACTGGGTGATTCTGTTTGCGTTGGTTTTGGCCTTCCAGTTCACACCTTTCAAAATCGAATGGGTGGGATTGGTGGTGGTCGGTATTTACACCGCCATTTATTCGTTGGTCTTTTTTCGCCGCGCCGCCCTGCGATCAGTCCCTGCCTGAAACGAGTGGTGACCCTGTAGAGCGCTTGCTCGACGTGGAGCAAACTGAAAACGGTCTAAGTTTCGTCACCATAAACTGACCGTTGTGCCTCAAAGTGAGTGTTTTCGGCGTAGCCCGCCTGACGATAAGAAAAATACACCATGCTGCGGCGGCGATCGGATGCGTTGCCGAGCCCACGATGCAGGATGCGGTCATCGAAGATCAGGCATGATCCGGCGGCAAGTGCAGAAGAGTACCCCTCGGGCACTGCTTGCTCCGTATTGGCTACCAGCTGTTCAGGCACTGTGGTCTCATGCTGATAGACCAGTTCATCGCTTACCAGGACCGGGTTCAACAGATGATTGGTTAGCCGGTGAGACCCTCTCGCTATCTCGGTGGGGCCCATTGCCAGTGGCGTGTCATGGAGTGCAATCATCACGTTGAGCGCGTGGGCTGGGAGATGGTCTTCACTCACATGGGGTGAGTCGATGTGCCAGCACTGGGCAGGGCTGCCCGGGTCGGAATACACCACACCGCTAAACGAGTGCTCAGCATCATCGCCCAGCACGGCGGTAATCAGCGGCCACCAGGGTAGCGCGTGCTCGTCAACGCCAAACTCACCCGGTGAGATTGGAATGTCCCAGCGCCCCGGCGAGCGCTGCACCACCTCATCGAAACCGGCCGCGCTACCAATGCCGATGGCTTGCGTGCCCAACGCTAACATCACCTGATCGCTGCGGTTCAGCGAAACCTCGAGCAGGTGCGCGACAAACTTGGAATCGCATAAGCCCTCGACCAATAGGTAGCCGTCTTCTTCGAGCCGCAGCTGGGTATCAGCGAGCGGCACTCCCGCAGCCAATCCGTCTACAGCCTGTCTATGAGTGTTTTCCATGTGCGTCTGATGATAGGGAATGCGTCCGCCGTCGGCGGGCCTAGCTAGTGCAGCCGCACATCCTGCCGTTTCAGTTCGGCCTGAACCTGAGCAATATCCAGCTCATCGAAGCCGCGTTTTTCCTGGACAGCGACTGCTGCCGCCACCCCAGCGCCTTGCCCGGTGACGGTGCAGCACATCATATTGCGGGTCGCCGCATGACTGACGCGATCTCCGCCGGTAATGCGACCCGCGCAGATCAGATGCTTGACGCCTTTGGGCAGGAGAGTGCGATAGGGGACCTGAAAGTAACGGCCGGTGGTGGGCAGAATAAGAATGCCGTAGCCATCGATGAACTCGGGGAAGATACCGATACTGTCCTCGAACCGGCCCTGGTCCCGCACGTCGGCCTCGGTCATGTTGTAGGTGGCGTCGATCTTGCGGGTGTCGCGAATGCCCAGGGTCATGCCGAAGTTGCGGAGCTTGGCGTTTTCGCAGCCCGGGGTGTACCGCTTCAGCGCTTCGATCGCCAGCATGGCCTGTTTCCGGCCTTCCATCTCACCGCGGGTCAGATCATTGGGGTCGGTGCCGTCATAGCCCAGTAAGTGCACCAGGTTCAGGTAGGTGAGATCGCCAGAGTCATAGAGCGCGCCCCAGGTGCCGGCGATGGTGTCGAGGTGCTCGGGTATTAACCCCGCCTCGCGCGCTTTCTCGAAAGGCTTGCGTAAGAAGGGCGAGAACATCTCGTCTTCCTTGCCCGTTGTCTCGACAGTCCATTGGCCATAAGCCCAGTCGCGATAGGTTTGTGGGTCGGCTTTAACCTGCTCAATAAATCTTGTCTTGTTTACCCCGGACATCGAGAACATCACCGAGGCGCCAATCATGTCTTCCTTGGCTTGCTTGAATGTGATCGCACCTGCGCGATGCGCGACATCGGCATCACCTGTCGCGTCGATGACCCGCTCGGCCAGAATCGCCTCGCGCCCGGCCTTGCTCTCTACGATGACGCCTTTGATGACATCGCCTTCCATTATGGGGGCTACAAACATTCGGTGCAGCATGGGCGTGATGCCGGCTTCCTCTACCAGCGTGTCGGCAACCCATTTGAAGGCCTCACCGTCGATGGCGTGGCTGTCGGATTGAGGCTCCTTCACTGCAGCGCCCATGTCCCGGGCACGTTCCTCAAACTCGATGCCGACACCCTCGGTGTCAACTGTGTGTTCGTGGCGATACCAGGCAAAGCCTTCTACCCCCACCGCAGTGATGTTGCCGCCAAAGCAGCCAAACCGTTCCAGTAAGGTGACCTGACTCCTTGCTCGTGCAGCACCGAGTGCGGCGGCCAAGCCTCCGGGGCCGGACCCCACGACCAGGACCTCGGTTTCATGAATGACCGAGACCTCTTTTGCAGGCTCGCAAATGACCTTCATTTATTCACACTGTGGCGGATGGGCATGTTACCGCGACAAAAAAGATTTCGATGTTCACAGCGTGTCCCTCTGACGGACGATTCCGACATTCAATGCTACTGGCGCCTTCCCAGTCAACACCGCGTAGCTGTGTCATCAGCCTCGGCGACGGCGTCCTCGACGTTTTTCAGCGCCGCCGCCGGCTTCTGCTTCTGCCAACGCCGCCCAAGGCGTGCCGAGTGCGCCGGTCATGGCATCGATATCCAAAGCTCTCCGCGGAGTGCTGTCGAGCGCGTTCACCATTGCTGCGATATGCTCAGGCGTTGTGCCACAGCATCCACCAATAATAGTGGCGCCGGCATCGCGGGCGAAGAGCGCGTATTGCGCCATCAGTTCCGGGCTGCCGTGGAAATGAATCGCCCCATCAACATACTGGGGGATGCCGCAGTTCCCCTTGGCAACAACCGGTATCTCGATACCGGCGTCGATTAGCCCCTGAGTGGAGTCCATCAGCTCAGCAGGTCCCACCCCGCAATTGGCTCCCGCCATATCCAGACTGATCTCTGCCGCAAAACGGGCGTATTCCGCCGGGGTCACGCCCATCATGGAGCGCCGGGCCGTGTCGAAGGTGAGCGTTGCGGTTGCCCGCGCCGCTTCTACCGCGGCGCCAACCTCCTCAAGCGAGGACATGGTCTCGATCCAGATGACTTCGGCGCCGCCCCCAGCCAGCGCCTGAGCCTGCTCGGCAAAATAGGCTACGGTGTCTGCATGAGTCAGCGTACCCATGGGCTCGAACAGCTCGCCGGTGGGCCCGATTGCACCTGCCACGACCGCTTTGCGACCAGTGTCCTCAGAATGCTGGCGGATAGCCTCGCCGGCCAGCTGTGCTGCAGCGGCGTTCAGTTCGGCGACGCGGTGCTCGGCCTTGTGGAGCTTGAGTCGGGGCGCATTGGCACCAAAGCTGTTGGTCAGAATAATATCGGCACCCGCCTCAAGAAACGCACCGTGCAGCCACAGCACCTCGTCCGGTTTTTCCACACACCACAGATCAGGTGGGTAGCCCGCCTCCAGACCGCGGCCAAAAAAGTTCGAACCGGTGGCGCCGTCTGCGACGCACCAACCTTTCGTGGCGATGAGGTCAGTGATGGGGTTCGACATGTGCTGGCGCCCTTGTCAGTGTCATATTGAGCAGGGCGCGTATGATAAAGCGAAAACCCCGGTCATGGACTGTGGGTGTGCAAAAACACAGAGGCGGAAGTTGGGTAAGCAAACGGCCATCCACGAGCAGGTGCTCAATACTCAATCCATTGACGAGCTCATGGATCTCTACGAGGAGTGGGCGTCTTGTTATGACCGGGATGTCAATGACACCTGGGGATACAGCGGCCCCGAGCGCACGCTGTTCTGGTTACGCCACTACCTCGAACCCGAGGGCGCCCGGGTGCTAGATGCCGGGTGCGGGACTGGTCTGGTGGCGGTGGCGCTGTCTGAGGGTGGCTTCAGATGCATCCACGGGATCGACTACTCCAAGGCGATGCTCGCTGAGGCAGCCCAGAAAAACGTCTATCAGCAGTTGCAGCAGATGAATATGAACGTCGCGTTGCCGATTGACGCAGGCGCTTACGACGGCGTGACCTGTGTCGGGACCTTTACCTCTGCGCATGTGGAGCCTGAAGCGCTTCATGAGCTGGTTCGCGTGACGCGGCTTGGCGGGATTGTCTGCTGTACTGTGCGGGAGGAATACTGGCAGGACACGCACTTTACCAAGGTACTCAATCAGGTTGTGGAATCGGGTAGGGCGGCACTCAAGCAACTCTGCGAGGAGCCCTATGTCCATTCGGAAGAATCGAACTGCAAAATGGTGGTGCTCGAGGTCATACAGGCGACCTAGGTGTGTGCGCCCAATGCGCACGACAATCTAGCACCGCCCATGAGGGGAAGAGCAATGGCGCAGCATTCAACAGAACTCGCGGCAGAACAGACACAACCCAGGGCGTTGGCCGCCGCAATGGCTTTGCTGTCCGGGCGCGCGGCCGGGGTGTCCTCGCTTAACCGCCGGCGGGCACTGCAGGGCCTCGTGATGGGCACGGCGGGGCTGGCATTGTCGCCGCTGGCGATGGGGCAGGTGGAGATACCTCCCGGCCAGATTCGTCTCATGTTTAATGAAAACCCCTATGGCCCCAGCCCCAGGGCGTTGGCCGAGGTGGCCAAGATTCTGCCCATGACCGCCTACTACCCCGGCGCCATTGAGGACGATCTCATGGGCTTGTTTATGGCCCGCCACCAGCTCGATCGTGAGCAGGTGTTTTTGGCTTCCGGGTCGAACGAGGGTCTTCAGGCCGCGATGATGGCTTTTGGTAAACACGGCAAGGTGATCTCACCCAAGCTGACGTACTCCGACCATCTTCATTACGCCGAGCAGCTCGGTGTCGCCGTGCACCGAGTGCCGTTGCGCGAAGACATGGCCATAGATCTCGAGGCCGTGGCCCGCGCAGTCGATGATTCCGTCAGTCTGGTCTATCTCTGTAATCCCAATAATCCGACGGGCATGGCTATCGACGGCGATGAGCTGCGCAGCTTCTGCAGAGAGATCAGCCCCAAAGTCCCCATTTTGATTGATGAGGCCTATAACGAGCTCACCGACAGGCCCGACTACACGTCGATGGTGGATCTGGTGCGCGGAGGCGCCAATATTCTTATCACCAGAACCTTCTCAAAGATCTTCGGTATGGCTGGGCTCCGCGTGGGCTACGGCATGGGGCACCCCGATATCGTCAGCGTGGTGAAAGACAACGTGATGGCCTGGCCCAACGGGGTGGGGCTGTATGCGGCGTATCACAGTTACCTCGACGAGGACTTTATTGCTTTTTCTCGCGAGAAGATTCTTCAGGGTCGTGAGATGGTCAACGCGACCTTCAGGCGCCACGGGATCGAGCCACTGCCCTCGCAGACGAGCTTTGTGTACGCCGATATCCAGCGTGACGCAGATGTCTTTAAAGCCAGAATGGCCGAGCGCAACGTAAAGATCCGCGGTATTTATAAGGGGTACAGTACCTTCTCGCGGGTCAGTATGGGTCGGATCGAAGATCTCAGAATATTTGACCAAATTTTTGACGAGATCTATAGCCAGAGCTGATATGCAAAGTGCCATAACGCTACATAGTCGGGTCTGATTCTGAGAAAACCCGCAACATTACAGATTGGGCAGACGGTGTTAGAGTTTAGATTGGGCGGGGAGCATTGAGGCGAGTCAAATAGCGTCAAGGCGATCGCTACAGATACGCTACGAGCCAAACCCGCACGTTAATTTCGTCCACTTTACGACGGCATTTCGATTGGCATCTGCCGGTTGCGACCAGATGTTTGAGGGGCAAGGAGACACACTGATGGAGAAGGATATTTTTGGTCAAGAGACTAAAATCCTGGCTGCCGCAAAGAAAACCTTGGAGGACGGCAGCGCCTCACCGGAAGCTTACAATGACCTTGTACGACAGTATGGCAAGTTACTTCGCACCACAAAAAAAATTATCAAGCTGAGCGATAAGAACGAGCAGAGACTGAATGAGCTCAAACAAGAGGCTCAGGAGACAAACACCCAATTGGAGGGGATGTCCTCGCAGCTCTCAAAATTTCTCTCGCCACAACTCTACAATTCGATTTTCTCGGGCTCACGCGCTGGAACCCGCGTCACCCGACGCAAAAAACTCACCGTGTTCTTCTCCGATCTCTGTGGGTTCACCAACTTTGTAGAGAGTATGGAGTCAGAGGATGTAACAAATCTCTTGAATCTCTACCTCGAGACAATGACGACAATCGCGCTGGATTATGGTGCAACCATCGACAAATATATTGGTGACGGGATCATGCTCTTCTTTGGAGACCCAGAGACCAAGGGTTTAAAGGAAGATGCAACCAGTTGCGTCAAAATGGGGCTCGATATGTTGAAGGAGCTTGATGACCTCTCGGATCAATGGGTCAATTACGGGATGAGAGAGCCCTTGCAAATGAGGATTGGTATCGACACGGGATTCGCGACGGTGGGGAATTTTGGAAGTGAGTCTAGGCTTGATTACACAGCGATTGGTTCAGCGGTGAATCGCGCTTCTCGCCTGGAAACAGCTGCCGACCACGGTTCGATTTATATCTCTGAAGATACCTACAACTTGTGTAAAGACTCTATAGACGCGATTGAATTGGAACCAATCAACCTGAAGGGCATAGGTGAATTTAAAGCAAGAAAAGTCGTTGGAACCATTGACTCATCGGCAATCTCGGTCAATCTTGGGAACAGGAATCTCTCGCTTATCTTAGATCGTCTTTCTGATGAAGACCTTAAACTAACCCGTGAGAGCCTTCATAAAGCCCTGCAGGAGCTTGACGATTATACAGGGAATTGACACCTGGTCTGGCGTTAACTGACCCAGCCTCGATAAACAAACAACGCTCCATCTTCAGATTCGACAAAGTCGAACTCAAACTTTTTGACACGTCGCGCCATCTCTATGAAGCCCAGTCCGGCGCCGGAGGAATCTTCGGGAGGACCCTCACGCAGCCTTTTTTTATAAAGTTCCCGAAGCTCTTTTTGGTCCTTCATGCTCAGGTCAACCAATGTGGCCTCCAGTACATCTCTCTTTTCAGGGTCGACTACATTGACTGCCTCGATCAAAAAACCGTCATCAGCGATACTGATTGCAATGGTTCCAATGCTGTCTCCAGTCGCTTTGGTCTTGCGATGAGAGTACCTGATGATATTTTGTGCTTGCTCTATAAACACGCCAAACACTCGCTTGGCGACCACTTCTTCAGTTTCCTTGTCAGAGAGTTGGTGTCGCACGGGGCTTGAGATAGTTGTCAACAAATCTTCTGTCAATGGACCTGAGTAGCAAAACAGCGTTCTTCTGTCCTGCATGAAGGTGTGTAGTGCAACGGTATCTTTGCTTTTGATCTTCTTGGCCATGTTTGTTGCCTCGAATTGTCTTCGGGATAGAGGCGCTACTCTGAGTCGCCCTCTACCAGCACCATATTGTAAGAACAGGCAGATACATCTTCCTCGAAGTCCTCGCCAGCTTCCTGCATGGTGTCGTCTTCAGCGCGATACCGCCAGTTGATGGTAATCGCTTTCCCATCTTCTGCACTCTCCTCTAGAAATTCAAAGAAGTCGAAGAGAAACTTTGCGGACGAACTGTTGAAATAATAGAGCTCGATATCCACCTTGAATTCACTCTCGTCGTTGCCTAGACAGTCCTCCAGCGTTTTAAGCACTGGTTCAGACCATTCCGAGATGTTCTCGGGGTAGCACTCACCTCTAATCAAGCACGATGTAGGCGTTAGCTCTACGAGGGGTGTGCGCTGACCAGCTTCAAAAATCATGGGTCTTCTCCAACTGCTTCTGCTATGTGAATTTCACCGTCGTCATCGATCAGAGAGAAGGCAAGCAGCGTCAGGTCGTCTCTGAATGGAGCGTCTCCGCGGTAAAGGTTGACGCTGCTCATAATATTCTTAACGATCGAGGACGGCGTTTTGTCAGATGATTCTTTTAGGATATTTATAACTCTGCGTCGCCCAAACGCGATTGGCTTCTCTGCGGGGCTCATAACGTCCGTGATGCCATCTGTCAGCATTACAAAGGCGCCCTTGGGCGAGGCGATTTCATGCGTGGTGAAAGTGAAGTCTGCGGCCATTCTGGTGGAGCCGACAGATTTTCGGTCGCCGCTGGTTTCCGTGGCCTCAAAGCCATCAACATTGAAAATTGAGGACTTCGCGCCCGCGAATTCCAATTTGTGCTCCTTCCGGTAGTAAATGCAAACACCACCGTCGAATCCTTCCTCGCTGGTGTTTTTTTGATCGGAGCGAGAGAGTGTCTCCTTCAATAATTCATTTACCGAGGACAGGTAATCCCCTGCGCTCTGGTAAGCGTCGAGGTCAATGGCTTTATCAAGGTGACTCCGCGCAATGATCGAGAGAAACGCCCCGGGCACCCCGTGACCCGTACAGTCCACTACTGCGATATAAACCCTGTCTGGAAAATCTTTTATGAAATAAATATCCCCACCGACGAGGTCTCGCGGCCGCCACTCGACATTGATGTCGAAGTCTCCTGGCATGGTTTTCGGCAGCAATGCGTTTTGCAGTTTTGCTGCATAGCGGATAGAGCTATTAATTTCATCTTTTGCCGCGACCAATTCATGTGTTCGCGCGTCGATGAGAGTCGAAACTTCGTCAGACATTCTAGAGAAGGCTTGTGACATCACTTCGATTGAAGCGCGCTCCTTTTCCTCATCACTGCCAGACGAGACACTTTCCCGCATGACGTTGATTTCTTGCGTGAGCATGTCTCGTGCCTGACCCTCTAGCTGCTCTGCTAACGAGGCCATTTTTTCAAACATAATGTTGTCACGTTCATCACGCCTTTTGGCGCGCTCTTTTCTGTGCGCTTCTGCTTCAAGTCGGTGATGCCGATAGTCTTCGATGGCGTTTTGAAGTCGACTGACCTCATCATTCTTAGATGACAGTATGCCCGTGCGTGAGTCAGCCTCTGCGGAGAGATCTCCCTCGCCCATTCTCTCGAGTAAATGAATTGCATCAAGAATGCGGTTGAATGATGAGGTTGTTACCACGAACACCATTCCAAGAATAACAATTGCCACTGCCACGAAGATGAGAAAGGCCGTTGTCTCGGAGTTCTGCAAGGTTGCCAATAAATCGCCTTGATCATCGAATATGAGGATCCGAAGGTCGCTGGCCCGCACCTCTTTACTAAATGGAATAGATGAGACTCGAGTGCCCTGCTCCTCGGCGATAAAACTATAAGTGAACGCACCCGTCTCATTGGCACGTGCATGTCCCGCCCTAATCAGTTTACTGAGTTCTGGTGGGCGCTCCTCTTCGTAATAGTCGTGAACCGTTAAGGATTTGTCGCCCAATGCGATCGCGGTCTCGATTTCAAAGTTTTCCGCGAACTGTTCCAGGCTGTCTATGACGTTTCGGCCTACCACGACCATTCCAATCGTTTCTTCGTCTGAGTCCTGCAGGGGGAAGGCGAGGGTGTCGTTGATCGAGAGGGGTTGTTCGCCCGATAGGTCGTTTATCCTAGTTACGCGCCTTACTGAACCATTCTCAAGAGAGCCGACGAACGCGCCAAAGTTTAAAAAGTAGTCCGGTTGTGCGGATTCTGCACACGGGTCAACACCCACCAAATACAAGCTGGACTCACAGTAGAGCTGGAGACCCCGTTGGTCGTAGGCTACTGCAAAGGTGATTTGCTCTTCCATGATCGGATCTGAAAACACCTGCTCGAAAAACGAGGCAGCGGTCTCGGCATCCTTGCTACTGATGGCAGCAAACAGGGGGTTAGCGTCTTCGCTCTCGCCAAACGCATCCGCCTCGGGATCCCAAAAGCCGGCATTGCGCTCCGAGCCGTCCATAGGGTCGAAAGTGAGAAGGTTGCTCACAAACTGAGTGTCCATATTGCTGAACCACGCAGAGGAATGCGCGGTGAGGCTTTCATCGGAGCTGTATTGTTTATGGGCTGTATTCAACTGCATCGACGCATAAAAATTGGCGAGGAATAAGCCTCCGATTCCTGCCAGAATAATTAGCAGCATTTTGCTCTTGATCGTCATACTTTCAGCCCGCTGCCTATTGAAGTTTGAAGCCCACTCGGAACTTGATGTCCGTCGCTGGAACAGCGTCACCATCCTCTTCGGGGATGGAGAATCTGAAGCCCTCCACGAACTTCAGTGCGCTCTTGTCGAACATGAGTCTGGGCTGGCTCTCTATGACCCGCAAATCCAGCACTTCGCCTTCTTCGGACAGGTCAAAACTCACCAACACAAAGCCCTCTACTCCCAGTCTTTCCGCACGGCGGGGGTACTTGAGTTTGGGAGTTTTTAGGATCGCAATCTCGACTCTGTCCCCAGACGGAAGGGTGCCTTTTACTGATGCTGCATGTGATGTGATGGTGGTTAAACAAAGTATGCAGCTAACCACCGCCCAAATGATTCCCCTTCTGTGTTTCGTTTTTCGCATTGGTTCGTCCAATCGTTATCTAGCAATTTAGTCAAAGGGCGCCTTAGGTAAACGCGCTCAGCATGCCACGTTGCAAGTATCATTTATGCGGCGCTAATCTACTTAATTCCCTCTACAGCAAGTTATACGCCATTTCTTTGGCGCTGACGTCTGCAGGCTACCGACGTGCCACCCAAAACTTATAGGCGCGGCCAATGTTTTTCAATACTTAACGCGGCCATTGACATCAAAAAGTATCATCGCGCTCAGCAGTAATATCTGACTTTTAAGCGCACCGTTTTGGCTCGTGCTGTGCCCGCTTGGTGCGTTGGCCCGACTTCTGCCCTGAGAGTAGTGGGAGAGCGCTAAACCATGATTAGGGTCTAAAGTACGCCTGCATGTTCCACCAAACCAGTGTCATCTGCCTGAGCAACAGCAGCGCTAATTTGCTCACGTATCGAGAAAGTTCTCGGGTTAAGGTCAGTTGCAGCCAGAGAACTTGAGGTGCCGCTTAACGCCTGCAGTGTTCACGGGCTTACACGCAGCGCTCGATTGATGTTGAACTTGCGGGTCTACATAGACTATCTTAGAGGGAGTAACGGGAAGGCCTCTGTCAATCAATGCGATTACGTACAGGTAATGATTTTGCCCAGTGGGTACTGTGCGCGGCGATGCTATTCATCGCCAGCAACACCGTGCATGCGATCGAGCATGATTTCAGCGGCGACCTGGGTCAGAGCCACACCGAGTGTCATCACTGCTCGACTGAGCAGTCCGCGGCGGTCTCTACGGCTGTCGATGAGGTTCCCTCGTGCGAGGAACTCGCACCGGCGCAGACGCTACCCGCTGCTAGCGTCGCTACATCTACCACTTCTTTTCAGGCCCGCGCTCCGCCACTCAGCTGAACGACACATCCTTTTAGTTCACTGAAACCTTTTTTAGGAGGCGAGCATGCGGCGCAAAGCAGCACATGCTCTCGCGGCTGTTGCGGTCATACCGCTGACGGCAGTCGGGAGCGAAGAAACTTTACTGGAAGAGATCGTTGTCACGGCGTCCTTTGTCGGCATCAACGAATCTTCAGCAACCAGACCGATCCACGTTCTTGATCGCGCTACCGTCACTGAAGCGGGCGTCCAGTCACTAGGCGAGCACGTCGATGCGCTGCTTGGCGTGTCCTCCGCCGACTTCGGCGGCGCGGTGGGGCAACCTATTATCCGCGGTATGAGTGGCAACCGCGTCAAGGTGCTCAACAATGGCACCGTCATCCGCGACGTCTCGGCACTGGGGCCAGACCATGCCGTAGATATCAGCCTTAATGACGTCAAGCAGATCGAAATCGTGCGCGGCCCATCGGCATTGATGTATTCAAACGGCTCCATCGGCGGCATTGTCAACGTGGTGGATAACACGATTCCTACGACGGACCTTGAGGGTTTCAGTGGGCACCTGGGTGCCGAAGCCCAGTCAGTGAATGACGGTGAGGCCGTTGATCTATCCTTGCGAGGCCGCGTTGGTGGGCTGAACTTGACCTACACCTATCAGGACGCCGAGATGGAGGATTACGAAATCCCCGGTGGCGCCATTTTAGATGTGCATGACGCCCACCATGACGAAGATCATGAGGCGGATCACGACGACGATCACGGGGATGATCACGACGGGGAGCATGAGGAGGGCCAAGGTGAGATGGATACCCTCGCAAACTCCGATGTGTCGACAACCTCCCATCGGGTGGGGCTCTCTACCGTCGGTGACTGGGGTTACGTGGGTATCTCCTACAGCGACCTGAGCAGCACTTACGGCATTCCTTTCCACTCCGATGCGGCACCTGACGACCACGGCGATGAGCATGGAGATGAGCATGCCGAGGGCGATCACGATGAGGATCATGATGACGATGAACATCACGACGAGGAAGCGCATCATGATGAGCACGGCGGTGAGCGGATTTTCTCAAAAACCGAGTCAGAGACTATTGCGTTTAGCGGCTCGATCAACACCTCTCTCGGTTTTTTGAATGCGATTGATTTCGCGGTTAAGAACACGGATTACACGCTCACCGAGCAGCATGCGGAGGGTGAGCATGGTGATCACGACGAGGATCATGAAGAGGGAGGGCATGATGAGGAAGGCCATGGCGAGGGCCCTACTGTCTTCATCAATGAGGCAACGGAAGTTTCTGTCTCACTGGATCTGAGTGCGGGTGAGCGGATCCGGAGAGTAGTGCTGAACTACGCCGAAGAAGAAATTTCTATCATTGGTGAAGAGGCCTTTATGGCCCCCGTCGATTCGACTGAGACAACGCTCGGTTTTTTCAGCTCGGATGATCTGGGCTTCGCCACGTTGGATTTGGGTGTGCGCTTTGATCATGTCGAACGCGATGGTTTCGTTGCCGAGACGCATCATGAAGATGAGCACGAGGAAGATCATGAAGACGAGCATGATGACGAAAACGGCGATGACCATCACGAGGGCGAGATGGTTTACGAGCCAGCCTCCTTCAGTGACGAAGTGTTCAGCGCGGCGGCAACCTTGCGCCGGGATCTGAATGAGCATGCCTCGCTGTCGCTGGGCCTCGCGAGTGTCAGTAAGACGCCCTCGGCCGTTGAGCTTTTTATGAACGGCGAGCACCTGGCCAGTAGCCGGTATGAAGTGGGTGATATCACCCTGGATACGGAGCGCTCTAATAACATCGATCTTGCGTTTAATTTTGATTATCACAACTTTTTTGGTTCCGCCTCGATCTATTACAACCGGGTCGACAACTACATCTATCTCCGCGACGAGCTCGAGGAGGAGCACGAGGCTCATATGGAAGCGGAGCACGAGGACGAGCACGACGACCACCATGATGAGCACGATGAACATGGCGATGAGCACATTGACCATGGTGGCTTGATTTTGTCCGAATACAGCCAGCAAGATGCCGAATTCACCGGTTATGAGATCGAAATCGGCACCCGTATCGAGCTGCCCCGTGGTGAGTTGGAGTTGACCCTTGGCCGTGATGAAGTGAATGCAGAGTTCACCAATGGCGGAGACGTGCCGCGGATCGTGCCCGCGAGAAACATGTTCACCGCCCGCTACACGCTCGACGACTTTTCTGCCAAGTTACTGGTGAAGGATGTGGAACGACAAAGTAGCGTAGCGCCAGGGGAGTCGAGGACCGACGGGTTCACCCTGGTGAATGCGGACGCCTCCTGGTCTTATGGCTTTAATGATTCTACGCGCCTGACACTGACGGCGTTTGCCCGTAACCTGACCGACGAGGTTGCGCGGAACCATGCGTCTTTTGTCAAAGATCAGGTGCCGCTCCCTGGCCGAAATGTTGGCGTGCGGGTGCGGCTGGATTTCTGAGCGGGTGCCGAATGAGAGCCAATACATGGCGCCTTCGGGCGCCATTTTTTTACCGCAATAAAGTAGCTATCGCGTGGCGAGTTGGGTGGTTTCAACTGCGCCCATGTGGCTGGTCATCTCGCTGACGAGCTTTGGGATAACGTCCTCGGGCATGTTGTGCGCCATACCCTCGATCAATAAAAAGCGGGCATCCTCAATCAGTAATGCCGTGTGTCTTCCATGTTCGGGTGGCACCAACCCGTCATCCGCGCCATGCAAAACCAGCGTGGGTGCGGTGATCGTTGCCACCTCGGTAGAACGATCGCCCGTTTTGAAAATCGCCATCAGGTGGCGTGGCATCGATTCTGGATAAAAGCCGCGGTCGCGAATAGCCTGCTCCCGATCCGCTTGGGCTTCACCGGTGGCGAGATTGCGCAGTTTCATCTCCGCCTCTTCGGTAGGTGGAGGGAGATGCGGGGCATTGGTGGTCGACATAATTGAGGTCAAGCTGCGGGTTTTAGCGGGATATTGCGCCGCCACGATCTGCGCAATCATGCCGCCCATCGAGACGCCCATGATGTGAGCCTCCCGGTAACCGATGGCGTCCATCAGCCCGGCGATGTCTGCACCCATATCATTGAGGGTATAAGGCGCGTTGACCGAGAAGCCAAAGCGATACTTGAGGAGCTCCCACCAGAGCAAGGGTTGTCCCCAGTCATCAAAGCGAGTCGAGGCGCCCGTATCTCGATTGTCCAGTAAGAGGATTTCGTATCCGCTGTCGGCCAGGCCTGAAATCAGTTGGTCGCCCCAAGCAACGTTGGAGCCACCGAGCCCCATAATGGCAACGATTCTAGGCTTGCCTTCGCCGGGCGCGATGATGCGGTAGGCAACCTCCACCTCGCCGACTGGCGCTATTTGCAGTGGGTGGCTGTCGAGGTACTCGCGTGAGTACTCAGCATGGGCGAGTAGTGGCAGGCAGAGACCGATTAGGCAGTTGAAAAGGGTTCGCAAGCGACATTCCTCAGTTTTCGGGTGGTGGATTATACGGCTCTGGATGTCAAATTGGCTTTGTGCGGGTTATCCCAAATGACTCTGTATTGCCCGAGAGCCACTAATGCGTTCTGAGTCCGGTTTGGGCAAGGGTTGGCCACAACCGACTTAAAAGTTGGCCGACGGGAGCTTGAGTGACATGATCTGCCCGTAGATGATCCCCGTAGCTTCACCGGCCCCCGCTGTCAGGTATCGCGAGTCAGAAATCCCATGAACAGTGCTCAACCAGTGGAACATCACCCCGCTGTCAGCGACGACATCTTGCTCGATACGGGCGCCCGCGACCCGGTCTTTGAGGAGATCTATCCGCGTTTGCCCGGGTTTAAGTTGGGGGTGACCCACTCCTGGACCCGCGGGCAGCCCTTCGATTTTTACCGCCGTATGCGTGAGGAAGCGCCAGTGATGTGGTCACAGATCAAAAAGCCGTCCTCCGGCTTCTGGTCCGTGGTGCGCTACGACGACGTCAAACACGTAGAGCTCAATCCACAGATTTTTTCCTCCCAGCGCGGCAGTATCAACATGAGCGTGCTGCGCAACGACAAGGGCAAGGCCGAGCGGCTCATGTATGCGGCTTACAACTCGCTCATTAACCTCGACGCAGATCTTCACCGGGATCTGCGCACCCAGCAGGCGACTTTTTTCTTCCCTGCGTACATCGAGACCCTAAAAGAACGTGTCGGTAAGAGGATTGATGACTTGCTCGACAACATGGAGCGGCAGGGCCCGGTGGTGGACTTCGCCAAGCTGTTTTCCATCGAGCTGCCGATGTTCACTCTGTGCGAGATGCTCGGGGTCGACGAGGAAGACCGCGCCGACATTATCAAGTGGATGCACTACCTCGAGCTGGCTCCTCAGTTCATCACCCATCCGTTTCGGATGTTGCTCGCCGAGCCCTCATTTCCGTTCCGCTTCGAGAAGATCCTGCACGATATGTTCAGCTACGGTGAGCGGGTGATGGCGGACCGGATCCGCAACCCCCGCGAAGATCTGCTGACCACCATTGCCAACGCAACGTTGGGCGAAAAACCTCTCTCACAGAGTTACCTCGACGGCTCATGGCTTCTGATCATCTTTGCGGGCAACGACACGACCCGTAATTCCCTCTCGGGCACGATTCGCCTGTTGACCGAGTTTCCCGAGCAGCGGCAGATGGTGCTCGATGACCCCTCATTGATCGAGCGGATGTCCCACGAGGCGCTGCGCATGGTTTCACCCGTGATGCACATGCGGCGCACCGCGATGGAAGATACCGAAATTGACGGTCAGCGCATCGCCAAGGATGAAAAAGTGATCATGTGGTACGGCGCGGCGAACCGGGACCCCTCGGTGTTCACCAACCCCGACCAGTTCGACATGATGCGCGACAACGTCGACAAGCACCTGGCTTTCGGCCACGGCGTGCATCGTTGTTTGGGTAATCGGGTCGCGCAGCTGCAGCTCAAGATGGCCTATGAGCGCATTCTCGAGCGCTTCCCGAATATCCACTGGACCGGCAAACAGAAGATCGAGCCCATTATTTTGGTGCATGCGATCTCGAGCCTGCAGGTCAACCTCTACGGCAAAGATGGCAAACGCCCCGTGATGGTTGCAGCTTCCTGACGACTGGCTCTGCTGTTTTGATTTAGGATTGACCGACGTCAAAACAAAAAGCGGGTAGAGCATGGCAACTGACGTCACAGGCAGGCCGGGTGATGACACACAGGCGAACGCCGCGCCGTCGATTATCTTCGGTGTCTTTTTGCTGTCTTTGGGTTACGCCGTGCTGCGTTACCACCTCCTCGGGCCGGTTCCCTGGAAGGACTTTCCGCTGTTTATCCTTAATAAAGGGGTGTGCTTGGCAGCGTTTCTGTTGCTGACGCTCAACTTCAGCCTCGGGCCCTACAAAAGCCTCGGCGGTGCGGTTGCTATCTCTTGGCTTAATGCCCGCAAAGCGCTCGGCATGACGGGCTTCCTGTTTGTACTGATTCATGTGCTGATGAGCTTTTTACTGTTTCACCCCGCGGTGTACGGCAAGTTCTTTATGCCTGACGGCACGCTTACGCTGAATGCGGGGCTGAGCATGCTAGGCGGGGTCGCTGCCTTTGTCGTGCTGTGGTGCTACAACATGAGCTTCCAGACTTTCTTGCGAGAAGATGCAGCGTTTATTCAGTTCATTACTTCGCGACGATTCATGCTGTTTGCTCTACTGCTGGGCGCGGGGCATTTGTTCTTTATGGGCTACAGCGGATGGCTGCAGCCGGCGGGTTGGCATGGCGGTTTGCCACCGATCAGCATGGTTGCCTTCGCCTGTTTCGCCGCGGGTTATGGTGATTAACTTGCTCGGCCGAGAATAACGACACCAGAGATCCCAACATGAGTTCACCTCCCGATCAGGCAATGCTGCGCGAGAGCCTCAAAGGCGTGACTGAGGAGGCCACCTATGGCGGCATCCTGAGCTTTATGCGCCGTCGCTACACCCGTGACCTGGCAGATGCCGATGTCGCTGTGCTGGGTATCCCCTTTGATCTGGGGACCACTGCCCGTCCGGGAAGCCGATTTGGCCCGCGTGGGGTACGCGAGGCCTCGGCGAGTCTCGCCTGGGAGCGCAAAGCAGTGGGCTGGGGCTTTTCGCCACTGGAAACATTGGCGATTGTTGATTACGGCGACTGTGATTTTGATGCGGGTAACCCCGCCGGGGTGCCTGATGAAATTTACGAGTGTGCCCGTCGCATTCTCGCTACTGATACTGCGCTCTTATCCATTGGGGGCGATCATTTTGTATCGTACCCACTGCTCAAAGCATACGCTGAAAAATATGGTGAGCTGTCACTGATTCATTTCGACGCCCATTCCGACACCTGGGCAGAAGACAGTCAGCGGATTGATCATGGCACCATGTTCTATCACGCCGCACAGCAGGGGCTTATTTTGCCGGCACACTCGGTGCAGATCGGTCTGCGCACCCACAACGACAGCGATCATGGCTTTAACATTTTTGATGCACCCGCCGTGCACGAAATGAAGCCTGCCGATCTGGCGGCAGAGGTAAAAGGCATCGTGGGGGACCGACCCTGTTATCTGACCTTTGATATCGATTGTCTGGACCCCAGTTTTGCCCCGGGTACCGGCACACCGGTGGTCGGTGGTCTGTCGACCCATCAGGCCATGCAGATCCTGCAACATCTAAAGGGCGTTAATCTGGTGGGCATGGATGTGGTTGAGGTAGCGCCACAGTACGATGTGGGGGCGATTACCTCACTCGCTGCGGCAACCGTTGCACTTCAGCAGCTATGTTTATTCGCTAGCGCACGCCAGTAAGGGGCGATTGTGGGACAGGCGACTGATCAGGAAATCAAGGAAGCACTGGAGCGCAAGGGCCACTGCGCGCTCAACTGGGAGGACCTCGACAAGATAACCCTTCCTACCGGGGTGATTTCGTCGATGTACCGAGTTGGCGATCCAACGCGTCCGGAGTCTCCCACCGTTTTTAAAGTGTTCTATCCACCTGGCTGCACCATTGAGGCCCATACCCACGACTGTGATTACACGGAGATCATCCTCGAGGGTTCGCAGCGGGTTGGCGCGACCTGGCATCACGCCGGCGATATTCGCATCGGCTTGGCCAATCGCGGATACGGGCCGTTGGTTGCCGGGCCCGAGGGCACAACCGTGCTCTTTATGTTTGCCACCGGTGCGTGGCCCGCGATCAAGTTAGGTAATAACGATGGCTCCACGCTGGGCAGTGATCTACTAGAGGCGCACTTCAAGCAAGTGCAGCGAGGCGAGAAGCGCTAACGCGGAGTGGGCTGATGCGCCCCGGGGGGAGTCTTGGTGCGCTAGGTTAGGGAGGCGGCAAATGCCGCGGGTGCTGGCTCTAATTCGGTTTGCAGTGTGCCATTCCAGCGATTGAGGAACCCATAGAGCGATAAGACGGCGACAATCTCGGCAATCTCACGCTCTGAAAAATGCGCCTTTAAAGCCTCAAAGTCATCATCCGTCACCGCACTGGGTTGCAGTGCGCCGTGCCATGCCACGCGGAGCACGGCCCGCTCGGCTTCGGTAAACAGGGGTGACGTCTCGAATTCGAAAACAGCATTAATTTTCTCTGCATCGACACCCAGTTGGCTGGCACCGTAGCTCGAGTGGGCAGTGCAGTAGGTGCATCCCTGCGTGCGACTGCTGATGATGCCGATCAGTCGCTTGAGACCGGGATCAACGTCGCCTGTTTGCAGCACGGTGTGAACCAAACCGCCCAGACTCTGAAGTAGCTCTGGCCAGTGGCACAAACTCAGTACGTCGTTGGGGAGATACCCCATCGCGCATTCAGCCTGCTCCAAAAGGGGGGCAAGCTCAGGTGTGGTCGTGGCGGCTAGCGGCGGAACTCTCGACATGACTTATGCCTCAACAGCTGAGAGGCTAACGCGCTGCACGGGATGACAGGCGGCCGCTGAACAGGTCTCACAGAGCCAACCGCTGTTCAGTTTTGCTTCCAGTTTTCGCCGGCTTTATCGAAGTGGTCGTTGCCGCTTTCGGAAAGCTGGTGGGAGGCCACAATGCCCCCGATGATAATGATCACTACTACCCCAAAAATAACGCCTGGCTTCATGATGTCGCCCTCGCTGAAACATAACGGGAGAGTAGCTGGCTTTTATGTGAAAAGCGAAAGATCTTGATTGACTTGGTGTCCCTGTCACAGCAATGATCGCTGTGTTTTGGCCGGCGAATCGTGTTCGTCATTGGCGCCTCAATAAATTCTGATCCATTTGTTTTTTGTTCGATTTGATGCCCCGCAGTGTCTGCTCGATGTGGGGTTCCAGAGTCAGGATCTCGTTGTACCCTCTCACCATGCAACGCAAAATCATCCACATCGATGCCGACTGCTTTTATGCGGCCATCGAAATGAGAGACCGGCCTGAGCTGCGCGGGATTCCCATGGCGGTTGGAGGCAGTGCAGAGCGGCGCGGCGTACTGACGACCTGTAACTACGATGCGCGGGCCTACGGGGTGCGGTCTGCCATGCCGACGGCGCAGGCGATGCGGCTTTGCCCCCAACTTACAGTGGTGCCACCCCAAATGCATAAATACCGAGAGGCGTCTCAGGTGATGCGCGGCATCTTTGCTGAATTCACCGAGGTCATTGAGCCCTTATCCCTCGATGAGGCTTATCTTGATGTCAGTGAAATCACTGATGAGACCCTCACGGCGACCCGAATTGCCAAAACGATCAGGGCGCAAGTGCGCGAGTCACTAGACATCACCGTGTCGGCAGGGGTTTCGGTGAATAAGTTTGTCGCCAAAGTGGCCTCCGACTGGCAGAAGCCCGACGGACTGACGGTTGTTCCGCCGGATGAGGTTGATGCTTTTGTCGCGGCCCTGTCAGTGACCAAAATCCCGGGTGTTGGCGCTGTTACCGCCGACAAAATGCATCGTTACGGACTGCGGACTTGTGCCGATGTGCGGGGTTGGAGCTTGCATGATCTGCGACGCCGTTTCGGAAAATTTGGTGTGGTGCTTCATGAGCGTGCCAGGGGGGCGAGACGAACGGCTGGTGCAACCCAGCCGCGTTCGCAAGTCTGTCAGTGTGGAGCGCACCTTCTCTGAGGATGTCAGTGGTCCATCTGAGTGGGCTCCCATTATTGAGCGGCTGTACATCAACTTGATGGAGCGCATTGAGGCTGCAAAGGCCTGGCACGCAATCGACAAAGCTTTTATCAAGCTCAAGTTCAACGATTTCACCCAGACGACGGTAGAGCGTGTGGGGACCAAAGCGGTCGAGGCCGATTATCACGATCTGCTAGTGGAGGGTTGGGAGCGTAAAGCCCGGCCGGTTCGCCTTATTGGTTTGGGTGTACGCCTGATGGATGACGGCGATCAAGTGTCGGAGCGGCTGCCGTTTTCAGACACCCCGTTGGCTGAGCATTAATCTCCCTGGGGGGTTAATTATTGGCAGATACTATGCCAATATCAAAAGGCACCCGCATGAGACAGCCTGAGGTGTCCACACGCGATAACACAGTCACCATCGGGCACTTACCACACCCAATCGCTCAGGAGCAGCACTGATGTTGACTTTGCACTTTGCCCCGAATAGCCGCGCCAGTCGCACCCTCTGGTTACTCGAAGAGCTCGGCCTCGAATACGAATTAAACCGCATGGATTTTCACCCCAAGGATCTGAAATCTGACGAGCACCGCGCGCGTCATCCATTGGGCCGCATTCCGGTTTTGGATGACGGTGACGTGTCGATTTACGAGTCGGGCGCGATTGCTGAATATATCCTGGAGTGCCATAAAAACGGTGGCTTGAAGCCTGCCTCAGATGACCCGCGCTTCCCCGAGTATCTGCAGTGGTTCCACTACTGCGAGGGTATGGTGATGCCAACCGGTGAACACCATCGTCGTGCATACCATACTGCTCCCGCCAGAGCGCCAAGACGAGACGGTTCGCGGTCAGGCGGAGCGCTTGTTAGCCAAAGCCTGGGCACCGGTGGAGGCTGCGATGGAAGGCCGCGAGTATCTGATCGGGGACTTTTCTGCCGCCGACACCATGCTGGGTCATGCCTGCATCATGTCCAAGCGCCTGGGGATCGTGACCGATGAGGCCTTCCCCAAGCTTAGCGCCTACGCGGATCGTCTCATGACCCGGCCGGCTTGTGCCAAGGCGTTCTCTGCCTGATTTCACAAGCGCACTCACTGTTGCGTCTGCGTGATACCGTGACCGCCTGACAGTTCACTGACTCAGGGAGTGCCGCCCGACATGAACCTTTATTCCGGGCCCGAGCTCGATAAAAATCAGGCGAACTTTGCGCCGCTGACCCCGGTCTCGGTGCTGAAGCGCACCGAGCGGGTCTATCCCGATCTGCCGGCACAGGTTCACGGCAGTATCCGCCGCAGCTGGGAAGAGGTCGCCGAGCGTTGCAAGCGTTTGGCGTCCGCGCTCTCTCAGCGCGGCGTTGGCAAAGACGACACTGTGGCGCTGATCGCGCCCAATATCCCGGAAGCCCTGGAATGCGCACTGGCCATCCCCATGTTGGGCGCCGTGCTCAACGCCAACAACGTCAGACTCGATGCCGCGACGCTGGGTTTTATTCTCGAACACGGTGAGGCCAAGGTGTTGCTTGTGGATACAGAGTTCTCCGCGCTGGCGCGAGAGGCGATCAGCCTCTCTGGCCGCCATCTATTGATCGTTGATATCGAAGATCAAGAGGGGCCGGGGGGCGAATGTATCGGCGAGCTCACGTATGAGGCGCTTTTGGCAGAGGGCTTACCCCGACTTTCCTTACACCCCGCCAGATGATGAATGGGACGCGTTGGCCCTGAACTACACATCTGGCACGACCGGGCGGCCCAAGGGCGTGGTGTACTCTCATCGCGGTGCCTGGACCAATGCGGTCAACAATGTGGTGACCTGGGAGATGCCGCACCATCCCGTGTATCTGTGGACGCTGCCGCTCTTTCATTGCAACGGCTGGTGTTTTCCCTGGACGATCACGATGCTGGCGGGCACCCACGTGTTTCTGCGCAGCCCCTCGGCTGGGGGGATCTATGATGCCTTCGCGCAGCACGCAGTGACCCATCTGTGCGGCGCACCGATCATTATGTCGATGATCGCCGGTGCGAGTGACGCTGAGCGGCAACCGTTCTCGCAGTCTGTTCGCATGATGACGGCGGCTGCGCCGCCACCACCGCAGACTATTCAGGCGATGGAGCGAATGGGGATCTGCATTACCCATGTCTACGGGCTCACCGAGGTCTATGGCCCGGCAGTGGTATGTGCGGAGCGGGCGACCTGGTCGACGCTGAGCGACGAGGAGCAAGCCAAGCTGAAAGCCCGGCAGGGTGTGGCCTATGAACTGCAGGAGGATGTGCTGGTGCTCGATCCCGACACCCGCACCCCCGTGCCCTGGGATGGTGAGACCCAGGGCGAGGTCGCATTTCGCGGCAATATCGTCATGAAGGGATATCTCAAACAAGCCGAGGCCACTGCGGAGGCATTTGGTGACGGCTGGTTCTGGTCAGGGGATCTGGCGGTGCAACATCCAGATGGCTACATCGAGATCCGCGACCGCTCCAAGGACATCATTATCTCGGGGGGCGAGAACATCTCATCCATTGAAGTGGAGAACGCGCTGTATAGCCACCCGGCCGTGGCCTGCGCGGCGGTGGTAGCGATGCCCGATGAGAAGTGGGGCGAGGTACCCTGCGCCTTTGTTGAGCTGGCTGAAGGCAGTGATCTCAGCGAGGCCGATTTGATTCAACACGTGCGTGGCCAATTGGCCGGTTTCAAACGCCCGAAGCACATCATGTTTGAGGCGCTCCCGAAAACCACGACCGGTAAGATCCGAAAGAATCTGCTTAGGGAGCGCGTTGCTGACTTGATCGACCGCTGAGTTGTGACGCGGCAATCATGCCGCAGACGTCGTCGAGCCCGCGGTAATCTGCTTTTTGGGATCGTAAAACGGCTTGGGGACGATCGTTCCACTCCGCATCTCGCCGGGCAGTTGGAAGTCGCAGGTGGTACCAACACCGCCATGCGCACTCGCTACCATCGCCAGCGCAATATTGTTTTTCAGGCGCGGCGAATACACCGCGGAGGTGACTTTACCGATCACTTCGCCGTGTAGCTCCACGGGCCAGAATTGCGTGTTGGGGCCGGGGAGCGGCTCACCGTCAATCTCGAAACCTACCTGCTGCCGGGCAATACCCTGCTGCTGCACTCGTTGCAGCGCGGCTTTACCAATGAAGTTGGCGGGCATCTCAAGGTCGACGAGCCTGTCCAGACCGAGCTCAAACGGATTGGTCTGGGCATCCATGTCAGCGTGGTAGGAGAGCATGCCCCCTTCAATGCGCCGAATCGATGACGTATGACCGGGCTTTAGTCCCATCGGCTCACCCACTGCCATCAATTTCTCCCACAGCGCTCCACCTTGGTTACCATCGAGGAGATAAAGCTCATAGCCCAGCTCGCTGGACCAGCCGGTGCGCGAGATCACCAGCGGAATACCGTCCAGCTCAAAATGATCGAGCCAGTAGTACTTGAGGTAACGAATCGACTCGCCAAACAGTGCCGCCATGATGTCACCGCTCCTAGGGCCCTGAAGCTGAAGCGGTGAGACGTCGGGCTCCCTGATCTCAACATCGAGGCCGGCGTGGGTGGCAACCCCTTGTGCCCACATCAGCACATCGCTGTCGGCCAGTGATAGCCAAAAACGGTTCTCCTCGAGTCGCAACAGCACCGGGTCATTCAGGATGCCCCCGGCCTCGTTGGTAATCAGCACGTACTTGCACTGGCCCACCGCGCACTGGGACAGATTGCGGGGCGTGAGCAACTGTACGAAGGCGGCCGCATCGGGTCCGGTAATCTCGACCTGACGCTCCACCGCCACGTCGCAGAGGATGGCGTCATTGACCAGATTCCAGAAGTTTTGTTCGGGGTCACCGAATGACCGCGGGATGTACATATGGTTATAGACCGAGAAGTCGGTGGCACCCCACCTCACTGTGGCATCAAAAAACGGGGACTTCCGGATTTGGGTACCAAACCCAAAGTCTTTGATTGTGGCGGCGGACATATTCTTTCCTCTGATCATTGCTGGACTCAGTGCCCAGCTTGGAGAATCGGCGCCGCCTTTTTACGGTGCGTGCAGCAAACCTGGTTGCTTCATGCCGACACTTTTGTGCCTAAAAGCACCGAATGGATATTGAGAGGCAGCTTTCTTCGGCCACGGTGGGTTTATTGCCATGGTGGGTGAGTACGCGGAATTCGCCGCTGGCGAGTTGGTACAGATAACAATCCGTTCCGCCTGCTGGGCCGTATCGCCTTGGCAATCCGGCACATCCCCTTACTGGTCTCTCATGAATAAACTTCGTCAGGAGTGGTTTTCCAATATCCGCAGCGATCTGCTGGCGGGTTTGGTGGTGGCATTGGCACTCATCCCCGAGGCCATCGCGTTCTCGATCATTGCAGGTGTCGACCCGCGCGTTGGGTTGTACGCCTCCTTCTGTATTGCCGTAGTGATCGCCTTTGCAGGCGGGCGACCCGGCATGATCTCCGCCGCGACCGGAGCCATGGCACTTCTGATGGTAACGCTCGTTAAAGAGCACGGCCTTGAGTACCTATTTGCCGCCACTATCCTCACTGGCGTTTTGCAGATTATTGCGGGTTGGATTCGGCTCGGTGAACTGATGCGCTTTGTCTCGCGCTCGGTCGTGACCGGCTTCGTGAATGCCCTAGCGATCCTTATCTTTATGGCCCAGCTGCCGGAACTCATTGATGTGCCTTACGCGGTGTATGTCATGGCGGCTGCCGGGCTGGGCATTATCTATGGCCTGCCTTTTATTACGCGTGTGGTGCCATCTCCACTGGTGGCGATTGTGTTGCTCACGGCGGTGTCGATTTATTTTGGTATCGACGTCCGCACCGTCGGTGACATGGGCGATCTGCCCTCAACGCTTCCGGTGTTTTTAATCCCTGATATTCCGCTCAACCTGAAGACGCTGGAGATCATCTTTCCCTACGCGGTGACATTGATGGTCGTGGGTCTGCTCGAATCCCTCATGACAGCGACGATTGTCGATGATTTGACAGACACCACCAGCAACAAAAGCCGCGAGTGCATGGGGCAGGGCGTTGCCAACATTGCCAGTGGTTTTTTGGGGGGTATGGCGGGTTGTGCGATGATCGGCCAGTCGGTGATCAACGTGAAATCCGGCGGCCGCGGCCGCCTGTCCACGCTGAGCGCCGGTATTTTCTTGTTGCTGTTACTGCTCTTTTTCAGTGATTGGGTCCGTCAAATTCCCATGGCCGCGCTGGTCGCAGTGATGATCATGGTGTCGATTGGCACCTTTAACTGGGATTCCATTCGCAACCTTCGTACCCATCCGCCGAGCTCCAGCGTGGTGATGGTGGTTACGGTCGCTGTGACCGTCTCCACACATGATCTCGCTCAAGGCGTATTGTCTGGGGTGCTGCTCTCGGGCTTTTTCTTCGCACAGAAGGTGGGTCGTATTTTGGTGATTCGGTCCCAGTCTGAGGAAGAAGGTCGCGTTCGCACCTACATGGTGCTGGGCCAAGTGTTCTTTGCTAGCGCTGATCGGTTTGCCCAGTCTTTCGACTTCAAGGAGGTGATCGATACTGTGCGGATTGATGTGAGCCGAGCCCACTTCTGGGATATCACTGCAGTCAGTGCCCTGGATAAGGTGGTGCTGAAGTTTCGTCGTGAGGGCGCAGACGTTGAGGTGATCGGTCTCAACGAAGCCAGCGCGACGATGGTGGATCGCTTCGGTTTGCACGACAAGGAAGGAGCGGAAGACTTGCTCCTGCCTCAGTAGGCACCGGTCATGAAGCAACCCAAAAAGGTCCTCGCCTGCGTTGACCAATCGCCCTACGCCGATTATGTGGCTGACTACAGTGCCTGGGCCGCGGAGCGGTTTTCGCTGCCTCTGGAACTCCTGCACATTATCGACCGCCATCAGGAAACGGCGAACAGTGATGACCACAGCGGCGCCATTGGTTTTGATGCGCAGGAGAATCTGCTCAACCGCCTCACCGAGGAAGAGGGCGAGCGCTCACGGGCGATCCGAGAGCAGGGGCGACTGTTTCTTAACGAGCTGAAGAAGCGGTGCGAGCAACGCGAGGGCATTGCCGTTGATGTCCGGCAACGCTATGGGCAGTTGCTGGAGACGCTCGATGAGCAGCAGCAGGACGTCGCGCTATATGTGCTCGGTCGCCGCGGTAAATCAGCTGACCAGACGCAACGTGATCTGGGGCGCCATGTTGAAAGCATCAGTCGCAAGATCCGCAGACCGATCCTGACCGTCGCCAACGCGTTCTCTGAGCCAAAAAGCTTGTTGGTGGCGTATGACGGTAAACGCATGACGCGCAACTGCATCAGCCTGCTGGCTGCCAACCCCGCGCTCACGGATTTACCCGTCCACGTGGTGATGTCGGGTAAACAGAATGGGGAGGCAGACAAGCACTTGGCGTGGGCGAGCAGCACCCTGGCAAAAAGCGGTTTCGAGGTGGAGACGGCTTATCTGCCCGGGGATCCGGAGCAGCAGATCACGCAGGCGATTGTTGACCGGGAGATCGACCTGTTGGTGATGGGGGCCTATAGCCGTTCGGCTTTGAAGAGCCTGTTTCTTGGCAGCAAAACCAATGACCTGCTTCGCGCCTCGAAGGTGCCTACCGTCACCGTGCATCTGTAGAGGCAATTGTCGTACGGAAGCCAGTCCCCGGAATATCTAGAGGCTTCTCACACTAAAGGCTTTTGCCAGGACTCCACTTTCTAGCGTGATTCTCGCTCTCAGGACCCATCAGCGCTTCAGAGCGCGATCGTTTAAGTGCTCTGATGATTGAGTCGGCTAGCTCGCCGCTCGCAGTAGCTTTAAAAACGCCCACTGGCTACTGAGCCAACTACTGTGTTTGGGCAGATCGTCGTCGATATCAGCGGTGCGAGTGCCATAAAACACGTGCATGACGCTCGGCGGCAGCACACTGGGTTCGACAAAATTTTGCGTCGAGATAAACGCATAACCCTTGTCTCCCTCGCCCATTTTGGCCATCACAGGTTTGTGGCACGCGTCACAGATCCCCCGGTCAATGGCGACAAAGCGCTTGTACTTACCATACGTGGTCGCGTGCTCGGGGAGAGTCACCGCGGGTAGCTTGAACAGGGTCACATCTGCGAACGGCGCCTGATACTTATCCTGACAGATCGTGCAGTGGCAGTAGAAGCGAACGATGGGCTCGCCTTGAGCTGAGAATTGGTTGGTGCCACAGGGGCATTGGCAACGATGTTCCATTAAGCGTGAACTCCCTGATATGTGGTGCGCATTGCTGGGCCTTGCGGACCCCCGATGCCATGCGCTCTAAAGTATTGCCGCCAGCTCATCAACGGCGCGAGAGGCCTGATCAATCGCGACATGAGTGTAGGCTGAGGCGCCCGCGTCTGCGTTGGCGATGGCGATGGAGCCAAATCGCTGCCGCGCAATCTCATGTGGTGCCTCACCCTCTGCCCAGTCTGGATCCCACAGTTGCATGTATTCATAGGCATAACCATGCGGCCACCGATTGACTGTGATCGCGAGAATATCCTCGGACACATCGAAGCCGGCGGGGCTCAGTAACTCATCGAGTACCATGCGGACCTCTCTCTCAAAGTCATCTAAAGATAGTTCCAGAAGCCTCTGGCGTGATCCTCTAAGCTGACTGCGGATGTCGATTGCGTCCTTTGGCGGTGACACCGATCCCCAAAAAACCAGCGACACGGCTTCACCCTCGCTCTGATAGCCCCCGGTATTGATGCCTTGAAAAAGGAACAGCCTGCCGTGCAAGCGGCCCGGACAAGAGATGGCGTCGATGCCCAGTTTGTCGAGTGCGTGACGGTTACGAATCAGTACGTTGGTCAATATGAGCGGCATCTTGACTTGATACTTGAGCGCGTCTTTTTGCGCGGCAGGGATAGCAGGGCACAAATGAGGGATGATGCTGTGATAGCAAGCGAGCACCGAGTGCGTGGCCGTGACGCGATCAATGTTGCCCGAGGACGCATAGGTCACCGCTACACCCGTGTCAGTGTTTTCCGTGTGGATGACGGTCGCGTTCCGTCGTAGACGCACGTCACCGGCCTCCCGGTCCAACAGGGAATAATCGAAGTTGGCCGTCGCAATATTTTGGGCGTTGGCGCCGGGGGCGGCTTCTGGGATCAGTTTGGCCGCCAGCAGTCTGGCCAGGCTGGCGTTGCCATCCGGCCACATGGCAACGGGGTACTGAAAATCCTCGCCCTCCCAATCCTGTCCGAATAGCTGCAACCCCGGGTATCCAACCTCAATCGCTTCAGCAGCCGAGAGCGCACGCATCTCAAGACCCCACGACCCATGCTGGTCTTTATCGAACAGCTGAATTGCATCCGCGGTCAAACGAGCGTATTCCCGGAGAAAATCCGGGTAGCTTATTTCACTGAGCAGTCTTTCGACCTCTGCTCGAGAGAGCGTCGATGCTTCGGCGGCAGCCCTATAGAAACGGAGTAAAGATTCGCGACCCTGCTCAGATATGGGTATTTGCTCAATTTGCTCCTTCGTCAGCCGATTCCGCAGGCTGAAATTAGGCAGGAGCCGGCTTTGTCCGTAGGTATCGGCGTCGAACCACATCGCGGGGCTGTTTGGGGCGTCGTGTCCGTAGTCAAACGTCATGTCCTCACGCATGGCCAAGGGATCGACACCTAGCTCGGACAGCAAGCCAGTTACCACGTCACTGAACTTCCACCATTCGAGATTGTGGGTGCCTCCCAGCGAGAGCACCATTTCGCCACCTTGGTGAAATTCGTTGCGCTTGGCATGGCCACCAAAGTCGTCATGATTTTCCAGCAATAATATTTTTGCGTCTGGATCGATTTTTTGCCGGTAGAAATAGGCTGCTGCCAACCCGGAGATGCCTGCACCGACTACGACAAGGTCGTAGTGCTCTTTTGCCTCGGCGGGCTCGGGAAAGCTCGCGCCGTCACGCCCGAGCGCATGGGCAACCTCGTATGCGCCGGGATGGGAGCCTCTCATACCGGTTCGGGTGGGCGGATATTCGCCGCTGATAGCATGCTCAGCTGCCGGCGGTGGTGGTGAGAGCGTATCGGCAGCAGCTAGCTGGTGGGCAGTTAGCGCCGTACCCGCGGTCACCAGGGCGCCCTGAACAAAATCCCGCCGCCGAATCGGTTTGAGCATGCCCAGCTGTTTGTCAGTCTTCCGCGTCATGGTGTGGTGCCTCGGAGCCGTAGCTTAAGGGCGTCTCTGTTATGCCGCCGACAGGGTACCAGTAATGGCGAAGAGGGTCAGAGCGCCCAGCCTCTTTTAGCGCGTAACATCCATCTGCACTGAGTATTTCTCTGGGTTCTCGCTGATAGGCTGTCTTGCTGACGAGCGGGCGGGCAAAATCGGAGAGCATCCGGCGGCCACCACTTTGTGTTGCCACAGCATTTATTTCTCCAAACCGCAGTGGTTTCAGGATCAAACTCCCGTTCAAAAAGCAGCTTGACCTGAAGAAGCCGCTTGTTAACAAGGCTTGTTCAAAAAATCATACATAAGAAAACTTATTCCAATAACTTATACATAAAGGATATCGCTCAATGGCACATACGCATCTTCATAATCTGCGCATCACTCTGGCCTCGATGTTTTTGACGGTGGTTACCAGTCACCCAGCGTATGCGGAGGTTATACATCCTGCCAAATTGTCAGCCACAGACCTCAAGGGTGACGCGTTCTCATCCTCGAAGACGGTGGTGACAGAGGAGGGGGATACCGAGATTCTCGATTTCACCTCGTTAAAGGCCAGTGACGGGAAGTTTGCCTCCGGCATGTATAAAGCCGGGCCTCAGACCTTTGATATCACTGAGCCCTATGGTGTCGATGAATTCATGTTTTTTCTGGAGGGTAGTGTGACCCTTACGTCTGCTGACGGCTCGGCCGTGACGGTGAATGCGGGCGAGGCGGTGACAATCCCCAAGGAATGGACAGGCCGTTGGCAGACTGAGGGTTACCGAAAGATTTGGGTAATCCATTCGGCAGATGGATCTGGCCTGTAGCGGCACCCACCACGCTCAAAAATTAGCAAAAGGTGACAGGTGGCGTGACCCGCCTAGCGAATTGAGTGAATGAGCGTAAGTTGTGGCGTTCTTCTCCCCCAAGAGTGAGAGTGCCATGAATAAATTGTTTGTTTCCGCGATCGGTGGTCTGTTGGCCATGACACTGGGTTGCGAGGGCAGCGCGGTTGCGCAGGGCGATGCCCTTGATCGCTCGTCGCTCCCTATTCAGCCACCTGAAGCCGCGCCCATTACCGAGTTGGACGCGCGCAACGTCACGGCGCCGCCGCCCTTTAACATTAAGCCCCCCTAGGGCGCGCCCAATGTGGTCATCGTATTGATCGACGACATTGGTTTTGGTGCCACAGAGCCCTTTGGTGGCGCCATCGAGACGCCGACCTTCTCCCAATTGGCAGAAAACGGCCTGCGCTTTAACCAGTTCCACACCACCGCGCTGTGTTCGCCCACCCGGGCTTCCCTGCTCGCCGGGCGCAATCACCACAGGGTCAACGTGGGTTCCGTGATGGAGATCGCGACCGGTTTCTCGGGTAATCAGGGCCGGCGCCCCGACAACGCCAAGTACTACGCCGAAATCCTGCGCCAGAATGGCTACAGCACGGCGGCATTCGGTAAGTGGCATGAAACCGCACCCTGGGAGACCTCAGTCTCCGGCCCGTTCTTCCGCTGGCCGACTAGCTCGGGCTTTGACAAGTTCTACGGCTTTATTGCCGGTGAGACCAATCAGTGGGATCCGGTCATTTTTGACGGCGTGACTAAGCTTGAGCGTGAGGACGACCCCGATTATCACTTTACGACCGATATGACCAACCAAGCGGTCTCCTGGGTGCGTTTCCAGCATGCCGTGACACCCGATAAACCTTTCTTCATCTACTACGCACCGGGAGCCGTTCATGCGCCGCATCATGTACCCGTCGAGTGGCGGGATAAGTACAAGGGCCGCTTTGCTGACGGCTGGGACGCACTGCGTGAAGAAACACTGGCTCGGCAGAAGGCCATGGGCGTCGTGCCCGAGAGCACCCAGCTTGCTGACAAGCCGGATGAAATTAAGGATTGGGACGAGCTGACTGAGCAAGAGCAGCAGCTGTTCGAACTGCAAATGGAAACCTTTTCCGGCTTCATGGAGCACACCGATGTCGAGATCGGTCGATTGGTGGATGCCATCGACGATCTCGGTGAGCTGGATAACACCTTGTTCGTTTACATCATGGGCGACAACGGCTCCAGCGCCGAGGGTGGCTTGATTGGTACCTTCAACGAGATGCTCAGCCTCAACGGTATTTTCGGTGTTGAGACCGTTGAGAGCATGCTCGCGATCGCCGATGACTGGGGTGGTCCCGATTCCTTCCCGCATATGTCTGCGGGCTGGACGGTGGCGACCGACACGCCCTTTAAATGGACCAAACAGGTCGCTGGTGATTACGGCGGTACGCGCAACGGCATGGTCATGCACTGGCCCAATGGGTTTAAGTCACGTGGCGAGGTGCGTAGCCAATGGTCGCACGTGAACGACATTGGCCCCAAGGTGCTGGAAGCAACGGGCCTGCCGATGCCCGATACGATCAACGGCATCCCGCAGTTGCCGATGGATGGCGTGAGTTTGCTGTATGCCACCGATGACGCCGATGCACCGGATCGGCATACCACCCAGTATTTTGAGATGTTTGGTAACCGGGCGATTTATCACGAAGGCTGGCTAGCCCGCGTGGTGCACGGCGTTCCTTGGCATCCCACCCCTATCCGCACGCTGCAGGAAGACATCTGGGAGCTCTATGACACCACCGTTGATTTCAGTCTGACCAACGACCTGGTAGCGGAGAATCCCGAGAAGCTGGCGGAGCTGCAGGCGATATTCGATCGCGAGGCCCTCGCCAACAACGTCTTTCCGCTGGATGACCGCCGTTACGAGCGGTTTGATCCCGCGCAGGCAGGGCGGCCCGATCTCATGGGTGGTCGCACCAGCCTGACATTGGCGGATGGCATGGACGGCATGCTTGAGAACACCTTCATCAACATCAAGAACCGCTCCAAGACTGTCACTGCCAATGTCGAGCTCGTCGGTAACGACCGCGGCATCATCCTGACCCAGGGCGGCAAGTTTGGTGGCTGAGCGCTTTATATGGATGGCGGCAGGCCCGCCTACACTTACAACTGGTTCGGGCTTGAGAAATACACCATCGCATCGGATGAAGCCCTGCCAGCAGGCCCGGCCGAAGTGAAGCTGGAGTTCGCTTACGACGGAGGCGGCCCGGGTAAAGGCGGGCTGGCAACGCTGTATGTGAATGGTGAGAAGGTGAGCGAGGGGCGCGTCGAGCGCACCACCCCCGCAGTCTTCTCTGGCGACGAGACAGCAGATGTAGGCAAAGATGACGCGACGCAGGTCGTAGCCGCGTTTGAAAACGTGCGTGATTCTCACTTTACCGGCTCAGTGACGAGCGTCACGGTGGATACCGCGATGCCCTAAGGTCTGGCATATCGGTCGCGCTTAACTTCAGTCAGCGCGCAGATGCCAAAAAAAGCCCGCCGGTGAGCGGGCTTTTTTTACCTGTCCTTTGCCGACTCGATTGACTATTGGTGCCTGCAGGCCCTTGCGGCACTGGGACTGAACGGTTCTCGATACGAGAAACTCGACGCGATCTCTTCCGCAGATTCCAGCTTATCCAGCTGATATAGCATTCCATCGCTTTCCTGCTGAGAAAGTCGCTGTGGCTGAGTAGCATCGCCACTCCAGCAGTTAGTACCCCCCAGCGAGGTGAGCAGTCGAATGTCACGTCGAGAAGATCGGCGCCATCATTTATTGGGCCAGCAAAGGCGCCCGGTGTGCGAGGAGGACCTTAATGCGCGCTTGACGTCACTGCTCGATGCCAAGATGCATGGTATTGCCTTCAGTGCTTACACCGAGGGTCAGACACCGGGTGACAGGCTGTCCCGGGATCAAATCAAACGGCGCATGGCGATTATTGCGCCGTACTTTAAGTGGATCCGGGCTTTCTCTGTCACAGAGGGCAATGAACTGATCCCGCTTGTAGCCAAGGAGATGGGTTTAAACACTTTGGTGGGTGCCTGGCTTGGCACAGACAGCGCGAGGAACCGAGAGGAGATCGATACGCTTGTGGCGCTTGCTCATGAGGGCGGAGTTGATGTGGCCGCGGTGTGTAACGAAGTCCTGTATCGAGATGAGCTCTCGGAGGACGAGCTCCTCGACTACATTGCCGATGCGCGGGCGCGGCTCCCCGCCAGTGTTCCCATGGGTTATGTCGACGCCTATTACGAGTTTGAGGACCGACCCAGAGTCACAGACGCTTGTGACGTAATCTTGAGCAACTGTTATCCATTTTGGGAGGGTTGCGCTCACCCCTACGCCATTTTGTATGTGCAGGACATGTACCGGCGGCTCCAAAAAGTGGCGCGCGGCAAGCGCATCATCATTACCGAGACAGGCTGGCCCAGTGCTGGCGGGCATTTCTATGGCGCCGAATCTTCGCCACAGGGGGCCTATCTTTACTTTCTCAAGGCGATGGAATGGGCGGCTGAGGAAAGTATCGAGATGTTCTACTTCTCATCCTTCGATGAGCCTTGGAAGGTCTCAGTTGACGCGGGTGAGGGTGACGTCGGTGCGTATTGGGGCTTATGGGACAAGAGTGAATGGTTCAAGTACGCTCCAATACCATGAACCAAGCTATCCCCCTCGCCCACAAGCGAGCGATTTGTTACTCCGGGTTTCGCGATGGCCAAAGCCCTGATGCGGGGGTGTTTCCCAGCCCCGCCGAAATCGCCAGCGACTTCGAGATTCTGCAGGGCCACTGGGACGCGCTGCGGCTCTATGCCTGCGATGTGCATACCGAGCGTGTACTTGCGGTGATCAGGGAGCAGGGCTTCGCTTTCAAAGTGATGCTGGGTGCCTACATTGCCGCCGAGATCAGTAATCCGAATTGCCCTTAGGGCGGAGAATACCCGGCCAGTGTCTTGAGAGACAATAAGCGCAGCAATCAGGCTGAGCTCGAACGAGCTGTGGCGCTTGCAAATGAATATCCGGATATTGTCGATGTGGTCTCGGCAGGCAACGAGGCCACCGTCGACTGGACTGACCATCTGGTCTCACCCGATGCCGTGACGGACTATGTCGCTCACCTGCAGCGGCACGTCGCACAGCCGGTGACGTTCTGCGAAAACTACGTGCCGTGGCTGGGCAAGCTCGATGCATTGGCCGAACAGGTTGACCTCATCTCCATCCACACCTACCCGGTTTGGGAATACAAAACGATCGATGAGGCTTTGGCGTATACCAAAGAAAATTATGCGGCAGTGGCTGAGCGCTACCCCGACAAGCAGGTGATCATCACCGAGGCTGGCTGGGCGACAGCGTCAAACGGCCGGGGGATTCCGCTTGAAAATGTCGGCGAGTTTTATCAGAAACGTTACCTAGAGGAGCTGCATAAGTGGTCGTCAGAGCAGGGTGTCGTCGTCTACGTTTTTGAAGCGTTCGATGAGAACTGGAAAGGCTCTGATCATCCGCTGGAGCCTGAGAAGCATTGGGGGCTCTACCGAGCAGACCGACAACCCAAGCTGGCGGCAGGTTGACCTGAATCAGTCTGATTTAGAGCTCCCTGACGAGCTCTTTTCCGTCCCATGTCTCGCTCGCACGCCGCACATCGACATAAAGTTTTTTCAAGCTGTCATTCACAATGTAGATTTCAGTGGCGTGGCCGAGTAGCTCAAAGGTATCAAGATAAGTCGCGCCTCGGCCTTCACAGGTTTTGAAGCTCGTCACTGACTCAAGCCCCATGCAGTTGAACTCGGCGACACGTGTATCGTGGTCGCCAAAGGCCAGAGCGACATGATGAAACCCACCTTCGTGGGCCGCAAAACGATCTCTAAATATAGAGGGCGCGTCGTTGTGCTGGGTGACGAGCTCGATCATCAGGTCGCCGGATTGGGTGTAGGCGGCGGAAATATCGAGCTCTGAGGGTGACCCGCGGTACGTGACGTTCTCAAATTGAATATGGCGCCGCACAAAGAAGGGCCCCACACCCCAGAGCGCATGGAACCGTGCAATACCGGCTTCAAGGTCGGGCACGTAATAGGCGTTTTGAATGATCTGTTCTGAGGTCATAGCTGTTGCGGAGGTCGATGCCGTCGTACGCCTGCGGGATACTACGGCCGGAATTTACCTCCATGATCTGTGTGAGCGGAGCCGTATGCGAGTGACACCACGCACCTGATACAAGTGTTAGTCTGAACGCGAACTTAGAAGGGACTCTTCATTGAATGTAGACCGCACAACATTGATTGGCCGTTCACTCCGCTCGGCGACCTATACGGTGACAGAAGTCGACGTGAATGACTTTCTCGGTGTGGTGGATGAGCCAGAGTTCGTCGCCATTAATAACGAGTCAGGCTTGGGTGAAGCGACGGCTACTGCAACTGAGGCTGCACGATTAGCGCCACCATCCTTCGCGCCCTTTGTGGCGGTGTTGGGGCTACTTAAGACATTTGATTGGCAAGAGGATTTTCTTTTCGATTACCGCACAGGTACTGCCATGTTCGGTGAACAGTCGATTCAATTTCACCGACCCTTGCGAGTCGGGGAGTCGGTTGCCATCACCGCCTCGATCAGCGATGTCTATGAAAAGCAGGGCAAGAGTCGATTTGATGTCATCGAGGTGGCGTTCGAGATCACCGGCGGTGGGGAGGGGGACCAGCTGATGTCCGGGCAGCAGTCCTATATTTTGTTCAAATGACAGAGGCAGTTTCCAAACCGTTCTTTGAGGATCTTGAGGTGGGCATGCTGTTGCCAACTGTGGAGTTGGGGCCCATGGACCGCTTTGACTACATCCCGATTGCACTGATTCTTAGAGACACCAACCCGCTGCACCTTGATCGTTTCTATGCGCAGGAGCGGGGGCTGCACGATGTGGTGCAGCAGGGACCGCTCAATCAGGCCTATCTGTATCGTTACTTCACCGCGTGGCTTCACGACCCTTGGGATCTGGTGGCAACGAAGATGCGCTTTGTGGCCAATGTGTTTCCCGGTGATGTGTTGGAGTGTGGGGGTGAAATTCTCGAGCTGGTTGAGGAGTCGGACGGTGGCGGTGTGGTGAACTGCGCCGTGTGGCAGCGCAATCGAGGTGGTCAGACCATTCTCAGAGGCGAGGCTAAAGGCCGTGTGCCGGGTCGATAATGTGTCGAGCAGAATCATCATTCACAGCACTCGACTTCCGCAGGGGTCGGCGCGCCCTAACCAACTCTTTGCGACTTTGTGCTACCACATTGTTTGGTCTGGATCCGCCCACCACTGCGTATAGGTCCAGTGCATAGTGCAGTGAAATAAAGCTTGTATTGTTAGTCCGCCCACTCATACTGCGCGCCATTCGTCAGGGACTGTTATCCCGTAGCTCATCGATAGCCGGTGTCACTCGCGCAGTCCTCTATTTTTTATACTCCTAGCAGAGCACATGATGACCTCATTCAGTCAGTTGGGCCTTAACACTAAGCTAATACAGAATATTGCTGCGAAGGGGTACGACAGCCCTTCGCCGATTCAGGCCAAGGCGATCCCCCTAGTGCTCTCTGGCTGCGACCTGATGGCCGCGGCACAAACCGGTACGGGCAAAACGGCAGCCTTCACATTGCCTGCGCTGCAGATGCTCAAGAACTCCGGGCGTCCGGGGCCTAAAGACGTCAGCTGCCTGATTCTGACACCGACCCGCGAGCTGGCAGCCCAGATTGCCGACAACATCCGTACCTACGGCGCTGGTATCAAGCTCCATAGTCAGATGGTCTGTGGCGGTGTGAACATTCGCCCCCAGATCCGCCACCTGGCCCGGGGTACCGATATTCTCGTTGCCACCCCCGGACGCTTGCTGGATTTATTGGGACAGGGTGCGATTCGGCTCGACCACGTCAAAATGTGGGTGCTGGATGAAGCCGACAGAATGCTCGATATGGGCTTTATCCCGGCTATGCGCAGGATCCATGCGGAACTTCCCACGCAACGTCAGACGCTGATGTTCTCGGCCACCTTCTCGCGGGAGATCGAGAGCCTTGCAGGCGAATTTTTGCATCAGCCGAAAAAGATTCAGGTCACGCCCGCCAATACGACGGTCAGCCGTATCGACCAGATGGTGCACCCCGTCGACAAGGGGCGCAAAACCGAGCTGCTCAAGCATCTGGTATCCAGCGAGCAATGGGGTCAGGTGCTGGTGTTTTCCCGCACCAAATACGGTGCCGATAAGCTGTCGCGTAATTTGTCGAAAGCGGGCATTGCCAGTGATTCGATTCACGGCGATAAAAAACAGGGCGCCCGCACCCGCTCGCTAAAGCAATTCAAGGATGGTCGACTGCAAGTGCTGGTCGCGACGGATATCGCAGCCCGCGGTATCGATATCCAGCAACTGCCGCGGGTCGTGAACTTTGATCTGCCGCATGTCGCTGAAGATTATGTGCATCGGATCGGTCGGACCGGCCGTGCGGGTGAGGCGGGCGTTGCGCTCTCTCTGGTCAGCGCTGACGAAGTCGCACAGCTTCAGAAAATCGAGAAGCTCATCAAGAAATCGTTGCCCAGGGAAGAGGTTGAGGGGTTCGAGCCCGAGCACCGACTGCCGACCAAGGAGGTCAAATCGTCGGGGAAGCGCCCGCCCAAAAAAGCCAAAGCAAAGCCGGGTGCCAGAAAACAGCGCGACGGGCAGGGCAAGAAACACCAAGGTGGGCCATCGGCTAAACGCAAGGGACAGGCAGCAAAAAGCGGTGGCCGCAACCGGAAACCTGCTCGCGCCAGAGCCTAAACCCTGCCACTCAAGTCACGCTCGTGATACAACGCGGTTGGCCAACTGACCGCGGATACGAACCGAGTGTTTTATGACTCCCGATACTTCAATACCCGCCGCTGAGACGCTGCAGTACCTTAAGCGGCAGTATGGCGAACTGGCTTGGCTTATTAACGCCCATGCTGCAAATCAGCCCGATCGCATCGCGCTGGATGACGGGGAAGAGCGCCTGACCTGGGCCGAGGCCGCGGCGCTGGTGAATCGCATTGCCATGCAGTTGCAAGCCGAGGGTCTGCAAAAAGGCCAGGCGGTGTCTATTCTCGGCACCACCACCACCCGCTACGCACTAGTGTATCTCGGCGCCATTGTCGCGGGCGGGTGCGCCGCACCGCTGACCACCTCTGCGACCCCGCAACAGCTTGCCGCGATGATGACCGATAGCGGTGCAGGGCATCTATTTATCGACCACATCAAACGGTCAGAGCTCGCCGACAGTGGTGTGGCGTTGCCGGCCCTCAAGCACGTGATGATGGATGCACCAGACCAATCAGATGGCGCGCCGCCCCTATTCGATTGGATGGCTGATGATGGTGCGACACCTCTTGATCTCGAGACCGGCCCCTACGACCCCTATAACATCATTTATTCCAGTGGCACCACCGGCACCCCAAAAGGCATCGTGCACAGCCGTCAAATGCGCTGGTATCAAATGGCGGTGGGGGAAGAGAGCGGGCTGGGGCTGCCCGGGCAGGTGACCCTGCTCTCGACGCCGATGTACTCCAACACCACGCTCAGTATTTTTGTCGCGACCATGGCTTACGGTGGTACCGCGGTGGTGATGCGCAAGTTCGATTGCGCGCGGTGGCTGGAGCTGGCCCAGCAACACCGCGCAACGCATACGATTCTCGTGCCAATACAGTACCAGCGCTTGATGGACTTCCCTCAGTTTGATGAATATGACCTTTCAAGCATGGCGCTCAAGTACTGCACCAGCGCGCCGTTCTCGGCAGAGCTCAAGGCCGAGGTGGTGCGCCGCATGCCCGGTGCGCTGATCGAGATCTACTCCATGACCGAGGGTGGCGTGGTCTGCCTGCTCCGCGCCGACACCAACCCGGACAAGCTCCATACGGTGGGCATTCCCTGGGGTGGGAGCGAGGTCTTTACGATCGATGAGCAACTGAACCGGTTGCCTGCGGGGGAGATTGGTGAGCTGGTGGGGCGGTCGACCACCATGATGTCGGGCTACCAGAACCAGCCCGAGAAAACCGAAGAGGCCGGCTGGTACGACGAGAACGGTGAGCGCTGGCAGCGCATGGGCGATATCGGCCGGGTCGATGAGGAGGGCTTCGTCACGCTGCTGGGTCGCTCCAAGGACATGATTATCTCTGGTGGCTTTAATGTTTATCCTAGAGACCTCGAGGATGCGCTGCTGAAACAGCCCGAAGTGGTCGATGCCGCCGTGATTGGTATCCCATCGAAAGAGTGGGGTGAGACGCCGCTGGGCTTTGTGGTGGCGGCGGGCGGTGAACAGCTGGACCTCCCTGCAGTCTGCGCTCGCGCTAATGCTGAGCTGGGCAAAACCCAGCGCATCTCGGCGCTACAGCAGCTCGATGAGTTGCCGCGGAGTCATATCGGCAAGATTTTGAAAACCGCGTTGCGAGAGCAAGTCGCTGAGACTTGACCCTTTTTAGATCGCCACGTAGCGTGCAGAGTCCTTTGAACTGCTCTGCAGCCGCCAATAAATCAAAGACGCGCCGACGCGCGCCGTAGTCAGATTTTTCAGGAGAAAAACCATGGGAAATGCCTATATTGTTGATGCGTGCCGCACCCCACGAGGGATCGGCAAAGTCGGAAAGGGCGCGCTCGCGCACCTGCATCCCTCCTATTTGGGCTCTACTGTACTCGCCGCCATGGCGGAGCGGAACCACCTCAACACTGCGGAAGTTGACGACATCATCTGGGGTACGTCCTCACAAACGGGCAAGCAGGGCGGTGATTTGGGCCGAATGGCAGCATTGAACGCGGGCTACGACGTGCGCTCTTCCGGCGTTACGCTGGACCGTTTCTGCGGCTCGGGCATTACCACTGTGAACCTCGCGGCGGCGCAGATCATGTCAGGCATGGAAGACTTGGTGATCGCAGGTGGCACGGAGATGATGAGCTACCACGGCCAGATTGCGGACCCCTCCAAGCCGCCCATGATCGACTCGGGGAACCTCGAGCTGCGCGCCATGCACCCCCAGTCACAGCAGGGTGTCTGCGCTGATGCGATTGCCACGCTGGAGGGTATTGATCGCGATGCGGTGGATGATCTGGCGTTGGTGAGTCAGGCGCGAGCCGCGCAGGCGATTGCTGAGGGCCGTTTTGATAAGTCTCTTATTACGGTCAAAAACCCAGACGGCACCGTCGCACTTGATCACGAGGAGTTCCCTCGACCCGAGACTACCAAAGCGGGTTTGGCGGAGCTGAAGACGGTGTTCAGCGTGGCACGGGATGTGCCGGTCGATGAGGCGGGTACCACCTATGGCGCGCTCATCCAGCAGAAATACCCGGAGATCACCGAGTTCAATCACATCCATCATGCGGGTAATTCATCGGGCGTGGTCGACGGCGCGGCAGCCTTGCTGCTGGCCTCCGAGGCCTACATGGAAAAGAGCGGCATGCAGCCCCGGGCGAGGATTGTGGCCACAGCCAACATGGGTGATTGCCCCACGCTGATGTTGAACGCGCCGGTACCGGCGGCGGAGAAGGTGCTTTTGAAAGCCGGGCTCGCTAAAGACGACATCGACGTATGGGAAATCAATGAGGCGTTCTCTGTGGTGGCTGAGCGCTTTATTCAGAAACTCGATCTTGACCGCGAAAAGGTCAACATCAATGGCGGCGCGATGGCGCTTGGTCACCCCATCGGTGCCACAGGCTCTATTCTGGTCGGCACGGCGCTGGATGAGTTGGAGCGCCAAGGCGGGCGCTATGCGCTGATTACCATGTGTGCTGCCGGTGGGATGGCGCCCGCGATTATTATCGAGCGTGTCTAGAGGGCTCTGCTAACGCCGGCGATTAGAAGGAGCGACCAACCGTCTTCCCATGCCCTTTTCGCCCGCTGGAAACCTCGGTTGGTGGTTTCGAGACTACGTTCACTGCTTCAGTCAGAGAGTTCTATGCGGACGGCGAGGGAGTCGAGCAAGATACTGAGTTTGACAATCTGGTTGATATTGGCGCATTCACCAAGCGACCAGGCTACGACGTATTGGAGCCCGCAGTTGTGTTGTCATTTGAGATGAGATCGCTGAAGTCCGGGCAGCAGTCGGTTGTGATTGTGACTGCGCAGAGGCCGCTTTTTGTGGGCATTGATCCTTACAGCAAATTTGTTGATAGGAGGGGCGATGACAACATTATTGAAATTTCAGAGTGCTGAGAGTGCTGACCTCTCAGGGGCTCTTATACCCCCGTTGTGACCTCTGGGCGCGACGGATTGTCGGAATTACCGGGTATCGGTCGATCGAATCACGCTGGTCAGCACACGCTTCGATGCCTCATGAGATTCGTTCAACACGTTTGTCGCTGCCCGATTGATGATGGAGGCGGACGCTAACTCGCTGGTTTCCTTCGCGTAGTTGGTATCGGTCAGCACGCTATGGCTAGCCTCAAGGTTTACTCCGGTCATGGTGAGGGAGTCCACGGCATGGGTGATTCTGTTGATAGTGGCACCAAATTCCGCTCGGTGATCCAGCAGTGTGCCAATGGACTGGTCGACATTAGAAAGCGAACTAGTGTCGAGGGCGAATTCATAGGTGGTAATGGTGGTGGTCGCCTCAATATTGTCCACGAAAAGCTGTGCTCCTGCGGCTTGTCCGCCCGTCGCATCAAACGTCCCGCCAACAAAAACGAATGTATAGGTCCCGTCTTTAGCAATCGTGAGGCTCTCTGATTGCCAGTTCGTCGTTGCCCCTGCTGTTGCCCCGGTGTCGTTTAGTATCTCCACCGTCTCGCCGGTATCTACATTTAACAGGTACGCGTAGACGTCGTAAGCATCTCCACCGCCTTGCGCTCGCCAGTCGAATGACACGGTATCGCCCACTTTCATGTTTAACGATTCCTGGCTGACCAGCGCCGGCCCCCTCACAGTGTCATAACCCGCTTGAGTGGTGATGCCTGTACTGGTCAAACGCACTGACTGCGATCCCTGGCTATATTGTGCATTGGAGGGCGTCACCTCCATGCTGCCCGCGTTACTGGGCGTATTCTGGTCTGTACCTGTGGAGACTGTGTCGGTCGGTGTGGCGTGCCCGGCGATACTGTCGGTGCCAAATTTGATCACCTGCTCCACGATGTCCCAGCCGGTGATGGATGCGGAGCCCGGTGCATCTGCCTCAAAGTCACCATTCTCAAAGGACTTGGGTGTATCGATGGTATTGACGAGCTTTGGCAGGCCTACTGTGATCGGCCCATTCATGTTGGCACCGACAGTAAAGGGCACTGAACGGGCTTCCATGAAAAGTGGTTCGGCGTTGAACTCGCTTTGTCTTGCCAATTCGGTCAGCGTCAGGCGCAGGCCATCGATTTCGTCCTGAATGATGGCTCTTTCAGCGGTGCCCTGAGTCCCGTTTTCTTTCTGCAGGTATAGCTCGCGCATGCGCTGCGCGATATCGATTAAATCGCCGATGACGGAGTCCGCGGTGCGAACGAGGTTAATGCCATCGAGTCCATTTTGGATACCTTGCTGAAGCCCCATGATTTGTGACTGCATGCGTGCAGCCATAGCCATGCCCGCCGCATCGTCTGCAGCGTGATTGATTTTTTCCCCCGTCGCCAAACGCTCAGTGGCTTGATTGACCGCCCTTTCGGAGCGGGTCAGTGCGCTGAGCGCCTTCAGGGAGTTCTCTGCAAGAGTCCCCAGTGAGATCATTGCTTGGCCAGCTTGCAAACTTACTCATAAACATGCAGATTTCATGCCAAAATCTTATTTTCTGGATCGATAGGGATCTTAGCAGGCCCTAATAGCGCTCATCCCCAGCAGAAAGGCCCCATGCGGCAATATTGTGCCAGTAGCGATCCATCGATTTTGGCCCGCAAAAAAACCGCATAAAGAGCATCAATCTTATGCAAAGAGCAATCTGGTATGGGCGGGTAGGGTTCGGGAGCTTGAAACTGTGGGCTTGGTGGCTTTACTGAAGTGAGAGCGTCAGGCCTACCAGTACAGCGAGCACAGCGACGGCAATCGGTATCATGGCGCTGAGACCCAATGAGAGAGTTCCTTTCTCACTCGTCATCGCCTGCGGGATCCAGATGAGGCCCACGATCACAGCAAACGTCGAGTAGAGGAGGCTCAGAAAGGAGAAGGCGAGCGCTGGCCCCAAGGCGGTCGGCGTACTCAGTTGCGGTAGTGCTGCCACAATACCCAGGGAGAATCCCAGCCATCCCAGACCCACTATCTTTTTGGCCCACCCGGTAGCGTAGCCCGCATCGACGAGCCGTCCGATCAGAAATACCAGCAAGGCAACACCTGTCATGACCATGGCAACCTGTGGATACCAGAACATCGCCAGACCATCGGGGGACACCGACTTAATGGCCCAGATCGTCACGATTACCACACCACTTGTGCCAGCTGCCTTGCCCAACAACGAGTGCGTCTCAAGCAGATCCTGATTGAGCGAGTCCATAAAAAGCAGTCGCACAATACCGGCATATACCAGCGTGAGAATGGCAATGGCCACAGCGGGGGCTATCTGGCTGAGGTTCGATTCGGCAGCCAGCATGCTGATGACGCCGATCAGAAACCCCGCGAGCCCCACCGGCAATGCGGCCTCGGCCACCAGCCTGCATTCGGAGGGCCTAAATCTGACTACCGCGGCCAAAGACAACAGGCTGCCCACAACAAAAATAAGGCTTTTGGCATCCATAACCGATACGAGCGTCATAAAAGACCTCTTACTGAAGTGGGCGGCCGCCTAGCCACCAGTGGTTGCGGGCAAGCGATAAAACTCGCCAGCTTAGCCACGGTTATATAGCGATGTAGCGATCGACAGTGGCGTCATACTCCCAAGCCGATTTGCCCTCATCCTCGGGTGGGGAGGAAGGTTTCGCCTGGGCAATCGCGATGTCATGAAACTGCGTAGCCAGTTCTGAAGACCGGTCCTCGGCAAGGCCCTGAACCATCGTTTGCATTTCTTTAAGCGCATTTATGAGTGCTGAAGCTTGAATGGTGGCGTGATCGCTACCGGGAACTATCTCGAGTTTCTCATCGCCTACGCTCAGCCATAAAATCACTTCTTCCTGAAGCAATTTCTCAAGCGAGGGTGTAGCACCACTCTCATCAGCCATCGCCAGATTGGTCACCGCCCAGTTGAGACTGGGAGCGGGATCAGCCTGTGCCTCCCCCCGTTCATATCGGGCTTGAGCGTCGAGGAGCGACTGCTCTAAACCCTTCAGTGTTAGCTCGTGGAATGCCGCAAAGATTCCGTTTTGAGACTGGGGTGCGCCGGTGCCGTCAGACATTGCCAAGCCCTCACTATTTTTTCTGAACAAAGTGGCCGGCATGAAATATTTGCCGTCGCACTTTTTTCAAGAGCTTAACCCGCCTCGCAGATAAAATCGCGTTAAAAATTGACTCTGTGACAACACGCCCAGCGCCTGACGTAGCCTCTTGGGGATATCGCGCTCATTGGGAGCCAATGGAATGATTGGAAGGTTTTTGAAGGCCGAGGTTCTGTAGCCGACATAGCTAACCCCATTTTCTCGCTTTATAGTGGGCGGCTGATTCTGCGAGGACGAACGATGAGAACCTTTTTTGCCCTGATACTGGGGGTGGGCACCTACCTGGGGTGTATGGCAACGGGGTGGTTCAATGGTGCGTTTGCGGCGTTCATGGCAACCGTCGTGTACGTCTTTGTAAGCGTGTTCAAAGGCTTTAAAAAGAAGAAGCCAGGTACGGATCTTGATGATCTGGCGGAGTAGGAATGAGTTGAGGATTCTGGGCCAGGCCAGAGGGCCAGCACTCACACTCAATAGCGATCGAAATTTATTCGAGGCCCATTGCAGTTAATGAGTCAGGGCGCTCAAACTGATGCTTTAGTGAAGCTGTGTGCCCGGCTGTCGGTCTGCTGATGCCTCGGTGCGCGCAGTTGTCTTGAAACTTTGCCCCTTTTGGTTGAGATAGTTCTCGTAGACCTCGAGCAAATTCATTGCGTGATTCAGCAGTCTTTTGGAGCCCTCGTGCCCTGTTTCTGCGCCGCTACACGCGGTTGATAACAACTGCTGATTGATGAGGAAGGCGAAGAATGTGTCAGGTAACTCGGGGTATTTCTCAGCAAATTGGCGAACCAGCATCACTGCTGCACTGCCCACCTCTTCGCTGATCCGAAGAATCTCCTGATCGTTGGTCGCTTGGTCTTTTCTGGCGCGAAACGCTTCAAAATCTACCACCTGTTCACCCATCACGACCCTACTCCCTGTTGCAGACTGCACTACAACAATCATCGGCCGAAAGGGGGTAAGGCTTTAATTTTCCGGTGCTGAGCGGTGTCTGGATAATGCGGCTACTGGGCCGCGCGGACCATCAGGGACCACCGCCTGCAACCCAGTCGCCGGCGGCAGATGAGGGGGGTATCAGTCCTGATCAGGCAGTAGCCAGAACTTGAATCGGCTCTGGATTCTGATGTTGGCGAGATAGATTGCTGTGGTTGCGCGAGCTCGTGCCCAAGCGCTGGGTCTGCTTTGAATGAAGCGCCTGTTCGTGAGCTGCAACTGCTCTTCGATACTGTCGAGGTCGGCTTGCATGACCTGTAGGGAGCGTCTGGACTCTGCTACTTCTATTGCTTCTGCGAGCATATGTTTCTACCTCATATGGCAGGAATGCACCGACCCAACACTACATGTTGACCTCCACGGCAGGGTAAGCGCTATCGGCGTGACCATGTAAGACCAAATATCACCAATTTGAGGGTGAGTTCGTGACGAGACTAGTAAGCCCTTGAGCAGACGGCGTTGCTTACCTAGAAACGGATCGACATCCAGGCAGTGTGAGTGGTGAGCAATGCCACAGCAGACAACGTTAAGAGAATAATCGAGTGCTTGATTGCCGAGATTACCGGCCGTCGCGTATCTGCCGTTGCTGATGCTTGGCGGCCGGAGCACAGGTCAGCGATGGCGGCGTCGAGGGCGATTCTCTCCTCGCTTGAGAGAAGGGGTTGAGGCAGTTGTCTTTCCATGACGGATCCTCCTGATTGGCCACAATATAGCAATACGCAATAATAATTGCAAAACGCAATTATCGGCTCAATTTGACACGTCTGGACCCATCAAGCTCGGCGCGAATCGTCCGATATTTCGCTGAGTAAGGAATTGCGGGTGATCGACATGAAGCGGCTACGCAGCTCACAGAACGGGGAGTCTTCTGGTCGGCTGGCGTCTCGGCCAGAGGTGGTGCGAGAGGGCAATCTGATCTACTTGAGCGCTTCATCGAGGTTGGTGTGCCAGCTTGATGAGTCTCGGCGACAGCTCGACAGGCTCGAGCGACACGCTACCCGCATGTTGCGGAGCGTCGGCGCTCAATAAGTGCCCCCAATTTGCCTCACCGGCCTCAGCTCTCGTGTTGTCTTCCATCGAGAGCGTGTCTCTGCTGACGCGTGATCAGCAGGTTTTTCGGTAAATCTCCGAGACCGTGTCATCGGTCGATTCGGTTGGCCACTTTCTGCTAAACGCCCGTTGCAACAACTCGCCTCCGCTCATCGCCTCGACGTCTTGCGGGTTGGCCTCTGCGTAGTCCATCAACACTTTTTTCAGCGTGCCAATACTGGTGTCGGAGGGGATACAGGCCTTACGCCGCACCTCGTCGGTATCTCCGTCGGCCCAGCTACCCAGATAGCCCGCGCACCAGCCGTTGTCATAGTTGGCTTCGCTATTGCAGTTGGCGACCACGCCTTTGCCACTATAGAAGCCCGCTGAAACACCCGCGCTGCCGAGCATGGCAAATTTGGCAGCGACTAGGGCAATAATGATTCTCTTCATGCTGACGCCCGATTTTGTCCTGTGACGATGATAGCAACGCCTGCTATCGGAATAAAAAGACAGTAGCACTTCGCGCTACACCAGTGGAACCCGGGGAGCGTGCGGTGATGACAGCCCGGCGGAGCTGACCCAGCTAAAACCGAGAGTGGTATAACTCGCGAGCGCAAATCGCTCATTGAGTGAGCGCCCTCTTCCACAGCGATAGAAAAAAACTTTCACTGAATTGCTTCGGTGATATTAGTGGACACAGCCAATTATTGTTAACTTCTCGCCTAGCCTGACTATTACGCACTGCGAGGCTTAGCCGTAATAATGCTCCGACGATCCTTGGTAGCACTAGCCGTCATTTTGTTCGCGCACGTCTCTAGCGTGCGCGCCAGCGCTATCGATGAGGATCAGATAGGCGGCTGGTACATGGCCTTCCTCAGCAAAGACTTTGCAGAGAGTCGGTTTGGCGTACAGGGCGATATTCAATACCGCACATGGGATGGGGGCGGTGATCTCGAGCAGCTCTTGATCAGGGGTGGTTTGGCTTATCGGCCCGATGCACTGCCCGGTAAATACACGCTGGGTGTCGCAAACATCACTTCAGGGCAGTTTGGCCAGTCGAAGCGGACCAGTACCGAGAACCGGACCTATCAGGAGGCTTTAATCCCACAGCGAGTAGGGGAAAAGTGGTTTCTCAAGCACCGGCTCCGATTTGAGCAGCGTTGGGTCAACGGCCAGGATTTCAGAACCCGATTCCGCTACGCGCTACTCGCCAACGTGCCCCTGAATCGCCCTGATCTCAGCCCTGGCGCGTTCTACTTGGCCCTCTACAACGAGCTTTTTATCAACGGGCAGCGGGATATTGGCGACGGAAGAGAGGTCGATTTATATGATCGCAATCGATTTTATGGGGCGCTCGGCTATCAGTTCAGCGAGGCCGGTCAGATTCAAGCGGGTTACATGCAGCAGCAGAGCAACGCGGTGAACAAAGGCCAAATTCAGTTGAGCCTGCATTACAGTTTTTGAGTTTAACGCGGTGCTTAGTGGGCCCGGCCATGCGGTCACCGCGATAAGGTTGGGGCGATGAGCCTTGAGACGGCGCTCAAGATGACGCCTTTTTTAGCAATCGGTGACACGCAGGTGACAGTGCTTCGCAGCACATAGACATTAGCGTTAATGTGCTTAATTGTTACAGCCATTCAACTTCATTGAGGGGATTCTTTTATATGTCGCGGAGCCCTCGCGCCGACTCAGACGCAACCCGCCTACCTGTTGGTTCGATTTCAGGAGAACAGCGTCTGGTCTTTCCTGGCGCAGGCTATCTAAACCGCGCTTTGGATTTGGGTGTCTTCTATCTAAAAGCGCCTGACGATCTGGATCTGGCGTCCGCCCGCCAATTTGGTCTTGAACTGATTTCTCCGGATAGCCCCTACCGGGGCGTCCCTGCTTACGGTGAGCTGGAGGGTTTTATCGCGCTCGAGAACAACCAGCAGACCAAGCTGGCACTCCGACGCGAGCGATGGGACCAGCACTATCCCAGTGACATCGCGGCGTTCGCTCGCCAGCTTGACGCCGTCGGTGTTGCCATCATTCGCAAGGTGTTTCATCACTCGGGCATCCCCGAGAGTCTGTGGGATCGGGCCTCGGGGGGTTACACCTCGGGCGGAGGTGATGCGTTTCTCAACTTCGTGCACTACGACACCCGCACGCTTGACTGGGGGCTCCGCCCCCACACCGACTATGGTTTTGTCACGATTCTTGATGCCAGTGCCCCGGGGCTTCAAATTGAAATTGATGGCCAGTTTGAGGATGTGCCGGTACTTCCCGGCCATCTCATCATCAACTTTGGCGAGGCGCTCAATTTCATTATGGCTCACTCCGATCGCACCGTGGGGGCCGTTAGCCATCGGGTGCTGAGCCAACGCTCTAATGATCCCGTCCGTCACAGCATCGTCTACTTCGCTAACCCTTACCTCGACGGCACGTTGTGGCAGTTCAGTGCTAATGGAGAGGAGAAGGGCAGCTCGTCGGTGGAAGATCTCTTCGCGCTACTCGAGCGGAATCTCACCAGGTAACGCCAGCCGGAGAAAGGCGACGGCAGATTCACCAGCGTGGAGATGGGCCAAGGCGCTTGAGGTAACAGATTAAATCAAACACCAGGCGCTCAACCGTGGTGTCAGGGTTTATGGCGTCGTGCGGCTCGATAAGCCAAAAAAATAAGGGAGCCTCTGACTGTAAGCGTCTCCAAGGGCGTTATCCGATCAGATGACATATTTTTCCCGGTTTAATGCACGGTTCAGCTTGTAGGCGGATAGATCGAAACTTAGCGGTGTACCCGCCACCATCTCGCTGACTGCCAAGCCGACGGCCGGAGAGTGCATCAGCCCTCTACCGGTAAAGCCCGTTGCAAAGTAGATGCCGCCTTGTTCATCGATGATGGCGTTATGGTCAACGGTGCAGGCGTCGTAATACCCTGACCAGGCTCCCGTCATTTTGGCTCTGTCAAAGATACCGGGAAATCGGTAATACAGCCGTTCCCACAGTTCGTCCCAACTGCCCCAGGCGGGCTCCAAGTCATCAGCTTCGCCTTCGTTATTCCCCTCGTACCCCGCGATGTAGCCCTCACCTTCAGGCCTGAAGTAGATGCCCGCCGCAAGATCGGCGACCAGTGGTAACTCGGCGCTGACGGGGCGCTCGGTGCGGACTTGAAAAACCGTATGCTTTTCGCCTCGCACGGGGATCTCGATGCCAAAGTGTCGCGCCACGTCTCTGGTCCAATAGCCGGCGCAAATCACAGTGCTATCGGAGGCGTGACTCGGGTATTGGCGATGGTCGCCATAAACAATGTTGACGCCAGCTTGCAGGCACTGATTTCGGTACCAGTGATGCAAAGCGATGGGGTCAATCCATCCTTCGGTGCCGTCCTGTGTCAGACAACCGCGATAGAGACCCTCTGTATTGAGTTCTGGGTAAAGCGCTTTAAGCTTCTCTGGCGCTAAAGATTGTGTGCTGGCACCCGTTTCTTGCTGGAGTGCGAGGCTATGGTCGTGATCCCCAGCGCGTGAAGCGTCGAACAACAGCAGGTAGCCGTTGGGGGTGAATCCGACATCGGTCTGGTTTTGGATGAAATCGATGCTGTAACGGCTCATCGCAATGTTGGCCGGCGTGCTGAACTGGCTCCTCAGCCCACCGCAGCTGCGAGCAAAGCTGGCGCGCTCGTAGCTTTTGTCGATTTCGAATACAGTGATGTCCGCAGCGGTCTGGCTGAGGTGGTAAGCCACGCTGAGGCCGACAATGCCTCCCCCGATTATTCTGATTCCCATAGGTAATTTCTTGTCCGTTTCGCTCGCTTTCCGGCCCATCGGAGGAAGCGAGTCACACTTATTCTTAGCCTGCTGGTTGACGACAGTCCGCGAAGTCGACACAGTTCTCAACAATGTGACCAGTTGGTAATGACGATGTCAAAAGATCAATGGCACTCCAGCGCATGCATCCTGTGTGAACTGAATTGCGGTATCAAAGTGCAAACGGGGGGTGATAACGCTCGCGAAATTGTGCGGATTCGAGGAGATGAGGATCATCCGGCTTCAAAAGGGTATCTCTGCCAAAAAGCCTCCGGCCTGAACCACTACCAGAATGGTAAAGACCGTATTACCTCGCCACTCAGAAGACGCGCGGATGGGTCCTTCGAAGAAATTGATTGGGATACGGCAACGACTGAGATCATGTCGCGTTTTAAAGGCATTCGCGATACCCACGGCGGCGATAAAATTTTCTATTACGGCGGTGGCGGCCAGGGAAATCATTTACCCGGCGCCTATTCCAGCGCCACGCGGTCAGTGCTGAAGAGTGTGTACCGCTCCAGTGCCCTCGCTCAGGAAAAAACAGGTGAGTTCTGGGTGAATGGCCAAATGTTTGGCGCAATGGTGAAGGGCGACTTTCACCATTGCGACGTTGCCTTTTTCCTTGGTAAGAACCCGTGGCACTCCCACGGCATACCCAGAGCCCGCGCCTTCTTGAAGGATTTCAGCAAAGACCCGACCAAGACCATGATCGTGGTCGACCCCGTGATCACTGAAACTGCAAAAATGGCTGACATTCATCTGCGCGTGAAGCCGGGCACCGATGCTTGGTTGTTTGCTGCCATGGTCGCCATGCTGGTTCAGAACGAGCGTTACGCACAGGCATGGGTTGCGGAGAACACAGCGGGCCTTGCAGAAATCATCGAGGTATTCAGCGCCATCCCCATCGCTGAGTACTGTGCCCACGCGGGCCTCACCGTCTCTGAAGTGGAGCGGGCGGTAGAGGCCATCGCAAACGCGAAGGGCATGGCGATGTTTGAGGATCTGGGGATTCAGATGAATCACCATTCCACGCTCATCAGTTACCTTGAGAAGCTGGTTTGGGTCCTATGCGGGCATTTCGGTAAAGAAGGTTCGCAGTACGTGCCTGCCTACTTGCAAAACATCGCGGGCAGCGGCCGCAGCTCTCGAAAGAGCCCAGTGGTTCAAGCACCGATCATCAGCGGCATGGTGCCCTGTAACGTCATCGCCGACGAGATCTTGACAGACCACCCTGACCGCTACCGTGCAATGCTGGTGGAATCTGCGAACCCCGTCCACTCCCTCGCCGATAGCAATCGCATGCGAGAGGCACTGCGATCGCTGGAGCTGGTGGTTGTGATCGACATTGCCATGACCGAGACAGCAAGAGCGGCAGATTACGTGCTGCCAGCGTCGACCCAGTATGAGAAGTGGGAAGCCACCTTCTTCAATTTCGAGTTCCCCGAAAACTACTTCCACCTTAGAAAGCCGCTTTTCGAACCCTTGGGCGATTCCCTCTCAGAGGCAGAAATCCACTGTCGACTTCTTGAGGCATCAGGCGACATGCCGTTAGCGCTGATTGATGAGCTGCGCGAGATTTTGAAGCAAGAGGGGCGCGCCGCATTTCGAGACCGGTTCATGGCCGCAATGTCGGAAGACGGCATGATTGCCAAGCTGGCGCCTGTCATTCTGTATCGCACCCTCGGAGAGGTGTTGCCCGAGGGCGCTGCCGAGGGAGCGGTTCTTTGGCCGCTGACCTTAAACTTTGCGCTGCGCGATAGCGATAGCCTGGCCAGGGCCGGCTACGAGGGTGACCCCTATGAGCAGGCGGATAACCTGTTCGATGCCATTATTTCAGGGCACTCCGGCGTCACTTTCTCAAAAGACGATATGCAAACGGTTTGGAGCAGATTGGGTAACGAGGGCTGTATTCAACTGGTCATCCCGACGCTGCTGGAGGAGTTGCAAATCCTCAAGGTGGGCCCGGCTGATCGAGCCAATACCGAATTCCCGTTTGCGCTCAGCGCCGGTGAGCGCCGCGATTACTCGGCAAATACGATTTATCGGGATTTTGGCTGGCGACGCAAAGATCCGGAGGGATCGTTGCGGATCAATCCTGCCGACGCCCTTAACCTCGGAGTTGAAACAGGTGATCAGGCCCGCATTACGACCGCTACCGGCTCGGCGATCGCGCGCGTCGAGGTCACCGATCGTATGCTCCCTGGCCACGTGTCGATTCCCAATGGTTTTGGTCTCGATAATGAAGACGGGACGCGTTCTGGCGTTGCGCCCAATGAACTGACGTCATTGGCTGACCGGGATAAGTTTGCGGGTACGCCGCATCATAAATTCGTGCCAGCGCGCATAGAAGCTGCGCGACAGAGCGCATAGTGGCCACGGGTCATGCTTCACCGAGCCGGGCAACTAACGCTAGCCACGTTGATAGGGAGCCAAATTCATGAGCTACGAATGTTTCGATCTCACCGTCACCAACCGCATCGCACATATTCGGTTGAATCGCCCTGAAAAAGCGAACTCGATGATTCCCTCGTTCTGGACTGAACTGCCCTCTGCGGTGAATGCCCTGTCGCGAGAGGCCTCGGCGCGAGTGCTTGTGATCTCTGCTGAGGGTAAGCACTTCTGCTCCGGGATGGATATATCGGTATTTACCGATGGTGGGCTGGATGGGCCGGAGGGTGCGAATAGCCATATCGGCGCGGAGGCGTTCCGTCATCACTGCATGGCACTTCAGGATGCCTTCACCTGTCTCGAGCAAGCACGCATGCCGGTTTTGGTGGCTGTTCAGGGTGCTGCGGTGGGTGGCGCCATGGACCTCATCACTGCCTGTGATTGTCGTTACGCTACCCGAGATGCTTTCTTCTCTGTCCACGAGACCGCTATTGGGATGACTGCTGATGTCGGCACCTACCCCCGTCTAGTGAAGCTGATTTCCGAGGGATGGGCGCGCCAGATGTCCTACACCGCTGAACGTATCAGCGCGGAAAAGGCGTGCGGGATAGGTCTCGTGAATGAGGTTTACGACTCTGCAGATGAGATGCTCGACGCTGTCATGGACATCGCCAAGCAGATTGCCGTCAACTCACCTCTTGCCGTTACGGGTGCAAAGCGCATGGTCAACTACGCCCGGGATCACAGTACCGCAGACGGCCTTGATTACATCGCGACATGGAACGCGTCGATGTTGGATGGTGATGCGATCCGCCAAACCTTTATGGCACAGGCCAAGGGCGATGAGCCTGAGTACGAGGACCTGCTCTCGGTAAAGAAAACCGCGGGTGAATAAGAAATTGGGCAAGGCGGACGCCCCCGGGGCTTGTTGGCGCGGCCCGACGGCTGACAGAGGCAATGGTTGATTTTGCGGTTTTTTATCGGTGCTTTCATGTTGCTGTTCGCGACCTTCATCGGGGGCAGCTATTGGATATCCAAACCGCTAGTCGAGGGGGAGCGTGGCGCTTTTGCGCCGGAGATCGCTGAATTCTCAGAGGCGCTGACCTTCGCTCGCAGCGCCAAGGCGCTGGTTTTAGTCACCGGCCACTCGGGCGATGGCGTGACGGGTATCGACCTCACAGCAATTTATGGTGAGGCGCTGACCTCAGACTTGTGCATTTTTTTGCAGCGGGTGACGCCACAAGAAGCCGCTAGTAGCGTCTCTGGGGCTTCACATTACCCCCTGGATCAACTGATCAGCCCCGTTGCTTTCAGCAAGCCCAGCGTGGCGGCAGGCACAAATTTTCGAGAGCATGCCGATGAGGTGTACTCAGACGATCCGCCGTTTCTTTTTCCCAAGCTGACGCAGCCCGGGTTTTGGCACGATGCTGTGCCGTTCCTGCCGCGGCTGGATTTTGAGGCGGAAGTTTGCGCTTTTCCGCTATCAGATATCAGAGTGGGAGAAGCGCTGCCGACACTCGGCTGGGTGCTGTGCAACGACTTCACCGATCGACTCACGCTGATGAAAGAAATTGATCTCGGCGAGCCTTTGGGCCGGACCGGGTTCGCGGCGGGGAAGGGCTGCGCCGGCTGTTTGCCTACGGGGTATCTGGTGGTGGTACCCCAGAGCCCCGAGTTTTATCGCGGGGTGTCGGTCGCCCTCTATGTTAATGATCAACTTCGGCAGCAGTTCGATTTGACCGAGATGATTCTCTCGATCGAGGCGATCATTGCCAAAGCGCTTGAGGATGGTGCGATGCCCTATCAGAAGGGCAGCGATACCGTACCGCTTCTCCCCGGTGATGCCATTCGCCAGAGCTCACTGATTCTCACGGGTACAGGCGCGGGTGTGCTGTTTAAGCCGCTGAATATCTGGGGGCAGCAGTTTTATCTACAGCGCGGCGACGTAGTGAGAACTGAGGCCACTTACCTGGGGCACTTGGTTAACCGCATTGAGTGATGTTGATGGCATTTCATCTCAGGGGTATGGGTAGCTCGGTGGTCTGTTTGAGCTCCTCCATGACAAAGCTTGCGCTGACATCAAAGAGATCGGCCTTTATCAGTTTTTGGTAAAGCCTGTCGTAGCCGGGCATGTCTTCTACGGCGGCTTTGATCAAGTAGTCGATCTCGCCACCCATACGGTACACCTCGAGAACGCCCGGGATATCTTCTACAACGGATTTAAAGTTTTCAGCCCACTGCTGGTTGTGCTGGTTGGTGCGCACAGAAATGAACACAGCGAGGGGAACGCCAAGTGCTGCTGGGTCGATTAGGGTGACTTGTTTTCGGATGGTGCCGTCTGCTTCGAGCTTCTGGATACGGCGCCAACAGGCAGACTTGGAGATGCCAATCCGATTGGCGAGTTCCCCTACGGACAGGGAGGCGTCGCCCTGCATGTGGGAAAGCAAGCTGCGGTCAGCCTTGTCCATACTTGGACTCTATTCGGCATAAAAAGCCATTATAATATATTAATAGGGAACAATATTTCGTTTATGAGCGAAATAAGACAACAAAAAGAAAAAATGTTTGGCAGCGCTGGCACTAGCATTGCAGTGATCTCATTGAAGATGTGCAAACTAAACTTTGTCGAATCTTATCCAGCAAATCCGCGATGCCATCATTGGTGATCACGCCGCCATCGATACGCCCTTTGGCGTTCGGCCTTTGATCTATGCGGATTACACCGCCTCGGGGCGCTCGCTGTCTTTTATCGAAGACTTCATTCGCAACGACGTGCTGCCCTACTACGCTAACACCCACACCGAGACCTCCTTTACTGGCGCCCAGACTACCCTGCTTCGTGAGCAGGCCCGCGAGATTATCCGGCAGGCAGTGAACGGTACCCACGACGACAAAGTGATCTTCTGCGGATCGGGCGCTACGGCGGCGATCAACAAGCTGATCGACATGCTGAACCTGCGGCTGCCCAAAAGCCTCTCGGATGATTTTGGCTTGGACGGCGTCATACCGGCGGAGCAGCGCCCGGTAGTTTTTATTGGTCCTTATGAGCACCACTCCAACGAGTTGCCCTGGCGCGAGAGCATCGCCGATGTGGTGGTCATTCCGCTCGATGGCAAAGGTCAGCTCGACCTCACTGCGCTAGAGGTTGCCCTCACGAAGTACATCGACCGACCGCTGCGCATCGGCAGTTTCTCTGCCGCGTCCAATGTCACCGGCGTAACGACCGATGTGCCGGGGGTTACCTCAATGTTGAAGCGCCATGGTGCACTGGCGTTCTTTGACTATGCAGCTGCCGCGCCCTACACCGGCATTGATATGAATGGCCACCCTTCACTTGATGGTGTGTTTATCTCGCCGCATAAGTTTATCGGCGGTCCGGGCACCCCGGGGGTGTTAATCGTCAAGGGCCAGTTACTCAAAAACCCGGTACCGGCAATCGTTGGTGGCGGCACCGTTACTTACGTCACCCCCGAGGATCACCGGTATATTTCCGACTCGGAGCGTCGGGAAGAGGGCGGCACGCCGGGTATCGTGGAATCCATCCGTGCCGGTTTGGTATTCAAGCTACAGCAGGACGTCGGTGTGCAAGAGATTGCGCGCCGAGAGCACGCATTTATCTCCCGGGCGATCACTCGGCTTGCGCAGTGCGAGGACCTCGAAATTCTTGGTCTCCTTGATGTGCCGCGACTGTCGATTCTGTCCTTGCGATTCAAGCGGGGCGATAAGGATTTACACTACGGCTTCGTAGTGTCGCTTCTGAATGATCTGTTTGGTATTCAGGCGCGGGGTGGTTGCTCCTGTGCCGGTCCATATGGCCACTCGTTACTTGGTATGGATATGAGCTATAGCCGCGCTATTGAATCCCAAATAGCAGCTGGCAATGCGATCCTGCGGCCGGGCTGGGTGCGCCTTAATTTCAATTACTTCATTAGCGAGGCAGAGTTTGATTACCTGTTGGGCGCACTTGAATTAGTGGCCAGGCATGGTTGGCGGCTATTGCCGTGTTACCACTTTGATATGACGAGTGGCGTGTGGCGATTCCACAGTGAAGCCAGATCGTTGCCGGTGAGTTTGGAGGGTCTGTCCTTCGATCGATTGGAGCCAACGGGGAGAGCGACGCCGTCACCGTGGGAACTGCGCGACCTTCTGGCTGAGGCCGAGCGAGAGCTGACGTCCACGAGGCCTAAAACGCCCGAGACAATTCGAAACCTGCCCGACGAGACAGAGCGATTGCGCTGGTTTGCGTTGCCCTAGCGCAGGTAATAATCGGTTGCTGATAGGACCAGCCGGATCACGCGAAAGGCGCTGTGGGCGCTTCGCTAGTCTAGTTGTGCCGCAAGGGGCAGCGCAGAAGTATTCTTAATTTCTGTCACGGCGACGTGAGAATGTAGCTCTCTAATCAAGTCGCTGGCACTCAGGGTGTTCCTGACAAAATCTTCGTAGTGCCTGACATCACGCGTGACGATCTTTAAGACGTAGTCCCAAATGCCGGTCATCGTGTAGCACTCCAACACCTCGGGATGGCCTTTGATCATCTGCTCAAACTCGATCAGGTTTTGTCGGCCAGTTTGGGTCAGATTGACGGTCGCAAATACCACAACACTCATGCCAAGCGCTTCGCGATCCAACACCGCGACCCGCTTTTGAATGATCCCTTGCTCTTCCAGCCGGTTGATGCGCCGCCAGCAGGGAGACTGTGAGATGTGCAACTTGTCCGCCAGTGCCGAGGTGCTGATGTTGGCGTCTTCCTGCAGCAAGCCCAGCAGTTTCTTGTCGGTTGAATCGATAATCATGAATAAAGAAACCTAAAAAAATTATATTTACAAATAATTTATTCATTTTATGGCATAGAGGCAAATATTTAAAATAAATTTCCCTGTCGCCGCGACCGATAATATCCCGAAGCATGCTTGAGCAGAGAGGCGAGCACATGGGGCAGGCAGAGCGACCGCCGTTGCGGCGAGTGTCACTGGACGACAAGTACACTCACGACCACACCTCCGCGTACATGACAGGCATTGAGGCGCTGGTGCGCCTGCCAATGCTGCAGAGAAAAAGGGATGTGAAGCGGGGCCTCAATACCGCCGGCTTCGTATCTGGTTATCGCGGCAGCCCACTGGGCGGCGTCGATCAAGCGATGTGGAAGGCCTCAGCGTACCTCGACGCTCATCATATTCACTTCCAGCCGGGCGTTAATGAGGACCTTGCCGCTACATCGGTATGGGGAAGCCAACAGACCAACTTGTTCGAGGGCGCCCGCTTCGACGGTGTTTTTGGCATGTGGTACGGCAAAGGCCCGGGCGTCGACCGCAGCATGGACGTCATCAAACACGCCAACGCGTTCGGCACGTCTCGTTATGGTGGCGTGCTGGCAGTCGCAGGAGATGACCACGCCTGTAAGTCCTCAACGCTGCCCCATCAATCGGAACACATGTTCATTGGCGCCTCTGTGCCGGTGTTGGCACCGGCGAACGTGCAGGAGGTGTTGGACCTGGGTATTTTCGGCTGGGAGCTTTCCCGGTATTCAGGCTGCTGGGTCGGCCTGAAGGCCATCACGGAAAACATGGACTCAGCGATTTCTGCTGACATTGATTCCAACCGTGTCGACATCATCATTCCGGAAGATTTTGAATTGCCCGCCGACGGCGTGCATGCCAGATGGCCCGACAAGCCGCTGGAGCAGGAGCTCCGCCTCAACAAATACAAAATCTATGCGGCCCGCGAGTTCGCCAGGGTCAATCGCCTCAATCGTATCGTACTGGATAGCCCCAACCCCCGCTTTGGCATCATCACGTCGGGTAAGGCATACCTCGATGTGATGCAGGCGCTTGAGGACATGGGGATTACCGAGGCCATTGGCGCCGAAATCGGCATCAGAGTTTTCAAAGTCGGCATGCCCTGGCCGCTGGAGCCGCGCCTGACCCATGACTTTGCCGAGGGTCTCGAAGAGATTCTGGTGGTCGAAGAAAAACGCTCCATCATTGAGGATCAACTGACCTCTCAGCTCTATAACTACCCAGTCGGCAGCCGGCCCAGGGTGATCGGCGAGTTTGATGAAGACGGTCGTGATCTACTGCCCAATGTGGGAGAGCTGACGCCGGCCATGATCGCGCTGGTCATCGCTGATCGGATTCGACGATTCTTTTCCAGTGAACTGCTGGAGCAACGTATCCGGTGGATTGAGGAAAAAGAAAAGTCGCTCGCGGTGCCTTATCAAACCATCGAACGCGTGCCGCACTTCTGTTCCGGCTGCCCCCATAACACGTCTACCAAGGTGCCAGAGGGCAGTCACGCGATGGGTGGTATTGGCTGTCACTACATGGCCACCTGGATGCCAGATCGGCCCACGCATACCTTTACGCAAATGGGGGGCGAGGGCGCGACCTGGATTGGTCAGGCACCGTTTACCGAGACCCGGCACGTATTCCAGAACCTGGGCGACGGCACGTATTTTCATTCAGGTGTGCTGGCGATTCGTGCGGCGGTCGCCGCCGGAGTCAATATCACCTACAAGATCCTTTACAACGACGCGGTCGCGATGACCGGCGGGCAACCGGTCGACGGTTCTTTGAGCGTTGGCGATCTGATCCGTCAGTTAAGCGGCGAAGGGGTGCGCCGCATCGCGCTGGTATCTGATGCCCCGGAGGACTGGCGGGGGAGATTTGACGCGATACCGGGCTTTAGCCTGACGCACCGGGATCAATACGACGCCTTGATGTTTGAGCTCAGAGCGTTCAAGGGAACCTCTGTGATTGTGTATCAACAGACCTGCGCAGCCGAAAAAAGGCGCCGTCGTAAAAAAGGGAAAATGCGCCACGCCGATCGTCGCGTTGTGATCAATGAAGCGGTGTGCGAAGGCTGCGGTGACTGTAGCGTCGAGTCCAACTGCCTCTCGGTGTTACCTAAGCAAACGGCGCTCGGCAGAAAACGTGAGATTGATCAAAGCGCCTGCAACCATGACTTCAGCTGTTTAAAAGGGTTTTGCCCGAGCTTCGTATCAGTCATTGGCGGGGAGCTGCGCAAAGCTCAGCCAGCGCAGTCGGTGGAGCCCATCTTTGACCCGCTTCCCCAGCCCGACTTGCCCTCTCTCGATCAGCCCTGGAATACGGTTGTGGCGGGCGTCGGTGGCACGGGGGTGTTAACCATCACCTCGCTGATTGCCATGGCCGCACATATTGAAGGGAAGGGTTGCGCCACATTGAATCAGACAGGGCTCGCGCAAAAATTTGGCGCGGTGGTAAGCCATGTGCGCGTCGCCAGCGCCCAGGACGACATTAAAGCCGTTCGCATCCCCGCGGGAGAAGCCGATCTGCTGATTGCATGCGATCTGGTGGTGAGCACGGGGTATGAGGCCATGGGTAAGGTCGCCCACGGGCGCACCCACGCCGTGATTAACGACAACGAGCAGCCCACAGCCGCATTTGTTCAGGACCCCGATGCGCACTTTCCGGCTGAGGGCATGCGGCAAAAGGTCACCGCACAGGTGGGTGAGCAACTGGAGTTTGTGCACGCCTCAGACATTGCTCTGCAGTTAACGGGCGATGCCATCGGCACCAATCTCTTTTTGTTGGGGTATGCCTGGCAACGCGGCTGGGTGCCGGTAGGTGAAGCGGCGCTGGAGCGCGCGATTGAGTTGAATGGGGTAGCCGTTGAATTTAATAAGAGTGCGTTTCTCCTTGGCCGCCGGTTTGCCAACCAGCCGGAGCTGGTTGAGTCGCTGCTACCCCAAGCATCGTCAAGTACCGATACCGACTTCACGCTAGATCAAGTGATTGAGGATCGCTTTCAACGGTTGGTGGCATATCAATCTGCGGGCTACGCACTACGTTATCTCGACCAAATTGAAAAGGTGCGTTCGGTAGATAGCGATCCGGAAGCGGACGATTCGCTCACCCATAACGTCGCTCGGCAACTCTTCAAGCTCATGGCTTACAAAGACGAATATGAGGTTGCGCGCTTGCACAGCGATGAGGCCTTCCGCGCGAAACTTGATGCACAGTTCACCGGTAATTACTCAATCAGGTTCCATCTGGCACCGCCCTTATTGAGCAGAGCCGACCCCGAGACGGGCAAAGTTAAAAAAGTTGAGTTTGGTCCCTGGCTCATGCCGGCGTTTCGCCTGCTCGCAAAGCTCAAGTGGCTCCGCGGGACACGATGGGATTTTTTTGCGCTTACCAGCGAGCGCAGGCAGGAGAGGGAGGATCTGGCGCGTTATCAAGCAGACCTGGCTGAAGTCTGCGACCGACTGACGCCGGACAATTACCGCGCTGCGCAACAACTCATGAAGCTGCCAGAGAAACTACGTGGCTATGGTCACGTAAAAGCCCGAAATCGAGAAGCGCTACTGGTAGCGCGAGCACAGCTACTGAGTGAATTTCGCGGTGACACCCAATATTCAGAGGTGATCCACAAAACTGCAGCGTAACGGATTGCCGCTATGCCTTAGCCATTCTCAACATGGCGTGCAGTAATACATTACAGCCTGCTTCCAGATCATCCAGCTTGGCGTCTTCCGCTTCATTGTGGGAGACCCCGTCCTTGCAGGGCACAAAGATCATGCTGGTGGGAGCAACCTTCGCCACATAAAGGGCGTCGTGCCCGGCGCCGCTGACCATCTCCATACTCGAATAGCCCAGCTCTGCAGTTGCGCTACGAACTGCATCGACGCAGTCGGGATCGAACTCGGTCACCGGCATGTGCCAGAGTTCCTCCACTCGGCCTTGCAGGTTTTTAGTCTCACACGTCTCGGCAACAAAAGCCCGGAACAGACGGTCCATCTCGTCCAGTACTTCAGGGTTTGGATGACGCAGATCAACGTTGAGGATTAGCCGCTCCGGCACGGTGTTGCGCGAGCCCGGCTCGGCCTTGATGTCGCCAAAGGTGGCCCGGCCCCAGGGCGCGTATTGCGCCGCCAGTTCATAGCAGTACTCGAGGATGGGCAGGGCGCCCATAAAGGGATCCCGCCGCACGACCATGGGGGTTGGCCCGGCATGCACGGGTTGGCCCTCAATGGTCAGGTCGTACCAGCGGGCGCCCTGCACGCCGGTCAAGATACCAATCTGCAATGCTTCCGCCTCCAGAATAGGGCCTTGCTCAATATGAGCCTCAAAGGCAGCCCGTATGGGCCTGGGCTCGGCAGGGAGGTCGCCACGGTAACCAATGCGTTCCAGTTCATCCCCGAAACGCTTGCCCGCCTTGTCCTCGATGGCGTAAACCTCATCCCGCTGCATCTCGCCGGCCCACACACCCGAGCCGACCATAGCGGGGGCAAAACGTGCGCCTTCCTCGTTGGTCCAGACCACGACCTCCAAAGGCGCCTCGGTTTCTATGCCGGCCTCGTCCAGAGTGCGCAACACCTCGAGACCCGCCAGTACCCCGTACACGCCGTCGAACTTGCCGCCCGTGGGCTGAGTGTCGAGGTGGCTGCCGGTGATCACGGGCGGAGCATCAGCGTTGCGTCCCGAACGGCGCGCAAACATATTGCCCATTTCGTCGACGCTGACAGTGTAGCCGGCGTGCCGGCACCAGTTGGCAAACAGGTCGCGCCCCTGTTTGTCCTCGTCGGTGAGGGCCTGCCGATTGCAGCCGCCGCGCTGCGTGGCACCGATCTCTGCCATTTCCATGAGGCTATCCCACAGCCGCTGGCCATTGATTCTGATGTCTTTTGTCATCGTCTGGGGCCTACACGCTGCCGGGCACCGCATCGCGTCGCAAAGGCTGGCACATGCAGTGAACGGAGCCGCCCCCAGCGGCAATCATCGAAACATCCGGATCGAAAACGGTCAGCCCCTCGGCCCGACACTTTTCGATCAGGGATTTTCCCGCAGCAGGGATCAGCACGCGCTCATTGCCGAGGGCAACGATGTTGGTGCCCATGTTCATGGTGTCACCGTAGGAAATCTCCATGATGCGGATCTGCTTACTCTTCAACCAGTCCACCAGCGCCGGCTCTACGGCCTCCACGCACACCACCGCCAGGTCCTCGGCGATCATGCCCATCTGCACGTCCAGATGGAGGAAATGGGGATCGAAGGCGTAGGTCATGAACTCCCAGCCCTCGGCCTCAAACCAGTTTTTTAACTGATTCACCGCGGGCTCGATACTGCGCTCGCCAGAGTATCCACAAATCGCCACACCGGGTTTCAACACCATGAAATCGCCGCCTTCGACGTTGCCAGCATTGACCATGTCGTAGATCGGAATACCGTGCTCGAGATAGAAGCGCAGCACGGCGGCATACTCACCGCGACGATAGGGCTTCTCCATTTGCATGATGATCGCCCCCCAGGGAGTCATCACGCTGCTGTCACGAGCATAGACCTGATAGGGCAGACCTGCCTCAGCAGGAATCTGGTAAACGTTGACGCCGGCCTCTTCGTAGGCTGCGATCATTTCCTGGTATTGAGCGCGAACCACCTCGCTATCGAAAGCGAGCCCGAGGCGCTCACTGCGTTGGGCAACCGCGTTACCGGGCGTCCAGTGATAGTGGTCGATGGGGCCTATCAGGAGGTCCCGCAGGCGCCCGTATTCACTATCGATACCCCATTCGGCCGGGCGGGGGGTGCCGCCGCCGTCGACTCGTGTGCGTAATTGCATAGCGCTTCAATCTTTGAGTGTTGCGCTAAGCCTCGGTGAAAAATGCTCGGGCCGCAACAGGCGTCGGCCCTGCCTTGATGGATCGGGCAATTAGCGGATGATTCTGATCACCGGTTGCCCCCAACACCAAAACTCGAGCCACTAGTGAGGCTCCGAGCGAGCTACCGACTGACCGGCGATGTAACCAAAAGTCAGCGCCGGCCCCAATGTGCCGCCCGCGCCTGCGTAAACACTACCTGTCGGGTTGCTAATGACGTTGCCGGCGCCATAGAACCCTGGAATGACGTCTCCGTAGACGTTTAGCACTTGCGCCATCCCATTCGTTCTTGGCCCCCCGTTGGTACCCAGCGCACCCAGGTCGATCCGTACCGCGAAGAAGGGCCCAACCTCCACTTTCCCCAGCGTGGCAGCGGCCCCGTCGCGAGAGCGATCGCCGTAAAAGCGGTCGTAAGCACTGACCCCTCGTACGAAGTCGGGATCATTGACGTTTTCAGCGTGCGTATTGAATCGGGACACCGTTGCTTCGAGTTGAGCCGCATTGACTCCTATAGCGTCTGCCAGACCTGCCAGATCTGGCGCCTCGACGATCCAATCAGGCGATGGGTCGCCAGGCATAACCGATGCAATGGGATACCGGCTGCGATACTGAGTGTCTACAATCAGAAAGGCAGGCAAATTATTGTATCCGTAAGTCGCGGGATCAAAGCTATGAAACGCACCAGCAAGAGCGGAATAGTTCGTTGCCTCGTTACAAAACCGCTTACCCTGACCATTGACCATCAAGCTATGCGGTAGCGTCCGCTCGATAAGAACCGGAACAGAGCGCTGTGCGTCTTTCTCGGGGGCGCCATTGTCTGGCCACCGCGCACCGCTTTCTGAAAGGGTTGGTATCCACCACGCACTCGTCATGTTGCCCAGGCCCGCTCCAGCGGTCAGCGCCATTTTCAATCCGTCGCCAGTGTTAGTCGGTGGTGATGCGGGTGAAGTCAGAGGTCCCCGTAAAAAGGTTGTTTTAAGCTCCTCATCCCACTCAAAGCCGCCGGTTGCTAACACGACACCCCGGCGCGCGCGGATAGTCGTCTCCGCGCCACCGCAAGCTACCGTCGCACCAACAACGCGATCGTCCTGAAGCGCTAATTTCCGAGCAGTGGTCTCCAGCAGAATTTCAATGTCACGATCCAGACACGCTTTGAGTAACCGGCCAATCAGGGCCTGACCCCAACCTCTCAAGTCACTTTCAACGCGCCGCTTCATTTCATCGGGGTCTAAGATGCCGCTACCGCCGCCTAGGGGCGTCTCCAGCAGCATCATCCTAACGATTTCACCGCCGTTGTAGACCTTATCTGACCAGTCACCCAATGAAGTGAAATCAAACAAGCTGTTATCCAATGCGCGCCCTCCGTCAGCTTTCGCACCGGGATTGTCCAAATAATAGTCGGGGTAACCCTCTAGCAGCTGAAGATCTAGCGCACCGCGCTCGGTAAAAAACTGCAGTGCGTTGGCGCCTTCGTCGACAAAAGCCTCCAGAGAGTCATCGTTCATTTCGCCATGATCCAGCGACCGGAAATAAGCGAGCGCATCCTCGCGACTGTCTGAAATGCCCTTTTCCTGCATGCTGGGGTTACTGGGCACCCAGACGATACCGCCGGAGATGGCAGCGGTGCCGCCGAGTTTGGCGCCCTTCTCAATGACAGTTACTGTTGCGCCGTTATCGCGAGCAGCGACAGCCGCGCTCAGGCCTGCAGCACCAGCTCCAATAATGAGAACGTCTGTCGTCTTTGAGTCTGTCATCTCGCTTGTGCCCCCTCCCTAGAGATAACCAGTGCCTGTTCGCGATAGCGATGCGGACCATCTATTTTTATCGGAGTAGTTTGCCGTATTGGCGCTGAAATGCGACCACGTGCAGAAAAAATCTACGTCGTCAACTGAGGCTCAGGAAATAAGCGTGTGGTGAGGGGAATCAGCCGCGCTCGGCTTGACAGCCGTCGCGCAGCGCCTGCTCCGATAATCCGTATCAGCCGGCAAGGCCTCGTCATGCGGCCAGCATAAAAAGGCTTACCACACTTAAACCAGTCTGAGGGTTGTACCTGCTGCGGGTGGTTCTGTGTCTGCCGATGTGGCTGGGTGTATCCACATCATCTTGAGGTCCTCGCTAGCAGAAAAAAGCGCCGATGCTGCTTCCTCTCTAGAAAAACCCTCCGCTAGGTATTGCTCAACGACCCTTGCAGAGCTGTAGCAGGGGATTGAGTCTCCGTTTTCGTCAAATACCACTCCCATCAGAGCCGGCTCCCAACTACTTAAAATATCGTCCTGGGGCCCCGTAGTTTCCAGTACCAGTTCATCCAGAAGATCGATCGTATCGAAGTAATGTTTCGATTCTTTGGTCAGTTTGAACTGAATCAGAGACGTGATGATCTTGCCCAATAATTCATCTTGCACTTCGCTTCCCCTAGGCGGCGGCTTTGCTGTCTTCAATATTAACCAGCTCTTCTACCATGCCGAGGGCCAGCAGCAGATCTTGATCGTCGCGACAACGGTGCCAGCGGCGCAGCCGATCGACGATTTGATTGCGCATATAGACTGCTTCTGCCGCGAGCAATTTCTCGCGGAGCTCGTAAGATTCCATAATGTCCCCCACTGCGTCTTTGCGCAGTCATATACGTTGGCGCTACGATAGTCCACTTGAGCTGTCAGAGCAGAACCCCACGTAACTATTCTCCACAAATCTCCGCCAGAGGCAGAACTCCGTAGTTCTATTTTTTTTGTTGTCCATGTGTTGTGGGCTTGCCACGGCCCATTGGATCTAGACCCGATACACCATCAGGTATGTGGTTGATTTCATGGCCAGCCCTCAGAAACGCTTCGGTTTCCTCAGCTATCGCGTCGCGCTTCGCTTCAGCCGATGTTTTTGGCGTTTTCTTCTTTATCACTTTGATCGGCCTTGTCTGTTTTCTTCAGGCGTTTGGCCTCTTTCTTTTTTTGCTTGGCAATCTCGCGCTGCCTTTTTTCAAAAGAGTAATTGGTCTTCCTCATTTCTGAGGCTCTAGCAAGGCGACAAAACTTCGAAGGGGTATAGTGATAGCGCTGACTCCTTTGTTGGTAACCATCCGCACGTAGAGAGTCAGATAGAGTGCACACTCCGCAGTGTAGCACTAATCACCGGCGTAACCTCTTGTAACAGCCAAATACGACACATAGTAGCCTTGGCAAGATGAACGAATCGCTGTCACTACCTTTCGGCGGTAGTGTCCATGCACAGAAACACACCAAAACGCACGATTCTGAAACAAATAAAATTCAATAAAAACAGAAGTTTATAAGTTTGGTGGGACCAGGCGGATTCGAACCGCCGACCTCTACCATGTCAAGGCCGATCGGCCGCACCAAGACACGTGTGGAGACCCGACAATCTACACCGACAAGCGAGGTTCAGGAAATAAGTTTGTGGAGGTTGGCTCTACTTACGCAGGCATGAGTCAGCCGACAAAAGTTTTCAATTATCTTCGCCCGAGATCGTTAGACGCTGGCCGGTGACGTAGCGCCCATCGTTAGAGCAAAGGAAGGCTGCCGCAGCGGCAATATCGTTCGGGTGACACACGAATCCAAAGGGCGACTTTTCCCCAATTTTTGTCAGGTCGCTGTCGCCCGTTGTAACTTCCACAATTCTCCTCCCCATGTCGGTGGCTACAAGCCCCGGTGAAATTATGTTGACCCGCATCCCGTTACTTTTTTCTTCATTCGCAAGAGTATGCGCCATGGCTTCAAGGGCAGCCTTGCTCACCGAATAAACTCCCGAGCGGCTGAAGTGTTTTTGTGATGACGTTGATGAAATCATGATGACGTCGCTACGCTCGGCTGCACGCAATGTTGGTATTAATGCCCGGCACAGCCAGATCGGACCCCATAGATTTACTGATAAAAGACTATTCCACTGCTCGTTGGTTGCTTCACAGATTTTAGGACGATTAATAGCTGCGGAACCGAGGCCCGCATTGTTGACCAGTATATCGACTTGACCGAAGTCCCTAGTCACGTCCTCGGCCAGCTTCTGGCAATCCTGCTCCAGACCTATGTCCGCTTGATAGATCCTTGCTTCTCCCCCGCTAGCCAAAAGTCGCCTTGCCACCTCAGAGGCGGCTTTTCTATTCCTGGTGAAGTTAATGGCGACTTTGGCACCTTCTAAAGAAAACCTCTCAGCAATGGCTCGCCCAATGCCCCTACTTGCTCCGGTAATAAGAGCAGTTCGCCCCGCTAGCCTTCCTGAATAATCTGAGCTACTCATCATGGCTTATGTACAAAGGCTCCTTTTTACGCTTCGACAAACCCGAAGTGTGCGCCGAGCTAAATCGGTCGTGGTTACCTCTTGGAAACCAACTACTAGAGGCTTTATGATGTAATTTAGTGGCGCGACTGGTGCAGAAGTCAACTGATTTGCGCCGGCCAATACCCCCAAAATTGATCCACACGCGGCACCATTGCAGCCTAATAAAGTGTCGCCTCTCTCATTCCATATATGGGACAAGTTCCATAGCTTCAAAAAAGGGCATCGAATCATGGTGTAAGTGCACAGTTCTTGGTTCCCTGCCTATGATCGGAACCCACGACAATTCATGGATATATACCAGGCGGATGCTGGTGATTATCGTAAGGCGGTGCAGAGCATCTATAGATCGACGGGTAGCCCCTCCCACCTAGCGTTGCCCGTTATGGTCAAGAAGGGGGCTAGGCAGTGACAAGTCCGACCACTACCTTTCAGCGGTAGTGTCCGTGCGCAGAAACACGCCAAAACGCACGATCCTGATAAAATAAAGTCTCATAAAAACAGATGCTTAAAAATTTGGTAGGACCAGGCGGATTCGAACCGCCGACCTCTACCATGTCAAGGTAGCGCTCTAACCAACTGAGCTATGGTCCTAGAGGGCGCGCAGTATAAGGCGTGGCCCAGTACACCTCAAGCACGTACCAAATGCTTTGCATCAGGTAGACAGGGCTTTTTCGAGCGCCTCGAGGTCGCCGACCCCACCCATGGTTGAGTGTGATTCGGTAATGCCCAACGCATATTGCGGCGGCACTACCTCGGGCCCCTCACCCGGGGCGCCGGGAGGCGTGAAGTAACCCAGTGCATACTGCCCCATGGCATAACCGGCGAGGCCCTGCAGGGTTGGGCTCAGATCCTTGGCGAGCTCAGGGGGGCAACTCAGATACTGATTCTCCTCCTGACGCAGCCAACCCAGTGCGTAGGTGATGTTGATACCGATGCGGTCCTGATCACTGCTGTTCGCGCCCCCGCCATGAAACACGGATCCCGAGTACACCAGCACTGAGCCTGCCTTCATTTCGGCTTGCGTGATCTGCTCGGGCTTAATCTCCTGGTCGTCGGGCCACTGCGTGCTGCCTGGCACTACTTGGGTAGCACCATTCTCCGAAGTGAAATCGGTGATGGCCCAAATGGTATTGAACTGGGGCTCGAGGTGAGACAGGTGTTTGCCCCATGCCCAGCGGTCGCGATGAATTATCTGAGCTGTCTCGCCCGGTCTGATACGAATGATCTGGGTCAGGTGCAACTGCACCCGCTCACAGTAGGGCGCCAGAAACTCGTTGCAGGGGTTGAGGATGGTCTGGTGTTCGATGAGCTCACGGCACTTTTCTGACCGGACCAACAGCCCACCCGTGCGCGTGGTGTGGTGGCCCGCAAAGTGATCTTCACCATTGCTGGTGTGCTCCATGTAGGGGTCGGTCTCTGCACGGAGAGCAGCGATATAGCTCGCGCTGAGCACGTCATCGAGAATGACGGCGCCTGCTTGTTGCACGGCGGTGACGATCGCGCTCGATTCAGCATCAGCGGGCAGGTGTTGGAGTTTTGTCATGTGAATGCTCTTTTACTCAGTGACCGCAATGCACTTGATTTCAATTTTGAAAGAGGGATCTACGAGCCCTGCGACCTGCACGAGCGTCTGGCTCACCTCGGGCGCCTTGCCATAAATTCGCTGGCGTTCCGTGAACAGCGTCTCGACTTGTGCCATGCAGTCATCGACATCAGTCACGAACCACGTCTCGTCGACAATGTTGTCCATCGTGGCACCAAACTGGGCCAATACATCCTGCACATGCCCATAGGCTAGCGACATTTGCTCCAGCAATCCCTCGGGTGCTGCGCCACTCTCGTCGATGCCTACCTGGCCGGCCATATACAGTGCGTTACCGACCTGCACGCCCTGACTGAATAAATCGGCGTAGGGGCCGCTTCGATACAGCTTCTTGCTAATACTCATGAATACACCCCTTGTTATTGGTAGCAGGTTGGCGGGTTGTTGTTGCGTCACTATACCTGACAAATGTTACTTATGGTTTCGATCACGTTCAACTAGGGTGCGATCAGGTCGCGAGCAAAATCCAATCGCCGAATAGCAACCCGAAGTAGCTATTTAGCGATGAACCGCAGTCGCATGGCGCTCTGCTTGAGAGAGCGCGACCGCTGTGCTGAGGATCTGTGCAGCCCGGGTGCACTCTTGAGCTCTCAGTGCCAGCAGGTCCGGGGCGCTTGATGCTGGCGTGGTGCGCAAGACCCAGTCCAGCCAATAAAGTGGCGGGGCAACGTGCGGTAATCTCGGTGCGGTTGCTGTGAGCTCACGCATGCCAAGATCGATTCCCTGGGTGAGTGTTTCCATGGCGTCCCTGCGAGACGCCTCCTCGGCATCGAGGAATGTGAGTGCGTCCTTTGCCATTTGCGCTATTTCATGCAATACCGCGGACGCGGCGAGCATGTCAGCTTCCTCAGGTAATTCAGCCTCAGTAGCGGTGGCGTGTTTGCCGCCCATCAAAACTGTGCCGAAGGCGGTGCGAAGATGTCTCGTAAACTCGCTGGTGGTCGCGAGTTCACCTGAGACGGCATGATAAGTCACACCACCCACCGCATCGCCGGCGTCGAGAGCGGTCTCCCAGACCGTAACGCCGTCGCTAATAGGTGCTGCGGGCGCCGACTCGTTGAGCGATGGGGCGATAACACCGATCAAGTCGCCAACAGAAACGACAGAAAGGTCTGCGTCCGGCGGAGCTTGCACCACAAGATGGCCGGTACCCCATGGGGCGGTCTCCCTGAACCAGGCGCTGGCGCCATAAATACCGATGCAGCGCGTACCGACGGCACTGGCGATATGTACCGCGCCGGTATCGTTGCTGATTAACAACTCGCAGTGTTCCAACACCAAAGCCATTTCGGCAACGCTGGTCTGCCCGCAAAGGTTCATAATGGGATTAGTCAGATGAGAGAGTACTGCCTCGCAAGCGTCTGCATCAGCGGAGGCGCCGACCAGAATCGGAGTCAATCCTTGATGCTGTAACGCCATTGCCAGTGCTGCGTAGGATGCCGCGGGCCAGCGCCGATTATCGCGACTGGCCCCGGGGTTCAGAGCCACGAGGCGGCCCGCCGGCAGTGTGATAGGCAATTGTTGTGCCCTAGCAACATAGGGTCGGTCAGCTGCGTCCACAGGGCCTGCTGGCCCGGCAGCACGGTACAGATCAACGAGGTTGAATTGGTTTTGCTCTCTAAAATCCAGCATCGAGACGAGGTAGGCGTGCCATGCCCCCTGCCATAGCCAGTCACCCGCAGCGGTGATGAAGCCGCCTTCTTTTTGTCTCGCGGGTATACGGTCTGCCAGCCAGCAACCCAAAGCGCCATGGGTCAGATTAATCATGTCATCGAAGTCGGGAAGGGCAAGGCCCTCTAGGATAGCGTCGGCCTCATCGGGTGGCTCACTCCGATGTTTGTCGATGCGGCTGTTCAATTTGCCAACCCGTTTTTGCGGGAGCGAATGAAACCAGTCGACGGCGCCAAAGCCTTCGAGGGCGCTTTGATTCTCACTGAGCAGCAACAGATGGATCTCTGTTTCGGGGTGCGCAGCGCGGTATTCCCGAAGGAGCGGGGTGGTCTGGATCAGATCACCGAGCCGTTCCAGTTGAATGAAAAGCGTCTTGCTCACTGGAACTCGCTGAGGATCGTGAGTACCTGATCAGCAAGCGCCTTTGGGTCGGTGTCCATGCACTCGAAATCGCGTTTCTCCCGGCACTCTTTTTCGTGGTAGCAGTACTGGCAGTTGGTGCGCTTCGGTGCAAAAAATTCTGCCCCGAGTAAGGCAGGCGACATAGGTCCGGGGATCATGAGCGATGGGCATCCAGCCAGCCGGCCAAGCCACTGGGTAGAAGTTGGTACCGTGACGAGTAATTTGCTGGCATGCAAGCGGTTGAGAGTGGTGCGCATTGGCACCGAGCCATCAAATTGGCTCCAGCAAAATATCCCATTGCTCTCGAGAATACTCACAAGCTCATCACTGTGTTGATAACGCTTGTAGCCCGCTCGCCCTAGTGTAGAGAGGGCCAAAATCGTTTTGCCGTTGGCTTCACTCAGTAGCGCCTGGTCTGGTTCGCAGGGCAATTCAATGAGCACATCATGATCAAAGTCACAGCAGGTTTTGAGATAAAAGTCGGGGTAAGGGGTTTCGGGCGCCTTCTGCCACCAGGGCCGATGCCACATCGCCATACGGGGGAAGGTGCTCTCCATGTATTCCCCGGGCCGCTCAAAAAAAGTTTGTGCTATCTCTCCAGCCTCGGCGGTTTGTAAAAATGACGCTACGCCTTGATTGAGGTAGTTCCCTTCAATGGTAAAGCCGGTGTCCCTGAGCGCCCGGGTCATAAAACAGGGCATAAACCAGGTGTCTAGGTTCACGATGAGATCAAACTGCTGAGCTGCGATCGATTCGCCCAGTTGCATGAATTGCTGCACCGCGGGCATCAGGTCATCAGGCCATTGCGCTTTGCTGATGGCCATGACGTCATCCACTTCGGGGTGGAGTTGCATGATTTCTTCACCGGCTTCGTAGGTGAGGGCCGTGATTGAGGCCTCAGGATAGCGCTCCCGATAGAGGTAAGCGGCCGGGACTAGAATCGACGCCACATCACCCAGGCCCATCAGGCGAACCAGCAGGATTTTCATCAGTGTCCCCTTTGCCAGCGGATTAAGCTAGGTTCAGCGGTCCGGAAGGAAGTGTCGCGTCGCATGTTGAGATTCTTCCTGTCGGTAGCCGATTAGGCAACCCTGCGCAGCAGCTTGTTCGCGCGGATTACCGCAGTCGTAAGCCCTGACTCGCTAGTGGAACAGCTTGAGCTGAAGCGCGCGATTTGCGGCGATAATCAGTGACTATAAGGGCCGTTTTACGGAGGCTGACGTAGCGCGCGGGCTCGGTTACAGTGAGCAAAAAGAGGCGGTGACATGAAGTGGCAGGTACTCGGGGATAGGTTGCCCAAAGGCGGTAACTTCCTGACCAGGCGCATTGGCAGAGCGATCTTCCGCGTCATGGGTTGGCGGATTGAGGGTGAATTCCCCAATCGAGACAAAGCCATTGTTGCCCTCGTGCCGCACAGTTCGAACATCGATTTTTTTCTCACCATCGCCTTTATCTGGGCCACAGGAATGAGGGCCTCCTTCCTGATCAAGCACACCGTATTCTGGTATCCACTGGGCAATATTATTCGTGCCCTGGGTGGGATTCCCGTAGACCGGACGCAACAAAACGGCCTGATTCGTGACGTAACGCAGCAGTTCAGAGAGAAGTCCAAATGGGTCCTCGGTATCACGCCGTCTGGCACCCGAAAGCCGGTTAAGGAGTGGAAGGACGGGATTGCCCGTATTGCCGCGGCCGCTCAGGTACCGATCGTGCCGGCAGTGATGAACTACCGGACGCGCACCGTGCACTTTGCGCCCCTCATCGAAGGTGTTAGCGAGGTGCGCCAGATCATGGAGCGTATCCGCGATGAAGCGTCTAAGGGGATTCCGCGATTTTCCTATCAGTAGCCGCTAGTTGCCACTGACCAACTCTGCGAGCGCAGCCTTCGGCAACAATTTGCCCCGGTTAATCACGGCTTCCACCGTTCGTGTGTGTGCGATGTCTTCCAGCGGATTCGCAGAGAGGAGCACCGCATCGGCAAGATAGCCGGGTTCCAGTTGGCCCATCTCATCGTCTAAACCGAAGAACGCCGCTGGGCGCACGGTCGCCGAATACAGCGCTTCGAGGGGTGTCATGCCGACCTCGACATATTGTTCTAGCTCGGTGTGCAGGCTGTATCCTGGAATACTCCATCCAATCGGCGTATCAGTACCTGCCGCTATCGGTACGCCGGCCGCATGGAGTTCACCCGTGCGGCGCAGCGACCACTCGGCAAAAGTGGTGTCGACAGGGTCAGCACTGTCGGCGAGCTTGGCCTCGGCACCCCGCCAGTCCTGCGCGATAGCCCCGGGTATTAGCTTCAATGCTTCCTCGAAATCGGGTCGCATAAAAGGCTTATGAAGGTCCATCGAATTCATACGCAGTGTCGGTACCGTGGTCGTGGCTTTCAGCGCCTCGGTGGTGTCGGCGCAGACGTCCGGGTCCTCTGCAGCGATCGCGGGCATGCGCTGCAGGGTATGCAGACGTGTGCGCAGGACATTACCCGGTTCACCCTCGGGGTTGGTGAGTACTTCCTGTCGTGCGGCCAGCCAGCTTTCCGGGTCTGCAACACAGTCCATCTCATAATTACGGAGATGCTCCAGTGATTGCACCTGACTGGCGACATGCCGCGCGCGCATAGATAGCGGCACATGCCCATCAATCGGTAAGTCTCTCGCGCGGGCTTCGTCGACGATGGCTGCAAACACCTCAGGCGTGACCATCTCGTAGATCTTGAGGAAGCTGGCGCCCGCTGCATGTAGCTCCGCGATGTTCGCCCGTGCCGCCGCCGGCGTGGTATTGGCAATGCCAAGGCCAGGAAAGTGCACCCCATCGTAGACGACGTCGGCACCATCAAGCAGCGGGCCCGCGTACCAAATATTAGGCGCCTTTGCGCCGGCTTCGCGAAGGGCATCGACCGCAGGAAGAAGATCCTGCAGCAGACCGCCCGTATCCCTCACGTTCGTGACACCGTGATACAGAAAGAGCCCTGCCATGGCGTCGGTAAAGCGGCGATCAAAGGTGAAGTGGACATGAAAATCCCACAGCCCGGGAATGAGATATCGACCGCTGCCGTCCACCTGTTCTCTCGCCACAAACCTGCGGTCTGCATCGCTATCAATGATGTCGACGAGTCTGCCTTGATCGATCAGTACGGTTTGATTGTGTCGCACAGGATTAACCGCATCGATCAGCGTCACGTCGGTAATGGCGAGATCCACTGACGTCGGTGACTCGGGAGCGCAGCCTGCGAGCACTACCAGCCACAGAAAAATCAGTGGAGCGAGGGGCGTGCGGTGGGTCGATATCATGTGGATGAGCCTCCTGTTAAGTGACTGCTCATTACGCGGTGACCTCATGAACTGCTGCGGCTGTGCAAGGCTCTTGAGGAAACTGCGCTCCGGGTTGCCCTGGTTCCCAGCGTGGATATTTGGTCATGACCGCCGAGAACAGCGGGCCGTCCAGCCATTGCGCAAGCCAACTGCGAGTACCCGGGTAGGGAGCACCTTGCCACCAAGCGGGGTCGACGCCTGCGAATTGGCGCACGAACGGGAACAAAGCCACGTCGGCGACGCTGGGCGCCTCTCCACCGAGCCAGGAGAACCCCGTGAGCCTGTCCTCGATTTTTCTCAAAAAGACCTCGGCTTCTCGTCTGTAGTGCTCGACCGTATGCTCCGGATGTCGGTCAGCATACTTATAACGATCGAGCCAATACTTAAACTCACCGTCACACGTGTGGATCCATTCTGAGCTCAATCCTTCGCCGCTCAGCCAGCCTAGGGGGTCGCGCTGCGCAAGCGCCCAACCCATGACTTCAAGGCTTTCATCGATAACGTTGCCGTCGGGAAGCACAAGGACTGGTACTGTCGCCTTGGCGGAGGCGGCGATCAGCGCCGGCGGCTTGTTTTTGAGCAGCACCTCCCTGATGGTGACTTCGATGCCCGCCGCTGCCACAGCCATCCGTGCGCGGATGGCATAAGGGCATCGGCGGAAGGAATACAGCACGGGCAAGTCATTCATCGCTCCACCTTATCGTGGTTGAGGGTCACCGAGCCAGCGTCCAATGCGCGGCACGATGCCGCTGATTCTGCAGTTGATTCTGCGCCCCAACGGCCGCACTCCCGGGCTGAGAAAATCCCCCCAAGGCACCGGAGTTTAGTACTATCGTCGGTCCAAACTTAACAATAAACGGGGACAGGTCATGGGACGATTGGCAGGCAAAGTGGCTTACGTATTGGGCGCAGCAGGCCGCGGCAATATGGGTCAGGTGATTGCGCGGCGCTTCGCCGAAGAGGGCGCCATAGTGGCGGTAGGGGGTCGTCACGCCGAAGAGCTCGAGTGGTTAGCGGGTGAAATTGGCGGCATGGCGGTGACCTGCGACATCACCAAGATGGAAGAAATTAAATCCTCGGTGGGTGCGATTATGGATGCCCACGGCAAGCTCGATATTGCGGTCAATGCGACGGGCCTCGGTTTGCTTGCCCAGTTCGAGGAAACCACCGAAGACGAATTGAACTTGATGATGGACCTCCAGTTCAAAGGCCCCTATCAGTGGATGCAGGTGCTGGTAGGCGTGATGTCTGACCCCTCTTCAATCATCCAGATCTCCTCTGCGACGGCTACGATTCTGGTGGGTAATCACCACGCTTACATCGGCACCAAGGCGGGTATTGACCACGTCGTGCGCGGCGTGGCGGATGAGTACGGCGCGAAGGGTATTCGGGTGAACTCTATCTCGCCGGGCTTGACGGCCTCTCCAATGGCTGCACCGCACCTCGAAACCCCGGGGCTACTCGAGGCGTTTCTCAAGAATTACCCGCTGGGTCGGCTCAACACCTCCGAAGATATCGCCGCGGCTGCGGTGTTCCTTGGCAGTGATGAGTGCTACATGACCGGCCAGAACCTGCAGGTCAACGGCGGTCTCACGCTGCGCCGGAATCCCTTGCCCTCCGAGATTGAAGAGTCGGTGATGGCGGCGATGGCAGCGCAACAAGCAGAGTGACGCGGAGGACGCTACTCCCGCGTTGATGGATATCCAGATTGCCGGGGCGGAGAGGCGCTGGTAACGCCCCAAAAAGAACAAGAGAGGAAAACTGATGGCAGGCAAACGTAAAGATGTATTCCTGGTGTGCGGCGGCAAGTACCACGACTTTGACTTTGCGCGGCTTGAGTTGCTGAAGCTGTTGGCAGAGCACGATGTGGTGAGGGTCAAAGTGGCCAATGATTACAGCGATGTTGAGGCCATGTGCGAAGCTGACCTGCTCGTGACCTATACCTGTGACGAGGTGCCAGACGCCGCGGGTCAGGCTCGGTTGAAGTCCTATATCGAGGAGGGCGGCAAGTGGTTTGCCCTGCACGCAACCAACTCCGTGCTGGAGTGGTTGAGCCATGATCCACCGCTACTGCGCGCGCCCCGCGATCACAAGGATTTTATGGAGGTTTTGGGCAGTCAGTTTCTGGCGCATCCGCCTATCGAGCCGTATCGAGTGGAGGTCACTAAACCTGACCACCCTCTAGTTGAGGGCATCGAGCCCTTCGATACAACAGATGAGCTTTACCTCTCGGAATACCACGGCGAGAACGAGATGCTCTTGCATACCAAATGGTCGGGCAAGGTTGATGCTTTCCAAGATGGTGATTGGGAGGACGACGATGAGCACGCAGTGTTTTATCTGCGCCCCTATGGCCAAGGTACCGTTTTGTATCTGACTCTGGGTCATTGTCGCTCAACCTACGACATGCAGCCCCTCGTTGAGGAGTACCCGGTGCTTGAGCGCGGTAGCTGGGAGGTGCCCGCCTATTACGAGCTACTCCGTAGAGGGATTGCATGGGGTATTCAATAAGCTGAAGTTTGCCTTACGGCAGACAGTTGGGTCAGCCACCCTATATTGTGTCACCACATGATGCTGAATTGAGCCAAATGGATACTGCCTGGATCGATGATCTTTCGACTGTGGTGCCCGACACCCGTATTTTTCGGGAACCACATGAGATAAAGCGTTTCACGACGGGTATCCGGTTTGGTGGCGGGTCGGCGCTGGCGGTTTTTGAGCCGGCAACGCTCCTAGACTTCTGGCAGGTTCTCAACTCCTGTGTCGCGGCAGATTGCGTCATCATTTGTCAGGCAGCCAATACCGGAGTAACCGGCGGGTCTACCCCCGATGGGGATGACTACGACCGCGAGGTGGTGATTATCAGCACCCTCAAGCTGGATACCTGTATCCCCTTATGCGACGCGCAACAGGCGCTGGTGTTCGCTGGTGGGACGCTTTACCGACTCGAAGAACTGCTCGCTCCCTTTGGCAAGAACCCGCACTCGGTGATTGGCTCCTCCTGTATTGGCGCCTCCGTGGTGGGCGGGATCTGCAACAACTCCGGCGGTAGCCTGGTCAAGCGTGGGCCGGCTTACACCGAGCTGGCGCTGTATGCGCAACTGAACGAGCAGGGAGAACTCGAGTTGGTCAATCATCTGGGGATTGCGCTGGGCGATACCCCCGAAGAGATTCTGTCCAATTTGGATCAGCGCCGCTTCGACCCTGAAGCCATAGCCCTTGATAGCGCCTTGGCCTCGGACCCTGAATACATTCAGCGCGTGCGCGAGGTCGATGCGTCGACACCCTCACGATTCAATTCGGACACTCGGCGCCTGCACGAGGCCAGTGGCAGTGCGGGTAAGCTTGCTGTGTTCGCGGTGCGGGTCGATACCTTCGACAAGCCCAAAGCCGAGCAGGTCTTCTATGTTGGCACCAATGAACCTGAGCAGCTCAACGAAATCCGCAGACGCCTCCTCTCAGAGTGCAATGAGCTCCCCGAGATGGGCGAGTACATGCATGCAAGTTGGTTCGACGGCGCTGATAAGTACTGCAAGGACACCTATCTGGTCGTGAAATACTTGGGGACGGGGTTCTTGCCGCGGCTTTATCGCATCAAGTCGGTGCTAGATCGTTGGCTAGAGAAAATCCCGGGGCTACCCCAGCGGCCCGCTGACCGTCTGCTGCAACGACTGGCTCAGCTGTGGCCCGATCACCTACCCAAGCGTATGCGCGACTATCGCAAGCTCTTTGAGCACCATCTCATCGTGGTCGGTGCAGACAAAGCGATTGCGGAGATACGACAGGTATTGCACGACGTGACCCGAGAGGACGATGCCGGGGCATTTTTCGAGTGCTCGCCGGAGGAGGGTGACGCCGCGCTTCTGCATCGTCTGGTCGCCGGTGGATCACCAGCGCGCTATAACCTGATCCATGCCAAGGAGACGAACGGCATGGTGACTTTCGATGTCGCGCTGCCGCGCAATTATGCGAAGTGGTATGAGTTTCTCCCTGAGGATCTGCTGGACCAATGTGCCGCGCCTTACCGCGGCGGCCATTTCATGTGCCATGTGTTTCATTGGGATTTCGTTGTGAAGGCGGGGGTAGATCCGCTGGCCGTCAAGGAGCGCATGATGTTGCTCCTCGACAAGATTGGTGCGAAATACCCAGCTGAGCATAACGTCGGTAACCAGTACTGTGCCGAGCCGCATCACGCCGCTTTTTACAGGGAGCTGGACCCAAACAACGCGTTCAACGCGGGGGTGGGAAAGATGTCTAAGTACAAGTTTTACCACTAGCTTTAGCGACCGGCAGCCCTTCAAAAGAGGGTGGCTTCCCACTCCGTCGACGTTACCCCGAGATGAGTGTTAACGCTTGCAATGGCTTCGCATTGGCCCGCTTTAAGGTCAGGGTTTTTTTTCCAGCGCAAAAAAAGGCCGGGTCTCCCCGGCCTGCAAGCCACAACGCTTTACACACGTGATCTAGCCAAACAAAGGCCAAATGCTGATCACTAGATTCTGAACTGCGCTCTTATGCCAAGCTCTCGCTTGTCGTTGGCCGAGCCGTTGATGCCCTGCTCAACAAAGAAGTTGCCGAAGTCCGTCGCGGTGAGGGTGCCAGAGACATGGGCGGCGCTCACCCCTTAGTCTAGTGGCTCTGAGTTGGCGGGCGCAAGATTAGCCTTATTGATATAACAACCAATCAAATTTTCTCTGCTGTCATTCGGCTTTTCAGGAGAGCGCAATGCAGAGTGCGACCGTTAAGGCGCCGGGTGGGCCCGAGGTGCTGGAGCTGACAGAGGCCGCTATGCCCAACCCCGGTTCGGGCGAGGCACTGGTCGAGGTGGCTTACGCCGCGCTGAATCCTCTGGACAATCATGCGCGGGCGGATCGGATTAAGTGGAACCATCCGGGTTACCCCTTTACCCCCGGCTTTGGGTTCTGTGGCCTGGTCGATGCGGTGGGAGAGGGCGTCGATGCCGCGCTCATCGGGCAGCGTGTTGCTACGAACGGGCAATGGGGCGGCAACGCCGAGTTTGCGGCGGTCAATGCAACATCACTGGTATCAGTGCCTCCGGATTTTGACTGGAAACTGGCGAGTTGTTTCTCTACCTGCGCCTACACAGCTTGGTTGTTGGTGCACAGCGCGGCCCGGGTCAAAGCGGACCAGTGGGTCGTGGTCCATTCAGCGGCAGGCGCCGTCGGCTCGCTGGTCATTCAAATCGCAAAATCTGCGGGTGCCCAGGTCATTGGTCTCGTGGGTGGCGAGCATAAGTTTGAGTTCGTCGAACAATTTGGCCCCGATGCTGTTATCGATTACTTGCGCGACGATTGGCCAGATGGCGTAAAAGCCCTTACCGGTGGTCGGGGCGCTGATGTCATTTTTGACGGCAACGCGGGTGACCGTGCGCCAATGAATCTCGATGCCATTGCGCCGCTGGGCCACATCATTTACCTCGGCGCGAGTGCCGGGCAGGCGCCCCCAGTGCCGCCATCCATGCTCATTGGCAAGAGCTGTTCCATGTCAGGTTTCGTCCAGTATTTTCATCAAGCGATCAGCGGCGGTGCCGAAATGGCGGCAACGCACAAGGCACTCGCAGATGGCAGCTGGCGGATACCGATTGAACGAGAGTTTGATCTGGCCGATATCGCGGAAGCGCATCGGGCTTGGGAGGCGCGCGAGTTACTCGGGCGGGCTGTCATCCGTGTTGGCGGAGAGCTTTAGCGACCAGGATGAGTGCGGTGAGTGGCCTCCATGAATTCGTATTCTCAGCGCAGGTTGCTGAGCGCGAGCGGCTATTGGCATTTTGGTCTCAACTGGGCTTCGTGCCCGAAACAGAGGGGAGTCTGACAAGCGGCGAGGCTGACGCGCTGTAAGGTCATGCCTCGACACTGCAGTCTGTTCGGCTTTGTCACTCGGGGAGCCGCGCCTATGAGACCGGTCTGGTCAGAATGCAGTTTTGGGAGGAACTCTCAGGTGAGGGTTTAGGTGCCCGCAAGCCCCTGATAACAGGCAGTCGCTGGATGGGCATGTACACGGCGGATATTTTGGAGGTTCGGGACAGCCTCGAGGGATACAACTGTGAGGCCAGTGAGCGCTGGCTTTCTGAGCTGGTATCTGCCCCGCTCGCAAATCCCGCTCCCGAGGTCTCCTGGGCGAATCCTTTTGTCGGACTGCGCGAGACCCTTTACTTCGACCCGGACGGGCGCATCGCCTTTATCCAGCGCGGCGGTTTCGACCGCCCCGGGTTTGGCACGATGGATAGCAGCCTGCCCTATAAAAATAGCGAGGGGAGTCACGCCAACGTCGTGCAGCCAAGCAATGCCTTCGACACGGATTTTTACAAGAGGGTGTTTGGCCTCGAGTCGGCACCTTATGGCGAGGCCCACGACTCTGGCGATGAACCACCCACACAGCGCGCGCTGCGGCTGGAGGCCGGCCAACTGTTCAGGGTGGAGCGGCTGCGCGCCCCTGATTGTCCAACGGGCTTGCTACAGGTCTACTCACCTTATTTTGATGCAGATGATTGTCGCGCGCTGAGTCAGCCCGGTCAGCGCGGGCTCTCTGCTTACAGTTATCGCGCCGGCACCATTGACGCTGATGCCTTACCGGGTGTCACAGACTACTGCTCGGGGCAGAATGAATTTGATGAGATGGCGTGCACATTCCGGGCCCCGGATGGCTATGTGTAGATGTGGGTCGATGTCTGATCGGTCTCGGCGCTATCCCTTACAGGCTTTTTTCATTTGCCTTATTGCCTATACCACCGCGCGAATTGATCTGGCTCTGAACTATGGCTAGCGGATATCGGGTAAAGGAATTCGGCGGACCGGAGGTGATGATCTGGGAGTCCTTGAATCTTGGTGAATTGGCGCCGGATGCCGTCCGCGTGCGGGTCGGCGCGAGCGGCATCAACTTTGCGGAGACCCGGATGCGCGCCGGGGACTACAGCGGTCAGGAGTTGCCCTTTGTCATGGGCATGGAGGTCGCCGGGAGTGTCGAACAAGTTGGCCGCGAAGTAGCGGGCTTCAAGGTGGGCGACCGTGTTTTTGGTCGCGTGCGCGGTGCGCATGCTGAAGTCGTTGACTGTGATCCCGCTCATCTGATGCCCTTACCTGAGAAGCTGAGCTACACCCAGGGTGCAGCGATACCGGTGGGTTGGCTGACCGCTTGGCATGCCCTGTATACCGTTGGCCGCATGGCCCCGGGGGACCGCGTATTGGTAGAGGCGGTTGGAGGGAGCGTCGGGAGTGCGGCGCTGGCTCTCGCCAAATAGGCGGGTTGCTGGGCACTGGGTACGGCAAGCCGCAATGACAAGCTGGCGCGGGCCACTGCATTGGGATGCGACGCTGTCGTGAATTACACCTGCGAATCAGTCTCTGAGCGGGTAGCGAGCTTGACCAAAGGTGAAGGCATGGATATCGGTCTGATGACAATTGGTGACGCCACCGCCCAAGAACTGATCGATTCCATGGGCATGGATGGCCGTGTCGTGATGTTCGGTAGCACCGGCGGTCGCGATATCACGTTCAACCTTCGTATCGGTATTTTGAATATTCAGCTTTTGTCTATGAGTATCTCCACCAGCCCTGCCTTTATGACAAGCACCATGCCCGACTTTTGTGACCGCGCGCTGCCGCTGTTTGCGAGCGGAGAGCTGAACCCTGTCGTTGATACAGTGCTACCGATGTCCGAGCTCGTGCGCGCACACGCCATGATGGATGAGCGCACGCATTTTGGAAAAGTGATTCTGGTGAACGACGAAAAGTGTGATCAGCCGAGTGGCAATGACTGACACGAAATCAAAATAGACGGGGCCAGCATTGGACGCCTAAAGAGAGAGAAAAAACGATGCTCAGAGTAAATTTCAATCGGAACTCGCATCGGACGTGGCACGGCAGCGGCCTGATGGCGGTCATGATGTGGCTTGTGGGGGCATGGGCTGGTAGCGCTGTTGCCTCAGCGACAGAGGCGCCCATAACTGACAAGCCATGGCGCGAGGCCGTAATCAGTGTCACGGACCCGGACGTCACCGCGCGCTTCTTTCAGGAGATCGGCGGTTACGAGGAGCTCGGGCGGGGCCCGCTATCCCCATCCGCCATCGCCGCCTGGGGATTAGCACCGGATGCAGGCGGGGAGTATTTGCTACTCCGCGCCCCCATGGGTGGCGACTTTGGTCACGTGCGCTTGGTCAGTTTCGACAATGTGGGCAGGCGGATGCCCATGCGCCCCGGTGCCCGAGCATGGGATACCGGGTGCTATTTCAGCATGATGATTCGTGTCAAGGACATGCAGTCCATTTATGACGATGCCATCCGATTGGGTTGGTGGACAGAGACGCCGATTACCGCGCTGCGGTTTGGGGAGTCTGATCTCAGGGTCGTTATTTATCGCGGACCAGATGGGGTTCAAGTACAGACATATGACCGATTGAGCCCGCCGCTCCCCGAGGCGATCCCCGATTTTGAGCGGATGACAGCGCCTTTCAATATGATGCAAATGGTTGCCGATCGGGATATGGCCTATGACTTCTTCACCGGGGTCTTGGGATTTGAAACGTTTTATAAGGGTAAGCCATACACCGCCAAAACCCCGACGCCCACGCCGATTGGCATCCCGCTCAGTCTTACCACGTCCGTGCCTTATCGTGCCGGCATCGTGTACCCCGTTGCTGGTGAATTTGGCCGGATGGAGATGATTGAGGTCATGGGTCTCGATGGCTTCGATTATTCTGATCAGTGCGAGGCTCCTAACCTCGGTATTCTCGCCGTGCGCTATCCGGTGGAGGACATTGCTCAAGCCAGAGCAACGGTGCTCCGCCGCGGTGGTCAGTTGTGGCGAGATGTCAGTCAGGTTGTCATCGGTGATATGGGCGAGGTTCCACTGTTTTCAGTGAAAACGCCTGACGGCGCCATCATGCAGTTTTTCGCGCCCTAGACCGCACGCAAGGTGGTCACTGGAACTGAGGGGGCACTAGAGATGAGGGGTAAGGATGCAGCATGTTGGCAATGAATTCTAACGGGGCGACTCCTGAGACGCGTCGAAAGCTATTTTGGCGACGGGTATCGATGTGTTTCTTGTGCGCTGTGGTGACGACAACAGCGCAGGCGCAAACCGCGCGGATCAAGCCGATCTCCCTGATGACCCCTGATCTGGACCGTTCTATTGAATTTTTTACCGAGGTGGTCGGTTTCACCCTGGATTTTGAGGGCACATTGCGGCCCGGCGGGGAGCCCTTTCTGGGCCCGGTTTTTAATATTGATGTGTCGCGGCCGATCCGCCGAGCATTGCTGTCAACCGAAACCGAGCCGCGTGGCTTGTTTTTGATCGAGCACCCGAGATCGCCCCGGGCGGACGATCGCCAGCCGACTGCGGTGGTGACCGTGGTACAGGTAAGCCACATAGAGCAGACCTTGGCACGGGCACAGGCTTTTGGTGCGCCGGTCAGTGAGACAGTGACAGACGTGACGCCCGAGGGTGCGCCATTCAGTGAGGCCATGATCACCAGCCCGGGCGGGCACGCGATTCTCGTCTATCAAGTTGGTGAGTCTAGCGAGCCCTGATTCCCTGATGGGGTATTGAGCCCAGCGGGGCTTTTCTCTAACATCCGCGACCCGTGCCGGTGTAGCTCAGTTGGTAGAGCAGCGCATTCGTAATGCGAAGGTCGTAGGTTCGACTCCTATTTCCGGCACCACTTAAACGCCTATAAACCGCATATATATCTACTTTTTGATTTTATGAGGCTAGTTTCTGTCAGGAATCCTGTCAGGAATAGCCCGTATGGCGCGTAAAAAGGGGAAGATCCCTTATCTCAGTGAACGCCCTAATGGGGATCTCCGGTACGTCCGTGACTACCCATTAAAGGTACGTAAAGCCATACCTAGTCTGCCTAGCCAGTTCTCAAGAGAACTAGGGTTAACCAAGGGCTGCTCTGATTCAGAACTACATAAGGCAATGGGGTTATCTTCTCGTCTCTACGACCTGAAGGTTAAGACAGCCACCAACAGCGATCCCAGCACTTACTCTGAATCTGAACTGAAGATGGCGATTGAGGAAACCTTGCGACAGCGCGACCTCAAGAAGGGTGCGTACGCCCGTGTGCCAGAGTCGCAGCACACGGAAGAAGAGTGGAACCGTGCACTGGGACACGGTGCTGAGATTGTCCCTGATAGACACGATCTAGCTGAGTGGGCCGTCCCTGAGATAGACGATATAGGTGATGACTTAAAGAGAGGGAAGAAGCCTACGTTCCAGCAGGAAGTCCTAATAGGTACGTGGAAGGCAATACAGAACCTACCTGAGATTAAAAAGACTCAGACGATGCGTGAGGCTTGGAGTCAGTACGTATCAGATAAGAACATTAATACCTCTCAAGGTGACGGTAAGAAGGCCCAGCAGAGGTTTGAACGAGTGCTTCAGTATACAGGGGACTTTGTTATCTCTGATGAGACAGAGGATGAAGTGCTTGATCGTATCCAGAGTTTTATACACGGCAAACGTCAAGACAGTCCCTTTATAAAAACACAGAGCATTGAGCGTGAACTGAGGGAGTTCATTGCCGCTATACGACACGTACCCAGACTTAAGTGGGGAGCGAGTCTGCAAGTGTCAGGCAACCAGAATAACTTTCAGTTACCTGATGCCACTCCAGCAGTATCGGGACGCGCCTTCAGCAAAGATGAAACGCGCCTGTGCCTCAACACTTGGATTAACGTTAAGACTGACCCTAAGAACACGGCGATGCTAGTGATGATCCACGCGGGACTCAGTTGTCGTGAACTAAGAAGGCTCAGAGTCGATAAGGATCTGTACTTAGACGCTAAGTACCCCCACATCATCTTTAGAGGCGGTGACGCTAGGCAAGCTAAAACAGAGGCCCGTCCACGGGTTGTTCCTATTGTTGTTGGTCTGGATACAGTCAAAGAGTACCTACCTGAGACAATTGCTTGGATGAACTCAGTAAATGAAAACAGTACGTCTGCGGCGCTTAACAAGAGGCTACGCGCATTACTGGGAGACGAGCCAGAAGTCAAAACCCATAGTTTTAGACATACGTGGCTCCGTATGGCTAGACGCGCTCGTATTACTGAAGATAACAAACACGCGATAGCCGGATGGGAGAAAAAAGACACCAACAACTCTGTGATGGAACGCGTGTACGACAAGAACGGTTACATGGACGACATAGAGTTACTGGCTCAAATATACGAAGATCAATTAAGGATATTTAGCGAGTTCATCGCAGATGTGTCAGCAGTAGACAACGTGGTAAAGCTACAGAAAAACTCCTAGCGGTGTTCTCAAAGGCAGCGTTGCAGTGCATACGCCCCTATTTTTGAACCCAAGCACCACTCCAGAACTACAGGCATTACCAGCACTAAGCCTCAGTTTCTCTCATGCAATATTGGTTATTTTTTGACCAGTTAAGTGTGTGTGGCAACGTGGGTGCTTCTGAGGCATCTTTGGTCGTATGGCAGACAACGAAACTACCTACCTGCGAATTGAGCATTACTCCGGCCACGCTGAAGTCATCAACGCGGCTGAAGTCCTACTGGAACAATACAAACGAGATGCAGGTAAGAAACGACTCAATGATCTGTCATCGTGGACCAGTGCTGCTCGTAAGCTGATAGCGTCACTTTGGATACGAGAAGATGACTCCTTCCGCTTTGGTACAAAGAACGAGTACTTCAACAGCCGTAACCGTCAGCAGGTCTGGCTAACATCAAAGACGCTGAAGCTATTCAAAACTGCTCGTAAGTTGGGTTGGATGGTTGAGACACAAGCTGCAGTACCACCAAGGTATTCCAAGAAGTCGGACGTTGGCCTTGCTGCGGTTTACACCAGAACTCCAGCTTTCCTTCAGCTACTCAAAAGCCTGTCTGTTGATGACGTTGAAGTAGATGCAGATTTGCCGTGGGTGCAGCTGAAGGACAACGAGGGCAACATCCTTAGTCTTCCTTCTGGATACCTAGAGTCTGAGAGTTACAGAAGAACGGTATCTGTGCTGCAAAGTCAGTACACCCTGTTGTTGAGTACTAATATTTGTAAATTAATAGGAAGTAATCCTTCTCCTGTTGATCCTATTGATATTCGATATACAAGGCAGTGGAAGGGTAATACGGGTATTGGGGGACGTTTTTACAGCCCCTTTTGTATCTACCCAAAAGAAGACAGATTGAGCATCACGATCAATGGTGAACCTGTCGGCAGCTGGGACTTCAGTCAACTACATCCCACTCTGTTGCTGCTGTTAGAACACGGCGTTGGAGAAGAGCCAAATCTGTTCTCTACAGGCGATCCTTATGATATGCCTGAATATCCACAACTAACCAGATCAACCAATAAACGATTCATTAATACGATCCTCAACGCCAAAAGTCGGTCAGCTGCGGTCAAATCTATTGGCTCAGCACATCAGTACTGGGACCACTCTGAGGGCAAGTTGGTGGTTGAGACATACAGCGGCAAGCAGAAACGACAAGGTGAACCGCTGTGGCCTGAGAAGCCTCAAAAGAAAGCTGATGAGTACATAGATGCGTTCCTATTCAGGCATCCCACGTTTGCTGGTGTGGTGTTCAAGGGGTTATGGGGAACACTTCAGTTATTGGACAGTCAGATCATGGAAGAAGCTGTTCACAGGGCTACCGAAAAAGGTATTCCTGTCCTTACCGTACACGATGAACTAGTTGGGCCTGTATCCAACAAGGCTGAAATAAAACAAATCCTTATCGACAGCTTCCACGAGGTAACTGAGGGCAAGTTCAGCGACCACGAACCTAAGATGACTTGGTCAACGGCTTGACTTTTACCCTTTTTTGCGATATGCTCGTACAGCTTTCAAAAAGCACTACACGAGCCGACTCAGGCACCCAGTACCTACTTGCTTTTTACGTAACGTTGCTCAGAGGGCCATATGTACGCCTCTGAGAGGGTGATTTGGGGTGTTACTGGCGCTTACGCGAGGGTTGGTGGTGATTATTCTCTTCGCTATCCAAGTCCTCTACCCCAGAAACAAAAAAGCCCAACACGTGGCTGGGCTCCTTAGATTAATCCAGTGATTACTGCTTTAGTTTACGAAGGCCGAAGAGTCCGACTAGGCCGCCTAGTGCAAGTAAGCCGAAGAAAGGCATGGTAGGTACAGCGGTTGCTGATGACGCGGTTGCTGTCGCTAGGGTCGCAGTGACACTGCCTGACGGACCAGTGTCTGGCGTAAAGACTCTGGGAGTGTCCCATCCCGTAGCGCCTTGTTCGTAAGTAACGGTTTCTAGGCTGGAATTGGTCTGAAACATATTGAGGTTGAACGTTCCGAAGTCCCCCAAAAAGGTCACGCTGGTGAGGCTGTTGCTATCGAACGCACCGTTCCCAATGGTCGTGACGCTGTCTGGAATGGTCACGCTGGTGAGGCTGTTGTCATAGAACGCATATTGCCCAATGGTAGTAACGCTGTCTGGAATGGTCACGCTGGTGAGGCTGTTGTTAGCGAAAGCAAGGTCCTTAATCGCCGTGACACTATAAGTTGATCCACTCACCCCATCCGTAACACTGGCAGGAATGACGACGTTCGTGCTGTTATTTCCAGACGCGCGAAACTTTACTTCGACAGTACTCGCAACCGCGTCGGTAACGTTATAACTCAAACCTCCGGCATCAAAAGCCTGAGCCTGAGCCGATACCATCATGGAAATCAACAAAGTGGATGCAAGAACCGCAAGTGTGTTTAAAGGCTTCATGGCTATATCCCCATAAATTCTTCAAAAAGAGTCGTCAAGGGAAACAGCGGCCGGACTGTTCAGGCTGCGGGTGGTTACGAAAATTCTCCCCAAGCGTTTTGATACTGAAATTTGACGCTGAAAGCAATAAAAAAGCAAAGGCGGGAAGTTTTTTGCCTTTTTACGCGTTGAGTCCTGAGCATTAAACAGCCGTTAATTTTCTACTGCTCACACTTCTTCTTTTTCAAATCCACCTCTGATGTATCTGCGCAGGAACAATAACGATAACACCAGAGCATCTACGCCCCCCGTGCCTGTGAAGGGGGCCACCCCTCTGAATCTTGTCAGGAATCCTGTCAGGAATTAGTGAAAACGCAGGGAAGAATGACGTAGATGCTGGCTTATAGGCTGGACCTCAGTCAATCCAGACGATATGCCGAAGTGGGATAAACCGGCTCTGATAGACGCTACACCGGCAAATGATGAGGGTTACGAGTAATCATCGAGGGCAAACATTTACGCACCCTGACGCTCGATACGGGTCGTACGACGATCCTCTTAGAAAACCCTTTTTGGCGTGCCGTTGAATATCTGGCTTTAGAGGATGGTCATGCTAATTGGCGGGATTGGTTCCACGAAAACATCTTGGAAGATTGGGATTCTGATACACCATTAACGAGTCATGCCCGATGCACTGTTGTGGCGATGTTGTTGGAAGATTTGAAGGGTATTCACCGGTAACGAATTCGCTGAAGAGAAGAGGCTCACAACTTGCCTGTTGGCGCTTACCTACAAACGCCATACAAAGGCTCTGAGAGGATGATTCGGGGCGGTCTAGTGGCTACTTGCGCTTACACGAGGGTTGGTGGTGATTATTTCTCTGTTGCTATCCCAAACAACTCTGCAGCTGATCCACCTTTAACAACCCAGCCATCTTCTGCACTGCAGTACCACATCGTCCTCTCAAAAAGACGATCACCAGTTTCTGCGTCAGTCATCTCGCGGTAGTACGCGTTGAGCTCATTTAACGCCTCTTCACCGACCTCACAATTGATGTCTCTTTTGTTCCAACGACTTGGGGGCTTGCCGAATTTCAGGCAAAAAATAACCCCTCAGTGAGGGGTTATTTACCACTAGGATAGGGGCATGGGACGACACGTCGTGACGCCGGTTCTTGCAGGGTGCCGCCAGTAAAAACCCCTAGAAAGGAGTTACTATTTAGCCCCTCGACTTCCGACTTCGAAGCGAACCGAGAGAAACCACGCCAAGAGCAAGCAGCAGAAGGCCAAGAGCTGGCATAGCCGGTGTTGGCACAGGCGGCTGATTTGCAGAGAAGGCAAACCGTGTCATGGCATAGCCACTGTCCTCGGCCGGAGCGCCGCAAAAGTCGCCATACCGGTACCATTCGCTGGTATCATCCCTATATCCTATTTGCGCTCGTAGAGTGTCGGTGGCGTCGCTGCAGCCGCCTGCTAGGTCAAAAGGAACGTGTATATAAAAAGCGTTTGTATCTGTTATTTTTCCCACGCTTTTTTCATTCAAAAAATCGCGGATCTTATCAACTGCGTTACCAGCGCCAGTAGAACTGCCCTCATAGAAAAATGCATCGGCTCCGTATACGGCGGTAACAGAGCCAACAGTAAAGGTGACATCGTAGTTGACGCCATCGATGGTCAACTCGTTAATTCCAGTTACCTTACCATTGCCGTCAGTCACTAACGACGCTGCCATTGCCTGTGGCGCCAAAACGAGCAGCGCGATCATAATGATTCGCATTTCTCAATCTCCAAATGATTGTCAAATCAGAGGGGAGCATAAAGTTAGAGCATAAGCAAGGCTGTTTACCTTGTGAGGCGTGAGTAGCTTCCCTAGCCACTCTTTTTTTCAAATTCAGGTTTTAAGTATTCCAGCGGAATCATCCTCATCAGCGACAGGCGTTAGCCTGTTCTTTTTTTAATTCTGGCTTCTGATGTATCTGGGCGGTAACCATCACAATCACAACGACGGTTAGCCCCCCCGGGGATGGTGTATTTAGTCAGGTGGTGGGGCAGGGCAGCATGCTGAATCTGCCCTTTCGGGCGGCTTTGGATGTCGAGAGACAGGGAAATCAGGCCCATAAAATAAAGATGAGCAAAATTAGCTAGTTAAAGATTTTGAGCAAAAGCAGCGAGTTTGAAGTGTAGGACAAAGTGATGACCATTTGCTCCTGAAACTCAATATAAACAACGATCAGCGGATTCCGTCCACCCCGCCAGTCCCCTATTTCACTTTATCCCAAGATGTTGCGCTACGCCCAATAATGCAGTATCCGAGCGGCTTGCAGTATTGCGAACGACTAGGATTGCTGCGTGGCTTGATACAACAACCAAACTGGCAAGCCGCCGATTGAATCAGTAGTGGCAGTAAACGCACCAGCAGGACTTCTGCCTGTTTGCCCGTTCGCCTCGTTGAGGGCAACTATTGTGCAGGTGTATTCGGTGTCAGGGTCAAGGTTGGTAAGTATCGGATTGTCTGCTGAAATCAGCACTGTGGGTTGATTGCCACAGGTGACCTCAAATTGAGTGATGGCAGACCAGCCTGCCTGCTGCCCGGTGAGCAGGTTCGTTAGAGTGAGGGTAATGTCTGTTCCATCTACCTTAGCGCTAAATGTAGGTGCGACGGTAGGCGCGGTTTCTGGATTTGAACCCCAATACATTTGCCCCCACTTTCCCGTACCCCAAGTACCTGCGTGGGTATGAGCCGAAGCCAACGCGGCGATTGTAAGCAGCAGTGTGGGTACCAAAGCCTTCTCTATGACAACATGTTCCTCCATTCTCACTAGACCATCAAATTTGTAAGGGACTTTAAGGGCATGTCGTTGCGACCCTTAAACCAAACTGAATGGTTATAGGACTAGATAGCAGCTTATGTATTCCCCAGCTTGGCAGACTAGTTGGACAGCAGCCATAGCGGACGCTGCTGCGTAACTTCCATGTTAGAACTAAAGGTGCCTGCAAAATTGGTTCCTCTTTTTAAACAAATCTGACGCTTTGTCCCGTGCGTGTTGCTTCTAGTGATATTTAATATATCTTGAATGCGCTAGACCTGCTCCTCGATACTTCGGTATCTGCTGTTCATGGTACTTTAAAACTGGTCTGAGATTTCGGGAAGTCAGAATTATGAGAACACTGATTGTTATCGTCGTATTGTTGGCATCAGTCTCCACGATTGCTCAGACACAGGTGCCAAACATCTTCGAGGACGGCACACCAGCATCGGCGGCAGAGGTGAATGCTAACTTTGATGCGTTGGAAGTAGCGATCGACGCGCTAGGGTTGCCAACCGATTGCAACTTGGGTGATCAACTTATATTCACTTCCTCCGGGTGGGAATGCCAACCAGGTAGCCAATTTTACATCGGTGGCAATATCTCTGGGCTGGACACTCCAAATACAGCAACTTTGACTCTCAATGGGACTCCAATGACCCTAAACGCTAATGGGGATTTCATGTTCCCCTTCCCCATCGCACTTGGGTCTAATTACGAAGTGCTTGTGGAGACACCGGCTCCAACGACATCTTATGATGAACGTTGTGTGGTCGTTGATGGAGATGGGACGGTATCGGGAGCCGTAACCGACGTGTCTGTATTTTGTTTTCCATATGCCCGGCTAGAAACCGATGACTTTTCAGATGCAATTGCCACCCTCATATCTCAACACTTCGATTCATATTCTCCAAATGTCGGCGACAACTATTGTAATATTAATTGTGAGTTTCAGCTCTCGAACGTGGCGGACCACTCCAACTGCATGTTAACCGCCGTGGATTACGACGGCACCGATTACCAACCCAATGTGACTCTAACGACCGATTATATCCAGGTTAACGCCTCGGACACCTTGTTCGGTGCTGGGTCGGTCATAGTTGAGATTTCGTGCGGTGCTGAATAAATTTGAGATTGTCGGCAAGGGCAACGGGACTGCCCCAATTCCACCCTCTGACGTATCTGGGCGGTAACCATCACAATCACAACGACGGTTAGCCCCCCCGGGGATGGTGTATTTAGTCAGGTGGTGGGGCAGGG
>JBJKZJ010000004.1:0-55816 GCA_045560455.1 Luminiphilus sp. | reverse complement strand
ACCCTGGCCGGGCTCCCACACCCGAAACACGGGCGCTACACGCGCAGCTCATCGTGGGGGACTTGCACGCGGACTCCGCTCTCTGGGGCAAGGACCTTTTGCACCGCAACGAGTGGGGGCAGGTCGACCTGCCGCGGCTGATTGAGGGCGGTGCCGCGCTACAGATGTTCACCACTGTCACCAAATCACCACAGGGACAGAACTACAAACAGAATGCGACCGACACGGCGGATAACATCACGCTGTTGGCCATGGCACAGCGCTGGCCCGCGGCGACTTATGACAGCCTTTTTGCGCGGGCGATGTTGCAAGCCGACCGGGTGCGGGCGGCAGCGGCGCAAAGCCCGCAGCTGAACCTGATCACCTCACAATCGGAACTCAGTCAATTATTGGTCCAGCGCGGCCGAGGTGAAGCGGTGGTCGGAGCATTGCTGGGCACCGAAGGGTCCCATGCGCTCGACGGCCAATTAGACAACATCGGCCAGCTGTATGACGCGGGCTTTCGCATGATGGGCCTGCATCACTTCTTCGATAATCGCCTCGGTGGCTCCCTTCACGGAGAATCGCAAGCGGGGCTGACGCCATTCGGTGAACAAGCTGTGCGCAACATGCAGAAGAAAGGGATCATGATTGATGTGGCCCACAGCAGTGAAGCCACGGTGCGAGACACCTTGCGGGTGACAGAGGGTGATGCCCTTATCGTCAGTCACACCGGCTTTGACGGGCACTGCCCTAGCCCCCGTAACATCAGCGACGAAACCATGGCATTGATTACCGAGGCGGGCGGCTTGATTGGAGTCGGTTTCTGGGCCGACGTGACCTGTGGCGAGGGCATTGATGCGATTGCCAGTGCCATTCAATACGGCGTCGAGCAATTTGGCGTCGACCATATCGCGCTCGGATCAGACTGGGATGGCTCGGTCACGACACCGATTGACGCCTCGCAACTACCCCATTTGACTCAGGCGTTGCTGGATGCCGGATTGACGCAGACCGAGGTGCGCGCAGTGATGGGCGGCAACATGGCACGCTTTTTGGCGCAACACCTGCCACCCGGCTAACTGCTTGGGGTTGCGGCGGCGTTTCGTCGCCTAACTATCGAGTAGCAGCGACGCCAAGCGCTTGCGGTGGTGGATTGCGCCCCCATACATTTGCTGCGCCCACTGTGCGCGGCGAATAAACAGCGTGGAATCACATTCCCAGGTAAAGCCAAAGCCACCGTGGAACTGCACCGAGCGATCACCGGCAAACACCATGACATCGTCGGCGGCGACTTTAGCCATGCGGCAGGCAATCTCGGCGTCCTGGTTGAGCGCCTCATCACCCACCACGGTCGCCCCGTGGTACACAAAAGAGCGCGCATTCTCCATGCCGACATAAATATCGACCGTCGGGTGCTTGAGCGCCTGATAAGAGCCAATCAGCTTGCCGAACTGTTTACGCGTCTTGAGATACTCTGTGATGCTATTCAGGCACTTCCCGGCGGCACCCGTGGTCTCGGCTGCCGTCAGTAACGCGCCGATCAGCAGGGTATCCCTCAGTGCCACTGCCACGGCATCACCTCGAAACACCTGTGCCGGGGTCACATCTGTGAAGTCGACATTGGCAGCGCGCTTGGTCAGGTCGATCAGCACATTTTCTGTCAGCGCGCTGTCATCAATAGCGTTGCGCTCTACCAAGGCCAACACCGGCTCGCCACCCTCGCTGGCCAGTACCGTAAAATAGTCGGCCACGCTGGCATCCGCGACAAAGCTTTTGCCGCCCGTGAGCGTACCGTCGGCACCCAGCTCCACACCCAGATTCGCTCCGCCCCAGTCGGCATGGTCGAGATACGCGATTGTCCCCACCGATCCAGAGCACACCCGGCCCAGCCACTCCGCGGCCGACTCGCCCGCAGCGCGCCAGATCAACTGGCTCGCCAGCGTGGTGCTGAGCAACGGCGTGCCCAACAAGCCACCACCAAGCGCCTCAAAAACGGGCACCGCCGAGCCCACGCCCATGCCGGCACCGCCGACCGTGTCGGGCAAGGCAATGCCCGCCCAACCCATTTCAACCATCGCCTGCCAAGTGGACGCGTCGAAACCGGTATCGGTCTCCAACTGAGCGCGCACCGTCTCAATCGGCGCCTGATCCCGGACAAAGCCTCTGGCCACATCGAGCAGCATGCCCTGCTCCTCGGTAAGGCTGATCGATACATTTCCTAAGACTGACATTGCGGCCCCCTTACTTCGGCAGGCCGAGCACGTGCTCGGCCACAATATTGGCCTGCACCTGGGTGGTGCCGCCGCCGATGGTCGCGCCAAAGTTACTGAAGTAGGCGCGCTGCCAGAATCCGCCGCTTACCGCGTCGGCATCACCAACATAAAGAGCGCTCTGCGCCCCCTGCTTACTGGCCGTATACTGCTTCATGCGGCGCTCATATTCTGTCCCCCGGTATTTCACTGACAGCGCAAGGCCCATCGGGTAATCCGAGGTCAGGGCGGGAATACCCGACCGTCGACCGGTCAATGAGATCGCCTTGGCCTCCATGATGAAGCCGACCAGATCGTCTCGAACTACGGGATCTGAGAGGAGTGGCTCACCGTCATGCTCCAGCTTGGAGAGCTCTTCGATCATGTCATCCACCTGAATCGTGACACCCCAGTAGCCGCTGGCCTGCCCCGCGGTGACACCGCGCTCGTACTCCAGTGTTTTCATGGCGACCATCCAACCACCGCCCTCTTCACCCATCAAGCAACTCGCGGGTATGCGGGCATCGGTGAAGAACGTCTGGTTGAACCCATACTCGCCCGTGACTTTGCGGATCGGATGCGCCTCAACGCCATCAATTTTCATTGGCGAGAGGAAAAAGGACAGGCCATCGTATTTTCGCTCGGTGTTGGTATTCGTCCGCGCCAGTAAAATCATGTGGTCAGCGTAATTGCCCAACGTGGTCCAAATTTTGGAACCGTTGACGACGTAATCATCACCATCGCGCACCGCACGGGTCTGCACCGCTCCAAGATCTGAGCCATGATCGGGCTCGGAGAAGCCCTGACACCAGATCTCCTCACCGGAAAGTATGTTTTTGATGTACTTCGCTTTCTCTTCGTCGGTGCCCATTTCGAGCAACAGTGGACCAACCCAGTTAAGGCCAATAGTGTTAAAAATGATTGGCGCGTTGTGCTTCGCCAGTTCCTTGTCGACGATGTACTGATATGAGGGGTCTGCGCCCTGCCCACCATATTCGCTGGGCCAGTGCATACCGAGATAGCCAGCACTCCACAGCTTATGCTGCCATTCACGCAGAAAATCCAGCTGTTGCTCGGTACCGACCTCGAGGAAAGTCAGTGGCAGAAGAAAGCCGGGGTCTACCGGCACATTGTCCGACATCCACGCCGACACTTCCTCGCGAAACGCGTTAAGCGCCGCTTTGTTATCACTCATGGTATTGCTCCTGCAGTCCCAGATTTTGTTGTTGTCGATTTTTTTATTTGTATTCGCCGGCGCAGTGTGGCACACGGCATGCAAAATTGTCAGCAGTCGCCGTCGCCGAGGCGACTTGCTATCAGCTCAGCCAGACGATGTTCAAGTCGAGTCTCAAATATATCGTGCCTAGAGGCCATATTGCCTCGTTGCGAGGTCGCGCATGATTTCTTCGGAGCCTCCGCCAATGGCGTTCACCCGCACCTCGCGATAAATCCTCTCGACCCGATTACCTCTCATATACCCCAGCCCGCCAAGAATTTGCATTGCCTCGCGCGCGCAGAACTCCATCACCTCGCTCGCTTGAACCTTGAGTAACGCGATATCACCGGGATTAGGGGTGCCGGCCTCTATCGATTCGTAGCACAAGCGAATGTAGGCCTGAGTGGCGTTCAGCTGTTGCTTCATTTGTGCAATTTTGTGACGAATCACCTGATGATCTGCCAAGCGCTTGCCGAAGGTTTTACGCTCCGTGGCCCACGCAACGGCCTCTTCAAGGCAGACCCGGCCATAGGCCTCCATCGCAGCAGCCATGCCCATGCGCTCGCTGTTAAAGTTGGTCATGATGACTCTGAAGCCCTCGTTCTCTGCGCCGATCAGATTGGCTACGGGCACATGCACCTCATCGAAGTAGAGTGTCGCCGTATCTGACGCCCACCAGCCCATTTTGCGATCCAAGGGCGTGCGGGAGAAACCCTCGGCATCCGTCGGGATGAGCAACATCGAGACGCCGCCAGCGCCAGATCCGCCAGTCCGTGCAGCGGTCGACACCCAATTGGCGCGCATGCCGCCCGTAATGTAGGTTTTACTGCCGCTGACCACGAAGTGATCGCCGTCGCGCACCGCGGTAGTGGACAGATTGGCCACATCCGAGCCACCGCCCGGCTCGGTAATGCCCAGCGAAATCCATTTCTCACCGGCGAGGACTGGCGGCGCCACCTCTGCCTGCATCCACTCAGGGCCCCAGTTGATCACCGGAGGAAGACCAATGCCATGAACCATGAGTGATGCGCTGATACCCCCTACGCCCACCCTCGAAAGCTCCTCATTCACGATCCAGGAGTGCCAGCTGTCGGCGGAAGTGCCGCCGAATTGCTCGGGGTATCCCAGGCCCAAAAGCCCCACCTCGGCCGCCTTCGGCCACAGCTCATTCGGGATGGCTCCCGCCTCATCCCAGTCATCGGCAAAGGGCATGATCTCGGTATCGATAAATCGTCGAAGCGCCCCCCGCCAGGCGTCATGTTCCTCGGTGAAGTGCGGGTTGGCTAAGCGCGCGCTGTCAAAATCAAGACTCATGGTCAGGTCCTTTCGCTGGCTGCGGGAATCTATGGGCTTTGACCCGAAGGGCCTTTGTTTTACGCATTGATCAAGGGCGAGTCAATTCGCGTATAAGGTACAATCGCGCCCCGAAGTCACTCACGCTCAGGCGTCAAGATCAGAGAGTCAGCGCTCAGGAATCCACTATGAAATACCTCGGGCAGTCCGGTTATCAGCATGCGATGGTGCCGCGTATCGGCGTCCTGCTGACCAATCTTGGGACTCCTGAAGCGCCCACGGCGAAAGCGCTGAGACCCTACCTAAAGCAGTTTCTGTGGGATCCCCGCGTCGTCGAGGTACCGCGACCGATTTGGTGGCTGATTCTAAATGGCATTATCCTCAACACTCGCCCCAAACGATCTGCAGAGGCCTACTCGGCAGTTTGGAACGAGCGCGGCTCCCCTTTGCTGGCGCACCTCGAGGATCAGGTGGCAGGGGTGTCAGAGCATCTCAAGACGCGGCACGGAGACCAGTTCGTCGTGCGGGGTGCGATGCGCTACGGTTCACCCGCCATCGCCGATGTCCTGACAGAGATGTTCGATACAGGCGTTCAGAAACTGGTGGTCTTACCCCTCTATCCCCAGTATGGAGGCCCGACCACTGGCTCGACATTTGACGAGGTAAGCAGTGACCTGGCGCGAAGACGGTGGCTACCCGCACTGCGTTTTATCAGCTCCTATCACGATGACCCCCGCTACATCGCCGCCGTTGCAGACAGCATTCGCGCACATTGGGAGGCACATGGGCGCGCGGAAAAACTGTTGCTGTCCTATCATGGCATGCCCAAGCGGTATCTTACCGAGGGCGATCCGTACCACTGCCAGTGCCACAAAACCTCCCGACTGATTGGAGAACAGCTCGAACTGTCTGAGGCCGAGATGATCACCACCTTCCAATCTCGTTTTGGTCGAGAGGAATGGCTGCAACCGTACACTGACGAGACGCTGCAAAATCTGCCCTGCGAGGGCGTCACCTCGGTACAGGTGGTTTGCCCCGGCTTCTCTGCCGACTGCCTTGAGACCATTGAGGAAATTGGCATGGAGAACCGAGACTTCTTTCTCGAGGCAGGCGGCACTCGCTACGAATACATACCGTGCCTGAACGCCCAGGACCGCCACCTGAGCGCCTTAACTGATCTGATAAGCGAAGAATTGGCGGGCTGGCTTAACAGCGAGCAGAACCCGGAACGCACAGACCAGTTGGCGCGCCAGCTCGGCTCACCCCGCTAGCGTCGCTCAGTGTGCGGGTTCCAGAAAACTCAGAGCAAAGGCAATACCCACCCCCAACAAAAAGAGCAGTGTCAGCCTGAGTCGGTCATGACTGTGAAACTGCACCTCAGGCAGCAAGTCACCCAAGGCAATACAGATAAAGGCACCCGCGGCGAACGCCAGCGCGGCGGGTAGTAACCCCTCGTCAGGAGCAAGCGAAGTTGCACCAAAATAAAATAGCGCCGCCGTGAGCGGGCACAATACTGCAAAGACAATTGCCGCGCTCCAGCGGCTGAATGAGGACCACCCTCTCGCACCCATTACTGTCTCGATCGACAGGGCATCCAGCGGCTTGTGAAGCAGTATCGCGAGAAATACGCCCACACCCGCCAACGTCGCACCCGGTACCGCACCAATAAGCACCGCACCGAGGGCAATGCCATCGACAACCGTATGGACACACAGTCCTGCGAACAACCCGATGGCGCCCATTGCCTGCTCGGGCAGGTGGGCATGGTCGTGGGCGTGGGCGTGATGGTGCTCATCGGGGGACGTCAGGTCACAGTCCGCCGACGCACTCGCAAAATCATGCTGGTGAAAATGAAACCAACGGAGAAGCAGCAACATGAAGATGAGACCCGATAGCGTCCAGATCATGACCATGTCAATTGCGCCGGCCGCCACAAAGGCATGCGGTATCAAATGGAGCAAGGCCACGCCCAGCATGAGCCCGGATATCAAGCTCAGTACCATTTGGGTGCGATTGTGGGTCATGCGCAGTAGCCGCGCCAGGCCACTCCCCAGCAGAGAAGCAAGGAACAGCGCAGCGCCATACAGCAGGAGTAGAGATGCCCCGTTCACCACGCTAGCCCCCCACCAGATTATCGCGATGAATCAGTTCCTCTTCGCCTCGATAGCCCAGTACCGACTCGATATCGGCAGAACCCTTACCGGCCAGCGCTCTGGCCTCCTCACTCGAGTAGTTCACGAGGCCCCACGCGCACTCGCGACCTGCGCTGTCAATGCAGGAGACGAGATCACCGCGCTGAAAATCTCCCAAAACACTGACGACACCAATGGGTAGCAGCGATCGCCCCTGATCCGAGACACCCCGGACAGCGCCATCATCCAGTACCAATTTGCCCTGGGCATGCAGCAGACTGGCCAGCCACTGCTTTCGTGCACTTTGTGGTCGGCGATGGGTTTGGAGAAAAGTCCCCAGCGGCACACCCTCGGCGATTTGCGCAATGACATCTGGCTGCCGTCCATTAGCAATGATAGTTGCGGTGCCTGAACGCGCCGCAAGGCGCGCCGCACTCAATTTGGTCGCCATCCCACCGCGACCTAGAGCGCTACCCTCGCCCGCCATTGCATCCAGCGCGCTGTCGTGAACGTCTGCGGTCTGGATCAGCTGCGCATCCACGGCGTGCCGTGGGTCACTGTCCATTAAGCCGTCCTGATCGGTGAGGATCAGTAACGCATCGGCATCCACCAAATTAGCCACCAGTGCTGCCAGCGTATCGTTGTCCCCGAGTCGGATTTCATCGGTGACGACCGTATCGTTCTCGTTGACGATCGGCAGCACGTTCATGGCCAACAGCGTACTGAGTGTGCTACGCGCGTTGAGGTAGCGATCCCGGGCGCGCACGTCCGCATGGCTCAACAAAATCTGTGCCGTGGTCACACTGTGGGGGCTGAGATGCTCCTCGTAGGCGCGCACCAGCGCCGACTGCCCAACCGCGGCGGCAGCTTGAGACAGGTGAACCTCGCGGGGACGTTCTGCGAGATTGAGGCGCGCGAGGCCGGCTACAATTGCTCCGCTGGAAACCAATACCACGTCGCGGCCCCGGGACCGGAGCGCCACGAGTTGATCGGCCAACATTTTGACCACCGATGCGTCCAAACCGCGACCATCATTGGTCAGCAACGCACTGCCCACCTTGATTACCCAGCGTCGAGCATCAGTGAGAAGCCGTCGGTCGGATTGTCCCACCGCGCCGGTCAATGCCGGTACTCCACTTCCACTTCAGCGTCGTCATCCTCCATGCCGTAAAGAGCGCGCGCGCGCGCCTGTGCTCTCGAAGCCTGCAGGTCAGCAATTCGCTCCCGGGCTTCCTGCTGCATTTGTTCCTGCGCAGCAATTTCGGCCTGCTCGGCTTCGGGATTGCTGCGCATGGCGGCTGCCTGCTCCTCCAGATGCGTCATCAGATCGCCGCACAAGGAGTCGGTATGCAGGCCCGCCACTGCGGAGACTTCATAGACAGGGCCACGCCAATTCAGTGCGAAGACAACGCGCTCACGACAGGCTGCAAGGGCATCGGCGTCAACGAGGTCTATCTTGTTTAACACCAGCCACCGGGGCCTCGCTGCCAGCGCAGGACTGAAGCGCTCCAACTCACGCACCACTGCGCATGCCGCATCCGCCGGGTCACTGCCGTCAATCGGGGCAACATCAACAAGATGCAATAGCACGCGATTGCGGGTCAGATGCTTCAGAAAACGGATCCCGAGCCCAGCCCCTTCGGACGCCCCCTCAATCAAGCCGGGGATATCGGCGGCCACAAAAGAGCGATGGGCATCGACCTTGACGACCCCCAGGCTCGGAATCAGGGTCGTGAAAGGATAGTCAGCCACCTTGGGTGTGGCCGCCGAAACGGCTCGAATCAGGGTTGATTTTCCAGCATTGGGGAGCCCCAACAGGCCAACATCGGCGAGCACTTTGAGCTCGAGCTTGAGCTTGCGCGACTCGCCTTCAGTACCCGGAGAGCTTTGACGCGGCGCCCGATTGATACTGGACTTATAACGCGTGTTGCCCAACCCATGAAAGCCGCCCTGAGCAACCAATAACCGCTCGCCAGCCTCACGAATGTCACCCAAAATCTCGCCGGTTTCATCATCCAACACCGTCGTACCCAGGGGCACCGGCAAGACAAGATCCTGACCGGACTTTCCTGAACAGTTCCGGCCTCGTCCTGCCTCACCATTTTCGGCGCGAAACCGACGGGTATAGCGGTAGTCAATCATGGTATTCAGCGCCACATCGCCCTCGAGGAACACCGAGCCACCATCGCCACCATCGCCACCGTCCGGACCTCCTTTAGGCACGAACTTTTCGCGGCGAAAGCTCACGCAGCCATTACCGCCTTTGCCGGCGGTGACGTCGATTGTGGCTTCATCAACAAATTTCATGGTCTGGCCTGATGGGTTTCTTACTCAGCTAAGACAAAAAAAAACCTCGCCGGCTGACGAGGTTTCTCTGATCCAATGGCGCCCGGGTTACGCCGTAACGATACGGACCTGCTTGCGATTCCGCGGCCCGCCGTTGAAAAACTCTACTTTGCCATCAGCCGTGGCATAAAGGGTGTGATCTTTGCCTACTCGGACATTTTCGCCCGCATGGAAACGCGTTCCGCGCTGGCGGACGATGATACTCCCCGCGGAGACCGCTTGACCACCATAGGCCTTGATGCCGAGCCGTTTACTCTCGGAATCGCGACCGTTACGGGTGCTACCGCCTGCTTTCTTGTGCGCCATTTCTCGTGTCTCCTGTCAGCCGTTGATCGCCGTGATCTTGACCTCGGTGTACCACTGCCGATGGCCCGTCTCCTTACGGTGATGCTTACGTCGATTGAATTTCACGATGCGAATCTTCTCGTGCCGGCCGTGACCAACGACCTCTGCCGTCACCTTTCCGCCCTCGACCAGAGGCGCTCCGATTTTCACGTCGCTACCCGATCCCACCATAAGTACTTCGTCAAACTCGATGGTTTCCCCGGTAGCGGCTTCAATCTTTTCCAGCTTGAGCTGCTCGCCTTCTTCGACGCGGTGCTGCTTGCCACCGCTTTTGATCACTGCATACATGTTGTTGTCCTCTCAGTTAGCCTGCTCGCAAATGAGACCGCGCCAGCGCGGGGCAGAGTCCAGGCACCGAAATCCGACCCTGAGGTCGGACCAAGGGCGCGAAAGATACGCGCTAAGCGGGTTTAGCGCAAGTGTGAGAAATGGGCTTTCGCGTGTCTGGGCGCCAAACATAGCGTGTCGGACGCGATAGCACGCGGCCGAACCAGCACTGCGGCAGCAATCACGGCGTGGCAGGCACCGCCTCTCCAGCCTATACTTGCAAAGGATTCCGGGGGTGTGGTGTGAATGTAGCCATCAAAGACAGCGTCGCGGCCGAATTTGCACAGGTCGATGATGTCATCGTGGAGCTGCTGCAGTCTGATGTAGAGCTGGTCGAAAATATTGGCCACTACATCGTAAAAGCGGGCGGCAAGCGCATGCGGCCGCTACTGGTGTTGTTGTCTGCCAAGGCGCTGGGGGGTATCGATGACGCCCATATCCGCTTCGCTGCGGTCGTAGAGTTCATTCACACAGCGACACTATTACACGACGACGTCGTAGACCTCTCCACTCTAAGGCGCGGCATACCTACAGCCAACGCTGAATTCGGCAATGCACCCAGCGTGTTGGTTGGCGACTTCATTTATACCCGGGCGTTCCAACTAATGGTCGGGCTTGGCAACATGCCCCTGCTAGAGCACATGGCGGAGACGACCAACACGATCGCTGCCGGTGAGGTCATGCAGCTCGTGCATGCCGGTGACCCTGACACGCAAGCGGAGCAATACCAGGAAATTATTCGCCGCAAGACAGCCGCGCTCTTCGCCGCGGCCTGTCATGGTGCCGCCTTATTGCATAACACCAGCACAGCGAAGGCCGACGCGCTTCACGACTATGGCATGCACCTTGGCGTCGCTTTTCAGCTGGCAGACGATCTTCTTGATTATGCAGGTGATCCGGAGCAGACGGGCAAGAACGTAGGTGATGACCTGGCTGAGGGGAAGATTACCTTACCGCTGCTTCACGCGATGAAAGTGGGCAGTGAGGCCGACCGCCTTTTCGTCGCGAATGCTTTGCGCGACAAGGACGGGAGCGCTTTTGCCCACATCATGTCTATCGTGAAGCGAACCGGTGCGATCGAGGCAACCAGAGAGGCCGCGCTGGAACACCAAAGTCAGGCTATTAATGCACTGGATGTGCTCGGACAAAACGAGGCGACGGTGGCACTGAGCGAGATGGCGAGCAGAGCGGTAGACCGTCTAGGCTGATGACCATTTCCCCGCCGCCCCTCCACGAAGCCCTTGTCCAATCGGCCTCGACATTGAAGGCACAGCGGGTAGAGCACCTGTTTGACACGACCCCCGACCGCGCCGCGCATTATCGCTGCCAGAGTGCAGGAATCACGCTGGATTTCTCAAAGCACCTGTTGGACGACAAGGCCTGGTCGACCCTGTTGGCGCTGGGACGCCTGCGAACCCTGCCGGAGGCTTTCACCTCGCTCATCGGTGGCGACATGATCAATAGCTCCGAGAAGCGCCCCGCCCTGCACACTCTGCTTCGCGGGACCGCGAGGGAACGTCACCCCGAAAAATCGGCCGCCGTTGAGGAGACGCTGGCGCGCATGGCATTGCTCGTAGAGCGAATTCACAGTGGGGAATCAGTCGGTTTTACCGGCAAACGGTTCACCGCCGTGGTCAATCTGGGAATCGGCGGCTCGGATCTGGGCCCCCGATTGATTTGTGAGGCCCTCAAAGACGAAGGAACGCCGCTCAGCGGTTATTTTGTGGCCAACATCGACCCAGATGATCTGGACCGAACGCTGCTTGGGCTGGACCCGGAGACCACGCTATTTGTCATTTGCTCGAAATCCTTTACCACAGAAGAAACACTCTCCAACGCCAGACGGGCCACTGCCTGGCTGAACGCTGCCGGGGCGCGGGAAGACGCACTAGGACAACACTTGATCGCGGTCACAACACAGGTCGCCGAGGCGGGTGAATGGCATATTCCCCCTGAGCGATGCTTCCCGCTATGGGACTGGGTGGGCGGTCGCTACTCGCTATGGTCTGCCGTTGGGATCAGTGTCGCCCTCGCACTGGGCTGGCAGACCTTCGAGAGGCTGCTGGAAGGCGCGCGATCAATGGACACGCATACCGATACGGTATCCCTCCCCGAGAATTTGCCCATGGTAATGGCGCTACTCGAGCTCTGGCAGACCCATTATCTTGGCGCCAACACCCACGTCGTCCTGCCCTATGCCCAGAAACTGGCTCACTTACCTGACTTTCTGCAGCAGCTGACCATGGAGAGCAACGGCAAGCGCGTCTCACCCTCCGGGGAGCCACTTGAGTACGATACCGCGCCGGTGCTCTGGGGATCAGCAGGGACCATTGGCCAGCACTCCTATTACCAGTTACTGCATCAGGGAACCCGGTCATTCAGCGCCGACATCATCCTGCCACTGCGCTCAAGCGAGGGTGATCGTCAGGCGCGTTTAGCCCTCGCCGCTCATGCGCTGGCGCAGAGTCGCGCGCTGATGGTTGGCCGTTCTCCCGAGGAGGCTCGCAGGCTTGGCGCCACGCGCGGGTTTGATGAGACGGCCAGCCAGCAATTTGAGCTACCGGGCAATCACAGTCACTCGCTGCTATTGCTGGATGCCGTCTCCCCGGAGTGCCTCGGCGCGCTGGTTGCCGCGTATGAGCACAAAACCTATTTTTTGGCCGTGCTTCTGGACCTGAACCCGTTCGATCAGTGGGGGGTGGAACTGGGCAAGGAAATCGCCGGGCAGATGCGAGGATTACTCTCTGATGGGGAGGACAGCGTTGCGGTCGATCCCGCCACGCTCTCCGCGGCACAAGCGTGGCGGATGGCGAATGCTGACTGAGGCCTCAGGCGTCGATCAACGCCAGTAGTTCCTGCGTCTTTTCAGTCATTAGCGCGTGATCTTCGCGGGCTTCAACGTTCAGCCGCACCACTGGCTCGGTGTTCGACATTCGCAGGTTGAAACGCCACGCCGCAAACTCCATGCCCAGGCCATCAAGCTTCTCGACAGTCAGCGCGTCGGTCGCGTAGCGCTGCTCGACAGTGGCCAACAGCACGGCAGGGTTGGCAACCTCTCGATTAATTTCTCCCGAGCAGGGAAAGGCGGCTTCGCGTGCCGCCACCAACTCACCCAGGGATTGGCCTGACTGAGACATCAGACCGGCAATCAACAACCACGGGATCATGCCACTGTCGCAGTAAGCGAAGTCCCGAAAGTAGTGATGCGCAGACATCTCCCCACCGTATACCGCGTCAACTTCGCGCATCCGCTCCTTGATAAACGCGTGCCCGGTTTTACTGAGCACCGGCTCTCCTCCCCCCGAGCGAGCGATAGCCTGGGTATTCCAGGTCAGGCGCGGGTCATGAACGATGCGCTGCGGGCCCAGGCGCGACAGAAAGGCGTCGGCCAGCAGGCCGACAATGTAGTAGCCCTCGATAAAGTGGCCGGCGCTGTCGAAGAAAAAGCAGCGATCGAAATCTCCATCCCACGCAATACCCAGATGTGCCTGCTCCGCGACTACCCGCTCGGCAGTCGTCGCGCGATTCTCTACCAGTAGCGGATTTGGAACCCCGTTAGGGAAGTGACCATCGGGCTCATGGTGCACCTTAATGAACTCAAAAGGGAGATGGGGCTCCAGTGCATCAACGACGCGGCCAGCCCCGCCATTTCCCGCGGTACAGACGATTTTCAGCGGCGCAAGGGTGGCGACGTCGACATAAGACAGCAAATGCTCAATGTACACGTCCAGCGTCGAGACCGCAGTGAGATTGCCGCGAGAAGCCGCGGGCGTGAAGGCATTGCGCTCTGCCAACGAGCGAATCTCCAGAAGCCCAGAGTCACCGGAGATCGGCTTTGACGCCTCCCTAACGAACTTCATCCCGTTGTAGTCCTTGGGATTATGGCTGGCTGTCACGGCAATGCCACCGCCTACACCGAGATGAGCGGTGGCAAAATAAATCTCCTCGGTGCCGCAAAGGCCGATATCCAGCACCGACACACCCTGCTCACGCAAACCCTCAATAAGGGCTGCCTTAATGGGTTCGCTGGTTAGCCGAATATCATGCCCCACCACCACCGAGCTGGGCTGGATCACCTCTGCGTAGGCACGCCCGATACGACGGGCCACATCCTCATTCAATTGGTCCGGGATACGCCCCCGGACGTCGTAAGCCTTGAAGCAGTCGAGAGAGTCGGTCATCACGACTGACCGTAGTAATGCTCGTAGACGTGCTGAGTGGCCTCGACGAAGCCGGGCACACTGCCGCAATCAAAGCGCAAACCATCGAATTGATAGGCCAGCACCCGGCCTTCACTGGCCTGCACCTGCAAAGCATCTGTCAGTTGCACCTCGCCATTGCGACCGGGCGGCGTGCTGCGAATGATGTCAAAAATGTCTGGCGTCAAAATATAGCGTCCGATCACCGCAAGGTTGGACGGCGCCTCGTCCTGTGGTGGTTTTTCCACCATCTCGGTAACGCGGGTGAGCCCGGTCCGCTCGGCAGTACCCGCAATCACGCCATATTTGTCGATTTCCTGCATGGGTACCTCTTGCACCGCGACAATGGAACATTCGAACTCTCGATAGAGCGCTGCCATTTGCGACAGCACGCCGGGGCCATCGCGGTTCAAGCAGAGGTCGTCGGACAACACCACGCCGAAGGGTTGGGCGCCAATCAGCGGCTCACCGGTCAAAATAGCGTGGCCGAGCCCCAACATCTCTCGCTGGCGCACCATGGTGAAGACGCCCCGATCGATGACGTCGCGGATGCCCTCGAGATACTGCTCCTTTGAGGAACCAGATATCTGGTGCTCCAACTCGTAACTGATATCAAAGTGATCAGCAATGGCGCGTTTACCGCGACCGGTGACCAAAGCGCAGTTCGTCATCCCGGCCTCTATGGCCTCTTCAACCCCATACTGCACCAGCGGCTTGTTCACCACGGGAAGCATCTCCTTCGGCATGCTTTTGGTGGCTGGCAAGAACCGCGTGCCGTAGCCTGCGACGGGGAACAGACATTTACCAATCATGCGGTGCTTTCCTCTCGGCCATAGACATCGTCAAACCGAACAATGTCATCCTCTCCTAGATACGAGCCAGACTGCACTTCGATCACTTCGAGTAGCGCCTCTCCCCGGTTCGCAAGCCGATGCTTCATGCCGATCGGTATATAGGTCGATTCGTCGGGCCCCAAAGTCAATTGCTCGTCACCTCGGATAATGTCGGCTCGTCCCGACACCACAACCCAGTGCTCCGCGCGATGATGGTGCAGTTGCAGAGAGAGTGTTTGGCCCGGGGTTACCGAGAGACGCTTGACTTGAAATTGCTCACCCACGAACAACGACTCGTAACTGCCCCATGGCCGGTACACCATCTGATGGACAGTCGCTTCGGACCGGTCAGCGTCGGACAGCCTCTCGACCACCTTCTTGATGTCTTGCATGTGTTCTGTGGCGCCCACCATCACGGCATCAGCGGTCTCGACCACGACCAGATTATCGACGCCGATCGCTGCCACCAGCCGGCTCTCACTCCGCACATAGCTATTACGAGCGTTTTGTAGGAGAACGTCGCCCTCCATCACATTCCCGTTTGCATCGCCGGCCCCGATCTCCCATAGCGCAGGCCAGGCCCCGACATCGCTCCATCCGCAGTCCAGTTTGACAACACCGCCCTCTGACGTATGTTCCATGACTGCGTAGTCAATACTGTCAGACGGTGATGCCAGAAAAGCCTCTGCATCAGGGCGGATAAAATCGAGATCATGCTCAGCCTTATCCATCGCCGCTTCGCAAGCGCTGAGCATCTTGGGCTGGTGACTCGCCAGTTCGGCAAGATAGCGATCAGCACGGAAGAGAAACATTCCACTGTTCCAGAGATACTGTCCGGCCGCAACGTATTGCTCTGCGGTAGCCGTATCCGGCTTTTCGACGAATTCGGCCAACTCGTAAAGGCTCCCTGACAAAGCCGCACCGCAGCGCACATAGCCATAACCCGTTTCGGGCCGGGTCGGTACAACACCGAAGGTCATGAGTTTCCCTTGACGCGCGGGCGCCTCCGCCGACGCAACGGCGACGCGGAAACCGGCCGGATCCACTACATGATGATCGGCGGGCAGCACGAGTAGCAACGCCTCTGGATTGTGTCTGGCTTGCAAGGCCGCGAGAGCAATAGCAGGGGCCGTGTTGCGGCCTGCGGGCTCTAAAATAATGGTGGCCTCACCGACCGTCTCCTCGCGAAGTTGCTCCGCGACCATAAACCGGTGCTCTGCGTTACAGACGACCGTCGTCGGGCCGCAGTCGAGGCCGCGCAAGCGCCGCTGCGTCTCCTGCAACATGGAGCCCTCCCCCCCGAGAGGTAAAAATTGCTTAGGTCGCGCGGCTCTAGAGACAGGCCACAATCGGCTACCGACACCACCGGATAACAGGACGGGGATTAACATGAGGACACGGGAATCGCTATCAGAGCCGCGGATACTACTGGAACCACTGTACGGAGTCACTTGTGCCTGCCAGCCCCACCTGGACGCGGCACAACGTGACCGACGCACAGGTTGCCAGACGAGGCGAATCGGGGCACTTTATCTTCACTGATCCCGGTAGCTGGAACACACCCCACCCTTCCACTACAATTCACCCCCCAACCCCCTGGGTCATGGCCGTGACTCCCCCAGCCGACCCCTAAAGTCTTTCTGGAACCCGAGATGACCAAACACACCGCCTTTGTGCCGCAATCACATTACGACAAAGCCGAGCTGGTCGCCTGCGGTATGGGCGAGCTCTTCGGCTCGGGCAACGCGCAATTGCCCGTAGACAAAATGTTGATGGTCGATCGGATTACGCACATCAGCTCAGATGGTGGTCAATCCGGCAAGGGCGAGTTGATCGCCGAGCTCGATATTCACCCCGACCTGTGGTTTTTCGACTGTCATTTCCCCGGGGACCCCGTCATGCCGGGATGCCTGGGACTTGATGCTATGTGGCAACTAGTCGGATTTTTTCTGGGCTGGAGAGGCAACCCAGGGCGTGGTCGGGCATTGGGCTCGGGCGAGGTGAAATTCACAGGGCAAATTCTGCCCAATCACTCCCTGGTGCGATACCACATTCAGATGAAACGGGTTATCGAACGCAAACTGGTCATGGGTATCGCCGACGGTTCGGTATCGGTTGACGGCGACGTGATTTACACCGCGTCGGACCTTCGTGTCGGGCTTTTTCAAAATACGGGGTCAATGTGATGGTAGAACGTGTGGTGGTCACCGGCCTTGGCATCATCTCCTGCCTAGGTAACGACGCCGAGAGCGTCAGGGACGCGCTGTTCAATGGCGCATCAGGCATCTCGCTGCGCCAGGATCACATCGATGCGGGAATGCGTTCTCACATCGCTGGCACACCCAACATAGACCTGTCAGAGCACATCGACCGCAAACAGTGGCGCTTCATGGGGGATGCCGCCGGGTACGCGTATCTGAGCTTGCAGCAGGCCATTGCGCAGGCAGGACTCACTGAGGAGCAGGTTTCTCACCCCCGCACAGGTATCGTGGCGGGGTCCGGTGGTGCATCTTCAGCCAATCAAGTCGAGGCGGCAGACATTCTTCGTGATCGCGGTATTCGTCGTGTCGGGCCCTATCGCGTCACGCAGACTATGGGCAGCACCGTCTCTGCATGTCTGGCGACACCATTTCAGATCAAGGGGGTCAACTATTCGATGTCATCTGCATGCTCAACCAGCGCACACTGCATTGGCCATGCGATGGAACTCATTCAACTCGGTAAGCAAGACGTGATGTTTGCAGGGGGCGGCGAAGAACTTCACTGGACGATGAGTGCACTTTTCGATGCCATGGGTGCGCTCTCCAGCCAATACAACGACACACCCGAGCGAGCCTCGAGAGCCTACGATGCCGACAGAGACGGATTCGTCATCGCCGGCGGCGGCGGGATGTTGGTGCTGGAGTCACTCTCACACGCTCAGGCCCGAGGCGCCACCGTGCTCGCCGAATTGGTGGGCTATGGGGCCACCTCCGACGGGTATGACATGGTCGCACCCTCAGGTGAAGGCGCAGTGCGTTGCATGCAACAAGCCATGTCCGGGCTCGACGGAAACATCGACTACATCAATGCCCATGGCACCAGCACACCGGCGGGCGATATCCAGGAGCTCAACGCGCTGAAAACCGTATTTGGCGACAGCGCGCCAGTCATTGGATCCACCAAATCGCTGTCTGGGCACTCTCTGGGTGCTGCAGGCGTGCAAGAGGCGATCTACTCACTCTTGATGATGGCCTCAGACTTTATTGCCGCCTCGGCCAACATCCAAACGCTTGATGCGGGTGCAGAGGGTATGCCGATTGCGCGACAGCGGATCGATAATGCAGGACTGGAGCAGGTAATGTCGAACAGCTTTGGCTTCGGCGGCACGAATGCCACGCTGATATTTCGCCAGTTCAGCGGCTAGTGTGCCTGCCCGAAGGCGGGCGATAGCAGCGCCCAGAGCGGTATCACCTCGACCCAATCACCCTCCTTCACAGTGGTACCCGGGGGGATGACCGCAACGCCGTCGGCCTCGCTCACACTACTCAGCACGCCCGAGCTCTGGCTTCCCGTTAGTGAGGCTCGCATCGCGGTGCCCGACCCGGAGAGCCGCACGCGAGGAAACTCCTCACGGCCCCCCGGTCTCGGCATCTGAAAGTCGGCCTGCACCGGGAATCGCGGCAATGGCTCGGCGCTACCCCCCTGGCGTCGAATCAACCATGGCTTGGCCACCAATGCGAAGGTGATCCACGCTGAAACCGGGTTGCCGGGCAAACCGAAAATGGGCGTTCCCGCAACATCGCCAAAGGCCAGAGGCTTGCCCGGTTTAATCGCCAGCTTCCAGAGAGACAGTGTGCCCCTGAGCTCGATCTGACCACGGACATGATCTTCTTCACCGACCGACACGCCACCGGCTGTAATCACGCAGTCAGACGTCGCAGCAGCACGCTCAAGCGCCTCGCCGATGAGTTCCGGTTCGTCAGGGTAATTACCCAGATCTGTTACCGACATGCCCAGAGCACGCACTTGTGCCGCCAGGCTGAATCGGTTGCTGTTAAAAATCTCTCCCGGCTCAAGGCCGTCGCTCCCCGGCTCACGCAACTCATCGCCCGTGGTCAGGATGGCAACGCGCAGTGGCCGGTACACCTCAATCTCATTGATACCCACTGAGGCCAACAAGCCGATGTCTTGGGGCAGCAGGCAACGGCCCGTCGCAATGAGTTGATCGCCAGCCTGAATATCACTGCCGCGGCGACGGATATGCTGACCCTCGCGGGCAGCAGGCAGGCGGACGCTCTCTGACAGCGGTTCAGCATCTTCCTGCAAAATCACGGCGTCTGCCCCCCCGGGAATTTCGGCACCGGTAAAGATGCGAGCAGCCGTGCCGGGCGTCAGGGAGACGGGAGCTTGGCCCGCCGGAATCCGCTGCGATACAACAAGATCGCCGGGTACGTCCTGAGCCCGCACCGCATAACCATCCATCGCGCTGTTATCCGCGGGGGGAACAGCCATGGTGGACCGCACGGCCTCTGCGGCATAGCGGCCTGACACATCTGCCAGAGTGACGATCTCGGTATCGGGCGATAACTGAATTGTCGCGAGGATCTGAGGCAGTGCCTGAGATAACGGTGTTAATGCCATGAGCTAGTGACCTCGCAACACCCCAACAAAGTTGCAGGGTTTGTGCTCAGTGTCTAGCTGGTCTCGGATAAGGCCTTCCCAAGCGGTTCGGCAGGCGCCCGTTGACCCGGGCACGCAAAAGATCACGGTGCCATTGGCGAGGCCCGCCAGAGCACGGGATTGGACCGTGGACGAACCAATCTCGGCAAAGCTTAGCGCGCGAAAACTTTCTCCAAAGCCGTCGATCATCTTATCGAAGAGTGGCGCCAATGCCTCAGGCGTTGAGTCACGCCCCGAGAAGCCCGTGCCCCCTGTTGTCAAAACCACCTCGACATCAGGATCGGCTATCCAAGCCGACACCACCGCCCGCAATTGGTAAATATCATCAATCACTATGCGGCGATCCATGACCTCATGGCCCGCCGCCAGCAAAGCCTCCTCGAGGAATGCGCCCGAGGTGTCCGTATCGGGTGTTCGGGTGTCACTGACGGTCAATACCGCCGTCTTCAAAGCTACACTCAATTGCAGACCCTCATTGCGCGTCAACGTAGAGATCAATGTAACGACGAACGGCGCGCGGAACAAACTCCCGCCAGCTCAGTTGCTGGATCCCAAACTGGTGACGGATCTCAGCACAATCAAGACTCAGGCTCGTCATCGCATCCGTATCGGCGCTCACTAACTCCATCAATTCACGTGCGTCTTTGAAGGGCTCGTATTGGGACGCATTTGCCAACACAGTCTCCATGAAGGAGTAGGCGGTGACCTCACCGATACCGCTGTAATGATAGACGCCGGAGCGCGGCGCTCCGGCGCCCATCTGATCGCTGATGCCGTGGATGACCCGCGCCACCTCGGCTACATGAACCGGGCTGCCTCGGACGCGCTCACTGACCTTGACCCGGTCGTTGCGCGCCAGTGCATCAAGTGCCCGCGCAAGCGGGTTAGGCCGCCGCCCGCCAAACATCAGGCCCAAGCGCAGGATAAACACATCCTCAAGGGTATCTCTGAGAAGCGCTTCCACCTCTATCAGGGTTTTGCCCACGGGGTCGCTCGCATCGGGTTGATCGGTTTCACGGTAGGGTCGCGTCAAAGCGCCGGAAAACACTCTGGCGCTTGAGAGATACAGGTAGCTGACCTTGTCGCGTGCGGCAAGCTCCGCCAGCCACCGGGTGCGCTCAATGTCCGGCTGCCCCACTGGATCAACCCCGTCAATTTGGGTGACTAATCGTGTATCGAGAATGAGGTCTATCGGCTGTCGGCGAATCAATTTTTTCACCTGGCGCTCCCGGCGCCAGCGTGTGGCATCCATATCGACACCCACAATCTCATGCCGCATCAGCGGCGCAGCGAAGGAGCGAAGTGAATAGCCCAACGGCGAGTCGAGACCCAAAACCAGAATGCGCATGGGGGCTTAATCCCTCAGGAACACTGCCAGCAAAGACCTGCCAGGCCCTAGAACGGGATGTCGTCTTCCGGAAAATCTATGGGCCCCGGATCCGCGGCCGCTGGCTGTGGTGCACTGGCTGCCGGTGCGCTCTGGTAGCCACCCCCGTCAGACGCCATACTACGGCTGTCGAGCATTTGCATTTCCTGGGCGACAATTTCAGTGGTGTACCGATCCTGCCCTGACTGATCCTGCCATTTGCGGGTCCGCAATGAACCCTCAACGTAGACTTTGGAGCCTTTGCGCAGGTACTCAGCCGCGATTTCCGACAGGCGGTTAAAAAACACGACGCGATGCCACTCGGTACGCTCCTGCTGGTCACCGGTATTTTTGTCCCGCCAGCTCTCCGAGGTCGCGAGGCTAATGTTGGTGACGCCGCCTCCAGAGGGCAGCACCCGATGCTCGGGGTCGTTGCCGAGATTGCCGACCAAAATGACTTTGTTGATGCCGCGCGAGGCCATATCTTTCTCCGTTTGTGCCCGTATCCGCCGCCTGCTCCCACTGTCTTCGGACCGAGTGTCACAAGCTTTCCTACCCTGTGACTATAGCAACGCCGTGGGATGGGGGGTACATCATTATCCGATAATTGACACCTCAGGCGACCATCGGCGCTCTTCCGTAGCGCCACAATCCTGCGAGCCAAATCCCGGTCAGCATCGAGAGGACGGCAACGAGACCCACGGCACCCCCGACATGCAACGCGTTGCCACCCAAGGCACCGCCCGTAAAGACGCCTAAAAACTGGGCGCTGGAGAAGATACCCATTGCAGTGCCTCGCAGGGAGGTCGGGGCAACAATCGAAACCAGTGCGGGCAGGATAGTCTCAAGCGCCGTAAAACCCACAAAAAACAGCATCAAGCCTACACCGAGGACTAGGAGCGATGAGGCCCAGAGCGCCGTCACCAGCCCGAGCACCGTCAGCAGCACGCTCAGCACCAAGAGCGGCCGCGAGTCGTCTAATGCCTGACGCCGCCGAACCAACATCGCCACGCCCGGCAAGGCGCCGCAAAGGGTAGCGAGGTAGAGCCAAGCATGTTGCTCAGGCGGTAGCCCGACTTGCTCGGTCATCACGGCAGGGATCGCCGTGAAGGCGGCCATCAAGAGCAAGTGGAGACAAAAGATACTGGCATAGAGAATGCCCAGCCCCTGGCCCCAGAGAGCCTCTCCTAACCTCTTGCGATCTGCGATGTGCGCGCGCCCACCATCAGTGAGTTGCGGCGTGGCGGGCAATCCAATGAGCACCACCATGAGCCCTAGTCCGCCCATGACTGCTGTGGCCTCAAAAACACGGGGCAAGCCACCCCAGGCGGCAAGAATAGGCCCCAGCACCAGCGCCAGTGCGAATGAGACGCCAATGCTGGCTCCGATGATGGCGGAGGCCTTGGTGCGCTGTTCTACGCGCGTGTAGTCCGCTGCCAAGGCCATCGTCGCCGAGGCAATGGCCCCCGAACCCTGCAGCAACCGACCGATCGCGAGGCCCATCAGCGTGTCGGCCAGCGCCGCCAGCACGCTACCCAACACTAGGAGACAGAGCCCGCCGACAATCACCGGTTTGCGCCCGATCTGATCGGACAGCCATCCCAACGGCACTTGGAGCGCCGCCTGAGTCAGCCCGTAAGCACCCAAGGCCAGACCAATGCTCGCCGCATTCGCGCCAGCGAGTTCCTGAGCGTACACGGCGAACAAGGGCAACACCATGAACAAGCCCAGCATGCGCAGGCAGTAGAGGCCGGCGAGACCCAGCACCGCACGGCGCTCCAGAGCAGTAAAGGGTTCTTTCGCTAACACGAGGTCTGTCACCTTGAGAACGTTCGAGTGTAGCACGCGGTCAAAAAGCGGACGGCGTGGGTCCGCGGCGGCTGGAAGCTCGTATACTGTCTGATTGGCAACGTTTGAGCGAGTCAGACGAATGGATACCATCGAGGTGCGCGGTGCGCGCACCCACAACCTCAAAAACATTGACCTGGATATCCCCAGAGACAAGCTGGTTGTGATCACCGGCCTCTCGGGATCGGGCAAATCGTCTCTGGCCTTTGACACGCTCTATGCCGAAGGGCAAAGACGCTACGTCGAATCGCTCTCCACCTATGCGCGCCAGTTTCTTTCGATGATGGAAAAGCCCGACATCGATCATATTGAGGGGCTCTCGCCCGCGATCTCCATCGAGCAGAAATCCACGTCTCACAACCCACGCTCCACCGTCGGCACCATCACCGAGATCTACGACTACCTGCGCTTGTTGTTCGCGCGGGTTGGCGATCCGCGATGCCCCACGCACGGCGTCACTCTCAAGGCCCAAACCGTCACCCAAATGGTCGACGCCGTCTTGGCGCTACCGGAAGGCAGCAAACTGATGCTTTTGGCGCCGGTAGTGCGCGACCGAAAAGGGGAGCATCTGCACATTTTTGAACAGATGCGAGCCGCGGGTTTCATTCGTGTCCGCGTCGACGGCATTGTCGTGGACCTTGATGACGTGCCAGCGCTCGATAAAAAACGGAAGCACCGGATCGATGTGGTCGTCGATCGTTTCAAAGTCAGAGAGGATCTGAAACTGCGTTTGGCCGAGTCCTTCGAGACCGCACTAGAGCTCACTGACGGTGTTGCCGCCATCGCGCCGATGGAAGACGAGGATGAGGAAATACTTTTTTCGGCACGCTACGCCTGCCCGAGCTGCGGCCACTCGATCGACGAGTTGGAGCCGCGCCTGTTCTCTTTCAACAATCCTGCTGGCGCCTGCGGCAGTTGCGATGGCCTCGGGGTCACACAATTCTTTGATGAAAGCCGCGTGGTACTGCATCCCGAGTCGAGCCTTGCAGAGGGCGCCATTCGGGGCTGGGACCGCCGCAACGTCTATTACTTTCACCTGCTGCGCTCACTGTCGAGTCATTACGGCTTTGATATGGACAAGCCCTTCGAGAAACTCTCGCAACAGCACCGTGATGTCATCCTGTACGGTAGTGGGGGCGAGGAAATTGAGTTCTCCTACGTAAACGATCGCGGCACGGTATTCAAGCGTCGCCACGTGTTTGAGGGCGTGATACCGAATATGGACCGCCGCTACCGCGAGACCGAATCGTCGTCTGTGCGTGACGAGCTGGCCAAATATGTCTCAACGGCCGCGTGCAAGGCCTGTGAAGGCACCCGGCTGTGTGAGGATGCGCGAAGCGTCTACGTCGACGGCCGCACGCTACCCAGCATCACTTCCATGCCTGTCGGTGACGCTGAAGCATACTTCAATGCACTGGAGCTCAGCGGTCGTCAGGGCGAAATCGCCGACAAGATTCTGAAAGAGCTCCGCGCGCGGTACCGTTTTCTGGTCGACGTGGGCCTGAATTACCTCACTCTTAATCGCAGCGCAGAGACGCTTTCGGGTGGCGAGGCGCAGCGGATTCGCCTCGCGAGTCAGATTGGGGCGGGTCTAGTGGGCGTGATGTACATTCTCGACGAGCCGTCCATTGGGCTGCACCAGCGCGATAACGAACGGCTCCTGAAAACACTGATACACCTTCGTGACCTGGGCAATACGGTTCTGGTTGTCGAGCACGACGAGGACGCAATTCGTAGTGCCGACCACATCATTGATATCGGGCCCGGTGCAGGGGTGCATGGCGGTGAAGTCGTCGTTTCGGGCACTCTGGAAGACGTCATCGGCAATGGCGAATCGATGACGGGTGCCTACCTCTCGGGGGCACGCTCGATTGCAGTCCCCGAGGTGAGGCGTACTGCCAACTCTAAACGCACTATCAGCATTACTGGTGCTCGCGGGAACAATCTGCAGGACGTCTCGCTGAGCCTGCCACTCGGGCTACTGACCTGCGTGACCGGCGTCTCGGGATCAGGGAAATCAACACTCATCAACGGTACGCTGTATCCCCTTGCTGCCACTGCCCTCAATGGCGCGACCACCCTGAAAGCTGCTGCACACGAGAGCATCGAGGGCCTTGAGCAGCTCGATAAATGCATCGATATCGACCAGAGCCCAATTGGCAGAACGCCGCGCTCGAATCCGGCGACCTACACGGGGATCTTCACGCCGATTCGGGAGCTCTTCGCGGGTACGCAAGAAGCGCGCTCCAGAGGCTACAAGCCCGGCCGATTCAGTTTTAACGTCCGTGGCGGCCGCTGCGAGGCCTGTCAGGGTGACGGGGTAACCAAGGTCGAGATGCACTTTTTGCCAGACATTTATGTGCCCTGCGATGTCTGCAAAGGCAAGCGCTACAACCGCGAGACCCTGGAAATCAAGTTCAAAGACATGAACATCTCCGAGGTGCTCAATCTCACCGTGGAGGATGCGCTATCGTTTTTTGAGGCCGTGCCGGCCATTCACCGCAAGCTCCAAACGCTGATGGATGTGGGCTTGTCCTACATCCGACTGGGGCAAGCGGCAACCACGCTATCGGGGGGAGAAGCGCAACGCGTGAAATTATCCCGGGAGCTCTCGAAGCGTGACACCGGCAATACGCTTTATATCCTCGATGAACCCACAACCGGTCTGCACTTTGAAGATATTCGTCAGCTATTGGACGTGCTGCATCGCCTGCGGGACGGGGGGAACACCGTGGTCATCATCGAGCACAACCTTGATGTCATCAAAACCGCGGACTGGATTGTCGACCTAGGCCCCGAGGGTGGGTCTGGGGGTGGTCAGATTGTTGCAACCGGTACGCCAGAACAGGTGGCAGAAAACCCGGCCTCCCACACCGGCAAATTCCTCGCACCGCTATTACCTGCGCCCAAGAAAAAGCAGACCAAGCCCCGATCCAAGGCAGCTTGATTGATTCAACCACTAGCCAAAAAGTAGCCTGTGCCTTGAATAAAAGGATGCCGTCTGGGTGCCAGCTACACGCACCTAGGCCAGCACTCCCGCCAGAATAGTTTAGTTTCGGCTATTTCCCTGCAACATGATTGCGTAACGTGCGACGGACACGTCAGTATGGCCGCAGATTACGCAGTGTTCATCACGCCATATGCCGGCGATCAACAGTTCGCCCGAAAAAAAACCCGGCATACGCCGGGCTCCATGAATTTCGACAAGAAAGTTATCAGAACTTGAAAGTCCCACGAATACCGAACACGGCGCCCTCTTCCATGAACCAGGTATGGCTACCCGCCAGAACCGGCGTATCGAAGCTCTGTTGGTACGCGACTTCATCAAAGATATTGCGACCGTAAGCCATGATTTCCCAGTTGTCCGCGCTCACACCTATGCGCGCGTTCACCTTGGTGTAGGCATCAATCACGTCATAGGGGTCAGCATCGCCTGCAGAATCAAACTCATCGCGGTAATTGACATCAACGCCACCGAACCACTCCAAGTTACCCATCGGGATTCGAACGTCAACAAAGGCGTTGCCGCTCCACTCAGAGGCATATAGCGTTCGATACCCTGTCAAGTCGTTGCTGGTCGCACCTGCTGGGGTACCGCAGGCGCCATCTGCATCTAACTGGATTGCGTCACAGGGGCCGTCCTTAAAGTCTCCATAGGAGGCGTCGAGGTAGGCTGCGTTGATACCCACGCGGATGGTGTCCGTCATCTGGAACAACCAATCCACCTCTAAGCCTTCCACTTCAGATGACGCAGCGTTCTTTACTGAGAAGCCAACGCCTTTGAAGATGGTTGTCTGGAGGTTGTCGTACTCAGAGTAAAACGCGGCCCAGTTCAAGCGCATACGGCCATCCATGAACTCGTGCTTACCACCAATTTCAATCGACTCCACCGACTCGTCGTCGAACTCGAAGTCTTCATTGGGTACAGTCGAAACAAAGCTATTCGCCTGAAAGCCGTTGTCTACAACAGGCGGAATGGGCGGCGCAGCAACAGGGAAATTGCCCGGGTTGCCATCGTCTGCAGCACTGAAACCACCAGACTTAAAGCCCTCGGAGTAGGTGACGTAGAGCATGGTGCGGTCGCTAACGTCCCACTGCAAGTTAACTGACGGCGACAAGTCATCTGTCTCACGCGCGCCTGTCCAGTACTTGTTGTAGGTATTAAATTCAGTCGCCTGGACTACGGCGAGCCAATTGTTGTAGGCCCCACACTGACCCATGACACCGCCTTCGAGATTACCTGCCATGCCACAAAGGCTATCGCCTAGCTTCTGGTCACTGATAGCGTCCTTTTCCTCCTCGGTGTACCGCACACCGACCGTAAGGCTTAACGCATCAGTCAACTCATAAGTGCCTTGCGCGAACAGTGCCCAGGAGTCAGTTTCCTGCTTGAAGGCATGGTTACGACTAACCTGATTGGGCGCATAGACGCCATAACCGGGGATGCCGTTCAAAGGACTGTCAGCGGTCAAAGCCGTCACCAGGTTCTGCGGCATTACGGCCGCGGCTTCCAGAGGCAAACCGTTTGCCAAAGCAAGAAATTGGGGGAAGAGGCCGTCAAAATTTGTGTCGATCACCACCTGGCCCTGCATGTCGAGCTCGTTCTGATCAATATAGCCACCCACCGTATAGGTAAATCGATCACCGATATCGGCGGCCCACCGGATCTCCTGGCTGAATTGATCAAAGTCATGAATGTCTGAGCGGTCGATAAATTGTAGCGGTAGCCAGTCTACGTCAACGTCGTCGAAATACTCGTAAGCCGCAAAACCAGTAACCGAGGTCAAAGTGCCGCCGCCAAGTTCCCAAGTCAGCGTCAGCGACATATTCTCCACTTCATCTTCGCTACTGTCCGGACGAAGTCCAATGCCAATGCCGTCATCTTTACTGCGACCGTAGTTATTGTCCTTATAGGTCGTGAAATCCTGACCGGCGATACTTGGAAAGTCAGGAAAAAAGACATCCATGATCGAGTAGGCTGTACTGGCAAAAGCGCTACGATTGGGTACTTGCGCGTTCCGCTCTGCGGGGCTCAAATAACGCCAGGTCGCGCTGTTTGCGCCGTCGCGGTCGCGCTCCATATAGGTGTATTTGAAGTTTGCAGAGAACGATTCACTGGGCTCCCAGACAAGGGTCAACCGGCCTCCAAACTCATCAATCGCTCCTTCGTCTTCATCAAGGTAGGCGTTATAGACGTAACCGTCTGTCTCGCGGCTACGCAAGGCAAGTCGCGCGGCAAATGTTTCACCACCCCCCTGAATAAATCCTTCAGCGATGCTTCCACCATTTTCCTCTACGGAAACATTGATCTCACCGGAAGCTCCCTCACCGACCACTGGGGAAGCGCTAGTGATATTAATAGCACCGGCTACCGTGTTCTTACCAAACAGCGTGCCCTGTGGGCCACGCAGCACCTCTACCCGCTCAACGTCCAAAAGAGCAGAGCGATATTGACGGCCGCGACCTAGGTACACGCCATCAAGATACATACCTACAGACTGCTCAAAACCTCGGTTGTTGCCAGAGCCAATGCCGCGCATGTAAATGTTAGTGTTCACGGAGGCTTCTGCGATATGTAAGCTGGGAATAAAATCGGCCAGCGCCGAGAAATTCATGATGGTGTTGTCCTGAATCTTCTCACCACTAACCGTGCTAATAGAAATCGGGACGTCTTGCAGGCTCTGAGCTCGCTTCTGAGCTGTGACAATAACTTCTTCCAGCCCCCATTCCATATTCTGTGCCTGCGCCGTCAGGCTGACTGGCAAAAAGGTAGCGGCGATAACTGTATACAAACTACTGCGAGGTAACTTCATAACGCGTGGCTCTCTCATGTTGAGTTTTAGTCTTTTTTTTGTCCCATCGAGCGTGGGACCGCCGCGAGACCTTAATAGAGTCTGTATCGAAGTTCAACTGATGCTAGTGGCAATCATACCGATACACAAACACCCAGCGAGAGAGAAACGCGGACGCTGCCATGCCCTCTTACGCGGATTACAGGTTGAAAATTAATGTCTCACAAAAAACCCGGCTCTAGGCCGGGTTTCCAGTTTAGGGGCTACCTTAGAAGCGCATACCGAGTGTAATGCCATAGGTTTGAGGATCGAGGATAAACTGGTTAGTAAACAAGCTACTCACTGAGGTGCTGAGATAACTTCCCGTTACGTTGTCCTCGTCTTCAATATTCTTGATCCAAGCCTCAGCGTACCAGTTCTCACCGGAGAGGCGCGCACTGGCATTCCACATTGACCAATCCTCAACCAGGCTGGCTTCGGTATTGAACATGCTGGTGTAGTAGTCGTCCTGCCAGTAGTAATTGGTCGCGAGGGTCAATTCCATGGACCCCATGGGAACAGTCCAGGCCAGACCCACATTGAAATTAAGCTCTGGTGAACCTGGAATCCGGTTGCCCTTAAGAGACTGCTTGTAACCAAAACAGGGGTTCGGCGCGAGGGTCTCACATAGCCCCCGATTGCCAGTCGCATCAGCGCCAGGGATCAGATTTGTCCCGTTCGAGCTGATGACCCCCTCGGTAGCCACCAGCGGATTAGCCGCAATCGCTGCCTGTGATGACGCATTGGGGTTTGCGGTATCGACCGACATGTATTCACCAATCTTGGTATCCAGATAACCTCCAGAGAAGGAGAAGATCAGATTGGGTGTCCACGCCCACAGCAGGTCGAGCTCCAGGCCCGTAATCTCGCCATCCATGTTCTCGGAGATTGAAGTGACGTTGACGATCTTCGACTGTTGCATATCCCTATAGTCGTAGTAAAAGCCAGCCGCGTTGATTCTCAGGCGTCCGTCCAACAGTGTCGTCTTCACGCCCAGTTCATAGGCATCGATAAACTCCGGCTCGACGAATGCATCATCGGGTGAGCCACCATATTCGGGCGTCAGGTAAATCGAATTATCACTGAGTGGATTAAAGCCACCCGACTTAAAGCTACTGGATACCGTCGCATACATCATAGTGTCGTCTGACATGCTCCAGGTGGCATTCAGTTTCCACGAAGTCTCCTGCTGGTCATACTTGGGGAAAAAGTAGCCGTTGTTAGGGTCCGACCCCAAATCCAAGAACGAAATATAGATGGTCCGTTGCTTGGCTTCTTTCTCTTCATCCGAGTATCGGGCGCCAAAGGTCAACCTTAGGCTGCCGGTGACGTCCCAATAAGCCTCACCAAACACCGCGGTCGCATCCAATTTATACTCACGGGTGTCGTTGTGATAACCCTGGGTGTAGGGGTTAGTTTCGGAGAGCGGATTGCCCGGCTCACCCAGCGGTACTGGAAAGACCCGCCCGACCGGGAGGATCTGAGAGATCAGCGCCAGACCCGGGCTTCTTACGACGTAACCACTCTGGGAGTCGTAATCCAAGTAGAAGCCCCCCAAGAGGAAGTTCCACGGACCGTCAAATGACGTCTGTAAACGTATCTCGTGAGCCCACTGCTCGGTCTCATTAAAGGAAATATCCACGCCGGCATTCTTGAATGAGCGCACGTATTCGCCGTGCTCATCCATCCACAAGATGCCATTCTCGAGGTCGACCAACGCCGGGTTGCCTGCCCACAGCCCCACACCGGGAATGCCGGTTGCAGCGTTGGTAATATAGGGAATCAATGCGCCTGCTCCGGCGGCATTCAGCGTGGGGCCCCAGGTAGCGAAATCAAGTGCCGGGGTGCGGCCCAATTCAGCCAAAGACTGCAGAGTGGCCGTCCAATCTGCCGTGGCAGCATTCTTTTCGTAATCCTCAGTGGAGCTCACTTCGCTTTCTGTATAGCCACCTGAATAAGACAGCTGCCAATTGCCAAAGTCATGATTCAAATGAAACTGAAAATTGGTCTCTTCAGTGTAGTAAGTCGGAATGGCATCGACATTCACCTGCCGCACATCATCAGGATTGTTATCGACCAGATAATCGGTGGGGGGGAAATTGGTTGCGCCGGAGACTACATTGGCTGCCAGCGCAGGGTTCCCTACGGCACCCCCCGTCAAGCCCGGCAAAGTAATGCCTAAAGTAGCTTGAGCGCCCGTGTTGACACCTGACATCAGGTTAACCAATCCCCCGACAATCCCCGCCGCGGTATTAGCCACACCGTAGGTGGGCTTGCCCGGCAGACACCCCAGAATACCTGTAGGGTCGTTATTACAGGCCTGCTTCTGGGAGCGCATACGATTGTCGTCTTCCTCGAAGTAGCTGGTCATGAAGTTTATTTCTGTTCGGTCCGATGGCGTCCAATTGAGGGACAAACGCCCTGACCACATCTCACGGTCGTCTATATCCTGTCCGTCGTAGACGTTTTCCACAAATCCATCTCGATGCATGGTCATTGCTGCGCCACGGAGGGCAAAGTTCTCGCCCATGGGAATATTCAGCATGCCCCTCACCTGCGTCATGCTGTAGTTACCCACTGTCCCATCAAGTTGGGCCCTAAACGCAGACGGGTCGGCCTTGGCGGTCAGAATATTGACAACACCGCCCGTGGTATTACGTCCATAAAGAGTACCCTGAGGGCCTCGGAGGACCTCCACCCGTTGTGTGTCGAAGAACTGGGCCTCAAAAATGCGGCTTGACGTTTGGTACACGCCATTCACATGAATACCAACGCCCGCATCGAATGCTGCCCCGATCGCGCCAATACCAATGCCGCGAATGCGAATGTCATTACTGGTAAAATTCTGCTTGCTCATTGTCATATTCGGGACGTTGAACTGCAGATTCATGGTGTCGTTAATCAATTGGGAATCCAACTGATCTTGACTGAAGGCAGTGACCGCGATGGGCGTATCTTGAATAGAAGATTCAATCTTCGTCGCAGAAACAATAACTTCCTCAAGTTGGGCCCATGAAGAAAGCGAGTAATTTGAAGCGAGTGTGGTGATGGCAATTGCCAAGAAACCTGATCGTTTATTCATAGCTTCAACCTCTTTTATTAATTGGGTCGATACAGCTGACTCGAATCTCTATGACAATCGTTGCATAAAAGTATCACTATGTAACAGTAATGCAACAAATTTATGCTGTTAGTTGAAGGCTTCGCCACACCAATTGTGTTCAAACACGGGGGGAGAAAACCTTTGCGGCGCGAGGCGCCAACCCCGTCGGCGAACAAATCCGCACAAAAACCCACAATTCTTGGGGCAAAAAAAACCCCCGCTGGGGGACCAACGAGGGCTTTCTAGTGAGGCTCGCTATGAGTTGATCAGTCCTCTATAGACTCCTCACTCACTGCCGCGTCTTCCACATCAGGCTGAGGACGATCCACCAACTCGACAAGAGCCATGGGGGCCTTGTCACCGGTACGATACCCGCACTTTAGGATTCGGATGTACCCACCCGGGCGCTCCTGGTAGCGAGGGCCCAATTCCTCAAAAAGCTTACCAACCGCTGCCTTGGAGCGAGTGCGGTCAAACGCCAGTCGGCGGTTGGCGACGCTATCCTTTTTGGCCAGCGTAATCAGCGGCTCAGCATAGCTCCGCAGTTCCTTTGCCTTGGGCAGGGTCGTCTTGATGAGCTCGTGCTCAACCAGCGACACGGTCATGTTGCGAAACATGGCCTTTCGGTGTGAGCTGTTGCGATTCAGTTGTCGTCCGCTATGGCGATGACGCATGACTCTATTCCTTACACATATGCCGGAATGCGCTCCCGGCATTATTCCTATCGGACGCTCAGCAGGCGCTCGTCATTCTTCAGGCTGGCAGGAGGCCAAGCCTCAAGCCGCATACCCAGTGACAAGCCCCGGGAAGCCAGCACGTCTTTGATTTCGGTGAGTGACTTCTTACCCAGGTTGGGGGTCTTGAGCAGTTCTACTTCGGTGCGCTGCACCAGATCGCCGATGTAATAAATATTCTCGGCCTTAAGACAGTTTGCCGACCGCACCGTCAACTCCAGATCATCAACCGGTCGAAGCAGGATCGGGTCGACCTCTTCTGCTGCTTCGGTTGCTGCGGCCTGCGCCTCGCCCTCGAGGTCCACAAACACGGCCAACTGCTGCTGCAGGATTGTCGCTGCGCGACGGATCGCCTCTTCAGGGTCCAGCGTGCCATTGGTCTCCAGATCGATAATCAGCTTGTCGAGGTCAGTCCGCTGCTCAACTCGCGCAGAGTCAACGACATAGCTGACTCGCCGGATCGGCGAGAACGAGGCGTCCAGCGGCAATCGGCCAATGGATCGGGTTTCCTCTTCCGGGTTCTCGCGCGCATCTGCAGGAGAGTAGCCACGGCCGCGCTGCACCAACAACCGAATCGACAGCGGCGTCTTGTCTGTGACCGTGCAGATCACGTGGTCTGGGTTAGAGATTTCCACGTCATGATCCACCTGGATATCTGCGGCCGTCACCGTGCAGGGGCCCTGCGCAGACAGGGTCAGCTGCGCTGAATCCTTACCATTCAGTGACAGTGCCACGCCTTTGAGGTTCAGCAGGATCTCGATGACATCCTCCTGCACGCCCTCAATGGCAGAGTACTCGTGCTCTACGCCGTCTATCTCGACTTCGGTAATGGCGCACCCGGGCATGGAAGATAGCAGGATGCGACGCAGGGCGTTGCCCAGCGTATGACCGAAGCCGCGCTCAAGCGGCTCAAGGGTAACAGTTGCGCGGGTAGTAGACGCCTCATCGACTTTGATGACGCGGGGTGTCAAAAACTCAGTGACCGAACTTTGCATAGAACACCTTCGATTAAATCAAGGATTGGGTTAACGGAGCGCTTTCGAAGTCGTTACTTCGAATACAGTTCCACAATCAGGTTTTCATTAATTTCGTTGGACAGATCTTGCCGCTCAGGACGAGACTTGAAGGTCCCTTCCAATTTGCCAGCATCTACCTCGACCCAAATGGGCTCCCCACGCTGCTCGGCAATCGCCAAGGCAGACTGCACCCGAAGTTGCTTTTTGGCTTTCTCACGCACAGACACAACGTCACCGGGTTGAACTTGATAAGACGCGATGTTCACGACCTTACCGTTCACCAAAATACCCTTGTGCGAGACCAATTGGCGTGCCTCTGATCGCGTCGAACCAAAGCCCATGCGATACACCACGTTATCCAAACGGCTCTCCAACAACTGCAGCAGGTTTTCACCCGTTGCGCCCTTCAAGCGGGCCGCTTCTTTGTAGTAGTTACGGAACTGCTTCTCCAGCACCCCGTAGATGCGCCGCACTTTCTGCTTCTCGCGAAGCTGAACGCCATAATCGGAGAGACGTCCCCGGCGCGCACCGTGCTGCCCTGGTGGCGTTTCTGATTTGCACTTCTTATCAAACGCAGCCACACCACTCTTGAGCTGCAGATCCGTGCCCTCCCGTCGGGAGAGCTTGCACTTCGGTCCAATGTATCGAGCCATTTGCTAAGTCCTCTCAGCCGCGCGTCAGACGCGACGCTTCTTGGGTGGGCGACAACCGTTATGAGGGATGGGTGTCACATCAGTGATGTTTGTAATCTTGTATCCGCAGCCGTTCAGCGCACGAACAGCGGATTCACGGCCAGGTCCGGGACCCTTCACTTCTACGTCAAGATTTCTCAGGCCGTATTCCTTGGCCGCCTCGCCCGCGCGCTCTGCAGCAACCTGAGCCGCAAACGGCGTGGACTTTCGTGAGCCGCGGAATCCGGAACCGCCCGCGGTCGCCCAGCTCAGCGTATTTCCCTGACGGTCAGTGATCGTGATGATAGTGTTATTAAAAGACGCGTGAATGTGCGCCACACCATCGACCACCTGCTTGGTGATCTTTCGCTTCGTTGTCTTGGCGTTTTTAGCCATCTCTTTACTCTCTTCAATATCGACGCTACAAACTGTGATGTAGCTCCACCAAAGTGGTCGCCTGCGCTGCAGGCGACAGCCTGTTTACTTACGAATGGGCTTTCGGGGGCCCTTACGCGTGCGTGCGTTGGTCTTGGTACGCTGGCCACGCAGCGGCAGACCCTTGCGGTGACGAAGACCGCGGTTACAACCGAGGTCCATCAGCCGCTTGATATTCATGGACACTTCGCGGCGCAGGTCACCCTCGACATTCATCTCCGATACCAGAGACCGCAGTTGGTCCAACTCACCCTCTGACAGGTCACCAATCTTGGTGCTCTCGGGAATGTTGCTTGCCTCACACAGCTTTTTGGCCTGGGTTTTACCTATGCCAAAAATATGGGTCAGTGAAATGACCGCATGCTTGTGATCGGGGATGTTGACTCCGGCGATACGCGCCATCTTCTATCTCCACACCTGTTGAATAGTGCACTCGCAAGCACACCCTTCCGGCGCACCACGAAAAAGGGCGCGCATGTTAATGATTTGAGCGCTGGGCTTCAAGAATCAGCCCTGACGCTGCTTGTGGCGCGGGTCTGAGGAACAAATCACCCTCACCACACCGTTACGCCGCACCACTTTGCAGTTGCGGCACATTTTCTTGACCGAAGCTCGCACTTTCATCGGAAACTCCTGATTCCTATCTCACCCGACCTGCGGGGCTGAGGCTCCCAAGGTTGGCTTTCTTCATCACACCCTCGTATTGGTGCGACATCAGATGGCTCTGTACCTGAGCCATAAAGTCCATGACGACCACCACGACAATCAACATAGAGGTGCCGCCCAGATAAAAAGGCACGTTAAACATCACCACCAGAAACTGGGGCAACAGACAAACCAACGCGATATAGGCAGAACCAAAGACCGTCAATCTTGTCAGCACGCCGTCGATATAGTTCGCCGTCTGCTGGCCTGGCCGGATACCCGGTACAAACGCCCCGGAGCGCTTCAAGTTGTCGGCCACTTCCTGCGGGTTAAACATCAACGCCGTGTAGAAAAAGCAGAAAAACACGATAAAGCCGGTGAACAGCAAAATGTTAAGCGGCTGCCCGGGGCCAATAGCGACCGCGAGATCTTGCAACCAGTCTGAACTTTCGCCACTGCCGAACCACTGTGCGACCGAGGCGGGGAACAGCAGAATGGAGCTCGCGAAAATCGCCGGAATCACACCCGCCATATTGACCTTGAGCGGCAGATGCGAGGCCTGTGCCTGCATCATGCGACGCCCCTGTTGCCGCTTGGCGTAATTCACGGTGATACGGCGTTGACCGCGCTCAATGAATACCACCAGATAGATCACCACAGCGGCCAGAACGAGGATACCCAACAGGATAAGAATGCTGATCTCACCCTGCCGCGCCTGCTCCAGTGACTGCCCGATGGCCGCAGGCAGACCCGCAACGATGCCGGCAAAAATCAGCAAGGAGATGCCATTACCGATACCACGCTCAGTGATTTGCTCGCCCAACCACATCATGAAGACTGCGCCAGTCACCAACGAGGCAACCGCGGTCACATAGAAGCTGAGACCAGAAGCATAAGTCAGGCCCTGATTAGCGAGCCCCACGGTCATACCGGTGCCCTGGACGAGCGCCAACGCAACCGTCAGGTAGCGTGTCCACTGGGAGATCTTGCGTCGGCCCGCCTCGCCCTCTTTCTTCAGCTGTTCGAGCTGTGGCGTCACCGCCGTCATCAATTGCATGATGATCGAGGCCGAGATGTAAGGCAGTATGCCGAGCGCCAAGATACTCATTCGCTCCAGCGCGCCACCCGAGAAGACGTTCGCCAACCCGAGGATCGTCCCCTGGTTTTGATCAAACAACGATGCCAGCTGCTCAGGATCGATACCCGGCACCGGGATATGGGTTCCGATGCGGTAGATCAAAAGCGCAATCAGCACAAAGCGCAGACGAGTAAACAACTCGCCCATACCCGCTGAATTCATGGATGGCATCCCGTTGGCCATGGATTAAGCCTCGACGCTCCCGCCAGCGGCTTCGATGGCGGCTTTGGCGCCTTTGGTCACAGTTATGCCGCGCACATTCACAGCGCGAGCAATTTCGCCCGAAAGGAACACCCGCACTCGCTTGACGTCATCCTTGATGAGATCAGCTGCTTTCAAGGTTTCCAAATCGATCAAATCGCCCTCAACACGGTTCAGCTCGTGCAAGCGCACTTCTGCAGTGGTACGACCGATGCGCGAGGTAAAACCGTACTTTGGCAGGCGCTTCTGGAGTGGCATCTGACCACCCTCGAAACCGGCTTTCACCGTGCCACCAGACCGCGACTTCAAGCCCTTGTGTCCGCGACCCGCCGTCTTGCCGACACCGGACCCGATGCCACGACCGACGCGCTTCGCGTCTTGCTTGGCACCCGGAGCGGGCTTGAGGCTGTTTAAACGCATTTCGTCAGACATTGCTCTCGCCCTCAACGCGGACCAGGTAATTCACCTTGTTAATCATGCCGCGCACTGACGGGGTGTCTTCCACCTCGACAGTGTGGCCGATTCGTCGCAGGACCCAATCCCGCCACGCACGCCTGATGCTTCTTCAGGCGACCGTGGATACTGCGGATCTGCGTCACTTTAATCATTGATTTGCTCATCACTTTCTCCTCACTGCTCAGCTGAGGATTTCTTCTACGCTAAGGCCGCGACGCGCTGCCACGTCTTCGGGGGAGCTCATGTCTCTCAGACCTTTAAAAGTGGCTTGCACCACATTGACCGGGTTGGTCGAGCCGTAGCACTTAGCCAGCACGTTGTGCACGCCTGCCAGCTCCAATACCGACCGCATCGCGCCACCGGCAATTACACCGGTACCCTCTGAGGCAGGCTGCATGTACACCTTGGAGGCACCGTGAACCGCTTTGATCGGGTACTGCAAAGTACCGTTGACCAGTTGCACCTGAACCATATTGCGCCGCGCAGACTCCATCGCCTTCTGAATCGCGACTGGGACTTCGCGCGCTTTACCACGGCCATAACCCACGCGACCCTTGCCATCTCCGACAACCGTCAACGCTGTGAAGCTCATGATGCGGCCACCTTTGACGGTTTTGGCCACGCGGTTGACCTGCACCAGTTTCTCCTGGAGGTCGCCCTCAGTGCGCTGGTCGCCCTGCTGCTTCTTGTCATTCATTGCCATGCTTAAAACTCCAATCCGCCGTCACGCGCAGCTTCTGCCAGGGCCTTGACCCTACCGTGATATTGAAAACCTGAGCGGTCAAAGGCGACCGACGTCACGCCCGCTGCCTTGGCGCGCTCGGCAACCAATGTGCCAACGGCTGCGGCTGCGGCCACGTTACCTGTCGCGCCGGCTCGCAGATCCTTGTCGAGCGTAGATGCCTGAGCGAGGATGGTCTTGCTGTCACCCGAGATAATTTGAGCGTAAATGTGCCGAGGGGTGCGGTGCACCGACAGGCGCACAGCGCCAGCGGTTCGCATCTGAACCCGGGACTTTTTTGCGCGACGCTGACGCGCCTTTGTCTTGGTATTCATTGCCGTATCCGATTACTTTTTCTTGGCTTCCTTACGTCGGACGTACTCGTCCGCGTAACGGATGCCTTTACCTTTATAGGGCTCTGGTGGACGGAAACTGCGGATTTCCGCGGCGGCCTGACCAACGGCCTGTTTGTCGATACCAGAGATCACGATTTCGGTCTGGCTGGGCGTGTCGGCAGACAGCCCTTCCGCCAGCTGATAGTCCACCTGGTGGGACAGACCAATGGTCAAATTCACGGTCTTGCCTGAGGCCTTGGCACGATAGCCCACCCCGTTGAGGACCAGCTTCTTCTCCCAACCCTCGGAGACACCTTTGACCATGTTGGCCAACAAGGATCGCGTCGTACCCGCCATGGCACGGCTGCTATCGCCGTCATAGGTAATCGTGGCTACGTCGTCTTCAACGTTCACGCCGACGCCGTCAGTCAGCGTCAGATCCAAAGCGCCTTTGCCACCTTTTACTGACAGGTGTGCGCCTTCGATTTTGATGTCGACCCCTTTGGGTAGGGCGACCGGACTATTCGCTACACGAGACATGTCTGTTCAGCTCCCGTTCCCTAATCAGAATACGGTGCAGAGGACTTCGCCTCCGACACCCGCAGCGCGCGCTGCGCGATCCGTCATTACACCGCGCGAGGTCGAGACAATGGCGACGCCCAACCCACCGCGGACCGAGGGCAAGTCGTCTTTGCCTGAGTAACGGCGCAGAGAAGGCTTGCTGATTCGCTCGATCTCAGCGATCACAGGCTTACCATCGAAATACTTAAGATCGATATGCAGTCTTGGCTTGCCGGTGCTGTCGTCGTAACGATGGCCGGCGATGTAGCCCTCTTGCTCGAGAACCTTGGCCACCGACACCTTCAACTTGGACCCCGGCATATCAACGGTCTGCTTGCCCGCCATTTGCGCGTTGCGCAATCGGGTCAACATATCGCTCAGCGGATCTTGCATGCTCATTCAAATGTTCTCCGTTACCAGCTGGACTTCACCAGACCAGGTACATCACCGCGCATTGCTGCTTCACGCAGCTTGTTGCGGCACAAACCAAATTTGCGGTACACCCCGTGTGGGCGCCCGGTCAGTTGACAGCGGCGCTGCTGACGAACCGGGCTTGCGTTACGCGGCAACTTCTGCAACGCGATCTGCGCTTCCCAGCGCTCTTCGTCACTCGTATTGACGTTGGCTATCACTTCCTTGAGTTGGGCGCGCTTGGCGGCGAACTTGGCTACGGTGCGAGCGCGCTTGGCCTCTCGGGCGATCATGGATTTCTTGGCCATATCTCTGATGCCTCAGCTTCTAAAGGGGAAATTGAACGCCGCAAGCAGCGCGTGACCCTGATCGTCATTTGCCGCCGTCGTGGAGATCGTGATATCCATTCCACGCAGCTTGTCGATCTGGTCGTAGTCAATTTCCGGAAAAATAATCTGTTCGGTGACGCCCATCGCAAAATTGCCCCGGCCGTCGAATTGCTTCGGGCTGATGCCGCGAAAATCGCGAACACGCGGGATTGCAATGTTGATCAGACGGTCGAGGAACTCGTACATGCGCTCGTCGCGCAGTGTCACCTTGCAACCGATCGGCCAACCATCACGAATTTTGAATCCCGCGATCGACTTCCGCGACTTGGTCACGATGGGCTTCTGTCCCGCAATCTTTTCCATGTCGGCCACCGCATGCTCCAATACCTTCTTGTCGCCCACGGCTTCACCCACACCCATATTGAGGGTGATTTTGCTAATACGCGGTACCGCCATCACGTTATTGAGACCCAACTCAGACTGGAGCTTGGGCACAATTTCGCTTCGGTACTTTTCTTTCAGCGCTGTCATGTCTCAATTGCCTCTCTTCGCCGCGATCGATCAGGCGTCAACCAGATCGCCAGACGGCTTGAATACGCGGACCTTTTTGCCGTCCTCGACGCGGTAACCTACGCGCTCGCCCTTCCCGGATTTGCTGTTGAATACCGCTAGGTTAGACGCCTGAATCGGCGCTTCCTGCTCAACAATGCCACCCGCAACACCGGCCTGCGGGTTGGGCTTGGTGTGCTTCTTGATCATATTCACGCCGCTCACGACGACGCGATCACTGTCGATAATGCGGCGCACAGTGCCCCGCTTGCCCTTGTCTTTTCCGGCGATGACGATCACTTCATCATCCCGCTTGAGCTTCGCCATTACCTGACCCTCTCTTGCCTTGCTCAGATCACTTCCGGCGCAAGGGAAATGATTTTCATGAATTTCTCGCCGCGAAGTTCGCGCGTTACCGGCCCAAAAATACGCGTGCCAATCGGCGCGTCTTGGGCGTTCAACAGCACTGCCGCGTTCTCATCAAACTTAATCAGTGAGCCGTCAGGTCGACGCACACCCTTTTTGGTACGCACCACCACGGCGGTGATCACCTGACCCTTCTTAACCTTGCCCCGCGGAATCGCTTCCTTGACGGTGACCTTGATCAGGTCACCCACACGGGCATAACGACGCTTGGAGCCGCCCAGCACTTTGATGCACATCACACGGCGGGCACCGCTGTTGTCGGCTACTTCCAGATACGACTGCGTCTGAATCATCTCTATTTACTCCACCAACGGCTTATTGCCGCTCGCTTATACCGGCCACCACTCAAATCTGAGTCGCGGTCTCCACTATTTCTACCAAAGTCCAGCTCTTGCTCTTGGACAAAGGGCGCGATTCCGCAACCAGCACGGTATCGCCCATACCCGCCTTGTTCTCCTCATCGTGCGCATGCACCTTGGAAGAACGGGTAATGTACTTGCCATAGACCGGGTGCTTCACCCGACGCTCAATCTTGACCGTAATGGTCTTATCCATCTTGTCGCTCACCACACGTCCCTGGAGCGTGCGTGCGCGGGATTCTGTCGATGCCATTACTGTTCTGCCTTCTGTTGCAGCACGGTTTTTACCCGCGCAATATCACGCTTGGTCTGCTTGAGCAGATGGCTTTGCCCCAGCTGGCCCGTGGCCTTGGCCATGCGAAGCTTGAACTGCTCTTCTCGCAATGACAGCAGCTGTTGGTTCAGCTCATCGGCTGACTTGTCTTGGAGTTCACTGGCTTTCATCACATCACCGAACGCTTAACGAATGTGGTCTGCACGGGCAACTTGGCGGCAGCGAGATCAAAAGCCTCACGCGCCAGCTGTTCCGACACTCCCTCAACTTCATACAACACGCGACCCGGCTGGATCTGCGCCACCCAATACTCGACGTTGCCCTTACCCTTACCTTGCCGAACTTCCAGCGGCTTACCGGTGATCGGCTTGTCAGGGAAAATACGAATCCAGATCTTTCCGCCGCGCTTGATATGACGCGTCATGGCGCGACGAGCCGCCTCGATCTGGCGCGCCGTGATGCGGCCGCGACCGGTCGCCTTCAAGGCATATTCGCCAAAGCTCACCTTGCTCCCACGCTCTGCCAGACCGCGGTTGCGGCCTTTCTGCGTCTTGCGGAACTTGGTCCGTTTTGGTTGCAACATGTTCTACTTCCTCAATCAGATGCTCAGCTCAGTCCAGAGAACCCTCAGGCCTCTTCACCTTCGCCGATCACCTCACCTTTAAAAATCCAGACCTTCACGCCGATTACACCGTAGGTGGTGTGCGCTTCATAGGTCGCGTAGTCAATGTCGGCACGCAAGGTGTGCAGCGGCACGCGGCCTTCGCGGTACCACTCGGTTCTCGCGATCTCCGCACCACCCAATCGGCCACCAACTTGCACCTTGATACCTTCTGCACCCTGGCGCATGGCGTTCTGCACCACGCGCTTCATGGCACGGCGGAACATGACCCGGCGCTCGAGCTGCTGTGCCACGTTTTGTGCGACGAGGCGTGCGTCGACGTCGGGCTTGCGGATCTCTTCAATATTGATGTGAACCGGAACACCCATCTTGGCGGAGAGGTCCTTGCGCAGACCGTCAACGTCTTCACCCTTCTTGCCAATCACGATGCCGGGGCGGGCAGTAAAGATCGTGATGCGAGCCGTCTGCGCGGGCCGCTCGATCTTGACCCGACTCACCGAGGCTGCATCCAACTTCTTCAGGATGTACTCACGTACCTCGAGGTCGTTAATCAGATTCTGCGCATACGTCTTGCTATCCGCATACCAAACAGAATTATGGTCTTTGACCACGCCCAGTCGGATACCCGTTGGATGTACCTTCTGACCCATTCGGTCGTCTCCTTAACTCTCGTCGTCCGCGACCTTGACCGTGATATGGCAAGTCCGCTTAAAAATACGATCACCACGGCCTTTCGCACGCGCGCGCAGGCGTTTCATGGTGAAACCCTCGTCGACAAAAATGGTCGACACGCGCAGCTCGTCTACGTCTGCGCCCTCATTGTTCTCTGCATTGGCAATCGCGGAATTCAGCACCTTGCGCACAATCGCAGCGGCTTTCTTGTTGCTGAACTCCAGCAAGTTCAATGCTTCCTCGACCGGCTTGCCACGCACCTGGTCGGCGACCAGACGCGCTTTCTGCGCGGAGATGCGGGCTGCACGTAATTTGGCTGCTACTTCCATTTCTCTCTCCAGCCGGTCTTATCGCTTGGCTTTCTTATCAACGATGTGGCCCTTGAACGTGCGGGTCACAGCGAATTCACCCAACTTGTGTCCGACCATGTCTTCGTTGATCAGTATCGGCACATGCTGACGACCGTTATGTACCGCAATGGTCAGACCCACCATGTTGGGGGATACCATGGATCGGCGAGACCAGGTCTTGATAGGTCGACGATCGTTGGCCTCCGCCGCGGCTTCGACTTTTTTCATCAGGTGCAGGTCGATGAAGGGGCCTTTTTTCAATGAACGTGGCACTGATAATTCTCCTGACTGATTACTTCTTACCGCGACGGCGGACAATCATGCCGTCGGTACGCTTGTTCTTGCGGGTTTTGTAGCCCTTTGTGGGCACACCCCATGGCGTCACAGGATGACGGCCACCGGAAGTTTTGCCCTCACCACCACCGTGGGGGTGATCAACCGGGTTCATCGCCACACCGCGAACGGTGGGTCGAACGCCTCGCCATCGCGCCGCACCGGCTTTACCCAGCTTGCGCAGGCTGTGCTCTGAGTTCGACACCTCGCCGAGGGTAGCGCGGCAATCAATTGGCACCTTGCGCATCTCGCCAGAACGGAGCCGGACGGTGGCGTATTGGCCTTCGCGGGCAACCAGCTGAACTGACGCGCCCGCTGAGCGCGCCATCTGAGCGCCCTTGCCAGGCTTGAGTTCAATCGCATGAATCACAGATCCGACAGGGATATTTCGCACCGGCAAGCAGTTTCCTGCCTTGATCGGCGCGGCAGAGCCCGAATGCAGTACGTCACCGGCCTGCACGCCCTTGGGCGCGATGATGTAGCGGCGCTCGCCGTCGGCGTAAAGAAGCAATGCAATGTGAGCGCTGCGGTTGGGGTCGTATTCAATGCGCTCCACCTTGGCCGGAATGCCGTCCTTGGTGCGCTTGAAATCGATTTTGCGGTAATGCTGCTTGTGACCACCGCCAATGTGACGAGTGGTGATGCGGCCGAGGTTGTTGCGGCCACCGGTTTTTGACTTCTTCTCGAGAAGCGGACCGTGGGGTTTGCCTTTATGCAAACCGTCGGTGACGACCTTCACCTGGTGACGGCGTCCTGCTGAAGTGGGTTTACTCTTTACGACTGCCATGACTCGCTACCTCAGCTCATCGACGCAAAGTCAATTTCCTGACCCTGCTCCACCCGGACGTAGGCTTTCTTCCACGACGGGCGCTTGCTCAATCCATAACGATTACGCTTGGTTTTACCCTTCACGCGCAGTGTCTGGACGTCATTCACCGTCACTTTGAACAACTGCTCAACGGACTGACGAATTTCATCTTTGGTCGCGTCGAGACAGACGCGGAACACATACTGATTGCTCTGCTCTGCCACAATCGCCGACTTTTCCGACACATGAGGCCCCAGCAGAATCTGAAAAACTCGCTCCTGATTCACGCCAACGCCTCCTCAAACTTTTTCACGGCATCGACGGTGATCATGACCTTGTCGTAAGCAATAAGGCTTACGGGGTCAGCGCCCTCGACATCCCGCACATCTACTTTGTGCAGATTTCGAGAGGCGAGGTAGAGATTCTTGTCTACGCTATCTGCCACGATCAAAACGTTGTCCACGCCATATCCCTTCAGGGTCTCTACGAGCAGCTTCGTCTTGGGCTGCTCCACATCCAGCGCCTCGACGATCATCAACCGATCGGTTCGCGCCAGCTCTGACAGGATGGAACGCATCGCTGCCCGATACATCTTGCGGTTCACCTTCTGCGAGTGATCCTGCGGCTTGGCCGCAAACGTCACGCCACCTGAGCGCCAGATCGGCGACCGGATGGTGCCTGCGCGAGCACGACCCGTGCCCTTCTGGCGCCACGGCTTTTTACCGCCACCGGCGACTTCAGCCCGTGTCTTCTGCGCACGCGTACCCTGCCGCGCACCGGACAGGTAGGCTGTGACCACCTGATGAACCAATGCTTCGTTGTACTCGCGGGCGAAATTGGCTTCAGACACCGCAACGGTCCCTGCTGCTTCATTCCCCGGCTTGACTACGTTCAATTCCACGTCTCGCCCCCGCTACTCACGACTGTGACGGGCTGGTGCCCACCGCTTTGACTGTCGGACGAACAATCACTTCGCCACCCGGAGCGCCCGGTACCGCGCCTTTGATGAGCAGCAAGTTGCGCTCCACATCAACGCGGATGACCTCGAGGCCCTGCGTCGTGACGCGTTCATCGCCCATGTGCCCGGACATCTTTTTGCCCTTGAACACGCGGCCCGGCGTCTGGCACTGGCCAATGGAACCCGGAGCACGATGCGACAACGAGTTACCGTGAGTCGCGTCCTGGGTTCGGAAGTTCCAGCGCTTTACGACGCCCTGGAAACCCTTACCCTTGGAGCGACCAGCAACATCGACCTTCTGACCCTGCTCAAACCGTCCGACGGTCAGCTCGGAACCCACCTCAAATACCTCGTCAGAGCCATCCAAGCGGAACTCCCACAGGCCTTCACCCGCGGCGACACCCGCCTTGGCAAAATGCCCGGCTTCTGGTTTGCTGACTTTCGAGGCCTTGCGGCTACCCGCTGTGACCTGAATTGCCCGGTACCCATCGGTCTCGAGCTCTTTGATTTGAGTGACGCGGTTTGGAGCAATTTCCACTACGGTCACTGGTACTGATGCGCCGTCCTCGGTAAAGACTCTCGTCATTCCCGATTTTCGGCCGACTAACCCAATAGTCATGGCTTAAACCTCACAGTGTACGGGGCTCAACCCTCTATGGCCGCCCGACACAGTCTTGTTAGTGATTGAATCGGACGTTACACACCTGGCGAACCAGGCAGGCTACTTCTACTAAATTGTCCTTAACCCAAGCTAATTTGGACCTCTACGCCCGCAGCCAGATCAAGTTTCATCAAAGCATCAACGGTTTTTTCCGTTGGCTCGACGATATCGAGGAGACGTTTATGCGTGCGGATCTCGTATTGATCACGCGCATCCTTGTTGACGTGAGGAGAGATCAGGATGGTGAACTTCTCCTTCTTAGTCGGCAGCGGGATCGGTCCACGGACCTGAGCGCCAGTGCGCCGGGCCGTTTCCACAATCTCTTCCGTCGATGCGTCAATCAGGCGATGGTCAAAGGCCTTTAGCCGGATTCGGATACGCTGGTTTTGCACGGTACAACTCCCTAAAACAGCCGGTGTCCGCGGGGGACCCCGAAAAAAGAGTGCGAAGTCTACGGATGTGGTGGGGGGGTGTCAACAACTGAAACACCCGAAAATCGGGCGTTTCAAGGAGATGCGACTTTTCTCACAAAGCGTTGCTGACGCCCTGTCAGGCGAGCCGGATCGGTAAATCCCTGACACGCTGGCCGGTGGCAGCAAAGATGGCATTGCCAATTGCGGGAGCAACCGGAATCAGTGGCGGCTCCCCGAGCCCGCTGGGGAACGCATCGCTCTCGACAAAAACGATGTCGAGCTCAGGCACATCGGACATGCGCAGAGGCTTGTAAGCGTCCAGGTTGCGCTCCTTTACCTGCCCTGCCTCAAACTGCGCGCCCTCGTGCAACGCGAGACTCAAGCCCCACAGCGCGGCACCCTCTGCCTGCGCCATCGCGCCAGAGGGGTTGACGACAGTGCCAACATCAATGGTTTGCCACAGCTTTCGCACTGCGACCGCTCCTGTCTCCGGCGTCACTGCAACCTGCGCCACGCAGGCAATCCAGGTCGGCATTCCCCGCTCCTGACCATGGCAGACCGCAACGCCAAGACCCTCATTGGGGGGCATATCGCGGCCCCAGCCACTGCGCTTGGCCACATCTACCAGCACACCTCTGAGCCTCGCTGCGCCACCGACGGTGCTACCTTCACCACCCGCGTTCTTGCCCGCGCCATCCAACAGGCGCAGCCGAAAGGCCACGGGGTCCTCGCCCAGCCGATGGGCAATTTCATCCATGAAGCTCTCTACCCCCCAGCCTGTCCAACCCGAACCGACTGCTCGCAACCAGCCCGGCAAAAAGGTTCTCTGCGCCAACTCATTGTTAATGGCGCGAACCCGGTGCGCGGGCAGCGTGTACCAGTGCTCGGCACCGCTGATGGAAAACGGGTCAAATTTGCCCTCACCCGAAACGCCGGGCGCCATAAAGCCCGGCGCCATGGCGAGGGTGGGCCACCCCGCGACGGCGGCGTGATCAACGCCAGACAAAGCGCCCGCGTTATCAAAGCTCGCTGTGAACGTACAAACGGTGGGCGACCGCGCACAATCAAAGACGCTGTCTTTCTCCCGGTCAAAGATGAGTTTCAATGGACGACCCAGTGCGCGAGCGGCCAGGGCCGCAGGAATCATCTGATCACCGAACAACCTCCGGCCATACCCGCCCCCCAAATACTGCTGGTGAATAACGATCTCTGTCTCGGGCAGATCGAGCACCTGAGCCAGCAGCGGCAGGATCAGCGATTGCCACTGATTTCCCGCAAAAATATGACACTGGCCGGCTTCATTAAACTCGACAACGGCATTCTGCGGCTCAAGGGTGAAATGCAGGGCCGTTGCAGTCCTATAGGTTGCGTCAAGCTGTGTCGTAGCGTCCGCTATGGCGGCATCAATCTCCCCGTCGTCCACCACAACGGTTCCATTGGCAGGGTCTTGCGCCAAACGAAGCCCCTCCGCCCAGAGATCAGATTCGCTGACCTCTCTGGCCTCTCCGGCCCGCCACTGCACCTGCACCGCGCGGGCGGCTTTGAGCGCAATGGGCATGGTCTCCGCCGCCACCACAACCCAACCCTGTAAGGTGTCGGTGGGATCCTCAATGGGTAAGGCGCCAAGATAACCGGGCAGAGAGGTCGCCGCGGTCTCGTCGATGCCCAGAACCCTCGACCCGTAACGCGTTGGCGGGACCAAAGGAATGCCGTAAACCATGCCCGGCCGGCTCACATCAAGCCCGTATTGGGCGGAACCGTCTGATTTTGCGGGCACGTCCAGTGCCGGTAGATCCAAGCCGATAATGCGCCGGTCCGCCGGCGCCTTGATCGGCATCGCATCCAACTCTTCTTGCGTGAAAGTTCGCGAGATGTCGCCCGCCTGAATGATGTCAGCGAAGGTGACGCTGCTCGCACCTGAGGCCACACGACTGCCCTCGACAGAGCAAATGGCCGGATTAACCCCGAGCAAACGAGCACCCGCCTCGGCCAGCACCATCCGACCCGCGGCGCCCGCTTGAGACAACTGTGTAAAAGAGGTGTGCACTGACCAGGATCCGCCAGTCACCATGTAGCCCCATTTTGGGTCCGTATCGACGTGTCGGATGCTGACATCGGTCCAGTCCGCACCAAGTTCATCGGCAATAATTTGTGCTAGGGCCGTCCCCACGTGCTGGCCCATTTCCGCGCGCACGATGTTCATCAAAATCGCACCTGCCGAATCAATTTCGAACCAAACAACCGGGGAGAACACATCACTGCCCCCCGTGGTGGCGAGGTCAGAGGCCGCCTGGTCTGGCTGACAGCCGCCCAGCGAAGACCCCAAACCCAACACCAAAGACGAGCCAGTGACACCCACTATGAATTGGCGCCTAGAGAGCGCGGACAGAGGCTTATTCACCCGACACCTCCCCGGCCATCGCCTGACTCGCGGCGACAATGGCTTTTTTGATACGTGGATAGGCCATACAGCGGCACAAGTGGCCGTCCATGTGGGAAACGATATCGCTCTCGCTTGGCTGGGCATTCTGCTCAAGCAGCGTGGCTGCTTGCATAATCTGTCCCGACTGGCAGTAACCGCATTGGGGCACTTGTTCTGCCTCCCATGCTGACACGAGCGCAGCACCCGCGGGCGTTGCCAGCCCCTCGATCGTTGTCACCGAGCGATTCTCCACCGCAGTAAGGGGCGTGACGCACGCTCTGGCAGCACTGCCATCGAGATGTATAGTGCAGGCACCACATTGGGCGATACCGCAACCAAACTTTGTGCCGGTCAGCTTTAGCTCTTCGCGGAGCACCCACAAAAGCGGCGTATCAGCGGGACTGTCACTGCTGACTGCTTGCCCGTTCAAAGTGAACCGAACCATACTCATGCTCCTCCTACGGCTACCTCCTCAGAATAAACGGTTTATCGACCGGAGCAAGCGTCACCGCTCTCAGCTCAGAGACCGCATAGGCAACGAGTTAAAGTGCGCCCCCGAGTAACCGACGGGCACAAAAAAGCCCGCGTTGAGCGGGCTCTTTCACTGGCAAAAGCGCTTAGTCGAGAATTTTGGCGACGACGCCGGCACCGACCGTTCGACCACCCTCTCGGATCGCAAAACGCAGGCCCTCTTCCATCGCAATCGGCGCAATCAACTCTGCAACAAAGTTGATGTTGTCTCCCGGCATCACCATCTCAACACCATCAGGCAACTCAACCGCACCCGTCACATCCGTCGTACGGAAGTAAAACTGCGGACGGTAGCCCTTGAAGAACGGCGTGTGACGGCCACCCTCGTCCTTCGACAGCACGTAAACCTCTGCCTCAAACTTGGTGTGCGGGTTCACAGATCCAGGAATCGCCAGTACCTGACCACGCTCAACCTCTTCACGCTTCGTACCACGCAGCAGAACACCCACGTTCTCTCCCGCGCGGCCTTCGTCAAGCAGCTTGCGGAACATCTCAACGCCCGTACAGGTCGTCTTCTGGGTCTCCTTGATACCAATAATCTCGATCTCGTCACCCACCTTGATGATGCCGCGCTCAACACGACCCGTCACAACCGTACCCCGGCCAGAGATCGAGAACACATCCTCAACCGGCATCAGGAACGGCTGGTCAATCGCACGCTCAGGCTCAGGGATGTAAGAGTCCAAAGTCTCAACCAGCGTCTTCACCGCCGTCGTACCCAGACCGTTGTCATCCTTTCCTTCCAGCGCCATCAGCGCAGAACCGCAGATGATCGGCGTGTCATCGCCAGGGAACTCGTAAGTATCCAGAAGCTCACGGAGCTCCATCTCAACCAGTTCCTTCATCTCCGTGTACTCCTCAGAGTCCACGCCACCACAATCTTCTGCCAGCAAGTCAGCCTTGTTCAGGAAGACCACAATGTAGGGAACGCCTACCTGACGTGACAGCAGGATGTGCTCACGCGTCTGCGGCATCGGGCCATCAGTCGCACCACATACCAAAATAGCACCGTCCATCTGCGCCGCACCCGTGATCATGTTCTTCACGTAGTCAGCGTGTCCGGGGCAGTCAACGTGCGCGTAGTGACGTCCATCTGACTCGTACTCAACGTGAGACGTCGCGATCGTAATACCACGCTCCTTCTCTTCCGGTGCGTTATCAATACCGTCAAACGCAACCAGCTCTCCGCCCCATACCTCTGAACACACTCGCGTCAACGCCGCTGTCAGCGTCGTCTTACCGTGGTCTACGTGTCCAATCGTGCCCACATTTACGTGGGGCTTCGAACGCTCAAATGCCTCTTTTGCCATCTTCCTTCACCTCACAATTTCAGACGATCAGGACGTCTGGTTTTTAGAAATAATTTCCTGCGCGACATTACTCGGTGCGGCCGAGTACTTAGAGAACTCCATGGTGTAGGTCGCCCGACCCTGAGTCGCGCTCCGCAAATCCGTCGCATAGCCGAACATTTCCGCCAACGGGACCTCGGCGTTGACGATCTTGCCAGACGCGTTCTCGTCCATACCCTGGATCAAGCCGCGACGACGGTTCAAGTCGCCTACAACGTCACCCATGTTCTCCTCAGGTGTCACCACCTCAACCTGCATCATCGGCTCCAGCAGCTCTGCACCGCCGACCTCGGCGAGTTTCTTGGTCGCCATGCTGGCGGCGATCTTAAACGCCATTTCACTGGAATCCACATCGTGGAACGAACCATCGTAGAGCGTCGCCTTCAGGCCGAGCAGGGGATAACCCGCAAGCACGCCGTTCTGCATTTGCTCCTCGATACCTTTGGACACCGCCGGGATATATTCCCGGGGTACAATGCCGCCTACAATCTCGTTAACGAACTCGAGCCCTTCGGCACTGGTGTCCTCCGCTGGCTCAAACTTGACCCAGACGTGACCATACTGGCCGCGGCCGCCAGACTGACGAACAAACTTGCCTTCAATCTCGGTGGTCGTGGTGATGCGCTCACGGTAGGCCACCTGTGGCTTACCAATATTTGCCTCAACACTAAACTCCCGACGCATACGGTCAACAATGATGTCGAGGTGCAACTCACCCATACCGGAAATAATCGTCTGGCCGGTTTCCTCATCGGTCTTCACGCGGAAAGAAGGGTCCTCCTGCGCGAGCTTGCCCAGCGCAATACCCATCTTCTCCTGGTCGGCTTTGGACTTGGGCTCTACTGCCACCGAAATCACCGGCTCGGGGAACTCCATGCGCTCAAGGATGACGATGTTGTCAGCGTCGCACAGCGTATCGCCGGTAGTGACATCCTTGAGGCCAATCGCGGCTGCGATATCGCCGGCGAGTACTTCTTTGATTTCTTCGCGACTGTTGGAGTGCATCTGCACCATCCGGCCAACCCGTTCTTTCTTTTGCTTCACGGCGTTGTAAACACCCGTGCCCGACTCCAACTTGCCCGAGTAGACGCGGAAGAAGGTCAACGTACCGACGAAGGGGTCCGTCGCAATCTTGAACGCCAGCGCAGAGAAGGGTTCGTTATCGTCAGAGGGGCGGGTTACAACCGTTTCGCCGTCTTCCAAGGTGCCCTCGATCGCCTTCACTTCAGTCGGGGACGGCAGATACTCGATCACCGCGTCCAGCACTGCCTGAACACCTTTGTTCTTAAAGGCTGAGCCGCCCAGAATCGGTACGATCTCGTTTGCCAAAGTGCGGATGCGGATGCCTTCCTTGATCTCTTCTTCGCTGAGCTCACCTTCATCGAGGTACTTGGTCATCAGCTCTTCATTCGCCTCAGCCGCCGCTTCGACCATGTACTCACGCATCTCGGCAACTTTGTCTTCAAGATCGGCAGGAATGTCCTCGTATTCAAAGGTCATACCCATATCATCTTCGCTCCAGATGATGGCCTTTTGCTTGATCAGGTCGATCACACCTTTGAAATCTTCTTCTGCCCCAATGGTCATTTGAATGGGTACGGCGTTACAGCCCAGACGATCACGAAGCTGCTCGACAACTATTTCAAAGTCTGCGCCGGCACGGTCCATTTTGTTAACAAACACCATGCGGGGCACTTCGTACTTGTTCGCCTGACGCCACACCGTCTCTGTTTGGGGTTGGACGCCTGAGGAGCCACACAGCACCACGACTGCGCCGTCAAGAACACGAAGCGATCGCTCTACTTCAATCGTGAAATCAACGTGCCCGGGGGTATCGATGATGTTGACACGGTGCTGATCAAACTGCTGCTGCATGCCCTGCCAAAAGCAAGTCGTGGCCGCTGAGGTGATGGTGATGCCTCGCTCCTGCTCTTGCTCCATCCAATCCATGGTGGCCGCACCGTCGTGCACCTCACCGATCTTGTGGGAGAGGCCGGTGTAGAACAGCACCCGCTCCGTAGTGGTGGTTTTACCCGCGTCTACGTGGGCAACAATACCGATGTTGCGGTAACGATTGATCGGAGTCTTACGAGCCACGATAGCGTCCTCAGATTAGTGTTGGCGGGCTGGAATTCAGAAACGGAAGTGCGAGAAGGCCTTGTTGGCTTCCGCCATGCGGTGCACGTCTTCACGCTTCTTGACCGCATTGCCTTTACCCGACGCGGCATCAACAATCTCACCGGCGAGACGCTGGCGCATGGACTTCTCACCACGGTTGCGGGCGTAATCCACCAACCAGCGCATGGACAAGGCCACGCGGCGGGAGGGTCGGACTTCTACTGGCACCTGATAGGTTGCGCCACCCACTCGGCGGGACTTGACCTCAACCATCGGTGCGATGTTTTCGAGCGCTTCATCAAAAACCTCGATCGGGTCCCGTTTGGTGCGCTCTTCTACGAGATCCAGAGCACCATAGACGATCGATTCAGCGACGGACTTCTTACCGCTGATCATCACATGGTTCATGAATTTGGCGAGTGTGGAGTTGCCAAATTTGGGATCAGGCAGTACTTCACGCTTGGCTACAACGCGTCTTCTGGGCATGTTGGTTTCCTATCTCTTCAGGGTTCCCGATCACTGCACGCGGATCGGCCTTACTGTCACTACCGTGACGTCTAGGTGGATGCCCTATCAGGCACCCGCGCTATTACTTGGGTCGCTTGGCTCCATACTTGGATCGGCCTTGCTTACGATCCGATACGCCAGAGGTATCTAGGCTGCCGCGAACGGTGTGGTAACGAACCCCGGGCAGGTCCTTTACGCGACCGCCCCGGATCAACACCACGCTGTGCTCCTGCAGGTTATGGCCCTCACCACCAATGTAAGAGGACACCTCAAAACCGTTGGTCAGCCGGACACGGCAAACTTTTCTCAGCGCCGAGTTCGGCTTCTTGGGAGTTGTGGTGTACACCCGCGTGCAGACGCCGCGACGCTGCGGGCACGCTTGCAGCGCTGGTACGCCGCTCTTGGTGACTTTACGCTTGCGCGGTTTACGCACGAGCTGGTTAATGGTTGCCATTCAGCCTTTGCTCCAAATAATGTTTTCGGGGCCGGAGCCCCGAAAAAGAGCGCGCATTCTATAGACCGGCCAAAAACCGGTCAAGCGCGCCAAGTTGTGACTATTCCTCTACTGCGCCCTCGGCAGAATCTGCCGCCTCGGCACGCTCCAGCTCTTCCGCAAAGCTCTCGGTGAACTCCTCGTCGGACATGCTCAACGCCAGTTCATCCCCCTGGGACTGCTTGCGTCGACGCTCTTCATGGTATGCAAGGCCCGTGCCTGCGGGGATCAATCGCCCGACAATCACGTTCTCCTTGAGACCACGCAGGTAATCCCGCTTGCCCGTCACCGCGGCCTCGGTCAGGACACGCGTCGTCTCCTGGAAAGAGGCAGCCGAGATGAAGCTCTCGGTTGCGAGAGAGGCTTTGGTAATGCCCAGCAGCTCTCTGCTTGCAGAGGGTGAGATCAGCCCTTCGGCTTCAAGGCGATCACATTCCTCAAGAAACGCCGTGTACTCAGCTTGCTCTCCCTTGATGAAGGTCGAGTCACCGGCAGCCGTTATCTCGACCTTGCGCAGCATCTGCCGAACAATGACCTCGATATGCTTGTCATTGATCTTCACACCCTGGAGGCGGTAGACCTCCTGAATTTCATTGACGATGTACTCTGCGAGCGCGGGAATCCCCTTGAGGCGCAGGATATCGTGAGGACTCAGCGGACCCTCTGAGACGATCTCACCTTTCTCGACAGTCTCGCCCTCGAAGACGGACAGCTGACGCCACTTTGGAATCAGCTCTTCATAATGACCGGATCCGTCAGGTAGCGTTGCACCGTCGGTCGGTGTAATGACCAGACGACGCTTGCCCTTGGTCTCTTTACCGAAGCTGACGGTACCCGAGATTTCCGCGAGGATCGCGGGCTCTTTGGGCTTTCGCGCTTCGAAAAGATCCGCCACTCTGGGAAGACCACCGGTGATGTCACGCGTTTTGGAGCCTTCTTGTGGAATGCGCGCGATCACATCACCCACTTCCACCTTCGCGCCATCCTCGAGGTTAACCAGGGCGCCATGGGGCAGGAAGTAATGCGCTGGCACATTCGTGCCCGCGAGCATCAACTCCTTGCCCTTGCCGTCGACCAGCGTCACCGCGGGGCGAATGTCCTTGCCCGCAGTGGGCCGCTCTGCCACGTCCATCACGGAGATACTGGACAGACCCGTAAACTCGTCTGTCTGGCGCTTGATCGTCACGCCCTCATCCATACCGCTGAACTTCACGGTACCGGCGACCTCTGTAATGATCGGGTGAGTGTGCGGGTCCCAGGTCGCGACAATATCGCCCGCCGCGACAGACGCCTCATCCTGAACGCGAATGGTCGCGCCGTAAGGTACCTTGTAGCGCTCACGCTCACGGCCGACGCTGTCGAGCAGTGAGAGCTCCCCTGAGCGCGATACGGCGACCAGCGAGCCATCGGGCCGATCCACGACTTTTATATTGTGGAGACGAATCACACCATCGTTATTCACCTGAATATTGTCCTGAGCCGCTTGCCCTGAAGCCGCCCCGCCAATGTGGAAGGTACGCATAGTCAACTGAGTACCAGGCTCACCAATAGACTGTGCCGCCACAACACCGATGGCCTCGCCCATGTTCACCTGATGCCCGCGACCCAGATCGCGGCCGTAACAGGTGGAGCAAATCCCGTAGCGGGTTTTGCAGGTAATGGGTGAACGGACAATGATCTCTTCAATGCCCATCTCATCCACTTTGGCTGTGAGTACCTCGTCGAGCATCGTGCCCGCTTCGAGCAGCACTTCACCGGTAGTGGGATCCACGACATCCTGGGCCACGATCCGGCCCAGTACGCGCTCGGAGAGTGACTCGATAATATCGCCACCATCGATGACCGAGGTCATCACCAAACCTTCAGCTGTGCCACAGTCTTCTTCAGTGACGACGACGTCCTGCGCAACATCGACCAGACGGCGGGTCAAGTAACCCGAGTTAGCCGTCTTCAGTGCTGTATCCGCGAGGCCCTTACGGGCACCGTGGGTAGAAATGAAGTACTGGAGTACATTGAGGCCCTCGCGGAAATTCGCCGTGATAGGTGTCTCGATAATCGAACCGTCCGGCTTGGCCATCAGACCGCGCATACCTGCCAGCTGACGGATCTGTGCGGGTGAACCCCGGGCGCCCGAATCGGCATACATATACACCGAGTTGAAGGAGTCCTGCTCTTCTTCTTCACCAGCGCGGTTAGTCACAGTCTCTTTAGAGAGGCCGGCCATCATCGCCTTTGAGATCTGATCGTTGGTCCGCGACCAGATGTCGATCACTTTATTGTATTTTTCGCCCTGAGTTACCAGACCGGCCACATATTGCTGCTCGATTTCAGCTACCTCAGCGTCGGCACGCTCAATTAGCTCGGCTTTTGCATCCGGGATAGCAAAGTCGTTGACACCAATCGACGCGCCAGAGCGAGTGGAGTACTCATAGCCGGTGTACATCAGCTGGTCAGCGAAAATCACCGTCGACTTCAGACCGACTGCGCGGTAACACTGGTTGATCACCCGCGAGATGGCCTTTTTCACCATGGGCTGATTGATCATGTCAAAGGACAGACCCGCGGGCACGATGTCCCACAACAGCG
>JBJKZJ010000003.1:0-35042 GCA_045560455.1 Luminiphilus sp. | reverse complement strand
GTGAGTTTGTTAGCGAGCGAGAGTGGCTCTGATGCAGAGCAGTGCAAATTCTGAGCAATGCAAACTCGGAGCAGCGCTATTGCAGTGCACCGCGGACGTAACCGTAGCGCCAACGTGCCGAATTAAGGTAGCGGGCATTGCACTGACGAGCCCGGAACCGCTCGTTGCCGGCTTGGAAAGGCCTATTCTTCGGTGTTTCAAGGCCACCCGCAGATCGTTCAGATGCAAGGACTTTGCGGGTATTTTGCGGCTAACGTCGCGAAAAAGAGTGCAAATGACCAAAAAAGTGGACTCCAGGTGGTTTCTGCGACACACTCGCGCCCCTATTACCCATATTGGCGGATCAGCCCATGGCGGCCATCCTGGTATTACACGGACCCAACCTCAATCTGTTGGGTACCCGCGAGCCCGAGATCTACGGTTCGGAAACGCTGGACGAGATTAACCATCGCCTGCAATCCGAAGCCGAGCGCGCGGGGGCAAGCCTGACCTGCCTGCAGAGCAACAGCGAGCAGGAAATGATCGAGGCGGTTCATCAAGCGCGCGCCGATTGCACCCAGTTCATCATTATCAATCCGGCGGCCTTTACCCATACCAGTGTGGCGTTGCGCGATGCGCTGGCCGGCGTCGATATCCCATGCATCGAAGTGCACATTTCCAACGTCTACGCCCGCGAACCTTTTCGCCATCACAGTTACATCTCGGACATCGCCGAGGCGGTGATCTCGGGGCTCGGTAGCTTCGGCTACGACTGCGCATTGGCCGCAGTCTTGCAGTCCCTCGAAACCGATTCCACGACCCATTGAAGGAACCCACATGGATATTCGCAAAGTCAAAAAACTGATCGAACTGCTCGAGGAGTCGAATATCGGCGAGATAGAGATCAAAGAGGGCGAGGAATCGGTTCGTATCAGCCGTCACGGCAATCAACCCGCAGCGCCTGTCGCGTATGCGGTACCGGCGCCTGTTGCGCCTGGTCCCGCGCCCGCGACGGCCGCGGCTGAGGCACCCGCTGTTGAGGCGGCTGCGCCCGCTGCCGCGCCGGTGGCTGACAACGCGGTGTTGTCGCCCATGGTGGGTACCTTCTACCGCGCGCCCAGCCCCGAAGCGCCTTCGTTCGTCGAGGTAGGCCAGACCGTACGCGTGGGTGATGTGCTCTGCATTGTCGAGGCCATGAAAATGATGAATCAAATTGAAGCCGATCGCGCTGGCACGGTGACTGCGATTCACGTAGAGAACGGCGAAGCCGTCGAGTTTGATCAGCCCCTGATCTCCATTTCCTGAAGCGTGGGTAAGCGACCCCAAAAGGACATACCCCATGCTTAAAAAAGTACTGATCGCTAATCGCGGCGAAATTGCGCTTCGCGTGTTGCGCGCCTGTAAAGAGTTGGGCATCAAGACCGTGGCTGTGCACTCCACGGCTGATCGGGACCTCAAACACGTCCGCCTCGCCGACGAGGCCGTGTGTATTGGTCCGCCGCCCTCGGCGCAGAGTTACCTCGACGTGCCCTCCATTATCAGCGTGGCCGAGCTGACCAACGCAGACGGCATTCACCCCGGGTACGGCTTCTTGTCAGAAAACGCAGACTTTGCGGAGCAGGTAGAGAAGAGCGGCTTCACCTTTATTGGCCCCACCGCGGACACCATCCGGTTGATGGGTGACAAGGTCTCAGCCAAGCAGCAGATGCGGCGCACTGGGGTACCCACAGTGCCGGGCTCTGATGGCGCACTGCCCGATGATCCGGACGAGGTGATTCGGATCGCGAGAGAAATTGGTTTCCCTGTAATTGTGAAGGCGGCAGCTGGCGGCGGTGGTCGCGGTATGCGGGTGGTGCACAACGAAGAGGTGCTGCTCTCCTCGATACAGGTGACCCAATCCGAGGCCCAGGCCGCCTTCGGCTCGCCGGTTGTCTACATGGAGAAATTCCTGCAGCGGCCGCGCCACGTCGAAATTCAGGTGCTGGCGGACGGGCAGGGCAATGCGCTTCATCTCGGTGATCGCGACTGCTCGCTACAGCGTCGCCACCAGAAAGTCATCGAGGAGGCGCCCGCCCCCGGTATCGATGATGCCCTGCGCAACGAAATTGGAGAGGCTTGCGTGCGCGCCTGCCTTGATATGGGCTATCGCGGTGCGGGTACCTTCGAGTTTTTGTTCGAAGACAACGCGTTTTACTTCATCGAAATGAATACCCGGGTGCAGGTTGAGCACCCCGTGACCGAAATGATCAGCGGCGTGGACATTGTTCGCGAGCAGCTGTTGATTGCCGGCGGTGCACCGATGTCGATCAAGCAGGAGGACGTGTCATTGAAGGGTCACTCGATCGAGTGCCGCATTAATGCAGAGGATCCGCGGACGTTCATGCCCTCACCCGGCACGATCAAAACCTTCCATGCACCGGGCGGCCACGGCGTGCGGGTCGATTCCCACGTTTACAGTGGCTACACCGTGCCACCGCACTATGACAGTCTGATCGGCAAGCTGATCACTTTTGCCGACACGCGAGAGGCCGCATTGGTCAAAATGCGCCAGGCGCTCGACGAGCTGGTGGTAGATGGCATCCGCACGAACGCTGCCCTGCATCGTGAGCTCGTGACCGACAGCTCGTTCATGGCGGGTGGCGTCAGTATTCATTACCTCGAGAGTAAGCTGGAACACGAGCATTGAGCGTTGCCGCCGAATGGCAGGAGCTTTATTTCACCGCCCGCAAGGATCAGGTCGAGCCGCTTGAAGACTGGCTGTTTGCGCGCGGCGCGTTGTCTGTCACCTTGGAGGACGAGGCGGGTCAGCCGCTCCTTGAGCCGGGTCCCTGCGAGACGCCGCTCTGGGATGCGGTTCGCCTGACGGCGCTATTTGCCGGGTCTGAGAACCTCTCACCGCTCCTCGACGAAATACCCCCTGAGCTCTGTACCCAGGCACCCACCGTCGCCGTGCCCGTGGCGGATCGCGAGTGGACCCGGGTCTGGGAAGATCAGTTTCATCCTCTGCAGATGGGGGAGCGTCTGTGGATTTGCCCCAGCTGGACACCGCCTCCCGACCCTGACGCAATCAATATATTGCTCGACCCGGGTCTGGCCTTTGGCACGGGTACGCATCCGACCACTGCCATGTGTTTGCGCGCACTGGATGCGAATCTCCCGCCCGGCAAACGCGTCGTGGACTACGGGTGTGGCTCGGGCATTCTCGGGATTGCAGCCGCGCGCCTGGGCGCGACAGCGGTGCTGGGTGTCGATAACGACCCCCAGGCGATAACGGCGAGTCGGGATAACGCCCTGCGCAACGAGGTGCCCGATGCCGCTTTCCCGGTTGTGCTCCCTCAGGATGACCTGGTAGCAAACTGGCAGGCCTCAGCCGACTGGGTCGTGGCCAATATTCTGGCGGGGCCGCTGGTGGCACTCGCGCCAGTACTGACAGCATTGATGGCCCCCCGGGGGCGTTTGCTGTTGGCAGGGCTTTTGGTGGATCAAGCTGAAGCGGTCGTTGAGGCCTACGCACCGGGCATGGCGCTATTGATTGCAGATCAGCAGGAGGAGTGGGTGCTGCTTGCCGGTGAGAAGCGCTGAGGAGTGCGAGCTGTTCCCCTGCTATGCTCGCCTTTCTTGCACTAGGCTCTCGTATTTGTAGCGATGGCTTCTATTGACTCGCTGCGCAGGCCTCCCGCCGCCTAGCTGCACTGACCGGCTGGTTACCGTCCAGCGCGAATACTTCTCATAGGATTTTCGTTATCAGCCTCTCTCTGAAGCCTCTCTAAATCGGCGCATTTAGCCCTGCGCTACTCTCTTTTAGGGCTCTCTGAATCGGCGCGTTTAGCCCTGCGCCAATAGCTCCCTGAGGTCAATGAGTGCCGCATTCGCGCGCGAGATGTAGCTCGCCATCACCAATGAGTGATTGGCCCACAAGCCGAAACCTGAGCCATTCAAAATCACCGGACTCCAGACGGTAGCTTGAGCAGCTTCCAGCTCTCTAATGATTTGTCGCAGGCTGACGGTGGCATTCTTCTTGGCCAGCACGTCAGCGAAGTCGACCTCGGCGGCCTTTAGAAACTGCGTCAGTGCCCAGCCCGCGCCGCGGCTTTCATAAAAAATATCGTCGATTTCGCGCCACGGTGTGCGCACCAGCATTTCTTCGGGCGCGTTGGTGGATTGTGCGGCGGCCGTATCGCCTGCGAGGTCGGTATTCAGTCGGCGCTGTCCCACGCTGGCAGAAAGACGCTGAGAAAGACTGCCAAGGCGCTTTTCAATCATGCCGAGCCAGTGGCTCAGATTGTCAGCGCGGGCATAAAATTGGGCGCTGTTCTGCCCGGTGACCGCGAGCCGCGCGCGATAGGCTTCGAGAAAACGCAGCGCGTCGCGATACTCGCTCTCCGAAGCCGGCAAAATCCAGCTTTTTGATTGAAAGTTAATGCGGGGTTCGGCGAGGGTGAGATCAACATCCTCTTTCGACTGGGACTGCGAGCGACTGAGCACCTCTCGCAGTGCGCGGGCCAGATCGCGGCTTTGCACCAGCACGCCGTATTCCCAATTCGGCATGTTGTCTAGCCAGACACCGGGTGGGAAGAGATCGTTGTGTAAGTAGCCGCCGGGCTTCTCCAGCAGGATGCGGATCGTTTCCTGCAGTGTTGCGACAGTGGTCGTACCGGTGACCACATCCTGCGCTGTGGCCGCGGCATAACGCGCGGCATTCTCGCGGACATCAAAATGCTCGGGGGCACTGCTCCAGTAGACGCCCACCGCCGTAGCGATGACCAAATAGGCGCCGGCAACGATCCCACCCCACTTGCCCAGCTTACGGGGGTCGGAGCTACCCGGGTCAGGCGTCAGCCCACCCATCCAGCGGCGTAAAAAGGCCGGTTGGCGCTCTGACGCAGCGGTATCTGGTTGTGGGTTGTCGTCATCCATCAGTGGTGATTCGCGTGCGTATCGTCTGCAACTGGGGCTTGTCGTCTCACCGGCGCCTCGGTACAGGCACGGGTCCTCGCAACGCTGACTGCGCAAATTTCAACGGTTTCACCCTCGACGGGGGCTGCGGCGATATCGAGCAACATGATGTGGCGACCACCGGGCTCGAATATCAGCGTCACGTGGGGAGCGATGTCGATGGATTCGAGCTCCGCCATGCGGCGCTGGTCGCCCTCAGCGATGACTTCGTGCATTTCTGCGGTACCGCTGATCTCACTGCTGACTGTAGACACGGTCACTGTCTGGTCACTGTGATTCATGAGCATGCCGTAGGCTGCGGATACCTGCGCACCCGGTGGCATGCTGCGGACCCAGGCGTCTTTCCAGTGAAGCATCTCCTCGGCGTAGGACAGGGATGACAAGCCCATTGAGAATAGGCACACCAAAGTAGTGAATGCATACCCCTGTTTAGGTGAGGACAGAGGTCGTCGCATCATGGGATCGGTCATGCGCTGGGTTCCTTTGTTTTGAGGGTGATGGTGGCAGAGCTGCAAGGCCATAGCACGTCCTGGCTTGGTCGAAGCCGGGAGAAAGCATGCCGCACTGAATGGACGGCGCATGGCCATAGGGCATGAATTAACGATGCGTCGCGCAATGAACTTGTTGTCTGCTCAACGAGAGACACTGGCTAAGGCCTCGGTGACGATATTAGCGGTCAGCAGCTGGGGCAAAAGGGTGGGCGTGCCACTTAGATTACCCGGATACATTACGTAGAGCGGAATGCCGTTACGCCCGTGTTCGCGTACGAAAGCACCGATGTCAGGGTCGTAGTTGGTCCAGTCAGCCACCATATAGGTGACCCCGGCAGTCTCGAAAGCGCGGGTCATATCATCGGTGAACAGCACGGCCTGCTCGTTGGCCAGGCAGGTAATGCACCAATCCGCGGTCACATCGACAAATACTGGCGTGCCCTGTGCGCGAAGCGTCTGCAGGCGCTCGGGTGACCAGGCGACGATGCCGGCTCGCTCCCCTTTGCCACTGGAGGCGGTGGCATCACCGCGCACGCCACCCAGCATGAGGGCTGAGACCATGCAAATCAGGCCAACGACGCGGGCAGTCGCACCGCCGCGGATTAATGTGAGTCCGAGTGCGAGCATCACGAGGCCAGCCGCGGCCGCCGCCATCGTGTCGACGCCGTTCTGTTTGCCTGCAACCCAGAGCAGCCAGACCGCTGTGAGGTACAGCGGGAAGGCCATCACCTGTTTCAGGGTTTCCATCCAGGCGCCGGGCTTGGGCAGCCAGCGGCGCGCGGTGTCGCTCATGCTGATGGCAACCATCGGTGTCGCCATGCCCACGCCGAGCGCTGCGAAGACGGCCAGCGCCGCAAATGCCGGTTGGGTGAGAGCGTAGCCCAACGCGCTGCCCATAAAGGGCGCGGTACAGGGGCTCGCCACCACCACCGCCAGCACCCCCGTGAAAAAGCTGCCGCGCGCACCCGGCGCGGTTGCTAGCCCTGCACCGAGGTTCATCCATCGCCCGCCGAACAGCATCAGCCCCGACAGGGAGAGCCCCATCACGGCAAACAAATAGGCCAGCCCAATCACAAAGCCGGTGGACTGCAGTTGAAATCCCCAGCCGACCCAGCGACCTGCGCTCTGCAGGCTGATCAACACGGTGGCAATCAATATAAAAGACGCCACGACCCCCGTCAGATAAGCGAGGCCGTGCCGGCGGTGCTCGCCGGGATCACCGGTGGCGAAGCTCAGCACTTTGAGCGAGAGAATGGGGAACACGCATGGCATGGCATTGAGGATAAGACCCCCAAGGAAGGCCAACCCCAGCGCCAGCAGCAGGGTCATATTTGGACCAGTGGAGGGCGTGTTGGCGACACTCGGAGTCCGGGGCTCAAACGCCGTTGGCGTGACCAAACCGGTCGCAACATCCACCAGCAGATGCTCGCTCTCGGGCGGGTAACAGAGCCCCGCATCCGCACAGCCTTGATAGGTGACCGCAAGCGTCAGCCGCGCCTCGCCACCGGGGAGCGAGACGGCTAGATCAGCCTCATCGTAATAGACCGACACATCACCAAAGAACTCATCGGTTTTATCCAGCGCAAGTGGAAAGCCGATCGACAGATTTGTCGGGTTGGACGCGTCTGCGTGCCGCACGGTGAACATGTGCTGATAGAGGTAATAGCCCTCGGCGATTTGCCAGTGCAGGCGAAGTTGACCGTCCGCGGTCAGCGCACCGTCGAGTCGGTAGGCCTCGCGAACCGGCAGAAATTCACTTTGCTGCTGCAGCGCCGCGGCGAGGTTGTTTTGTGCTTGCCCGGTGGGGCTGTGCAAAAGCACCGAGCAGGCCAGTAGGAGAGAGCTCAGCCAAGCCCTGAACCTAAAAGTCGATGCGATAGTGGTGGCGTCCGTGCCAATCATGTCCGCTTAGTCCCGGTGATAGCGCAGGCGCGTGCCATGATCGAGGGAAAGCCGGATCTCATCAGCGCTTAAGGCTTCAGGGAAGTACACCCCCGACACTTTGGCGTCCATCAGGCTTGCGCCCTCGAGGTTGGTTTCCCGGAAGTCGATGCCGCTGAGATCACAGTTGCGAAAGTAGGCATTGGAGAAATCCAAACCCCGAGCGTTCATCCTGCGCAGATCCCGGCCCCGATAATCGCCGCCGGTGAGTTCGCTGTTGTCTAGACTATCGCGATTGGCATTGAAGCCATCGACATCTTCCTGGCGCAGCATCTGATACAGCGGGTCTGCCTTGATGACAGGTTTAATCTCTTTGTCGCTCATACGCTGTGGTGTGTTCCTGTTGGGCGCTGACGGATCAGTCACCAAAAAATTGGCGGCGCAGTGCAAGACAGGCGTCTCGCTCCAACCGCGGTCCGAAGTATTTTACTACTTCCCCTGCGGCAAGGGTGGCATATTCGGTGGCGCGCAGATCGGACTCCCCACGCGACAACGCGTAAAAAAATGCGCCGGCAAACATATCCCCGGCACCATTGGTATTCACTGCCTCAACGGGCTTGGCGGCAACCCGATGCAGCGTCTCACCATCCCAGGTCACGGCGCCATCGGCGCCCAAGGTGATCACAAAGCGCCGAGCGACCGATTTGATGGCCTCAATCGCCGTATCGAGATCGTCACACTGACCCCATTCGAGTGCCTCGGAATCATTACAGAACACCAGCTCCACACCGCCCTCGACCATGGCGGCCATGTTGTCGCGGAAGAACTTCACCATGCCCGGGTCCGAAAAGCTGACCGCGGTTTTCACACCGTGTGCTTCAGCGAGCGCTTTGGTTTTCAGCGCGGCCGCATGCCCGGAAGGCGAGGTCACCAGATAGCCTTCGAGATAGACCCACTCGGAGCCCTTGATGGCCGCCTCGTCGACCTCGTCGGTGGACAGGGTTTCTGAAATGCCTAGATGAGTATTGAGCGAGCGCTCCGCATCGGGAGTGATTAATACGATACACTTGCCTGTGACACCGTCGGTACTCCGTTCTGTGAGCCCGTGTACCACGCCCGATTGTTCGAGGTCGGCCAGATAAATATCGCCGTCGGCATCCTGTGCCACCTTACAACTTATATAAGTGGGCGCGCCCATCATCGCGGTGGCGATCATGCTGTTCCCGGCGCTGCCTCCCGAGGCATGATTCGCCTGGATCAGGTGATCGGACAGCGTTGTCAGCATGTCGCGCTGCCGTGCCTGATTGACCAGGGTCATCATGCCTTTCTCTACATTCATTGCTGCCAGTTCGGCGTCGGTCACCTGAATTTCGGTGTCTACCAATGCCGCACCGATGGCATAAGCCGCATAGGGTTTCACAGAGCATGTCCTGTCAGTGGATAAAGCCCTTGCATGATACCGGAAGCCCCGTCACCGTGGGTTTCTAGCACTCAGGCGGTCGCGCCGGCGCGGGCGTAAACCGCTATGATGTGACCGCCTCGCTGACCTGTGGGATGGCGCTGGCCGAACCATCCAAGACTTTGGTCTCGCACTGATTTGGAGAAGGATGCGCGATCTCACCCGACAACTCGAGACCCGACTCCGAGACTTCAATAAGAAAGAGGCCGGCTTCGAGCCGCGTTCTGGGCGTGCGGCCGTGGCGATGATGGTGCGGGAGGGCATAGAAGCGACAGAGATGCTCATGATTCGGCGGGCGACTCGTGAGGGTGACCCCTGGTCCGGGCATATGGGTTTTCCCGGCGGCCGACGCGACCCCGGGGATTCCTCCAATCTTTCCTGTGCGCTGCGAGAGACCCATGAGGAAATCGGCGTGGATCTTGCGCAGTGGGGTACCCCGCTGGGTGAACTGTCCGATGTGAACACGGGCTGGCGCAAGGACCGGCCCGAAATGCTGGTAACGCCCTTTATCTTTCAGATCACTGAGTTACCCGAGCTCACCCCCAACCATGAAGTGGACGACGTGGTGTGGGTGCCGCTGCATTTCCTGCTGGATGAGGCCAATCGAGAGCTGCTGGAGTGGGATTGGAAAGGGCAGAAGATGGAGACAGATTCCTTTCTGTATGCCAGTTACCGTATTTGGGGCCTGTCGCTCATGATGATCGACGAGATGATGGGGTTGTTGAGACCGTAAGTTCTTGTGCCGCTCCCTGTGGTGGTTAGATTGTCGGTATCACCCCACGACAACAGCTGACGGCGCGCCTAACGAGCCGGACCGCAGCAGAAGAGCGAAAAGGAGCAGCGCAGATCGAAGAAAAGAGTTGAGAGAAGAGTGAAGGGAGGGGTGCGGGCTTTGTTACCGCCGCCAAGTTTCCGGCGCCTCGGCCGGTGGTGCCGGGTAGTCATCGCGCAGCCAATCGGCTTGCCCTCTGAGGAAGCTCCGGGTGTCGAGGATCAATTCATCAACGGCTTCGGGCCGCTTGCGGCTCGCCTCAGCCAGCGCTTCGGCAGATACCGTGCCCTTCAAATGACCAGCAATGAGATCTACCAGTACGGGTGACATATCCGGCTGGTGGTAAAAGCGCGGCATGCCCGGCACCAGATTGCCGGTCGCAGTGCCGCCGTTCACCCACAACCAATAACCGCCGCAGCTCGACAGGGTGTAATCGTAGGGCCGACCGAAACTTTGATTGGGGGTAGACGGGTCAAAACCGCCTTTGGGAACCTCCTGAATTTGCGAGAGCGCCATGATCCAGCGGCTCCCCACCGGAAAATCGTCAGCGGGTGGCCGGCAGTAATCCTTGGTTTGCATCCACACGCGAAGGGTATCCAGCCAGAACTCACCCTGAAGCACCTGTTCGGGGACCAGATCCACCGCGTTGCCCTTGATAGCTTGGACCTCAGCCAGCAGCACCAAGTCGGTTTGAGGCGCGACCTCGGAAAAGCTCCCTTCCCACAAGCAACCGCAGTCGGCACCCGTGGCGTCGGGTTGGCTCACAGTTGGCTTGGCCAGCATGACTGCTAGCAAGGCAGTGAGTAACGCGGTAAGCGAGCGCCGCAAGGCAGGTTTACCTGTTGAGCAGTCGGGCCGCATCCATCGCGAAATAGGTGAGGATGCCGTCAGCGCCGGCGCGCTTGAAACAGAGCAGCGATTCGAGCATCACCGCGTCGCGACTCAGCCAGTCCTGGGCAAAGGCCGCCTCGTGCATCGCGTACTCACCGCTCACTTGATAGGCAAAGGTCGGCACCTGTAACTCGGATTTAACGCGTCGCACAACATCAAGGTACGGCATGCCCGGCTTCACCATTACCATGTCGGCGCCTTCCTGCAGATCCAAAGCGACTTCATGAATCGCCTCGTCACTGTTGCCCGGGTCCATTTGGTAGGTCTTCTTGTCGCCGCCTTTGATATTGGCGGCGGAACCGACCGCATCGCGGAACGGGCCGTAATAGGTTGACGCATATTTCGCGGCGTAAGAGAGAATGAGGGTGTTGATGTGGCCCTCACTCTCGAGCGCGCTGCGAATCGCGCCAATGCGTCCGTCCATCATGTCAGAAGGCGCTACGATATCGGCACCCGCCGCTGCATGGCTGAGTGCCTGTTTGACCAAGGTGTCACTGGTGACATCGTTCAACACGTAGCCTGTGTCATCGATGATGCCGTCCTGCCCATGGGTGGTGTAGGGGTCTAATGCGACATCCGTGATCACGCCAATCTCGGGCACCGCCGATTTCAGTTCGGCCACCGCGCGCTGCACCAATCCGTCAGCGTGATAGGCCGCTTCGGCCAGCAGTGACTTACTGTCCTGACCGACCACGGGGAAGAGTGCGAGGGCGGGGATGCCCAGCGCATTTGCTGCTTTGGCCAGTTCCATCAGCAGGTCGACACTCAGGCGTTCCACGCCAGGCATGGAGGGCACGGCCTCACGCTGCCCACTGCCTTCAAGCACGAATACCGGGTAGATGAAATTCGCGGGACTCAGCGTGCTTTCGCGCACCATGTCGCGGGCAAAAGCCGAGGCCCTGAGTCGACGCATCCGGGTGTGGGGAAAAGCTCTGCGTGCACTCATTGTCTGTCTCCCTTTCCCTACAACGCGGCAAACGCGGCGCGGGCGGCGTCTACGGTGGCGGCGATGTCGTGATCGGTATGGGCTGATGACATGAAGCCCGCTTCAAACGATGCCGGCGCGAGATACACGCCGCTGTCGAGCATCAGATGGAAGAACTGATTGAAGGCTTCCACGTTGGAGTTAATGACCTGGTGGTACTGGGTCACCGTCTCGTCTTCGGTGAAGAACCCGCCAAACATGGAGCCCAGATGATTGGTGGTGAAAGAGACACCCGCGGCGGCCGCGGCTTCGCGCATGCCGGAGCACAAATCCCCCGTGCGACGAAACAGATCATCGTAAAAGCCGGGCTCACTGATAATCGACATGGTGGCCAGGCCTGCGGCCATCGCAACCGGATTGCCGGATAACGTCCCCGCCTGATAAACCGGGCCGAGCGGCGAGATCTGTTCCATGATGTCGCGACGCCCGCCGAAGGCGCCCACCGGCATACCGCCGCCGATGACCTTGCCCAGGCAGGTGAGATCCGGCGTGATACCTAAAAAGCCTTGAACGCCGCCGGTGCCAAACCGGAAGCCGGTCATCACCTCGTCAAAGATCAGCACCGCTCCATGGTGGGTGCAAAGCTCGCGCATGCCCTCGAGGTAGCCCTCGACCGAGGGGATGCAGTTCATGTTGCCCGCCACCGGCTCGGTAATCACGCAGGCGACCTGATCACCCAGCTCGTCCATGGCGGCCTCGAGCGCCGCGAGGTCGTTGAAGGGCAGGGTGACGGTGTGTTGTGCCAGCACATCTGGCACGCCCGGCGAGCTGGGCACGCCAAAGGTCAGGGCACCGGAACCCGCCTTGATCAGCAGGGAATCTGAATGACCGTGATAGCACCCTTCGAACTTGATTATCTTGTCTCGACCGGTGAAGCCCCGCGCCAGACGAATGGCGCTCATGGTGGCCTCGGTACCCGAACTGGTCATCCGCACCAGCGGCATGCTGGGAACGAGCTTGCTGATGGTCTCAGCGAGCTCGATCTCGATCTCCGTGGGGCAGCCAAAACTGAGCCCGCTTTGGGCGGCCTCGACCACCGCCTCGCGCACGCGAGGGTGGTTGTGACCCATGATCATGGGGCCCCAGGAGAGCACGTAATCGATGTAGCGTTTGCCGTCGGCATCAAAGAGATAGGCACCCTCGGCGCGCTCCATGAAACGGGGCGTTCCGCCCACCGCTTTGAAGGCCCGCACGGGCGAGTTCACGCCACCGGGGATGGTGTGTTTGGCGCGCTCAAAGAGCGCTTCAGATCGACTCATGACTGACCAATGTTGCTTTTGTCTGCGACGATTATTGCAGGCCGGGCGCCTCTGCGCACCCCAGCGGGATCAGCCGCTCAATACCGGGCGCAGGTACACCAACAGTACGATCGCAAACAAGAATAAGACGGGCACTTCGTTAAAGACCCGATAAAACACGTGGGTTCGGTCGTTTTCACCGCGGCAGACCCGGCCTACGTAGATGCCAGTCTGAAAGTGGTAGACCACCAAAGCCACGACCCCCGTCAGTTTAGCGATCATCCAGCCCGACGACAGGTAGTATTCCCATTGGAAGCTCAAGCGCCACAGCCCGAGTGCAATCGCCAGCACCATAAAGGGGGTGACGAAGCGGTACAGCTTGCGCGCCATGATGGCCAACACGGCTTTGGTCTCTGGGTTCGGGCTCTGCGCGTAGTAAACGAGGATACGAGGCAGGTAGAAGATACCTGCGAACCAGCAGACAACGAAGATGACGTGAAAGCTCTGTATCCACAGCATGCGGCTGTCCTTCTGCGCTTTGGTAAAAAGCCCGTCCGACCATGACACTGCGCGATCGATCGTGAGACATTACGCGCTCTGCAACACTAACAGAAGCGGGCAGAAAAATGGTTAGGGTCGGAGTCGTCGGCGGGACCGGTTATACAGGCGTGGAGCTGCTGCGGCTGTTGTTACGGCATCCCGAGGCTACCTTGTCCGTGATCACCTCACGGGGTGAAGCTGGCCGGCGCCTAGATGATTTGTTCCCGAGTCTGTTGGGCGCCTGTGACCTGGCCTTTACAGACCCCGCTGAGGCAGACTATTCAGCCTGCGACGTTGTGTTTTTTGCGACGCCCCATAACGTCGCCATGCGCGAAGTGCCAGCAATGATTGAGCAGGGTATTCGCATAATCGATTTGTCTGCCGACTTTCGCTTGCGCGATGTCGCCGTTTGGGAGCAGTGGTACGGCGAGACCCACGCGGCACCCGAACTCTGTGCCAACGCGGTCTATGGATTGCCCGAGGTCAATCGCGACGCGATCCGCGCCGCCCAATTAGTCGCTTGCCCAGGCTGTTACCCCACCGCCGTGCAACTGGGGTTCCTGCCATTACTTGAGGCAGGCGTGATCGAAACCAGCGGATTGATTGCCTCTTGCGGATCCGGTGTCAGTGGCGCTGGCCGTCAAGCCAAGCTTGGCAGTCTGCTCACCGAGGCGGGGGAGAGCTTGGCTGCCTACGGTGTAGCCGGTCACAGGCACCTTCCCGAAATGGAGCAGGGATTGTCCGGTATGACCGACGAGGCGATACAACTCACGTTTGTGCCGCATCTTGTGCCAATGAGTCGCGGCATTCATGCAACCTTGTTCGCGAAGCTGACATCACTCGACGTCGATGTGCAGTCTTTGTTTGAGACCCGCTTTGCCGCCGAGCCGGCAGTCGTGGTGCTCCCGCAGGGTGCCCATCCAGCAACGCGCAGCGTGCGAGGCGCTAATACCTGCCAGCTGTCAGTGGTGCAGCCACAAGGGCGCGATACGGTGGTGGTGATGTCTGCGATTGATAATCTGGTGAAAGGGGCGGCGGGTCAGGCAGTGCAATGCATGAACATTCTGATGGGTTACCGCGAGACCATGGGTCTTGACGGTATTGCGCTCGCACCCTGAGCGACAAGGTAGTTTGGGCTCATGAAAAAACATCAAGAGCGAACAATGGTGGTGCGAGTGCACCCGCACGCTTGGCGCTGGCGCGCAGGCGCTGCGGCTGGCGCCTTGGCGGTCACCCTGCTGGTGGGGTATTTGTGGGGTGCGAGTAGTGATAGCGAGATGCCGTTTTTTGACAGCCCCGAAGAGAAGCTGCGGGATCAGGTGACACAGCTTTCGGTCGAGCGCGATACCGACCAGCAAACGCTGCGGGATCTGCGCGCCAGCCTTGCAGACCAAGCCGCAGAACTCAACGAAATGCGCGACATGTTGGCCCTCTATCGGGGGGTAATGGTGCCGGATGGCAGCGAAGAGGTCGTGGTGTTGAGACCGCCGACGGTCGAGTATGACGTCATTAATCATAGCCTGCGGCTGGTCTCACTCGTCCATCGCGGCACGGGTGATGATGAGACCTATCAGGGCCACCTCACCGTTTTGGTTGAGGGTTTGCTCGATGAGCAGAACCACATCGTCAACCTCGCGGCTCTTGACACTGGTCAAGAAAGTAGTGTATTTCCTCTGAGATTCCGTTATTTACAAAAGGTTCAGGTAGCAGTTTCTCTGCCGAAGGGCTTCGTACCCGAGAGTGTTGTGTCATCCCTCAGGCTCGATGAACCGAGGGTTTTAACACGGGAGCGGCGCGATGCACTGAGTGACACCGTCGCCACGGCGATGGCGGAGCGGTGAGCCGAGAAGAACACGACCAAAAAAAGAGACAATGATCAAAGACAAGATCTTTGGAAAAAAAAGAGCAATCACGCGTAACGCAAAGGAGGCTGTTGTGACCAACTCAGCAGGTAGGACGACTTTGATTTCACCCGGTACCACTGTCAGGGGCGACATTACTTTTACCGGACATCTCGATATCGAAGGAGAAGTCAATGGCAGCATTCAGGCGGAGGCTGGGCAGGACGCTATCCTGCGCGTCGTTGAGGGCGGTAAAGTGTCAGGTGAGGTGAAGGTGCCTCATGCCATGATCAACGGTAAAGTCGAGGGCGATATCCACGCCACCGAGCGTCTCGAGCTTGCAGAGCGGGCTGTTGTCGACGGGGACGTGTACTACAACCTGATCGAAATGGCGGTGGGTGCCAAGGTCAACGGCGGCTTGCGCCACACGAGTAACGTGGCTGATGACCTGGCTGCGAAGCGTGAGGCCAAAGCGGCGGAGACAGTACCGAACCCCAACCCCAGCCCGAACCCAACGATTTCCTAATCCTTCCGTAAGCCGTCGGGGATCTGCTTTTTGCGTCCCCCGCGGTGTTTTTCAGTAAAATACGGCCTTTACCACGACGGTCCACAGGGAGCCCGACGCCATGACAGTGGTCGAAGCCTTTGACCCCAACGAAATCCGATTGACCGACAACGCCGTGACCAAGGTCCGTGCGTTGGTCGAGGACGAGGGCAACCCGGGCCTGAAGCTCCGCGTCTATATCACGGGCGGGGGTTGCTCGGGCTTTCAATATGGTTTCTCGTTTGACGAGGCCGTCAGTGAAGACGACATGATCATCGAGCGTGACGGTGTTACAGCCTTGATCGACGTCATGAGCTATCAGTATCTCGTCGGTAGCGAGGTGGATTACTCCGAGGGCCTGGAAGGCTCGAGATTTGTCGTGAATAACCCCAATGCCACCACAACCTGTGGCTGTGGTGCGTCATTCTCAATTTGAGCTGATGCCCACCGGGTAAATGGCGCCCAACACCCGCTCGCCGGCGGCGCCTGTCACGCTCGCGATGTTGCCCGGCTGACCAGCCAGCGTTTGTTCCGCAAGCCAAGCAAAAGCCCAAGCCTCGACCCACTCAGGGTCAACACCGATCGCGGCAGTGCTGGTCACGACGGTCGGCGCTAATCGAGCGCAAAGCCGCTCCATCATCAGATCGTTGCGGGCCCCCCCACCACAAATGCGCACCACCTCATAATCCTGAGCCTCTAGTGCTCTCGCGATGCTTTCCACCGTCAGCTCGGCGAGCGTTCGCTGCACATTTCCAGGGGACTCCAGCCCCGTCAGTGCGCCCGCCAGCCAGTCGAGGTCAAAATACTCAGGGCCAGTGCTCTTTGGGTTGGGCTTGGAGAAATAGCTGTCTGCAAGCAAGGCCTCTAGGAGTTCGTGGATCACCTCACCCTCCGCAGCCCACTTGCCTCCCTCATCGTAAGGCTTTCGTTGATGTCGGTTTATCCAGGCGTCCATAAGCGTGTTGCCGGGCCCGGTATCCCACCCGGTAACGCCTCCATCGGCAGAGATGACGGTGACATTGGCGATACCGCCGATATTGACGATCGCAGTGGGTACCGTGGCTTCAGCCAGTCGTGAGCGGTGGAAGGCAGGGACCAGCGGTGCACCTTGGCCACCTGCAGCCATATCTCTGCGGCGAAAGTCGGCGACGACCGTAATGCCGGTCAACTCAGCCAGCCGGTTGGGGTCGCCACTCTGACAAGTGTAGCGCGCCGCGCCCTCGGGTTGGTGCCGGATCGTTTGGCCGTGGTTACCGATAGCGGTCACCGCGGCGGCCTCAACGGATGAATCGGCGAGGAGTTGCTTGACGGCTGATGCGTATTCCTCCGCCAACAGTTGATCCAGTATCGCCATGCGGTGTAATTCGTTATCACCTGACTGGCGAAAGGCGATGATCTCGTCCCGCAGCGACGAGGGCATGGCGCGGTGATGTGCGCCCACAAGGTGGCTGTTACCCCCTTCCGTCGAGACGAGCACGGCATCAATACCATCAGCACTGGTGCCCGACATGAGTCCAATGAAGTATGGGTGTTTCACTCTGCTACCGCCAATTGTTGCGCGTTGCGGAGGCTGGCAAGTTGCCGGGTCGGCTTCAGGATCGCCGCGAGATAGCGCGGCAGTTCATCCTTCGGCAGGGATCGCGCCTTGGGCAAAATTTTGTGCACGGTGCGGGGGTTGCGGTGCACGCCATTCACGAGGAATTCGTAATGAAGATGTGGTCCCGTCGCCGCGCCCGTGGATCCCACCGTGCCAATCACCGCACCCTGTTTAACGCGGTCCCCCTTTTTGACCTTCAGTTTGTGCAGGTGGAGATAGTGCGTTTCAAACTGCTCGCCATGCTGGATGAACACATATCTGCCATTGGGTCGCGTGTAGCCTGCCTCGATGACGCGACCATCCCCTGCCGCGTAGACCGGTGTACCTCTTGGTGCCGCGTAGTCAGTGCCTCGATGAGGTCGTTGCGTCTTGTAGATGGGGGTGAAGGCGATTGGGGTTGAAATTCGAGCTCACTCGCGTGAAGTCAAGCGGTGCGCGCAGGAACGCCTTGCGCATGCTGACGCCTTTTTCATTGTAGTAGCTGGTATCACCCTCGAGGTCAGTGTAGCGGTAGGCCTCAAATGTCTCGCCGCGATTGGTAAAGCTGGCAGCCAAAATGGGTCCGTCGTCGAAGCGCTTACCATCCAGCATCAGCTCCTCATATAACACGTGGATGGTGTCGCCTTGGCGGGGGTCGAGAACAAAGTCGATGACTCCTCCGAAAATACCCGCGAGCTCCATGATCATGGCGTCGCTTAAACCGGCTGCGGTGCCGGCGAGAAAGAGTGAGGTGTCGATCGTCATGGACACGTTTCTGGTAGAGCGCTCGGGCTCTCTGACCTGATCAGTGGCCACAAACCCGCCAGACTCCAGTGTGTAAAGCGTGGTCAGGAGCGGCGACTGCACATGTCGCACGGCGATCAGTTCACCGTCGTTATCTGCCTGAAAAGCCACTGTCTCGCCCGGATAGACGCGTCTTAATGAGCGACCATTACTGGCCCGTGCCACCCGGTAGAGATCGGTATCGTTGAACCCTGCCCGATTGAATATCAGGCTCAGGTTGTCGCCGTTGCTAACCCGGAATTCTTTCCACGGCGGTATCAATGGTTCAGGGCCGGCAGACACCGCGACCGGGGTCACCGGGGGATCCGCAGGAGTCACCGTGGCGGCCATCTCTGCGTCTGTGGGCGCTGGTGGCTCGCCCTCGCCTTCTGGCCCAGACAGTGTCAGACCGAGGACCATCAGCAATGCGCCCGCCGTCGCAAACCAGACAACGGGTCGGCGATGAAGCGGTACTTCCGGCGCTGCGATTGGCGTAGCACCGCGGGGGCTGGAGTTGCGAGGCATGTCGTCCCGGTTTTTAGACCTTCACATCGCCGCCATTATACTCAGCCATGAGAGTCCTTCGGCGCATTGGGTTGAGAGATCTGTGGCAATGCTCCGGGTCCCCTCGCTGCAGGTTTATGGGATACTCTGCCCTCGTCCTTCAGGACGCGCCCGTCACGCCAAGTTGATATTCAAGTCGAGAGAAAAGACCTCAGGCCATGTCCAGTGAACTTCTAGATGATCTTCGTGCCCGGGATCTGATTTTTCAGATCGCGGGTGAAGATGCCATCGATGAATGGCTTTCCGCGGCAACGCGGACGCTCTATTGTGGCTTTGATCCCACTGCTGACAGCCTCCATATTGGCTCGTTGGTGCCGCTGTTGGTGTTGCGTCGCTTTCAGGCCGCCGGGCATCGACCCATCGCGTTGGTAGGGGGCGCCACTGGCCTGATCGGTGATCCGAGTTTCAAAGCCACCGAGCGGCAGCTGAACACCCCAGAGGTGGTGGCGGTTTGGGTGGCCAAGATTCGTGAGCAGGTCAGCCAGTTTATCGACTTTGAAGGGGACGATCCGGCGCTGGTGGTCAATAACCTTGATTGGATGGCGCAGGTCAACGTGCTCGACTTTCTGCGCGACATCGGCAAGCACTTTTCGGTCAACAATATGATTGGCAAAGAATCCGTTCGGCAACGGCTCGACCGCGAAGGCGCAGGCCTCAGCTTTACAGAATTCAGCTACATGATTCTGCAGTCCTTCGATTTTGCAGCGTTGTATCACAGACATGATTGCGGATTGCAGATCGGCGGCTCCGATCAGTGGGGCAATATCACCGGTGGCATCGACCTGACCCGTCGCTTGCATGGTGGGCAGGTATTTGGTTTGACCTTGCCTCTGGTGACCAAAGCCGACGGCACCAAGTTTGGCAAAACCGAATCGGGCACGGTCTGGCTTGATCCCAGGCGGACCTCCCCCTACGCTTTCTACCAATTCTGGTTGAGCACGGCCGACGCAGACGTCTATCGCTTTTTGCGTTACTTCACCTTCCTGCCCGTGGCAGAGATTGACGCCATTGAGCAGGCCGACGCCGAGCGCACAGGGCGCCCCGAGGCTCAGCGCATTTTGGCGAGGGAGGTGACGCAGCTCGTCCACGGCGACGAGGGGTTGAGCGCTGCTATGCGTATCACCGAGGCGCTCTTTTCTGGTGATGCGGCGGCGCTGGGTGAAGCGGATCTGCAGCAGCTGGCGTTGGACGGATTGCCTTCGAGCCAACTGAACCGTAATGATCTGCCGCCCACGCTGACACAGTTACTGGCGCAGGTGGGTTTGGCAGCAGGCAAGCAGATCAAAGATTCGCTGGCGCGGGAGGCCGTGCTGATCAATGGCCAGCCCGTGACTGGCGGGCCGACCGTAACCAGTGAGGATGCGCTCCCAGTTGAGCGGGCACTCCACGGTCGTTTTTATCTCGTGCGCTTCGGCAAGAAAAAGTACCACCTGTTGATCGATGGCGCCTGACGCGCGCATTGGATGAGGACGCTCTATCTACTGCGGCACGCCAAGTCGAGTTGGGACGATGTGTCCTTGTCAGACAGCGAACGCCCGCTTAACCCGAGAGGCCAGCGCGATGCGCCGAGAATGGGCAGGGCATTGGGGAGCCAGCTCTTGCCGATGACCTTCCATATTAGCCCGGCTGAGCGGGCACGCCAGACATTTCTCGGTCTGCAGCCGCACTGGCCGGGGTTAACCAAAGAGCAGGGTGTGGTCACGCCAGCGCTCTATACCTTCAACTACCGGGGCGTGCTCGACTGGGTGGCACAACGACCGGGTGCGCAGCAGCATCTTGCTTTGGTTGGGCACAATCCGGCGTTCACCGAGCTGATCAATTATCTCGCAGGCCCGGGTACCCTCGATAATCTACCAACGGCCGGCTGGGCTGAGCTCAGCTTGACGCTGGATGATTGGTCAGGGATCTACGGTGAAGAGGGCAAGGGCCAGTTGGCGTACCGATTATTCCCCAAGGATCTGCAGGACGAGGCACGATGATTCCGGTCATCTTTGGGTTGTCGGGCCCGACACTCACCGCTGATGAAGCGGCGCTGTTCCGCGCGTCTCAGCCCGCGGGCTTCATTTTATTTGCCCGCAATATCGAGCATCCCGCCCAGCTGAGAGCGTTGACGGACAGCCTCCGCGATCTCACTGGTCGTGAGCAGTTACCCATTTTGATTGATCAGGAGGGGGGGCGCGTGGCCAGATTGGGTCCACCCCATTGGCGGAGCTGGCCCTCGGCGGCGGCGCTGACTGATCCGACTGGGGCGGCGACAGAGTCGTCGCTGCTGCGCACCGCAGAGCGGGTCAAATGCAATTACGAGGCCTTGGGTCTGGAGCTCGCTGCCGCCGGCGTGACCGTGACCTGCGCACCAGTGCTCGACCTGCCGCAACCCGACGCCCATGACGTGATTGGCGACCGGGCTTTTGGCAGCGCAGTGGAGCCTGTGTTGACGCTCGGCCGCGCCTGCCTGGAGGGCTTACAGCTTGCCGGTATTGCCGGCGTGATAAAGCACATTCCGGGTCATGGCCGCGCGCGCTAGCGACTCCCACGAAAGTTTACCCCGCGTCGACGCAGAGGCCAGCGCACTGGCGCTCGACTGCGCGCCTTTCAAGGCCTTGTCGGATGCGTCTATGGCGATGACGGCACATGTGGTTTACGAGGCCTGGGATCGCAACGCCTGCGCGAGCGTGTCAAAGCCTGTGATTCAGGAGCAGATCCGGAGGCAGATTGGTTTCGATGGATTGCTTATCAGCGATGATCTGGATATGAAGGCGCTGTCGGGAGATATACCGAGCCGCGCAGTGGCGGTGCTCGAGGCAGGTTGTGATATTGCGCTCAATTGTTGGGGGCGGTTGGACGACATGTTGGCCATTGCCGAGCGGGTGCCTGCTATGACGAGCGACGCGGCGGAACGGCTCGCGCGTGCTTGCTCTCCGCTGGGTGTGGTGCCTGATTCGCAGGCATTGTCCGCGCGAATGGCGGCCCTCATCGCCCGGCGCGACGCGCTCTGAGTCGTGTCATGGGCGGGGGGTGCATTGATGAGACGATTCCCTACAATGTCGTGATGCGACGATGGTTGAACAACTGCCTGACGGGGCTGCTCCTGCTTGGATTGCTGACCGGCTGTACCGCGTCGACGCCTGCGCGGGACAGCGGTGTTGCTGTGGGGGGAAGCTGGCAGGCCTGCGAGGGTGAACGACCGAGGGTCTGCACGATGATCTATGACCCGGTGTGTGGTCGGCGCGGCGATGGTAGTCTCGATACCTATGCCTCACCCTGCAACGCCTGCGCCGACGTGGCCGTCGCGGCCTGGCATCCCGAAACCTGCGAGGAATAATATGTCGCTGACCAATCGCATTCTTCTGGCTATGCTGGCCGGCATTACCCTTGGCTCGGCGCTCGAGTGGCTGATAGGGGTGATTGACTCGGAGTCAGGGTTACACGGGTTTATCCAGAACGGCCTGATTCTCGGGTTCTTTGATGTTCTCGGCAGGATCTTCATCGCATCGCTCAAGCTTCTGGTCGTGCCTCTGGTGATGGTGTCGCTGATCTGCGGTATGAGTTCACTCGGTGCCAGTAGCCGCATGGGCTCCATTGCGGGCAGAACCATTGCGCTGTATTTGCTTACCACGGGTGTTGCGGTGAGTTTTGGCCTGACGGCCGCCATGCTCTTGGGCCCGGGTAACGGCATTGAGGTCATGACTTCGGCGACGTATGAGGCCAAGGCGCCGCCGCCACTGACCGACACGCTGGTCAATATTTTCCCAAGTAACCCCTTTAAGGCGATGGCCGACGGCCAAATGCTGCAGGTGATCGTGTTTGCGCTTTTGGTGGGCTTTGCCCTGACTCGGTCAGGCGAGGCGGGCGAGCGGATTGCCAACTGGTTCCGCGACATGGAAGTCATCGTCATGAAGATGGTCGGCATCCTGATTGAGCTCGCTCCGTATGGCGTGTTTGCACTGCTGACCAAGCTCTTTGCCACGATGGGTTTCGGTACCATCGTCGATCTGGCCGCTTACTTTTTTACGCTGCTCGGTGTGCTGCTCTTTCATGGGCTAGTGGTTTATACGATCTTGCTCAAGACGCTGACCGGGTTGAGTCCCGTGATCCTGCTGCAAAAAATGCGACGGGTCTGGGCCTTTGCATTCTCCACAGCCTCCTCGGGCGCGACGCTGCCCATCACCTTGCGCACTGTCGAGAAGCGGCTCGGCGTCAGCAAAAGTGTCGCCGGTTTCTCGGTACCCCTGGGCGCCACCATCAACATGGATGGCACCGCCATCATGCAGGGTGTGGCGACGGTGTTTATTGCCCAGGTCTATGGCGTGGATCTCACGGGTGGTCAGCTCCTGATGGTGGTGTTGACGGCCACGCTCGCCTCCATCGGTACGGCCGCGGTCCCGGGTGTGGGTTTGATTACGCTGGCGCTGGTATTGCAGCAGGCAGGCCTGCCCGTTGAGGGCGTCGCACTCATTATTGGTGTGGATCGATTCCTCGATATGGTGCGCACCATGGTGAACGTGACGGGTGATGCCACGGTCGCGACGATTGTCGCTTATCAGGAGCAGCAGCTCGATCACAGCATCTACCTCGACCCGGACGCCGATCAAGATGGTGATCTGGAAGGTTCTCACACGACAGGAGCGGCAGCATGACGTTGAAGGTACAGGTGGTGCCGGTCACGCCTTATCAGCAGAACTGCTCGATTATTCAATGTGAAGCCACAGGCCTCGCTGCGATCGTCGACCCTGGTGGTGATATCGAGCGCATCGAGGCGACCATTACCAAAATGGGCGCCACCGTCGAGAAGGTGTTGCTAACCCATGGCCATCTCGATCATTGCGCGGCAGCGGACGTGCTCCGCCAAACGCTCTCGGTACCGATGGAGGGGCCAGAGCAGGGAGACAGTTTTTGGATCGACAAGTTGCCCGAGTGGTGCGAGATGGCGGGGTTCCCGCGGGCAGAGCCCTTCACACCGGACCGCTGGCTTGAGGATGGCGACACGGTGACCGTCGGTGAGCAGACTCTTGAGGTGATTCATTGCCCTGGGCACACGCCAGGCCATGTTGTATTCCTGCACCGACAGACCCAGCTTGCATGGGTGGGCGATGTGATATTCGCCGGGTCAATTGGCCGCACGGATTTTCCTATGGGTAATCACGAGCAGCTGATTCACTCGATTCGCGAGAAGCTCTTTCCCATTGGCGACGACATCCGTTTTGTCCCCGGGCACGGCCCGGATTCAACCTTTGGTCGCGAGCGGGCGACTAATCCGTTTGTGGCAGATACGCAATACGGCTAACTAGTGGCTGAGGTAGGGCACGCCGGCAAAGACGGTGGCTTTGACCTCAATCTGCCTGAGCGCATCCCCCGGCACGGTCATGGGGTCTGCCGCGAGCACCACAAAGTCGGCACGCTTGCCGGCGCGAATAGAGCCGATCTCGTTTTCGCGGCCGATCACCCGGGCCGCACCCGAGGTGACGGCCTCCAGCGCAGACGCCCGTGAGAGCCGCTCTCTCGCAAGGCCCTTGGCACCGCTGATGGTTTCGCGCTCACTTGCGGCCCACACCAGCGTGAGGGGGGAAAGCGGCGCCATGGGCGCATCCGAGTGCAATGTGAGTGGCACGCCGTTGCGCTCCAAAGACCCCAGACGCGTCATCTGCGCCGCGCGGTCAGGCCCTAACCAATCCTCCGAGTACGCTTCGGAGAGAATGTAATGGTAGTAGGGGTTCACTGAGGCCTGGGCGCCCAAGGTTGCGAGCTGTGCACTTTGTTGCTCGGTGCTGTAGGCGAGGTGTTCCACCGTGGAGCGGTGATCAGGGCGGGGGAAGTCGCTTTGCAGGCCCTCTACCAATCTGAGGAATCGATCCACTGCAGCGTCGCCATTGGCGTGGGCGTGGAGTTGGAAGCCGGCTCGCCAAAAGACCTCTCCGTAAGCGCGGAGTATGGGTTCAGGTACCATCCAAACGCCCTGGTGGCCGTCCAGATAGCCAGGCGCCCCCATTTGTGCGAGGCCTGAAAAGATCGCACCGTCGATCATCAGCTTGAAGTGATTACCCACCATGACGCGCTCTTCATTCTCGGTCTGCCATTCAAGGATCTCTGCCAGCGCCTCCTCGGGTGTTTTTCCGCGGGTCAGGAAATCGACGATAATCGGCGTCAGAATGAGGCGCACTGGCACGGGGTAGGCGTTGGCCGCGGCCCGCACCCCGGCGATCTCACCAACCGGGTTGCCGTAGATGCCCGTGCCCATATCGAGCGCGGTGGTGACTCCGGCCCGATGCAACATGGCGAGAAAGTTGAACATGCCGCCGCCGAACCGTTCGGGCGTAAACAGAAATCCCAGCTTCGGGATCACGGCTTTCAACCCGTTCTCGTAAAAGTGCCCGCGCGCCCAGTCCGCGCCCTCGTCCATTTGTGCATCGGCCTCGGTCACGCCGAGCAACGACCAAGCCGCGTCATTGCCAATGAGTTCATGGAAAGAGCGATGCCAGAGCATCACCGGTTGTTCACCGAACCATTCGTTCAGGTCATCCCGCCATATTTCGCCGTGCCAAAGGGGATGGTAGCCCCATGTAATAAAGGGCACGGTGCGGTCAGCGTGTTGACCGGCGAGTTCGGTCAGTCGAGCGCGGTAGCCCTCCGGCGTGGTCTCCCCGGGGAAGTCTCCGGTGGGTAGAGACCAGTCATCCGGCGCCAGAAAGGGAAATTGTGTCAGCACGGCAGGCAGCGCGGGGTGCACGTGTGGGTCAATAAAGCCGGGTAACAGGACATCGTTGTCGAATTGCCGATCGATCCGTCCACCCCGTGCGTCCACCAGGGGTTGCAGCGTCGCTTCTGAGCCCACCGCAACGATGTGACCATCCTCCACAGCGACCGCGGTCGCCGTGGGCAGTGCGGGCTCCATGGTGCGAATGACCTGCGCGGTGTACACCACGAGTTCGGCGTGCGTGGGTGCGGTGGTGATCATCAGCAGGGCCAACACAGGGCACTGCCAATATTTCTGTAGGCGCGGCATGAAGGGTGCTCCGCTCAGCGAGAAGCTAGCGGATGACTTTAACCCAATCGCCCGTGCGTGGCTCACCAGTGGGGTAATAGCCATTGATGAGGCGAAGCTGATTTTCGGCATCAGGGAGCTTGACGCTGCTGGCGAGCGAGGCAAAGGTCGCGCCCCGGGGCACCTGAATGTAATGCAGGGTATGGCTGGCGCCGGTTACTTTTTCCTTCGATGTGAGCGGGCGGAAGCTATCGATAATCGTCCTGAACCCTGCATCAGCCTCGGCCAGGTTGGCCGCCTCTCCCTCAAATAAAAACCGATAGTTGTTGTCGATGACCGCGAGTCGCACCGACTGTGAACCGCTGCTGGCCACCGCGGTGGCACCGTTCAAGCCGTATTGCTCCAGCGCCTCGACCTCGGACACCTCGCCCTGAGCGCCGGCGATCAGGCTTGCCTCGGTATCTTGGCTGGCATCAACACGTGCCAGACCAATGGTCAGTGTTTGGGTGCCGTCCGCTGAGGTGGCTACGATCTCTCTGCTCCCCTGCTGCACGGTCCAGCCGGGGAGGTGGGCAAAGGTAAAGTTCAATTTGTTGTGATAAAACCGGTTCGGATCACTCTGTGCCGCGGCACTGGCACCATAGACCAGCCCCTCGGTTTGGCGGCGGTACTCACCGGGTATTTCCGGGTTCTCGGGCATCTCCTCAATATCCAGATCGTTTGCCGCCCTGATTACCGTGCGTAATCGCAAGTCATTGCGCGGGTGGCTGGCATAAAGCCCATGGTAGGTGCCGGAGGGCTTGCCGCTCGCCTTCGCCTGCACCCGCCGGTACTGCTCCTGATCCTTGAGCACGCCGATTACTGACAGCATGGAGTCCACGTCATACCCCGTTTGATGAAGGTACTCGGCGCCGGCGGAATCCGCCTCCAGTTCCATGTCGCGACCAAAGCCTGAGATGATCTCGGCGCCGTACATGCTCGCTGCATCGTAGACGTCTCCGGAGCCGGTCAGGATATAGGCAGAGACAGCCGCAACCTTGGAGGTCATTGAAGCGGTTTTTCGTCGCGAATGGTGTCGCTCGGTGATGTGGCCAATCTCATGGGCCAACACCCCCGCGAGTTCCGCCTCGGTATCGAGATAGGCCAACAGCCCGCGGTTGATATAAATCAGCCCGCCCGGCATGGCAAAGGCATTGATGTCCGGTGAGTCGAGCAGCGTAAAACTGAAGATCGGTTTGGTGATGCCCGAGTCGCGTAACAGACGCTCGCCCACCTGGCGCACATAAGCGTCGAGCTCTGGATCATCGTAGATGCCGATATTGTCAATGAGCTTCTGGTGTTCTTCGGCGACGTCATCAGGTAGCTCAACCGATTTGCCTCCGATGGTGACTGTGGAAGCCGCAACGCTTGGACCCGACCACAGCAGTGCCGTCAGGGTCAGTATCGAGAGTGGCCGCACGCAGTTCACAGTCATGACTCAGTGATGAGCGGAGAGGTATTCCAACAGTTGGTCGCCGAGGCTATCGCAGGCTGTGCCCTGCACGGGCGCAATGATGGGAATGGGCACGATGACTGCAGGCATATAGTTCTGGCCACTGGTGACGGCGCTCACCCGGCCGACCTCGACCTTGTCGGTGAAATCCCAGATCGTCGCCTCGTACTCTGATTCCGTGCCCCAGGTGCCAAAACCGAAACACCCCGCCATGCCGGGTCCGATGCCACAACTCATCGATCCTGCGCTCTCGGTATCCACGGTGTTGCCGTCGATCCAGATCATGTACTCAAGTTGCATCGCGGCGAATCGCTCGGCCACCATCGGCAGCTGCAGCAAGCGGTCAATGGTCTCGGGCTGCATGGGCGCGGTTCTCGGTTCAAACCAAGGGTAAAACTCATTGATAAACGCGATTTCGCCAATGACATCGATGCTCGGGTCACCGCTGTGAATGTGATCACCGATGCATTGAATAAAGTCGAACTCGGTATCGTAGTCGGGTGCGTGACGTCGGCCCAAAATCACCACGCTGGATTCTCCGATCCCCGCCACAGGCTCGTTGTAAGTCATCTCATCGACTGTTGCACTGACGCAGCCACCCAAAAGCAGAGCGCAAAGGCCCGGGCCTACCCATTGCTTGATGTTGTGCCAGATGATGCCGGTGCTCACGATGACGCTCCTGAAGTCTCTGCAGATGACATGGCCTCGCCCACAGAGTCTTCGGCTGGCGAGCCTCCATCATCCCTGGCGATGTTAGGAGAGCCCTCGACCCCTTCGACATCAGGTTCAGGGCCGATGCCGTTTTGTTGACGCGCGGCAATGCCGTCCAACCAAGTGGCGACCCCGGGGTTGGCACCAAAGGTGGTAACGAAGTGGGCGCCCGCGTCCCTGAGCGCAACCACCGCGGCCAAATTCACCGCCTCTTCGTCAGTTTGCAAGAAGGCCGTAGGGGTTTTGCCGTAAGCAGTGATCGGCCATGTCGCCAGTCGTTCCTCCGGGTTGAAGCTGAGCGCTCCATCTTCCTGTTGATGGAGGGCGGAGACATCGACCAACCTGAACTGGTAGCGCATCCAGATTTCATAGACCTTGACGTTGGTGTGGGTCGGGATGGTGTATTGCAACTCAGCTATGGCAGGGATAATCACGCCATCGATATCGGCACCCCGGCTCTGAACGGTTTCCCAATCGCGAATGTGTACGATGTCTTCGAACATGCCTGAGAACAAAATATCCCAGAACTCGACCTGCGCCTCCCCGGTCTTCACCAACCAGTCAGACTCAGCGCGGCCTTTGGCTTCGTCGAAAAACTCGTGTTGAGCAAAGGCGGAGGGGTAAATGACTCCTAGCGTGACAGGAAGCGGGTCGAGCAGGGGTGTGGGGAAACTGCCTTCAACGACCACCTGCTTGCTGGCGCAACCTGCGCCAAGCAACGCGATGCAGAGTACCAGCAGGTAGCGTCCGAGCACGGCGGACTCACGGTCGAAAATCGTTGAGGCCAACGAAGCTTCCCCCATTCCTTAGGGTTAATTCTCTCATTAGTGTAGCAAACCTCACCCCCGTCACCTGTAACTCGGGTGGCCTGATGAACTGTACGGGGAAGCCCACCGCGTGGATGCGCACCCGTCGTTCGCCGCTGGCCGCCTCAGCGTTTAGTCGGTCCACGGTTTGCACGACTTCCTGAATAGAGGCGCCGGTGAACTCATCCCCGAATACATAGATCGAAATTTTCTTGCCCGGGTCGTAAAAGGTTCTCACAGCGTTGGTGATGCCCTCCACCGGAGAGGAGTTGGAGAACACACTCCAGTTGCGCAGGTTCTGCAGAATGAGGCTGCGCCGCGCCGGCGTATCAGGGATCCACTCGCCGCGGTATCGGCTAAAGAGATAGTTGCCCATGTCATTGAGCACTTGAATGCCTTTCACTTCTGGGTAGATGTTGAGCGTGGCTTCCATTTCCTGAAGCATGCGTTCCCAGGCATAGGAGAACATCGAGCCCGAGGTGTCGATGATGAAAATGATGTACTCGCTGTCTACCGGTATGCCGCCGATCAACTGATTCTTTTTTTCCGCGTTACGCCCCAATAATCGCAGTTCTTCCTCGGAGAGCTTCTGGCGGGCGATTGCCAGTTGCTCACGGATGATAGAGTTGGCGTTTTGTGAGGTACTTAAAGAATCAAATTCCGACCGCGTCCGCGCCAGCGTCCCCTGCAGGATCGCGATCTGCTGCTCGTAGTCTGAAATCTGCTCGCGCTTCACGTTGAGGTCTCGGTTGAGTACCGTGGTCTCACCACGAATCTCAAAAAGCTGTTCCGTCAGTTCGGCCACCAACGATTCGGCATCCACCATGGCTTGTTCTATGACCTGTGGTTGGACGGTCTTGGTAATCATCAGCAGCAATATCACGGCGCCGAAGCCGCAACAAATAACGTCGAGGAAAGACAACGAAAATTCAGCAGGCGCGCGTCGGGCAGGCATTTTGGTCTCTCAGGGCCAGTCCGTTGAGGGTGACATGAAGCTGCCGTTTGACGCGCGGGCCAGCTGCCAGTATTCCGAAGCCGCCATCGGGTCACCCTCCATCGGGAAAAGAATGGTGTTCACCGGGACCCCCGATGGCAAGCGACGGATCGCGTCGCGGAAGTGCTTTAAACGCTCGTTGCCGGACACTTTGCTACCCCGTGGCCGCTTCTCCCCCTGAGTCGGCAGACCATCGGTTAGTAGAAAAATATTATCTGGCGGGTTGGGCAAGCTGGAGAGTGCGGTGAAGGCATTATGCAAACTGGTGCCGCCTGCGGGCACTTGCTCTCTCAGCGCCGCACTGATTGACTCAAGTTTGGGCGTGTCAGCAACCTCCAGCCACTGTGTCTCCGTACCCGGCAATACCGGGCGCGCATCTGTATTGAAGGTGATCACCTGAAATTGGGCATTCACCGGTAATTGCGCAGTGAGCCAATCCACCGTATCGAGTGTCCTCGTCCACTTGCCAGCCTGCTTTTGCAATGCTGGATCCATGTTGCGAAGACGAATCACATTGACCAGTTGGTTGGCGAGCATACTGGCGGAGGCGTCAACCATGATGGCGATCCGCTGTCCGCCCAGGTTAAGCCCGGTGAGGTACTGGCGATTACCTTCTCCCACAAACTCTCGAGCGCTCCTGCCTGCCTCCGCCTCTGCAGCTTCCTCCAGCAAGCGAATCTCTTCCTCAAGCTGATTGATCTCCGCCTGAAGTTTGGCAATCGCCTCGCTGTCGCTGACGTCAGATTCCTCAATAGAGGCTATGAGTGCCTCGTATTCATCGAGCTCTTCGGTGATGCGTCTTGCCCGGCCATCGGCCTCGACGATTTCCAGATCCGCCTCGGTCAGCGCATTGCGTAGGCGCACCAGGCCGGCCTCGCCGTCGACAATGTCCTCCTCAAGCAGGGCGACCTCCGAGAGTACCTCGGCATTGACGGTGCGGATCTCGATCTCCATGGAGTGATCGATGATGAGGAAAACCAGCACAACGGCGCCGAAGCCGCAGGACATGATGTCAAGAAAACTGAGGTTGAAGGTGGAGGATTGTCGCTTGCGACGCGCCACAGATCAGACCTCCACGACAATGAAGTCCACGTCGACACCTGCGACAGTGAGCCGATCACCCGCGCTGATCGCGGTGACCCCCTCGACAGATCGACCATTGAGCGTAACCGCACACTCAGTGGCAATCGTGAGCTCATTGGCGCCCGAGAGGACGACGCCATCGGTAACCGAGGACCCGAGCGTGAGTGGCGTGGCATGACCGGCGACGAGTTGATGTGTCACGGCGGTTGCCGAGCCAGTATGACCAGGGTCCGCCTCGGCCGCCGGTGCATTCTCCTGCGCCGCCATCCCGGGCAGGTTGCCCGGGGCGACCAACCCAGAGCGGGGTGCCTCGCGCTGAAAGATCAGTTCGCCCTCTGTCACCTCAAGAAAATCTGCCGCGCGGGGAATGATCTCAGCGCTCACCGGGATGCGCTCGCCGGGTAATGTCAGGCCTGGCAGTTCAGAGAGTAGGGCGTCCAGCGCAATCCGTTCGACGCCCCCGGGCAATAGGGGGGCCAGCGCCCGACTGAATGCGGCACCTACCGGCGCTAAGGCTTCCCGCGCGATCCTCGCAGTGTGGCCCTCCACTGTGCAGCTGATCTCACTCTGCGTTACCAGCGACCCGAGCAGTGAAGGAATCTGCTGATAGAGCGCTTGCTCAGTTTCTGCCCGGCGCTGGGGGTCGAATCGGGTTTGCGACACGAACTGCTCGCCGATTCTCTCGGCAATCTCGTCCATGAGCCCGAGTAACCCCTGACCGGGCAACAGTTGCGTCTCCTGCGCCGTGGCGATGCCATCGGTAACTGATACCCCCGTGATACTCGCCTGGTGTAGATGAAGCTCGACATGTGCACAGGCTTCACCGACGGCGCTGCCGATCAGTGCGCTGCGATGAATAACGCTGTGCGCATTGACGGGGAGCGTCTGGAGAATGCCCAATAACAGGGAAAGTTGCGCGGGCTCCATCGTTCCGGGAATCGCCAGCCTCACGTCACCTGGCGCCTCTCCCAACAACATTTGTAGATGCGTATGAACGAGATCGGCTGTGTGCCGGGCCGGCCCCAGTGCAGGGCTGAGCGGCTGAGTCGACAGGCGGTGCCAGAAACGGTTGTTGATCTCCCGGGGAGAGAGCCGTGCCCGCTGCCACGCTGGCTCACCGAACTGGTACTGACCTCCTGCGAACCAGGCGATACCCGGTGACCATATGTCCTCACCGTCCTGCCACAGGCGCAGTTCGGCGTCGTTGCAATCGAGCAGTCTCATCCGCTTCTGGGCACCGAGAGATGTCGTAGCAAGTGACGATCGATATAGCGCTGGGTGTTGAGCACCAGACGCTCTTGCGACAGCTGCAGTTGGTGTAGCGCGAACATAATGATGATCGACAGCACCAGCGCAACAAAGGTGCTGTTAAAGGCAACGCCCAAGCTCACGGTCACGCCGGAAATATCGCCCTCCACGGCCTTGTAGGCCTGACCCAGTGCATCACCAATACCGCGGACAGTGCCGATAAAGCCGATGGATGGAATGGCCCATGAGATATAGCGCACCATGGAGAGTTCAGAGTCGAGTCGATCTGCCTCAATATCGCACTGCTCGCGCACCGCGTCGGCAACGGCGGGTATGCTGCCTGTCGTGGTGAAGCGGCTCAGTGCATTGCCCAGAGCCCTCGGCAACAGGTAGTCCTGCTCATCTACAGGTAGCGCCTCCAGTGAACGCGACTGCTCTCTTGCATCCCGGGGCAGAATGCTGGTGCCATCGGGGATAGCAATCAGCTCACGATCCAGCATCTGCACTTCGGAGCGCGTGCGCGCAGCCTTAAGCCCCATGATTGCCAGCGCCCACAGCAGCAGAATAAAGCACGCCTCCTGCTCGTAATCCTTGATGACGATTGCTAGTGACCGATTGCCCGTGGGCGCCTCGCCGGCCGCCTGTTGCGCTGCCTGAATCGCCAGCTGTGAGTCTGCGCTGGGGCGGATGACCCCCACGTAGGCCGCATGCACAACAATGACAGCGAACAGCAAGGCAAAGACCTGATACAGGAACTCGGAGGGTAAACGTCGCTTCATTAAGGGCTCCTGTTGGGCTCAGATATCTACGGGAAAAGACACCGAGAGGTCTTCAGAGATGGATTCGGTTGGCTCATAGTCCAGTACCGTCCCCGAGGTATTAGGCGAGGGAGTGTCACTAGCGTCGGCTTGTTCTGAGTCGTTGGCGGTGATCGCGTCACTCGGCGTCAACGGTTCCTTCGCCCCGTCCGCCCCATCTGCCCCGACCGCCTCCTGTGCCATGGCCGCTGTGACGCTCAAGGCCCAGAAAAGGGGCGCCCAGGCAAAGATCTTGTGGTCAGTAACCTGCAGTTTATTCCGCATAGCGAGCAATCCTGAACCCGAGATCATCGCGGCCGCGCTCCCCGTAATCGCGAAACGTCAGCCGCAGCTCGGAGAGCCGGCTCAGGGCCCAGCTGCCACCGCGAATCGTGTAATTGTCGCCGCGCTGCTCCCCCAGCGGGTCGATCGCCAACTCGGCGTTGGCTGAGGGAATGTGATATCCGTCGTGTACCCATTCGGCAACATTACCACCCATGTCATGGAGGCCGCGATGGTTGGGGGGGAAGCTGCCTACCGGCGCTGAGACGACGAATTGATCGGTGTAGCCATTGAGAATTCGGCCGGTGACTAATGCGGAGGTGTTGTCCGCAACGTTGGTGACCACCTGCGTTGGCGGAAAGTCATTGCCCCATGCAAACCGTCTCAGAGACTCACCATCGACGCGAGCCGAGAAGGCCCACTCCGCCTCAGTCGGTAATCGGTACCCTGTTCTGCTGGGGTTAAAGCCAATGATGATGCCCTGGTTCTCTCGATAGAACGGCGGCAGACCCTCAAGTGCGCTAAGCCAGTTACAAAAGCTCGCCGCCTGCTGCCAGCTGATGCCTGCGACGGGCTGGTGATCACGATCGAGGGAGTAACTCTCGATCAACCCCGAATCATGCGTTGCTTCAAATTGTCTGAACTGGGCATTGGTGGTCTCGGTGCTGGCGATATAGAAAGCCCTGCGGAGTTCTACAGGGTGCTCCACTTCATTGGCGCGTCGACCCGGGTCACGCCGCGAGGCGCCCATGGTAAAGGGGTTTTGTGTTTCTAAAGAGGGGTCAACCAGCACCAGCGTTTGACCCAGCGGCGTGGTGAGGGTGGGGGTCATGGCGGCTTTGCGCGCGGCGGCCTCGGTCAGGAGCGTGACGCTCACCTGCTGGGGTAGCCCCGGCTTCGGCAGGATCTGAGTCTCGAAGCTTGCATAACCCTCGAGCTTCACCTCAATCCGCTGTTGCACCGCAGGTAGTGACAGCGTCCGGCTGCCCGTGCCTGCGGACTGCCCATTGATGAGTATCATGGCCTCGGCAGGTTCAATAGCAAAGCGCACTTCGCCCAATTCGGGGTCAAGGATGATGGTTCTTGCCGCGGCTTCACCGCGGCTCAGGGTGACGTCCCGCTCGCTCGATCTGTAACCGGCTTTTGAGACGCCAATGGTATGGCTTGTACCCGGGCTCAAGGGCAGCACCAGCGGCGTGAGCCCTGTGAAGGTGCCATCAACGGATACACCGGCACCCGTCGGGCGACTATTCAGGGTGAGCGTTGCGTCGGCCGGTGTGAGCATGATCTCTCCCAGATCCTGGTCGACGCCGGCCACAATAGTTAGGGGCACCTGTGCGGGCACAAAGCCGGGCACGCTCAGAGTCAGCTCATGCTCGCCCGATAGCACTGAAATGCCATCCGGCGTGATCTCTGCGGCGGCGCCATCGATGCTGGCAGTGACAATTTGTGGCGTTGCGCTGAAGCGGACTTGCGCCCAATCGGGTACTAATGCGATGTCGATCGTCTGGCTTTGGTTACGCCCCACCACCTCAATGGTGCCTTGCCAGCGCTGGTAACGATCGCGCGTTGCGGTGATGTCGTAGTTGCCCGCCTCCATCACCAGGTCAGCAAGTGGTGCGCTACCCAACGACAGGTCATCAATCGTGATGTTTGCATCGGCGGGATCGGTGTTGATCGTCACGGTGCCTGGCAAGGGCGCCAGACGGATATCGAGCTGCTGGGTATCGGCGTCGCTAACGGTGATGGTTTGCTGGTAGGGGCGGTAGCCCTCGGCAAAAACGCTGAGTTCATACTCGCCGGGCCGCACCAATAGACGCTCGCCGAAGGCCCAGTTCAGGCCGCTCAATGAGAAGTCGGGCTGCACCTCGGCGTCAATGTTTAAAGTGAGTGAGCGGGCCGTGAGCAGAAAAAAGAGGAGCGCCGTGAGGACCAACCCGCTGCTCCCGATGGCAATCTGCGCGGGGCTGACCCACGCCTTTTTCTGGGACGCCTGACTCAGTGGTTCAAAGGCTGTCGCCGCCAATTCCTCGCGGGCATCGGGAGCACCGGCAGGGGCAAAGGTGTCTGGCGTCAGTTTGTTATCACCTTCAGTCATGGCCTTGACCTAGATGGGCTCTGCACAGCGGATTTCGACCGCGTTGTTCTGG
>JBJKZJ010000023.1:0-73863 GCA_045560455.1 Luminiphilus sp. | reverse complement strand
GGGTGTGGCGCCCAATCAGCAACTCAGCCATCAAAGCAGGGTAGGCGAGCACGAAAGCCAGCATGAGATAGGTGATCAAGAAGGCCGCGCCGCCGTTGCTCGCCGCCTGTGTTGGGAATCCCCATATATTGCCTAGGCCAACCGCCGATCCCGCGGCGGCCAGAATAAAACCCAGTCTGGACCGGAATTCACCCCTTGGGTTAGACAACTGCTACCTCTGGCGCATGGAGATGTGTCTAGATGGTACCCAAAAGCGTCTCGCCCGTGGCGAAAATAGCTGTTAAATCGGGAAGGGGGGTTGGGCGGCTCGCGGTGCGTGGTATCCTGCGCGCCCTTGCCAGCGCACGCTCAGCCCGGGTGGTGAAATTGGTAGACACAGGGGACTTAAAATCCCCCGGCCATTGCGGCCGTGCCGGTTCAAGTCCGGCCCCGGGCACCATATAAACTTCTGATTTAATTAATAAAAATGAGTTTTTCGGCCGACAGCTGACATGGAAGTATGTAGATCGTTAAAGACTGAGGTTAAGGCTACGGAAATCAGTGTCAGCCATCAGAGCAACGATCAGTGGCGAGATAAGCGAATCATCGTAGCGATTTGAAAAAGCATTTAGTATGGACGGAATTCCGCCGAGCCTAACGATCACGGTTTCCGTCTTTGGGTTGATCATAACAAGTTGTAAGCCCATCCCTTCAATCCAGAAAACATCAGGGGAGTCGGGCAAACCACCGTAAACGTGGTAGCCGTAGGTATTACCTTTTGATTTACCAGTTGCCTGCACGAAAAATCGCTGCGGCGTAATAGAGTCTTCAACCATTTTCTCCAACCAACTCGTTGAGACGACCTGAAGTTTTTGGTTGAAAAATAAGGTGCCTATTTCGAGCCATGATCTCGCCGTCGCAAACATGCAGCAGTAACCAGCCGTGTTGATGATTGCAGCCTCCTCAAGTCCTAGTGGTTCCCAAAGCTTTTCCGCAATTAATTGGTGCAGTGGCTTTTTGTAGATCTCTGTCAGCATAAGGCTCAATAGGTGGTAGTTAATGTTGTCGTAGTGGAATGATCGATCACCGTTGAAGGAGATTTCCGACAAAGGTGTTATCAATGGACGGCCTCTCAAAGTCGCCCTAATATCCTTGGATACTGTCTCAATGCCGGATGTATGCCTTAGTAAATCTCGAAGAGTAATTGCACCTTCGGCGCGCTCGACTATCTGAGGGAGATACAGAGAAATAGAATCACGCTCAGAATTTATTAACCCGTCATCAATGGCGATACCAACAAGAATGGCAATGATAGCTTTCGTCATGGACATTGCATTTACGTGGCGCCCGTCACCCGCACCCGCTCTGAAACGTTGATAGACAATACGACCCTTTTTTTGAATGATCAGTGCCTGAGTTTGGCTACGATCAAACCAAGCGTCTAAAGAGCTGAAAGCCTCGGCGTTTGTTCTTACGAACGCCCCATCTTCTGCTCGCTTATCTAGCGTCCTTCCTGCAATGCGCGCAGGCTCGGTTAATAGAAAGGAGTGGGACGATTTCATCAAATTGTGCAGGTGAGCATTGACCTCGAGTACAGCAGCGTCTTGAATTTGTGTCTTGAATGAGGCGACGCTCAGTAGCAATGCCGTCAGTAAAATTCCTATCGTGATTCTTAATTTCAGCGCTTTAGATAGCATCCGACTTAATTCTCTGTCTTCCGAGATCTCTATATCGTTTTGGGTTTTGGACGCTACGATCCTGATTGCCACCCTCATTAGCGTCTCACATTAGCGCTGATATGACCTCTCACATTGAGACAGTCCTGCGGTAAGCTGAGGGCATGGGCGGCGTCAAATACACGCCCGTCGGTAAAAAAGTTTGTTTGGAGTAATCACAGAGAAAGGGGGAAACCTATGAGCGTGATGGTAACTGTAGAGTGGCCTGCCAAGCCTGAAACATTGTCTGAGTTTCTCGGGTTACTAGAGCAAGCATTAGTTGACACACGAACTTATGATGGATGTGAAAATGTTCAAACTTATGTCGAAAAATCTACTGGAAGCGTTTTGCTGGTCGAAATTTGGGCTTCTGAAGAACACCAACAAGCCTATATGAAGTGGCGGATGGAAACAGGACTGATGGACGCCATAGGTGGCTACCTCGACAGCGCTCCTATAGCGCGCACATTCGATATTAAATCAGACGTCTAAAGGGTTAGGGAAGGAAGGCGCGGCACCCAGTTACCTGGTACCAGTCCCCCTCTAATGTATCTGAGCGGTAACCATCACAATCACAAGGGCGGTTGGCCCTCCCGGGGGATACCCCACTGACACTGTGCTGACATTCGTAAGTCAAAATAACTGCATCTAGAGGAAAACTTAACGCCTGAAGGTAGGGGTTTGACTTGCGATTAGGCGGGTTATCTTGTGTTGTGCCTTAGTAAAGGGAGCTTTAAACCCCCGTACGCAGCGATTGCGCGGGGACGGTCGATCCGGGCCCAACAATCAGTCCCACACAATGCGCGCGTAACTCACGGTTGAGCAATAAAGCACGTCATTATTTTGCCCCGGTGTTAGGAACATGCCGTTGGCAAGCGGGCTACCTATATCGACGTCGCAAACGATATCGCCTGAATCTATATCTATCACCAATAAGTGATCAGACGCGCCATCAAAGTGGTTGATGACCAGATGATTAGTCTCCTCATAGACCAAAGGCTGCATTGTTGGCCGAATATCATGCCGCATCCAGGCGACTTCCAGACTCTCTTTGCTACTTCGGACGCCCGCTATTCCTCCATTTATGGAATCCCAACAGACACACAATTCTTTAGACGGAATGAATGCTGGCGGCGCGATAATGCCGCCCCCGGAAGCTTGGAATGGCGAGATGCTGGTGTACTGCTCGTCCTCAATGCTGATTCTAATTAAGCGTTGTTGGCCAATCCATGGCGCTGGGTCTCGCCAATCAAGTGATGGCACATCCTCGATGAAGCGACCATTTGGATTCTGACTAAAAATCGATCTAACAGTGCAGATATCCCCGTTATCCATAAGCCATATATAGCCGGCTGAAATGCATGTGTCCCAAGCCATCCCTCCCGTGCCCAAAAGCTCTCGATAATTTGGCTGCCACGACTGATCTATCTCAAGAGTTTCTGCATGAACTAAAACGCGAAATATTTTGGTTTGGCCTGGGACATATATGTACTCCGTCCCGCCGATGATTTGTGATGCTATCCTACCCATAGATGGTTCAGGCAACTTCAGAGGAGGATGAAGATCTTCCAGTGTAGCCGGATCCAATCGAGTGAGCGCGGAACAGGAATCTAATCTGAGGTCCTTGGTGACGATAGTCCCGTCTGAGAGGATCAATAGCCCGTTGTGGGCTTGGTCAACACATAACTCTCTTTCAGATATCACCTGGCACCTGCTATTCAGAGAGTGGAGGTACCTTCCATTTACGTTGTATAAACAGCCGTTCTCGTGAGCCGCGATAGAGCCGCACCAAACATGACCCCCACACGCCAACGCAGGTGACTCCTCCAGTACCTCCATATTAAAAGGGTCAATTTTTTGCACCCACCCGAAAGGCGCTGGACCCTTGAAAGCTGGCAAAGTCCCAGTGAGATAGAGCTCGCCTGGTTTGCGGTGTATGAACATCACATTCCACCGGGCATTATTTTTGTGAATAACGCGTGGTGAAAGACCCTGTACACACAATTGCCCTTTGACCAATTTGGACCGCGTGTTTCCTCCGCATTCCACAGGCCACGAAGACTCCGCAAAGTAGCTGTGCGAGGCCGCAGGTTCATCAGTCATAGTTTGGCACCATTAGGATTCTGTCAGTCAGGCGTACGGAGTCTCAAGAGCCTACTAACCGTTTTAACGCCTCTGACAGCTATAAATGCCGAAACAGAGGCCGGGAGGCAAAAGTATAGGAGCTTTGCACTGTAACGGGTAAACCACCCTCGCCTAAATGACACGATGGGGCTTCTGACTTACTGGTACCCACAACACCCCTGATAACGTCGTTCAATTCATAGATTTCAGATGGCCGGAAAAGGCGAAACAGCGGTGCTATTAGCCTCTGATGAGTCCTCGTAGTGGTCAGCACAATACCATTGCTCAGTCCTGCCGCCAGCCCGCGAACGAACAGGCCCTACCCCATGCCGCCTTGGGAGTGGAGAAGGCGATAGTTAATCTCAGCCCTCTGTGGTCATTGAATTTTGATGTTTTTCTGATATTTTTTGTTCATTCCTTAGAGCCGTAGGAAACGGCTGGAACTAAGAAGGAAGTCATCATGCGCTCTTATTCTCTAGTCATTAAACGGCTCTGTGCCATCTCCGCTTTATTCTTTTCTGGACTTGCTATCGCCCAGGGGCTTCCGCGCTTCGGCACTGCACGATTCGGCGAGGCCGTTTTCGGTCAGGCTTCCACTGGCGCGGATGCGCTACCCGTTCCCTTCATGCCTCTATGGGCAACCCTGACCCTCGCAGTCGCGCTGTGGGGTGTTGCGTACCTCATGCGAAATAAGGAGAGTTGAGATAATTCGATTACTGACAGCGGCTCTGCTTGTCGCCAGCTTCTGCACGGTGGCTGATGAACTCAAAACATTCAGCGATGGGCAGGTCATCGAGGCCGACGACTTCAATCACAACTTCCAGAAGCTAGAGCAGGACATAGCCAACGGCGTTACTGGGCCGCAAGGACCAAAGGGCGACAAAGGCGATACTGGAGCCACTGGTCCGCAAGGTGAGCAAGGTCCAGCCGGTCCGCAAGGTGAGCAGGGTCCACAGGGGCTGATGGGGAATAATGGCCTTCCGGGCGAAAAGGGCGACAAGGGCGATACAGGAGATCAGGGCATCCAAGGCATCCAAGGCATCCAAGGCATCCAAGGCATCCAAGGCATTCAGGGTCCTGCTGGTAATGATGGTGCGAATGGTACTGATGGTGCGAATGGTACTGATGGTGCGAATGGTGCGAATGGTGCTGATGGTGTGGCGGCTGGGCTGAATTGCACTGCCGACCAGATCATCAGATATGACGGTAACAGCTGGGTGTGTGCTTACCGTTATTGGGGTGAGATCTACGACACCTATTGGGAACGCAATTACTACGATTCTCAATTTGTAAACTCTACCGACGCGTCCTTTGAGGGGAGGACGCGGCAAATCAGTTTCTACCATGAGAGTGGAAGCCAATTTTCCTGTAGTTCCGGGGGGACCGGGGAATGCGGTTTTCGCCTCGTCAACGTGGGTGATCACAGCGGGTGTACCGTCACTATCATTGAGGGGCCTGCTGACATGACCAAGGGGTGCGATTCCGATAGCTGTTTTGTCGTTCCGGGCAACGTCCCGGTGGGGAGTGCTGTGAGGGTCAGAGTGACTTGTCCAGACAACTAAATGGAGCTGAGTCGCACCACTAACCGTTTACCTCAACGTCTCCTACACGCCATAGCCCCCATGGATACCTTGGCCGCCAGCCTTCGGCGTATGGGAACCCATTCCCATTAGTTAAGGGACTACGACTTTCTCTTATTTCGTCTCTTGTAAGCGGGAGTGGCACCTCCCGCGAATGAACAGGCCCGACCCCCTCCCCGGGGGGTATTCTGCTGACACCCTGCTGACACTAATAAGTCAGGATAACCACATCTAGACCCCAGATAACTCAGAAGAGCAGGGTAGTTTCATGGGGCTATCTTGGGTTATGTCGGGTTATCCCGTAGTGAAGAGAACTTAAAATCCCCCGACCGTTGAGGTCGTGCCGGTTCAAGTCCGGCTCCGGGCACCATATAAGTCAATGCAGCACTAGCTTTGGCCTATTGCGATCCACCAATGAGTTGCTTGGACATAAACGATACGACAACGGCGTTACCGATTTTGGGGCTAGATCCCATGAAGCTGGGCGCACCAGTCTGCACATCGCGCGTTTAAGGTGGTTAGATAAGCGGTTGATCCGAATTAAGTGATTAGAGTCAACTCATCACTGAATCCACTAACCTTTCGTATATGGAATACAGCGACTTCAAAGGGCTTCAGGCACTGCTTTTTTTTGGCATCCCAATTGTTTGGTGCGTTTGGCAACTAATTGTGCTGAAGCGAGATGCGCAGTCTGAAAAAGGCGAGTGAGAGTGAAGCCATTGGGCAGTCGTCCGTTGGCCAGAGCTGCTTATTTTTCTACGGTATCGTTGATCGTTTCACATACAATCTTAGCCGTAACGTCACCGGTTACGTCTAGATTCAACTTTGCCTTCCCTTTCATATCTCCTTCAACAGAACATTCTTCTAAGGTCTGCTGAACAATTCCCTTAACCACGTCTAAGAACTGGTCGACAGAAAGATCTGAGACTAAGGGTGAGCCACTTGATTCAGATGATGGAGTGTCTGAAACCTCATTAGCTTGCACAGGCAAAATGAGGGTACAGGGGAAGAGCAGGATGAGAGGGAGAAGGAGTTTCATAATTGAGACCTATACCTGTGTGTCATCTTGAGACTTACCACCCTTGCGCCTACTCCTGATAAAGAAATAAGCGTTGGCTGCGATGAGCAAACCGAAGAGGATAAGTACGTGAGCCATTTTATTGATTTAATTCCCTTTGCCTGAGTTCGTGCAGTATTGGTGTATCAGTAACGCATTAAAGGCTAGTGTCTATCAGCGTGACCCATCTGCTGTTGGGACAGCGCATTTTCCAAGTGCGTGTTCCCTCGGCATCGACAGTAACAGAGTCCAAGCTACAGCCATTCTCAATCAGCCACGTCGCGGGTTCGTCATCTCCCGGCACAACTTCCGGCGCAGGATCCTCTTCTAAATTTTCCGACTCGTCTGAACCGTCAGTTGCTGAGCCGTCTGAATCATCAGTTAGGAGCGCAACAACGTCGTCGTAAACATTTTCAAATGAAAATCCCTCGGTCATAGTGCACGCCGATAAGCAGATATCATCGCTAAAACCGCTATAGCCCTTCTTTCTAATGTTCTCATTCTCCTCCTAGCGCCCAAGCTCTGCCCCGAAACCATAACCATCCGCGTTAGCCTCTCACATTTGCACTGACATCACCTCTCAAATTGACACAGCCCTGCGGTAAGCTGACAGCTCGACAACGAAGGAGGTAGAGTTATGAAGCATCTCAGCCTGATCCTTTTCCTAATTTCGTTTACCGCGAGTTCATCTGACCTATCAGCTCCCCAAGCCGCTGCGGAAAAGTTTTTCCAATACTTCAACGCAAAAGATATTGAGTCATTGAATAACGCGTCAGGACAGCCATTCATCTTTGCTGCTGGCGGCGAGGTCATTAGTTGGAAGAGTTACGGCGAGGCACTTGATTTTGAGGCTTTGGCGGAATCAGGGTGGGCTTATTCGCGCATCCACCAGAACGAGCTGGTTTACGAGGATGATATGACCGCAATGGTTGATATCAATTTCTCGCGCTACGACTCGACAGACGCGGTCATCACCACCAGTGATGTAATTTACTTATTTGTTAATAGAGACGGGGCATGGAAGATAAAGTCAGCTTTCGTGAAGGGAAATCTAACCTTAGGTAAGTAATGTTGCGAATGACCTATCCACCACTCGCCATTCTGCTGTTACTGCCGATGATTGCTCAGACGGGTGAAAAGGGACGGTTTGAAGATGTTAGTAGTCAATCGCCCGATGCAATGCAAAAGCAAGTTTGCCTGATCGGAGAGGAAATCAAGGCTAAACCTACGTTGGAACGACGCTTTAAGTCAATGGGTAACAGTGATGCCGCTGGCAGATTTGGAGATGAGTGAAGATCGCTGCAAGAAAAAGAACAAGCATTGTTACAACAAATAAGAAAAGAAAATCCTGAGATGTCAGTGCCAAAATGCTAACTGGTCTCCCCATATGCTAGCTAAAGAGCATCAGTCCCCTGGGTGACTTAATATCGGGAGCAATCCCACGAGCGCCTACTGCGTTTAACCCGGTCGTAAGCGCGCAGTATTTTCTGCACTTTTTCTGTTGCCCCAGCAACCGATTTTCTTGACGGTTCTGCTAAATTCAGCTTATCGGGATGATTAATACTTAATAATTTCCTTACTTTGCGCTTTATATCGCAGTCACTGTCGGTTCTGTCTGCACCGAGATACTGGTAAGCCCTGCTTAGTGAGTTTGCAGCTGCCATCATCGCTTTAGTGTCGTAACAGTCACCTTCGAATCTGGCTGATGTCGCAATCGAGTCAGTACGGAGCCTTATAGCGTTGGGCCCATTACTTCCCGCTCCGAGGGGGCTGAAGCCTCTGATAGAATTTTTGAGCAAACTTTGAAAGCAAAGTCCAAATGCCGAGCCAAAAAATAAACCAGCCACGCCAAACAAAAGGAGGCCTAGATAACCGCTAAGGAGTAAACCCGCGCTATCGGCGGCAATACGGGTACTTTCTGACATGCTGCCTCTTACCTCGAGAGCCAACTCTCACAATGGGAATACGCCCAGACGGAAGAAACGATAACCGAGCCTAAGAAGATAGCATCAGGCTGCGTGTCACCAGATATTGCTACTTTGTTATAATAGTGTATCTAGGCGGTGACCGTCACAATCACAATGGCTCAAGAAAAGACTACAACCAGTCCTCTATCAATTTAAAAGTCAGTTCTAAGTCTGTATTGGCCTGCGCAAGCATGACCAGTGAAGGTTATCATTCTGAAAGAGGAGCAATTTTGGAAAACGAGTCTCCTTCTGAAGCCGTAGTAACTTTTTTTGAACGCTTTAACGACGCCGACGAACTCTCACTTGATGAAATTTTTGATAGGCCGTGGTTTTTAATCACAGGAGACGCGGCGAGAGTATTTCAGAGTTACAGTGAAGCTGTTGATTTCCAATTCCTCAGGGATTCTGGATGGCAACACTCAAGAATAAATACGATGAAGTCGATCCATCAAGACAATGAAACATCCCTAATTACATTTAACTTTTCACGACTATCCAAGAAGGATCACGAGATTTATAGGGCAGATGCCACCCACTTGCTGATACAGCGAGCTGGCGGCTGGAAAATCAAAACTGTCTTTATCAATGGTGAAATGACTTTGAGCTTGGATTGAAACTCCAAAATAACGGCTAGCCCTCTTACATCGCTACTTTCATTAGCGTCTCACATTGAGATAGTCCTGAGGTAAGCTCGGGGCATCAAGCGGCGTTCGGAGATTGACATGGGGAAAATGACCGCGGGGTGTTTGTGCGGAGAAATTCGGTTTGAGGCGGATGCCATCCCGATTATGGCCGGCCTTTGTTATTGCACAGATTGTCAGCAAGTTAGCGGCTCTCAATTCTATGCGGCTTACCTCGTAGATCTAAAATCCGGGTTTAAACTGTTGAAGGGATCTCCTTTGACGCACAAGATTGTCGCAGATTCGGGACGGGCTAAGTACCATAAGTTTTGCCCTACCTGTGGTTCAAGGGTTTGGGCTGAGGTACCTGAACAAGGTTTTGCAAGTATCAACGGCTTTGCGTTTGACAACAAAAGCCACTTTAAGCCGCAATTCAATCATATGAGTGATAGTGCGCCAGCACGGTGTTCAATTGACCGTTCTCTAGACGAGGTCTAGATCTGCTAGTGATTCAACTTGTTGATTATGAGTAAACCACTTCTCGCTATTACGCTGATACTGCCGCTGTCCGTTAGTGCGGGGGAGGGGCCTGACTGGAAGAAGATGGGCGAGTGCTCGGCACGTTACGCGCTGACGCTAGAGATAATACGGTCTTTCAGTGTTGACATGCTCGCAGTAGAACTTGCTGAAGAAATAGACACGCCTGAAGACGCTTTTCTGGCTGGTGTCGAGTATGCATTGGAGAAGCAATCTGTCCTGCATAGCGATCAAATGATGTTGGCGGATATGGATACTGAGGTTGTTAAAAAACTGAATCTACAGAAACCCCTTACCTCAGCTGCCATGAATATCTCCCGAACGATGACTAAACCACCATTCGCCATTCTGCTACGTTGCAGGGGGATGGGAACTGGCCTTGTCCAATATTGGACGCAGCAGTAAAGCGATGACTCTATGAACAGCTCAATCAGTCCGCAGGATGTCGAGCATTTTTTGCGGGAAAACCCTGACTTCCTTCAAGATCGACCGGCGTTACTGGCAGCACTGAACCTGCCAAATAGCGGGGAGGGCGCGATACCGTTAGTGGAGGAACAATTAGCGATTTTGCGTGAACGGAATGTCACTGCAAGGCAGAAATTAGTTGAACTCTCAGAGATGGGTCGGGAAAACGATCGGTGGCTTGAAGCTACACGCATGACTCTGCAGGCTTTATTGAGGGCGGTGGACAGGGGGCATGCCACTCTCATTTGGAGCGAACACGCTTGTGGTAGCTTTGGTGCGGAAATGGGTGCCTTGGTGTGGTTTGACACATCGCCTAAGGCTGAAGGGGCAGAGTCGATAGTGCGTAAGCTCACCGCAGAGGCGGGTACGTTTTCGGGAGCAGTCTCATCGCAGGAAATGGACGAGCTGTTTGGGCGCGGCAAATTTACAGGGTCTGTCTCCGTATCTTGTATACGAAAGGGCGACGAGGTGATTGGAGCGCTGACGGTTGGCGCGGCAGATGTCGAGCGTTATCGACACGAGGGGAGCACTGTGTTTCTCGACTATATCGCTGAGGCCATCGGGCAGCTTCCCGCCTGTCAGTAAATCGCTCAGTAGGCGGCAGAGCCGCTGCAATCCCAGCCCTAATGTATCCGGGCAGTAGGTCCTGACAATACTAGGTGCCGCTCGATGCTTGAGTAAGTTCAGCTACATTCCGCCGCAAGACATAGTTACCCGTGGCCACGGCGCATAGATTGCCTTCCTCATCAGTCACCTCGATTTTTAATGCAAATTTTGATCGACTCTTTTCCGCTAGCTCAATTGCGATACGACGCCGCTCATCGGGAGGGAAACTTGCTTTGGCTGAAATTCCGCTCGTCACAGGACGTTTAAACTCAATTTCCAAGCCCTTTACTGCCGCCCATGCTTGCCCGAGGTTCTGCGAGTGGCCAAGATAAGCGAGTCCCCCGAGCACCTCTGCGGCCATCCAAGTGATCCCTGCATGCATTGTCCCAAGGTGGTTCATGTTGTTGTTACTGAGAGGAACCTTGGTTTCAAGTATGTCGTCCGCGGACACTACCTCTAAAGAAATTGTCGAGTAAATTGGGAGAACTTCTCGAAGCTGTGCTTGAAGGTCCTTCGGGTCTCCGCCTCCCAGAATGCGCTGCGCGCCGTGTAAGTCAGTCTGCATCATAGTTTGCTCTAAAGTCCCACAAAAAGTGAGTAATCTGTGAAAGAAACCGCCAGGTTCATTCATTCTACCTGCGATCTTTTGCACAGTACCGCCCAATCCCAAGCCCTAATGTATCTGGGCGGTAACCATCACAATCAGAATGGCAGTTAGCCTCCCCCCGGGGGGGGTTCTAGTGACAAATAAGTGACACACCCATCGCAACCCATCACATCTCATTACATGAAGATTGGCTTAGTTATTGATGTTTTTGTTGTAGCTAACTGTATTGAGATGAAACGAGAAGCATTAGCCAAGCACTTAAAATCCCCCGACGGTTGAGGTCGTGCCGGTTCAAGCCCGGCCCCGGGCACCACACTAATAACGATAAGACCATAAGACCGGAACTGATGCTCCAACACCAGCACTGTTGGATTATCCTCAATGTGCGGTCGGGTGTTCCTTGTCACCCAATCCTGCTGTGACGGTGGTACTGTGTTGACAATGAGAAAGAATAAATCAAAGGCAGAGCGGGAGTGCCAATGACCGAACCTCTACTGTGGGTCGCCTTAGGTGCGTTGGCAGTTCAAGCCGCGCTGTTCTATGCCAAGGATTTACAACCTGTCCACTTCTGGGTGCTGACACTGTTTAACTGGTCGTGTCTCTTCGCACTGCCGTACGCGATTCACACGGCTTCCCTGTGAGGGGGGCATGAACCAGCGATCGGCGCTCGTTGGCATCGTCGTTGGTATTGGTGTGTTCTATGCGTTACTGACGGGCGACTTCGTGATCATTCTGATGTCTGTCGTCGCTGGATATGTGATTCACACGTTACTAGGTTGACCGCATCTGATGTTCCCTGCGCAAGCGCACCCGTATCACTGGCTGTGCGCTGGGGTGTTCCTTGTCACCTAATCATGCCGTCTACCCCTGCGCACAGATAGAACAATTTAACAGCCCCGCACATGCTAGGATGCGGTCTATAACTTAAAAAAACAATACAAACTGAGGGGGAACCACACGCTAGACATTAATTCATTTGACGAGGATGCCATCTCTTGGCGTGAGCTGCCTGACGTAGAGAACGTTTGGTTATCGATATTGGATGTCGATGAGACTGCCAAGATAGTAGATGTTTTATTCCGATTTGCGGCAAACGAGAAAATCGTTCTGCACCGCCATGTTTCTGCTTTCCATACCTTTGTCGTAAACGGCGAGCATCGGATCTACACGCCGGGAGGCGAACTCAAAGAAGTGCGTCCAGTGGGCACATATAAGGTGGGAAAAGCCGATCCAGAACCGCACACCGAGGGGGGAGGTGATACGGATGTGGTTATTTTGTTCAGCCTGCGTCCATACTGTGACGGGCCGATCTACGAAATCCTTGACGATGAGGGAAACATCGTCGACACAATGACCTTCGATGGCATGAAGGAGCTATACACTGAGGCAGCGTAGTTTCCATGGGGACAAAGCCCTGCAGTTAAGTGGGGCTTTTTTTCCTGCGCGGAGCAACTAGTCAAAAAACAGCAATGGGCGTCACTGGTGAACCTGTTGCTCCCTCGATATTCAGCGGTGCCGCAATAAACAAAAAAGTGTTTTGGTTTAATCCGCTGGAAACTTTAGCGAGCTCATCTAATTGGAGATGATCGAAAATGGGCATGCCCAGAGCATAATTGGCCATAACATGCACGGGGTTAAAAACTCCCTCCACATAAGGAGGCATTCGGTCACTAATTGCATCTGAGGCAATCGCTGCAACGCCTCTTTCTTTGAGCCAGATTCCAACAGACGCATGAAGTCCAGCAGTCTTTTCCAAGGGATTAAAATCCTTGTCTTTTTTGGCGACGGACCAACGCCCAAACCGAAGCAGCAGTACGTCCCCTGATTGGACGCGCTCACCGCTCAGGCTCTCCCAAGCTTCGATGTGCTCCAATGTGATCAAGGTACCAGGATCTAAACTGTCTACCCCATACATACGTGGCAAATCTATTAGGACGCCTCGGGTAAAAATTCCTTTTTGTGCAATATTCTCCAAACCGAGGTTCAAAAAGCCGCGCTTACTAGAGGGGGCAAAATCGTAACCGTTGTAAAGTTTTCCTCCCCATCCAAAATGCGCGACACCATCCATGTGGCTATGAAGCCCTCCGTGATAGTTGATCGTGAAAATATCCCCTGCGGCTATTTCTCGGGAATTTGCACCCATCAACGGTGGGAAAACGAATACTTGGTGTTCGAGTGGGGTTACAAATTCACTCGCCTTAACTTTATCCATTGGGTTCGCGAGGGTAACAGTCCGTCCCGTCCTGACCAGCGCCGCAGCTGCGGTTCGCGTCTCAGGGGTTATGAGATTTATTGCGCCTATCTGGTCTTCAGGCCCAAATTCCCCCCACCTTTTTGCCGCTGACAGCATAATTTCGAAATCTGCAGCACCGATAGATTCAGTTTGCTGAGCCAATGGTGGCCTCCGGTGACCTCTTTTTTGCTCACTGTTCGACGCATTAATTAACCTCTGACTATCAAAAGCTTTGCTAGCATCGTTCGAGGCAAGTGTCGCCAAAGCCATTGTTAGCGAAAAACAAACAATAAGAACTATTCGCGGTGGCTTGTATGTTGGTGCAGTCATCTCGGCTCTCCTGTCTACAAGTTACATGTCAGAACCTGTGACATGCTCGCAGTCCACCGAGGTCATCTCAAGCAGGTTTAGTAGTGGGCGCGTAACGCAATCCTGTCATTGCAAACGTAAGATGTTCCTCCCATTGCTGACCACCGATAATGTATCTGGGCACTAACCATCTCAATTACAACGACAGTTAGCCCCCTCAGGGGGGCTAGGATCGGTTACGCAAACTTGCAAGTAATTAGCGACGCAAACCGGGTGGATCTACCTCGGATCAAGTGCGAAAGACTTGTTTTCGAGGTCTCTAAAGTTACGCTTCGTTGCGTTGTAGCCAGTTATTCCTCGGTATCAGGCAAATTGTTGAACATAGTTTCAAAAACAAAAGAGCTGCCCCCCTCACAGGAAACCAATTCTTCCATAGCCTTTTGTCCCTCAGGGTTTTCAGCAGCGAACGCACCAAAATTTTTCGCGGCATGAGCTCTCGCATCGAATGAATACCAGAAGTAATTTAGAGCAAAGTCGAAATCAGGAGTTCCGTTGAATCCCATGTAAGGTACATGATATGCGACGGCTAAACCTTTAAAGCCAGCTTCCTCCATTTGCTTTACGTTTTTAACTTCTTGCGCGGCGACTTGATCCAGTGTCACGCCCTCTTTGAGGGTGCATCTTGAGAACTGCGCAGGACGCTTTGCGTCGCGGTCTTTCATATCTATGGGAATGCGTGCAACTAGATTAAAAAAGGTTGCAATGCTGTTTCGGCAGGTGCCTGCAGAACCGCCAGTCACCTCGTCAGCTGCGCCGTCGTAATTATTTGCGAACGACCCCCACTCTTCGTACATGGCCTCACCGTCAGGCCAGGTGCCCCAAGTGATGTAATCGTAGTCGGTCTCACCAGCGTGCATGGGTAATAGAATCGCCTGCGTGTAGTGTGTGCCGTTCCTCTTAGAGAATTCTCCGTATCGTTTACTTTGCTCTCTGACGTCTTCCATGGTCTTGCCGTCATTCACCGTGCAGTAAAAAAACTCTGAACGCATCTCTGTCATTTCTTGTGCTGCCGTAAAAGACGAAGCTGATGCCAATAGGAGCCCAACTAAAAAATGCTTCATACCAAAAATCCTCTCTTCTCAACAAAATTTTTTTGATTAGACATGTCCGTCAATCTTCGCCACACGACGCTCCATCGCGAAACGCATGCTTTCAAGACGACCTCGCCTCCGAGACACTAACTCAAGGCACCGCCGAAATCCGAGCTGCACCCCGTTGCAAACCTAAAACTACGGGGAGCAAAAATAGATCACACCAACCCCCGCCCCCTACTGTATCTGGGCGGTAATCATCGTAATCACAACGGCGGTTAGCTTTCTGGATAAACAGTGAAAGACGCTTTGCCCTTTATGACGTCAATTGTGCCGATGGCCATGACGATGTCACCATTTGAGTGCGTGTCGAATGTATGGACATGCATCTTTCCCTCTTTCATCCGATAAACTCCGTTCAGAGTGCCATACATAACCCCCTCTCTAGTGACTGCCCTTATTTGACCTGAAAAATGTCCAAGATCGGATAGTCCGTGCACGCCCTCAAGATTGTAGGTGAGAAAGACGCGCCCATAATCGGCTATGTCACCTTCAGCCGTAAGCACAGAGCCTGCCGAAGTACTCGTTAAAGAAGTCACTTCAAATTCAGCAGGAAATGACTCGCCAGTGACCTCAAAAGCATTCGCAATTGGCGATGCCATGAAAATCAGAGCAACAGTGAGTGAGAGTGCGGTATGTTTCATCGGGTTCTCCGAAAATCTATGATGGTCGGGTTGGCCGTGGTTATTGGTTGCCAAACAGCCCATGCGGGATACACAAAAATATTGTCTCTGTAACCTTCGTATTTGCATCATAAGCAGAGATGAAATTTGTCCAACCTTCGTCACCCTGCCTTTCACGAGCATCTCTGCTAACAGTTGAGTTGAAATGAAGCGTTGCCACCCTGTCGGCATTTTTCACAACTGAGTCAGAAGTATCATCGTAATCAAAAATTGGGATTACGGTTTGAGAGTTTGCGGTGACACCGTTTGCGACATACCACTCGTTGTGAAGTGCTGAGGCTTCTCGTAAACCTGCCTCTGACCCGCCGTCAACATAATTTGAAATTCTGAGAATTGAGATCACGCCCTCACACGCCTCTGACTCCGCAGAAACAAACTGCGAAAACACAAGGGCGAAAACAACCAGCGTAGAACCTAGAGTCTTCATATCGTATATCCGTCAAATAGGGGGTTAAAACACCAAGTTAATGCAGAGATATGACAGTTTTTTGATTTAGGCCTGAATGAGGATCACTTCAAAACTGCACAATGGGTGCACTTCAGTGCGATAATGGATAAATACCCGCCGCGTAGCATTGATACAAAAACCTACAATGCGTCCGAAACAAAACACGTTCTGGATGATTAATCGCTTATTTATTTTTTTTTTGCTGAGCCATGGTGCGGCAGCGCATTTTTCTGTGGTTCTGATCTCACCTGATCGGATATGAGGTTCCTAATCGGGCAGTAGGGACGCACACTGGCCCTGCCTTTGGGCTACTTCCCGAGCGGCGACTGACTCCGTCATCGGATTTCAGACATTCTCCGGGTTATCCGCCCGAGGACGCCATCTGCGATCAAACCATCTATGCATCGCTAACCCACTCCCAACAAACACGAAGATACCCACAACTTCCTCGATCGGGCCAGCAGCTACTCCATCGAACGATACAACCAGTATGAAACCTAGGAATCCCAGAACCAGACAAGTGAGCAGCCCGACAGCAAATGTCTCAAAGGTGACTATCAGTAATTTAAATCTCTGTCTCATCGTAGTAAGCCCTTCGGAGATTTTTTTATTGTGAGGGAGAGATCTGTCCAGGCAGGTGTTTTAGATCTGCGTCACCCATTACAGTATTTTCATGCAGACCCATGTGCCAATCCAGATCGCCAGCGGTTGAGGGAGACTCCAGTCGTACTCAGCACCCCGAATACCCGTCGCAACCAATGCTGCTAGCGTGGGGATGATGTATTGCCAAGGCCAGTCTATCAGGGCAAGGGCTCAAGTCTCACTGGAATGGCTGGCGGTAGATAACGCATAGCCTGATCTGACTATAACTCTCCATCGATGTCATCTCCTGCCAAACCATTGGCGCATCCTGACAATCAATGCATTCACTTGTCTCCGATGATGGTGGTTCAAGGATGAATACACGCCATTGATGTTTCCGGTAACAAAAATAAGGAGAGAGACAATGGGTAAGCCAGAAATTCAAATACCGGACGTACTGCTCGCGCTCTACGTATTAATAGGATTGGCTCTGTTTTCACCATGGCTGATGGGCTGAATGAGAGAGGCCCAGATTCTTCCCCCGTTGTCGCGCTTCGACGTGGGATTGGACAGTGCGAAAGGCCCTATCTTTTGCAAACCGGTTGATTTAATTTCAACAGCGTCAATTTCGTGAAACTAACGATGGAGAAAGTGATGAAGCAGCTTTATGTGGGTTTGATGGCGGGCGTCGTGGCGGCAGTGTCCGCCCATGCGGGCGATGAGCCTGTAGTGATTGGCAAAGTGACGATGCCCGCGGTGGAAAACAGTGCGGCATTCAAGCAGGTGGAGAAAAAGCTCGGAAAGTGGGAGGGTCAAATGACCCAGGGTCTGACTGGCGAGGTCATTGACGTCTCCTATGAGTGGCGCCTGACCTCCGGGGGCAACACCATCACCGAGACGCTAGTCGAAGATGGCGTCGAAATGCTCACTACCTACAGCGACGACAATGGCGAGCTGGTGGTGAAGCATTACTGCGCGCTGGGAACACAGCCGGTCTTTAGTGTCAGTAGCGTGTCAGATACTGAGCTGGCGTTGGCGCTCGATGAATCAGCTAATGATCTTCACGCGGAACACGAGAGCTTTGTGACATCGATGAAGTGGACCATGCAAGACGATGGCAACAGCTCTATGCTCTTTACCAACACCATCATGCTTAATGGTGAGTTGACCGAAAATTCGGCACTGTTGACCCGAGTAGAATGAGATGACTGGTAACCTGGGCTTACTCTTCCTAGGCGGTTACAGGTCTCAAGGGTAACGAGCGCAGGGTTATGGGGCGCCAGCTAGGCTCCTGAGGGCGCATTACTATTGTTGATTCGCCCTCAGGCAGTGCTCCGATCCTTCCCATCAGTTGCCGGTCAAAGAGTGCGGGGTTTAAAAATGACCTCTGACGGAGCTGGCGATCGCTTGTTTTAGCGGACTATGTGGAACTCCAGTGCGGAAGACCGCTGGGTAGTTAATGGCGGTTCTGCGGCTGCGCTATTCGGCATAGCTACAGAGAAATGACTACACAACTACTCGCCATTCTGCTCTTATCAGTAAAGCCATGATCAGCCACGAGCTAGAGAATACTCCCGAGCAACTGCTTGCCCGCGCCTACGCCCTGCGCGGCGACGATCCTGACGAGACGCTACAACTGTATGCTGCTTGGGCGGAAACCTATGATCAGACTATGCTCGACGGGCTTGCCTATCGCTCACCCCAACAGATCGCGGCGTTGGCCGCGGTGACCGAAGAACGCCGGGATGTGCGGGTGCTGGACGTAGGCTGTGGAACTGGCCTACTCGCAAAAAGTTTACGTGCACATGGTTTCAATCGAGTCGACGGTCTGGACTGCTCCGCGCCTATGCTGTCTATCGCCCAGCGCGAGGGCCGGATCGATAAAGCTTTTCTGCGCGATCTGAACGAGAGTCTTGGCATGGATGCGGGATGCTACGACATTCTGGCCTCGACCGGGACCTTTACCCATGGGCATGTTGGGGCAGAATGCCTCCCAGAGCTTCTGGCACTGCTAGTGCTTGGAGGTCGCTTGATTTGCACGGTGCACCGCGATGTCTGGGACGAAGGTGGGTTCGGTACCGCTTTGCAAGCCTTGACCGATGCCAGAGTAGCCGCAGTCCGTTCCCGCAAAGCTGATCGCTTGTTTGCGGATGACAAGGAACTCTCGGGCTGGTACGTGGTGGTTGAGAAAACGTCTTGCTGAATCACCCCCTCATATATCTAGGCGGTAACCATCACAATCACACTGGCGGTCAAGACTTCTGGAAAGCTGACTACGGGTGATGTCACTTACCCCAACGTCGCGGGCGGGATTGGGACTGTGCTGGGGTATAACGGTAACGGTCCGCTTGACTGGATAAACGGCAATCACATCGCCGTCGGTCATCGTCAGGAATTCGAGGAGCAAATAGCAGCCCTCTAAGATCAACTCCAATCTCAGCAAGCAGAGCTCGAATCCCAAAAAGAAAAACTTTTCGCCATCGTCCAATCTCAACAAGAGCAGATAGACCAATTGCAAAGGATGGTTGAGCATCAATTTGCGACGAATTGATTTCTAGTAAGGGGGAGAGGCACCTACCAGCTACGGGACACTATGACCCCCTCCCTCCCGTACTCCTTACCTAGCCCTGACCTTTGATTTCAATCCAATTGTTGGGTACGAGGTGGGCATGAGGATCGTTGCGCGATCGTTGGTTCTGTTGCCCCTGCTTTGGGTTGAGGGTGTGTGGGCGGTTAATTGCGCTTCTACAAACTATGAGCTGACAGATAAAACAGAGGTTGATGCGTTAGGGGCAACCGGCTGCGACCGCGTTTCGGGCTATCTGCACATCACCAAATCTCCAGACATCACCAACCTCGATGGCCTAGTCAGCCTCGGTGTTCGCCAGCCGGATGGTTGGCGACATACGGGCCCTAGAACGTCCTTAAAGTCCCTAGCGGCCTCTTTTTTTGCTTACCATTTGTATGGCTACAGAGCCGCCATCTGGTAGGAAACAACCTTCTGCGCGTCTGCTTCATTGCTATGCCCAACTTCCCGAAAACCAAAGCGGGCGTGAAATGCATGCGATAATGGGTTAGGTGGCGATATATTGATTTCACAACACAGAGAGGCGTGACCTTGCCCCTTCGCGAACTCTATTAGATCAACGTAAAGCGCCGTTCCAAAGCCCATTCCCGCAAAGACCGGATCGACCACGATACGATCTACGTAGAGGAATCTACTGTATCGATCTACAAACCATCTAAAGTTAACACCGTCGTAACCTGATGCATTACTCATCACCAGCAGGAACCCAACTACCTGATCTTCCCTGATGGCAACTCTGTGATAGGTCGACCAGGAACTCAGTTGGGTGATGCTCACCAAGTCAATCGGGCTCGTCTTTTCTTCCTCACTCGCATTAATGCTTACGATGCTTTGGAAATCACTGGCTTTTGCTTCGCGGATCAACAAAGTGATGCGTCCCTGTTCCTGCAACCTAAGATTTTACGGTAGCCGCACCACAACTTGCAGTCTTCGGTGACTGACAGCCAAGGAGGGCCTGATCTCAGTTGATCGGATATGGGGTCCCCACCGGGCAGTAGCGACGAACACTGGCCGTGCCTTCGGGCAACTTCTTTGTGCTGAGCCCTTAGGGGCCTTTTTTTTGCTCAATCGGTTGTACTTGGTAAGATCAAAGTCGGTCTGAGATTTAAGATGGTCGTGAATAATGAGATCACTAATCGCCATTATCGCGGTGGCGGCGATGACGCTCAACGCCACGGCGCAAGTCGTGGACCATTACTACCTTGACCCAGAGAACGTGGAGCAGATCTCAAAATTTCGTTCTTGCGCCGGGCATCATTACGGTTATGACCAAACGTTCATCGACCTTGGCCTTTACGAAGTCGAGACCGACGCTACCGAGTCCAACAGGAGCATGAAGCACTATTTTTCACCGCTTGAGCCGTTCCGAACAAGCGGCTCAAATACTACGCTTGAATTATTTGCACCCTTCGATGGAACGATTTACCGCGTGACTGATGAAGGCCACGACAGCGGCTTAGTGAACAAGCAGGTATGGATACAGTCCAGTGCGTCTCCTGGCATCTTTGCCATACTTTTCCATGTAAATCTTTCGGATCTGTTTCCACAGTATTGGAACGACTATCCTGCCGAGTACTGGCCCTACCATGGCGATGACGACGCGGATTTCGATCGCCTGACAGTAACGTCCGGTGAAACGATTGGTTACGCCGATCTGCGCGGTACGATTTCCGATATCGCCATCCTGAAAAAGATCAGCAGTACCGAATATCATTATCTGTCGTACTTCGATGAGACTGTTATGGCGGAATCGGTGTTCGCGATTTATCGGGAATACGATTTAACAAATCGGGATGACGTCATCGTTTCCAGAGAACTCAGGAACGCTAATCCTCTGCCAGAGGATTGTTGGGCCAGTCGGAGGGAAGACGACTGGTTTTCTTTTACAACAATAGACAGCTTGCCGAGTATACCCATCTGGCTTCTGTATCAGGCTACTCAGTAGCGTTGGGTCTTCAAAATTCTGTGCCTAGCAGGAGCAAATGCCTGCGCAATAGCCGTGGCTGGAGAAGGACCTTTTAATTCGAGTCGTATTGTCGGTTAAAAAACTGGTATGAGGATCGCTGCGCTATCGTTGGTTTTGTTGCCCCTGCTTTGGGTGGAGGTGACGTTAGCGGTCAATTGTCCGGAGCTGCATTCCATAGTCACGGCCGCCTGCGTGAGATTGCGCAGGCGTTGATCCGCGCTACCACTCCTCGACAAAGATCGTCTTGGCTTCTTTGCGGTTCTCCCGATACAGGACTACTGTAATCACGAAAACGAAAATAAGGAAGGCGACGTCTGCAAGTTGAAACTCGGAGTACGTAAAGATGTAGACTGGAGCGAAGAAAAGCGCCCAAATGCAGAAGTAAAGGAGTGGCGCAACAGAGGAGAGGGGCCTTCTGCGCCTAAAGTAATTCACCGAAAAACTGGCGAAGCTGGCAAAGGCAGCGGAGCGCACCATATTGAGGTGCAGGTTGGCATCATCAACCTGCGCTGAGCGCAGTTTTCCCTCGCCCATGAGGACCAGGTCCAGTCCGAACAATGGCAACAACGCCATGACCGCCATAAGGATTGTTAAAAGCAGTAAAGCCGTATTGAAAATCCGCATATGAGATGCCCCACGGGTCGCTGCACGCTTCATTAACACTCTGGGTGGTATACCGTCTCATACTTCAGGGCTGACTAACAATAGTTGAGCAGCAATGCTAGTTCGTTTTCAGCTAAGTCCTAGACGGCAGCTCGCCAGCAAGAACGGCGGGCACGCAGCGCAGTGCCCGCCAAAACCTAGTCTATGATCGCAAGCAACATTTGAGATTGAGTTCGGGATTGACAGCTTTCGTCAAGGTATTGGCGCGAGTCGACAATCCAATTTTCGTCGCTTTTCCCAAACTGTAGGCTCGAATGTGGTTTTTATGCCGCCGGGTTCTCACTTTCTAGGGAGGCAAGACATGCACGTTGTGACCGAGTTCTGGGCCGCCTTCGCTCACGTCGAATTTTGGAGGGCAACAGCCCAAAATCCACGGTGTCCTCGCCTCACTGGCAGGGACCCTCAATACACCGAATTTCTCGAGTGGGCTGATCGGTACGGCTCCCTTCCCGGAGAGTCACGGTACTGATCACCAGCGCCTTATCCTCATCCAGATCCAGAGATACGAGTGCGAGCAAGTAGGCGCGTTGGTCCATCTTGGAGATAACCCCGTAGCAAGCTTCAATCCACCGCCGAAGAGCAGGTTGTTTTGAAACGGTTTCTTTTTGCCTTGATGTTGGCAGTTATGGATACAGCGCGCGCCTTTGCAGACGAGATGGTCCACATCGTCATCTCAGAGGACGGCTTAAGTGAGCACCTTGCTTTGAAGGGCGCCATCGCTCGCGTGCCACACGGTACGGTGATGCGAATTTCGTTCGATTACAGCGAATACCATGAGCTGCATCCTTATTTGATCGCCAATCAATTTTGCGATGACCGCCAATTCCTCAGGTGGGGGGCAGCTCCGCATCCGGCTCTGGGAGAGATTGACCTCGTCTGCATCAGAAGCTCTTTGTCAAAACCCGCATCCGCACCAAGACTCGCCGCCGGAAACTGAAGGGAGACCGTCACTCCCGGTAATCGGGAGCTTCTGAATCACGTCTCTCGGTGCCGACGTCGTTAAGCTCTGTTGGTCACACTGGCCCTTCGTTTCATTCTATGATGTTCGGTAGCGTGCATTCTGAAAGCGAGGGCGGGGTGGTGTTGATAAGAGCTGTGTTGGTTTGGTGTCTGGCAAGTCTTCCAGCATGGGCGGAAGACTATGAATTACAGGCGACCGTAAAAACCCCCGACATCGCATTTTCGTCCGAGAAAGATATCGGTCTCTGGGCACGCTTCCACTTCGCGATCCACACCTCAGACTTTGATGGCACTCGCGAATTTTATCGTCGTCTTGGCTTCACCGACGGTATTAGTGGGTTCCCACTCACCAACACGCATGCCATGGCTCGCGCCCTGGGCATGTTCGAGCTTTGCCAATATGAACTCGAGAAGGGCGAGGTGTTGTTGTTCCCGGGGGCGGAGAACACGACGGGCATTGACTTGCTCCAGTGGCGCGTACCATTCAACCCCGAGCCACCGTATGCGGCACCCAATCATTTGGGGATGGCCTATGCAACGCTCATGACCGCCGATTTGGTATCGGATTACGCACTGCTAAAAAAGCAGGGGGTTGAGTTTTTGAGTGAGCCCTATGGCGCCCCCGGGAATCGCTTTGTCTTCATGCGAGATCCCGATGGCATCTATTTGAAGCTGGAGGAGAGCCCGATACCTAAACTTGCAGGGGCGCGGGATCAAACGCAGATCATGGGCATGCCTTATATCGGTATCAACGTCAGCGACGTTGAGGCCTCGGTATCCTTCTATCGACTTTTCGGTTACGAAAGCGTGCGATGGATTAATGAACAAACCTTGAGCCCGGAGGAATCCGCGGCGTGGGGTTTCGATCAGCCGGTCAGGTACCGGGGCGCTGATGTGGCCATTGGGCGCGGTGATCATCACCGGCTTCGCCTTTTACAATGGATCGAGCCCTTCGATCCCGATCCGGCGTACCCGCCGCCAATCAACCATAAGGGCATTAACCGGCTAGCCCTCACCGTGCCCGATGTTGAGCGGGCCGTGAAAATACTTGAGGCGCAGGGTGTGCCGTTCCTCGCTGAGGTGGCACCGTGTTGCTCGGGTACTGACACAGACACAGGCGGGATAGTTCATGCCGTGGACCCTGACGGCGTATTCCTCGAACTCGTGGGCAATCTCGAGCCGCGGCCGGTCGCGCCACAGCCAGAGCATTGTCCGCCTCTGGAGATTCGCTATCCATCGTCACCGCTCTAGGTGCCTTGTACCGGTGCCGGGCAGGCCGCTGCTATTTTGAAGCGTCACGCAAGGTTGTATGCTGTTGTGTGTCATATGCCTGCAGTAAAAAACAGTCTTGATCACAGAAGGAGAAAACAATGCGAGCTTTATTCGGTGTGGTGCTAGTGTCTTTGGCGTTTGGTGCGCACTCACAAGAGTATGAGGCCAGGTCTGAATTTACCTATTGCACTCTCAATGAAGGTAAAACACTCGAGGATGTGATTGAGCAATCCGAGTTGTACGGCGAATTTTCGAAGAACGCCGGTACCAAATACCTGCAGGTCGTGTTAACGCCTATGCACGCTGGGGTGAGCACCGATTATGACTATGTCATCTGGGGGCAATGGCCAGACGGACAGTCGATGTACAGTGAGTGGGGTAGCTACACCAACGAGTTCTGGGCGTGGATGGCCGAGCAAGATGAGCCAATCGAGATGGCAGGCACCTGCACCGGCAGCATCGCGATGTTTAATTCTGCAACGGCTCACAGCCGTATCCCTTGGGAAGACAGGGATGCCTGGCAGCCGCACCAGTGGGCAGATTGCACACTAAAGGACGGCGCGACACTCAAGCAGGTAATGGACACCCAAGCGCGACATGGTGAGTTGATGAAGGCTGCGGGTTTCGAGGGCTGGGGTACCCACGTGTTTACGCCATATCTGGGCTTTGAGCCCGACTGGCCATACGACTACGTTCAGATGAATCATTGGTATACGTTTGAGCACCGTGGCAAAACGGCAGATAGCTGGGGCGCTTTTCTTGAGGCGCATCCTCAAGTTGTAGAGGAGTCCCGGGCTTTGGCGAGCTGCGAGCGCAATCGCAGCTTTGCGGGTCGCATGATGTTCAACAACGTCGACTAGGGTAGGACCCACAAACAATTCGCGCCGGTCCACGAGTGGCCCTAGGTGTGTGGATAGTTCATCAAAATGTCGTTTCATATACCTCAATCTGCTGTGAGAAGAGGAGTTTGTATGCGGAATCTAGTGCTAGCACTGGTGTCATCCGGTTTTTTGAGCACAGAGCTGATGGCGAGCGAGTGTGTGTCGTCTGAATGGGGTCCAAATGACGAGATAGGGGCTGCCAATCGGATTACGCCAGAGCGAACGCTCGCGGCGGCCAAGCTGGTGAAGCAAGGTGCCAGTCATCCACTGGGGATCGTGATTACCCCCGGTATGCCGGCTTATCCGCCGCGCTACACCCAGCTTCAGGTGGTGCAACCTGAGCAGCATTTTCGCACCGACACCACGCCACAATTCGGCTGGAACGCGACAGCAAACGATGATTTGGTGCAAATGTGGTTAGGCACCGGCCCTCAGTTAGACGGCCTGGGTCACATGGGTGAGGCTGGAGAGTTTTACAACTGTAATCAGGGGAAAGACTTTTCGTCCATTACCGGTCTTACCAAAATGGATATCAGTCAGGTGCCGCCAATGGTGGCCCGCGGTGTCTTGATCGATATGGCGCGATATTTCGGCGTGGACCATCTGGAACCAGCACAACCTTTTTCCAGGTCGGATATTCAAGCGGCGATGAATCAGCAGGGCCTCACTATCGACGAGGGGGATGTTGTGTTGTTCCACACCGGCTGGACAGACGCCAAACTGAATGCTGACCCTGAGCAATGGGTGTCGACGATTCCCGGCATCGACAACGATGCGGCGCGCTTTCTCGCCGGCTTCAAGCCGCTGGCGGTAGGCGCCGATACCTGGGGTTTGGGGGCCGTGCCGCCAAAGCCTGGTGACAAAGTGTTTTATGACCACGCTATTCTGCTCAAGGAGAACGGTATTTACATACTGGAGACCATGAACACCGGCCGGCTGGCCCGAGAGGGTGTGGGGGAGTTTATGTTTGTTTTGGGCCAAGCGCGCCTTAAGGGCGCGGTGCAAATGGTGATCAATCCTGTTGCCATGTGGTAAGCCCGGTATTGTGCGCAACAGCTGCTCAGGTGAAATGCATTAATGACGGTCTCTAACCCGTTTCATTTGGCCATTCCAGTGAGCGATCTCGACGTTACTCTGGCGTTTTACGAACAGCACCTCGGGTGTTCCCGTGGGCGCGAGAGTCACGATTGGGTGGATCTCAACTTCTTCGGTCATCAATTGGTGCTTCACAGAACAGGTGAGAAAAAAGGGGCAGGTGCCAAAGGGGCCAACCCCGTGGATGGGGAACAGGTGCCCGTGCCTCACTTTGGCGTGGTGCTCGAATGGCAGGCTTTTGAGGCCCTGATCGAGCGCTTGGTGACTCAAGACTGCGAGTTTGTGATCGAGCCGGCGACACGATTCAAGGGGAGGGCGGGTGAGCAGAAAACCTGTTTCCTGATGGATCCCAGTGAGAACTACCTCGAATTTAAGAGCTTTCGCGACCCCGACGCATTGTTTTCCACAGATACCCAAACGTATGTGTGAGCGGTTGGTAACCCCATCACAGGGACACAAGTTTCCCGAGTAACGTCGCATCCGCATTCATCTGGCCGCAGGCGGCCGTGATAATATTTCGGGGAGCCCACGCAGTGCTTTTTAAGCCATGAATCGAGATGCCATTCTCAATATGCTGCATATGCAGCACCGTATGAACAGCCGGGTGCACGAAGACTGGATTAATCAGGGTTTTGAATGGTACCGGGCGGCGTGGATCGAGTGCGGCGAACTGATGGATCACGTGGGTTATAAGTGGTGGAAGAAGCAAACCCCTGACATGGAGCAGGTCCGGCTTGAGGTCGTCGACATCTGGCATTTCGGTTTGTCAGCACTGTTTGAGCCCGACACGGATCTCGAAGTGCTGGCTGGGCAAATCGCCGCTGAGTTAATGGAGCGATGTGAAGGTTCGGCGAGTGAGGGTAGTCCCACCCGGCGTATTCACGCGGCCACTGAGGCGTTGGCGCAGCACGCTCTTCAAACCAAGGAATTTTCCGTGCCGCTATTCGCGTCGTTGATGGATGCCTGCGACCTGTCAGCCGATGCGTTGTATCGGCACTACGTGGGAAAAAACGTATTGAATTTTTTCCGGCAGGATCATGGTTATCAGGACGGGACTTACATCAAAGAGTGGCAGGGGCGAGAGGATAACGAACACCTTTCGGAGCTACTCGACACATTGGATGCGACCGCGGCCGGATTCCCCGAGGCAGTTTATGACGCGTTGTCAGCGCGTTACGCCACCATGACATGAAGTCATTCAGGGACTATTTTTTTCAGACGGCGGATGGTCTCAGGCTCTACGCACGCGACTATCCGGGCCCGGACGCTAGCGCTCCGGCCCTGCTCTGTCTTCATGGCTTGACGCGAAACAGTAAGGACTTTGCGAGCCTTGCTCTGGCCCTGGCGAGTGACTTCCGTGTCGTGGTGCCAGAGCAGCGCGGTCGCGGCCTGTCGGACTACGCTGAGGATGTATCGCGCTACTCGCTGCTCCAGTATGTGGAGGACATGCAGGGCCTCATTGTTGAGTTGGGTCTGCAGCGGCTGTCGATGGTGGGTACCTCGATGGGCGGGCTGATGACCTTTGCGCTGAATGCGCTGTCTCCAGGTCTGATAGAGCGCGCCGTCATCAACGACATCGGTCCTGAAATTGCACAGGAGGGGCTGGACCGGATCAAGTCCTACGTGGGCGTGGCGGGCCCGTTTGAAGATTGGGAAGAAGCAACTGCCTACCTCAGCTCAATCACTGCAGAGATCTTTCCCGATTGGACTGACGCGGAGTGGTCGGTCTTCGCGCGTCAGTGTTACATCGAGCGCGATGGTCAAATCGTTATCGATTACGATCCCCGGATCGCGGCGCCTCTGGCGACCCAGAGTAGCGATACCGAAGCCAAGACACTGTGGTCGCTGTTTGAGTTAATGGCACCAGTGCCGTCTTTACTCGTTCGCGGCGAGCTAACTGACCTGCTCTCACCCGAATGTGTTGCCAGAATGCAAAAGATGCACCCCTCGATGGAGGTACTCAGCGTGCCCAACGTGGGTCACGCGCCAATGCTCAATGAGCCCGGTGTGACTGAGGCGATCAGGCGTTTTCTGCTTGATTAGAGGGCCGGGCCGACCTGCGGATTGCGAACACCGATCCGGTAAGTTTCAGTGCCCGACTTTCATGTTGCCCAAAAAGTCGAGCTTACCCAGAGGTGTGCCTAGCTGTCGCAAGATGGTGTAGGTAGTGGTCGCATGAAAATAGAGATTCGGTTTTGAAAACGTCGCCAAAAAGTTATCGGTTGTGAAGGGGATCTCCATCTTGCCAAAGCGAAAGTACATGTTTTGACCCGATAACGGCTGTATTGCATCGTGGGTTTCTTGTTGCAGTGCGGCCAGTCCCTCATCGATCAGATCGCAGAGCCCCGCATAGTCAATTCCGGGCTTTTCGGGTGGCGGGTTGAATTCTCCCACACGCATGCCTTGTATGGCACCAAATGAGTGATGCCAGACAGAAATGACTTGAAAGCTGAAAGGGTTCATTGTCTCGTGCAGCCGGTATTCGACGATATCGCCGAGCGCAAGATCAGTTGCCTCAGCGTGCTCTTTGCCGGCCTTTAATACATGAGCAATGCTCTGGAGAATTTGCTCGTAGCACATGACGCTGGCGTCGTAGAAAGAAAGTTGCACCAAAGGCTCCCTCGTATCAGTTTTGAAAGATGGGTGTCGGGGTTAAATCTGCATGTTGTGCATCGCTGAGGTATTGATCGATGCTACTCACTAAATCAAAGTCGCGATCTGTCACGCCCGCAGCGTCGTGGGTCGATAGCCGGATTTGCACTGTGCTGTAAACGTTGTACCAGTTTGGATGATGGTCCTGCGCCTCTGCGCAGCCGGCCACATAGTCCATGAACTGCCAGGCGCTCTTGAAGTCCTCAAATTGAAGATCTCTGGCAAGCCATATCCCGTCAAGCCGCCAGCCCGGGTGGGCCGTCAGCCGCTCCTGAATGTATTCCGGTGATAGGGCTTTCATACTGCTTTCTTCTTGAGGACCACGCCTGACTCCAAGTGATGGGTGTATGGAAACTGGTCAAAAAATGCCAGGCTTTCTATCTCGTGTGTGGCCGACAGTGTAGCGAGGTCGCGGGCGAGCGTCTCGGGGCTGCAACTGATGTAGAGCACACGGGTGAAGTTGCTAGCCAGCGCTCGCGTGGCCTCGTCGAGGCCCGCCCTTGGCGGATCTACGAGTAACGTCTCAAATTGATATTGGTTGAGGGCCTGCTTTAAGTGAGCAAGCCGCCTGAAGGGCCGTTCGTCCGCCATCGCCGCTGTCATTTCCTCTGCCGAAAGGCGCGCGAGTTCGATGTTACTGGTCTTATTGTGTTCTGCATTCCAGCGTGCCGCAGCAGTCGCGGGTTTGCTGAGCTCCGTCGCCAGCACATTGCGAAACCGTTGTGAGAGCGGCAGCGTGAAATTACCGATGCCACAGTAGAGCTCCAAGAGGTCGGTATCGGTGGTGACACATTGTGCGAGTAGCCACGTCATCATTTTTTGGTTGATGGTCCCATTTGGCTGTGTGAAGCATTGCTCGGGCTGTCGGTAGCGGTAGTCTTGACCGCCCACCTCGATCATCTCTTCCACCCAGTCGGTATCCAGTACGAGCTTTTGCTTGCGGCTTCTGCCGATTATTTTGCAGGAAAGCGCCTCGGCCAATTCGAGCGCCTGGGCTCGCCATGATTCATCCAGAGGGCGGTGATAGATCAGCGTTACCAAAAGCTCCCCACTTAATGTCGACAAAAACTCGACCTGAAAAAGCTTGCGCCGTAACTCATTCGAGCGTTGCAGCCTGGTGCGCAGCGGCGCCATAGCCTCGGTAATGCGCGGGCCAACAATCGGGAAGTCATCAATCACTCGCGGACTGCGTGAATCACCGGGAGGGAACATCACGTAGTGAAGCGCATTCCCGTCATGCCAGACCCTGAACTCGGCTCTCAAGCGAAAGCCACTTGATGGCGAGGCATGTTTCACTGGGTCTGGTAACCCCAAGCTAGAGAGCAGCCTTAACGCCCCCTCGGTCTTCTCATGGAAGAGCGATTCACACTCGTCAGGTCGATAGTCCAGCAGTTGCAAGGGCGTTACAGACAGTTCTTGGGCTTAGGGAGCCCTGCGATGCGGCTGCCCACGCGAGCAGGTGAACCCGGAAATAAACCCATCAGGTAAAGGCTGTTGCCTTTGTCGGCGCCAAGCCGCTGCTTTACGTAGTTCACCAGCGCTCGATTCGCAGGGGAGTCCCCGAAGGCCTCAAAAAATTCCTGAAGTAGGGAGACAACCTCCCAATGAGCTGCTGTCAAAATGATGCCCTCGGAGACCGCGAAGGCTTCCGCAACGTCCCGCGACCAAGTCTCGTGTTGGCTGAGGAAACCATTCTCATCACACAGTTCCTCGAGCGCCGTTTCGATGATCATGCCTTAGTACCAGCTCATGCTGTGGGGGTGTTGGCAGACCAGTTCGAGCCAGCTTGCAGTGTCGATCAGTGCAAAATCCTCATTGTCATCGGGCCTCGAGCGGGTGTCCTCGAGCACCACTACGTCGCAAGGCGGCGCTACAGTAGCTGCGCTGAGAGACTCGAGGGCATCGCTATCCATCACCATAAGCGTGTCGCCCTTGCCCAGCAGTGCGAGACAGCTTTCCAGTTGCGCACTCCCGAAGAGCATATGTAGCGTCATCAGTAGTTCACCACGATATCCGCTCCCGCCGCGGCGGCTACCCACTGGTTCGCGGTCATGGTAACGACCGGTAGATCAGAACGGAATGAAGGATGCTCTCCATGGAGGGTGAGCGCGTGCACCTTTTCTATCTCGTAGAAGGGGAGTGAGCCCAATAGCCGATAGAGCGATTCATCATGCGCTGGGGCCGGTTTAAGAAACTCGAGACCCTCCCCAGAGAAAACCAATGTGACCTGCTGCCCAAAGGCGCCTGCCGCCAGCGCGAGATCGGCACCCGCGCGAACGGCCGACAGCGAGCGCGGCGCGCCGGACAACGTAATGAGCCAACGCTTGCTATTGGAAGAGGGGGTAAGGTCAGACAAAAGACACCACCCGATCTGATCTGACCGCCGCTTCTATCAGCGCCCCCAGCCCGCCAATTTGAAACGGAGCGTGGGCATCGACGGCATGCACCTCAACGGCCTGACTGCAGAGCAAGAGTTCAGCGCCGGTGCTGTCTGCAATCTGCTGCCACGTATCCTGCCAATGAGGCTCGAGGGCGCTTCTTACGCCTTCACTTTGAAAAAAACATTGGCGGACGGTGTGGCCTTCTGCAATCGCTGCGTTGATAAATCTCAGCACGAGGGAGCGGCGCTCCTCGTCCTCGGGGTGCGTGCGAATGATGAGCGAGATGTCCATGGTCTGAATATGAAAAACCCCGGCAAGGCCGGGGCTTTCAATGTGACGCGATTGGTTTCAGTCGTCGCCGCCAGTAAATACGGCGATCAAGTGAAGCAGATGAATAAAGAGGTTAAAAATATTCAGATATAAACCTACCGTCGCCCGAATATAGTTTGTTTCTCCGCCATTTATGATGCGGCTGGTGTCGAACAAAATGAGGCCTGCCATGATCATGACTACCGCCGCTGATACTGTCAGTGACAGGGCCGGGATAGCGAGGAATATATTGGCAATGGCTGCGACGATGACCACGATCATGCCCGTCATGAGGAAGCCACCCATGTAGGAGAAATCCTTCTTTGTGTTCAGGGCATAAGCCGACAAAGAGAAAAATATCAATGCCGTGCCAGCCAGCGCTTGAAGCACAATCGTTGGCCCATTTTCGAGGGCGAGGTACATCGACAGCATGGGTCCGATAGAGGCGCCCCATACACCGGTGAAGGCGAAAATCGCGGGTAGCCCCTTCGCTGAATCGGCCATCTTGTGAACCACAAACAGCAATACAAAGCCCACAATGATCAACGGAAGTGCCATCACGGGCGGCATGTCCATGACCACAGCCAGTGTGGCCGTCAGTGCGCTGAAAGCCAGCGTCAGACCCAATAGCCAGTAGGTGTTGCTCAGCATCTTGTTCGCGTTAGCAATGCTCGCCGCGGGGTCCATGGCTGCTGCTGCGGAATAAACGGGTTTTTCACTCATGGTTTGTCGTCCCTCAGAGTTAACGTCTCGGTGAATAATAGGGTCAGATGATGGCGAATCCAAGTCCGTTATGGGGTTGCCGTAAATATGACAGAGACTGAAGCGGAGACCGATAATTGGCCCGGCTCATAGCGTGGCGCCATTTCGGCCGACATGGCTACCGGTGCGTCTCGATTCATTGCTCTGAACACAGGGGCGCGTTGTGGGCCTGTGCTGATGTTTTCTGGGTGCCCCAGCGTGAGGCCGGCCGCTTCGGCCAGGGTCTCTGCATCCGCCAGCGCCTTCGCGTAGGCGATAGCGAGCGCGCGGTTGCGAGCGTCCGGGCTTTGGGCGCTGCCGTATTGAGGTGCATCGACGGTTGTCGCACCCTGCTCAGAGAGCATCTCAAGCGCTTCTCCCAATGAGTCGAGCGAGGTGAGTTTGAATGCCAGTACCCTAGTGGCCTCGTAGCCCTGAAATTCTTGCATTTCCGCGCGGGGGTTCCAGCGATACCGAGGTTGAATACGAATCTGTCCAGCGTCGATGCTGTCTTTGGCCACGGGGAGTGCATCTACGCCCGCCAGAAGTCGCGTCATGACGCGGTCCGCCGCCGCTTGCGCAGCGGCCGCCGTCTCAGCCGTATGACTGACCGAGGCGCTCATACGAGCAAATTCGGGTGCAATCTGCACGGTGCCCTTGCCCTCAACCGTTAACGTTTGCGCCAACGAACCCGCCGAGACAAGCCATCCAGAAAGAACGATTGATACCAAGACAACCCAGTCTAAACGGCGTGTTGTGATCATGAGGGCTCCATTTTTTCAGATCAAGATAGAAATGAGACGCAACCACCTTCGCGGAGGTTCCCGTAATGGTATTACTGCACATAACCGCGCTCAGGATAAATGGGAATAGGCGCTGTGTAAGCGGATGGGATAGCGCGTTTCAATCTGGGCGGCGTTGCCGTAGTCTGCGCCCCTTGGTTTCGGCGAGGCGTTCTGTGGGCAGTCCAGCAGTTTATCTAGCCTAAGGCTTTCCATCGCAGCGCGGCGGGTAGTCTGCGGGCCGCTGGAGAGTGCGTCGTTAGCCTAAAAAACCATATAAAACAAATCAATACGCGGACTATCGAGGACATACATTAGATGATCGACATACCCCTAAAACTACCTTGTGGCGCAGAAATTCCGAATCGGCTCTGTAAGGCGGCCATGACCGAAGGGCTTGCCACCCCAGCCGGTGAACCCACACCTGCGCTCAATCAGTTGTACGGACTCTGGAGCGATGGCGGAGCGGGACTACTGTTGTCCGGCAATGTGCAAATCGATGGGGACCATTTGGAACGCCCGGGTAATGTGATCATTGATGGGGAGCCCTCGGCGGCCATGCGGGCTTCACTGGAGGCCTGGGCGGCCGCCGGCACGCGGGCCGGAAATCATTTCTGGGCGCAAATCAGTCATGCTGGGCGACAGTGCCAAAAGATTGTGAATCCTCACCCTAAGGCGCCCTCCGCAGTCAAGCTGGGACTACCCGGTGGTCAGTTTGGGGAGCCGAACCCCATGACGGAAGACGATATTGAGGCAGTCATTGCAGGCTTCGCCCGGTGCGCTCGCGTTGTTGTGGATGCTGGTTTTACCGGCATTCAGCTGCATGCCGCCCACGGCTATCTGCTATCACAATTTCTGAGCCCGCGAAGCAACCAGCGCGAGGATCAATGGGGGGGGTCGCTCGCGAACAGGGCGCGACTCCTATTGTCTTGCGTGGCAAGAGTACGGACTGCGTTGGGTCCTGCAGTCCCGATTTCGGTCAAGCTCAACAGCGCTGACTTCCAACGAGGCGGTTTTGATTTCAACGAGAGTCTGCAGGTGGCCAAATGGCTTGAGCAGGCGAGTGTGGATTTGATTGAAGTGTCCGGCGGCACCTACGAGCAGCCCCGATTACTGAATCTGGAGGGTATGGAGCCGGTTGAGGAGCAGTCTGTCGCGGCCTCGACACGAGCGCGCGAGGCCTACTTTGTGGATTTTGCGGAGGCGATGCGCAAAGAGGTGAATATCCCTCTTATGGTGACAGGGGGCTTGCGTCGTCTGGATGCAATGAACGCGGCACTCGAGACCGGTTGTGCCGACATGATTGGCATTGGCCGACCGCTATGTGTCGTCACTGATGCCCCTGCACAATTACTGCGAGGGCTCGCTGAGTTACCTCGGTTTGAGTCTGAACTGTCGTTGTTGCCCAAAGCTCTGAGCTTTTTAAACGGCATCAAGCTGGTGCGAACCGTCGGTACGTTTGCCACCCAATACTGGTTTTATGAGCAAATTGCTGCGCTCGGTCACAGTGGGAGTACGCGGGTTGATATGGGCGTGATGGCGGCGACAAAGGCCCAAACTAAAGCCGCTAATGTCTGGCTAGCGGAGCGCAAGGCGCTCATTACCGGGGCATCCCGTGAGTCTGCTTGAGTTCCTCCGCGACATGAGGGTGAGCTGGTGATTGCTGAGGGTTTTCTGAAATGAGTAGGCGAGGGTGCGCCTTGAGCGTGCTGACATTGAGCCTTTGCCTCAACTCAGTTGCAGCGAATACGCACACGGTGTCCCATGAGAGCCTCGCGCATGCGGAGGTACTCCGCGAGCGGGCGATGGCGGGCAGCCATGCCCTGTCAATAGTGACTTCACTGACAACTGAGGTTGGGCCGCGATTGGCAGGCAGCGAGGCAGAGGCCAGGGCTCGTGCATGGGCCCTCGAGACGCTTACCGAAAGAGGATTCGCGAATGTCCGCAGTGAGCCCTTTCAAATGCAGGCGTGGCAGCGGCACCAGGAGGGCGGTGAGATTTTATCGCCGTATCCGCAAGCATTAGCGGTGACAGCTCTCGGGGGATCGGTACCCACTGAGAAGGGTGGTTTGAGAGCTGAGGTCGCGCTGTTTGAGACCCTTGAAGATCTGCAGAGTGCCCCAGAGGGTAGCCTCTCTGGGCGGATCGCCTATGTGGGGCACACCATGCAGCGCACCCAAGACGGGTCGTCCTACGGCTATTTCAACAAGGCCCGCACCGCCGGGCCGAGTATTGCCGCCAGTAAAGGCGCAGTTGGATACCTGATTCGATCCATTGGTACCGACAGCCATCGCCTCCCCCACACAGGATCACTTCGCTACGAGGAAGATATACGCAAGATACCGGCGCTGGCGCTGTCTAATCCGGATGCTGACCAGATTGAGCGCATTGCCGCGAAAGCAGAGGCGCTTGAGGTGCGGGTCTGGGTGGACAGCTCGATAGTGCCCGCCGCGGAATCCGGGAACGTTGTTGCCGAAGTGGTGGGGTGGGAGAGCCCAGAGGAAATCGTGGTCATCGGCGCGCATCTGGACAGCTGGGATCTGGGTACGGGCGCAATTGATGACGGCGCTGGTGTGGGCATCACCATGGCAGCACTGGAACTCATCAAGCACGCAGGGCTAGCACCGCGACGCACGATTAGGTTGGTTCTGTGGGGCGCCGAGGAGGTGGGGTTGCTGGGAGCCTCTGCTTATCGGGATCGGCACGCAGCCGACCTCGATCAGCACGTGATCGGCTCAGAGAGTGATTTTGGTGGTGGCCGGGTCTGGAAAGTGACCGCCGCGAGTCAGACTGAGGCCGGCGACGCGCTTTTTGCCCAGATCGCCCGATTGCTGGCACCCATCGGGATCGCGCCGGGGCGCAGCGACCAGCCGGGGGGCGGACCCGACATGTACCCGCTGATCGCGGCAGGGGTGCCATCGCTCCGGTTGCATCAGGACGGCCGCGACTATTTTGACTTGCATCACACCGCTGATGACACGGTAGATAAACTCGATGCGGGGTCGCTTGATCAAAATGTGGCAGCATTTGCCGTGTTTGCCTGGCTCGTCGCAGACAGTGATGTGAGCTTTCGGGCGGAGTCGGAGTGACGGTAACATGCCATGGCGGCCGTAAATTCAGCCGCCCCGCAGACTGACACAACAGACAGATGACGCAACGGGTGACAGGAGAGTATGAATGAATCGCGTTAGATACGAACCACGCTGGCAGTCGCTGAGCGCAGCCTTGCGCATGATGGTTGTGATAGCCCTTGCTGGTGGACTGATTGTTGGGTGTGCCGATAAACCGACCTACGATGTCGACTTTGATCTGAGCTTCCCTTTTGCTCAATACAAAACCTATCGCTGGTATGACGACGACCATAACTCTTGAGAGAGTCAGTATCGCCGCTATAACAGCAGTGATCAGCGGGTTCGCAATACGGCAAATCAAGAGTTAATGCAGCGTGGCTTTAAAGAGGGTCCCCGCGGGCAATCCGATTTTTGGGTGAACTATCACGTCACCAAGCGTCAGACCCAGAAAATCAGCGGTCAGGAGCATGGGATGCATGGCGGCGTCGCGGCCGGCACTTACGGTCGGTCAGTGAGTATCGGCTAATCTTCGGGGCAATCCGTCAAAACCTACGAAGATGGCACAGCTGTATTTGACGTGATTGATATCTGCACCGGCAAGATTGTTTGGCGCGGCGTGGCCGAGGGCCGCTTGAAGAACAATATGTCCAAGGCTGATCGGGAGCAGCTGACTATTACCGTGGTCCATAAATTGTTAAGGCAGTTCCCGCCGAGCTAGTCTCCACCGCTCTGATCGACGGGAAACATGAGGCCATAGCCAAAGCTAATTCGGTCTGTTTCTGAGTAGACGCAATGCCAGAGTGGCTCGAGATCAGTCCTGAAGCATCTGAAGTTCCAGCCTGCCTCATCCCAGCTTGTGACGATGGCTTTGGTATTTGGGTCTTGAAACCTGAAATAGGAAGCCCCGGATATCGCTGCGTGACTACAGTAGAGTCGAAAGCCTTGCACGTTGGCGTTCGTGTGCCACCCCATATAACCCTGGGGCGGGTACCAGTTCCGCCCGCTTTGAAAGAGGCGCATTAATCGCTTGGGTTCTAGGAGCGTGTTAAGTGTATGGGCTAGTGTTTGAGTCAGATCGCTGAACCGAACATTACCAAATTTGATTTGATTGGCATCGTCACCGGCGACAAACCGAGTATCAGTGTCCTCTTGAAGGGCCAGTAGCCGATCCTCGGATAATCTCTGCTCGATGGTCGAGGCCGGCAACTCGGGGTCGTAGTCTTCGGCCTTCAGCCTGTCTCGGTTGTCTATCAACCAGTTTTTACCTGCCTCAAGCTCAGATATCAGGTCTCGCTGATTTCCCAGCTCCAGCACGGCGAAATGGTTTTCGACAAGATGATCGAGGTTAGAGTCGGTGATTCGGGCGGACTCCGCCTTCAGAATTTTGCTTCGGGTTAGCCCGGAGTCTGACGTCAAGGGCATTCCCTCCAACTCGCAATGGAGGTTCAAGCATAGCACTTGATGCTAAGTTTTTAGGCGGGACCGACCATCCATAGTAATTAGCCGAAGGAAGAAGCGCCCTGTTATGCGCACGCGAGTCAGATTTCGCGATGCTATAGCTCTAGACGCTTGGTTCCAGCGACGCCTTGACATGAAAGTCTCGGCCGTCGCTAACCATGTACCCTCTATGGCTCTGGATAAACCTCCAAAGTTACTTTATTGACCGTGGCGTTAATCTCGCTGTATCGGCGGTCATTGAGTTGTCGCTTGATCACTGGTGCACCGCGGTCCATACCGATATCAGTGCCCTCGTCAATCGAGAAGCGTGATGCGATGGTTGTTTCCAACCTGCCCGTCGCCACTGCCGCGTCGTTGACAACAAGTCTGAGATCGGCGCCTTTCCCGATGCCACCGCCGTCACAGTCAATTTCCAGACGGATTTCCGAATCACCAGCACTGAGCTTCTCTTGGCTTTTCACGGTGACCAAATCACCGAGGTTGTTGTAGGTGTAGGTCGGGTGCCCGTCTTCTACGTACAGTGCCCAGCCTCCAAAGCGACTGCCCTGAGCAATAATGATGCCATCCGCTGTCTGATCCTCAGCTACCGAGACGCTCGCGGTCACTTGGCCTGAGGTATTTTTCATGTTGATAACCGCATCTTCATCCAGACCCTTGGCCCCTGGATACAGGTCAAGCTTGGTTCGGCCCTTCAGGATGGTCGGCCGCCCTGCAACCGCCGGCAAAAGTCGCTCAAAAAGCCGGTCGTCGAGTGGCAGCACCTGATTCGCAATGGCTTCCTCCATAAAGGTCGCCTTCATGGCCTCAAGCCGCTCGGGAAACTGCTCGGCGAGATTGTTGTTGAGGCTGAAGTCCTCGAGCGTGTTGTACAGCTCCCGGCCGTCATCATTGGCAACCGTATTCATTTTTACGGTCTCCCATGGCAGCTTGACCATAGTTCTTGCCAGCCAACCGTCTTGGTATAGACCCCGGTTACCAATAATTTCGAAATACTGCTTGGTATGCCGCTCAGGAGCGCTCGCATCATCGAAGCTGTAGACCATGCTGGTGCCCTGAATGGGGGTCTGCGGTGCGCCATCAACCAACGTTGGTTCCGGGATGCCGGTTGCCTCGAGGATGGTAGGTACCACATCGATGACATGGGTGAACTGCTCGCGGATTTCCCCTTTGGCCTTGATGCCATCGGGCCAGTGGATCACGGTCCCGTTTCGGGTGCCGCCAAAGTCCCCTGCAACCTGTTTGGTGAAGGCGAAGGGTGAGTCAAAAGCAATTGCCCAGCCTACCGACATGTGCGCGTAGGTGTTGGGTCCGCCCCACTCATTCAAATGAGCCAGCTGCTCAGCTTCAGTTTCAGGCACGCCGTTGAGGTACTTGTTCCAGTTCCAGTTGCCGGTATGATCTCCCTCGGGGCTGGTTCCGTTATCGCCGCTGATGTAAATCACCAGCGTATTATCAAGCTCGCCCAGGTCATCGATTGCGTCCAGCAGTCGACCGGTCTCGTAATCGGAGTATTCACTGAACGCGGCGTAGACTTCTGCCTGACGCGCGTATATTTTCTTTTTTGGCGTCATTCAGGCTGTCCCAATCGGGGACGCTGGCGGGTTTTGGCGGCAGCTTGGTGCCCGCGGGTACCACGCCCCGCGCAATCTGGGCCTGTAATACTTCATTTCGAACCGCATCCCAGCCCTGGTCAAACTGGCCCTCATATTTCTCGATCCATTCCTGGGTTACCTGGTGCGGCGCATGCGACCCCGCAGAGGAGTAGTAGGTGAAAAAAGGCTTCTCTGGGCGCATGCTTTTTTGCTCACGCATCCAAGCGATGGCCTGATCGGTCATGTCCTCCAGCAAGTGATAATCCGGCCTTTGCGGAGTATCAATGATGGTCACGCCATCATGAAGAGAAGGCTCATACATGTTCTCTTCAGCCCCCAAGAAGCCATAAAACTTCTCGAATCCCTGTCGCGTCGGCCATCGTGTTTGCGGTCCGCCCGCAGTGGTTTCTCTGCTGGGTGTCTCATGCCACTTGCCAAAGGCTCCCGTGGCATAACCGTTCTGACGGAGAATCTCAGCGATGGGCGCTGCGTTGTCGGGGACCACGGTTGTGTTGCCCGCATAGCCCGTCGCGATCTCGGGGATCGACCCCATGTTGACCTGATGATGATTGCGGCCAGTTTTAAGTGCTGCCCGAGTGGGCGCGCACAGCGCAATGGTATGAAAGCGGTTGTAGCTCAGTCCGTTATCAGCGAGTTTCTGTAGCGTTGGCATATTGATCGGACCGCCGAAAGGGGAGGGTCCACCAAATCCGATGTCATCAAGGAGCACAATAACGACGTTGGGTGCGCCTTCTGGTGCTGTCAGCTCCCACGGCGTGGGCAGTGGCACATTCTCGGGCAACACCTCCGTTACCGGAGCGGGCGCCGGTTGGGCTATGGGTAGCTTGGTACGGTCCATCATGTCGGTCGCGACGACTCGCTCGTTTCGCGACAACACGATAAATGCGGCGACCGCCACTACCCCAATGATCAGAAAACTGTTTCGCATGACTGCGACCCCAACATTTGTTGACTTTTGTCAGGCCACCCTACCAAATAACGATAGGGATGACAGTCGCTAGATTGGTGCCGATTCGATAAGTGAGATCCCTGTCACCTATTGCTCACGGCTGCCTCAAAGAGGCTCGCGACGCGATTCACTAACGGTGTGATATAGGCCTCGAGGCAAGCGATGGAAGAGCTGCATTCCCAGCGAGTGTTCAAGTCGAGCCAGACGTTTGCTGACCGTCGGTTGTGAGAGATTCAAGTGCTGACTTGCGTGGGAAATACTGCCCGTATCGACGATCGTTTTGATCAGTTTGATGTCGGAGAGGTCCATGCCGGGCTTCACAGTGCTATTCCTGAAATTAGATGATGTAGCTAAAACTATTCATTTAATTTTCCACATAAAAAACGATAACGTTGCCTGAATCACACTAGGGTCGAGCAGCATGAGAGAGATATGGGGGATTGGCACACCTCGCAGTTTCAGGCCCATTTGGGTTTGTGAAGAGCTAGGTTTGGAATATCAGCACCACGCCATCGGCCCTCGAACTGGCGAGACCCAACAGCCAGAGTTCACCGCGCTCAATCGCAAGCAGAAGATTCCCTTTTACCGGGACCAGCGTGTCTCGCTGTCCGAGAGTGTGGCTATCTGTCGCTATCTCGCCCACAACTTTTCGGAAGGCCAGCTCGCGGTCCCTGATACGCCGGAGGCGTTTGCCAAAGAAGACGAATGGTCCGCCTACATTTATGGGGAGATCGACGAGACCGGGCTTTACGTGATGCGATGCCACGGTGATCTGGGCGCGATTTATGGCGAGTCGCCCGAAGTTTCGGTGGCCGCAGCGAATTATGTGAGCCGGCATTTTGAGGTCATCGCAGAGCGGCTTACCGACGAGAGTACGCTAATGCCCTGTGGATTTGGGTTGGCCGATATCCTTTTAATGAGTTGTCTCGACTGGGCGATTGTCTATGGAGTCGCTTTACCGCCAGCATTACAGGGGTACTATGAATGCCATAACGTGCGCCCTGCCTATCAGCGCGCGAAGAAAATAAATTATCCGGATCTATTTGGGGGCGACGCATGAGCGCATTGGAGGGCATCAAGGTACTGGATCTCACCAGCATGGTGTCAGGGCCGGTCGCGGCCATGATGCTGGCGGACCAGGGCGCCGAGGTAATCAAGGTTGAGCCGACCACCGGTGAGCAGATGCGCCATATCGGGCCTACGGTGAATAAAGTCACCGCAGCGTTCTTCTCGTGTAATCGCGGCAAGCGCTCGATCGCGGTGGATCTCAAGTCAGATGACGGCAAAAAGATTCTATTCGATCTCGTGAAGAGCGCTGATGTATTGCTGCAAAACTTCCGGCCCGGGGCGATGGATCGCATAGGATTTGGTGAGCCGGTGATGCGCGAGCTCAACAAGAATCTCATTTACGTCTCGATTAACGGTTTTGGCGAAGAGGGCCCCTATGCCCACAAGCGGGTATACGACCCCGTTATTCAGGCGCTCTCCTGCGCTACCGATATTCAGGCCGACCGCGCCACAGGTCGCCCTCAGATGTTCCGCATCATTATTGCCGACAAGGTCACCGCCATCACGGCGGCGCAGGCCGTCAGCACCGCTCTCTACGCCCGGGAAAAAACCGGGGAAGGTCAGCACATTCGGCTGTCCATGCTCGACGCGATGTTGAGCTTATTCTGGCCAGAGGCCATGGCGGGCCTGACCTATGCCGATCAGGAATTTGATGTGCGCAAGTATCAAGGTGCAATGGACTTGATCTATGAGACACAGGATCGGTTCATCACGGCAGGCGCCATCTCTGACAAGGAGTGGCAGGGCATGTGCCGCGCGCTCAACCGCGAAGACCTGATTGAGCACCCCAATTTTAAAACCGCGCAAGGGCGGTTTACGCACAACTGCGAACGTAAAGAGATCACCGCCGAGGAAATTAAGAAGTGGTCGAGCGAAGAGATCCTCGCGCGCTTCGATCAAGAAGGCGTGCCCTGTGCACCGATTATCGATCGTTCAGAGCTGCTGGCGCACGAACAGGTTGTCGCGAACGGGTCGGTACACCGGCTCCATTTTGACGATTTCGGCGAGGTGCGGCAGGCGCGACATCCGGCGCGGTTCGATAAAACGCCGGCGCGCGTATCGCGACCCGCACCAAGGCTAGGTGAGCACGGCCGGGAAATTCTCAAGGCGCTGGGTTATGACAATAAGGCGATCGAATCGCTGATCAGCGCCGGTACGGTGCTGGGTTAACAGGAGGTAAACCGTGGCAGGACAAAAAACCTGTTTGGTCATTGGAGCCGGCGCCGGTATCGGCGGCACCGTCGGTAAAAGGTTTGCGGCAGCCGGGTATCACGCGGCCCTCTGTCGCCGGAGCGATATCGATGGACTCAATGGTATGGTCGCGGGCCTTCAAAGTTCAGGCTTCTCGGCGAGCGGACATCTGCTGAACGCCGTCGACGAAGGCGCGCTGGAATTACTGATCGAAGAGGTCGAGACGATTGGCCCGATCGATACCGTGCTCTATAACCTCGGCGCCCAGATTGGTAACCGCTCGCTTGATGACACGCCGCTCAAAACCTTTGAGTTAGGTTGGCGCATGGCCTGTTTTGGCCTCTTCCGTGTAGCCAAGGTGTTGGTGCCGCTCATGGTCGAGCGGGGGCACGGCACTCTTTTGGTGACATCGGCGACTTCAGCTGTGCGGGGTAACACTGGGCAGCACTCTCATGCCGCCGCGATGGCGGGGCGCCGCCTGCTGTGTCAGACCTTGAATGCCGAATATGCGGCACAGGGCGTGCATGTGGTGCATATCGTGATTGATGGTGCGGTGGATGCGCCCGACACGCTCGGCAAGATGTTGGGCGCCGAGAATTTCGATGCCTTGAGGGAGGCTAAGGGTAAAGATAAGGACGGATTGCTCCTGCCCGAGGAGATAGCGGAGACGTACTACCACCTCTCGCAGCAGCATCGCTCCGCCTGGACCCATGAGCTCGACCTGCGGGCCTATTCGGACCTAGCTTGGTGGAATCATGCCGTTAACATTTAAAGGACCAGAGGCAAGACCAGCGACAGGGGCACAGAAAAGGTCGGAGATAGGAGTAACCTTATGAGTCTAAAGGTAGACCCCTCGGGCGCGAGCTGCGGGGCGACCATTACGGGAGTGCAGCTGAATCAGTCACTCTCCGATGACTTCGTAGCGGAAATTCGAGCGCACTGGTTGGAGCACAAAGTGGTCGCGTTTCCGGATCAGCAGCTCACACCCGCGCAGCTGGTCGGGTTCAGTGAGCAATTCGGTGAGATCGGTGAGGATCCGTTTTTTGGTCACATCGACGAGCACCCCCAGGTGGCGGCCATCCAGCGCAATGCCGATGAGGCCACCTCCATCTTCGCTGAGTTTTTTCATAGCGACTGGAGCTTTATGCCGGTCCCGCCGGCTGCGACGGCGCTCTACGGCATTACGATTCCGCCGGTTGGCGGGGATACGCTCTTCGCTGATCAGGTGGTCGCCTATGAGCAGATGCCCAGTGATCTGCGCGCGCGGGTAGAAGACCTCACCGCCATCCACTCGGCTGCACTGGGCTATGCGCCCGATGGCGCTTACGGCGAGGCCGATCAGGAGCAAGGGCGGAGCATGAAGATTCTGCCCAGTGAGCGGGCGTTGGAAACCTGCGAGCACCCGTTAGTCAGAACCCACCATGAGACGGGTAAGCGGGCCTTGTTTTCGTCTGCGGCCTACATCAAAGGGTTTGTCGGGTTGCAGAAACAGGAGGGCGATGCGCTCTTGATGGAGCTCTACGCACACCAAAGCCAACCCGAGTTCGTTTATGCCCACCGCTGGCAGGCAAATATGCTGGTTATGTGGGATAACCGCTCAGTGCTGCATGCCGCGACGGGTGGCTACGATGGTTATGACCGTCTACTGTACCGCACCACGATCTCAGATACCCAGTTTTGATAAGGAGCCCCCAACGTGTCATCCAATATTGAATTCTTGTTCGACTTCGCCAGCCCCAATGCCTACCTTTCCTATCATGTGCTGACCGGTGTCGCCGAGCGCCACGGTGCTGCGCTGACGCTCACGCCCGTGTTACTCGGCGGGCTTTTTAAGCTGACCAACAATCAGGCGCCGATGTTGGCTTTCGGCGAGGTGAAAGGGAAGCTCGACTATGACATGCTGGAGACGCAGCGGTTTATTGCCGCGCATAAGCTCAATCACTTCAAGTTCAACCCATATTTTCCGATCAATACCATCATGCTGATGAGGGGATTCATCGCTGCTCAGCAACTGGGTGTGGTGGACGAGTATGTGGCTGTGACGCTGTCGGCTATGTGGGAGCAAGAGCAGAACATGGGGGACCCCGAAGTGGCGACGGGTGTGTGGCAGTCAGCGGGCCTGGATGCCGCGGCGCTGGTCGAGGCCATCCAGACCCAGCCGGTGAAAGACGCGTTGCTCCATAACACTCAGCAAGCAGCCGATCGCGGCGCCTTTGGTGTGCCGACTTTCTTTGTGGGCGATGAGATGTTCTTTGGTAAGGAGCGCATCATCCAGATCGAGGAGATGATTCGGCAGTAAGGCTAAATAGACCCGGTTTAGATGAACTTACCGGGGAGGGGACTTGTGGCCAGTCGCAGGCCCTAGAGCACCTGATGGAGCGCATCGAGCATGGCGTTGGGTGCCTCAACCATAATCGTATGTCCGGCCCCTGGGAGGACTTCTACCAGCGGAGAGGGAATGGCTTCTTGTAAAGCACGAGTACTCCGCACGGGTGTCAGTCGGTCCTCGGCCCCTAAAATGAGCAGCGCAGGGCATGCCACCCTTGCGGCTTGTTCAGTCCCCGAGGTGTATTCGTTGCAGGCACGCATGTCGTGAAACAGCACGCCGGGTGCTGAGCGCTCATAAAGCCTCAGCGTATTACCGATCATCCAGATACCTGAATTGCGGTTGCCGCCAAACTGATGTCGCTTGCTGAAGCCCCATTGGGTCAGCATGTCAAAGGCAGAGTGATCATCCGCCTCGGCAGCATTGAGAATGGCATCTGACACTGGCATCGGCGAGGTGGTGCCTACCAGTGCAATCGCTCTGACACGATCACTATGTGAGGCAGCGCACTCAAGTGCGATCAGGCTCCCCAGGCTGTGGCCCACCAGCGCCGCATCGGCAATGTTGAGTGCGTTCAGCACCGCGATCACCCAGTTTGCCATTTCTTCTACTGTGGCCAGCGGGTTGCCGGTTGAGCGTCCATGACCGGGTAGGTCTAATGAAACGACATTGTTGCCGTGTCGGGCAAAATGGCGGCTCGCCAGCGTCCACACCGTGTGGTCCATGCCGGAGCCGTGGATAAACACCACAGTAGGCTTTTCGGCCTCGATATCCCGGGAGTTGGTGTAGCAGTAGACCGTATCGCCATTGACCTCTATGCGCATTAGCGACTGCCTCCCGCAGATTTGCCTGCTGCACGCAGACCCTGCTTGAGGTCGGCTATCAGGTCTTTGGGGTCTTCGAGGCCAATTGACAAGCGAATCGTGCCCTCGCCAATGCCGCCTGCGGCCAGTGCCTCGGCGTCCATTCGGTGATGGGTAGTGCTCGCCGGGTGAATCACCAGTGACTTGGCATCACCAATATTGGCAAGGTGTGAGAACACGCTGAGCGCATCAACGAAGGCGATTCCGGCCTCGCGACCGCCCGCCAGATCAAAGCTGAAAACAGCTCCACACCCGTTGGGCAATAGTTCTTCGGCGAGTGCTTGGTCAGGGTGCCCATCGAGCTCGGGGTAACCCACCCGCGTTACCTGCTCTTGTTCAAGCAAAAACGCCGTGATGGTTCGGGTGTTCTCCACGTGCCGGCTCATACGAACCGAGAGCGTCTCGATGCCCTGCAGGATGTGAAACGCCGAGGTAGGGGCCATGCAGGCACCAAAGTCACGCAGTCCCTCTTTGCGGGCTCGCTGAATCATAGCGGCGGGGCCAAATTCCTCGGTGAAAATCAGATTATGGAACCCTTCATAAGGCTCTGACAGGGTCGGGAATTTTCCTGAGGCTTCCCAGTCAAACTGGCCGCTGTCCACGAGCAATCCCCCAATGACAATACCGTGCCCGCTGAGGAACTTGGTGGCCGAGTGTTGAATGATGTCAGCCCCCAGTTCGAAGGGCTTAATCAGGTAGGGCGTGGTCGTGGTGGAATCGACCATCAGGGGTAGGCCGGCGGCGTGCGCGACCTCGGCAATGGCCGGAATGTTTAGTACGTCGAGGCTGGGGTTGCCCAGGGTCTCCCCGAATGCCAGACGCGTATTGTCCTGAATCGCATTGGCAAAGGCTTGGGGATCCCGAGGGTCCACAAAAGTAGTCTCGATGCCAAATCGGGGCAGGGTATAGGCCAGTAGATTGTGACTACCACCATAAAGCGCTGCTGAGGCCACGATATGCGACCCGGCACCCATTAGCGTAATGATGGCCAGATGCAGCGCGGCCTGGCCACTGGCTGTGGCGATGGCACCCACGCCGCCTTCAAGTGCTGCAATCCGCTCCTCGAGTACCGCGTTAGTGGGGTTACTTAGCCGCGAGTACACGTGCCCCGCACGCTCGATATTAAAAAGCGATGCCGCGTAATCCGAGTCAGGGAAGCAAAAGGAGGCCGACTGGTAAATCGGCGTGGCTCTTGCACCCGTTGCGGGGTCAGGTTGTGCGCCGGCGTGCAGTGCCAGTGTGTCGAGGCCGGGATAATCAGGTCCTGCCATGATGAGCTCCTAGTGGCGTCATGCCATCAAATACTGAGGCCGCCGAGTTTGGTCTCTAGGTATTCCTCGATACCCTCGCGCGCGCCCTCACGGCCCAAGCCGCTCTCTTTCATGCCCCCAAACGGCGCCGCGGCGCTGGTGGGGTTTATGTCGTTGATACCGATAATGCCGAACTGCAGCTGCTCGAAGGTCCGTAAAGCCCGCGCCAAATTCTGCGTGTAGATATACGCCGCTAGGCCATAGTCTGTGTCGTTGGCCATGGCGATCACGTCGTCCTCGTCGTCAAAGGGCACCACGGCGGCGACAGGACCGAACGTCTCCTCACGATAGATCAGCATTTCCGGCGTGACATCGCTCAGTAGCGTAGCACCGTAGAAGCACCCCCGGTCCAGACCGTTGTCGGTCAGCCGGTATCCACCCGCTAGCAGAGTTGCACCGTGACTGACCGCATCCTGAACCTGTCGATCCACTTTTTCGATCGCCGCCTCATTGATGAGTGGACCGATGCTGATGGCCGGATCCATGCCGTCACCCGCCTGCATGCCACTCACGCGGGCCTGCAGGGTCTCGAGAAAAGGCTCGAGAATGCGTCGCTGCACGAATATCCGATTTGGGCTGATGCAGGCCTGACCGGTGTTGAGAAACTTCACCAATGACACGCCCTTTGCCGCATGCACGGGGTCGGCGTCGTCATACACGATGAAGGGCGCATGACCGCCTAGCTCCATCGATACCCGCTTAAGCTGTGGGGCGCAGGCCTGTGCCAGATGCTTTCCCACTGCGGTGGAACCGGTAAAGGTTAGTTTGCGAACCGCGGGGTGAGTGCAGAACACTTCACCGATGGGCTTTGGGTCGCTCGCTGAGACCAGATTGGCAACGCCCGCAGGCAAGCCAGCCTCTTCGAGGATTTTGAAGACGGCCATGGCGCAGAGAGGCGTGCTCTCGGCGGGCTTTAGTACCACAGTGCAGCCTGCTGCTAATGCGGGTCCGAGCTTGCGCGTCAACATAGAGATCGGGTAGTTCCAGGGCGTGACCGCAGCAACCACGCCGACGGCCTGCTTTTGCACCAGAAAACGCTGGTCTGCTCGTGCAGACGGGATGGTCTCTCCGTATATCCGTTTGGCCTCTTCAGCGAACCACAGCAGGAAATCCGCCGCGTACTTCACCTCGTTCATAGCGGCTTTTAGCGGCTTGCCTTGCTCCCGGGTCATCAGCTCGGCCAGCTCGCGTTGCTGCTCGAGCATTAGCTGGTAAGCGCGATACAGAACAGCGGATCGGGCATAGGCCGTGTCATTCATCCATGCGGGCAGGGCGGCAGTTGCCGCGTCAATCGCGCGCGCAGCGTCTTGCTCTGTGCCGTCGGCAACCCGACCAATTTCCTCTCCCGTGGCAGGATTAAAAACTGGAAAAGTCGGCGTGTCGTTAAGCCACTCGCCGTTGATCAGCATGCTTTGATCTCCTCTGCTCGAGCATTGGGGCGTCGCGCGCCTCTAAGTCAAGAAAAAACGCGCGCAGGGTAGCACGAATAGCCCGCCTGATTGCCGCGGATTCAGGGCCTCAGACTCTGATGATCGGCAAGAACGCGAGCGGAAGTGCGGGAGAATCGATGGTCGGGCAATAGGTTGGTTGGGCAGTGGTCGAGTGGATACTGCGGTGTGAGGCGTTTTAGGATCCTGTGTCTGCTGAGGGTTCGGCAGCGGCTTCCATCAAGAGCGAGCGCACGTCGTTGGCCACGGTGTCAGCATGGAGAAAGGAGGTGCTGTAGATATTGCGAATCTGGCGAGATTCGTCGATGAGAAACACGCGCAGGATGTGCGACATGGTGCCCATGTACTCGCCATTCTCATCATAGTCCCGGATCACCCACTGACCGTAGGCATTTAGGATGGGGTCCAAGGTGGTGGCGCCCTCCGTGGTGAGGAACTGCCAGTCAAACTCCCCTGCGCGAAATTGAGACCCGTAGGCGTCGATCACGTCTGGCGTGTCGAATACTGGATCAAAGCTGAAGCTCACCAGCCGCGCCTTATCTGCTGTGGCGGGGTCAGCCTGCAAGGCATCCCGTACGCTCCGCATCACATAGGTCGCCAAAGGGCAGCCGTTGACGTCATCACAGGTGGTGAAAATGAAGCTCAGGACAGTGGGCTTACCGCCGAGAAAATCATGGAGCTGTGCTGAGTTGCCGTTGCTGTCGATCACCGCGCCATTTGCCGCGCTACCCATCGCAGGGAGGGCGTAGCTGCCAGGCTCTGGCGGCGTAAACGACAAGGGCGCATAGCCCGGCGCCAAAACGACAGGTGGTCTGTGCTCGTGAGGGGCACAGAGTGCGGCTGCACTCCATACCCAGATCAGCAGGAGGGGGGTACAGCGCACGCTGGTATCAGTGCGCAGGTGGTGTCGTGATCAGACCCGATGGCGACTGTGCCGTCATACCGCCATAAAGGGCGTGGGCGCCGAATCGCATCTGGTGCGGGGCGCCCAGGCCCAGCTCGACAAAGTCGAGGTTAAATTCAGGCGTGAGAGACTTGCCGTCCCACTTGTAGAGCTTGAAGTACTGCAGGTCATTGCCCTCTGAAGCGCTCGTTTTGTCCCAGCTCGCAAGGAGCGACGAGGTGAAGTAGACCCGCTCGCCATCCCAGCTCTGCGACACCATGTTTACCTGTTCGCCGATCTGCTCTTCCATGATCTGCTTCGGCGTGAAAGGATCAGAAATGTCATACAGGCGAGTCAGTCCGTCGTTCCAGGTGTTGATCCAGAGATGGTTGTCATCAGCCGAGATGGAGATATCCACGGGTAAAGGAATCTTGCTAGCGTCACCAATATCCGCCACTGCCTTGGCCTGCCACTCGCCGGCTTCATCTTCGTAGATGAGCCAAACTTTGGAGGTGAGGGCGGTAGTCGTGAAGCAGTAATTGGAGCGAGAGCCCCAGGCGCAACGAATTTCGAGCGGTGCACCGGGCACATCGAGAATCTTCTTGGGCTTTCTAGAATGCAGGTCCCAAATGACAACGGTATTGCCGAAGCGCTTCATCGCCTCGGCATCGCCCATCATCTTGCCAAGATTCATCATGTAGTTGTTCCAGCCGGTAAACGAAGAAGTCACCAGTACATTACGTCGTGGCAATGCGCGTGCGTCGTAGCCGTAGCCATCGGCGAAGCTGCCGGACTTCTCGGCGCCCTGCAGATTGTCATCAGTGGGCATCCATACACTGGTGATGAAATCGCCGCCATTGGTGTACTCCGCCATACCGGTGCGGCCGCCGTGATCTCGATTATTGGACAAGCCGGTGATTAGCATGCGTCCGGGCAGTGCGTAGTTGGTATGGGGTCCAACTACGCCGCCGGTTTTGTCAACGAAGTCGTCGATAGTGCGATGCAGCTTGGGTGCAGCAGGGTCTGTATGGACGTCGAAGATGAAAATTTTGCTGGTATCCAACCCCGACGCCCACAGGTAACGGCGATCATCGGTCAGGCCCGAGTGGTGCGCTTCATGGCGGCCACCCATGGAGATCGAGTGAATGACCTGCGCATAGGTCTCAGAGTCGGGGTTCACGTCTACGGTGACGAGTTTGTCCTCGCCGTCGCCAACGCCCTCAAGACCTAGCGTCCAGATATAAACATAGTCTTCCTGACCCACGATCTTGGCCATATAAGGTGACATGCAGGTTTCGTCCGCCGACGTCGGTTGTACCAGCACGGCCAGCGCAATCAGCGCCAAAAAAAATCCTCTAATTATCATGATCATCCCCAAATTTTTCTGCCACAATTCACGTAATGCTAACACCTTCAGCCAAGCCTGCGAATCGTTTTCGGACTCCGGTGAAACGGGGTGCGGCGCTATATTTGGGTGGTCTCTCATTGCTCTGCCTGCCGCTGATTGCTGTGTTCGCGGCCACCGACACCCCTTTGACTGACAGGATCCATAAGGTGGGCCTGTCGGATTCACGGGCGGGGTACGAGTCGGTTTCTTACGTCACGGACTCAAAGGGGGTCATACAAACACTCGGAGAGCGACAGCCGCTTTTCGAGCTGAGCGTGAACCCGCCACTTGGCCTGCCTGCGATGCCCAGCCATTTAGATCCGGCGGAAATCGATTTGGGCCGCCAGCTGTTCTTCGACCGGCGTCTGTCAAAAAACGAGACGCTGTCTTGCGCCATGTGCCACATCCCCGAGCAGGGTTTTACACAGAATGAGCTGGCTACACCGGTAGGTCACTTGGGCAAGGGCGTGCGGCGCAATGTACCCTCGCTCTATAACGTGGCCTTTGCTGAAGACCTTTTCCTCGATGGGCGAGAGCAATCACTGGAGGCGCAGATCTGGTCGCCACTGCTCGCAGAGAATGAGATGGCAAACGAATCCCGCGAGGTAGTGCTGGCAAAGCTGGCCTCGAACGGCCTTTACACAGCGCGGTTTGCAGAAACATTTGATGAGGGGCTCACTGAAAGGACGCTAGGACGGGCCCTGGCCGCGTATCAACGCGCCTTGCTGTCTGGCGACTCGCCATTTGATCGATGGTACTTCGGTGGCGAGGAAGTATCCGCTAAAACGGGAGGGGTCGCTAATGGTTACCCGGCGCTGGCGGCTCGAGGCTTCGCCGTCTTCCAAGACAAGGGTTGTGCCTCGTGTCATCAGATTAACGATTCCTCGGCGCTCTTTACGGATGGTCAGTTTCACAACACTGGGACGGGGTATCGACGCGCGGGCCGCGCGCTCAGGCCCCCGTCCGTGCAACTGGCTCCGGGGGTCTTCGTGGTGCCCACTGTCGATGCCGAGACCGAGACGTTCATCGACGATGGACGCTATGAAGTCACCGGCCGAGAGGCCGACAAATGGCGGTATCGCACGCCGAGCCTCCGCAATGTGGCCTTGACCGGCCCCTACATGCACGACGGCTCGATCGCCACTCTAGAGGGAGTCGTCGCCTTCTACGCGGAGGGCGGCGGAGGAGATCCGGCTCAGGATCTGCGAACACGGTCCGTTCGGTTGACGCAATCTGACGAGATCGCGCTGGTGGCTTTTTTAAGGACGCTCACATCGAGCCACGTGGATGCGCTGGTGTCGGATGCGCGCAGCGTGACGATCGGTGAGCGCGCAGCGGGTGGTCAGTAGTCATAGTCATGTGTAGGGTGAGTGTTTTTTTGGGGGGCTCGCTTATGTTGAGTGTGTACAAGCGAATAGGGTTACTGGTTATCTCGGCGGTCTTGGCCTCATCGGGGTGCGGCGGCGGAGCCGACTCGCAGTCGAGCGCAAACCCGGCGCAAACCTTGTCGCAGCGCGCCGGGGCGCCGCTGTTTGATGGCATGGGTGACTACCACATGCCGATCACTACCGCGGACCCCGATGCCCAGCGCTACTTTGATCAGGGCATGGTGTTGGCGTTTGGTTTTAACCATGCGGAGTCCATTCGTAGTTTCCGCGCCGCGCAAACCTTGGATCCGACCTGTGCCATGTGCTTCTGGGGTGAGGCGCTGGCGACGGGACCCAATATCAATGTCACGAGTAACGGTAAGGCGATTATGGCCCCCGCCGAGCGCGCCAGCGCTCGTGCCGCAATAGATCAAGCCTTAGCATTGATCGACAGGGTCACTCCCAAGGAGCAGGACTGGATCAAGGCGCTGGATCAGCGTTATGACGGCCAGGCCGACACGCCCCGTGACCCGCTCGATCGGGCCTGGGCAGATGCACTGGCTGACATGGCAGCGCGTTACCCCGACGACACCACAGTGGCCTCGGTTTATGCAGAGGCGCTGATGAATACCATGCCCTGGGATTACTGGGGCCCTGATGGGGAGGCCAAGCCCGATACGCAGGCAGTCATTGCGAGCCTTGAAGCCGTCATGGTCGCTGACCCCGATCATCCGCTGGCGCTGCATCTCTACATTCACGCTTTAGAGGCATCCTCAAACGCGAAGAAAGCGGAGCCCGCGGCGGATCGGCTGGCCAACTTGGTACCAGGGTCTGGTCATCTGGTGCACATGCCCAGCCACATTTACTTCAGAGTGGGGCGTTATCAGGATTCCGCGCTCGCCAACATCCGCGCGGCGGAGGTGGACGAGGCCTACATCGCCCAATGCAATGCACAGGGCTTCTATCCTGCGCTGTATTACCCTCACAACATTCATTTCCTGTGGGCCTCTTCCACCATGCAGGGTCAAAGCGCACTGTCTCTCGACAGCGCGCGGCGGGTGGTAGCCAATGTGCGGGTCGAGCAGGTGGAGCAGTTCCCGACCATTCAGTTCTTCCGCACGGTGCCGATGCTCTCTTTAGTCAGGTTTGCGCGGTGGGAGGAAATTCTTGTCGAACCTGAACCCCACGAGCCTTTTGCATTTGCACGCGCCATATGGCACTACGGGAGGGGAGTCGCCCACGCTGCGCTGGGGGATCCCGAGGCCGCGCTGATTGAGCTGGCAGCGATAGAGCAATTGGAGCCCCAAGTCGACGAGATCTTTATGGGCAACGTTTACCCTGCAAGGGATCTGCTGGGAATCGCCAAGGCTCTGCTGATAGGGGAGATGGCCTACCGCTCCGGTGATGCGGCCAGTGCGGTGCTCGCGTTCGAGGAGGCGGTGGCGATGCAGGATGCGCTGCCCTATACCGAGCCGCCTTTCTGGTATTACCCGACGCGGCAATCTTTGGGGGCGGCACTGTTGGCCAGCGATCGGGTTGCCGAAGCGCAAGCTGTATTCGAGCGGGACCTAGAACAGTACCCCATGAATGGCTGGTCGATGTTTGGGCTGGCTGAGGCCCTCCGGCGTCAGGGCGATGACGCCGGAGCGGGCAAAGTGGCCGCTCGCTTTGAGACAGTTTGGCAGTTTGCGGATATCGAGCTGACTAGTTCGATACTTTAGGGTGAGCCGTTTATCGATGTGTAGTCGTTATCGATAATGAGGGTGGAGATGGAAATGGAGATTCAGGGCGAGGGTGAGTCGTGATTAAAGTGGTAACGTTGCTGACCAGAAAGCCCGGGATGTCCCGCGAAGCATTCATCGAGCACTACGAGACCCACCATCGAAAAATCGGTGAGAAGTATCTCAGTGGCTTTGCTGTGAAGTACCAGCGTCGCTACCTTCAGTCAGCAGGCTTTAGGGGTCAAGAGGGTGCAGCGCTGCCTTTTGATGTGCTGATGGAGATTTGGTACCCAGATCAAGACACGTTGGATGCGGCGCTCGTCGTGCTGTCCACAGACAAGGCGCAGGCCGAAATCACAGCGGACGAGAAGCGCCTTTTTGACCGTGATTTGATCCGCAGTTACACGGTTGAGGAGTATGAGTCCCAAATGCCCGTTGTCCAGGCTGGCTCTTAAACCCGGTGTACCGTCTCTCCTGGCGGGCGTAAAGTTTTCCTAATCAGCCCAGTGCATCAGGATGCTACCGGCTTCCGCTCCTTCTCGAGCAAGGCGTTCTGCGTCTTCGCCGAATTGCTTTTCAATCTGCTCGCGCCGAATCTTCATGGTTGGCGTCAGGATCTCGTTCTCAATGGTCCACGGCGTTGCGCTGAAGATCACGGCACCAATGCGAGCGTGCTTTTCGATCTGATTGTTGATGCTCTCCACCGTGGCAAGCGCTGCGGCTTCAACTTCCTCTCGGGGTAGGGTGCGGGCAGGCTCATTCACAACTGTCACCATTACGGTTTTAGAGTAACCGCGGCCAAGCAGGCATTGCTGTTCGGAGTGGGCGTTCTCGGCAAACAAACCCTCGATGGGAGGCGGTGCAACGAACTTGCCCTGAATAGTCTTAAAGTAGTCTTTGACGCGGCCGGTAATAAAAATAAACCCATCGTCGTCGATCTCAATTTTATCACCTGTGTGCAACCAGCCATTCTGCCAAAGCTCTGCGGTCTTTTCGGGGCGGTTGTAGTAGCCGGGGGTGCAGCCCTCTGCCTTGATCAGTAGCTCGCCATCGTCGCCAATCTTGACTTCGACCTCGCCTACTGGCCGGCCAATGGAGCCTACTCGGCGGTCTGATGGGTCGGTCGCAATGAGTCCCATGGCTTCCGTTTGTCCAAACCCCTCGCAAAGATTTACCCCAACCGCTTCCCACCAGTGAATGAGCGCAGGTGGTGTGGGTGCGGCCGCCGTGAGGCAATAGTCCACGTCATCAAAGCCAAGCGCCGAAACCACCAGCCCTTGAACGCCGGCCTGATCGGCCTTCAAAGCCGAGTCTAGCGCGTCAGCACCGCCAAATTTAGCCGTAATCGACTGACGGAGCTGCTCCCACACCCGGGGTGGGCCAAAAAAGATGTGTGGTTTGCACTCCGGAAGATCTCTTGCCAGTGTCTCGAGAGATTCGTTAAACCAGATCTCGCCTCCGGAGTTGATGGAGGAGAATTCAACTATTTGCCGTTCAGCGATGTGGGATAGCGGCAGGTAGCTAAAGAAGCGTGGCTGCCCTTGTCGAGTGAACAATGTCTGACAGCGACGCATCGGTACCAGATTCGTCGCGTGGGTTTGAAGCACGCCCTTGGGTAAACCCGTGGTCCCGGAGGTAAATACCAGCGACACGGTGTCATCACCGTCGGGTTCGTATGTTGGGGCATCAGCCGGCGCGGCGGCGATCAGTTCCGCCCAGGTTTTGTGTGGCAGTTCGCACTCCACCCCCGGCAAAGTGACTAGCACACAGTTTGCGGGCAAAACTGTTTTCACGCCCTCCCAGTTTTCCGTCTGGCCGAGGAACAACAGCTTTGTATCGGTAAAGTCGAGGATGTACCCAGCCGTCGCGGTGGAGTGGGTTGTGAACAGCGGCACCGTCACATTGCCGGAATGGATGACCGCCATGTCAGCCATGACCCAGTGCGCGCGATTCCTTGAGAGCAGCGCCATACGCTGGCCTTCACCAAACTCCGCCTCCAGCCATGCGGCCACCCGATCAATCTCCGCGATCGTCTCACCCCAGGTGTACTCGTCAGCACCGGTCTCGCGAAGATCCCGCATCCAGATTTTATCGGGCTGGGTGTTCGCCCAGTGTCGGGCCTGTTCAGTAAGCGAGTTAAATTCCACGTAACGGCTCCCCTCAGCCAGCACCTGCAATGGCAAACGTCTATTCATCAAAGTTTGTTATTTGTAAACGATCGTCGATTGTTCCCGACTCAAGGGCAGATTAATGCGAATGAAGCCCAAACCAGGCTCAACGGGGCAAAGATAGTATCTTGACGGCGCACGCGCTACCCGAAGCCGTTGATTGAGTGGCTAGAGCAATTGGGGTGGCGATATTTGCGCGACTTTATATTCTTGATATGTTGTGATTTGGCTCCTCAATACTTGTCCCGAGCCGCCGCAAATTTCTCACGAATCAGTGCGGGCTATCGAAACAATAACGCTCGGTAGACGGGGCTGCAAAGGCTACAAACATGAAAATATCGCGTTTGCTTTATGTGCTTGCCGTAGCAATCTCCTCCGCAGAGGGTATGGCTGATCAACTCCCGGGAATTGCTGAATTTACCGATGGTGAGCCAGCGCTGGCCGAGGAGGTAAATGGCAATAACCTTGTGATATCCGACAAGGCACAGGAGCTGGAGGCCAGGATCCTGCAGCTCGAAAATGTTTCTGACCGATTGGTTCGAGATGAAGACGCAGCGCGATATGGTGGTGCTCGCAGTGCTGAACCCTCTGCGGCGGCTAACAAGGTCGGAGGTCTAACCGAGCTGCTCGGAGGAAAACTGTATCTAGATAATATCGACTGCAACGCCGATCCGCACGCGCTCAATAAAGCTTACATTGACAACAGTCAGTACTCCTACATCCAGTTCACCATTACTGGCAGTTGCTATGGTCATTTCACCCTGATTGACGGAACGGACCCTACCGCCGGTGAGCTTCAGGAACATGGGCAGGCGATATCGATAGTGGGAAACGTGGGGGCGGAAGATTCGCCGTTACCGCGACCAAAGTTAATCGCCAACCCCTTCTCTAATAACATGAGTCTCTATGGATCTTTCGGTGGTGGACTGTACATCAAAGACGTGGATATTGACGTTTCTATGGCGGCGGGCTGGGGTGTTTTGTTCTCCCGCGGCACAACCGGCGATATTGCCCGTTCAACGATCACATGCACCGCAGAAGACAACGCGGTGAAAGGAGTTTGGATACAAAACGGCGCCTCTCCCTACATCTACACGGTCGATGTTGTGGACTGCGATGTGGGAATATTCGGCCGCAACAATGTGTCCGCTGCTATCTACTACCACGTGTCAATCACTGGAGCGAGATTGGGTGTAGAGCTTCGCCAAGGATCTAGCGTTAACGCTAGAGGGGTATACGACGAAAAAATTGATATTGAGGCCTCTGATTGGGCGATTACTTTGGACGGCGCGAGCCAAATGGGATTGGGGCGAAACACGGTCTCGACTACCAGTATGGAGATTTCTGGTGGCATTCAAGTTTTAGGGGACTCCAACCTGACGATTTTCAACCCCCTGACGCTGGTTCCGGCGAACTCGCCTATAAACGTCACGAGTTCTCAGCTCAGAATTCGGCCAAGAAAAGGGGAGGTGGAATACAATGTCCCTGATGATTACTGGGTGGCTGACGATCTAAACGTCACCTGCAATGGACTTGCAGTGTTCAACGTGACTAACCCAGAAACGGGCGCTGAGAGCACTACTGGCGGTTGCTACGTCAATTAGAACCAACAAAGTTAGCGGCAGACACACGAAGGTATCCGTGTGCAGCTTAAAAATTTTGGGTTATTTCATTTTCATAAGGGAGTGCTAAATGACAGCATTATTGGAGCTCACGGTTTACTTCACAGTTTGGACACTGATTGTGGTTGTTGTCGGTGCGGCGATTCGTAATCAGGAGTGGACCAAAGAGGGGCGGGATATAGGCCTTGGCAACCGCGATAACCTGAACGAGGCAACCCCGATGGGAGGGCGCGCTGAGAGGGCAGCCAGAAACTCCATCGAAGCCGCCGTATTTTTTGTGCCGCTGGCGCTGGTCGCTAACGCCGCAGGACTTGATGCCGAGGTGCTCCAGGGTGCGAAGATCGCCTTTTGGGCTCGCATTGCATATGTGCCGATCTACATCGCAGGGATCAAGTATCTAAGGAGCCTGGTGTGGATAATTGGCGTGATCGGGTACGGAATGATGGTCGCTGCGATGCTGTGATACCGCTTCTTGTGTTGCATTTATGGAGTTTGCGCAGGCACAAACGTAACGAGAACCGGTCCGCGGAGAGTGTGTATATTGGGTCGGCAAGGCACCAATGTAGACTGATCCTTGCGCTCATTAATGAATATAAACCTCATTAGGGGATGACAATGTCACGAGTACTAAGCGCACTGTGCGCCTTTCTATTGCTGAGTGCCGCCTCAGCCAACAGCCAAACAGAACCCAACTATTCGAAGTTCCAATCCAATTACTACTTCACTTGTCCCGAGCCGATGGCATGCGTTGCGGGCTTTGAAGAAATGTTGGCAGCGCCCGAAATTTCTGCGAAAGGATATGAGGTAAGTCTCATGGCTTTGGCACACAATGGCTGGGACGAGTCGACACACATGGTGTCTTTCTATTTTAAGAGCGCTGAAAGGTATCTTGAGGCGGGTCAGACTTTTGCCGCATCTCCGGCTTTCGCAAAATTTTTGGCAGCCGGAGCCAGCGTCGGGGTTGAAAATCAATCAGAAACTCTGACAACACACAGCATCGTCAGTGGAGACTCCAGAGGCTCGAGAAGCCAAATCACTTGGACAATTAACGTTTCCGATCCGGCAACATTTGTGCCCGCCTGGAAAAAAATGTCTGAGGGCTTTGGCCAGTATCCATGGGGCGCAAAGGCCTATGGATTACAGACGATTCTGCTAGGAAACCAAGGTTGGGCTACGCACGAGGTTTGGACAGCTTTCGAAACGCCCGTGGAGGCACTGAACTTCCTTGAGAAATTTTATTTAACGCCTGAATTTCAGGAATACCAAGACACAGCTGGCGATTCTGCTCAGCTGGTGAGAAGTTATATGGCTAACTCAATTGTCGTTTCTAATGAGGACTAAGCGCTGAATGAGTTGCACAAAATCGTAGACAGGCTGATTGTCGAGCTTTGGTAGAAGCAGGTTAATTTGGCCTCTATGGCTCATGACGAACCATAGGCATCTAAGTTATAAAAAGGGGCCATTTGGCCCCTTTTTTTTTGCCCCACGCGCAGCAAAATCGCACAGAACTTCATTTAATGGCGGTGGGCCAGGGATTCGAACCCCGGGAACCTCTCGGTTCAACGGTTTTCAAGACCGCCGCTTTCGACCACTCAGCCAGCCCACCATAACGGTACCGGGTTGCCCCGGTAATTCGCGCGCATTATATCGTTGCGGACGCTTCTATCAAGACTTCTATACAGAGCCTGTTGCGCGAGGGCCCCTGGGGTCATTACTGGCGCGCTGTACATCTCTCTCAACCACCGTTACCGGCGGCGCCTCAGGTTTGCAAAACAACTGCCCCTGTTCGGTTGAAACCGGCGTGTCAGTAATCGGCTTGGGGGAAATCCGCGGGTCGTTTACGGCGCGTCCTGCTGCCGTGATACCGAGGGCTGGTTGCGCAGCGGGTTGGTCTGAAACCGACCCATCGTCTCCTTCTGATCCGTCGCTTTCCTGCGCGGTCTCAGTAACCATCGGCTTGGCAGCCTCGGTTTTCGCCGTCTCGATCGCTTCGACAACTAATGATGGATGCAACTCGGTCTGCGTTTGCTCCTCGACAATCTGCTCTGACGCCGTTGATGAATCCGATTCCGGAAACGCTGCGCTCAGCGCCTCCGACGAGGCTATCTCCACCGGTTCGGATAGGGCCTCTGTGGTAGCTTGATGATTGTCGCTCACCTCGGAGTCGGTATTGGCGGTTGGTTGAGCAGAGGTCACTTGACTATCGACTTCCACGCTTTGTCGCTGGCGCCGGCGCCGACCTTCGTTTCGCTTCTCCGCAGGACGTCTGCGATGATTACCTTGGTCAGTTTCCGCAGCGACATCGTCTGATTCATTAGTCGAGGCGGTCTCGCTCGTCTGATTTGTCGCTGCATCCCCGTGCCGCTGTCCGCCGCGCTTGCCTCGCCTGCGGCGAGAGCGCTTGGGTTGCTCAGCGGTCTCGCTCTGCTCCAAACCGGATTGCTGCCCGACCTCGGGCTGTTCAACGGCCGGAGATTCAGTATTCTCAGGCTTTCTCCGGCGTTCATTGCTCCTGCGGTTTCTGTCGCCGCGATCACGCTGGCGGTTGCCCTCTGACTTGCTGCGATCATCCCGCTGACGATCGCCGGGCCGGTTGCGGGATCGTTGGCGACTTTGCCCAGTCTTTCCCTCGCGTGTCTGACTTTTTTCGTCAGGTTGGGTGTCGTTGCCGCCACCGAACAGCGTAGCCCACAATTTAGCCAGCAGCCCCGCTGGTTCGGGTTGCTTGTTGCGACGCTTCTGAGCGTCGCGCCGCCTCTGTGGTTTTTTCTTCTGCTGCGGTGCTTTTGCCTTTTCAGATGGCGCCTCGGGAGCAGGTGCGTCCGGAGTGACGCCCCTCACCAACGCCTCCGGTGCCGAAACCGGTGTTTCAGTGGCCGAATCCGTCGTCGGCTCCGCGGCGGAGGGCAAGTCGATATCGAAGCTCAGTCTTCTGGATTGATCGATCTCGTCGTCCCGTAATCGCCTGACTTCAAAATGCGGTGTATCAAGGTAGGGGCTAGCGACGACCACTACTCGAACGCCACTTCGCGACTCGATCTCGTTGATGTCTGATCGCTTCTCGTTGAGCAAGAACGCCGACACGTCAACAGGCACAACCGCCTGCACTTCGCCTGTTCGATCTTTCGCCGCCTCCTCTTGAATCAGTCTCAGGATCGCCAGAGCGAGTGATTTGGTGTCGCGAATTGTGCCTTGACCCGTGCAGCGAGGGCAGACGATGCCGCTCGTCTCTCCCAGCGAAGGTCTGAGCCTCTGTCTCGACATTTCGAGTAGGCCAAAGCGAGATATGCGACCAATTTGAATTCTGGCGCGGTCAAGCTCCAATGCTTCTCGAATACGGTTTTCTACGGCCCTCTGGTTGCGATTGGAGGACATGTCAATGAAGTCAATCACGACCAATCCACCCATGTCTCTCAGTCTTAGTTGGCGGGCGATTTCCTCCGCCGCCTCTAAATTCGTTTGCAACGCCGTTTGCTCGATGTCGCCGCCTTTGGTGGCTCTCGCCGAGTTGATGTCGATAGAGACCAAAGCCTCCGTCGGGTCGATTACGATGGACCCTCCAGAAGGAAGACGGACCTCGCGTTGAAACGCGGTTTCGATTTGGCCTTCGATTTGGAATCGGTTAAAGAGTGCCAGTGGGTCTTCGTAGAGTTTGAGTCTGTTGGCGTATCGCGGCATCACCATGCCAACAAAGTCTGCCGCTCTCTGGTAAGCAGCCGAGTCATCAATCAGTACTTGATCGATGTCATCGCGCAAGTAGTCGCGCACGGCTCTTATGATGACGTCGCTCTCTTGATAGATCAGGACAGGGGCTTTGCTTTCTTCACTGGCCTGAGATATCGAGCTCCACAATTGTAATAGGTAGTCCAGATCCCATTGGAGCTCTTCCGCGGAGCGCCCAACTCCGGCTGTTCGAATGATGACGCCCATGCCATCAGGGAGATTGAGTTGCGCGAGCGAGTCTTTCAGTTCGGAGCGGTCTTCTCCCTCGATGCGTCGCGAAATCCCGCCAGCTTTGGGATTATTGGGCATGAGCACCATGTATCGGCCTGCAAGGCTGATGTAGGTGGTCAGCGCTGCCCCTTTGGTGCCACGCTCTTCCTTGTCCACCTGCACGATCACTTCCGTGCCTTCTTTCAGAACGTCCTTGATACGAGTTCTGCCCTCGCTTTCAGGGGCGCGGCTGCGGTAATACTCAGGGGAAATTTCTTTAAGCGGCAAGAAACCGTGACGGTCAGCACCGAAATCAACGAAGGCTGCCTCAAGGCTAGGTTCGACGCGCGTGACCTTGGCTTTGTAGACGTTGGCCTTGGTTTGCACACGCTGGCGGTTTTCGATATCCAGATCGTACAGGCGTTGGCCGTCTACCATCGCCACACGCACCTCTTCCGGTTGCGTGGCGTTAATCAGCATTTTTTTCATAACAATGTCCAGTTGGCGATACAACTGGGCGGTGCGGGGATAGATTTATCCCCCGGCTTGCGCTCCCACCTTTCATAGTGGATATATCACACCGGGCAGCGGACAACACTCCATTAACCCGGGTCATCTGGCGCCTCGTTCATGTAAGCGCCAGTTTCGCAATCAGCACCGCGCCATCTCGTGTCGCGGGTTCCAAAACGTCTACCGAGACCTGCTCTGACGGCGATTAGTGCCGGAGCGGCTGAACGCGGTAGACTCTCAAATCTTTAGTCGGCTCACTACGAGCGAGAACACTCGAAGCCACAGCATGTTGTCGCTGGTCACCAGTAATACGTCGTCCTCAGGGCCCACATGAGCTTCGACTGAAGGGTACGCCTGATCACCATTTGACCGACGGGCGAAAGATAGCATTATGAATTCTTGGATTCAACGAATAGAAAGTGTGAAGAAATAAGCTGTCAAATGAACGATCTGAGCCAAAAAGGGGTCCGGTTCCTGGAGGTAAGCGAGGAGGAGAGTGGTCAGAGGCTTGACAATTACCTGCTTCGAAAGTCGACGGGCGTGCCCAAAACCCGCATTTATCGCGCTATTCGTAAGGGCGAGGTCCGGGTCAATAAAGGGCGCAGCAAGGTAGACTATCGTGTTCAGGCGACGGATGTTGTTCGCTTACCGCCACTGTCGGTTGGCGAGTCGCCCCCCACAAGCAAGCCTTCGAGCGCTTGGGAGAAGCGACTGCGCAGCGCTGTTCTGCTTGATAATTCAGACCTGTTGGTCATCAATAAGCCGCCGGGGATGGCAGTGCATGGCGGTAGCGGCGTCAGGCTCGGTTTAATTGAGTCACTCAGAGTGATGTATCCACAGGAGCGATACCTTGAGCTAGTGCACCGCCTCGACCGAGATACATCGGGACTGGTACTGATAGCCAAAAATGCCCGGGGGCTTAGAGAGCTTCACGCCCAATTGCGAGCGAATCAGGTGGATAAAGTCTACTGGGCCTGCACTGCCGGCAAGTGGCCCGCTTATCAAAAAAGCGTTTCCGCGCCTCTAGCAAAGGCGCACGCACCCTCCGGGGAGCGAATGGTGAGAGTATCCCCCAATGGGAAGCGCTCCCGAACCGAGTTCAAGGTGATCGAGAGATTTCAGCAGGCCTCACTGCTAGAGGTGAAACCGATCTCGGGGCGGACTCATCAAATCCGAGTGCATGTTCAGCATGTTGGCCACCCCATATTGGGTGAGTCGAAATACCTATCGGATAAATCCGAAGCATTGACGCAAAGTATCGGACTTAAACGGCTGTTTTTGCATGCTAAATCGATATCGTTCGAGCTCTCTGGCGAGCCCTATGAGCTGAATTGTCCGATCGACAAGGAACTGGAGTCAGTCTTGGCGCGCCTGCGCGGCAATGGGTAGTGATACCCCGGCCTGACGTAATAAGTCGCACACCGCAATCAGCGGAAGCCCCTCTAGGGCCGTGGGGTCAGGCGATCGCACAAACTCGAATAGACTGATGCCCAAAGCTTCCCACTTGAAGCTGCCCGCACAGTCAAGTGGGCGATCGATCGCGATGTAGTGCTCGATTTCGGCTGAGCTGAGCTCACGCATCTGGACTTCGCAAGCAATGAGTCGGCTCCATAAAGCCCCCGAATCGGAGGCAACGCACAGGCCCGTCCAGAACTTCAAAAGATTGCCCGAGGCGGCGGCAAGCTGCTCTGCCGCCCGCTCGTCAGTTCCGGGCTTTCTGAGCAGTCTGTCCCCAAGACACGCGACCTGGTCCGAACCAATGCACAGACTGGGTGAGCTGAGCCGTGTCGAAGCCGCAGATTGCGCTTTGAGCCGGGCTAATCTGATCGCTCTGTGCTCAGGTTCTTCCCCGGACTCGACGTGTTCATCCACCTCTGGCACAACGCACTGAAAGGGAAGGCCCAGCCGCCGCATCAGGTTACGACGATAAGGGGAGGTTGATGCCAGCACAATTTCCATATCTCGGACTCAAATTTGGTGAAATGTCACTACCGAACCACAGTGTGCATCTGCCGGGAACGATCGCTTTGACAGGTTAGAAACCCATCCGTATGATCCGCGCCCATGAAAACTGCGACGCTGCCAAAACAGCTTGACCTTCGCGGTCTGGCGGCTCGTGGGGCAACTGTTTCAGGTACTGTAGCACCCGGAGAGTTGCCCAGGCTGGATGAGGCAGGCGTCGCATTGGCTGAGCCGCTGATGGCTTCGTTTTCGCTGCGCCGCGACGAGAATTCACGGAGTGTCGTTGCCGCGGAGGTAAAGGCGACATTGACCATGCAATGCCAAAGGTGTCTGGGCGAGGTGTTTGTTCCACTGAGCACGTCCTCAACCATGGCCTGTGTGTGGACTGACGACGAAGCGGCATCATTGCCGGCATTCTACGAGCCGCTCCTAGTCGCTGATGAGGCGATTTTGAGAGACATCGTTGAAGAGGAGATACTGCTTGCGTTGCCAAGCTTCCCAACGCACGAGACCGAATGCAAAACCAGAGAACAATTCGCGGCGCTCGAGCCACTGAGTGCCTTGTCTGACGAGGTGGCAGATGTAAGCGCTCGAGTAGACAGCCCGTTTGGTGTGTTGGAGCAGTTGAAGAACTGACGCGGGCGTTGAACGTACAAATCAGGAATCAAGAGTAGATGGCGAGACGGGATTGAAGTTGAGCCATACCTTTACATTGATAGGTGCATTGATTGATAGGAGGCCGAAATGGCTGTTCAGCAAAATCGTAAGACTCGCTCAAAGCGTGGTATGCGTAGAGCCCATGATGCGATCGGGGGGCCCACGTTGACCGTAGACGAAACATCGGGTGAGACCCGACGGCGGCACCATGTGAGCGCCGATGGTTTTTATCGCGGTAAGAAAGTAGTGGATACAGGCGACGACGAGTAATCGTTTTTGTCGGGTTACGCCTTTCTTTTTCCCGGGCAGGGATCTCAGTCAGTTGGCATGCTGGCTCAAGCGGCTGGAGAGTTCCCCTGTGTGGGCGAAACGTTCGACGAGGCAAGTGATGCGCTAGGCTACGACCTTTGGGACCTTGTCAGTAACGGACCCGAGGAGCAACTGACACTCACAGAGTTTACCCAGCCAGCGATACTGACGGCCAGCGTAGCGTTGCACCGCTGCTGGAGCTCTGCTGGCGGGAGTCAACCTGACTTCGTGGCGGGCCACAGTTTAGGTGAGTATTCCGCCCTCGTTGTTGCGGGTTCGCTGTCTCTCCACGACGCGGCCAAGCTGGTGCAAACTCGGGGAAGAGCAATGCAAGGCGCGGTGCCCGCTGGAGAGGGGGCGATGGCGGCGGTGCTCGGGTTAAGCGACGCCGTCATTGACGAGGTTTGTGTCACCCATTGTGAGGATGAAGCCTATGTCGGCGCCGTCAACTACAATTCGCCAGGGCAGGTCGTGATCGCGGGTCATTCGGCTGCTGTGTCCGCAGCGGCTGCCTTTATGAAAGAAGCGGGCGCTAAGCGAGTGCTACCTTTGCCCGTGAGTGCACCTTTTCACACACCATTGATGCAGCCCGCGGCATCGGTAATGGCTGAGGCTTTTCAGGACGTTGAGCTCTTGGATGCGCAAATACCGGTTATCAGTAACGTGGACGCAGAACCCCACCGCAAGGCGACAGAGATTCGCAGATTGCTGGTGAGGCAGGTGTCGGAGCCAGTCATGTGGACGCAGTGCGTGATGACGCTGTTACAAGCGGGCTGTGTTCAATTTTTAGAGTGCGGCCCGGGTAAGGTGCTGACCGGCCTAGTGAAGCGCATCAATCGCGATGCTAGTTGCATCGCCCTGGAGGATCCCGTGGCGCTGACCAATGCAGTAAAGGAGTGGTCGGTGTGAGTGAGGAATCGCGTAAAGTTGCGTTGGTCACCGGCGCAAGCCGAGGTATCGGCGCCGCGATCGCAGGCGTGCTCGCCGATGCAGGGTTGATTGTCGTAGGAACAGCAACCTCCCAACAGGGAGCGGACAAAATCAATGACGCCCTGTCGTCACGAGACGGTCGTGGGCGTGTACTCAATGTTAAGGATGTAACCAGCATCGATGCTTTGTTGGCAGACATCCGGGCTGATTTAGCCGATCCGTTGGTGCTGGTTAACAATGCAGGAATCACCCAAGACAACATCATCATGCGGATGAAAGATGACGAATGGCAGTCCGTCATAGATACTAATCTGACTGCCTTATACCGACTCAGTAAGGCATGTGTCCGAGGCATGACCAAAGCCCGGTGGGGCCGCATCATCAACATTACGTCCGTCGTCGGCTCCATGGGGAATGCAGGTCAAAGCAACTACGCGGCGACTAAAGCCGGTGCAGAGGGCATGGCTAGATCTCTCGCCCGAGAGCTCGGGTCAAGATCTATTACCGTGAACTGCGTCGCTCCCGGCTTTATTGATACAGATATGACGCGGGCGTTGGAAACGGCGCAACGAGACGCGCTGCAAACGCAGATTCCACTCGGTCGTCTGGGCGAGCCCGAGGATGTCGCTACGGCGGTTGCCTTTCTGGCCAGCGATGCGGGGCAGTACATAACCGGCGAGACAATACATGTAAACGGCGGTCTGTATATGGGTTAACCCGCGTTATCAAGGGTTTTAAAGCGGTCGGAAAGGCTTTTACTTGGTCCAAAAGCTTGTAAAATCAGCGGCGTCTGGTGAAATGAGCCGACACACTACGGAGAGCAAATACTACGTCATGAGCAATATCGAAGATCGAGTTAGAAAAATTGTCGCCGAGCAACTTGGCGTCAAGGAGGAGGAAGTCAAGGCGGAGGCATCGTTTGTTGATGACTTGGGCGCCGACTCTCTCGACACCGTGGAGCTGGTCATGGCACTTGAGGAAGAGTTCGAGACCGAAATCCCAGACGAAGAGGCGGAGAAGATCACGACCGTTCAGTTGGCGATAGACTATATCAACAACAACCTCTCCTGAGCCGGTCTCAGTGAGTAACCTGTGGGGCCGCTCTGCTTAAGCAGCGCGGCCCTTTCGGTTTCTGGGGGGAGCTACGCTCGCCTCCAATCCACAGTGGGCGGCAGGACTGACGCCTGAGCACAATCATATTTATGGGCTTTTGGGGAGCATCTAATGAAAGGCAACAGAGTGGTCGTTACCGGCATGGGAGCCGTCACTCCGCTTGGTTTAGATGTGCCCTCCAGCTGGGAGGGTATCTGCGCGGGCAGAAGCGGCGCTGCGACTATCACGCAGTTTGACGCCAGTGCGTTTACCACCCGCTTCAGCGCCAGCGTGAAGGACTTCAGTGTCGAGGGCTATCTCGAGACTAGAGATGCACGGCGAATGGACCCTTTTATCCAGTTCGGCATGGTTGCGGGTATTCAGGCATTCAGAGATTCTGGGCTGGAAATCACGGAGGCCAATTCGCATCGCGTCGGCTGCGCGATCGGATCGGGGATCGGCGGCGTCGGCTCTATCGAAGAGACAGCCTTGTTGATTGAGCAGAAGGGCCCGAAGCGCGTCTCACCTTTTTTCGTGCCCGGCGCCATTATCAATATGATTGCTGGCAACCTGTCCATCTTATACAACCTGCAGGGGCCTAACTTAGCCGTCGTGACAGCTTGTACTACAGGTACTCATAACATCGGCTTGGGCGCCCGACTGATTGCCGCCGGAGACGTGGATGCCATGTTGGTTGGCGGCGCAGAGATGGCAACCACCCCGGTTGGAATCGGGGGATTCGCAGCGGCCAGGGCATTGTCGACCAGAAATGATGACCCGCAATCCGCATCTCGCCCGTGGGATGTGGACCGCGACGGTTTCGTGCTGGGCGACGGTGCGGGGATGTTAATGCTGGAATCGCTTGACAGCGCCCGCGCCCGGGGCGCGAGGATTTATTGCGAACTCAGTGGCTTTGGCATGAGCGGCGATGCCTACCATATGACCTCCCCGCCAGAAGATGGGCGAGGCGCGGCGGCGGCGATGCAGCAGGCACTTACGGATGCGAGCTTGAATCCTGGTGACGTTGGCTATGTCAACGCTCACGGCACCTCCACTGAAGCCGGTGATCTTGCGGAGTCATTGGCGATTCGTCAGGTGTTCGGCCACCACGCAGATGATCTCGCCGTCAGCTCTACCAAGTCGATGATTGGCCATTTGTTAGGGGCGGCCGGTTCAGTTGAGGCGATACTGTCTGTGTTGGCGTTGCAGAATAACGTGGCGCCCCCCACGATTAACCTCCAAAATCCCAGTCCTGGCTGCGATCTCAACTATGTGCCGAATCAGGCTCAGGAGCGAGCGATTGCACATGCACTGTCTAATTCTTTTGGCTTCGGTGGCACTAACGGTTCTCTGATATTTAGTCAGTTGGATTAGAAGCTATCTATGCTACGTACGTGGATAGATGGCATACCGGCCGATGTCGTACCGGTCGATGACAGGGGACTGAATTACGCAGACGGGGTGTTTGAAACCCTTCTCTGCAGGCGAGGAAAAATATTGGGGGCGCAACTGCATGAGGCGCGCCTTGCGCAGGGGCTGTCGCGTCTGACTTTTCCCAATGCAGACAGTCTGGCGGAAGCCGTCTTCGCAACCGCGCGTCAATTACTTTCCGGGGTGGGACATTCCGGTGTTGCCAGACTCACCGTAACCCGGGGCTCTGGCAAAAGGGGCTACACACCCGATTTTGATGCTACACCACGCAGCATTCTTGTCGCGCAAAACGATCGCGTGATTGACAAAGCCGGCGTCCGCTGCGGACCGGCAGAAACGCGTTGGGCTGATCAACCTCAGCTGGCAGGTCTTAAGCTGCTGGCTCGCACAGAGCAAGTACTCGCAGCCGGCGAGGCCGCTACGGCTGGCTGGGATGATGCGATTATGCTTGACGCCAGAGGGCAGGTGATTTCTTCTTCGCGGGGCAACATTTTTATTATCACCGCTGGAAGGGTACTCACCCCCGACCTAGAGACATGTGGCATTGCAGGTACTCGTCGGCAACTGTTAATCGATCGCATTCTCCCCAGCTTAGGTTCTGAGGCAGAGGTCTGCAGTCTGAGTTGGGATCAACTGATGACGGCTGATGCTGTGGTCATCACCAACGCTGTGATGGGTATAGCTGAGGTTGTTGCGATTGGTGATACTGGACTGCCCGTGGATGGAGGCAACGGTCTGGTATCAAGAATGCGAGAGTCGATGACCCAATACTTATGCCAAGGACTGTCATGATCCGTCGGTTGCTCTTCAGCGTTATCTTGTTGGTGCTGGCCGCAACCGGGGTGAGCGCGGCGGCTTTGCAAAGTATATGGCACCAGGCAGTAGCGTTGCCTCAGGGGTCCGCCGTCATCACGATCGCGCCGGGCGAAAGCCTCGGGGTGGTGCTGGAGCGTGCCGAGGCAGATGCGTGGCTCACGCGGGCGAGTTGGGTGGGGTTGGTTGCACGCTGGTTGCAATTGGATCAGCAGATCAAAGCCGGCGAGTTTTTACTGGAGTCGCCGCTCACAGCTAGTGAGATGATCGAGTTTCTCGCTGCGGGACAGGTGCTGCAACACACGGTCACATTGCCCGAGGGTATTACGCTCGAGGAGGCGATCAGCAAGATTCAAGAGCACCCAAAAGTGCGGGTAACGCCCCATGACGAACTCGTCGGAGCACTGCTGGATCTGACAGCTCGATCTGATACGGCCGAAGGATTATTTTTGCCGGAAACCTGGGCGTTCACTGCTGGTGAACGAGATCTTGATATTTTGCGGCGCGCTCATTCAGCGATGGTGAAACTGGTGGATTCCCTCTGGGAGGGTCGAATTCCCACATTGCCATTCGCCTCTCCATATGAGGCAATTGTCCTCGCGTCGATCGTTGAAAAGGAAACTGGGGTGCCGGCGGAAAGATCGCAGATAGCGGGCGTTTTTGTCCGCCGCTTGCGTCAGGGCATGCGCTTGCAGACAGACCCCACGGTTATCTACGGCCTGGGCAGCACCTATGACGGCAATCTGACGCGCCGGGATCTGAGAGATAGCAACAATCGTTACAACACCTACGTTATTCCAGCGCTTCCGCCGACCCCTATTTCGCTCCCCGGTGAAGATGCTTTACAGGCGGTTTTTGCTCCGGATGACTCAGAGGCACTTTACTTCGTCGCCAAAGGTGACGGCAGTCATGCATTTAGTCAAAGTCTCACGGAGCATGAGGCTAACGTGCGACGTTTCCAACTGAATCGGCGCGCTGACTACCGCTCTACTCGAGCGACCCTCGATGCAGAGGATGGTTGATTTGGCTGGACGATTTATCACTATCGAGGGAGGAGAAGGGGCAGGGAAGTCGACTGCGCAGCTTCGATTGAAAGCGACATTGGAGAGCAGAGGCATCTCGGTAGTTTGTACTCGAGAACCGGGTGGGACACCCCTAGCGGAGTCTATTCGACAGACCCTGCTCGACGTCGAGGGAGAGGCGCCAGTGGAAATGGCTGAGCTCCTGTTGGTTTTTGCTTCCAGAGCACAGCATTTGGCGAAAGTGATTGAACCCGCGCTCGCTGAGGGTAAGTGGGTAATCTGCGACCGATTTACTGATGCAACTTTCGCCTACCAGGGGGCGGCTCGCGGTTTGTCTAACGAGCTGATCTCGACTCTTGAGCGTCTGGTGCAGGAAGGGCGCCATCCTGACGCGGTGATTCTGATGGATCTTCAGCCTCACATCGGCATGGAGAGAGCTAAGTCTCGCGGCGCTCTGGACCGATTCGAGCAAGAGCAGCGTCATTTTTATGAGAGGGTTCGCTCAGGCTACCTTGCCAGAGTGAATGAAAATCCTGCCCGATATACGGTGATCGATGCTGAGCAGGAACTTGAATCCGTTTATAACGAGCTGGACAAGCTGGCCGAAAGGTGGATTAGCGAGCATGACCGCTGATTCAATCTCTTCAAAATACCCCGCAAAGCCGCCCGTCTGGCTCGTCGATCACTTAGAACAATGGCGGCAACGCCGTGCCTCTGGTAGAGCGGGGCACGCGCTGATCGTGACGAGCCAGGATGTAGAGGAGGCTTCTCTATTCAGTCATCTTTTGGCTGCAAAAGAGTTTTGTGCCGAAGCCTCAGGTGGTTCTGCGTGTGGTCAATGCGCAAGTTGCCGAGCTTTTGGTCGGGGTGTTCACGGGGATTTTTGCGTGGTTCGCCGGTCCGACGGGAAGGCCTCTATCGGCATTGATCAGATTAGGCAGGCCACGCAGGCGCTTCAGCAGACCCCACTATACGGCTCCATCAAAGTCGTATTGATCGAGGCCGCTGATCAGATGACCCTTGCGGCAGCCAATAGCCTCCTGAAAATACTAGAGGAACCCCCGGGTAACGCGCTGGTGCTCCTTACAACCGCCGCAATGTGGCAGTTAACACCAACCGTGCGGTCGAGATGCCAAAGGTTACCGCTGCCTCCAGCTACTGCGGATCAAGCAAAACAATGGCTGGAGGCTGAGCGAGGCATGGATGCTGAGACGGCTAGACGGGCGTTACAAGTCGCTGAAGGCAAGGTCATCTCGGCAGTGATGCTGGAGAGGGAGGGGGCGCTCTCTCTGCATGAAGCGCTTGCGCAAAGCTTTGACGAAGCTGATTTGACTCTGGGACCCCCTCCAATATGGTCGAAGGTAAGCCTGCCCGTTCTGCTGGAGGGTCTGTTACTTTGTGCTGAGAAGCGTGGCCGGGAGGCGGTTTTGGGCGGCCAACCTGTCGACACGGATTGGTTGCGGCTTCACTCTTGTTGGGGTGAGCTCTATGATCGCGTCAAGCGGGGTGCCACCCCGGCCCAGGATATTCTTGTCGCGGAGGTTTACCGACTATACAGGAGCAGGGGCCACGCGATATTCGACAAGGTATATGAGCAGTTTCTGGCAAACTTTGTTGAGGGGCGAGAATCCTAATGGAGTAAAAACATGACCGGCGGGACCCATCATGACGTTCTCAATGTGATCATTCCGGACAAGCAGGCTTTGTATGACTCGTATATGTCTTTCTTGCGCAACGGCGGACTTTTTATCCAGACGTCCCAAGCATATCGCCTTGGGGACGAGGTGCTAGTGTTGCTCAAATTGTTAGATCAGCCCGAAAAGCTGCCAGTTGCGGGAAGGGTAGTGTGGGTCACTCCCCAAGGCGCACAGGGTAATCGCCCTGCAGGCATTGGCATAGAGTTTTCCAAGGAGGATGCGGTACTCAATGCAACAATAGAGAATTATTTGGCGGGGTCGCTGACGTCTGACAGAGTCACGCACACGCTTTAGTTCACTGGTTTAGACGGTGTCAGCCTGGCGTTTGGGGATTGAACCTCGGCGACGACTTCTGATCGATCCTTAATGGTAAAGACGATCGTTGCTACGAAGCCGCGATGGCCTTGGGTGCCTTAAAAAAAGCGGGCCCCGAAGGGCCCGTAGTTATAGACTTTTAGGAGTGGTACACCCGCGGGCACATCGGCGGGTGCACAGACCGGGCACTTGGGATACCCAGCGTCACGCGGCCTATCCAAGCACACTGTGACCTTTCAATTATGCAGAAAGCCGCAGATTATTCCAGCGATCCGCCACGATTTTTTAGATCAATGCGGCATATTACACAGTATGGGCGGGCCATAAGCCATAATATTTCTCATATATAGCATATAAGTCTCTGTTTTAATTATTAATTATAATTTTTTCTTAACTTAAAGCTGCCTGTCATGTGTTGGGGGGGGGAGCGCTCACTCGCTCCGATGGATAAACCTATGCGAGCCCATGCGACTGGGCCGTTGAAACCCCAAACCATTTATGACAACATCCCGCGCCTCGTTGATATCCTTAGCGATTGGCGTCCCAGCTCAACCTGCGGAAGTGGCGGAATTGGTAGACGCGCTGGATTTAGGTTCCAGTGTCTTTTGACGTGAGAGTTCAAGTCTCTCCTTCCGCACCAAGCCCGATCTCCCTGGAGGGCGCTCGAGCGCAGAGCGCACTTTTGCACAGTGCAATCTAGGGAGCCTAATACAAGGAGCGTAACGGGTTTTTTGTGATCCACTTGTCGAAAGTTATAGACCACAGCAATCAGATGACTTTTAGGAGCGCTACCAATGCGGGTTTCCGTTGAAACAACCTCAGGGCTCGAGCGTAGATTGACGGTCGGCGTCCCCGCTAACAGAGTTGACTCGGCAGTCAATAAGCGACTACAGGATGCCGCTCGCAACGTGCGCCTACCCGGCTTTCGTCCCGGCAAGGTCCCTATGAAGGTCATGCATCAGCGGTTTGGCGCAGGTGTGCGTCAAGAAGTGCTGGGCGAGGTAATCAGCCAGTCTTTTCAAGAGGCGGTGCTCTCGGAAAACTTGAGGCCCGCCGGACAGCCCAGCATTGAAGCGAGAAAAATGGACGCGGGCCAAGATGTCGAATATACGGCGACGTTCGAGGTGTTTCCCTCAGTGGAGGTCAGTCCCATAGATGACCTGGCCATTGAGAAGCCTAAGGCCGATGTCACCGAGGCAGACATCGACGACATTATTGAGGTATTCCGGAAGCAACAGGGCAAGCTCGTCAAAGCGGATCGCGCCGCGGCGGAGGGCGATACGGTGCTCATTGATTTTCAGGGATACCAAGACGGCGAAATATTCGAGGGTGGCTCTGGCGAGGGTACGTCTCTGGAATTAGGCTCGGGCCGGATGATTCCCGGATTTGAGGACGGGTTGGTCGGCGGTAGCGCTGGGGAGGAAAGATTACTCAACCTTACCTTCCCCGAGGATTATCAAAAGGAAGATCTAGCGGGCGCCGCTGTCGAGTTCAAAGTGCAAATATCCGAGGTGCAGGAGCTGGAACTCGCGCCGGTTGATGCGGCGTTATTCGCGCAGTACGGCCTGGAAGAGGGAACAGAGGAGGACTTCAGGGCAGAGGTCAAGCAGAACATGGAGCGGGAGTTGAGAAACGCGATCGAAGCGTCTGTCAAAAACCAAGTGATGGACGCTATCGTCGCGGCGCATGAGAGTCTTGAAATGCCTGTCTCGTTGATTTCGCAAGAGGTTAACGCGATGCGGCAGCAAATGTTCCAGCAGTTTGGGGGGGCCGCACCGCAAGATATGGATCTCAC
>JBJKZJ010000022.1:0-64809 GCA_045560455.1 Luminiphilus sp. | reverse complement strand
TTATCGGTCGGCGGACACATAGACGGATTCGAGCCGCTGGATCAGCAATTGGCCAACTTGCCGGTGACCCCCATCGAGGATGAGTTTTTGGGAGCGCCAATGCTGTATTCGTCTGGTACTACTGGCAAGCCCAAGGGGGTTTATTGGGAGCCTCATGCAGAGAGTATCCACACGGAACACCCAATGTCAGGCAGTGTAGGCGCTTTTTTCGGCTTCGGGGTCGATACCGTCTATCTGTCGCCAGCGCCGCTTTACCACGCGGCACCCTTGCACTATAACATCATGGTACTGGGTTTGGGTGGCACCTCTTTGATCATGGATCACTTCGACCCCGAGCAATCCCTCGCGCTGATCGAGCGATACGAAGCCACCCACAGCCAATGGGTCCCGATCATGTTCGTGAGAATGCTTAAACTCCCCGAGAGCGCCCGCACCCAATATGACCTGAGCTCCATGAAATGCGCGATCCACGCAGCTGCGCCCTGCCCGATTGACGTGAAAGAGGCGATGATTGATTGGTGGGGGCCCGTTATCGTTGAGTACTACTCCGGCAGTGAAGGCAACGGTTTTACCATTATTGATTCGGCAAATTGGCTTAACCACAAGGGTTCAGTGGGCCAGGCCATCATCGGCGAGCCAAAAATTCTTGGTGAGGACGGTGAGGTGCTGGGCCCTGGAGAGGTTGGGGACGTTTACTTTGCCAACAGCCGGCCGTTTGAGTACTTCGACGAACCGGGGAAGACGAAGAACGCATTTAACGAGCATGGCTGGAGTACCATGGGAGACGTGGGTTACCTCGACGAGGAGGGGTTTCTATATCTCACAGATCGCAAAAACTTTACGATTATTACTGGTGGAGTGAATGTTTATCCAGCTGAGATCGAAGGTCTACTAATTTCACATGAGAAGGTTGCCGATGTGGCGGTGTTTGGTATTCCGCATCCCGAATTTGGTGAAGAGGTGATGGCGGTGGTGCAGCCGCTCGATTGGGCTGACGCTAATGATGACACCGAGGCGGAGCTGATCGAATGGATGCGGGAGCGTCTGTCCAGCGTAAAGATCCCGAGGAAGGTCGATTTTCTGGAGCAACTCCCACGAATGGACAATGGTAAGCTGTACAAGCGCCACCTGCAGGATGCTTATCGCGAGGCAGTGTGACATTCTGCGCTGTCAAGCTACCCCATTGCACAGTGACCCTTTATGCTGATGGCTTCGTAAGGAATCTAACCGACGGCGAGTCAAGGAGCGGTAATTGACGAGCAAAGCTGAGTTGCGGCGACTTCAAGATGACATGGATGTTGCCGAATCCTACGACGACTGGCTCCTAGCAGCTCGCGCTCACGATGCGCTGACTGGCAAAGCAGAATGGCGCCAGGAAGAGTCCTCTGAGCTCTACGATCACGCCCAAATTCGGTATCGCTTGGACAGGCTCAAGAAGTTTCGCAAGAAACAGGATTGGCAGGGGCTACTTTACGCCCTGAATGAGGGCATCCACGGCAACATGGGGGGAATGGGTAAAAGCGTTCTCTACCGACAGGCCAAGTCGGGAACCAAAGTACTGGTCGAGCAGTACATTCAGGAAATAGACGATGCCTTGAGGCTACTCGCCGAGTTGCCGGAGGAGATCATCCCCACCCAGCAAAAGCTCGACTTCTTCTATCGCAGCAATGTCTGTTATGGCCGCTCCGCTCTCATGCTCAGTGGTGGGGGAGTGCTTGGGTTTCTCCACGTCGGCGTCGTGAGCGAGTTGCTTCGGCACGGGCTGCTACCGAGAGTAATTTCTGGCTCAAGCGCGGGTTCCATCGTAGCAGCGGCGCTGGCCGCCTATACGGATGAAGAAATGGCAGAGCTAGACCTGATTGGTCTCTTGGAGTCAGGTGAGGAAGAGGGCAGGGGCGTCATCCGGCAGTTTGTGTCGTTGTTGGGCAGTCGATTGACGGCAGAAGATACCGAGCAATTGATCTCTGCCACGATTCCCGACCTCACTTTTGCCGAGGCTTATGCCAAGACGGGACGTCAGGTCAGTATTACCGTTGCGCCAGCGGAACCCCATCAGCGCTCGAGGCTACTGAATGCCGTGTCATCACCCAATGTGTATTTGCGTTCTGCAGCAATGGCCTCGTGTGCTATCCCGGGCGTCTTTCCTGCCGTGATGTTACAGGCCAAGAATGAGAAGGGGGAAGCGCAGCCCTATCTCCCGGCACGGCGCTGGGTAGACGGGTCTGTGGCCGATGACCTGCCAGCGAAACGTTTATCTCGCCTATTCTCGACCAATCATTACATCGTCAGCATGGTGAATCCGATAGCACGTGCATTTCTGCCGCGAGACGAGCGGGCTCGACCTCTTAGGCAGGCCGCGACGTCCCTGGGGATGGGAATAGGAAGGGAGGTGCTGAATTTCTATCGGGGCGTTGCAAAAAGATATGGCGATAATTGGCCTAAATTCAATATGATTATGCACAGTGTTCATGCACTGCTCGATCAAGAATATTCCGGCGACATCAACATCGTTCCGAGGTTTCGATTCCAAAATCCGCTTAATCTGATCAGCCAGCCGACGGAGGCAGAGCTGCGCCAGTTGGTGAAGGAGGGTGAGCGCGCTACTTACAGCCGGATCGAGCCGGTCCGGCGGTGCACGCAAATATCCAGGACGCTGGAAGAGATCTTACACCGTTTCGAATATGGGGATTTGAGGCCTGCTCCCGGAACTTACCGGCGACCCAAGAGCTCGCGGCGACGCCCGCCCCCCACCGCCGTCCAAAAAAGGGCCCTGAAAGCAGAAACTGCTGCGCGAGCGGGCAAGGCAGGGCGCTCTGCTGCGTCTCAGCGTGTAGCGAAATCGGCCGCCACGGCGAGGAAAAAGCGATCGGTTGCGTGACGGGCGCCGGCCTCTGAGGCCAAGACTGCTCTACGGGATGCAGGCCGCGCCCAGGGCTGCGAGCGGCCCAACCATGATCGCGCGGCTGTCCGCCTCTGCGCTGGAGGCTGTCCCTATCTGTGCGCGCTTTTTAATGCCCTGCAAAATCGCCGCTATTCGGAAGAAACAGAAGGCCATGTAGAACGGCCAGTTATCGATCCCGCTGCGACCGGTGCGTTCACAGTAGGCGGCAATGTACTCTTCGTCCGTGGGAAGACCCAGTTCGGATCGGTTCAGCCCTTCGAGACCCGCAATGCCGCCTTCCCTGGGGAACTGCCACGCCATCAACTGATACGCCAGATCGGCGAGGGGGTCGCCGAGTGTGGACAGTTCCCAATCCAGAATGCCAATGATGCGCGGTTCGGTGGGGTGAAACATCATATTGTCGAGGCGGTAGTCCCCGTGAACGAGCGCAACGGACTCCTCCCCCTCGGGTATGTGATCGGGGAGCCACTCAATCAGCGCCTCCATATCGGGGACGAGTTCTGTCTCGGAGGCGCGATACTGCTTCGTCCAGCGTCCAATCTGTCGGGCGTAGTAGTTGCCGGGCTTGCCGTAGTCCGTCAGGCCAACGCCCTCTACGCTGACCGAATGCAGCGCTGCAAGTACGCGATTCATCTCGTCATAAATCGCGGTTCGCTCGGCATTGCTAACCTCGGGCACGGCCGGGTCCCAAAAAATCCGACCCTCCAAATGCTCCATAACGTAGAACATCGACCCGATGATTTCGTCGTCGGTGCACAGAGCGACAGCTTGAGGCACCGGTACGTCAGTGTGTCGCAGGGCATCGAGGACCCGGTATTCCCGGTCCACAGCATGTGCGGATGCCAGTAGTTCGCCCGGCGGTTTGCGACGCAATACGTAGTGATTCTCTCCAGCCGTCAGTTTGAAGGTGGGATTGGATTGTCCGCCGGCAAATTTGTCTGCCACCAATGGGCCGTCAAAGTCCGGAACGTGCTGGCGAAGCCATGCATTCAGGCGGGTAAGCTCAAGTTCCTGTGTGCTCATGACAGTCCTCTAATCAAAAATATTGGCGTGCTTTATTGATCTGGCGCAGATACTTAAGTATTGGCATGATATCTGCCAATACAGTCGATTCGGTAGCTGGTTGTTACTGCGCGCATAGGGTATCGTGCGGTCGCTTCGTTGGACAATGCCAAATCACGGCTCACAAAAATAAGGAGCGCATTGCGATGAGTAATCAGGTCATAGCGCACTATCGCGACGCAGTAGCGATGGTCACGGCACCGGGTGCATTTCTCGAGTTGACCACGATTGACCATGGTGGGCAGACGTTGAAAGCCTATAAGCATGCCCCTGTCTCCATGCGCGATTTATGGATGATGGGGCAGGGCTATGGTGATCAGGAATACATTGTCTACGGCGATGAGCGTTGGACCTTTGCAGAGGCGGGCCAACTGGTCGCTAATTTCGCGACCTGGCTTCAAACACACGGTATCGGTTCGGGTGACCGTGTGGCGATTGCTTTGCGCAATTATCCCGAGTGGATCTTTGCCTACTGGGGCGTGATCGCAGTCGGCGGGGTGGTTGTGGGTATGAACGCCTGGTGGGTCGCAGATGAAATGGCCTACGCGCTGAGCGATTCTGAGCCCAAGCTGTTGGTTGCTGACGATCAACGGCTCGCCACCTTTGCGGAGATTGCTGGCGACTTTTCAGATCTCGCAGTGGTGGCTGTCAGGGAGCCGTCACCGCCGGTGGCAGCCGTGCCATGGGCCCAGACGGTGAGCGAACCCGGTGAGCTCCCCATGCCGGCGATCGACACCAATGACGACGCGTGTATTTTCTACACGTCCGGAACCACAGGGCGTCCCAAAGGTGCTCAGCTCACTCATCGGGGTTGCGTGCACAACATCATGAACGTGGCCGCCATGGGACAGATTTTTGGCACGACTCAGGCTTTGGGCCACGGGGAGCAGGTGGACGCGCCGGTGTCAGTGCCTCCCGCGACGTCCTTGGTGGCCACGCCTCTATTCCACGTCACAGCCAATAACTGTGTCATGCACGGTGCTACCTTGAGTGGTGGCAAATTGGTGCTTATGTACAAGTGGGATATCGAGGAGGCGCTGAGGCTCATCGAGCGGGAACAAGTGAATACGTTGAGCGCGGTGCCGATGATGACCCGTGAGCTGCTCGCGCACCCCAACTTCGCCGATTACGACACCTCGAGTTTGGCCTCTCTCGGCGGTGGTGGCGCAGCGATGCACCCTGATTTGCCCAGTAAGGTGATTGAGAGCACGCAGCGCGCCAAGCCGGCTCAGGGTTACGGCATGACGGAGGTTTGTGGCCTTAGTACCTATTCGGCAGGCGACCTATTTTTGGCTCGACCAGAGAGTTGTGGCCCCTTGGTGCCGACGCTGGAAGGCAAGGTGATCAATGAGGCGGGTGAGACCTTGCCGGTGGGTGAGGCGGGCGAATTATTGGTGAAGGGCGCACCCGTGATCAAGGGATACCTGAACCGCCCTGAGGCGACCGCGGAGACGATTGTCGATGGTTGGTTGCATACTGGGGATATCGGATATTTTGATGAGGACGGTTTCCTCTATCTGGTCGACCGGGCAAAGGACATGATTTTGCGGGGCGGAGAAAACATTTACTGCGCCGAAGTTGAGGGGGCGCTGTATACCCATCCGGCTGTGCTGGAGACTGTGGCTTTTGCCGTGCCCGATGACCGACTGGGCGAGGAGGTCGGTGTCGCAGTTCGCCTGAAGCCCGATGCCATGCTTGACGCACCGGGCCTGCGCGAACACATGGCTTCTCGCCTCGCAGCGTTTAAAGTACCTCGTTATGTATGGTTTCTGTCAGAGCCTTTGCCTCGCAATGCCAACGGCAAGTTTCTCAAGCGTGAGTTGAGAGAGGTGCTGGACCCCGCCTCCGCAGATTGAGTGCGCGAAGTCCGTGTGTAGCCGGGCCGCATCCTAGGCGTTAACGCGAAACCGGTGGGTGAGGAACGCCGGAGAAAAGTGCTTTTAATCAATTCAACATCAGGAGGGTGACATGCTCACCAGGCAGTTTACGGAAGAGCAGGCCATGTTCAGGGAGGCCTATCGACGGTTTCTCGCAGAGGAGGTAGTGCCTCACATGGAGCGCTTCCGAGAGCAGGGGGTCGTCGATCGTGAGGTCTTCAAGAAGGCTGGCGAGCGAGGCTTTCTAATGGTGTGGCCGGAGGAGCGCTTTGGCGGCATGGATGATTACGACATTCGTTGGGAGCAGGTGATTATTGAGGAGCTGGCCTACGCGCGTTGCAGCGACTGGTTCGGCTCCTTGCACAGCCGTATTGTCGCGCCCTACATCACCCGCTTTGGCAGTGCAGATCAAATAGCGAGATATATTCCCGGTGCGGTATCAGGTGACATTATTCTTGCAGTGGCGATGACGGAGCCTGATGCGGGCAGTAATTTGGCAGGAATGCGGACCCATGCGGTCGAGGAGGATGACCACTGGGTGCTCAACGGCCAAAAGACCTATATCTCCAATGGTATCAACTGCGATCTGGTGGTCGTGGCTGCCAAAACCGATCCGCAGAATAACCCGCATGCAATGACGCTGTTTCTGGTTGAGGCAGATTGGGAGGGTTTCGAACGGGGCCGTAACCTCAATAAACTGGGGCTGAAGGCTCAGGATACAGCGGAGCTTTTCTTCCACTACATCAAGGTGCCAAAGCGCAACGTGCTGGGCGAGGTGCACAAGGGATTTTATTACCTGATGGAGGGCCTGGCGGAGGAGCGCTTGCTAGGTGCGATGGGGTATTTAGCAGCGGCACAGCTGTCCTGGGATCTGACCGCGGACTTCGTGAAGGAACGCGAAGTGTTTGGTAAGTCGTTGTCGGCCATGCAAAATACCCAATTCAAGATGGCGGAACTCAGGACAGAGCTCGATATCGCACAGTGTTTTGTCGACCAGGCGGCTCTTGCATTTAATGCTGGCACGCTCTCGGCTGAGGATGCCGCGGCTGCCAAGCTCAAAACATCCGAATTACAGCAACGTGTCGCTGATGAGGGATTGCAACTGCATGGCGGTGCCGGGTTCATGGATGAGTATCCGATCAGCCGTCAATCTGCCGATGCGAAAATCGCCACAATCTATGCAGGGAGCTCTGAGATCATGAAGCTGATCATCGGGCGTCACTGCCTTGGGGATCATTACGACCCGTTCAACCAGCGTAATTTTTGAGGTCGCGGAGATGGGTGCGCTGACTGGATACAAAGTGATTGAACTGGCGGGGATTGGCCCGGCGCCAATGGGAGGCATGATCCTCGCGGATATGGGGGCCGAGGTCATTCGCATCGAGCGACCGGGCGCGGCAGATCCCAAGGTGGGCGAGCCCATCAGTGGTCGCAATAAGAAATCAGTTGTGCTCGACTTGAAGCAGGATGCTGGCAGAAAAGCATTGATGACGCTAACTGAGCAAGCCGATGCGTTAATCGACCCATACCGTCCCGGTGTCTGCGAGAAATTGGGATTCGGTCCTGAAGAGTGTCTGGCGAGGAACCCCCGACTGGTGTTTGCGCGCATGACAGGTTGGGGGCAGACAGGTCCCTTGGCACAGGCTGCTGGCCATGATCTGAATTACATCGCCATCACAGGCGCTCTCCACGCTATCGGGCGGCGTGGCGAGCGTCCGGTCGTTCCGCTGAATCTGGTTGGCGACTTTGGTGGTGGTGGGATGCTGTTGGTGGCCGGTGTCATGGGTGGGCTTCTGGAGACCGCCAGATCCGGTCAAGGTCAGGTTATTGACGTGGCGATGGTCGATGGCACCGCGCAGTTGATGTGGATGATGCAGGGGTTCCAGCAGATTGGTGCGTGGAACGCTGATGAACGCGAGGCGAACCTGCTCGATGGCGCCGCTCATTTCTATGACACCTACGAGTGTGCCGACGGGAAATATGTGGCTGTCGGGGCTATTGAACCGCAGTTCTACGCAGAGCTACTCGCGCGCGCTGAGATTTCTGATCCGCAGTTTCAAGCTCACTACGATGCCGCTCAATGGCCGGAACTCAAGCAAAAGCTGGGCGCTGTGCTCAAGACGAAAACCCGGGATGAGTGGGACGCGCTGATGGCAGGCAGCGATGCCTGCTTCGCTCCGGTGTTGACGATGGTTGAGGCGACTCAGTATGAGGCGAACAAGGCGCGATCGGTGTACACCGAGGTGGCAGGGCTCACGCACCCTTCGCCCGCCCCGCGCTTCCTGCGGACACCTTCAGCTATTCAGCATGGCACACGTGCGTTGGGTGCTGATACCATATCAGTGCTGAAAGCCAGTGGCATCGGTGATGGAGAAATACAGGAACTGCTGGCAAACGGCGCTGCGCAGTCAGGCGATTCAGAGGAATAAGCCATGAGTGACTATGAAACGATCTTGATCGAGCGCGAGGGACGGGTGGCTCGGGTCTCGTTCAATCGCCCCGACAAGCTCAATAGCTTCAATGGCACGCTTCGTCGTGAGTTCCTGCGGGCAGCGCAGGAGGTTAATGCTGACGACGACATCTGGGTAGTGTTGCTGACCGGCGCTGGCAGGGCGTTCGGTGCTGGCGCCGACCTCTCCGATACGTCAGAGCCCCTTCCCAACGGCGGAGAGGGGGTGGAAGATCAACTCAATGCCGAATACAAGCCCGGCGTGCTCGCTATCCATCATGCCCGCAAACCATGGATCGCCGCGGTTAACGGGCCATGTGCGGGAATATCCTATTCCTATGCAATGGCTTGCGACTTGATGGTAATGGCTGAGAGCAGCTATCTATTCCAGCCCTTCGTCGGTATTGGTTTGGTACCGGATGGTGGGGCGACCTGGCTCTTGCCGAATCTTGTCGGCGTCAAGAGAGCCTTTGAACTGATGGCCTTTGGCGAAAAGTTGGGAGCGGACAAGGCGGTGGAGTGGGGGTTGGCTAACCGGGTTTTACCGGATAGCGGTTTTGCGGAGCAATCGATGGCTTTTGCGCAGGAGCTTGCGAATCGATCGCCACTGGGGTTGCGTTACGCCAAGGAATCGCTGGCATTTGCGGCGTCTCACAATCTGGCTGATACGATCTCCAAAGAGGCGGCTTTACAGGCTTTCTGTGTAGATAGTGAGGACTCCAAAGAGGCTATCAGCGCCTTTTTCCATAAACGCCAGCCAGAGTGGCGGGGAAAGTGAGGGTTGGGATGCCCGGGAGCGGCCTGCGATCGATAGGGCTACTGCTCGCAGTAAGTGCGGGCTTCAGTTCTGTCACGCTGAGCGAGGAGAGACAGTTGTTGTGGGGTGATGCGCACCTCCACTCTACCTACTCTTCAGATGCTTTCACCAACGGAAATCTGACTGCGACCCCGGACACCGCCTACCGGTACGCCAAGGGGATGCCAGTAGTGCACCCCGGGCATCAGGCTCGGGTCCAGATTGGCACACCCCTCGACTTTCTGGTGGTGTCGGACCACGCAGAATATCTTGGCGTCATACGAAGCCTTTACCTGAACCCCATGGTGACAGACGGTCTGACCTTGCGAGAGCAACTGTGGACACGCTTCGTACAGTATCTGTTGCGTGATGCGATCGATGAGCAGTCAGGCAGAAAACTGTTTACCTCGATTTTGCCCAAACCCTCGGAGAACGCGGTGACCGCGATGGAGGGTTGGGAGGAGGATCGCGTCAGCGGCTTGATTCCCCGCCAACCTACTGTCGAGTTGGATACCTGGAGACTGATTACAGAAACGGCCGATACTCACAACGAACCCGGAGAATTCACGGCGTTAATTGGGTGGGAGTATTCGCTTATTCCGGGCGGTGCGAATCTGCATCGCATCGTTTTGGGGGACATTGATGCAGCGCAGGCGCAGACCTTCGCGCCTTTTGGGTTTGATGACAGCTCCTTTCCCAGTGATCTCTGGGCTTGGCTTGATGAAACCAGTCAGGCGACCGGCGGGAACTTTATTGCGATCCCACACAATTCCAATATTTCAAAAGGCTCTATGTTTGATGTGAGAGATATTCGCGGCGATGACATTGACCTCGACTATGCGGAAATCAGGCGATACTGGGAGCCGGTCGTTGAGATCACCCAGATCAAGGGAGACTCAGAGACCCACCCTGCGTTATCGCCCGACGATTCCTTCGCTGATTTCGAGACTTACCCGTACTACATTCAACGTGAGTGGACTGATTATGTACCGCAACGAGGAGACTATATTCGTAGTGGGTTGAAAACTGGCCTTGAACTTGCGGCGTCCATAGGTGCCAACCCCTATCAGTTTGGCGTGATTGGATCTACCGATGCCCACACCGCTTTGCCCTCGGCAGAGGAGGATAACTTTCACGGAAAAATGGCCACAGACTCGATCCCGTCGAGCAAAGACGGTGGCTGGTCTGAAGATGCGCGCGGGACTTTTGGCTGGGGAATGAGCGCATCGGGTCTTGCCGCCGTATGGGCCACGGAGAATACCCGGGAGGCAATTGTTGCCGCGATGCGTCGCCGTGAGGTCTATGCGACCAGTGGTCCGCGTATTGCGGTACGCATATACGGCGGTCTAAATCTCCAAGAGGCCGCCATTGAGTCAGCGGCGTTTCCTGCAGACATTCAGTTGCAGGCTGTACCGATGGGTGGCGAAATCATTGGCGCTGCCAACGAGGATCGTTTTAGCCTCATCGTGGAGGCACAGGCGGACCCCAAAAGTGCGTATCTTGACCGCATTCAGATCGTCAAGGGCTGGATCGACGCGTCGGGTCAAACGCACGAGCGTGTTTTCGACGCTGCCGTGAGTGGGGCAGAGCGTCGGCTGGAGGATGGTTCTGTCATCCCAGTAGGTTCAAGCGTTGATCTGAAAACGGGGCTAACGGCAAACACCATCGGATCTCCCCGCCTCAGTGTTGTTTGGCATGACCCTGAATTTGATCCCGAGCAATCTGCCTTTTACTACGCCCGCGTGCTGCAGATTCCGACCGCGAGACACTCACTTCTCGACAAGCTGGCTCTCGGGGATGACGGCATCGACACCCGCAGGCCCGATACGATTCAGGAGCGTGCCTATACGTCGCCGATCTGGTATCGACCGTCTGCTGGTAACTAGACCGCGATACACACTCGCAGGCCCTCAAGAACCGGCTTCGTGGTGGCTAGCGCCCGCTGGCAGCTCTCGCCTGCTGCTCGCAGTTCGGTGAGCTCCTCATCTCTAATGGATGGATTGACGCTCTGCAAATACGTTAGCCGCCCCACTTCCTCCGCATAGTACTGCGTTGCCTTATCGAGTGCAGTGTCGCGTCGCTGCTTGATCTCTGACTCAGCGCGGTTTTCCAGGTTGGGCAGCAGCGTCTCGATGACGGGGCGCAGTTTGTGAAGCGCAGTGGCACTGGTGGCACTCGGTACGCTTTGAAGCGCGTCAGCAAGGAATGAGGCTGACAGCTTGTCGCCTACTTCCTTGCCGTTCTGGGTCAATAGCATGCGCAGCGGCCGCTGATCCAAAAATTGACCCGTTTCCAGATAGGCAGGGGCCCGGCACTCCACGCGATACAGGCTCTCCAGCAAAATGGTGCCGGCGGGTACGCCCCGATGCTTGAAGGTGCCGAGACTCGCTTTGCCGATGTCGCTGCCAAGCAATGCGGCCATCGTCTCGCTGATGATGGGATGCTCCCAAGTGAGGAACGTGACTTCGTCACGGCTCAATGCCGTCTGACGATGATAGGTGGCGGTAATCCCGTCCTCATCCAGTCCGGGTAGTTGGCCGGTGGCGAGATTTTCTGTTGGTCTCACCAGATAGAGGTGCTCGTCGAGATACTCTTGCTCAAGGCCGATCCGGTCAAACAGCAGTTCGCTGAAGCTATACAGTAGGTCACTTTGCTCCCTAGCGATTAACGACTGGATCAGCGCTTCACCCTTCACAGCATCGTGAGAGTGACGCTCTAACAGTCTGTCTCTGCCGATCTCGCTCTCCTCCAGCAATCGATCGCGACGTGCGCGAGTCTCCTCAATCAGCGTTTGCAGTTGATCTGGCTGACACAGTGCATCCGCCAACTGAGATGAGAAATCAGTAAAGAGCTGATAGCCAACCGAGCAGGTGTGACTGAAAGCGTTCAGGCCCTCATCGAGCCAACGACAGAGGGTTTCCTGTGCAGTGCCCGTCAGGTAAGGCACATGGATGTGTATATCCGAGCCCTGTCCAATTCGATCCAGGCGCCCGATTCTTTGCTCTAGAAGGTCCGGGTGAGTCGGCAGGTCGAAGCAGATGAGGTGTTGGGCGAATTGGAAATTACGGCCCTCGCTGCCGATTTCAGAGCAAATCAGCGCCTGCGCTCCGCCGGTCTCCTCTGCAAAGTAGGCCGCTCCGCGATCCCGCTCGATCAAACTCAATGCCTCATGGAAAGCGGCGCACCGCACCCCTGCTTTAAGGTGCAGATAATGCTCCAACGCCACGGCGGTCTCTTTATGAGCACATATGACCAATACCTTTTTCGGGCGTAGAGACTTCAACTGTGCCTCGAGCCAGGCGACTCTGGGGTCTTGCATCACCCATTCAGGCTCGAGCTGGTCGAGCTCGGGGTGCAGTTGCTGCATCGATCGCTGATACAGCGGTGGGTTGTCGAGTGGATACAGGTAACAGTGCCGAGTCGGGAATCCAGTGACACCTCTTCGGGTGTTCCGGTATAAAATGCGGCTGGTGCCATAACGATCAAGCATCTGCTCAATTTTGCTGTCCGTATCCGCTGTGGCATCGATACCCGGAGGCAGTGCCACGTCTTTCCCCGCCTCCAACGCTTCGATCATGGTGCTCCACGCGGCGAATTGACGATGCTCTTCCATGAATTGATCAAAGTCGGCGAATCGCGCAGGGTCGATTAACTGAAGGCGATCGAAATGGGTCCTCAGGCCTGCTTGCTCGGGCGTGGCGCTGAGGAGCAACAGCCCGCGAGTGCGTGCGGAGAGGTCGTGGATGAATTGACCAAACTCGGATCGGGTATCTCCCAAACCGGTGAGGTGGTGCGCCTCGTCAATGATGACCATATCCCAGTCGAGCTGACTGACGATGTCTTGGCGTATTCGGTCGTCCTCAAATAGCGACAATGGTGCAATCACCAGAGGGTTGTCCGAGAATTCCTCGTGAATGTCCGCGTCTTCAAGGCGAGTTCTGTTGAGTAGTGAGAACGCCAGATGGAAGCGTCGTTGCATCTCAACTAACCACTGATGCGCCAGCGTATCGGGCACCAATATCAGGACGCGATGCGCGCGCTGTCGATGAATCTGCTGGGCGAGTATCAGGCCCGCCTCGATGGTTTTTCCAAGGCCGACTTCGTCGGCAAGTAGTACCCGGGGAGCGAATCGGTCTCCGACGCTTGCCGCGACGTAAATTTGATGCGAGAGAAACGCTGTTCGCGCTCCTAGTAGGCCTCTCAGACCAAAACCTTCCCCAGTCGCATGATGCTCTAGCGTGGTTTGCCGAACACCAAAGTCACTGGGCTTACCCACTTGATTATTCAGCAGGCGCTCAATGGGGGTGTTTAACTCAATGTGGGCATCAAGATCAGTCTCGACGACGGAGCGCTGTTGTCCCGCGGTGTCGGTGCCGTAGTAGATGAGTACACCAGATTGTTCCTTGACGTTCTCAACGGTGAGCCCGTTGCCATCTACCGAAGTGAGTTGGTCGCCGGGTTTAAGCAGCAGTCTGGTCAGCGGCGCACGATCGATTGCATAGACGCGCTCCTCTTCAACGGCAGGGAAGTGCAGCGTGACGCGCCGATCATCAGCATGAGTCACGATACCTAAACCCAGTGTGCTATCGGCGTGGCTGACCCATCTCTGGCCCGGTAAGAAAATATCAGTCATGGATTAAAAAAAGAGCTGGTGGCTGTTATCGCGGGCGTGTGTCAACAGGGTCTCAACGGGGACCAGCTTGATATCTGCAAGCTTTTCGGCAATGAAGGGGAGATAGCAGGGGGCGTTGGATCGGCCTCGATAAGGCACTGGTGTCAGGTAGGGTGCGTCGGTCTCTAGAACGATGCGATCAATTGGGGTGGCCGCGACAACCTGGCGAACGTTTTCGGCATTACGAAACGTGGTAATGCCATTGAAGCCGAGCATGAAGCCCTCCGCGAGACAGAACTCGGCAAGCTCCAGTGAGCTCGTGAAGCTGTGGATTACGCCTTTGCGAGGCAAATCCCGGCTGTGGTTTGCCAGAATGTCGCGGGTGTCGCTGTCGGCCTCTCTCGTATGAATTACGACGGGCAAGGACTGATCGCTGGCGATGGCGAGTTGCTCTTCAAAGGCTTTCAGTTGTGAAGCCCTGTCAGCGTGGTTGTAATGGTAATCGAGACCAATCTCGCCCACCGCAACGACCCTGGGGTAAGCGCAACCCTCGGTGACGCGCTCAGCGAGTGCGGTGTTCCAGCTGTTGGCTTCATGCGGATGGATGCCCTGTGTGCACCAAATTGACTGATGTGATTCAGCCAGCTGTCTCACGGTATCGAGATTGCCGGCGGATACGGAGATGGTCACAATGCGCTCGATCCCCGCCGCAAAAGCGTCCCGGAGCACCGCGTCGACCGCGTCGCCTTCGAGATAATCAAGGTGGCAATGCGTTTCAACAATCGGCGTGTTAAAGCGCGGTATGGCTCGGCGTTTTCTCTGGCTCATGGAGGGTAGGGCATCGCTGGGGCGCGAAGTATGGCACAAATGCTGCCATCTCGGTCACTCTGAGAGGTTAGCCTCGGTGAACCGTGCGAAACCGCATGGACTGGACCGTGTCGACGATCTCCTGCCACAACCATTGATGAATCGGTGAGTGCTCGGTGCGCCGGTGTGCGATCAGCGAGTATTGCACACTGAAGGTCATATCCAACGGCAGTGTCAAAGCGACAATGTCTCGAGTTGCCCCTTCATTGCGCGCTAAATACGCGGGACAAATCAATAAATAGTCCGTCTCGCGAAGGATTTCGAACGCGGTCAGTAAATGCGATGTTTCCAAGATGCCTCGATCGCTTTCAAACAGATTCCTCGCCAGTGATTGGCCACCAATCAGCTCTTCTCGGTCTGCGACATAGAGCGCCACCTGCGGATATTGTCGGATCATTTGGCTGGTAAGCGTTTGAGCGATCAAAGGGTGGTCCTGCCGCACAAAAATCGCGAGCGGAGAGGCCGCCAAGGGTGAAACCGAGTATTCGGGCGGGTATTCCTCCCGCTGGATTTGGATGGCGAAGTCCAGCTCGCCGTTTGCGAGCTGATCTAACTGTCGTTCTGCCCGGGTGATGGTGCGCAACCTCAGCCGTGGTGCGCTGGACTGCAGCCGCGCAGAAAGCGGTGGGAGGAGGGTGAACCCCACATACTCAGAGATGGCCAGCGTGATCTCGCCACGGAAGGCAGCCGGCGAAAAATCGCCGGCATCAAGTAGCGCGTCGATCTGGGTCAGCACGTTCTTGAGCTCCCCCGCCAGTCCCAGCGCCCTCGGTGTGGGTTGTATACCCCGTTTGCTGCGCACGAACAGCGGGTCATCGAATGTCTCGCGTAATCGCCCCAGTGTTTTGGACATGGCGGGTTGGGTGATGGAAAGCCTGTCCGCAGCGCGGGAGACGCTACCCTCTTGAAGTAGAATATGTAGTGATATCAGCAGGTTGAGATCAATTCTTGCAAGTCTACCTAAGTTCACTGGGCCGCCTTCATAACGTTAGGGACTGGATTGGTTAACAAAAATACATTAGCGGTAATGATGCCTACATTGCAAGCTATGGCACAGGCGTTGCGTGATGACGGTCGGGTTATCCCTTTTAGCCCCGGCTTAGCCCATCGCCTGCCTTAGCCTCTACCCGCCTTTCCGAGGCGGGTTTTTTTTACGTTATATTGCGCCCGTATGAGCGTAGCCGTTTCGTCATTGGTATGTTGATCCGCATTGTGTTAGCACTGGTCTCGCTGACGTCTGCGTCGGTAAATGCCGATACGCCAGTGCCCTTCGGGGTTCGCGTACAACCCCTCGCGTCGATGCCCACTGATCCTACCCCCGCTCAGATCGACGCTGATCTGCTTGCCGATGTGGACGCTGCGGAGCAAGCAGTGATCTCGATAGAGCAGCGGCTCGGCCCCTATCACCCTGACTTGACAGAACCGTTGGTCGACGCGGCACACCTGGCGACCCAGTCCGGTGAGATCGCTTTGGCCGCATCGCTCTACGACAGGGCCCTGCATAATGCTAGGGTTAACGACGGGCTTTACGGCGACCAGCAGTTGCCAATCTTGCGGGGACTGCTCGACCTGTATCTGGTGTCTGGCGATCGGGCGGCTTTTGAGGAGCGCGCGGCGTATCAACTTCGTTTGCTGGGATCTGGCGTACCGCCGTTTGAAACCGGTGAACTGCAGGCGGCGTTGGAGTTTTTCGACGTATCGCTAGATGCCTTGTTAGACGTCGCATGGGAGACCCGCGGCCGAGACGTATTGCGCCTCCATGATCGCTTTGAGTCCATGACAGAAGAGGTCTGCATTGATCAATCGGTTAACCAAGATTGGTGCGAGCCTTTCACCTTCCGCTTAGGCCGTTTCTACTATCTTCTCGAGTATAAGTTGGACGTCTTGGTTGATGACCCTCGCTTTGAAAGCGCGTTTGCGGATACTGAGTGGCAGTCGCTGGAGCGTGAGCCGCGGCTGGATGTATTGCAGCGCAGGCTATTTGGCCAGGGCGAGAAACTGTTTGAGGCGCTTTTAACCGTGGATGCGGGTAATCCTGCTGCGCTGTCAGCGCTGGCAGATTGGTACTGGTTCTATCGCAAGCGCGATCGCGCACTGGAGCTGTATCGACAGGCCTGCGCTCGTGCGCCGGAAAGTTTCACGGAGGCGGCGCCTTTGCCAGAGCACCCAAAGTTGGCTTATGAGCTCGCATTTCAAGAGCGACCGGTGCCGGTGAGAATGTCACTAAAGGTCTCAGAGCGGGGGCAGCCCTCGGACATTGCTTTGATATCCCTCGACGCGGAATCTACGAGTGTGCCCAGTGGCCTGCGGCGCTCCATGCGAAAGATGCGTTATCGACCCGCCCTTGACGAATGTAAAGAACCAATCGAAACCATACTCGAGATGGATTTGGTCTATCTGGAATGATCAATCGTTGTGTATGACCAGCAGCGCGCCCGTCGCTTTGACCGCCCCGGATATCCGCCAGTCCAGTAACTCGCCGCCATGCGTTTGGATTGCCCGCTCCGCCATCTCATGAAATGTAGGTCGCTCCGGGTCTCCGATGACAATCGTGCCGACGCCAGCATCGATGGCACGATTGATCATCTGTCCGACTGGCTTGACCAGCTCGTCCCAGAAGCAGATGTCGCCGCCAAACAAGATATCCACGTTCTCGAGATCCTTTTTGCGGACCTTTTCGAATCGTTGGACCCAGGGTGTGGTGGACACACCATTGAGTCGCGCAACGGCCTCAAGGTATGGAAATACGGCTGGATCCGCATCCATTGAGGTGACGTTTGCATCCCAGTGTTTTGCACACCAGATACCGGTGATACCCCAACCGCAGCCCGCGTCCAAGATTTTACCTCGGCGCTTAGGGGGGTGCTTTTTGAGGTAATCGATGATGAGACAGCTGGACTTCCAGAGCTTGGTGCCATGGATGCTTGGATCATGGCCGGCGCGTTTGACAGCTCTGATGCTACTGTGGGCCGCGTAGGGCATGACCACGCCTTTGAAACGACGCAGATGCTGATCAGATTTTTTTTTCGCTGATGACCTGCGGGTGCTCGTAGCGGCAAGACTCCGATCGCCTGAGCGCGCGTTTGATGAGGACATTTTTGATCTCGCGGTTAGGGGGAGCGCGAGCTTAGCAAACCTGAGTGGTGTCTTGTATCAGCGTTTGGTGACTTCTTCTGCCTGCAGGCCCTTGGGCCCCTCAACCAGCGTAAATTCAACTTCCTGCCCCTCATTCAGGCTACGGTACCCATCACCCTGAATCGCTCTGAAGTGTACGAATATATCGTCGGGTCTGTCGGCCATCGTAATAAAACCGAACCCTTTGGCATTGTTGAACCACTTGACGGTTCCCGATTGGCGGTCTGACATAGCTCACTCCACCGTTTTAGAATTATTATCGTATGTAGGTTTATCAGGGCTTTAGTCAGAACGCAACTCCTCAATTTGGGTGCGCTGTCTTTGAAGTGTGCTCAACGCACTCTCTGCTTGGTCCAGCTTTTGTTGCTCTGCAACGACAATCTCCGCGGGCGCGCGCGCCACAAAAGCCTCGTTTGATAGCTTTCCGGAGAGTCTGGCCACTTCCTGTTTTCGGCGCTCAATATCCCTGTCGAGTCGCTTCACCTCCGCGCCGATATCCACGACACCGGCCATGGGCACTCTGATCTCGAGGTCACCGCATAGCGCCATTAGACTGGCCGGCACCTCTTCGCCTTGAGCGCAGATAGTGATTTCGCTCACCTTAGCGAGTTTACCCAGATAAGCTTCGTTGCGGCTTAGCCGGGCCTCATCGGCTGGCGTCGTATTGACCATGAACACGGGGAGCTCGGTACCCGGGGGAATGTTTGACTCGGCCCGTATGGTGCGGATAGCAACGATAATTTGCTTCAGCCAGTCGATCTCCTCTTCGGATTCTCGGTCAAGTTTCTCAGGACGCCGCTCCGGCCAAGGGGCGAGCATGATGCTTTCTCCCTGCCTACCTACCAGCGGAGCGATTGTTTGCCACACCTCCTCGGTCAAAAAGGGCATAAATGGATGAAGCATCCGCAATGATTGCTCGAGCACCTCGACAAGCGTTCTGCGGGCGCCCAGTTGCTCGGCGACTGCTGATCCCTTGTCCCAAAGGAGTGGTTTGGACAGCTCTAGGTACCAGTCGCAGAATTCATTCCACACAAAGTCGTACAGTGACTGAGACGCCAGGTCGAATCGATAGCTGTCATAGGCCGCCTCTACCTCAGACAGCGTGGCCTCCAGCCGGCTTTGAATCCAACGGTCTGCCAATGAAAGCGACGCCTCTTCGGGGTAGAGTTTATGCCCTTCTGTATGGCTGAGGACGTAGCGGGAGGCGTTCCAGATTTTGTTGCAGAAATTCCGGTACCCCTCCATGCGGCCAATATCAAATTTGATGTCCCTGCCGGTGGAAGCCAGTGAGTAAAACGTATAGCGCAGTGCATCCGTGCCGTACCCGGGTATGCCGCCCGGAAACTGCTTGCGTGTCGCTTTTTCAATCTTGCTCGCCAACTTCGGCTGCATGAGATGTGTCGTTCGCTTGTACACCAAAGCGTCAAGCTCGATGCCGTCGATCAAGTCGATCGGGTCCAGAACATTGCCCTTGGACTTCGACATCTTTTGGCCCTCGCCATCGCGCACTAGGCCATGCACATAGACTGTATGAAATGGCACCTCGTCCATGAACTGAAGTGACATCATGATCATTCTGGCCACCCAGAAGAAAATAATGTCAAAACCTGTCACCAGGACCGACGCGGGATGGAAGGTTTTTAGGTCGGCGTTATTTGCAGGCCAGCCCAAGGTAGAGAAGGTCCACAGTGCGGATGAGAACCAGGTATCCAAAACGTCCTCATCCTGAGCAAGCTCAACATCGGCGGAGAGTTGATGGGTTTGCCGAACCTGCTCCTCTGATTTGCCCACGTAAACTTTACCCTCTGGGTCATACCAGGCAGGGATGCGGTGCCCCCACCACAGTTGCCGGCTGATGCACCAGTCCTGAATATCCCGCATCCAGGCAAAATACGTGTTCTCCCATTGTTTCGGGACGAACTGAATGGCGCCCGTCTCGACAGCGTCGATGGCGGGTTTCGCTAGTGTCTTGGCATCCACATACCACTGTGGCGTGAGCCATGGCTCAATGACAGCCCCGGAGCGATCGCCTCTTGGCACCTTCAATACATGCGGCTCAATCTTTTCAAGCAGGCCCAGCGCATCAAACTCCTCTACGACGAGCGCACGCGCGTCGAAACGATCCAGTCCATGAAAACGCTCGGGCGCTTCCTCGTTAATCTTTGCGTCGGCGGTCAGAACGTTGATCTTTGGCAAGTGGTGTCGTTCGCCCATCGCGTAATCGTTGAAGTCATGAGCAGGCGTAATCTTGACGCACCCTGATCCAAATTCAGGGTCAACGTAGTCGTCGGCGATAATGGGGATGCTGCGATCGGTCAAGGGCAGGTCTACGGTTTGGCCAATCAGGTGGCGATAACGCTCGTCATCAGGGTGCACAGCGACGGCTGTGTCGCCGAGCATGGTCTCGGGTCTTGTGGTGGCTACAACAAGATGCCCATCGCCACTACTTAACGGATATCGCAGGTGCCACAGCGAGCCAGTCTCCTCTTCCTGAACTACCTCTAGATCTGAGATGGCGGTAAGAAACTGTGGATCCCAGTTGACTAAACGGTAACCACGATAAATCAGACCGCGCTCGTACAGGGTGATAAAAACCTCCTGTACGGCTTGAGAAAGCCCCGGGTCCATCGTGAAACGTTCCCGGGACCAATCGGGTGATGTACCAAGTCGACGCAGCTGCTGGGTAATGGCGCCACCTGATTGCTCCTTCCAATCCCATACCCGGGCAATAAAGTCGTCTCTGCCTAACGTTTCGCGGTTGGTTCCCTCGGATTCAAGCTGGCGCTCAACGACCATCTGAGTGGCAATGCCCGCATGATCTGTGCCCACTTGCCACAGGGTGTTGTAGCCCCGCATACGGTGGTAACGGATCAGAGCATCCATGATTGCTTGCTGAAAACCGTGCCCCATATGGAGCGTCCCGGTGACGTTTGGCGGCGGGATGGGGATGCAGTACGCGGGCCCCTCGCCTGAGGGTGCAAAGTACCCCTGAGCCTCCCACCTGGCGTACCAGCGAGCCTCGATGTCAGCGGGGGAAAAATTTTTATCCATGGTCACAGTATTTGTTGTTCAATTCACAGCGCCCGCGATTAAAGGTCGTGCTTTGCGAGAGGGTAGCCCCGATCTCGATAAAATCGCCACGCTTCCCGGGACGCCGCTAGATTGACCTCGTCGTGGTGAACCATCTCAATCAAGCGCCTGAACCGGGAGAAATGGTCGGGGATAACACGGGTGGTGTTAATCATGACGTCGTCATGATCCTGAGCCGGCGCGTCCCAGCCAATGATAACTGTCTCGTCGCTGCTCGGCCCCTGAATCGAGTGGGGAAGAAAAGCCTCAGGCCGGAAAGCCCACAGCCCTTTTTGGAATTCGACACCTTCGGTCTCGTCCTTCACCTGGACGAAAATCTGGTGTCCCTTGGCGGTAGCTTTGTCTGCAATGCGGCCTACCGCGGAGATCATGCCAAGGCTACCGTCTCTCGGGAGCAGGTAAAAATCGATCTGTGTCAAAGCTTGCCGGCTCGCTGTCTCAGGTATTGCATCAACAACGGCACGGGTCTGCCAGTGCCGCCCTTGGGGGCGCCCCGAAAAGCCGTACCGGCGATGTCGAGGTGTGCCCACCTATAGCTCTGCGCGAATTGAGATAGGAAGCAGGCCGCCGTGATGCTGCCTGCGCCGCCCGTCCCGATGTTGGCGAGGTCCGCAAATTGGCTGTCAAGCTGACGATGATATTCCTCCCAGATAGGGAATCGCCAGCCTCGATCATGGCTTCTATCACCCGCCGCCAGTAGGCTCTCTGCCAATTGATCATCGTTGGAAAAAATGCCGGTCGCTTCTTGTCCGAGGGCAACGATAATCGCGCCGGTCAAAGTTGCGATGTCGATGACCTCAATCGGCGAAAATCTCTCAACGTAGGTGAGGGCGTCACATAAGACCAAGCGCCCTTCGGCATCCGTGTTTAATATCTCAATGGTTTTACCAGACATGCTCGTGACGACATCTCCGGGCTTTGTAGCGCGGCCGCTTGGCATGTTTTCCGCGGCCGCAATCACGCCTACGATGTTGATAGGCAAGCTCATGAGTGACGCGGCATACAGCGCACCGAATACAGAGCCTGCACCCCCCATATCAAACTTCATCTCATCCATTTTGGCACCGGGTTTCAGGCTGATGCCGCCGGTGTCAAAGGTGATGCCTTTTCCGACCAGACAGTATGGGCGCGCTTTGGCAGCGGCGCCCTGATACCTCATCACAATCAATTGTGACTGCTGATCTGAGCCGTTGCCCACGGATAGCAGGGAGTGCATGCCCAGATCAGCCATTTTGCGCTCATCCAGCACGGACACTGAAAGATTCTTGGTCTTGCGTGCAAGGCGACGCGCTTCGCCGGCAAGGTATTTGGGCGTGCAAATGTTACCTGGAAGATTGACCAGCTCCCGGGTTAGGTTCGCGCCGCGGCCGGTGGCAGTGCCCGCCAGCACAGCCCTACGCGCATCGCCGACGCTACAACTGTCCCCCGTTGAAATCGTGACTCGTTTGAGCGATCTGGGGGGTTTTTTGCGCTGATTCAGGGTGTGGCTGTATTGATAGTGTGCCAGCGATAGCTGCAAGCTGATTTGCTCTATCAGCTCGCTGATGGAGCCGATTTTGAGGGGAAGCCCACTGAAACTGATCAAGGCATCTTCAGCCGCGCTGCCCACTAATGTTTTTGCAAGGCCTTCACTGATCTTTTTTGCCATCGCCACGGACATTTTGCTGGCATCACCGCAGCCAATCAGGAGAACGCGCTGAACATTTCCTCGGCCTGGTAACCACCGGTGAGACCCAGCTGAACCGGTGAAATCGCCCAGCTTAAGCGTTGTGGCGACAGTCCCATCAAGTTCGACGTCAAGGGTTTTGAGTGACTTTGGTAAGGTCTTGCGTTCGGGCAGCAGTATGATCAGCGCCTGTGTTTTCGCTTGTTCTGGGGCGCCAACGTTGCGCACAGTGATACTCAAGTTCGCCATAGAGGTGTCCGGAAATTACGTCGAGGGTTCGCGAGGCCGCTAGTGTATGATGACAAGCCACTGAACGAAATAACTTGTTCGGGCAAAATGCTGTCACCTTGCCTATGCGCATTCTTCGCTATCTGACTGGGGATATTCTGCTTCACACGCTGGCCGTCAGCGTTGTGCTGTTTCTGGTGGTGTTTGCGGGGAGATTTATCCGTTATCTCGCCGAGGCTGCCGTGGGCTCACTCACGGGGGACGTGCTGCTGCCCATCATGCTGTTCAAGTTGCCCGGATTTTTCGAAATGATCCTACCTCTGGGTTTATTTATCGGCACGCTGTTGAGTCTGGGTCGTTTGTACGCCGAGAGTGAAATGGTGGTGCTTCGTGCTTGCGGGGTGGGGCCAGGCAAGCTCGCTATCTACATCATGCTGCCAGCGCTGGCGGTCATGTCCTGTGTGGGCGTGCTGTCTTTGTTGGTGGCGCCTGAGGGGTCGGCACGAGCGCAAGTCCTGCTCGATAATCCGCGCTCTGCTGAGGGCCTGCACCTTCTCAATGAGGGCCGCTTTCGAAAACAGCGCAGAGGGGACTACGTTACTTACACCGAGCGCATTGACGATGATGGACTGATGCACAACATTTTTGTTTTTGAGCGTCAGGCTGAGGGCTCAGTGAATGCCTTTACGGCAACGTTTGCAGCGACGGGAGAGATCGTCTTCGAAACGGAAACGGGTCGCCGCTATCTGGAACTGAGAGAAGGTAGTCAGTATCGCGGTGCGCCGGGTGCGCGTGATTTGGAGGAAATCGCATTTCAGTTATATGGAGAGTTGATACCCGAACCACAGAACAGTTTGCGCGGCGCCGGCAAAGTTGACGCGATTGCTACGGAGGTTCTTTGGCACAGTGACGATCCGAGACTACAGGGCGCACTGTGGTGGCGTCTATCTCTGCCACTCATGGTGCCGACGATTGCAGTGATCGCGCTGGCACTCAGCCGAACAGACGCGCGGCGCGGCCGCTACGCCAAAGTCGGGCCCGCGATGGTGGTGTTATTGCTTTACTTTCTCGGGCTCACCCAGGGTAGGGGGGCCGTTGAGAACAGTGATGGCCCCGCTTTGATCATCGCCGTTCACGTTGCATTCGCGTTTCTGGCTTTGCTACTCCTGCACTGGGAGCGCGTCACCAAAGGCTTGAGGGTCGTCCGGCGTGCATAAGTTAGATTGGTACGTCGGTCGTGCCGTACTGATGTCGACTTTGGCTGTGCTCTTCCTGCTGGTCGGCCTGGATGCGCTGACTTCAGTCGTCGACGAGACAGATGATATGGGTGAGGGCTACGGGTTTAGCAATATCCTCGTTTACGTCGGGTATACGTTGCCCCGCAGAGTCCACGAGTTTGTGCCATTTGCTGCATTGATTGGCGCGTTGATTGGTTTGGGGCGGTTGGCGACAACCAGTGAGCTGGTGGTGATGCGAGCGGCGGGTGTCTCCTTGACGGGGATTGCTCTGATGGCCTTAAAGCCAGCGCTACTGGTCGCGGCGATGGGTTTTTCGGTGGGCGAGTTCATTGCGCCGCACAGCGAGCAGCTCGCCATGAGTTATCGCGCCCTTGCACAGCGGTCCGAATCGTCGGTCGCGGGTCGCTTCGGCGCTTGGAACCGAGACGGCAATACGTTTGTCCATGTTGATGCGGTGCAGAGAGGTGGGGTTGCTTATGGCCTCACATTGCTGAGCTTCACTCAGGACAGGCGCTTGAGCACTATGCTGGTGGCCGAGCGGGCCACTCATGCTGGCGACCACTGGATGCTTGAGCAAGTGCAGCTGACCCAACTCGACACTGAGCAAACCCGTGTAGAGGAAACTACATTGCGTCGCTGGGATACTGCGATTACCCCCCAACTGCTCACGCTTGATGTGGTCGCGCCGGAGACGCTGCCCATTCTGCAATTGTGGCCTTATGCCCAGTACCTCAAGCAGCAGGGTATGGTTTACGTCGATATCGAATTGGCGTTTTGGCGCAAAGTATTGCAGCCATTGGCTACCCTCGGGCTGGTTCTGGTTGCGATGTCTTTTATCTTTGGCCCGTTGCGCGAGGGCACCATGGGTGCGAGGGTCTTTATCGGCGTGATTGTTGGCGTGGTCTTTAGAATCAGTCAGGATTTTTTCGGCCCGGCCAGTCTCATTTTCGGCTACGACCCCCTAGCTGCTGCGGTGGTGCCTATCAGCGTGTGTTGGATAGGCGGCCTTTGGTTGTTGTGGCGAAGAGCGTAGCGAATGAGAGGTGGCCTGAAGGGGCACCCTAGCCGCCTTTTTTGGGTAGGCAAACCAAGCGAGTCCCAGACAGGGAATCGTGCCAGTAAAGGCGGTGTGGCCTGACGTATCGCCAGAGGTAACCCGCCGCTAAAGGCAAGGCGGCAATAAATGCGCCGACAACACGAAGAATGACTGAACGCCAACTCAAGGGTTCGCCAGAATCAGTAATGAGTTTGATACGCCACGCCTGCATGCCTAATGTCTGGCCCGCGCGACGCCAAAACACGCCGAAAAACGAAATGAGTATGACCAGCCAGCTACACCATTGCAGATAGGCCGGTACTGCGGGCTCCGAAATCGACTCGGTGGGCCCTAGCACAGCCACCCAAACGCCTGCTGCTGCCATGAACAGAGGGATCACCAGCAGCGTGTCGTAAAGCATAGCCATGCAGTGACGCCACAGCGGAGGTGGGGGGAGCGTCGAAATATCTTCTGTCGTTTCGTCCATAATGCGATCAGGCCGCGGGAATTGGTGTGCGACCGCGGGAACTTGTTGTTGACTGCGGGAGGATGTCTGGTGTGAATCGGCGTAACATAGCACAGCTGAATCCAAGAAAACTGACATGACTGTACAAGCTGAAATGACTAACGCGCTGAAGGATGCTTTCCACCCCAGCACGCTCACGGTAGAGAACGAAAGTCATCGCCACAATGTGCCCCCGAATTCAGAGACGCATTTTAAGGTGACCTTGGTCAGCGCGTTATTCGAGGGTCAGCGGAGCGTGCGACGTCATCAATCTGTCTACGCGGTTCTCGGCGACTGGTTGGCTGGTCCGGTTCATGCACTTGCACTCCACACGTATACCCCCGAAGAATGGGATGCAACCGGTGTTTCACCTGCATCGCCTGATTGCCGCGGTGGCACGGGCAAGTAATGAACGATGAGTCACCTCAGGCTGACCTGGTTGTTGCTGCCTTGTATCAATTCGTCTCGCTGGAAAATTATCAGGATTTGCGAGAGCCGTTGTTATCGGTTTGTCACGATGCGCGGATAAAGGGGACCTTGCTTCTGGCCCGAGAAGGCATTAACGGCACGATAGCGGGTCATCGAGCGGGCATCGATCGTGTGCTCTCATGGCTGAGCTCAGATCCGAGACTCGAGGGGCTTCAATGGAAGGAGTCCTACCATGCGAGCGCACCGTTTCATCGGATGAAGGTCAAGCTGAAAAAAGAAATCGTGACTATGGGGGTCGATGATATTGATCCCACTCTGTGCGTAGGTCGGTATGCAACGCCAGAGCAGTGGAACGCCCTTATCGACGATCCGGATTGTCTGGTTATTGACACGCGTAATGATTACGAAGTTGCCATCGGCACTTTTGAAGGCTCAGTCAACCCGACCACGAAGAGCTTTCGGGACCTCCCGGGGTGGATTCGTGAAAATCTGGAGCCCGAGCGGCATCGCAAGATAGCGATGTTTTGCACCGGCGGAATACGGTGTGAGAAATCGACGTCCTTTCTCATCTCAGAGGGTTTTGAGGAAGTGTGGCACCTGCAGGGCGGCATTCTGAATTATCTCGAACGCGTACCAGTGGAAGAATCTCGTTGGCGGGGAGAATGTTTTGTATTTGACTCCCGCGTTGCGGTGAACCACAGCCTCAGTAAGGGTATTTACGACCAGTGCTATGCCTGCCGACATCCCATTACCGAGGCTGAAAAAGCATCAAAACACTATCGAAAAGGTGTCTCATGCCCCCACTGTTTCGAGCATCTGTCGCCTCATCAGCAGGCACGCTTCACTGAGCGGCAAAAGCAGGTGGACTTGGCTTCGGCTCGTGGCCAGCAGCACATCGGTGCACCACCACCCGTGCGACAGGCAAGCTCGGACTCATCGCAAAGTGCGGATCCGTGGGAGTAGAAACCAGGTGGGATAAAACAGGCTGATTGAGTGCCCGTCCCCAGCAGAGATGATGCCCGCTACCCGAACACCGCCGCTGGCCGTGCGCGACAGGATTGCGCCGCCGGAGGCGCCCTGTCTGGCCACACAGGTAGACGTGGCCTGAGTAGAGCTGGCGTCAACGACCCTGCATGACTCGTCAGCCAGCAGTTCACGGGGTGGGTCGCGGTTCGCCCCGTTTACTGGATCTGTGAGCACAGGTGCAAAGCCGACAGCGCTGATCTTCACGCCAGCCTCTAGTGGCTTTTTTGATATCGGAATCCAATACCGGCCGGCGATCGGCTGCATTGCTTTAAGTATGGCCCAGTCCTGCTCCATTGAGCCGCCACTGGCGACCACCTGAACCGCAACAGGGGGGTCACCGGGCAGGTTCAGTCTTATGGGTTCGATCAGCGATTGATATCCATCGAGGCAGTGCCAGGCAGTAACGATCAGGGGCGAGGGGCCCGGAGAGACAATGACTGCAGTACAGTGCTCAGTGAAGTGTCTTAGCCGACCCTGTTCATAGCGTGCAACCGGCACCTCGAGATGTCCAATCGAGTCGAGCCAGTTGTGCGTAAGGGTTGACAGTTTGACTCGTGGGTCAGGTCCTGTAGCTGCCAGGTTCATCGCCGCATGGAGTAGAAAACAGGTCGCGATGATGCCTGCCCTCAGCAGCGAGAGAGCTATCGTTAGACGAGGTAAAGGTCGGCGGAGCATGGGCCGCAGGGTAACAGGATGCGGTGCCGCTATCCCGACACAGTCAGCGTTGCCTCATCGCCCGGGCATTATGGTTATCATTTCGGGCGGCGGGGCATGCCGTGCCTGACGGTCGATGTGATGAAGGTTGACTCAATAGGGAGCCGGTTTTGGAAGTGTCCTCGCAGCAATTGCGCACAGGCTTGTTGCTTGCGGTCATCGCCAATCTCATTTGGGGACTCGCCGCATTGTTCTGGTCCGAGACTGCGCTGATCAGCCCCGTTGACGTCGTCGCGCACCGAGCGGTGTGGAGTCTGCCGGTCGCGCTGCTTGCGCTGCTATGGGCAGGGCGACTGAGAACAACGCTGTCACTGCTGAGGATCCCAAGAATCCTTGTCTGGAGTGCTCTGGGAACGCTATTGCTCGCCCTCAATTGGGGCGTTTTCGTTTACGCGGTCTTTGCAGGCCGAGCGACAGACGCCAGTCTGGGATATTTCATGCTGCCCCTACTCACGGTGCTCGTTGGCAAGCTTGCTTTCGACGAGGTTTTGGGCGCAGCTCAGAGGATTGCGATTTGTCTGGCGATTTCGGCTGTTGTCATTCAACTGATCGCTCACGGCAGTTTGCCGTGGATTTCGCTGGTCGTATCAACCAGCTTCGCTTTGTACGGCGCCATTAGGAAGAAAATTGAGGCGGACACCTTGCAAGGCCTCTCTGTAGAGATGCTGTGCATGGCTCCGTTTGCGTTGACCTGGTTGTGGATGACTGACGGTGCAGGTTTGGGCCAACACGGGCTCAGAGTGGACAGCTTCCTCTTGCTGGGAGGCATTTACACGACCGCGCCATTACTCACCTATATTGCGGCGACCCGATTGTTGCCGCTGAAAATCGTTGGTTTGACGTCTTACCTAGGACCGTCATTACAATTATTGGTGGCCCAGACGTTACTCGGGGAGACAATTGATGCAGTGACCGCTGCGTCGTTTGGGTTGGTGTGGGTTGGGGTGCTACTCGCATCCGGGCAGGGACTGTTGAGGCTGCAGCGTCGTCCACTTCGAGGGCGTTAAAGACTAGTAGCGTTGCTTGAGGCGAGGGCCAAGATGATGAAACGCGCTGTGCAGCTCCGGGCGGAGTGGCTGTCTCTTCTCAAGGAGGAATTTGAGTCGGAGCACATGGACCGACTTCGGCACTTCCTCCTCAGTGAAAAAAGAGCAGGGAAGGAGATTTACCCGCCTAGTGACGAATGGTTTGCTGCGCTGGATGCGACCCCCCCCGATGAGGTGAAAGTCGTAATCTTGGGACAGGATCCATATCACGGATCCGGTCAGGCTCACGGCCTGAGTTTTTCTGTCCGCGGCGGTCAGCGTATCCCGCCGTCCCTACAAAATATTTTCCGCGAGTTGGCGTCGGATCTAGGGTGTGAGCCGCCCAGTCACGGTGATCTTTCTAGCTGGGCAGCACAAGGGGTGCTGATGCTCAACAGCGTGCTGACGGTCGAGCGGGGACGCGCCGGGTCTCATCAGGGCAAGGGTTGGGAGCTTTTCACCGATGCCGTCATTCAGGTCATCAATCGACGACCGTTGCCGGTGGTATTTCTGTTATGGGGGGCACAGGCTCAGCGGAAGGGCACGACAATTGATACCCGCCGCCATTGCGTGTTGGCTGCTCCACATCCCTCGCCATTATCTGCTCATCGGGGGTTTTTAGGGTGCCGGCATTTCAGTGCGGCCAATCGGTTCCTCATGAAGCATCATCGCGGTCCGGTGGACTGGTCTTGTTCTTCGTGACAGCGCACTACCGATGTGACAGCAGCGCCAGAGCCTCTCAAGACGACGGGCCCGGGCGCCGCCTCTGGTACCAGTTCGATGAGCAGATGGGTGATCTCATCCCGGGAAAGTGGGTTCACGACGCTACCGACGGGTTGGTCACTGTCATTAACCAGGATTTCACCGGGTGACGCAGTGACGCCACTCAACGCGCGATGGAGTCTTCGCTTGGGGGTGCCGCGGTAATGAAGGCGGGCAACGATTTCCTGTCCGGTGTAACAGCCCTTGGTAAAGTTTACTGTCTCATTCAAATCAAAATTCAGGTCCTGCGGCAGGTATTGGCCAATAGTTTGCGTCTCGACCCGTGCGCGTGCCGCGCTCAGTTCGTGCCAAGCAAGATGCCTCGCGCCATTTACTTCGAGCTGAGCGTGGGGAGCCGCCCAGTGCTCTTGATAACCGTCTGAGGCAGGCAGTAGCACGGAGGCCAACTCGTCTTGGTCGTATTCGATCGTTGCCAACTGAGCGGTTTCAGTTGACTGGCGGGCGACAATCTGCCATTCCGTCTGTTCGAACTGCGCGCGGGCAAACATAAGAAAAGGCTTTAAATGCTCGGCTAGCTGATGCATTACGGGAAGCCGACCGCGCAACAGAATCAGCTCGTCGCTGACCATAACCGCCCTGATATCCGCCAGCACGCGCCCCTTCGGATTGCAGAAAGCCGCGTAGCGATGCTCGCCCGGGACAAGTTGCTTGAAATTTGCAGTGGTCTGGCCGTGCAGCAACTCGGCACCGCCTTGACCGGTCAGACGCATGATGACGTCGGGCTGATTGAGGTCTGCGTCTGCTGACATCGACGTGAGGTCTCCGCGTTTCAAGTTAACTATGAATGAACGATCTATACTACTCCCTTTATCGCCCGCTGCATGACTGTGCCTATGAACCAAAGAGAAGAATGGAACAGAGCAAAATGGGCTAGCCGTCGCGGCCTGCTGGAGCTGGATCTATTGCTCGCGCCATTTGTTAATGAAGCCTTCAATGCTTTAGACGACGACCTGAGATCGGATTACAGGGAGCTGTTATTTCAAGATGATCAGGATTTGATGGAATGGATTATGGGGCGTGCCGAAGTGCCTGAACCACGTTTCGTCAGGGTGGTTTTAGAGATCCGCCGTTTCCACGGCATGCTGGGTTGAACCGTTCAGGAGTTGTAGGAGGGTAACTCGCCCGTGGCACCGCCAAGCGCAGTATTGGCATCAAAATTCGGTGGAACGAGAATGGAATCCTGCGCTTGAGCGCTCTGATGGGGGAAGTCCGAGTTATAGTGCAGTCCGCGGCTCTCTCTGCGGCCCGCGGCGCACTGAACCATCAGGTGTGCTACCCGAGCGAGGTTGCGCATTTCCAATAACGGCTTCGTAATTTGAAAGCGTCCGTAGTACTCGGCGACTTCCCTTTCAAGCAAGGTAATGCGGTCAGCGGCATGCTCCAATCTCCGGGTAGTGCGCTCGATACCAACGTAATCCCACATTAGCCGGCGCAACTCCTGCCAGTTGTGCTGAATGATGATCGCCTCGTCCGAGTCGCGAACCCGGCTATCATCCCATGGTGCGGGTGCGGCAGTTGACTCCTGAATGCCGGAGGCAATGTGCTTGGCTGCGGATTGAGCATAGACAAAACATTCCAGCAAGGAGTTGCTGGCCATCCGATTTGCGCCATGCAAGCCTGTGCAGGCTGACTCTCCGACAACATAAAGGCCGGGTACGTCTGTAGCGCCGTGCTGGTCGACGACGACGCCTCCGCAGGTGTAATGGGCCGCGGGTACCACGGGTATGGGTGACGTCGTAATATCGATGCCCAGCGCCAGACATCGCTGATAAGCCTGAGGGAAGTGACGTTTAACGAATTCCGTAGGTCTGTGGCTAATATTCAGATAAACCGATTCTGTGCCCAGTCGCTTCATTTCATGATCAATAGCCCGGGCCACGATATCCCGAGGAGCGAGTTCGAGGCGCTCGTCGAACCGCTCCATGAATCGATCGCCGTCTTGCAAATGCAATGTTGCGCCCTCACCGCGAAGCGCCTCCGTTACGAGAAAAGATCTGCTCTCAGGATGGAAAAGGCAGGTGGGGTGAAATTGATTAAACTCCATATTGGCGATCCGACATCCAGCCCGCCAAGCGGCCGCGATGCCATCCCCGCTGGCCCCATCCGGATTGGTTGTATAACGATAGGCCTTGCTGGCGCCGCCCGTTGCCAAAACCACAGCGCTGGCTTTAACGGTCTCAACCGCGGTGCCATCGTCGTTCAGTAAATACGCGCCGCAAATCCTAGGCCCCGATTTCACCACATCGACGAGACAACGGTCGGTCAAGAGTTCAATGTTGTCCGATTCGGCAACCCTTGACGCTAAAACCTCTGACAGAGCCCTGCCAGTTTGATCGGCAGCGTGAATAACCCGACGATGACTGTGCCCCCCCTCCATGGTGAGATGGAATTCGCGAAATTCGTCGTCCTGCTGATCCTCTCTGAGGTCAAAATGCATGCCTTGTGAGACCAACCAGTCAACAATTTGCCGGCTGCGCTCCACTGTAAATTCCACGGCGGGTCGATGGCACAGGCCCGCCCCGGCCTTCAGCGTGTCGTCAACGTGTGCTTGAACTGAATCCCTGTCATGAAGGACCGCAGCCATACCGCCCTGCGCCCAGAACGTGGACCCTGCACCCAATTGGCTTTTGGAAAGCACAGCCACTCGGAGCGCACTGGGAAGTTGCAAGGCAAGGCTCATCCCGGCAGCGCCGCTACCAACGATCAACACGTCGTATTTGGTCATATTAGGCATGTTTAAGGGGCCGATGAGCCAGCGCCGGTGCGGTATAGTAAAAGATCAGATATTTTAGTGTATCGGGAACTTTTTGCCTCCGGTGTGTTCTCAGCACGTAGTGGGGGTCTGGTAGAGCTGGCTATCCCATATGGTCGTTAAAAAAGGGCGCGGTGGTGACAGCCTCTGAGACAGATCAGAAACTGGTCCAGAGGGCGCAGCGCGGCGACCTCCGTGCCTTCGACCTGTTGGTGTTGAAGTATCAGGGACGGATCTCGGCATTGGTCAGCCGATACATCTCGGATCCCTGCGAGGTGGAGGATGTGACGCAGGAGGCCTTTATCAAGGCCTACCGTGCGCTAGAGCGGTTTCGAGGGGATAGCGCCTTTTATACGTGGCTCTATCGAATCGCAGCTAACGCTGCCAAAAATCATCTGGTCGCGAGAGGGCGGCGTCCGAGGTCAGATGCATCAATTGAAGACGCCGAGGCTTTTGACGAGTTCGGATTAAATTCGGATAGCGGTTCCCCTGAGGCCACTGCGATGGGGGACGAGTTGGTTAGCGTCGTCCACGCGGCGATGCAGGCACTGCCGGATGAATTGAGGGCTGCGCTGACCCTTAGGGAGCTTGAAGGACTCAGCTACGACGATATTGCCGAGGTGCTGGGATGCCCAGTCGGCACGGTGAGATCAAGAATTTTTAGAGCGCGTGAGGCGATCGATGAGCGCGTGCGCGAGCAGATAGGTGGAGGATCGGGGTTTCGATGACAACGAGGGATAGAGACAAGGAAGCGCTCTCGGCGCTGATGGATGGTGAGTCCCAAGACCTTGAGTTGCGACGGTCACTCGACTCGGTCGAAGACGATGACGCGCTGCGGGCCTGGTGGAGTCGACAGCAGCAAGTCAGTGAGATCCTGCAGAGTCAGCGCAGCAGCCAAACCAGGGTTGATGTATCTGCCAGGGTTCGTTCGACACTGGCGAGCCAGCCTCAGTTTCAACACAATCCGCTATGGAGCATGGCGATTGCTGCCTCGGTCACCCTGGCCGTGGTGATTGGCGGGCAGGCCTTGCTCCCCGCTGCGGACTTGGCGCCAGCGCCGCTTGTTAGTGACATCGGTGGCGCGGTAGTGCCTGTGATAGGTGCGCAGCCTATCCGCGCAAGCTTTGACGCGAGACCGGTGCCCGTATCCACTCAGCCGCCGCAGGCGCAGGGCACCGGGGCTCGGCAGACCGCTGCGGCATACGAGCGATTGGCGGGAGATCGTTACCTGCGGCTCGGGGCACAGCATGCGAGAGCGGCGGCGCTAAATCACCCGGCTCCCTTTGTGCACTCAATGCGCGCGCAGACGGAACCCCCGCTCGAGGTGCAGGACTCAAAGTGAGTGTCACGTTCGCTGCCTAAGATACTAGCGCTGAGCGTCGTCTGCGGCGCACTCATCGTGAGGCCCATCTTGGCGTCGGCAGAGACCCCGCTGTGTGAGTTGGCGTCTCCTGCAGAGCAAGCGTTGGGTAGGGTGCTCGCATCGCCTTCAGACTTCAGCTTTGAGGGCACCTTGTTGCTCGAAAGAGCCGAGGGTCGGGAGTTTCTCGCGGTCAAATGGCCCGAACCCGCTGGCGGCGGATCACTTCGGAGGATGAACGCGGCAACTGATCCAGTCGTCGAGCCGTGGCCGACACCAGCGGGTTCACCCCGGCGCATCTGTGACGTGTTGCGCCTATACTCCCCTAGTCTCGACAGGGGCCGCATCATCGCTGGTCGAGAGACCGATCGTTTGACGTTGCGTCCTCGGGACTCCTTACGGCTGCCCCATCGAATTAATATTGACACGGACACTGGAATGGCGCTCGCCATGGCCACTGCGGGGCCTGACGGACAGATGCTAGAACGCTATGAATACGCCGAGATTCGGTATGGGCCTCGTCTGGCTGCGAACAATGAGCCGGCCGCGACCACGTGGCACGATCGAGAGCGTGTCGTGGTGCCGGGGTTCTTTTTGATTCTGGAGGAGCCCGACGGTGGTGTCTTCGTAGTCAGTGACGGTCTGGCGACAGCCTCTGTTTTTGTTGAGCCGCTCCCTCTCGGCGCACCTGGCGGAGAGGGTGCCGTCATACAAGGCGCGACACTGACCTACACCCGGGGGGTGCCGGGCGCCGGCGGCGGACTTTTGATCAGCGTGCTGGGTGAGGTACCTCTGGTTACGGCTCGTTTGTTGGCAGATGCGGTGCGTGCACCGAAGGGCGCAGAGTAATGGGTTGGCTTACTGAAACTGGACGCGTGGTTGCGATCGAGTCCGATGCTGTTTGGGTCGAAGCAGATCGTAGCTCAGCCTGTGGCAAATGCGCTGCGCGCGCGGGTTGTGGGCATGGTGCGTTGGCCGCTTTATTGCAACAGGGAAAGGGGAGAGTTCGCGCAGTATCTGGCGCGGATTTAACCGTCGCTCAGTGTGAACTGGGTGATGAGGTGACCATTTGCATCCCCGAGGCCACGCTGCTCAGTGGGACGCTGTTGATTTATGGTCTACCGTTGCTGCTCGCTACAGGCGCTGCTCTCCTGTTTGCGGGTAGCGGTGATCTCGCCTCCGCACTGGCGTTCTGTCTAGGGCTTTTGGGTAGTTTTGCTATCCTTCGGTGGGCGAGTACCTCTGCGGCGATGACGTTACCCGGTGTGACGGAGCCCAAGCTTTCAGCAAAGCAGCTACCATCCAGCTCCGGATTGCTCGCAAAGAGCTGAATTAGTTTTGATTTGAAATGGAGTTCTCTCATGTTGGTTCGTGCGCTACTGTTGTGCTTTTCGATTTTTCTGCTCTCGCCGAAGAGCATGGCGGACCTGCCCGATTTCACGGGCATTGTAGATGCCGCCTCTCCAGCGGTGGTAAAAGTCTTGGTCGAGTACGAGTCCGAGAATCCTCGCTATCAGGAGCAGATGGAGGAACTGCCCGAGTACCTTCGACGCTTCTTTGAGTTTCGCGGTGGTCCGCCGGTGCCCAGAGACCGGGCTGGCATGGGCTCTGGCTTTATCATCTCTGCAGACGGCTACGTTGTGACGAACAATCATGTTGTCGAAAATGCAAGACAGGTAGTTGTTAGGCTTCCTGATCGGCAGGAGTTCGATGCAGAGATCATTGGTACTGACCCGCGATCAGATCTTGCGGTGCTAAAGATCGATGCGGATCGGCTGCCTATGTTAACGCTGGCAGGCGATGACGATGTGAAAGTAGGGCAGTGGGTGCTTGCGATTGGGTCGCCCTTTAGCTTGGACTTCTCGGTCACCGCCGGCATCGTTAGCGCCTTGGGTCGAAGCCTGCCCACCCAAACGGGTGATAACTACGTCCCGTTTATACAGACCGATGTCGCTATTAACCCCGGCAATTCCGGAGGGCCATTGTTCAATATGGATGGCGAGGTCATCGGGGTTAACTCACAAATTTTCACTCGCTCAGGCGGCTCAATTGGTTTGTCGTTCGCTATACCCGCCTCAGTCGTCAGTAATGTGGTCAGTCAGTTAAAGGAGACCGGTGCTGTTGAGCGGGGATGGCTCGGGGTCAGCATTCAGGACGTAGATCGCGCGCTGGCGGACTCTTTTGGGCTCGATAGACCGAGGGGCGCCCTGATAGCTCAGGTCGGCCAAGATTCTCCCGCCTCTCGTGCTGGTCTGGAGCCGGGAGACGTCATTATCGCTTTCAACGGCGAGGCAATTGAAACCTCGGCAGACCTTCCTCACGTCGTGGGTCTGATCGCACCTGGCACCAAGGTCTCGGCATTGGTTGTCAGGGATGGCAGGGAGCGAGACATGGCGGTTACAGTAGGTGGGCTCGGCGCGGATGAAGTCGCTCGAGTGGATGCTGGTGTAGCCGCCGATGGCAGGGTGGCGTTGCTGGGCATGAGGTTAGAGCAGGCTGCGCCAGCGGCGCTGGCTGAGTTAGGACTGTCGAGTGGTGTATTGATCAAGGAGGTCATACCGGGCTCCCCCGCTGAGGAGGCGGGCATTCAGGCCAACGATATCCTCACGCGATTGGGTAACCGGCCCGTTAGCCGGCTTGGAGATATTGCCGATATCACACCGCAGCTTTCGCCAGGAAGCTCTATTCCCGCCAGACTCATCCGGGGAGGCAGTCCTTTGTTCATCGGCATCCGTATACCGGACGCTGACTGATGATTGTGCATTGGTCATGCTAAACTGACGACACTTAGTTTCGTCGGCCCGTCTCATGGCGGGCCTCACTTTTTTTGAGGTATGCAAAAAGTGGCTGAGCTCAGTCATATTCGTAATTTTTCTATTATCGCTCATATCGACCATGGTAAATCCACGTTGGCGGATCGGTTCATCCAGCACTGTGGCGGGCTGACCGAGCGAGAGATGGCAGAGCAGGTTCTTGATTCGATGGACCTGGAGCGGGAGCGTGGCATCACTATCAAAGCCCAGAGTGTGACGCTGAACTACTCGTCCCGTGACGGTAGCGTCTATCAGCTCAACTTCATCGATACGCCTGGGCACGTCGACTTTTCCTACGAGGTCTCCCGGTCTCTGGCCGCTTGCGAAGGCGCGCTACTGGTTGTCGATGCTGGCCAAGGTGTCGAGGCGCAGTCTGTGGCTAACTGTTACACCGCGATTGAGCAGGGACTGGAAGTGCTTCCAGTGCTCAACAAAATGGATCTGCCTCAAGCTGACCCAGACAGGGTGCAGCAAGAGATTGAGGAAATTATCGGCATTGATGCGACTGAAGCTGTGCCAGTCAGTGCGAAAACCGGGCTTGGTATCGAGGACGTTCTGGAGTACCTCGTCGCCAATGTGCCGGCCCCTCAGGGCGACCGTGATGCACCCCTGCAGGCACTCATTATTGACTCGTGGTTCGACAATTACTTGGGAGTGGTCAGCCTGGTGCGGGTGAAGCAGGGGCAGCTGAGTAAACGCGACAAGTTCATTGTAAGATCGACCGGTAAGCAGCACCAAGCGGACTTGATCGGTGTGTTCACTCCGCGTCGAACTGAGACCGGTTGCCTCATGGCTGGTGAGGTGGGGTTTGTCGTCGCCGGCATCAAAGACATCAAGGGCGCGCCCGTCGGAGATACTTTGATTGCGGCATCTCATCAGGAAACCGCAGCGCTACCCGGTTTTCAGAGTGTTAAACCACAGGTTTACGCGGGGATCTTTACGGTCAACTCGGATGATTACGAAGATTTTCGGGATGCGCTGGGTAAACTCACGTTGAACGACGCCTCGCTATTTTATGAGCCCGAGACCTCGGATGCCTTGGGCTTTGGTTTTAGGTGCGGTTTTCTGGGCATGTTGCACATGGAAATCATCCAGGAGCGCCTCGAGAGAGAATACAACCTCGATCTCATTACCACGGCGCCGACCGTGATCTACGAGATCGTTAAGAAAACTCAAGAGACGGTATACGTCGATAACCCCTCTAAGCTGCCGGATGTGGGTGACATAGAGATCATGCGCGAGCCGATTGCGCGATGCACGATCCTGACGCCCCAGGAATATCTTGGTGCAGCCATTACGCTTTGCGTTGAGAAGCGTGGTACTCAGGTCGATCTCCAGTTTTTGGGTCAGCAAGTGCAGGTGATATATGACATACCGATGGCAGAAGTGGTGTTGGATTTTTTCGATCGGTTAAAGTCGGTGAGCAGAGGCTATGCGTCGCTGGACTATGGCTTTGAGCGCTTCGAGGCCGCACCACTCTCCAGACTTGATGTGCTTATTAATGGAGATAGGGTCGATGCGCTTGCCATTATTGTTCATCGAGACCACGTCCAGTCTCGAGGTCGTGTCCTCACCGAGAAGATGAAGGAGTTGATTCCCCGGCAGATGTTTGATGTTGCGATTCAGGCTGCCGTGGGTGGCAAGATCGTAGCGCGCCAGACTGTGAAGGCGCTGAGAAAAAATGTCACCGCCAAGTGTTATGGCGGTGACGTGACTCGAAAGAAGAAACTGCTGGAAAAACAGAAAGCCGGTAAGAAACGGATGAAGCAGGTCGGCAACGTTGAGATTCCGCAGTCGGCTTTTTTGGCGGTATTGCAGGTTGATGGCTGAATCGCTCGTCCCCCTCAGTGTGTATCATAAGTGTCTGAAGGAACGTCTTCTGATGGTGGCCGTCGGCGTTTCTCGCCTGGCAGTTGGCGAAGGCAGGTAAAAAAACAGTAATGAGTGTCGATATTCCCCTAATTTTGATGATCGTGGTGCTCGGCAGCGGCGCGATATGGCTCATGGATAGCTTGCTTCTAGCGAGAGGCAGGGCGAACAGGCGCGCCGAGTTGGCGGCTCAGTTTCCTGGATGGGAGGAGAGTAACTCGAGCGCAGCGAAGGCTTTTGCAGATGCCTGTCATCGTGAAGCATCTGAGCCGGCGGTCGTGGAGTACGCGCGGTCTTTTTTTCCGGTGCTGGCCTTTGTGTTGGTGCTACGTTCTTTCCTCTACGAGCCCTTTCAGATTCCGTCGTCTTCGATGGTGCCGACTTTGGAGGTGGGCGACTATATCTTAGTGGACAAGTTTTCCTATGGGCTTCGTCTGCCTGTCACGCGGACAAAAATTATGGACATCGGCGCGCCCGAGCGCGGCGACGTGATGGTCTTTTTTCCACCCCACCAAAACGACACTTACTACATCAAGCGAGTGATTGGCATCCCGGGGGACAAAATCTCTTACCGGAACAAAAAATTAATGGTTAATGACCAGCCCGTGCCACAGGAGTGGTTAGCCGAAATACCGAGTGGCCGCTATACGGTGAAAATGGGCAGGGAGTTACTACCTGGATCTGATGGGCACCTCATGCAGACAGACAACCGACGAGGGGCACGTAATTTTTCGGTGGTTGTCAAACCGGGGCACTATTTTATGATGGGCGATAACCGGGACAACAGCAGCGATAGCCGCGTCTGGGGACAGGTGCCTGAGCGCGATATCGTCGGTAAGGCGGTTGCCATTTGGATGCACTGGGAGGAATACCTTAGCGTTCCTTCTTTTGACAGAGCTGGCGCCATCGATTGACCAGCCAGGAGGGTAGGTCGTGCAGACGAAGCATTCGGCACGAAGATCTATAAACGCGGGCACCAGCGCCGCAGGTTTCAACGTTTGGACGGTCTCAATCAATCTGCTTCTTTTGAGCATGATATTGGTGGTCGGCCTCAGGGTTGTGCCGAGCTACATGGAGTACCTGACCGTCAAGGACCTCATCGCTCGGGTGGCGGCCGAACACGATCGCCAGACTGATTCCGTGACGGATCTGAGGACGCGACTTGGCAAACTGCTCACCACGAGTCAGATATATGACACCCGCATTGAGGATATCGCTATCTATCGAGAGCGCGGTGTCATTGTGATTGATGCGACCCACGAGAAGCGCTTTCCTTTGTTCTGGATTCTTGACGGCGTCATCGTCTTCGATGATTTGGTTGCTGAAACAGCGTCGATGAGTCGGACTTGAGTCTGCCCAGTCAGTCCTTGCTTACTGCCCTGCAGCGGCGCTTGGGTTATCAATTTGCCGATACCGATTTGTTGCGTCGGGCACTGACCCACCGAAGCGCGCAGCGGGATCACAACGAGCGACTTGAGTTCTTGGGCGATGCGCTAATCGGTATGACCGCTGCAGCGGCCTTCTTCCAGCGATTTCCAGACGCCGATGAGGGCGCTTTGAGTCGGCTCAGAGCCGCGGTAGTAAGTGGTCAATCTCTGGCCAGAATTGCACAATCATTGGAGCTGTCAAATTGCCTCATTCTCGGTGAAAGCGAACGCAAAAGCGGGGGCAGACATCGTCAGTCGATTCTGGCCGATTGTTTAGAAGCACTCGCAGGTGCGGTGTTTCTCGATGCTTCGGTTGCGAAAGCTCAACAGGTTGTTGCTGGTTGGCTTCAGGAAAGTATTGAAGCCGCATCTCCCAGTGATGTTGTCGATGCGAAAACACGGTTGCAAGAATGGTTGCAAGGGCGGGGCCAACCTCTCCCTGAGTACTCGGTGATCGAGGTAAAGGGCGTTGATCACGAACAGTCGTTTCGCGTGCAGTGTCGTTTGGTTCATCTCCAACTGAGGACAGAGGCTGTCGGCTCGAGTCGCCGGGGCGCTGAAAAGCTGGCAGCGGCTGGCATGCTTGAGAAGCTGGCGGACTAAGTGGATGACTGATCAGCGCTGTGGGGTGATTGCCATAGTGGGGCGGCCGAATGTCGGGAAGTCGACCCTGTTAAACCATCTGCTGGGACAAAAGCTAAGTATTACCTCGAGGAAGCCACAGACGACCCGTAATCAGGTCCTCGGCGTAAGCACCCAAGGCACAACCCAACTAATTTTTGTTGATACGCCGGGCTTGCATTTGGGTCAGTCCAAAGCGATAAACAAGATGATGAACAAGGCAGCGGCGTCGGCATTGACCGGGGTTGATCTGACGTTACTCCTGTGCGATCGAACGAAGTGGACGGCAGAAGACGACTATGTCCTAGACGTCGTGTCCCGGCATGAGGCTCCTGTTGCGTTGGTTATCAACAAAACCGACCTGCTGCGCGACCGAGACGAATTGCTGCCGTTTGTTGAAGCCTTGTCTGCCCGCTGTCGCTTTGACGCAGTGCTTCCGGTCTCGGCGCTCCGTGCTCGCGGCCTTGAGGAGTTGACCGAATTCGTCGAGGCTCACGCGCCGGTGGGGCCGCATCTCTTCCCGGAGGATCAGATTACGGACCGGAGTCAACGCTTCGTCGCCGCTGAACTGGTCCGAGAAAAAATCATCCGGCAAATGGGAGACGAGTTGCCTTATGCGACTGCAGTCGAAATCGAATCCTTCGCCCACGACAAGCGAGGTGTGCTCCACATCAGCGCTCTCATTCTGGTAGAGCGCAATGGCCAGAAAAAAATGCTGGTCGGAGAGTCCGGTGATCGACTTAAATCCATTGGCACCGCGGCGCGAAAAGACATGGAAAAGACCTTCGACACCAAGGTGATGTTGCGGCTTTGGGTCAAGGTCAGGTCAGGCTGGTCGGATGATGCCAGAGCGCTCAAGACGCTCGGACTTGACGTGCCGGAGGAGTGATGACTACGCAGCAACCAGCCTGGGTTCTCTCGAGAAAAGCCTACGGTGACAACGGGTTGTTGGTTGAGTTTTTTACGGCCGACTGGGGTCGCTGCGGTGCAGTCGTCAAGGGTGCTCATCGGAAAAAGCGAGGTGGCAGCTTCGCCACGCTCCTGCAACCTTTCCAGCCGTTGCTGGTCAGCCTGATAGGGAAAGGCGAACTTAAACATCTGAGGCAAGCTGAAGCGCCCTCCGCGGGGGCGCTGCTCAAAGGTGAATCCTTGATGAATGGTCTGTACCTCAATGAGTTACTCTCGCGTGTGTTGCCGCGATTTGACGTGATGCCCTCGGTATTCGTCGAATACAGCCGGGCGATTGAGCGGCTACATAGCGCGCCACCTGAGGCAGCGCTGAGGCGTTTCGAGTTAGTGTTGTTGTCTGAGATGGGTTACCGGATCAATTTGCTGACTGACGAGCACGGAGAGTCGATTCGCCCGCTGGTACATTATCGTTTTGAGGTCGAGCGCGGTTTTTGTGTGTCAGACGACCGGTTGCCCACACCCCGACCTAATCTGATAACTGGCGAGCAAATCCATAGAACGACGCGGTGGCTGGAAGAGGGTGCACAACTCCCGGAGGCCGATGCGGCGGCACTCAAACAGATTACCAGAGTGGCACTATCTCGGCTTACCGCTGGGCGCAGGCTGCACACACGGGAACTAGTGCGGGATTTAAGGTCCCATCAGAGACGCTCGGTTTGAGGGGGGAAAGCAGTATCGGGAGCGCAAACCGCGTGTGCAGGTTGCGCAGCGAAATGGCAGGTGCGGCTCAGTAGCTTTATGGCGATGAACGAAAGTATTCGATACCCCACGATTGAAGATATGGTTGGTGGTACGCCGCTAGTCAGGTTGCAGCGTCTGCCCGGCGACACATCTAACGTGATCCTCGGCAAATTAGAGGGTAATAATCCCGCCGGCTCAGTCAAAGACAGACCAGCGCTCAGTATGATTAGCGAGGCGGAGTCTCGTGGAACCATTGTGCCGGGTGACACCCTGATTGAGGCGACTAGCGGCAACACCGGTATTGCGCTCGCCATGGCGGCGGCGGTGAAGGGCTATCGGCTTAAATTGATTATGCCCGCCAATCAGAGCGAAGAGCGCAAGCTTGTCATGCGTGCTTATGGTGCGGAACTTATCGAGGTCTCTTCGGAGCAAGGGATGGAGGGCGCGAGGGATCTGGCGTTGGATCTGGAAGTAAAGGGTGACGGCTTGGTGCTAAATCAGTTCGCCAATCCCGACAACCCGCTGGGGCACTTCAGCTCCACCGGACCCGAGATCTGGAGGCAGACAGGCGGCCGAGTCACGCACTTTATTTCCTCGATGGGCACAACTGGCACCATCATGGGTGTATCGCGATTTCTGAAATCTCAAAACCAAGATATCCAGATCATCGGGCTTCAACCGACCGAAGGCTCCCAGATTCCCGGAATCCGACGATGGCCCGCCGCATACATGCCCGACATCTATCAAGCAGAACGAGTAGATAGGGTGATGGATATCGATCAGTCAGAATCAGAACAGATGATGAGGCGTTTGGCTCGTGAAGAAGGTATCTTGGCCGGGGTATCCTCTGGCGGCGTGATTGCTGGCGCACTGAAGCTGAGTGAAGAGCTCCAGGACGCCACGATTGTGGCTATCATCTGTGATCGCGGTGACCGCTATCTCTCAACCGGGGTATTCGCGGACTAGTAACTTATTGGTAGGGTTTCTAGTCGAGGGACTATGCTCAGCCACTCGCTGATGATTGGGTGGGCTCTTGCATTCATCGTCGGCTCTAGGGGAGACATCAATGAGTGAATCCGCTCACGTAGACCTCCGTGTGATGAAGGACCTGCTCGACATTATGAGTCGATTACGGGACCCCAACGACGGGTGCCCATGGGATCTGCGGCAAGACTTTGAGTCAATTGTGCCGTTTACTATTGAAGAAACGTACGAGTTGGCTGAAGCGATTGCGCTTGGGGATTACGACCAAGTGCGTGATGAGTTGGGAGACGTTTTGTTTCAAGTGATTTTTTATGCGCAAATCGCGAGCGAGAGACAACTCTTCGACTTTAAGGATGTTGCAGAGGGCATCTCGCAAAAACTGATACGCAGACACCCCCATATTTTTGATAATCCGGACGGAGATTCAGTGTCAGAAAGCGAGGTAAAAGACCGCTGGGAACAGATCAAAGCTGGCGAACGCGAGAACAAGCAACTGTCAGGCGCCATGGACGATGTACCGCAGGCACTGCCAGCGCTAAGTCGATCCCAGAAACTGCAAAAAAGGGCAGCTCGCGTAGGATTTGACTGGCCTGAACTTGAGGGTGTGCGCTCAAAAATTAACGAAGAGATGACGGAATTGGACGAAGCGATATGCCTTGGTAATCGGGCCGACATCGAGGCGGAAATCGGAGATGTTTTTTTGGCGACAGCTAATCTCGCCAGACATCTCGGCATCGATGCAGAAGCGTCATTGAGACGAGCCAATACGCGCTTTGAGCAACGTTTCAGATTTATGGAGCGGTCCGCAGCATCAGAAGGGACCGATCTCGGCTCGGAATCTCTCGACGAACTAGAGGCGCGGTGGCAAAAAGCCAAGACCCATTTGGGAGCAAACTGACTTGTCACCACGGCGAGGCCTGTGTAGCGTTAGGCCTGCCGGACTCGGCACTAAAATTTCAATAAGAGATCCTTTCTCACCATGCGTATCATACTTCTTGGACCCCCGGGCGCGGGCAAGGGCACGCAGGCCCAGTTCATCTGTCAGCAATTTGGCATTCCACAAATTTCAACAGGCGACATGTTGCGCGCTGCTGTCGCTGCGGGCACGCCACTCGGTCAGCAGGCTAAGACGGTCATGGAATCCGGTGGTCTGGTGTCAGACGAAATTATTATCGGGCTCGTCAAAGAACGATTGGAGGCGCCAGATTGCGCGCCCGGATGTTTGTTTGACGGCTTCCCGCGGACTATTCCTCAGGCGAGAGCGATGGTGGATGAGCAAATAGCGATTGATCATGTACTGGAAATTGCCGTCACTGATGATGAGATCATTAACCGCTTGAGCGGTCGCCGGGTGCATCCCGGGTCCGGTCGTGTCTACCACGTTGAGTACAACCCACCTCGACAAGAAGGGCTGGATGATGTGACCGGGGAGGCGTTGATTCAGCGAGAGGACGATAGAGAGGAAACGATTCGTAATCGGCTCTCGATTTATCACGATCAGACTAGACCATTGGTAGATTTTTATCGGGAGCTCGAGGGCGTCGAACACCATTCTTTAGATGGTGTCGGAGAGGTCGATGACATAGCGAGCTTGATTATGACGGCGCTCGCTTAGGTAGTAATTCGCACGACTTTGCTTGTCATCAAATATAAAGCTTGATAGCTTTTGCCTCGAGGCTGGGCACATTAGGAGGGACTTATGGCCGCTGCGAAGAAAGCAACAAAAAAGAAACCTGCTGCAAAGAAAAAAGTAGCAGCAAAGAAGAAGGCACCTGCGAAGAAGAAGGCACCTGCTAAAAAGAAGGCACCTGCTAAAAAGAAGGCAGCTGCCAAGAAAGCACCTGCGAAGAAAAAGGCAGCTGCTAAGAAGAAGGCGCCTGCCAAAAAGAAGGCGCCTGCCAAGAAGGCGGCTGCTAAGAAAAAGGCGCCTGCCAAGAAGGCGGCTGCTAAGAAAAAGGCACCTGCTAAGAAAAAGGCACCTGCTAAGAAGAAGGCTCCTGCTAAGAAGAAAGCACCTGCCAAAAAGAAGGCAGCCAAGAAGAAGTAATCCGCGTTGCCGCCATGTTTGGGAATGGCGCACGATAATAAAGCCGGCGATTAGCCGGCTTTTTTATGCGCCGCCATCGTGTTGGCGCTCTGTGAGACGATTTACGGATGCTGGTGGTTAATCGAAAAGCGAGTTCTACCTGTGAGCGTTCCCATTCTTTATCACTACCCCATGTCGCCTTATTCAGAGAAGTTGCGTCTTACGATGGGGCTCCTGAAGATGCGATGGATGTCTGCTCAGGTGGCTGCGTACCCTCCACGAGAGGCGCTGGCGGCATTAGTGGGGGGTTACCGTCGCATCCCCGTCTTGCAGATTGGCGCGCAAATTTATTGTGATACGCGTCTTGCCTCTGCCGCTTTGATGGGGAATGACTCGGACTATTTGAGGCTGAGTGATCCGGATGAGGCGCTGCGTCAATGGGCTGAGCAGGAGGTTTTTTTTGCAGTCATAGCGGCAGCATCGCCTTATCGCGCTGTTAGGCTGTTGACGCGAGAGCTTGGCTTTGGGGGGTTGATGCGCTTCACCCGCGACCGCATCGCAATGACGCGTGGCGCGACAATCGTTCAACCAGATGACAACACAGCGAGAGGTATCCTGTCATCCTTTGTCAGTTACCTGGCGGAACGCTTACAGGAGCGAGCCTGCCTGTCCGGCCCGGAAGTCGGGTATTTGGATCTGTGTTGCTTTCACCCACTCTGGATGGCCTGCCGAATAGATTCGCGGATCAAAGCCACCTGGCCCCTCGCAGTTCATAATTGGTTTGAAGCGATCCAGAGCTTGGGCCATGGGGAAGTTGTGCCGGCGACCCCTGAGGCCATTACCGATGCCATCGATCAAGAGGCTGGCCTCTTTACTGGCGACATTGAGCCACCTTTTCTGGAGGCAGAGCGGGTGACAATCCGGCCGACCGATTATGCTCGTGATGAGTCATGTGGCGTATTAGTGCTCCTTGATAAGCGGCGCGCTGTGCTGAAGCGAGAGCTGCCGGGTGGGGGAGTTGTTTATCTGCACTTCCCTAGGTGTGGCTTTGAGATCACCAATCGGGCGGCCGTTTAGAACTGGAGTCTCCGTCTCGCCGGAAGCTTGCGCGCCATTGGGTCGGTGACTCACCGCACCACTGGATGAAAGCCCGCCTGAAATTCGACGCATCGGTAAATCCCAGTGCAGCCGCCGTGTCGGAAATGCTGTTTTCTGGTTTTCGGAGATAGGTGAGAGCGTGCCGTAACCTGACACGATCCAACAGGCATTGAAACGAAGTGCCCTCCGTCTCCAGCCTTCGGCGATATGTGCGGGTGCTGAGATTCAGCATCGCTGCCATCTGCTCCAGTTGAGGGTAGTGCCCCTCCAGCTTTTCCAGCGCCATCAGAGTCCGTTCTGCGCAACTAGTGGAGTCAGCGAGATGGGCGAGCAATCTGGCGCACTCTGCTTCGTAGAGTTCCCTCAGCGTTGCATTCGACGTGGGAAGGGCGCGCTGCATGATTGTATTCGGCAGGCTCATCACCGCACGCTCTTTGCCAAAGGATACGTCGGGCCCAAAAATCACGCCGAAAGGCGTGATGTCAGAGGGGCGCTCGTAAGGAAAAGAGACCTCCAGTTGATCGGTTGGCGTCTGCAGTAGATCAGAGAATGTTTTTTGTGCTGCGGAGAAAATCACTTCGTGGGTAAAACGCATTGCCAGAGAGGGTGCTGGTAGCTCAATTTCAAAACCCGTGCGTGCCCGCTCCGAATCCTGAAAGAGGTGGAGTTGTGTTTGGCCACCCGTCAGTAACGGTCCATATTTCACCAAGGTGTCCAATGCTTGAGCCAAGTTGGTACAGGCCATGAAGGTCTGGCCTACCACGGCGTGAGCGGCGAGATTGATTTGCTGGCCAACCTCCAACCCCAATGCCGCATCACCCGTTGCATGTAGGGCGTTTGCCACGACTCTATCGGCCTCGGCTTCGTCTACGCGCGTGCCGGCCTGGCCGAGCCTCTCCAAAGAGAGATCGGTTCCATTGCAGATCACTTCCAAAGCGCATCCGCGCTCTGCGACCAGAGCGATGAGAATCAGCAGATACTGACTGGGAATTGATCTCTCCATGCCAATATTTGGCCATAAATGACCTTTATTTGGCAAGGTATCACCTTGAGTTAGGTGGCGCTTGGGTTGGATGATATCGGGGTTAGCAATGGAGTGATGAGCATGAAGATTACGTGGAGCGAGCAGACGCCTCGCAAGATTCAACGGTTTCCTAATCCAGATTATCCGATCGATAACCCCGATCTAGAGGATGTGTTGACCAGTGCCGATGTCGATCATGTTGCACAGATCTTTCAAACGCCGCTGACCGGCTCCTACAACTGGGACTACTCAATTCAGGATAACCGTATCAAAAAGCTCTATGAGCTGGGAAAACAGCTTAATTGGGACCCGCAGATGGACATTAATTGGGATCAACCTTGGCCTGAAGAAGAACGCCAGGCCGAGTTGATGAATCTGCATGACTACCCACCGTACCTTGCACTGTCTGACAAAGAGAAGGATGAATTTTGGCTACACATGAATGCCTGGTCACTCTCTCAGTTTCTTCACGGTGAGCAGGGTGCGCTATTGGTCGCCAGTCAATTATGTTCTTGCGCCCCCTCCTTCAACGCGAAATTGTACGCCGCTTCACAGACTTTTGATGAAGCGCGGCACGTTGAAGTTTTTAATCAGTACATACAGAAGCGGATCGGTCTGATGTACCCGATCAACACTCACCTCAACAGCATCATCGATAAAATTCTGACGGATCCAAGATGGGATCTAAAATTTATTGGCATGCAGATTGTGATCGAGGGCTTGGCGTTGTCGGCGTTCAATACGACGCGTGAGACAACCCCCGACCCGGTACTGAAGGACATCGTTTATCTAGTGACCCGTGACGAAGCACGTCACGTGACGTTCGGCGTCAATTATCTCGAGGAGTTCGTGCAGACGCTGACCGACGAGGAGCGCGAGGAACGGGCTTTGTTTGCCTTCGAGGCCTGTGCGATCAGTCGTGAGAGGCTCGTAGCGACAGATGTATTTAGGCATTTTGGCTGGGATGTCGAGGAGAGTCGTCGCAAAGTACTCGATGGTTTTGTGATGTCCACTTTTCGGAACTTACTTTTTCAGCGTGTGGTGCCAAATCTCCGCCGGATTGGACTGCTAACCGACGCGGTTCGGCCGCGATTCGAAGAGCTGGGTATTCTTGAGTACGAATCCATGACCGATGACGGTGATATCGATTGGGCGAAGCTGGAGCGACCACTCGATACCACCGAGGCGCAAAGTCATGAGCAGAGCATGCTGGCGGCCTTTCACGAAGCGTTTGAAGCTGAGCAGGCAGTGGCGGGCTCAGAGCGGCGATGATAGCCTCACCCGGACAAGAAAATATGGCAAAAGTGCCTGACTGAGTTAACGGAGAGGGAAATAGCAGTCCATGACGGTGATCACGTTTATTCAACACGATGGGTCAGAGCGAATGGTCGACGCTGACGTAGGCTTGTCTCTCATGGAGACCGCGCTTAAGCACGATGTGCCGGGGATTGACGCTGATTGTGGGGGAGGCGCCATTTGCGGCACCTGCCACTGTTTTGTCGAGGTCTCAGGAGATTTACCGGCACCTGACTCACAAGAAACTGCGATGCTGGGGCTTAGGCCTGACCGGGCAGATAACTCTCGTTTGGCCTGCCAGATTGTGGTCGCAGACGGTATGCCGGACATCACGGTGCGGTTGCCCGAGTTCCAGATGTAGCGGAAAATAGTTAAGAAAACCGCTGTAAAATATTGAAAAGGTGAACGATATGAATATGCCCGCGGGTTTTGCAACGCCAGACTATCGTGCGATGCCGCTCGAGGATCTGGATGTTTCCGATCCACGCATGTTCCAGTACGACTATTGGCACGAACTATTTGCTCGACTTCGTGAGGAGTGCCCCATCCACTATCAGCCCGATAGCCCCGCTGGCCCTTTCTGGTCCGTCACTCGCTATGAGGACATCGTCGCGATCGAGCGCGATACAGAGACTTTTTCTTCGGAGCCTTCGATTGCGATCATCGATCCCGAACCCGACATGATCCTGAAGATGTTCATTGCGATGGACCCACCGGAGCATGATGACCAGCGCCGGGCGGTGCACCACGTGGTGGCGCCCCGCAACCTTCAGGAATTCGAGACGCTGATCCGCGAGCGCACCATCGAGGTGCTGGATTCACTCCCGGAGAATGAGCCCTTCGACTGGGTCAAGCTGGTAAGCCGAGACCTCACCACAAAAATGCTGGCCACCTTGTTTGATTACCCCTGGGAGGACCGAGACAACCTCACGGAATGGTCAGACATGTTTACCTCTGACGTCAGAATTACCGCCGGTGAAGGATCGACACGCGAGGTTATTATTGAGCACATGACCGTTTGCCTGCAGCGCTTCACCGAGCTGTGGCACGAGCGTAAAGGAGACGGTAAAGAGGCCTTCGACCTGATTCGCATGCTGCAGGCCGACCCCAACACCGAAAATATGGTGGACGATCCGCTCCTCTATATGGGCAACATCGTGCTCCTGATCGTGGGGGGTAATGACACCACGCGTAACTCTATGTCGGGTGGTGTGGTGTTCCTGAATCAGTTCCCGAATGAAATGGCCAAGGTGCGGCAGAACCCGGATCTCATACCGTCCATGGTCTCTGAAATCATCCGCTATCAAACGCCGCTGCCCCATATGCGCCGCACTGCAACGCGCAATGTAGAGCTCAACGGCCGGGAAATTTCTAAAGGTGAGAAAGTGGTGCTCTGGTTTGTGTCTGGCAATTACGATGACAAGGTGATTGAGCGGCCGAATGACTTCTGGATTGACCGTCCCAGTGTGAGAAACCACCTGTCCTTCGGGGCCGGCATCCACCGCTGCATGGGTAACCGTCTGGCTGAGATGCAATTGCGCGTGCTTTGGGAGGAGGCGCTACAGCGGTTTGAGACCATAGAGGTGGTCGGAGAGCCAAAGCGCACCTGCAATCTTTTCATCAGAGGGTTTACCGAGTTGCCGGTCAAGGTCACACGATTTCAGTCCTAATCCCGCCCAAGCTTCCGACGTAGAGACGACGCCTTTACGGCTGGCTTGTAGAGCCGCTCAGGTGCGCACATGACACCCGCATTGTGACCGCACCACATCCCCATCGACCTTTGATTGCGGCCGGTATCGATGGGTGCCGGGGTGGGTGGGTCTGCGCAGGTTGGGACGGTGAAGGCTGGTCTCTGGACTGCCTGCCGACCCTTAAGTCGATCGTGCCGATGCTGGGTCTCAACGCAACTGTCTGTATCGACATCCCAATAGGGCTGTCCAGTGACGGATTCCGGGCCTGCGACCGCGCCGCGAGGCAATTGCTCGGCAAGCGCAGCAGTAGTGTGTTCCCCGTGCCGCCGAGGCTGGCGCTGGCAGCGCTGACGTACGAGGAGATCAATCTCGCGAGTAAGGCGCAGTGTGGCAAGGGTGTGAGCAAGCAGGCGTTTTACCTGCTGCCCAAAATTCGAGAGACCGAGGCGCTTCTGCGTTCATCTGGCAGCGATAACCTCGATTGGCTCGAAACACATCCCGAGCTCTGTTTCAGTGGTCTCAATGGCGGGGTGCCGATGGCAGAAAACAAGAAAACCGATGCTGGTTATCGCGAGCGGAGACAGATATTGGCCCGTCATATTCCGGCCCCCACCATTGACCGCTTGGTGCAGAACTTGATGACGGCAGTGCCGCGTGCGCAGTGCTCGAGGGACGATATGGTGGACGCGTTAGTCTGTGGTGTTGTAGCGTCCTTGGATACGACACGTCGAGACTGCCTGCCTCTCGGTAAGCAAGAGTTTGATAAAGTGGGTTTGCCGATGCGTATTTGTTATCCATTACCCGATGCGTTCGAGTGAGATAAGCAGTGACTGAATTGCGGCACCCCAATTCGCTGAGTAGGCAGCGCAAGCTAAGGCGCTGGCATCGTCTGGTCGCGCTGGTGACATCCTGTCAGCTCTTGCTATGGACCCTAAGCGGCCTGTATTTTGCTTTCGTCGATATCGACTATGTGCGCGGCCATCAGTTCAAGCGGAGTCCGTCCTCGACGCAGCTGGATCTTTCAAGCTTACAAACGGGTGTGGTATCAGCGAAGAAGGTGGTCATTCAGGAGCGTCTCACTGGTGAGCTCATAGTCGGTGTGCAGGCAGATGACGGGACTCAGTGGCTGGACGAGCAGGGTGTACCTATCATCGCACTCACTCCAGCGCAGGCATTGACGCTCGGTAACGAGAGAACGGTCATCAAGCCCGATCAAGTTGAGTGGGTCGACACTGACATACCCGGCAGTGAGTATCGTGGAGCTCCCTTGCCGCAGTGGCGGCTATGGAGAGCGGATGACCCCGACCGGGTCGCCTATGTTGATGCCATGTCGGGGGACGTGACGGTGGTGCGCCATGACGCATGGCGATGGTGGGACTTCTTGTGGTCGCTCCACATCATGAGCTACGAGGATCGGGATACGATCGGGACCTGGCTACTCAGGATATTTTCATTGCTCGCGCTGGCAACCGCGGTGTTGGGAGTGTGGTTATTCCTCCACACCCGCGCACGCCGCAGTTTTCAATAAAAAACCCGCACCCAGATATAAGCGAAGAATAGGCCGGTCACGTACGCCACCCAGGCGCCTGATAACAGCCAGACGTTGATTCGACGAAGCCGCGCACAGGCCGATGCTTTGATCGGGTCCACAGGACAGGGCGCATGGCGTTGTTGCCACCACAACAAGGTACTGGCGGCCATCAATCCGCCCGAGAGAGCGAATAAGATATCTTTGTGAGCTGAGAGCCACATGATGCCGGGTATCGCCGCCGTCAGTCCCGCCATCACGGCGCCCGCGCCAATCGAGATCAGAAGCGCGGGTAGAGCACAGCACAGTAACGTCGAAGCGCTGCCGAAAAGAGCCAGCGAGGGCGCGATGCTGTCTCGCCAATCACCTCTCACGATGCGCTGCCGAGAGCCGCGTCACCACGCCGTACCTCAGCGATCCGGTAGCCCGCTTGAACGGCAAGATCGGCGATGGTCTGGTCGCTCATGGAGGCGCCGGGCGCCAACACCAAGCTCAGCGCTTTGGTATCGAGATCGACGTAGATCGCGGCGACTTCTTGTCGTTTGCCGAAAATTTTGTTCATGGCCATAGCGCAAAAGTCGCAGACGACGCCCAGTACATCGGCCACGATGGGTTCCCCGCCCTCAGCCAGCGCTGATTCAATATCCTCGGTACGTGTCAGCACTGGTCTGTCAGTAGCCTGGTGGCCATCATGGGCAGCATGGTCCAAGTCAGTGGCTTGGTGATCGTGATCATGATGCTCATGCATGTCGTGTGTCCCATGATTCTCATGGTCATGATGCTCCTGCGCTGTGGCAGGCAAGCAGACGCAGAGTGCGGTGATGATAGCGATGTCTTTTATTAGCAGGTTCATCGTGACGCTCCTTTTCAAAAGCGGTAGGTAAAATTAAACAGAGGTTGATTCACAGTAAGGTTGTAGCCAGCTTCTACAAGCAGTGGTCCCTTGAAAAAGCGCACCAAGGGGGTGGCCGTGACCGAGTCAGGGTCGGAGGGACGGTGGTCGATCTCCAGCATCAGCCAAGTATGTAAATCTCCGGTATCGCCTTCATAGGGTGCAAAGCCTACTCTCGCGGCCTGCATGAATTGCTCCCCGAAGTGCGCCGCGTCCAGATAACGTGCCCGGTAACTGGCGAAAAGTGATCGAGTCTCCCAGTCCGCCATCACGCCACCATAAGCAGCAAACCGGTCATCACGCTCGTTATCGTTGATGCCCGATGCGATGCCGACGCCACCGAAAAAATAGAGGTTGCCCTGATAGTCAGTACCGAACCAGCGCTTGGCGAGCCAGGTTGGTTGAGCAGAATACAGGGCGAAATCGTCATCTCGATTCACCTCTACACGCGGTCCAATAGACCACTGATGTGCAGGCGTGTAGTGGAGTAAAACCGAGCTCGATTGCCGATCCGATTCCTCAATGACGGTCCAGCCGCCCGCATAAGACACTGGGCGGGCAACCGTCACTATGGATGTCAGGCATCCTAGCGCTAGCAGGAGTGCGGCCCGCACGGTGATCACTTTTTCTTTCCAGTCAGGATGGAAACCAATTCGGTGACCTTCTCCCTGCGCTCACCAGTCTCGCCGTCTTCGAGGGCGTGTTGCACGCAGGTATCGACATGGTCATCGATAATCAGTGTCTCTAGGCCGCTTAGCGCCGAGCGAGCAGCCTGCACCTGTCGTACCACGTCGATGCAGTAGCGATCCTTGGCCACCATTTTGCGGACGGCTCTGATCTGTCCCTCGATGCGCGCCAGACGGGCGTCTGCCTTGCGCTGCGTTTCGTCTCTCATCCGCACATTCCCTGACTGGTTGGTGATATACCCTATGGGGGTATTTTACCGTGGTGGCCAGTATACCCCCTGTGGGTATTTAAGCGAACAGCTGTTGGATGATCTGGGGTTCTGCAGTGTGAGCGCCCGCGCGGGTTGCACGTGTGGTTTCTGGTTTATTGGCGCTATTGGTGAGTGTGAAAGCTAATCTTTGGCGTCTTTTGGCGCGTATAGGGGTGCAGAGTCGAGGAGTTTTTCTATGAAAGGGCATCCCGTTGCGTATTCGCGAAGCGTGATCACCGAGTTAATGGTACCGAGCTACACCAATTTTGGCGGCAAGGTACACGGTGGCACGTTGATGTCGTTAATGGACAAGCTGGCCTACGTTTGCGCCAGCAAACACGCAGGCAATTACTGTGTCACGGTTTCAGTCGATAACGTGCAGTTCCTCCGACCCGTTGAGGTGGGCGAGGTGGTGTCCCTGATGGGATCCGTCAATTATGTTGGTAAAAAATCCCTTGTCGTGGGGATCAAGGTGGTCGCTGAGAATTTACAGGAGGGCGCCAGTAAACATACGAATACCTGCTACTTCACGATGGTTGCTAAGGATGCAGACGGGTCCACTGCTGAGGTGCCGCCCCTGATCCTTGAGAGTGAGGAGGACGTGCGTCGTTTTTGCAGTGCGCTTCAGCGGCGACGTATACGGGAAGAAGGGGTGGCGTTTATGACGGCTTACAAGTCGTCCTTCACGGATCATTGTGCCGTCGCCGATCTGCTTTCAGACGAGCGGTGTGTCTTGTCCATCAGTGATACCTGATGCTCACGATTGCAAATCTGTGGTTTGTGCGTGCGACTCTGAGCCCGCCGTCACGCGCGTCAGGCTGAGCACCACCATTGCGCTCAGCGCGGCGAGCATCGCCATGCCTATAAAGGCGGAGGTGTAGTCACCCTGCCATTCCCTGACGCGGGCAATTGTCTGCGTGCCAAGTGCACCACACAGTGTGTCGATCAACACGATCGTCGCAAGAGTACGGCCATACAGTGGTCCGCTGTAATGCGCTGCAATCAAAATCTGGATGCAGGTAAAAGCGCCACTGAACCCGAGGCCGGCGAGCGCGGCGTAGCCATATAACAACGCGGTGGCGCTCGTCGTCATCTGGCTCAGCGCAAGCAGTGCGATGGCCAGCATCAGTATTGCACTCGCCATGACTCGATGAAGATCGAAGCGATCGGACAGCAGGCCAAAGCAGAATTTACCCACCATCGAGCAGCCAAAAAACAGACTAAACACAGATGGGAGAGAGGATCTTGCGAGCCCGACGTCTCTGGCCAGATGAATGGACTGATGCTGGGTCAGCGCGATGATAATGAACCATAGGCTGCCGGTGGCAAAGACAATGGCAGCGAAGCGGCGCGTCGATAGGAGTGGGATGACACGCTGCTCCGGGTCCGATGAGGGCCCCGGGGATGGTGAGTCCGGCATCAAGCGTCTTCCATCGCGGAGTAAAAGCCACGCGCTACCGAGCATCATCGAGCCGACGCCAACGCCCGTCAGCAACACGGTCTGCCGCCAACCCAGTTGCTCGATGCCCGATCCGACAGCGAGGGGAAACAGCGCGCCTCCGAGGCTGGATGCCATCAAGAGTATGCCTGTGGCACGGCCGCGTCCTGAGTCGAACCAGCCTGTCAGCATCACCATGTTGGAGACCAGGCCGCAGAGCGACAAAGCCAGCCCTAGCAGGGCATAGACAGCGACCAATTGCCAGAGGCTGCTGGTCGCGGAGTAGGCCAGTAATCCGAGTGTCAGTAGCGTACTGCCGATACCAATGATGGCGCGGGACGAATAGCGATCGAGTAGCCACCCGGCGGGTGGTGATGTCACGGCGCCGATAACAAAAAATATGGTTGCGGGGAGTGTCACCTCGCTTGCTTGCCAGCCGAAACTGTCCATCAATTCGGGATACAGCAGGGGGAGCGTATGCAGAGTGACGCCGTTTGAGGCCATATAAACCAAAAATAGCCCGCTGAGCACGATCCATCGCCGATGTTGAGGTGTGGCCCCGGTCATAGGGTTTCAGCCGCTGGTGATTTTGATCGACATTACACCACCGCTTGTCCGCGGGGAATCGCAGTGGTGCAACCCCCCGACCGATATTGGCTTGATACCAGCGCTGGTTTGATTGAGCGGCCCGTGCCGGTATGGTGTCCCTGATCCATTAATCCAGACATCGGGGCGTGTGAGTGAGCTCGCAACATTTTGACATTGCCATCATCGGATCGGGTATCGCTGGCGGTGCTCTGGCCGCGGCGCTAAAGGGCAGTGCCTTGAGCATATTGCTTTTGGATCGTCGTTGCGGGCAGTTGGATACCGCCAGAGGCGATCACATACAGCCGGCTATGCAACCTGTCTTGTCCCGCTGGGGCGTGCTGGATCGGTTGTTGAAGGCGGGCGCAGAGCGGCGAGTGGGAACGCGCTGGTTTGATGCAGAGGGCACCCACATTGTCACCGTGCCAGTGCCCCAGCACGATGCCTGTGGTGGTGCGTTCTTGTTCCTGAACCACGAGAAGATTGGCGATATTTTGCTCGATACCGCTAAAGAGGCGGGCGCTGTGAGCATCACCGGTTTGTCCGACTGGTCGTTAACGCGAGTAGCGGGGAATTGGCGTGTCGACTGGAAGGCTGCTGATCAGCCGGGGTCGGCCACGTGCACGGTGCTGGTAGCTGCCGATGGCACCGCATCGACGGTTCGCAGTCGCCTGAAGATGGGCCTGGACCGACATCGTTACCAGTATCCAATCGCCGTCTTGTACGGCTGCCAACAGGGCGTTAGCGACGAGAGAACGCTGGATGTGTATTTGGCAGAGGAGCGCATGGTGTCGCTGATCCCGCGAACCGGCGGCGCAACCAAGGTTGGTTTTCCGGTATCTCCCGAGGAAATTGGCTGTTGGAAGACGGGGTCGGAGGAGGCCCTGCAGCGTCGTCTCGCCAAATGGTGTCCGGGGATAAAATTTGAATCACTGGCCTTCGGAGCGTTTTACCCGCCCGTTTCCCAGCAAAGTAAGCCTTACCAGGGAGAGGGGGCCTTGGTGCTCATTGGTGATGCCCGGCATGCCATGCATCCCGCGCGCAGTATGGGCATGAATACCTGCTTTCGGGTTGCCGATCAGTTGGCCGATTCTCTTGCTGGCTTGAATTCGGGTTTTTCTGAGGCACAGGTTTTGCCCCTGCTCGCTGAATTCGAGGCACGGTTTGAGCAGGAATTGACCCCGCGATTGGCGGAAAACCATGCCGCCGGATTGCAAATGGATACGATCACCGGGGGCGGCTTCGCCGAGCTCAGGGAACAACTGCAAATGGCGGCGGGGGATGAGCGCATTTTGGGCGCGATGGCGCTTAAAGCGGCCGGGCTGACTGTCTGAGGATGTGCGGACGCTACACGCTTTTGGTGTCCAATAAGCCAGATGTCGCGAAGCTGGGGCTGCAGAATGCGGACCGTTTCAATATCGCCCCGCAGTCACAGGTGGTGATTAAGACAGACGTCAGCGATCATGCATCAGCCCGTTGGGGCATTCCGCTGGGCGGATCCGACGCCAGCCGTTTTGTCACTAACGCGCGGCTTGAGACATTGGACGCTAAACTCCTTTTCCGCGATTTAGCGCGTTGCGCTTTGCTCGCCGATGGTTGGTATGAATGGCAGCGTATCGGGTCAAGAAAGCAGCCTTGGTTCCACCACCGTGGCGGAGATTTATTTTATATGGCGGGCGTCAATCAGCCCGGCATCGGCTGTGCGGTGGTCACCCGGGGCGCAACCGAGCCACTTGCAGAAATTCACCACAGACAGCCGGTACTGCTTGACGACCAGAGCCTTGATTGGTGGCTCAATGGCGGGCAAACGCCGGAGGAATTGCCGACGCTGGAGATCTCGTTTCATCCTGTGTCAACAAGGGTCGGTAACGTCCGATATGACGACAGTGAGCTGATTGTGCCGGTGGATATCGACGAGGAGAAGACGGGCCAGACGGCAGACCTATTTTCTTAGGGCGAGATCCTCTGTGCCGGTGTTTTGAGAAGTAAAGTTTTAGAGTCGCAATGATACAACTCAGTCTGACAAATGTTTAAATAGCCCCGTCATAAAAATAAACGCCAAATTCAGGGACCAGATCATGAAAGTGGGAAGTTTCATACCCGAGCAGTCCGCGTCGACTTTGTATGCGATGGCGGGAGACGACTGCTCTCTGCATCACGACCTGTCCAGCTTGACGCCAAAACAGCAGGTTGATCATCAGGAAAATCAAGTGCTGACCTGTGCGTTACAAGTTGCGCTCGTCGGCCTGGGCAAATCAATAGATCACGTCGCACTGGGGTCACCGTTCACAGACCTTGAGTGGCGAGACATGTTGGGACACTACAGTGAAATGTTCGTCGATATGGGCCTCGATTCGGTGCCTGACAGCCACTGGCAGTTCCACCCTCTCGACGGCTACTACGAGAGTGTAGCCGCAGTCCTGCCTGAGGTTGATCTGACCAACCTCTACATGATCAGTGGGAGCAACGAGCCGTTGCATCAAAACGCCGAGGCGCTGGCGGTCAGTCGGAATGTCAACTCCAAACTACACTTTGCCGAGCATGCACCCCAAGCCGGTTTGCCAGTGCCCCACACCGAGGTGTACTTCAAGCGAGCGATTCGGGAAGGAGAGGCCGATCGTTTGTTTTCGGAGTTTCCTAACGGCGTGATGGTCAAGTTGTTAGGACTTGCGGGATCTCGCAATGTCTTTGCAGTGGACTCTGTCGCTGGCTGCCTCAATCAAATTGAGGAGTACAGCGACGATGTGCAGATCCTCTTACAGGAAAAGCTGGATATCAGTCAGTGGCGGGAGATGACGGTGGATCTCATGATTACCCCGCAGGACGTCAGTATCAGCAATGTCCGCCAGATTTTGTTTGCTGGCGGTAAGTGGGTGGGTAACTACATCTCGCCTGAGCTGCAAGTGCCTGAGGCCCATGAGACGGTGTTGATGCAGGTGGGCGCCTACGCGCGAGATCATGGTCATGTCGCCGAAGAAGGCATTAACTGCGGTGTCGACTACTTCGTGTCAGGCGACGATGTGATCGTGACCGAGATCAATGCTCGCTGGACGGGTGGGCTCTTCCCCGCTGAGTTTTTGCGGCGCCTGGCCATCACGCAGCCCGCGGTCGCGTTTTTCGATATGGTACCGGTGGCGCAGAGTGACGCCGTGCGGGCTTTCCAGCGTGAGCATCTCTTCCCGGCAACAGGTGATGCCTTTGCATACGTACCAATGGGTTTTACGCCCTTTGCTATGGAGATTGAGGGGGCAGAACGCTATTTTGTATGGCAGATAGTGGTGGGGGATTTTGCTGCCTTTGTTGAGGCGAAGCGTCAAGCGCTGCCCGAAGATGCGTTCCCCACCGCAGAGTTGATTTTAAAGGAGGCCCTGTCATGAGCCGTGTTGACCTTGCAGAATTGGATTTCTTCAGTCCAGAAGTCCAAGAGTGTCCCTTCAGTGTGTATCAGCAGTTACAGGACGAGGCTCCGGTGTGGCAAATGCCCGGGACCAATGTATTTGTCGTGACGCGCTACAACGACATTCGAGAGATCATTCGTGATCCCGCGCGGTTCTCGAGTAGCTTCAGCGCGCTACTGAATTCAGGTTCCTCCAACGAGGACGTCAACGCCATCTATGAGCAGGGGTACGAGATGGTCGAAACCCTGTTGACCCAGGATCCGCCTCGGCATCGTGTGTATCGCAACCTGGTGAATAAAGTGTTCTCCAACAAGCGCATCGAGGGCATGCGTGGTGATATTCAAGCCATTGCCGATCAGTTGATTAGCGAGTGGATCGACGACGGGGAAGTGGATTTGCTCAACCGTCTCTGTGTGCCCTTGCCCATCTACGTCATCGCAGACCAGCTGGGTGTGCCGCGCTCCGAGCTGGCGTTGCTCAAGAAGTGGTCTGACGCCTCCACCTCGAGGCTGGGTCGCCTCGCCGATGAGGAGCAACAGATTCAGAACGCCAAAGACATCGTGGAGTTTCAGCACTACTTTGCGGATCTGATTGACCGCATGCGAGATCAACCCGAAGACAACATCATTTCTGATCTCGCCAATAACACCATCGATGAGGGGCGCTTACTGACCAAGCCAGAGGCGTTGGGCATGATTCAGCAGATACTGGTGGCGGGCAACGAGACATCGACTAACGCGATCGCCGGGGGTGTGGTGTTGCTGATTCAAAACCCCGAGGAACAGGCAAAACTGCGGGCTAATCCCGATCTGATACCCACTGCGGTTGAGGAGATCCTGCGATTAGAGACGCCGACTTCGGGGATGTGGCGGCGCGCGACTCAAGACACGGAAGTCGATGGCGTGGCCATTCCCGAAGGGTCATTCCTTATGGTGCGTTTTGCTGCGGGGAATCGTGACGAGTCGGTCTTTCTTTGTGCCGGCGCCATGCAAGTTGATAGGGACAATGCCGATAACCATATGGCGTTCGGTCAGGGCACTCACTTTTGTCTGGGTGCGCAGCTGGCGAGAACTGAGCTGCAGATTGCCATGACAACGTTGTTGCAACGCACCGATAACTGGGCCTTGGTCGAAGGAAAAAACTCGCTGAAGCATCACCCGAATGTATTGCTGCGCGGTCTGATGGATCTGCATATTTCGTTTGATAAAGTGGCGTGAAGCTAACTATGTGCCGTGCTGTGGAGTAACCCATGAACAAGCCTGTTTTTCCTAGCTATCAGGAGCTCTTAAATGAGGAGGCGGTCAGCGTTCCTGACGCTTTGCGTTTGGACACCCAGCCCAACATCGCCAACGACATCATTGCCACGGACGTGTGGACAGATCGCGGGGTGTTTGAAAAAGAGGTCGAGCACCTCTGGCCCAAGGTGTGGCAGATGGTATGTCGCGAGACCGCGTTGCAGAAGGCGGGGGATTACTATGTCCATGACATTGCCCGGTACTCGATATTGCTGGTGCGCACCGAGTCCGGGGAACTGAAAGGGTTCCATAACTCCTGCTTACACAGAGGTCGCGCGCTAAAGTCCGGCAAGGGAACGAGCCGCGAGTTGCGGTGCCCTTACCACGGTTTCTGCTGGCATTTGGATGGCAGCTTCAAAGAAGCCTACTGCGACTGGGAGTTTGATCAGGCGCAGTTGGCAGAGTTGACGCTGCCCGAAGTGCAGGTGACCACTTGGGGTGGCTGGATTCTTATTAACATGGATCTGGAGGCGCCGCCCTTTGAGGAATACGCCTCGGTACTGACCGAGCACTTTCAGCGCTGGACCCCTGAAAACCGGTACGTGTCACTCCATGTTGAGAAGAAGATTGCCTGCAACTGGAAGATCGCGATGGAGGCCTTCATAGAGTCTTATCATGCTATTCAGACCCATCCCCAGATATTGTCTTTTACCGGTGGAGATAACTCCCAGTACGACGTGTTTGGCGACCACCTGAGTCGCACCATTACTGCGCAGGGCATCCCTAATCCCGGGCAGGCCGATCGGTACAGCGTCCAGGAATCCGTAGAGGCGATGACCGGCCCGGGTGGCTTTGAGCGGGCCCAGGAACTGACGGGGTTGGATGCAGATTCCATCACGTCGCGGCAGGCCATTGGTGCGGTGCGTCGGGAGGAGTTCGCTGCGTTCATAAGCCCGGAGATGCTGGCAACGGTGACCGATGCCGAGACCATGGATTCCATTCTTTATCTGGTTTTCCCCAACTTTGCGCCATGGGGTGGATTCCAGAGCCAGATCACCTACCGCTATCGCCCGGATGGGATGAATCCCGATGGGTGCATCATGGACATTTACTTGCTGGATGGTTTTGCGGCCGATCAACCGAGGCCAGCGGATGCCAAAACCATTCGGCTCGACTACGACCAGAAGTACGCTGACGCTGATGGACTGGGTTTGTTGGGCGCGCTATTTGACCAGGACGCCGGTAATTTACCAGAGGTTCAGCGCGGGCTGATGGCATCAAAAAGCCGAAAAGCGATCACGGCGAGCTATCAAGAACTGCGAATTCGCCATTTTCACGAGACGCTGGCTAAGTACTTGGCAGCAGGAGACTAACGGTTTAAAGGTTTGATTCGCGTCGCCTCGCCACGCGAATGCCCTCAATCGTTAGGTCGCTCAGTAGCTCAGCGCCATGCTCTCTCGGCCATCCTTTTCGGTGGCCCTAGCAAAACTCGGTAGCGCCTTCATCCGTGCGACCCACTCCATGCATCGTGGATAATCAGCTTCGGTAATCATGTCGCGCTCCGCGCCTACAATCATGTTATAGGCGATGAGGAAATCCGCCGCCGACAGCTGCTGCCCACCGAACCAAGGTGCGGTGGCGAGATCTCTCTCCGCCATCGCCAGGATACGGGTCATGCGCGGCTGAATGAACAACTCGTCCAGCCCCTTTGTGTAAAGTTTGACGGCGGGCTTCATGAAAAAGGGCAGGCGTTTTTGTGAGATCGTGGTGACTGTTTTCATCAGCTGCAAAGGCATCATTGACCCCTGTGCTGCGTGCCACCAGAACAAATAGCGCGTGCGATCCGCTGAGTCAGGCTGGGGTCTCAGGTTCTGTTCTGGTGTTCTGTCGAGAATAAATTCCATGATCGCGCTACTTTCGCACAGCGCCAGGTCCCCGCACGTCATGACCGGGGCGGTGCCCAGCGGGGAGAGCGCCTTGTACTCGTCGGGGGCCGCCATCGTCCGTGCATCACGGTCGTAAACCACCAAGTCATAGGAGGCCTGTAGCTCTTCCAGCATCCACAAAACCCGAAAGGACTGGGAGTACTCGAGGTGATGCAGTGTCAACGTATCAGTCATGGCCGCAGCTTTGGTGCCTGAAAGTGTGTCGGATTAGGCCCTATATACCGTATTAAGCTGCCTTCGGATGCCTCGCCGCCCTGGAGGCTGTGCTTTCCCATTGATGTTGGTGACCGAGTCAAAACCAAGCTATCAGGCTTTTCTATGGCGAGCAGCGAGGTTTTGTTAAAAAATGTGGTGCTCTTCGGTCATAAATACCCGTGATTGACTGAAGTCGATAAACCGCGCTTCGTCCTCTATGAGTTGAGTCTGCGCTGCGACCCCCTCGGGAGAGGACATACCGTGCTCAAGCGCGCTCATCGTTTCCCACCAGACCTCCGTCACGCCGTCATAGGGTGCCTGCAAGCCGCGACTGACGACCATGGTCTCATTCAGCTCGGGCAATATGGTGTGGCTCTGCACGTATCGGCTCGCACCGATGGCCCCCGCCACAGACTTTACCAGTGGCCCATGTTCTTCCAGCCAATAGCGATAGAAGCTCGCGTGGTCGACGTCGTCGCGTTTTTTAAAGGCAATAAACGAGTTTGATCATGACTTATTACGCTACGCTGTGTGGTGGTGAATGCTGATGAAGGCATGGCCTCCCCCGCCAGGACTCGAACCTGGAATCACCGCTTAGGAGGCGGTAGTTATATCCTGTTTAACTACAGGGAGACGTGTCCATTCTATCCTAAAGTGTCATAAACGAATCTCACTGCAACGAGCGGTCAGTCAGCCATGGCGCTGCGCAACGTGCAGTAGATACTCCGCGACGTCCCCTTCATTGCCCCTGAAAACAGGAGGCCGATTTCGTTTATTCATCTGGTATTCGTACATCGGGTCGTAATAGTCGGTGAGTAGCTGGCGGATCCATGTTTTATGCATTTCTGGAGTGCCTCGGTCGTGTGATGCCAGCGCTTCAAGCATTGTCGACCTAAGGGCGTCGAAACGCTCACCCCCCAGCCGCTTTTGAATTCGCTCGAGAGACTCCAGCAAGCCACTCGCGAAATGATCAAAGCCGCCCGCTGCATCCTGAACGAGCAACTCCTCAAGGTTTTTGAGGATGTAGTTTTCGTAAGAGTGTTGGACACGGGCCTCAATGCTGGCGTCCAACTGCACCCAATCGGCATCGCCGCGAGCCGATTGCAGTGCTAGAGGCAACGCGCAGCGCCCGATCAGCCGCCCCTCATCCTCCAGAATCAGTTTATGATGGCCGTTACAGCGATGCTTGATCAACTGCGCCCCAAACGCCAACTCAAAACTGATCTGTGTCGGCTGCTCGGTAACCCGCCGACCAAATGCAGAGCCGCGGTGATTGGCCAGCCCCTCGAGATCAATGCTTCCGGGAATCGGTTTGCCCGCATTGCCCTCGTTCAACAGGCGAGTTTTTGCCGTGCCAGTGGGCCCGCCGACCAACAGAAGGTGCCCGTTACTGATGAGGTTATCGCTCGTGTCAATCAGCCAGCGTCGCATCGCCTTATAGCCACCTCTGATGCGGGGAAAATCCACCCCCGCATGCTGGAGCCACTGCTGCGCAATCTCCGATCGCAGACCACCACGGAAGCAAAACAGCGCGCCATCCGGGTGCCGTGTAGCGAAGGTTTGCCAAGCGCGGACGCGCTCTTCTCTGAGGTTGCCGGACACCAGCTCATGTCCGAGGCGAATGGCTGCGGCCTGACCTTGCTCCTTATAACACCTACCGACAGCCTCTCTCTCCTCGTTGTCCATCAGAGGCAGGTTGACGGCGGCGGGCAGGCTGCCTTTTGCAAATTCTGTTGGTGAGCGCGTATCGATTAGCGGCGTATCGCTTCGCAGCACGGATTCAAAGTCGTCAATCTCGGTCATCATGGCTTTAGGTGGATCGCGGGCTTCCCGTTCCCGTTCGACACAAATGATCCGATCACCGTGTGGGGAGTCTGATGCGCGATAAGCAAAGCCTGCACCTCATCCAACGCGGCGGGTGCGAGGGCGACCAGAAGCCCCCCGCTGGTTTGTGGATCGCAGAGCACCGCCTTATCACGCGATGAGAGGGGAGGGAGGCATCCGCTAACGGCTTCAAAATTTCGATGTGTGCCGCCAGGTATGCATCCCAATGCGATGTAATCTTCAAGCCCTGGCAGCCCAGGCACTGCCGTCGGATCGATAGTCGCGGACAGGTTGCCGCCCTGGCACATCTCCAGCAGGTGGCCTGCCAACCCAAAACCGGTTACGTCCGTGAGGGCGTGCACACCGGATAGCCTGGCCAGTAGCGCCCCGATCTTGTTGGACTGGCACATCAGTTCGGTGGCGAGCCCCTGGTGCGCTGTCGCCAGTTTGCCTTGTTTTTCCGCTGTGGTGTGAATGCCGATCCCGAGCGGCTTAGTCAGGATCAGTAAATCCTCAGCGGAAGCGCTACCGTTTTGTTTGAGATGGGTTCTCTCCACGAGGCCAGTAACAGCGAGACCAAAAAGGGGCTCGGGTGCGTCTATGCTATGCCCGCCTGCCAATGGGAAACCGAGTTTTCTGCAGACATCCCGACCACCTTTGACGACGAGATTGGCAATTTCTGGTGCTAATTGATTGACCGGCCAGCCCAGAATGGCGATCGCGAGTTGTGGCTCGCCCCCCATCGCATAGATGTCGGAAACGGCGTTGGTTGCGGCGATG
>JBJKZJ010000021.1:0-50593 GCA_045560455.1 Luminiphilus sp. | reverse complement strand
TACTTTTTCACCATGAAATTAGTCCACGGCTATACGCTGAGGGAGTTGCTTAACTACCGACAGCGATATGACTTCTCGCAGCTCATGAATGTCATCCTGCAGGTTGGCAACGCGCTGGGCTATGCCCACGCTGTTGGAGTGCTACACCGCGACATTAAACCCGACAATATCCTGATCGGGCCCTATGGTGAGGTCTTGTTGCTGGATTGGGGGCTCGCGAAGGTTTGGCATAACGACGATGCGGCCGCATCTAAACAACCCGACCTGCCTGATCTCGATGTCGGGGTGTCGATGACCAATGCGGGGAAGTTACAGGGTTCCGTGATGTATATGTCGCCAGAGCAGGTCGATCGAGAAGCGGATATCGATTTCCGATCTGATATCTACAGCCTCGGTGCAGTGATGTACGAGGCACTCACGGGGCAGACACCGTTTAGCGGCACTTTGGTGAGAAAAATACTGGAAGACGTCCGCCACAAGGTGCCCGACGTGCCCTCACACTTTGGGAGTCTTGCGGTTCCCAAGGTGTTGTCAGATCTGACTATGAGTTGCCTGAGCAAGGATCCGGATGAGCGGCCCAGCTCAGCCGAGGAAGTCGTGCGCATCATCCAGCACAATTGGACATCGTGACATTTCCAAGTTCGACCCCCGCGCGGCAGCAGTGGTTTTTTTGCTTGGGTCCATCAAAAAAGGAAATGCGCTGAAAAATGCCTGACCCGTTTAGCACCTGTACTCGCCATGGCACACATATCGGCCACATCAGGCGGATCAATGAAGACGCTCTGTTTGTCAATGAACGGGAAGGGCTATGGCTTGTGGCTGATGGTATTGGCGGCCATGGCAACGGTGAAAAAGCGAGCGGCATTGTCGTCGAGCATGTCGAGAGTTACCGCCAGAGTGACTCCATAGAGAAGTGCTCGGCTGATATCAAAGCGAGGCTCCTGCAAGCGAACGAGGCTTGCAGAAGTATCCCGGGCGGGGGAACTCTCGGTACGACTGTCGCGGCTCTACTCCTCTGTGAGTCCGATGCCAGTTTTTTGTGGGCCGGTGACAGCCGCGTTTACCGCTTGAGAGATGGGGATCTGACGCTCATTACCGAGGACCATAATTTAGCTCAGGAGCGGTGCCGGCGAGGCGAGATCTCTCAGGACGCGGCACAACGGTTACCGTCTGCAAATGTGCTCACCAGAGCGGTCGGCATTCACAAAGATTTGAGACTTGAGACGCTGGTCGCCGAGATCGTAGCGGGCGACCGGTATCTCATCAGTACAGACGGGCTTTACAAGGAACTCACGCTGGAGACGACTCGTCAGATGTTGAGCGGCCCATGCAACGAACACTCCCTCCAAGCTCTGATTGAAGAGGCGCTGAATCGGGGCGGCAGGGACAACATCACCGGTATTGTTGTGGATGTGGGCGAGCAGTGTGCATAGGTTTAAGGAACTTTCCTTAACGGACCGCCGCTTTTTTAATATGGTGTGACGTGAGACTACTCGATCGATGCGTTTCCCTTCGCCAGCAAAAAGTATGGCAAAGCGGTGTTCAGAGCCTATTCATTGGGTGCAACTCTCCAACCGACTTCATCAGTGAAATGAACAGCTTGATGTGGTCACTCAGATTCTTTGGGCACACGTTGTTCCATTCGGCAACGCTATACATCACCGCCACGTCCTCGTCTTCATCCAGCCACATCTGCACGTAATTAAGCCGGGAAGAGGCATCATTGATCCACTCTAGGGACTCCTGCCGGGTCAGGCCGTTGTTGATGTAAAAAGCGATGAACTGCAAGTCGCCATCGCGTTCTATTAAGGTCTGGGCTTTGATGCCATCACTGACGACAGTGAAGATGCCTTGGCCCTGCTCGTTGGTCTCGGCCTCGTAGGTCCAGCCCCCGTTCTCCAGCATCTGTCTGGCAGTCATGGGGTCGCAGTCTGCGCGACTAGTGGCATTGAAACTTAGAGCCGCCGAGGTCAGCAGAGCCCCCAACACTAGTTTTCGAGAGTTTTTCTGCATGATGGCACTGCTCCGAAAATGAAAGCACGATCAGCTTAAGACAGGCTTGGGGTTGGATTCAAATCGACGAGGTGGGGTTTACGGACCGGCCGGTTCCGGAAAGTGCCGTTGAAAGTTGAGGAAATTGTCGAGCACAGGGCAACAGTGAACGGCTGTCGCGGGGCGCCCGAGGTGCGTCTTAAAAACAACTATCGCTCTGTGGCTTAAATCGTCGCCAGTGCCATGACGATCAAGACGGTAGCAGCGGTCACGATGGAATAGGTCTCTGATGTGGTCATAAGTTACTCCTTCATGTATTAGACGATTAAACAGCGGTCCTTCATCCCTAGCGTTGTGCGTTTTCTTTGGGGGTGTTGGATTTGTTTGCCGCGCTTTCCATCATGGTGTTTGATGTGTCGGCGGGTTCTGGGGAGTTGGGGGTAGTTGCGGTGAGTTGTAGAGAGTTGCGGAGGAGACCTACATGCGGTTGCGAGGACTGAAATGTGTCGTCACAGGCGGCGCCAGCGGGATCGGTGCGGCGACGGCAAGACGCTTTGTTGCAGAGGGCGCCAGTGTCTGTATTTTGGACCGCGACGTATCCGCTGCACAGGCCTTAACAGATGAGCTCGGGGCCGACCATTTTGCACTGGCGCTCGATGTTCGGCTTGAGGCTCAAGTCGAGCATGCGGTAGCCGATGTGCACGAGCGCTGGGGCAACATTGATGTGCTGGTGAACAACGCCGGCGCCGAGCTCAATAAAACCTATGACGAGACCACCGTCGATGAGTGGGACAAGGTCCTCGATACCGACCTCAAGGGCGCCTGGCTGTTATGCAAACACTTTGTTCCGCGCATGGTGGAGCGCGGTTCTGGCAGTGTGATCAATGTTGCCTCCTTGAATGGGTTGGTGGGTTTCCCGTTGTCGACTGCATACGGTAGCGCCAAGGGTGGGCTGGTTGTCTTTACCCGCGATATGGCTATTGAGCTTGCGAGTAGCGGGGTACGGATCAATTGCGTCTGCCCTGGCGTAATAGAAACGCCGATGATGGAGCGCTGGACGGACTTGATGCCAGATAAGGCCGAGGCACAGGCAATGCTGCGCGGCGTCATGCCAATTGGCCGCATGGGTATGGCCGAGGAAGTGGCCGGTGCTATATTGTTTTTCGCCTCTGCAGATTCCACATTATGCCAAGGGGCGGTGCTCAGTGTAGACGGAGGGTTTACAGCGCAATGAGCGAGTTGATGAGAGCAATGTTTGGCAAGTGTTGTCATGTTTGAGGGGGTAATGATGCTAGGTGCCATGCAACGAATGCTGGTGTTGGGGTTTGGGTGGTTGCTGTGCGCGCAGGTGGCGCGGGCAGAGTCTTTTGATCAAATCGCCGAAGCGTATGGCGGTGCAGCTGCCTTCGACATTATTTTGGTGCAGGACTGCTCGGTGCTCGACAACTCGTCAGACGCCGCCCTCGATCAGGAATACAATGCCAAGCTCTGCTCTGCGGAGGATGAGTCAGCGCTCTCAGGTATTGCAAACTTGCTTCGCTCAAAGGGGTTTAATACCGTCGAGGTGGCGCTCTCAACGGCGGGCGCACAGGTTCGCCCCGAGGCGCGCAAAAGTGCAGCGGATATTCGCGACATCTATGCCGCGCCCGAGCTGTCATCGGCAACGAGAGAGGCTTACATTGCCACCCTCAGAAGGATTGCCCGGGGCATCGACCTCGACGCAGAGGCGCATGAGTTGCACGCCAAGGAGCTCGCGGCGCTTGGGCTTGCCGAGAATCAGGTGGTGATCTTTACGGTAACTGACGGTCAGCGAGTGGCGGCAGCCGAGAGCATCGCACAGGGCGTGGCGACCACCGTGCTGACCTTGGGTTGGTTTACCGCTTGGGAGGAATCGGGATTTTTTACTCTGGCCACCGCCATTGACGCCTCCGGTTCAGTCGCTTGGTACGGCTACCGTGGCCCGTACTCTGTATCGGGTCCTGAGGCCTATAAAGAGATGATCATGTCGGTATTCGAGCTTTGAGTATATAAACGGTCGGATTTTTAGCCGATCACTTCCTCTGATTTGAGCGCTTCGATGCGATCTGCCGGCACGCCAAACGATGACAGCACTGAATCGGTGTGCTCACCATGTGCCGGAGTGGGGCGCGAGGGCGCTAGTCGCTCTCCGCCAAAGCGTGGGGGTGCTCTGACGATTCGCAGTGTGCCCAGACGAGGATGGTCAACAATTGAGACGCTGTCGTTGGCGCCCAGTTGTTCTTGAGCAAGCACTTCATCACGGGTTAAACATTTGGCGCAGGGCACTTCGACTACGCGGAGCAGTGCGAGCAACTCGTCGCTGGTGTACTCCATGCACTTCTCTGCTACCAGATCCCGAAAAATATGCAGATTCTCGACCAGCTTCTTCATGCTGTTGAAGCGTTCGTCCTGCAGGAGATGTAAGAGCCCAATGGCGTTCAGCATCCGGCCCTGCATCTCTTGACTGGCAGCGGCCACCGTGACGCCCCCATCTTTGGTCAACGTCAGGTCGTAGAGAATATCGATCAGCAGGCCGCCGGGAATGGTGTCCTCGTCAAGGAGCGCATGGTTCTGAAAGCCGTCGGGGAACATAAAAAAGAGCCCCGAATCGAGCATTGAAAGATCGATAATCTGGCCATTGCCCGTCCGCTCTCGGGCGAACAGCGCACTGGTGACAGCCTGGCAGGCGGTATAACCGGTAATCTTGTCGCAGAGAAGTGAGCGGATGAAGGCTGGCGATTCGTCAGAGCCTTGTGTCGCCGCCATGCCGCACTGTGCCTGAATGATGGGGTCGTAGGCGGGTGCGCGCCGCAGTGGGCCCTCTGTGCCGAACCCTGAGATCGCCATATAGATGAGCCGCGAGTTGAGTTGCTCCAGCGTCTTAAAATCGAGGTTAAGCGTCTCCATGGTGCCGGGCCGAAAGTTGTGGATTACGACATCCACGTGCGGAATCATCTCGTGGATGACGGCTTGCCCTGCCTCGCTTTTGAGGTCGACTTTGATCGATTCCTTGCCCCGGTTGCAGCCAGCGAACAATGACGAAATATCCCCCTTGCGGGCGCCGATATAGCGCATGGGATCCCCCACGTCTGTGGGCTCGACCTTGATGACTCTGGCGCCCTGTTCGGCAAGCATCATGCTCGCGAGGGCGGCGGTGATCATGGTGGAGAATTCGAGGATGGTTATCCCTTCGAGTGGTTTCATCATCTTGCCTCGGTGCTGATCTTATCGTGTATCGCCGCGCGCGGTGTTGCATCGTGCATCCCGTGCTACTCACGTTACGGGCTCAAGCTCCTTGTAAAGCTATGTATAAATCCGACGATTGGCAACCGGTTGCTCGTTGGCAGCGAAATTCGTCATTAACGCTTGGAGACGTCTGCACGCCACCGCTCCCCGGCATCCACTCGCCACTGGCGGCTGTTCACGATGAGTGCCATGCTGTTCGAGCGCCGTGTTGTAATAGATGCAGCGGCCTTGGCAAGTGAGTGCCAAACCCGTCCCACGGAGACCCGCAATGATTCGATTGTTTTCGCTACTGCTTGGTTTGGTCGCTGTTAACGCGCATGCCGATCAGGCGGCGATTCTGGATAAGGACTTCCGGATCATGATGACATGGTTTCCGGGCGTCTATGACAATCAGGAGCAGGTCTACTTTGAGGCGGAGCAGGGCATTGATGGAGCCCTGCGCCATGAACGGCTTCACCATGTGTTTGCGCCGGTAGAGTTGCCGGCTTTTGGTGACCACGTGTTTTACGTAGAACAGCACCTTAATGACGACCCTAGCGAGATTTATCGCCAGAGGATTTATTCGTTTCGCGCCGATTACGATAGGAATGCCATCAGGCTCACTATTCATATACCCAATGAACCCGAGCGCCTGATCGACGCGCATCTGGAGCCAGACAAGCTTGCTGAACTGAAACCGGCTGACACCATCGTATTGCCTGGTTGCGATGTGTTCTGGCAGCGCAGGGCTAATCAGTTTGTGGGCTTTATGGAGCCCGATACATGCTCGTATGTCTCGCGGAAGACCGGCGAACGGATGATCTTTAACGACGACCTGCTGCTGACTGATAAAGCCCTCTGGATTTCTGATCGGGCACACGATGAGGCCGGGAAATTGCTGATGGGACATCCCACCGGCGTGCCGCACAAAAACCTGAAGGCCAGGCGCTTCGAATGCTGGATGACTGGCATGCAGAGAGATGGGGACTGGACCTTCAAACGTGGGCTTGAGATCTATGATCAGGGCGGTATGGTCTGGTTGGCCACCGATGAGTCAGAGCCCCAGCAGGTGGGCATCAAAATGCGCAACGTCATCTGGCCCTCCGGCTCCAACCGACCCTCGCTGGTGCTCTATGCGTATCGTCCAGGAGAGGATCGGGCTGTTTCGTATGCCTGGGCTGACCCGTCAGCAGAGCGCATCGGTATCAACCTGCGGTGGATGCAAGCGAGTTGCACCCTGACCCCGCAATGACCTTACTGCGCAGCTATTCCCGCCATGTGCCACGCCACGTGCCCCGCCACATGCCCCGCCACATGGCCACGAGCGCCCTGCTGATTTTTTTAATGGGGTCCCATACAGCAGTGATGGCGGACGAATTGCCCGACCCCGTCGCAGCCACATGGCAGGGAGAGTCCGTCTGCAAGACGCTCAGTGAGACTGCCGAAATGCGGGTGTTTCGCTGCATTTTCGTACCCGGAGTGGGTCACGAGCGCCACTTTCACGCTGGGCACTTTGGCTATGCCCTCTCGGGCGGCAGGATGCGCATCACAGATGCCGCCGGTACCCGGGAGGTGAATCTGCAGACAGGGACGTATTTTTCCAGTGATGGTATTCCATGGCACGAGGTGCTCAACATAGGCAACACCGTTGTGTCGTATCTGATGGTTGAACCTCGATAGGCGATGAGATCGGTGATCGCCTGAGCCCCGCGGGCGGCACTTAGAGCGCTCGACCGTCCTGCCGCGGCTCCCCTTTTCAGAGGGCCCCCTGTGAGGTCGTTAAAGGCCTCCTTAGAGCGCGGAAAAAACTTTTCCCCATAGGCATCCAAATGCCTTGATTGTGCATAAAAAGCCCAATAATCAGCACAAATTGGGCGGAATGTCGCATGAAAGCACTGGTGAAGAAGCACGCAGAAGAGGGCCTGTGTCTAGAAGACGTTCCGATTCCCGTCGTCGGGGGCAATGATGTGCTGATTAAAGTGCACAAAACCGCGATCTGCGGCACGGATGTGCATATCTACAATTGGGATGATTGGGCCCAGAAAACCATTCAGGTGCCGATGACGGCGGGCCATGAGTACGCTGGCGAGATCGTCGAGCTGGGTGCCAACGTCACCGGGCTGCAGGTGGGTGATATCGTGTCGGGTGAGGGCCACATTGTTTGTGGGCGCTGCCGTAACTGCCTCGCCGGCCGCTTACACCTGTGCCCCAACACTCAGGGTGTAGGCGTCAACCGCGACGGCGCCTTTGCCGAATATGTAGTGATTCCCGCGACCAACGTATTCCGACCCAGCGTTTATTTGCCCACTGATTTGCTCAGTATTTTCGACCCGTACGGCAATGCTGTGCACACGGCGCTGTCCTTTAATATGGTCGGCGAGGACGTCATCATTACCGGCGCAGGACCAATTGGCATCATGGCCGCCATGGTGGCGGGCCATTGTGGTGCCCGCAATGTGATCCTCACAGACGTGAATGAGTACCGGCTTGATCTGGCCAAGCGGATCGTGCCGAAGGTCCAGCCGATCAACGTGGCCAAACAGGAAATCACCCGCAACTTCATGGAGAGCTTGGGCATTCTCGAGGGTTTCGATGTGTGCCTGGAGATGTCGGGGTCGCCTGCCGCTTTCAGGGATGTCCTCAGTAAAATGATCAACGGCGGCAACATCGCCATGCTGGGCATCATGCCTGACGATACCGGCATTTCCTGGACGGACGTCGTATTCAAGGGCCTAAATATCAAAGGCATATACGGCCGCGAGATGTATGAGACCTGGTACAAGATGGTGATGATGATCCAAAGCGGGTTGCCCATCGAGCGAGTCATCACCCACCGATTCCACTACACCGAGTTTCAGCAGGGCTTTGACATCATGCGTTCCGGTCAATCGGGCAAAGTGATTCTGGATTGGAAGGATTGATATGAGCTATCAGGCTGTAAAAGAAAGCTTCGCCGCGGAGATTGCCGACATTAAAGCGGCCGGTTTGTGGAAGACCGAGCGGGTCATCACCTCCGATCAAAAAAACGACATCACCCTCGAGGGGGGTGCGAACGTGGTTAACATGTGCGCGAACAACTACCTCGGTCTCGCGAATAACGCCGAGGTGATGCAGGCAGCCCGCGACAGTCTGAGCGAGTGGGGCTTCGGCGCGGCGTCGGTTCGGTTCATCTGCGGCACTCAGGGTATACACAAAACCCTCGAAAGCCGGGTCAGCCGCTTTTTGGGGATGGAAGACACCATACTGTACGCCGCCTGTTTCGATGCCAATACGGGACTGTTTGAAACCATCCTCGGGCCGAAGGATGCGGTCATCTCTGACGAGCTCAATCACGCATCGATTATTGATGGCGTCCGGCTGTGCAAGGCGTCCCGCTATCGTTATCGGAATAACGATATGGCTGATCTCGAGGCCAAGCTCAAGGAAGCGCGTGACGCAGGTGCCCGGCGTATCCTGATTACTACCGACGGGGTCTTTTCCATGGACGGCACTATCGCGCAGTTGGATGCGATTTGCGATCTGGCCGATGCCTATGGCGCCATGGTGCACCACGATGATTGCCACGCCACGGGCTTTATGGGTGATCAGGGCCGCGGCGTTCATGAGTACCGGGGTGTGATGGACCGTGTGGACATCATCACAGGCACTTTCGGTAAGGCACTGGGTGGTGGTTCTGGCGGATTCACCTCAGGCCGGCAGGAGATTATCGATATTCTCCGCCAGCGCTCCCGGCCTTATCTTTTCTCCAACACGCTGGCGCCCGCCATCTGTGCGGCCTCGCTGAAGGTGCTTGATATGCTCGAGGCCTCCACCGCGCTTCGTGACAGACTTCACAACAATACCCGCTACTTTCGTGAACAAATGCAGGCGAATGGATTCGCTGTGCCAGAGGGCGACCACCCCATTGTGCCCGTGATGCTGGGAGATGCAGTAGTGGCGCAGAAGATGTCAGAGCGCCTGCTTGAACTGGGGATTTACGCTATCGGGTTCTTCTACCCGGTGGTGCCACAGGGCAAGGCGCGGATCCGGGTGCAGATCTCTGCGGGCCATACGCGGGACGACCTCGATAAAGCCGTTTCAGCCTTTACCACGGCTCATGGAGAGTTGGCCGCCTGAGAAATTGGCCGGCTGAGAAAAGGCCCCGCGAGAGCGGTGGTTCAATTCAGAACGGCGTAACCGCGGCCTCGCATGCAATTCTTTACGATGCGATCGGTCTGCGCGCTGGCATTAGCGCTGGCGGCGCACCGATTGCGGCTGTTACGACTAGCCGCCGCAATGACACCGACTCCCGCGCCCTTTTTGGCCGCTTTCGACCCGGAACCACCGCTGACTGCGCCAGCAGCTGCACCGACTGCGGCGCCTCTCACAGCGGTGCCCGCTACAGCTTCACGCTGCGGCGCATCCGGTTGGTTCTGCACAGCGAGGCCCTCACATTGTTGCAGATCCATCTGGTACTGCGTGTAGTCCTGTACCTGCGACATATCGATCACCACGTTAGAGGCCAGCGCAGCGTGAGCGCCCAGCAGCGTGATGAAAGCCAATAGCGAAACGTTTCTTGTCGTCACGATCATTCTCTTTCAATACGTCCTAATCAAAGAAACCGCAGTGCAGTCCTTCGGCATGGTGTTACGTAAGTACAGGGCCATCAAAAAGTGACAAATTGCAGAGGCATGACCCGCGCGGCGGCCGGCCTGGGCTGTCAGCTTGCGGAAAACGTCGTGGCATGCGGGCGGTGAAAAGATCTTGCCCATCTCGATGCGGCAAATCATCATGCACCCAAGGTAAAAGGTGCTTCGAAAATGGATCCTTCCCATAACACGCCGGAAGACGAACCCCCAAAGTGGCGCGGTCGCGTTGAAGTCTTGTTATTGGTTGCCGGCGGTCTGGTGTTGCTGATCCCAACATTGGCGATTTTTCTCGCTGGTGGAGAATGATGCGCAGGTGAATTTATCGCCGGAAGCGTTCATTGCTCACCCTAGCACTTCATTTTTGAGTAGCAGGTCCGGCGTATGAGCAAGCGATATGCACCTGCCACCGAGCGCAACCGTGACCCGATTTTGGACGCGTTACAAACCTATCTGCCCAAGCAAGGCACCGTGTTGGAAGTGTCCTCCGGCACAGGTCAGCATGCCGCTTTCTTTGCACCTCGGCTCACTCCCCGCTACTGGTTACCCACTGATGTGGATGAAATCAGCCTGTCATCCATTCATGCTTGGCGAGAGACGTCGCAGGCGCTAAATCTTCTGGCGCCGCAACGCTTGGATGTACTCGATACTCGATGGCTGGTGGAGGACGCCGAACTGCCCGAGCCCCTCAGTGCGATGGTCAATATCAACATGGTCCACATTGCCCCATGGCGCTGTTGCGAGGGGCTGTTTGATGGGGCGCAGAGGATTCTGCCTGCGCAGGCCGTTGTGCTGATGTACGGGCCGTTTAAGCAAGGCGGTGAGCACACTTCTCCCTCAAATGCGGCGTTTGATCAACAACTCAAGGCTCAGGATGCGCGCTGGGGGGTGCGGGATCTGGAGGCCGTCATCGAGGTGGCAAAGACGCGAGGTTTCAGTTCACAGGCGGTGATTCCGATGCCTGCCAATAACCTGATGGTGAGTTTTACCCGTGCCTAGCCGGTGGGTCATTATCGCCTGGGCGAACTTTGCCCTCGCGGTGGCGGCTGTGCTGAAATTTATCCCGATTCTCTTATCCCTGCGGCACGGTCTTGTCCTGTCCCCGGAGCAGATCGCCGTTGGGCTGGGCGATGAGCGCCTTTGGAGTTTGGATCTGATTTCAGACACGCCTTATCTCGTGTGTGTGTGGGGGTTGGTCGCTCTGTGGATGCGCCGACAGACCGGAAGCCCCCGGCTGATACCCTGGCGCGCGACACGGCAAAATAGCTGAAAGGAGGATAGCGTCGATGATTATCGTTGTAGCAGCACTCGAGTTTGGCAGTGAGAAGGATCGGGACGAGGCGGTCGCGGTGACGGCCGACGTGCAGCGCTTGACCCGGGAAGAAGAGCCCGGCTGTCACGATTATTGTTTTGCCCCCGACCCCGCAATCCCGACACGCATGCAAGTCTATGAACTATGGGCAGACAGCGAGAGTTTGGCTGCACATTTTCAGCACCCTTATTACGAGCGTATGGCGGGTCTGTTGCAAGGCATTGGTATTGTGAGTAGCACCAATCAGGCCTACCTCGTGGAGAGGGGAGAGCCGGTTTATACCGAGGATGGCGAGAAGAAAAGCGCCTTTTTTCAAGATTGAGCCGAAGTGCCCGATGGGCCGACGTGGGCCTTAAAAGCTATCGCGCTTCTAATGGGCGCAATTGGGCCAAACCAGACCCGCTTGCGTAACCCCTCGCAAACGATGTTGGCATAGGTAGATGGCCCTCAGATTGTGATGTGATGCACTTCCACGACACCAAGATGACAGTTGTCACGCAATACCCCATGCTAATCGCAACGCTGGGTATCCTGCTCTTTTCAATGATGGATGCGGTGATGAAGGGGCAGGCCCTGGCCATGGGCACCTACAACGCCATGTTTTGGCGCATGGCGATGGGCGCACTTTTGGTCGCTGTCCTGTATCTCCCCACCCAGCCTGCACCGGCCTCCGGGAAGGTTCTACGCATTCATATTATTCGAGCTGCCTTGACCGCGGTAATGGCCTACCTCTTTTTCTTCGGGCTGACGCGCATTCCATTGGCTCAGGCAATTGGCTTGTCGTTCATCGCGCCCATTATCACGCTCTTCTTGGCGGTGCCTATTTTAGGAGAGCGGATTGGTGCCAACGCCAAGTTGGCGGCGGTGCTGGGTTTTGGTGGCGTCATGCTTGTCGTGGGTGGAGAGCTACTGGCGGTTGATGCTGGGAGCGATCTGCTGGGTATGACCGCTGTGCTGGTGTCCGCGGTCATGTACGCCTTCAACCTTGTTTTACAGCGAATGCAGGCACTGATCGCGCAGCCGCTGGAAATCGCTTTTTATCAAAATGTGATTGTGTTTCTGCTGCTATTGGTAGGTGTGCCCTTTGCCGTCACGTGGCCCGCCAACCCAGCGCAGTGGGGCGGCGCGGCGCTGGCTGCCGCTTTTGCCGTCACGTCTCTGATGCTTATGTCGCTGGCTTACCGGCAAGCTGAAGCTCAGCGACTGGTTGCCATCGAATACACGGCTTTCATTTGGGCCGCCATGCTGGGTTGGTGGTTTTTTGCCGAGGCGGTGACAGCGCGCACGCTACTGGGCACCGGGCTGATTGTGCTGGGGTGCTTAGTCAGTGCTCGCGGCGGAAGTCGCTAGGTTGATGCAGATGGCTTATGTTCATAAATGAGCTGAACGTCAACTTGCGTCTCTTTTAGCCAGCATAAAGTCGCTATGAGGTAGATACAGCAGGTCGGCGACTTTTCGAATCACATGCTCCTCATATCGGTTCAGCACATTATCCGCCATCGCAACGCGCCACATCATACTGAGTAGCGTGCGTTTCTGATCAACGGTGGCCAACTCATTAACCGCCCGGGTAAATTCGAAGAGACAGGTTGCCGCATCGACCCGGTCAGCGGCCTCTTCAGTGACCCTCGTCAGCTCTTCTACCGAGAGCCCGAATTCTCGGGTGAGCAAGTCGCAGACGGCATGCTGTTCAGCGGCCTCAATCGCAAAATCCGCCCGGGCCACCTCGAACATCAATGCCGCGCAGGCCAGTTCCAGATTGCGGTCCTCCGGGTGCTGCGTGTTGGTGTCTGTCCCGGCAAATAAGGCTTTGACTTTATTGATCAACATCTTCGGTTAATTCAGTTCGATCACCTTGGCAAGCGGTCACTGAAATAGTGCATCACGATTGTGTCTTTGTATCAGCGTTGCGGTGGTCAGGGCCAAAATGGTGATGGCACATTCCGCAGCGATCTCATCGGGTGTCCAACTGCCCCCATGGTACATGGCAGAGGCCACTCGACCCGGCACTACCAATCCGACCAATAACCCGCCCGCTAATAGGACGCTGGTCTGACCCCTGATGGCTCCCCAGGCCAGCATCATGCCGGCGCCAACAAAAAAAGCGCCGGTATCGCCGATCTGGGCGGTACGACCGGTGCCCTCGAGCAGCGTGGCGCCGAGCATTTCCGCCGCGGGGCCGGGATGCACCCACCAGCCGAGACCAAATATTAACAATCCGAATCCTGACAACGTCGTCAAAAGGCGAAGGGCAAAAAGCATTTCGAAGTTCCCCGTCACATACGGAGTCCATCATTGGCTGAACTGCACCTGATTACAACACCCTGATACGAACTGATGATCGTATGGCGACGAGGAGTAGGTGCTGAGTCTGATATCTCGTTACGTTACAGATTACTTCAGCGCCGATATGGTTTGTCGCCGATTTCGCCCATTCGACGGAGCCCCGCTCCGCGACGCAGACAGGATATTGATGGAGTTTAGCGCCCCAGCTTGTCTCTCAGACTGTAAAACAGCATACCTGCCACTAGGCCAGGCCATCGCAACAGAGTGCCGCCCGGGAAGCGCTGGGTTGGCACTGATGCCATCAGGTCAAAATCGGCGGCGTCCCCATCAATTGCATCAGCGAGCAAAGAACCGGCCATCGTAGCGGTGGGTACCCCGTGACCAGAGAACCCTTGTGCGTACCAGAGGTGCTTGCCGATGCGGCCAAAATCGGGCATTCGGTTGAGGGTGATGCCCACGGCACCGCCCCAGCCATAGTCGATATCGATATCCTGAAGTTCTGGATAAACGTTCAGCATGTGTGGTCTGACGAACGCTTTGATGTCCCGTGGGAAGCGGCTGGAGTAATTTTCGCCGCCACCAAAAATCAACCTGCCGTCCTGAGATAGCTTCCAGTAGTTGATCACGAACAGCGTGTCGGACATCGACAGGTTGTCCCGATTAATCCGGGGCAAGAGATGCGAAGGCAGACGCGCAGTGGCGATCACGAAATTATTGATCGGCATGATATTACCCGCCATGCGCGGCACTAAACTGCCCAGATAAGCGTTGCAACCGATCACGATATGCCGCGCCTTGACGCAGCCGTTCTCGGTTTTGACTTCGCCTGACTGTCCGTCCGCTTGCGGGTGTCCCCGCGTGCCTTCATAAATTTTGACTCCCGCCTCGGAGGCGGCGCGGGCGAGTCCCAGCGCATACTTGAGTGGGTGCAAATGTTTGCACCCGTCGTCCAACAGACCCCCGTGAAACCCTCTGGCACTGGTCCGCTCGGCGACGGCTTCGGGGGTCAGATAGGTCAGCTGCTGGTAGCCGTATTGGCATTCAAGATGCGCCAGTTCGTCTTGGAGTTCACCGGCGTGGCTCGGCTTGGCCGCCAGGTGCAGATTGCCGGAGCCCAACTCGCAGTCGATATTGTGCTCGTTGATCAGGTCACAGACCTTTTGCACCGCATCAAGCCCGAGTTGCCAGAGGCCCTTTGCGGCTTCCTCACCAACCCATTTTTCAATGCTGCTTTGATCTGCGCGCTGGCCCGTGCCCACATGGCCTCCATTTCTACCGGAGGCGCCCCAGGCAATGCGCTCTGCCTCGAGGAGGACCACGTCGTAGCCTTTTTGGCGCAGGTGAAGTGCGCTCGATAGCCCGGTATAGCCACCACCGATGACACAGATATCAGTGCTGATGTCCCCCGATAGCCCCGGGAAAGCGCCCATCAAAGGTGCCGTCGCCACGTACCAGCTACCGGGGTAATTCCCGGTCGTATGGTGTGTGGGTTGGTCATTCATGGCTGGCATTATGCCGCTTGCCGGCAAGGTGGCGCCATCCGATACTATTACCGTGTGCAATTGCCCGCGGGGCGTTATGAGTGAGCCGAACCTGAAAACGGCATCCAAACAAGCGGGTGCTTACAGCCCCGAGGGCAGCAACGATGCCTCTCAGGTGCCATCCGCAGATATGGCCACCATCGAGGCCTGGTTAAAAGAGCATAAAATTTCCGAGGTGGAGTGCCTTGTCCCGGATATGACTGGCAATGCCCGGGGTAAATTTATCCCCGCGCATCAGTTCACCGCTAACCGCGAGATCAAATTGCCCGAGTCGATCATGGTGCAAACCGTGACGGGCGAATATACTGATGATCACTGGGATTTTGTCGAGCCCACCGATACTGACATGCTGTTGCGGCCCGATGCCTCCACGCTGCGTATGGTCCCCTGGGCACGAGAGCCCACCGGTCAGGTCATCGCTGACTGTTACAAGGCCGACGGAGAGCCCCATCCGCTGTCGACGCGCAATGTCCTGCGATATGTCCTAGGTCTTTATGAGGAAGCTGGCCTCAAGCCCGTTGTGGCACCCGAGGTCGAGTTTTATCTGGTTAACAAAAACACGGACCCCGACTACGAGTTGATGCCGCCCAAAGGTCGCTCAGGTCGCCGGGAAGTGGCGCGCCTGTCCTACAGCATCGATGCGGTCGCGGAGTTCGAGGACTTTGTCGAGGACATGTACGACTTCGCCGATCAACAACAGCTGGATGTCGATACCTTGATCCACGAAAACGGCGCCGCGCAGTTGGAGATTAATTTTAATCACGGCGACCCGCTGGCGATGGCAGACCAGGTCTTTGTTTTCAAACGAACGGTGCGCGAGACGGCGCAGCGCTACAACATGTATGCCACCTTCATGGCCAAGCCCATGCAACGCGAGCCGGGCTCCGCGCTCCACATCCATCAAAGCGTCATCGATTTGGAGACGGGGAAGAATCTGTTTACCACGGCCGAGGGTGAGCCGAGTCAGGCGATGATGGAGTACATGGGCGGCCTGCAGCGTTACACGCCGGAGCTGATCAGTTTTTACGCGCCGAACGTGAACTCCTACCGACGGCTGGCACCGGATATCTCGGCCCCTATCAACCTCAGCTGGGGATTTGATAACCGCACAACGGCATTCCGCGTGCCCAACAGCGACGCCGCTAATTTGCGGATCGAGAATCGGTTCCCTGGCGTTGACGCAAACCCTTACCTGGCGATCACCGCCTCGCTGGCGAGCGGGCTTTTGGGCATGCGCCAGCACCTGCAGCCGACCGCCCCGCACCAGGGGGTACTGCAAACGAGGACAGCGTGGGTGTCGCCAGAACGTTGGAGGAGGGTGTCCGAAAGCTGAACAATACTCCCGAGCTGCAGGCGATGATTGGTGAGCTGTTCATGCGGGCCTACGCCGCAGTGAAACTCGATGAGTTTGAAGAATTTAATCGCGTAATCAGCTCCTGGGAGCGCGAGCACCTGTTACTTCAGGTCTGACGTGATCGCCTTAATGTTGCACTGCCGGGGCACTGGTAACGCCTCATGACAGCGTCGACTGGCCTCTATCAAGTCTTCCGATGGGTGAAGTACCTCATCTACGCGCTCCTGTCGCTCAACATTTGGCTGTTCTTCTCGGAGGAGCTCAACAGTGCGCGTTTTGCCATCGAAACGGGTGAGGAGGTCGCGCTGGGGGTGCAGCTATTCTCTGCAACGCTCGACACACTGGCCTGGGTCATCCTGCTGCTGCTGTTTGAATTGGAGACCGCCGTGATTCCCGATGAGCGCTTGCGGGGAAAGATCCGAATCGGGATTCACGGTGTTCGAATGCTCTGCACGGCGGCTATTGTCATGGCATTTCTTGGCTATTTCGGCGAATGGCTCACCTTATTACCTAGTGAGCTGCTGTCAGGGGATGCCTGCTCACGCGTGACAGAGAGTTGGTCTGTGATGACCAAGCTTGACGATTTCATGCCGCTCACGGCAGAGAATTGCGGGCAGTTTGGGGCAGATACCCGGATCGTCACAGGTCTCGATCAGGTGATGGCCTCGCCAGCCGGCTTGCTCGAGGGTCAACGCCTGGCACTGGTGGATGTCATCAACTCAGCTGCCTGGATCTTGGTGGTGATCTTGCTCGAGATTGAGGTCAGGGTGCTGACCCGCTGGAGAGGGGCGTCGATGCCGCTGTCGCAAGTGGCGACATTTGCGAAGGCAACGCTGTACGCCACGCTCGTAGCGGCAGCGATTTACTGGGGTTTCAAGGGCGACTTTCTCGATTTCTGGGACGCGGCGTTATGGCTATTCGCATTCGTCTTTATCGAACTGAACGTCTTCGAGTGGCAGCAGGAGCTCCGCGATCAGATCAGCGGGACTCCCGGCATCAGCTGAATTAAATCTCCTCGCCGAAGTCGAGGTCATAGTCCCCCAGCTCCTCGCGCAGCCTCAGCATCTCGAGTCGCTCCTCTGCCCGCCGTCGCTTCTCGGCTTTGAGAGCTTTTTCGGTGACGGCCTCCGCAAAGTCCATCGCTTCGAAGTCATCGTCATCCAGTTCGCCCAGAGCGGGATCAAACAGCTCCTCGCTTGGACCCTCGGTCGTGACTGTTGTGTTTCTCTCACCCATCAATCACCCTCCGATGATTTTGAACAAAAGACCAGCACCGTTGCTGGTTGGCGCCATCAGAGCGCAGAGGTCACTGCGCTACAAGAAATTTTTTGGACTGAACAGGCATAGCTCAAATAACAAAACAAGCTAAGTATCCCGCTTGGTTTGGATGTATAAAGATCAGTTCGCCCTGACGATTTTGCTATCGCGCAGACCACCGAGTTGCCGCGACCTCGCTGTCTCGCTTAGCGAAACTGGGTTAATCAGATGGGGTCTCAGTTCAGATGGGTTGTCGGTAACTGCGCCCTGATGGACAGAGCGATCTCTTCCGGAGTGGCCTCATCGCAGTCGACGACGATTTTCCCATAACGCTCGTAAAGGGGAACCCTCTCTTGGTAGAGATCCTGCAGAGTCTGACCGCTGTCTGATGAGATGCCGCGTTGAGGCGCCAGCGAGACCCGATACTCGATCGTCTCAAAGGTCGCTCTTAGATAAACCACCGTCGAGGCGGCGCAGAGGCGCGACATGATTTGCTCGCTATAGACTACCGAGCCGCCCGTTGAGATCACCGATGAAAAAAGGGGCATGTCGGTGAGCACCTGTTCCTCGATGGCCCGGAATGCGGCATTGCCTCGTCCGTCCATGATTTGCTGCAGCGTCTGGCTCTCTTGCGCTTCAATCAGGCCATCGGCATCAACGACCTCAAGACCCAGCTGTTCTGCCAGCACCGCGCTGACAGTGCTCTTGCCGCTGCCCGGCATGCCGATCAAAGTGATAATGGGGTCAGCTGTCACGATCTGGGATCGCTCCTTTCGTGGAGAGCGTAATGGAGTGGCTAATGTATCGAAGCGGGCTATAAAGGCCAACGCGTTTGTGGTCGCACGCAGTGTGGGAAGTGATCGATCACTCCTGAGAGTTACGCCGAGGGCTTAAGCCCGTCAGTGCGCCCAGTCGCGCTCTGCTCTGAATTGCTGGGACAGGTACTCCATTTGATCTGCCAGGACACGTTCTTTGGCAAGGAAATGCCATTCGTAGGTGTTGGGTTTGAAGGGCACCGCCAGGAGCGGCATATGGGCTTCCTCGGGGGTTTGGCAGTCTTTAAGCCAGTTACAGCGTTTGCAGGCCGCGACGACGTTTTCCCACTTGTCGGTGCCTCCGCGGGAGATCGGCAGAACATGGTCACGGGTGAGCTCGCTGCGACTGAACTGTCCGCCGCAGTACAGGCAGCGATGGTCATCACGCCGAAAAAGGGTGCGGTTACACAGCGGCGGGGTGAAGTGGTTCATCACCCGGCCCTGAAGCGCAACGATGGGTTGCAGGATGATTTCAGACCGAATGCCGGTCAGGCGTTGAACACCACCAAAAACAGGGGGCAGGGTGTCACCGATGCCGTACAGAACATCGCCTCGGGCGTAGGCGGTTACCGCCTCGTTGAGTGTCAGCCACCCTCTGGGTTGACCTGACACGTCCAGCTTGAGAATCGCTTGCATGGGTCCCGCTCACTGGTTTCTATGACGGTACTGAAAAACCCTACGCGTGACAATCGCTGAAACAGAAAATTCATGGCGACCCGGCAAGCTCACTGGGCCACCCAGGCGCCGCTGACGAGTTCCCGTTCGCCATCAAGTACCCGGCCATGGAATCGCTCGCCCGCCCGCACAGCGCCCACGCCTGCCGGGGTACCGGTCATGACGATATCGAAGTCCTCTAATGTCAGGAAGTGACGGAGCTCAGCGAGTATGACCTCAGGGGGATAAAGCATGAGACTGACGTCACCCTTTTGTCGCAACACGTCGTCTACTCTAAGCTCGACGCTAAGCTGTGTAAGCGTATCGGGCGCGGTCACAAACTCGCTGAAAATCGCAGAGCCCGTGAAGGCTTTGCTGCGCTCCCAAGGCAGGCCTGCCGCTTTCAGTTTGGTTTGGGCTTCGCGTTTGGTCAGATCGAGACCAAAGCCAACACCCGCGACGCACCCCTGCTGCATGAGGAAACAGATCTCGCCCTCGTAGTGAAGCGGCTCATCAAGCTCGGCAAAAAGCTCATTGCCTATCGAGGTCGCCGGCTTCATAAAAACCACCATGTTCTCTGCGGGCACGGAGGCCATTTCCTCAATGTGTGCTGTGTAATTCTTACCCACACAAACCACTTTGCGTGGCTGCACGACTTGCCCGTTGAAAACGACTGATGTCATGGTGCCTTCCCCTCGAGAGCGGGCACTATAAGCCTCTTGTCGGTGTGCTGTCCGCATCGCTAAGCAAAGCGTGTTCGGGTAGGCTTGCGCTCCAGAGGATAACGACAAGAATCCCGGGGGGGGGCAATATGCTGCGTCATTTTATCCAAGTGGTTGCGCTCGCGAGCGCGGTGCTCAGTAGCGCTGCACTCAGTAACGCCGCGCTGGCAATGGATCGCCCGAACATTCTCGTCATCTGGGGTGACGATATCGGCTTCTGGAATCTGTCCACCAACAACATGGGGATGATGGGTTATCAGACACCGAATATTGATCGCATCGCTACTGAGGGTGCCAAATTCACCGATTACTACGGGCAGCAAAGTTGTACCGCGGGGCGCTCCGCGTTTATTACGGGCCAATCGCCGATTCGCACCGGCCTGACCAAGGTGGGGGTGCCCGGCGCTGACCTCGGGATCCGGCCTGAGGACGTCACACTTGCAACCCTGCTGAAGGAGCAGGGCTATGCCACCGGACAATTCGGCAAGAACCATCTCGGGGATCGCGATGAATTTCTGCCCACCCAGCACGGGTTTGATGAGTTCTTCGGCAACCTTTATCACCTCAATGCTGAGGAGGAGCCTGAAGATCCTGACTACCCGCAGAATCCTGCTTTTCGGGAGCGCTTCGGCCCCCGTGGAGTGGTGCACAGTTTTGCAGATGGCCGCGTGACCGACACCGGTCCGCTAAACAAAAAGCGGATGGAAACAGTCGATCTGGAGTTTTTGGATACCGCCCAGCAATTCATCCAACGCGCCGCCGAGGAGGACAAGCCCTTCTTCGTTTGGTTTAACTCCACCCGAATGCACTTTTGGACCCATACACCTGAAGAAGAGAAGGGGTTGTCCGGCCAGGGTTTTTATAACGATGCCATGGTGGGCCACGATAATCTGGTGGGTCGGCTGCTCGATCAACTCGATGAGCTGGGTATCGCCGACAATACGATCGTCTTTTACAGCACTGACAATGGGCCGCACTTCAACACCTGGCCAGACGCCGCCATTACGCCCTTCAGAAGCGAAAAGAATACCAACTGGGAGGGGGGCTTTCGTGTGCCGGCGATGGTTCGCTGGCCGGGCAAGATCCCTGCGGGCACCATCCTCAATGACATGATGTCTCATGAGGATTGGGTGCCGACATTGATGTCAGCCGCGGGGCGTCCAACCGTCACTGAAGAACTCAAAACCGGCGTGAATATCAATGGCCGGGACTACCACAACCACCTCGACGGGTACGATTTTCTGCCGTACTTGACGGGGGAGGTGAACCGGGGGCCACGCAACAGTTTCTATTACTGGAGCGACGACGGGCTATTGACCGCAATGCGTATCGGCGACTGGAAAGTCGTTTTTGCCGAGCAGCGCGCCAAAGAATTCGATGTCTGGCGGGAGCAGTTCCATACGCTTCGCATCCCCAAAGTCTTCCATTTGCGACGCGACCCCTTTGAGCGCGCCGATGAGCACTCCAACACTTATAACGATTGGTGGGTGCGTACTGCGCTGCCGCGACTGACCATGGCGCGGGTGGAGTTGCAGGGCTTCCTCGAGACCTTGAAGGTGTATCCGCCAAGGCAGCGACCCGCGACCTTCACGATTGACCAGTTGATGGAGCAGCTCTACCAGCGCGCTGAATAATCGCCTTGTTTTGAATTCACCTTGACGCTGGAGCGCCAGCGTTCTTGGCTTCAGTACTCAGCGCAGAAAAGCTGAGGTGGCTTTAATGAACACCTCTCCTGATAAAGAATGGTGATGAGAACGGGCGCCGTGAGGCACCCAACCCAAGGCAGCGCTTCTTCGTGCGGCCGCTGCATTAAGCGACCAATAAAAAGCGAGCTCAGGGCTCGCTTTTTTGTGCGTGACGATGTCTGCCTGCGATCAGTGCCCGCCGGCGGGGTCTACCTCCCAGCTCTCGGTCAGGAAGGCATGCACCACGCCGCCATCCACCGCGATGGTTTCGCCCACGACATAATTGCCTGAGCGCGCCGCGAGGTAGATCGCGACACCTGCCATATCCTCGTCGTTGCCGATCCGCCCCGCGGGGACGTGCTGACCCACAATGTCGCCGAGGTCGCGAGCGGCTTTATTCATCTCCGAAGCAAAAGCGCCCGGGGCGATGCCCGTCACAATAATGCAGTCTTTGATGAGCCTTGCCGCAAGGCGTTTTGTGAGGTTGATCACTGCGGCTTTGGAGGCTTGATAGCTGTAGGTCTCCCAGGGATTCAGTCGCAGCCCGTCAATGGACGCGATGTTGATGACCTTGGCCGGCTGCGCTGCGGTTGCGCCGGCTTTGAGCAGTCCGTGCATGGCCTGCGTCAGAAAGAAGATCGATTTCACATTCAGGTTCATCACCTTGTCCCAGCCCGCCTCAGGGAAGGTTTCAAAGGATTCGCCCCACGCGGCACCGGCGTTATTGACCAGCAAGTCGATGCGCTCTTCGTGTTCCGCCATCTTGGCCGCCAAAGCCTTGCAGCCTTCTACGGTGGAGATGTCCTGTGGCACGGCAATACAGTTGGGGCCCAGCTCTTCAGCGACTGCCTCACACACTTCTGCCTTGCGACTAGAGATATAAACCTTGGCACCCTGACCGATAAAGCCACTGGCGATCATTTTTCCGATGCCGCGGGAGCCCCCTGTAACGAGCGCCGTGCGGCCTTCTAGGGAAAAGAGCGATTGGGTATCCATAGGGGTTTCCTGTGCAGAGAGTAATAGGAGCGGTAGCTCAATTGGCACGGATTATGCCATAAGACTAGTGGCCCACTCAGGTGGTGCCGATGCGGCTGGTTCCTCAGCGAGAGGCGGTGACTTGCCAGAATTCGCCGTCGAAGTTGAGGCCAGTGACGGGGTCGTAAAAGGGTGATACCGCGGCGACTACCTTTTCTCTGACTGGTTGCTGCAGGCTATCCGGCGCCTCGCGAACCATTTGGGCAATGGGGCCGATGGTGACCAGGCGCTCGACAATCTCTTCCACTGAGAGTCCCGGGCCGAACACCAAGGGATGGCTGATTGACTCGATGGCGATATCATCGAATCCCGATGACGACAAAATCGCTTCGATATAGTCGGGCTCTTCAAAAGCGAAGGGCCCGGGCGATCTGGGTGGCACCTCGGCCGGCGCGGGCAGTAGCTCGAGGGCAGCCATTGCGGGCACGGTCATAAACGGATTGCGGGCCCGAGGTTGCCAGCAGCAGAAAGCCAGTTTTGCCTGCGAAGACATCGCACCTCGGATATTGGTAAAAGCTGCGACGGGGTCCTCAAAGAACATGACGCCGAATCGCGAAAAGACAACGTCAAAGGAATCCGGTTCAAAGGCATAGATCTGCGCATCTGCCTCAAGGAATTGCACCGGAGCGCTGTCGACTGATTCCTGATTGGCCAGTCTCCTAGCCAGTGCCAGCATCGGTGCGGAGATATCGATCCCGGTAACGGTGCCGCCGGGCCCGATTCGCTGAGCGAGTGACAGGCTCGGTTGGCCGCAACCGCAGCCGACATCGAGTGCCCGGGTGTCTGCGCTGAGCACCAGCCTATCCATTACCCGCTCGCCCAGTGGCGCCAGCATTGCCTCCATCAGTGCATTGTGCGCGACCCACGTGGCACCGACGTCACCATTCCAGAAAGCGATTTGTTCAGCATTTTTCATGACGACGTCCTTTTCAGGGTGCGGGCAGTGCGCCAATGGCGACGGTTTGCAGACTCCCAAGGTACAGGGTATCGCCGCAGGGCGTCACACCGGTGATGTAATGAAACGGGTTGTTCTGATCCTGAAGGTTGTGGACAACTTCACCTTCCAGATTCACTGCCACCACAAAACTGGCTGGTTGCGCTGCTGCCTCAAGCAATGCTACCGGCAGGAATGACAGCAGTGCACGCAGGCGGGGTAATCCAGCCAGCAGATCAATACTGGCCCGCAGTGAGGGCATGGCAATCCAGAAGGTATCGACACCATCAAAGCGAATGTTGTCAGGGGTTCCAGGCAACTCATCCACGAAGATATCCCGTTGGCCGGCTTTGTCGCCGCTGATCCACAATCGATGCACGCGACCCATGCCCGTCTCGTTTACCAGCACATACTCCTCGTTTGGGCCCAGTGTGACGCCATTTGCGAAGAACAAGCCCTTCATCATGACTTCTATGCTGTCTGTGCCGGGGTCATAGCGCAGCAGCCTGCCGGTACGACTCCCCTCGAAGAAGTCGAGCGCGACCTCGGTGTAATCAAATCGCTGGCTGGCATCCGAGAACCAGATACCGCCGCGACTATCGATATCGAGATCATCTACAAATTTCAGCGGCGAGCCTGCAATGTCGGTGGCTACCACCGTCATCTGGCCTGTCCCCCTCAGGTGCAAAAGCCCTCGCATCGAGTCAGCGATCCAGACCCCATCCGCGCCGTCCGCTCTCAACCCTAAAGGTCGCCCGCCGGTATTGCCGATGGTGCGCCATTCACCATCTTGGTCGCGACGTAACACCGCGCCGCCCTCGAGGCTGGTGTACAGCCTACCCTCGGCATCGCAGGCGACGTGTTCAGGAGCGGGGCCTACGGCCATTTCAGAAATAGCTGAGAGTGCCCGATTAGGGGCGAAGACCCCGGTCAGGCCAGGGTTCGGCGGGGGCTGCCAGGACTCGGCCTGAACGGGCGCCCATCGCGGCAGCAGCCAAAGGGAGGCGACGATGATCGTCGTCAGCCCCAGTGCCACCCGCAGCACCCACTTCACGCGCTCAAACTCTCTGAGCGCGGGATGTGGCGGGCTGGCTTGTCATCGTGCCACTCAAGCGTCTTCGGCGGGTGCTCTTAAGGTTCGATCTATCGCCGCTCTGAGTCGTGTTGCCCAGCCTGAAAGGATTCGGTCCGCCGCCTGACGGTTAGTGATGCGATTTGCGTAATTGACAAAGGTCTCTGGGTCGGCCTTGCTGTCGTAGGCTCGCACGAGCACTTCTGACGTTTCAGCATCAATCAGCTCAAGATAGAGCGTCATGGACCCAGCAGAAGCAGAGTAGGACCGGCTCATGTTGGGGCTCTTGAGATCGGGGCTGGTGATGTCGAGGTTGACGATGTTGGGGAACACCAGCAGGACGTCCTCACCCTGTTGCCACTCCGTCACGAGGTTGTAAGCCGGCTCTTCGGTCAGTGCATTGGTGAAGAACGTTGTGCACTCCTCGCCGAGGTCAGTCTTGATGCGGTCAATGTCGCGCTGTTTGACCTGCTGGCTGGTGCTGCGGTGCGCGGAGTTGTAGTCGCGCTGCCAGTTCTTACGAAACGCCACTTTATACGGCACAACGCCAAAGGTTTCGTAGATCGAGAGCTGGGCATCGGGCTTGATATACACCGCGCTATGTTTGTCGCTACTGACCAGCTGCAGACCATCAGGCGTCGTGGCGGGCGGTGGCGTGGCCGTAGAGGCGCAGCCCAGCATCATTGTCAGCGCTGTAAGGCTCGCCAAACCGATCAACTTATTCATGCTGTTGTCCTTTCATCAATCCTTGATCTTAAGGCCGTAAGGCCCCTGTCAGCTCAATACTCTGCCAGATGCCAGTGCATATCGGCACCCCTTTAAAGCGTATTTGTCGCGATTCGCTAATGTGAAAACCACCCACCTGTCAGCCTTGAGACGAGCCATTCTCCAAAGCCACGGCGATGCGCGGCGATCACTCACTGCGGGCCGCTGAGGGTCCTGTGGGGTTCTTGATGCGCCACCGGCAGATCGGTATTCTCAGACCCTCGGTAAGGGAGAGATAGCTATGAACCAAGCTTTGCCAAAGCGCGCTCAGTTCCATCACATGAAAGATGGCACGCGGGAAGACTGGGAGATCATCGGCGCTGAATTTTTCGAATTCAGAGGCACAGTATGCGGTCGGGTCAAGGAACATCTTCTACTCCTTAAGGGTGACTGCGGGGGGTTCCCCGTTGATCGTCTGACCCACTGCCTGCAAACGGCAACGCTGGCGCATCAGGACGGCAAGGACGAGGAATATGTGGTCTGCGCCCTTCTGCATGACATTGGCGACACCCTGGGCCCTGCCAATCATGCTGATGTTGCCGCGGTGTTACTGGAGCCCTATGTAAGCGAGGCCAACCACTGGATGGTGAAGCATCACGGCATCTTTCAGGGGTATTACTTTTTTCATTACCTGGGTTTGGATCGCAATCTACGCGACCAGTTCAAAGATCACCCTCATTACGCCCGAACGCTGGAGTTCATTGAGAAGTATGATGCGCCTGCCTTCGACCCCGACGCCGAGTTCTTCGAAATGTCATTTTTCGAGCCTATGATGGAGCGCGTCTTTAAAGAGCCCAAGCGGTCTCTGTATTTAAACGAGTCTGCGTAATTTTCTCTGCTGGGCTCGGCAAGGGAGCCTTGCATGAAACTGCTGTTCATATGCACTCATAATCGATGCCGAAGCATCCTTAGTGAGGCCGTCACCAATCAGCGTGCCCGGGGTATTTTGACTGCGGCGAGCGCGGGGAGCGCGCCGGTGGATGCGGTGCACCCACTGACACTCCGTTTCTTGCAGGAGCGTGGCTACGACACCGCTGGCCTGGCCAGCCAGTCCTGGGTTGACCTGAAAGCCTTTGAGCCCGATCGTGTGATCACGGTGTGTGACACCGCGGCGGGCGAGGCCTGTCCGCTTTGGATGAGCGCTGTGGAGAAATTGCATTGGGGCCTTCCTGATCCGTCGCGGGTTGACGGGGACGATGAGACCGTTCGTGCGGCGTTTATGGCAGTGATCGACAGAATCGAGCTGAAGGTGGACGAGTGGATGGGTGAGGTGCGCGCCCAATGATTTCGGCAAATAGGGTCACTAGGGTAGGTTTTTAATATGGGGTTGTTTGAGCGTTTTCTCAGTATTTGGGTGGGGCTATGTATTCTTGCCGGGGTCGCACTGGGTAATGTGCTGCCCCAACTTTTTGAGGCGTTGGCCGGGGTAGAGTTCTCCCAGGTCAACTTGGTGGTGGCGGTGCTCATCTGGATCATGATCTACCCGATGATGGTGCAGGTTGATTTTGGGTCCATCCGTAGCATCGGTACCCGCCCCAAGGGATTGATCATCACTCTGATCGTCAACTGGTTGATCAAGCCTTTCACAATGGCAGCGCTGGGCTGGGTCTTCTTCAGGTTTCTGTTCGCTGATCTGGTAGATCCGCAAACCGCCGGAGAATACATCGCCGGCATGATCCTGTTAGGGGTCGCACCCTGCACTGCCATGGTATTTGTGTGGAGCCAGCTGACCGAGGGTGATGCCAACTACACGTTGGTTCAAGTCTCGGTGAATGACGTCATCATGATCTTCGCCTTTGCGCCGCTGGCTGCCTTTCTGCTGGGGGTAACGGACATCGTGGTGCCCTGGAATACGCTGGTGCTTTCCGTTGTGCTGTATGTGGTGATCCCCTTAGTCGCCGGTGCGCTGACTCGCAGAGTGCTACATCAGCCTGATACAACTGCGCGGCTCGACGCCCTGCTGACAAAACTTAAGCCCTTTTCAATGGTAGGCCTTTTAGCGACGGTTGTGCTGCTCTTTGGTTTGCAAGCTGGGACCATTACTTCCCAACCGCTGGATATCGTGCTCATTGCGATTCCCCTGCTCATCCAGACTTATGGCATTTTTGCGGTGGCCTATCTGGCGGCTAAATGGTGGCGGGTAGAGCATGCCATCGCGGCGCCGTGTGCGCTGATTGGGACTTCTAATTTCTTTGAGTTGGCAGTTGCCGTGGCGATTGGTTTGTTTGGGCTTCACTCCGGTGCCGCTCTGGCAACAGTGGTTGGCGTTCTGGTGGAGGTGCCTGTCATGCTGTCACTGGTGGCAATCGTGAACCGAACGCGCTGGTAATCTGATCAGCCGTCGCCAGTGCTAGAGCGCACTGCTACGATCACTGGGAGATTTCAGACAGCGATAGCTTTTGCGCCATTTCCGGCAACATCGCTTCGATCAACAACACAATAAAAAGGGACTCGCATATGACCACAGCGTATCAACTGACGGAAGCCGGCACGCGATTGAGCCGTGCGACTATCGAGCGGCGCCCTCTGGGGCCGCGCGATGTTCGGCTGGCACTGAAGTACTGTGGGATTTGCCATTCTGATCTGGTGGCGGCCAGTGACAAGTTGGGTGGCGGGATGTACCCCATGGTACCCGGCCACGAGATGGTCGGTGTGATCACAGAGATGGGTGCCGAGGTCAGCGGGGTAGCCGTCGGCGATGCTGTCGGGGTGGGGTGTATCGCGGATAGCTGCCGTAGCTGTGCTTCCTGTGAATCGGGGGATGAGCATTACTGCGAGACCGGCTTCACGCTGAGTTTTAACAGCACGGATCGAGATGGGCGGGTCAACTATGGAGGCTATGCCTCTGACTACGTGGTCGACTTCGATTACCTGGTGCCCATCCCAGAGGGCACTGATCTGGCGCGGATGGCGCCGTTACTCTGCGGTGGCATCACGGTTTATACACCGCTAAAACGCTTTAATGTGGGTCCGGGCACCACGCTCTGTGTGTTAGGGGTCGGTGGGCTGGGTCACCTTGCCATCCAGTTTGCCAGCGCGATGGGAGCAAAGGTGCTGGTGGCCTCGCGGTCCGAGGCCAAGCGCGCTGATGCGAAGAGACTCGGCGCTGATGAAGTGTTGAACCCTGAGTCGGACGACCTGCAGGCGTGGATGGGGCAGTGCGATCTGATCGTCGACACGATCTCCAACCCCCATGACCTGAACCAATGGTTCCCGTTACTGCGAAGAGGCGGCAAGTTATGTCTGCTGGGTGTGCCGACTGAACAGCTGGAGGTGTTTCCGGCGCTGATCGTTTTTGGCGATCGCAGTTTGGAGGGGTCTCTCATCGGTGGTATCGCGGATACCCGGGAGATGGTGCAGTTTGCGCACGCGAAGGGGATCGGTGCCGAGATTGAGCTGATTCAACCCGAGGGGATTGAAGCGGCATGGCACCGGCTTCATGACGGCGATGTGCAGTATCGGTTTGTGATTGATCTGGCGTCGCTGACCCCGTCCTGACGTGAGCACACCGCTTTACACCCAGTACTCGACTGGCTATCGCTGGTACGTGCTGTAGGTATTGACGCTGGTCTCTATCTTTAACTTTATCGACCGGCAAGTGATGACCATCTTGCTGGAGCCTATCAAGGCAGAGTTTGGCGCCACCGACACCCAGATGGGGTTACTGACCGACCTTGCCTTCGCCCTGTTCTATGCGACGCTCGGCGTGCCGATGGCGCGGCTCGCTGAAGCCTACGGGTGGCGCAATGTCTTTTGGATTTTTGGTCTACCGGGGGTCGCGCTGGCAGTACTGATTGGCGCCACGGCCAGGGAACCTGTGAGAGCTAAACAGATGGCGCTGGATTATAGTTCGCCCTGGGTGGCCATCCGGCGCATCATCGCGCTGCCCGGGTTTGTGGCGATCGGCCTTGCAGTGGGGTGACGGCGGTTTCGGGGTATGGGCTCGGGGTCTGGTCCCCGAGTTTTATGATCCGGGTACATGGCCTCACTCTTGTGGATGCCGGACTGTACCTGGGTCTGATTGGCGTTTTCGGCGGTATTCTGGGGACTTTATTGAGTGCCATATTGGTACCGTCTCGCTCAGCGGGACGCAAGATGGCAATTGCGACTGCCAATGATCGGTGTGTTGATATCCATACCCACGCAAGCACTGTTTTTGCTGTGGCCTGCAGAGCAGGTGCGGTTTATCGGGTCGAGGGCCTTTCCTGTCGCACTGGTATTTATGTTTCTCAGTGCGATTTTCGCGAGCTTCTGGATTGCCCCCAGTTTTGCTGCGGTACCAAACCTGGTGCCCGCCCACTGGCGTACCCAGGCAGCAGCATTGCTACTCTTCATACTCAATTTGCTGGGCATGGGTCTGGGGCCACTGGTGGTGGGGTGGTTAAGCGATGTTTATGGCGGGCTGGGTGATGTATCGATCCGCTATGCTTTGCTGAGTAGCTTGTTGTTCTGCGCAGCGGGTGCCCTCGGTTTTGCCCGAGCCAGCGAGCCCTATGCCCGGGCAGTGCAGCCCACGGGGAGTGCTTGACCTGATTCTGGCGGGCAATTTCGCTATGGTGGGCCCCTCATCGAATCGGTTAAAGCTTATGAACGCGCCTGTGGACGAACCCGTGGTCTCCTCGCCGCAGCACAGCCACCGCGCGCTGGACGACACGTTGCAGGATAATCCCGTCGAGGGTATCCCTTCAGGCACCGCATCCTCTTCCGGTGGTCACGCAGCGGGTGCTGAATGCCCCGCTTTTAGCGGTATGCCACGCTGGCTGCGCCAAGAGCTGCGCTCCGATCACGCCGGTGAGTACGGCGCAGTGATGATCTATCGCGGCATTTTGGCGATATCGCGCGACGCAACGGCCCGACAGTTTGCTGAGCGGCACCTGGTGACTGAGGCGCGACACTTGAAGCTGATGGAGAAGATTGTTCCCCCGGCAAACCGGACGCGCCTGTTACCTCTCTGGCACGTGATGGGGTGGCTGACTGGCGCTCTGCCTGCGTTGTTTGGCCGCGAGGCAATATTTGCCACGATCGAGGCCGTTGAAACTTTTGTCGACCACCATTACGCGCAGCAAATTGTGCGCTTGGGAAATGCAGGTGGGGAAGGGGTGCTACGGCAGACGCTGCTGGATTGCCAGGCCGATGAGGTAAGCCACCGGGATGAGGCGGCAGAGCTTGGGGACCGGCATAAAAATCCACTGCTGCGGTTGTGGTGCGCAGTCGTCAGTGCTGGGTCCGCCGCCGCGGTGGTGGCAGCGAAGCGCATCTGATCAGAGACCCGCTGAGGCTGATTCTTCAGTCCGGTCTTCCCTGTGGTAGCCTCCCCGAAATCCAAAAGAAAACAGGGGGAAACATGACTTTCGCTAAACGACTTCTTGCAGGCTTTACTGCGACCATATTGGCTACCACCGCGTGGGCAGATGACCACGCCGCGCCCAAGGCGCTCCCCATGGCGCTGTGGTCTACCTATGAAATCCCTGCCGGGGCTAAACCCAGCGAACTGGAAGCCTCACTGAAGGAATACCTCAAGGGCGAAGAAAAACGCGGTTTTAATAATTGTGCGATGTATAAACACGAGTTCGGCTCCCCCCGCGCTTTCTATACCACCTGCACCTTTGATGACATTGATCATTTCGCGCGCATTATGGACGGTTCACCGTCGGTTGCCTCTCCCGATGAGGTGCAACTCTTCGGCTCGCATATGGATCACATCGTGCTGATGACCAAGCAGGGCATGACCAACATGCCGAAGTATGTGCTGTATGCGAGTACTGCATTTGCACCGCATTTAAATCACGTCGAAATGCAGGCTAAAGCCGAAGAGTTTTACAGCGCGTACGATGAAGGTTTCGGCGAGTGCAATCGTTACGAGCATGCGTGGGGCCCGGAGCTTGCTTTTTACGCCACTTGCGGATTTGAAAGTTACGCGGACTTTGCTGCTGGCGTTAACAAGGTGATGAAGATCTTTGAGGGCCGACTCGCCACGGCCAACCTCAATATTCTCAATCACCGGGACGACATCTTGGTCAAGGTCATGGATTGAGAGACCAAGGTGGCCGTCGCCGTGGCATCGCGATGACGGTCGGCCTGCATTGAACGTCTAGCGGCCGGGGATCGCCGCTAGCCGGGGATCATTGGGATGCACCCATTCTTCCCCGATGACCTGCTGAACAGCCAACTCAGCGGGCACCCTGCCGAGGCCTATCAAGCGGTCTGCATTTTGATTCCAATGGTAGATCCGTGCCTCCTGATAGCTGAGTGGCACACCTTTAAAGCCAGGCGATTCCATCGAGCGCTGAATCTGGGTGCCGAATTCCGTGTCCTCGAGCAGGATGTCGCAGAGCCGCTCACCCTTGTTGACTGTCCAGTAATCCGGGCCCTCTCCATCTCCCCAATCCGGTGCGATGGTCCAGCACTCCAGCCGGCACTTGTTGATGCCATTCGGCCAGAACAATAAGGGGGCCAGCACGAACTCTGTCAGTTGGGATACCCAGTTGGGGAAAATGCCATAGGACTGAATGCAGGTGCGGGCGATTTCACCAACTGTGGCGATCTCGGCACGCGCGCCCACATCCCGTGTCGACTCTGCGTCCTGAGCCTGATTAATTCTCGGCGGGGGTGCGACCATTCGGCCGTGACCGTTGGCATACAGTGTGTTGACGTTGCGGCGATGGTCCAGCAGTGGCGCCACCGTGGTCGGGTGAATATTGGGTACGTGGTAAACCTCGGTGTTGGCCTCCATAGCGATCTTCCAATTGCAGTCGAGGTCAAAGCTGTGCCGAGCCGAGAGCCGGCACTGATCAAACTGAAACTCTCGCCATTCGTCGGAAATCGGACCCAGCCAGTCTAGTAAGCTGACCGCCTCGGGGTCGAAGTTCACGAAAATAAACTTGCCGAAGGTTTCGCAGCGGATTCCAGCAAGACTTCTGCAACTGAAATCCAAATCCCGAAAATCCTCCGGGTCTCGGATCGCTTTCAACTCACCATCGAGCGAGTAGCTCCAACCATGGTACTTGCAGGTAAGTCGCAGGCGTTTTCCTCGGGGCTCGGTAACAACGGGTGCGCCACGATGAGAGCACACGTTATAGAAGGCCTTCACAGCGCCTTCCTCGGTATGCACTAACACAACTGGCTCGCCAGCTTGCTCCCAGGTCATGTAACAGCCAGGTTCGGGTATCTCATCGAGGTGCGCGGCGAAGAGCCATGACTTTTTAAAAATCTCGGCTTGTTCCAATTCAAAAAACCGGGGGTCGGTGTAGCGCCCTGCCGGGATATCAGGGAGGTTAGGAAAGCTCTCGGGTGGTTCGGTCCGGGCTGCTTCGTACTCCATCAGCGCCCGCAAGGTTTGAATTTCCTGCTGCTCCATCAACTGCTCCCTTTTTGAGTAAGTCTTATCTGGGCTGGTTTTCGTTCCATAGTAAGACAGGTATGAGCGGCCTCACAACGCGTAGTGAGGGAGCCAGGTGGGCATTCCGCGGGCGGCCGAGCGCTTCCGGGGCCTGAGTCAAATCGGTATGCTGACTCTCGGTTTGACTGTCGAGGCACGTGAAGTTGGCACTTCGTTCTGCATGGCGTGAAAAGTCGCGCCGTTATCCAACCCCTCTGAGCATCGCCCTATGTGCAGTGCTGATAGCAGCATGGTCAGATTTCGCATCGTCGGCGAAAGAGACTGCCCCGCCGGCTGTGACCGCCGATAACCTGCTCCGCGAGACAATCGATGGCATTGAGGGTAAAGAAGTGATTGTGAGTCGTGTGAGCTTCCCCCCCCTAATAGAACTCCCGTGGCATTGGCACCCTGGCGAGGAATTTTTCTATGTTATCGAAGGATCGGTCACGCTGAAGAGGCGTGGGCAGCCAGATGTTGTCACTGTGCGCGGCGATTCACAAAAAATTGCCCCGGGCGTGATTCACTCAGGAGAATCCGGGAAGGAGGGCGCCGAACTCGTGATCTTTCGGGTTCACGCCTCCGGAGAGCCGGAGCGCTATCTTGTCGACTGACGGCGCCACGACTGGGTCAGCATTGTTGATGGAACGCCAGAGTATGAGACGGACCCTCGCTTGCAGCCTGAGGGAGGCTGACGACCGTCGTGTCAATAGGGCGAGACTGTTTGCTCCCGCGAGCCGTTGATTGATTTGACGGTGCGGAGACCGGAATAAAACCTGATTGGAGAGCACCATGCTGGATATAAAAGGCCGCACCGTCGTCATCACCGGTGGCGCGACCGGCATCGGGTTTGGCATAGCCAAGGCCTGCGGCGCGCTGGGTGCCAACGTGGTCATTGGCGAGCCCAGGCAAAAGCGCCTTGATGAGGCCGTTGCGAGTCTCGCGGAGCTGGGCGTAAACGCCCGTGCTTTCCTACTTGATGTGACGGACGCTGAACAATTTGCGCAGTTTGCTGATAGTGCCTTCGCTGCCTTTGGTGACGTGGCGCTGGTGGTTAACAATGCCGGAGTCGGGCAGCAACGCGATAGCGTGGTGGATACTGCTGAGGCCGAGATGCAACGCGTGATGGCAGTGAACTTTCAAGGTGTATGGCGAGGTTGTCAGCTATTCGGTAGGCGGCTGATTGAGCAGGGCACCCCTGCCGCCATCTATAACACCGGGTCGGAGAACAGCTTTTTTATTGCGGTCAGCCACTCCGCCGCCTACGTGGCGAGCAAGCACGCGGTATGGGGATTGACAGACGCCCTGCGGCAGGAGCTACCGGATTTTATTTCAGTCGGGATGATCGCGCCAGGGTTCGTCGGATCCGAGTTGATCCCTGAACCCATGCGGCCAATGGGGATGCCGGTAGATGAGTTTGCCGCCATCATTTTGCCGCAGATGCTGGCAGGTGAGGCCTATGTCGTCTCCCACGGATACAACCAGGTGAGGATCGACGAGCGTCAACAGCAAATTGCCGACGCCTATCAAAAATCAGCGCCGAGACGTGAAGGAGATGAGCGCTACGACGTGGCGCTACTGCTGAAATCGCTGGGTCACTAGTGCGCCCGACATGTTGCAAAACGTCACCACGATGACCGGGCCCCGGCATGTCTTGATCAGTGCCTTCGGTTTTGCAGTGATGGCCGCTCTTGTGAAAGAGGCAGGGGTGCTTGGCATCCCTCTGCTACAAATTATTTTTGTGCGCGCGGTCATATCCGTCGTGTTGTCCCTCGCCGATATTCGCCGTGCCGGCGTGCACCCTCTGGGCAACAAGCGGGGCCTGCTGTTTGCCAGGGGTTTCTTCGGTTTTGTGGCGCTAACCGGCGTTTTTTATGCCCTGATCCACCTCTCAATGGCGCAGGCGACGTTACTGCAGTACTTGCATCCCGTGTTCACTGCACTGCTGGCTTTTTTGTTTCTGGCCGAGCGGCCCACGGTAGCCACGCTCAGTTGCATCGTGCTGAGCCTCATGGGGCTGGTTTGCATAGTCAGCCCGTACGCTGCGGTCACTGGTTCTCAGCCGCTACCGGTCTGGCCTCTCCTGGCAGGCCTTGGCGGCGCACTGGGGAGCGGGATCGCTTATACCCTTGTGCGAAAACTGACGGTCACCGAGCACCCGTCTGTGATTGTCTTGTATTTCCCCATGGTCTGCCTGCCCGGCACGTTGCTCTTGGGGGTGAGCGATTTCGTCTGGCCGACCGCCAAGGGCTGGTGGGTACTGTTGGGGGTGGGTTGCTTTACGCAACTGGGTCAACTGGCCTTGACTAGGGCCATGCAGCTTGACGCAGCGAGCCGCGTGACCAGCTTGAGTTATGTGCAGATCCTCTTTGCAGCTATGTTGGGTTTGCTCTTTTTTGACGAGATACCGACTGAGACCACCTTACACGGCGGTGGGTTGATCCTGATGGGTGCGGCAGTGAGTGCCTGGCTGCAACCTAAAGCAGGCTCGACTTGACCTCTCTCGCACGTGCGGGGGTTTTCATCGCACTCATCCGCGTGCCCGGTGCCCGCAGCCCAATCCACCGAATCATAGATGTTCGATCAGTAGCGTTGGCACTCCCATTGTATGGGATTTGGCCGTGCACACCCTCGTACCTGCTTTACGACCGTCGCGAATTTCTGAAACAGCGATACCGGATGACACCAGCCGCTTGTGAGTGGCCGCAATGTCGCAGGTCTTCAGCGCCAGTCCCCACAGCTCGTCTTGTTCGGGGGCGTTCTCCGATGCAATGACTTCAATCGACATGGAACTCGCTCGAAAAAAGAGCTGCGTGCCGCCCCACTCCGGCACGTATTGCTCCAGCGCGAGGCGAATCCCTAATTGCTCGCCATAAAAACGTTTCGCCGCCTCGACGCTACGGGTTTTTACCACCACGTGATCGACCTCGGAAATGGGCTCGCCTGCTGTGGGTGTGGCGTCAGGAAGGGTCGATCCAGAGTCGTGCTGAATACAAAACGAAAAGATGCCCCGGGCGGCAGCCGGGTCCCAGAAGATATTGTGCCAGCTCCGCTCGGCGCCAGTCTGATCGTCTTTGCCATGGCCGGGCATCGGATCTGACGCCGGCAGTCCAGCGCTTCTCGCCTGAGCGATGAAGGTCTGGGCATCTTCAGTGCCAAACACCAATCCGCCCAGACAGGGGCCGCGCTGACCCAAGATGCCGTTGACGATGTCGGCTGCCATGCCGTCTCCGTCGGCGGCCAATAGTTCAATGTAGGTATTGTCGAGCTTGAAAAGCGTATTGGCCGTGCCGTAATCGGGGTGTGCGCCGCGCCAACTGGGTTGGCGGCCCAATAGTGCACTGTACTCAGCGCTTGCCTCAGCGAGGTCAGAGACTGCGATAATGATGTGGTCGATTGAGGTCTTCATGGTCGGTCCAGTTTAGGTCAAGAGGGTAGCCGAAAAAGGTCCTCTACGCGGCAGTTCAAGGTCTGGGCGATTTTCAGCGCCAGCACCGTAGAGGGCACATAAATGCCATTCTCGATGGCGTTGATGCTTTTTCTGGACACTTCAGCGCGCTCAGAGAGCTCTTGTTGCGTCAGGCTGGCGGATTTTCTCAACTCGGCCAGATTATTCAGCAAGTTTTGGTGGTGCTTTCCCAAGATGCTCTTCCTTACATTTCCTCGAAGGTTTGCACCATGTGTGAAATGTTTTTGGCGGAGTATTGCTCGACGGTGTCGCCGAAGGTGCGGTTCAGAAAATGAGTCAGTACATAGCCGGATACGAAGCTCAGTCCAAAACTCACTTCAGATGAGAGCCCCAGATGCCGCAAGGCGAAAAAAAGCATAAACCCGCATAGCACCCCGATAGAGGGTGAGATGTCAGACCAGTGTCTCGATATCAGAGCTTTCATGGACGCATTCACCTATTGTTTCTCGAACTGTTCCACGGCGTTGGTGAGCTCTTCGCTGGTATTGGGATACAAGTAACCTGCGATCATTACACCAACGCCGATGGTGCCCACCAGCAGGCCGATCCCTGCAAAAAAAGAGCCTAATGACATTTGCCCAAAGAGATAAATACCGACGCCAACAAACAGGGTGATGACACCGCCCCGTCTGTAGTCAATCGGTGCACTTTTTCGTTCGTCAAAAATGGTCAGTAGCTCTTCGATTTTGGCTGGGTCATCGAGGTGTTTAGCAATCTCAACCGCCGCTTCGCGCTTGCCTTTGTCTTCATGGTACGCCCAAAAAAAACAGGCTAGCGGCACAATAAGACCCACTAAAACGCCTAAAACAGGGACGATTTCGCCAATCATTGGAGCGCTTCCTTTAACTAAAAATGTAACGTAAAGGTACCAAAAGGGTTATGGGAAGTAAAGGTTACATCTGGTGGCGAGTAGCAACCGCAGAGATCGGTTACGTGAGTCGTGGCGTTGGCGCCCGAGAAAGAAGCTTCCTACCGCTTTACATAGAGGTGGCCAACATAATCCGTCGGCACAAAACATGATCCTTGTGAGCTATGCAGAGTTCGTTGATGTGGCTACCCTAAATGTGAAGAAGATGACCTATGGGAATAAGTTCATGAATGACCTGATACTCCAGCCCATCCTTTTTATGGGCATGTTGAGCCTCGTGATGATGCTGCTGATGTACGCCACTCGCATTCCTGCGGCGAAAGTCCTCGAGGCTGAGGGGGTGGATCTGCAGCAGCTGTCGCACCCTGCACAGCTAGGCGGGGTATTCCCCAGCAAGGTGGAACGGTTCGCCGATAACTACAACCACCTGTGGGAGCAACCAACGCTGTTTTACGCTGTGGTGCTGGTGATTTGGGCGCTGGGCCATACCGACGCGCTGCACCTTTACGCGGCGTGGGCGTACTGTGGGCTGAGGTTGCTGCACTCGATCGTGCAGGTCACCATCAACCACGTTTGGGTGCGCTTCAGCCTGTTCTTTCTGAGCTGGATGGCGCTCGCTTTCATGCTGCTGAGAGAGAGTCTTCGCGCAGCAGGTGTGGCTGAATAGTGAATGGGAACCCGAAAATGCTCATCAGAGGAATATTGCCTTATTTCATGGCTCTGTCACTGAGTCCGGCGTCTGCGTCGCTTGCGCAGACGAGTGTCCCTGACGCGATCGAGTCGGATCCTAACACCATGGGTTGGATGAGGGGTTTCCCGCCAAGTAATGATCGGGTGATTGGTCACCCTGCCAGTGATTACTTTAGCTTTCCTAAACTACGCTGGACCTTCTGCCACTTCAGAGAAATTCAGGCGACACGCCGGGTTGCGCGGGGTAGGGGACCGGTCTCCCCACTGTCTGAGTCATTGGACCCCGCTATTGACGGGCTCACCTTCACGCCGATCGGCGGTGACCAAACCATGACCTGGCAGGAATCCCTCGACGCCAATTACACCGATGGCATATTGGTGCTGCACCGCGGTCAGGTCGTGTACGAATACTACTCGGGCTGCCTGAACGCCGAGGGCCGGCATGGTGCCATGTCAGTGACCAAGTCGTTTGTGGGCACGGTAGCGGAGATACTCATTGCAGATGGCGTATTGGATGACACCAAGCGGGTGAGCGAATACGTGCCCGAGTTAGAGCCATCGGCATTTGGCAGTGCAACCGTGCGCCAGGTGATGGATATGACCGCGGCGCTTGATTACAACGAGAACTATGCTGACCCGGAATCGGATATCTGGCAATACGCCGCCGCAGGCGACCCCACCCCAAAGCCTGCGTCGTATACCGGGCCAAGAAATTTTTATGAGTTCCTGCAGGGCGTCGAGCAGGAGGGCACTCACGGGGAGGCTTTCATTTACAAGTCGATTAACACCGATGCACTGGCTTGGGTGATTGCGCGTGCGAGTGGCAAGGACTTCATCGAGCATCTCTCCGAGCGGATCTGGAGGCCGCTGGGCATGGATCAGGAGGCTGACATGATGATCGACAGCCTTGGCACGCCTTTTTCAGCCGGCGGTTTGAATCTGTCGCTGCGCGATGCAGCCCGCTTTGGTCAGACCCTGCTGCAGCAGGGCCAGTGGCAGGGCGAGCAGGTGATTCCGGCGTCTGCCGTCGCCTCGATCAGCGGCGGGGGTGATCCTGCCAAATTCGCCGGCGCGGGATACGCAACCTTACCCGGTGGTAGCTATCGCAGTCAGTGGTGGGCGCTTCACAACGAAAATAGCGCCTACAGCGCCCGGGGCATTCACGGCCAGGCGATCTACATTGATCCCACCGCTGAGATGGTCATCGCGCGATTCGCCACTTATCCCATCTCATTCAATGCGGCGATCGACCCAACGTCCTTGCCGGCTTATCAAGCCGTAGCAAATTATTTAATGACCAAGTAGCTTGAACAGGTAGTCATAACAGGCAGCCATAACTTGCAGTCATGAAGGGTTGGGAGACTGAGCCGCAGTCACAGCACGCTGGATGGCAGGGCCCTGTCATCTAGAAAACACTCGATATTGGTTTGTGCCACCTGCGCCTGCGCAAAGAGCGTCTCATAGGTGGTGCCGCCTTGATGAGGAGTGAGAATCACGTTGGGCACCCGAGCCCAGCGTTTGCCGCTGGTGGGTTCCGGGGCGAAGACATCTAAACCTGCGCCGCCCAGTCGATTCGATTTTAGTGCGGCGATGAGGGCGTCCTCGTCCACTACACTCCCTCTGGAGACGTTCACCAGCACCCCCTCAGGACCGAGCCGGGTCAAGATAGCCTCATTGATCAGATGATGCGTGGAGGCACCGGGCCTGCAACAGACAATTAAGCCGCGGCATTGATCAGCGAGATCTGTCAGCGCCGCAACATAGGGTACGTCGACATCTGGCTTCGCTCTTGGGCCCCACCATTTGAGATCGACGCCGAAGGGGGATAAGCGCCGAGCGACTTCCTGCCCGATCGAGCCCAAACCCACGATGCCCACGGGCATATGACGCAGCGAAAAGCGCAATGGCCCCGCAGGGCTAGTCCAGCGGTCCTCCAGAATATACGTCTGCGACTTGGGGATGCCGAGTAGCAAACTGGTCAGCATGGTAACGGCCAGATCGGCAACATCACCGGAATTCAGCCCCGGTGCATTGGTCACGGCAATACCCCTCGCCCGGCACTCCTCCAGATCCACATTACTGAATCCGGCTGAAATGGAGGCGATCATCCTCAGTCTTGGGAACCGAGAGAGCATTCCTTTATCGAGCTTTTCAATACTGGCCGAGAGCAAGATCTCGACGTCACCGCCACGTTCGTTAACGGTTGCTTCGATGTCATTCCCCGCTTCAATCCACCGCCAGCGCTTTGGCGGCGTGGGAAACAAGGTATGCATCTCGGGGTGCATAGCCAGAATAGTGACAGCGTCAGTCATGATTCATGCTTTTTATACATTCTTTGTCGCTAGAGTCGGCGTTTCGGCCTGGTGGCTAACCAGAGCCCGAGCCTCGGGGTTAGATGCTCAGATCCCGGGTGTTGTAGTCATGAAGCGATGCTTTGGCCTCGTCGTCCCATTGATACTCCAAGCCCGCCTTTGCAAAGGGCCGGTAGGTGTACGGAGTCTCGTCCGGAAAGCGTTGCCGCCGAGCGTTGATGCCATAACCGATTACCTCTGAGCGTTTCGCGATGAGCGCTTCATCAAACACCTGCGCCTCATTGTGCGTGCCGGCGCCCATAACGTTGAGTACCGAGCTGCGTCGATGAAAACCCATATTCACCGTAATCCTCGGCTCAAACCCTGAATTGGGAAACGAGCCGTGCACGATCTGGCGATTGCAGATCACCACGTCGCCGGGATCGCAGATGAGGGGGACGGTGCCATCGATCCGCTCGCTCCCCGACTCCGTTACCAATTGCTTGATGTCGACCCTTCCCAGCTTATGGCTGCCGGGTAGCACCCACACACCGTTGACCGCGGTACTGCCATAGACCTGAGCCATAAAGTTGAACCCATGGATATCTTGATCAAAGTCATCGCTTTCCCAGTGAGTCGTGCCGTCTTGATGCCAGGAGACCGCTGCACCGACGCCCGGCTCTTTAATAAACAGCGCCTCGTTGAAGGGGGTGAAGTCCTCGCCATTAATAGCTTCTGCGATTTTCAGGAGTTGGGGGTGGCCGTAGACCCTGAGACAGGTCTCCGAGAATTGCAGGGAGCCGAGGAGGATAAAGGGTGCCCATTCCGGTGCGTCCTCGGCGGCTTGGGGTTCATGAAGTTTGACCTGATGCCGACCGTTGGCGAGATCAGTCCCTCCAAGCGGATCACCGAGGGGCTTCGACCACAGTAATGTCAGTGCAGTGCAATCAGATCCGAGTCCGGGTGATCCGTCGGCGGCGAGGGGCTCGCCGGGGCCTACCGGGAAGCGTTGTTTCATGGCCTCGAGATCTTCCTCGATATCTTTGAGCTCCTCCGGTTGCAGTACATCGGTGAACACATAAAAACCATATTTGCTGTAGGCCCGCAAAATGCTGGGCTCCAGAGCGCCGCTCGAATCGAAAGCGATAGGACCGCGGTTATCTAATTGCATCGCTTTCTCGTGGCCCGCAATGAGGAATTTGCGCATGGCGTCTGCGTCGTCACCATAGTGGGCTGCGCAGGCATCGATCGAGGCCATGTAGTGAGGTCGCGTCATGGTAGGTTCCTTTGGTAGCCTTGTTGCGTGCTGCGCGGTGCGCCGCCGAAAGTTATTTTTATGACCAATAAAAAATGCTGTCAAGCGTGCAGAATCAGCAGGCAACGGGGGTAACTTGCAAGCTAGGGGACAAACAACGCGTTTGGCGAATAAAGAGCGGCGCAAAGCGCGGATTCTTTCCGAGGCCCGAAACCTGATCGCCCGGGAGGGATTTGACGCCCTCACTATCAGTGAGTTGGCGTTGAGATCTGAGGTCACGATTCCCACCGTTCACAATCTTCTGGGCAAGAAGAACGATATCGTGCTGGCTGTCTTTCGCGGCCTGGTGGACAACATTGATGCGGTGCTGGCAGAACCCGATCTGGTCGACCCGGTTTTGGTGTCAGAGGTCTTCATCGACAAGATTGTCGCCCTCTATGGTTCTGACGAGGTCTTTTACCGCGCCGCCTTTCTCGGTGGTGAGCGCCTTGGGCTCTTTGAGCACGAGATGAGCGACGGTATTTTCGCGAAATCGATCCGCGTGGCTGAGCGGTTGTGTCAGCGCGCGCTGGATCAGGGTTATTTGCTTGGCCGCATCGACTCTGCATTGCTGGCACAGCAATTGTTTGGAGCACAGCGCCTGCCCCGGCAGGACTGGGTGAGTGGGTACATCGACCTTGACACATATCGCCAGCGGGCGCTCATTGGCATGCTGCTGACATTTGCGGTCGATGCGACACCTGAACTCCACGCGCGCATTTGCGAGGCGGTTGACCAAATAGCGGCCGCCTAAGCGCGCGGCCCTCGTCTGACCTTATCGCTGTCACGTTTCAACAGATTCTGCACCTGCTGACCTTTACGCTGGGAAGCCAAGCCTCCTGATAGCACCTTGAGATGCCCTGACGAGATAAGTGCAACAGGGTTTTGTAATTTGCAGTATCTTGGATGGACGGGAGTCAGCACTGCCTGTGGTGACTGGAGGATAAAGCTGGCTCTATTGTTGTCTGCGATCCGCCGACGGCTCAGAACCAAGTGAGCACACAGGAAAAAGTAAAACGGTAAAAAGTTAAAAACACGCAACATAAAAGGAGAAGAGGATGAAAAAGGTTTTTTTATTCATTGTTGGACTGTGCTTCAGTGGGCTCACTTGGGCCGACGGGCACGGAGGCAAATTATCTTTTGAGGAGCGTCAGGCGAGTACCCCGATGACGGTGACTTCAGTCCACCTCACGCAGGGTGGCGGCACCATTACGGCTGAAGGTGACATGGGTGAGTATGGCCGGGCGTATCTGACCTACACGTTGACCCCAGACGCCAATGGCATGGGCGGTACGGTGGTTGGCGAGGGCAGAGGCGCCATGCAGGGCGGGGCGTTCGCGTCGGGTTCTGGCACCGGTGCTTACTACCGGGATGGCACTACCTTCACGATGCACGTGATCTTCAGGATCAATGATGGCACACAAAATTTCGACAAGATCGTGTTCGATGCTTACACCAGGGAATTGACCCACGATGTCTATATCCTCAAGTAGTGAAGACGCTTCAGAAAAGGAGAAAGTAATGAGACATTTTTTATTGGCGGTCTGTGCTTTGGTCATGGCCGTATCAAGCGTGCAGGCGGGTCACCATGAAGGTGAAGGCGAGAAGCAGGGAGTCGTGATTGGCACCGTCTTCTCAGATGAGGGGGCGCCCTATTCCCTGATCGCCGGCGATACCGGGTTACAGCAGATCTGGATCGACTATATCAAGGCCCATAATGACCGTGACCTTGAAAAAATTGCCGAGATCAATGCGGAAGATTGGACGGGTTATCCACCGGATGGCACCGCGATAAAAGGCAACGCCGCGCACATCGAATGGCTAGACGCCTGGTTTAAAACTTCGGATGAGCCCAAGTGGAAGGTCAAATGGATGATCGCCAATACCGGGCCCAATCAACAGGGCGAGATGGAAACGTGGCTCACTACGGGTAACGATATTACCTTTAACGATGCTGAGGGTAATTCAGTGACAGAGCACCATGTGCATGACGTTCAGTTTGTCGGTAAACAGATCAAGCTGATTAACGTTTACTCTCGGCCGACGCCGGCCGAGTAGCTTGGTCCGCTTAAGAGGCCTCCAAATTACAGAGGCCTCGAGGGCGCTGGCACCGGGCTACTGAGCAGCCCGATACAGGCAGCGAGGCTTAAGCGGCCTCCTGCCCTGCCTCCGGCGCCGAGTTAGGCTCGGGGTTGGCCTCTGCCAATTGCGCCTCGAGCTCTTTGATTTTCTGCTCTAGCTGCGCGTTTTCCGCCCGGGCCTGCGTGAGTGTTTTCTGCAACTTGTCCGCCGCATTGGTTTTATCGGCCAGTTTCTTTTTCGAAGCGTCGAGGTTTTTACGCAAACGCTGTGGGTCATATTTCTTGAGTTCAGCCAGCTCATTGCGCTCGGCTGCTAGATCTTTTTGCAAAGCCTTCAGTCGAGCCTTCATGACCGCCACTTCTTCTTTCATATTGTCAGAGCGGTTGTGAAGTTCCCGGTTTCGCTGCTCTAGGGCTTGTTTGTCCTGCGACTTGGCTGAAACCTCCGTGATGGTTTTGAGCTGGGTGGCAACAGTCTGCTCAAGCTCGCCTACCTTTCTCTCCAGGGTGGCTTTGTCCTGTGTCAGCGCACTAATAGACGCATCTTTCTCGTCGAGTTTCTCTTGGTACTCATCGCGCAGCGTTGCTTCTAATTCAATAATTTTTTCTAGTTTGTTCAGTGAGAGGGTATCGTTCATTAACCTGCCTATATCATTTACAACGAGTCATTACTGCCCGCAGTTGCCTGCGGGCGCTATTACGCAATTTCAGTTCGCGTGGCACACGCGTTCACATACTGAATCCATTTTCAGTTCAACCGACCTCACTACGCCCGTCCCACCTGCGTGAAAGCTGCAGTGTTGGGATTAAGCAAGATGGTGGGCCCACCAGGACTTGAACCTGGGACCAATCGATTATGAGTCGACTGCTCTAACCAACTGAGCTATGGGCCCGGACGGGCCCGCATTCTATCAGAACCCACACAGAGGTGAGTGCGAAACTCAGACATCCAAGTCACTCGCCGAGTGACGCTCCGGTAGCCGTTTCGCCTCGTCGCCCCATACCCGGTTAACCCGCTGGCCGCGTTTCACTGCTTCTCGCTCCTGCACGGCTTTGGTCCAGCGCTGCACGTTGCTGTAGGAACCCACGTCAAGAAACTCACCCGATTCATAGAGCATGCCCATGGCGAGCGCGCCATACCACGGGTGAATAGCCATATCGGCAATTGTGTAGTAATCACCACAGATGAACTCGCGCTCAGCCAGGTTGCGGTCGAGCACGTCGAGCTGTCGTTTGACTTCCATTGTGAAGCGGTTGATCGGGTACTCCAGCCGTTCAGGCGCGTAGGCATAGAAGTGCCCGAAGCCCCCGCCTAGAAAGGGCGCGCTCCCCATCTGCCAAAATACCCACGAAAGACACTCGGTGCGCGCACTAAGGTCAGTCGGTAGAAACTCGCCATGCTTCTCAGCGAGATACATCAGGATCGCCCCCGACTCGAATACCCGGGTCGGTGAAACGGTGCTGTGATCCACCAGTGCTGGGATCTTCGAGTTGGGGTTGGCACCGACGAAACCGCTTGAGAACTGATCGCCTTCCATAATGTTCACAAGCCAGGCGTCGTATTCCGCCTCCTCGACACCCAGTGCCAGTAATTCCTCCAGCATGACGGTGACCTTGACGCCGTTGGGTGTTGCCAATGAATAGAGTTGGAGCGGGTGTTCGCCCACCGGCAAATCCTTGTCATGGGTCGGCCCGGCAACGGGCCGATTAATCTTTGAGAAGCGGTTCTCCTCATCCTGATTCCACCGCCAGACTTTTGGGGGCGTGTAGGTCGGTGATTCTTTCATGGTTTGGTCATCGTATTCATCGGGGGTGGGGTATAGCTCATCGTCTGCCATGCTACCCGCCCGTCAGCTCCGGGGAGGCAGGCCATGCACCATGGTCAGGAACTTCAATTCAGTTCCCGCCCGGCGGTGCTCGCTCAGTGCCTGATAATCGGGGTCGTTGTACCAGGCCACAGCGTGGGCCTCTGAGGGGAAGGTAAACATCACCATGCGCCCCTCACGTGGGCTATTGCCCTCGAAGGTCACCGTATTGTCATCGTAGGTAAAAAACGTCCCATCATGACGCTTGAGAATAGGGAAAAAACCCTTCTCGTACTGACGGTAGGTATCGGCATCATGCACCGTGAAGTTAGCAACCACATAGACGGGTGCGTCTGACATTATTTTCTCCTTATAAACCTGCGTGCCAGGCGGCTACCGCCTGACCAATTTCTTGCGGGGAGTCTTCTTGCACAAAATGTAAGCCCTTCACTGTGACCTCGGTCTGATTGGGCCACGCTCGGCAAAAGTCCCGTTGCTTCCCGACCAAAATGGAACCGGGGTCGGCATTGATGAATAGTTTGGGGATATCCGTGGTGGCCATAAAGGCGGCATAGGCATCTACCAGTTCGACCACATGAGGAGGTTCGCCGTTTAGGGGTATTTGCCGCGGCCAGTTGAGCGTTGGCTGGCGATGCTCGGGGCTATCAAAGGGCGCGCGATAAGCCGCCATTTCCTCGTCTGACAGATCTCTGATAATTGAGCTTGGCAATACGGCCTCTACAAACATATTGCGTTCGAGCACCAGATCCTCGCCTTTGGGCGACCGGAACCCCTGAAAAATACCCTGTGCACTCTCGGGCCAGTCCTCCCAGGTCAAAGGCATGACGATGGCCTCCATATAGGCAATGCCTTTGACTGATTCAGGGTTAAGGCGTGCCCAATGGAACCCAAGCCCGCTCCCCCAGTCGTGAATCACTAGAGTGATGTTCTGGTTAGCATCAAGTTCCCGAAGCAGGCCGTCTAGATAGTCAAAGGCCACCTCAAAGGAATAACGGTCGGGGCCCTCACTCGCGGGTAGCTTCTCTGAGTCGCCCTGACCAATCAGGTCGGGTGCAATCACGCGCCCACACCCCTCAAGCTCCGGGATGATGTTTCGCCACAAAAAAGAGGAGGTTGGGTTGCCGTGTAGCAATACGATCGGGTCACCAGCACCGGCCTCAAGATAGGCGATGCGTTTTCCATTCACTTCGGCAAACTGTTGGGTGGTTGGCATAGTGCCCCTCTGCTTTCCCACAGCGTCTGTGGGTTTGTGTAACAGGTGTCCAGACCGTCAGTTGGTCAAAGCCAGCATGTACTCTGCCACCAGTTGACGCATCGGCTCAGAGAGATGGTCCTGAGGCGGCATAGTCGGGAAGTCCGGCCGCTTTTTATGGGGGTTGGCAATATAAGCAGCGATGCTGCCGGCGTCGTCGCCATATTGGGCCTGGATCACCAGCGTCGGGGGGCCAATCAGGCGCACATTGTACGCATGGCATCCGGCACAGATGCCCTGATACACCAGCTCCGCGCCTGAGGCATCGACGGTAATCACCCGCGGTGCCGCCGGTTCTGGAAGCATTTTAGTGGTTAAGCCGCGCGTAGAGTCATTGGGTTCGTGCCCGGCGATGGCGTCATTGGCGCGAATGGTCGGGCTGTCACAATCAGCCCATTCTTCAACGCCGTGCGTGCGATAGGCGCCTCGCCGAGATATACAGCTGCCGCGCTCGGCGTCTATTGCGCCCTGATAGGCCAGGATATCTGGCCCGGTGGTCGAGAATTGCGTCAGCATCAGCAGCTTCATCTCCCCCTCGGGCGAGGCCCCGTTGGCAAACATCACGTTATCGCGAATCTGTACCTTGTCGGGGTTGGGGTCTGAGCCCGTGTCGGTGGCAATCTCGGTAACAAAGTCCTGACTGGTGATAATGATGCCGGCGTTGTTGTTGCCGGTGATGACATTGTCTTCAATGATCACCTCGTCGCCCGACATCACGATAATTCCGCTACCCGCGGGTATTTGCGATACCAGTGAGCCCGGGATGCCAAAATTGGGTGTGTTGTTATCCAGCACAAAATTGCGCCGAATAATAGCGTCATACGAGCTTTTGATCGGTAAACCTGGCGTAATAAAAACCAAGATGCCACCGGTATTGTTTTTGGCGAGGTTCCCCTCGACCAGTACATGGCGGCTGTTCTCGATTTCGATGCCCGCGACGTTGTCGAAGACCTGATTGTTGCGGACATCAATATAATCGCTCATGCCCACATAGATGGCAGCGTCCTCAATACCCGAGAGAATGTTGTTCTCGATGAGGCCGTTCTCGCCAAACTCGGGGAAGATGCCGTAAACACCCGAGTCGATGACCCAGTTATTGCGGATCGAGAAGTTGTTCCCCGCCTGACCCATGATGGCGTTGCCTTTGTAGTGGGTGATCTTGAACCACTCCACTGAAAAACCATTGCCAGAGTAAAGGATGGCGTCGTTGAGTTGCTTCTTACCGTCTAGGTGGGGCCAATTGTTACCCTCCACCACGCCGCGCAGCGTGATGTCGTCCTTGTCGACGTACACCGTCTCGCTGTACAGACCGGGATACACCCGAATCTCGTCCCCGGGTTGCGCGCCGTTGACAGCATCCTGAATACGATCACCCTCGCGCACTTCAATGATTGAGGCGTTGGCCGAGAGGGGGACAAGCCAGAGCACCAACAGGCTGGCAACCCAGTTTGATGATTGGTTAGTGATCGCTTTCATGCGGCTCATGGCGCGTTGTCCCCTGAATTTTTGTTGCGGCCGGTTGTTATGGTGAGACGGACCGCGCTGTCATTGTGCATCAAAGTCGCTGTCGATGTCCCGACTGGTGCGCGGGCACCCGTTACGGGTAGCCCTGAAGGAACCTCGGTGGGAATTTCAGGCATAAAGGCCTCATCCGTCAGCGTGGTCATAAAGGTCTCGAGCAACCCGATTTCGGCTTCAGTCAATCTTGGCTCCCAGATATGCCAGTGGATCATCAAGGATTCAGTCTCCGGCACTTCATGGCCCCGGCCGCCGGTATAAAACTGTGCAGCCTCTGCTAACGTCGCTTTTTGGCCACGATGCATGTACGGGGCGGTCCGCGCCACATTGCGGAGGCTCGGTACCCGAAATGCCCCTCGCTGACTGGCATCACCGGTAATGGCTTGGGCGCCCGGGTCAATCAACTGGCCCGGCGCATCGGCGACGCCGAGCACGGCGAGTTGCTGGTTGGTAAAAAGCGGTGGCGTGTGGCACTCGGCGCAACGGGCGACGAAAGACCTGAAGACGTTGAGCCCGGCGATCTCGTCTTTGCTCAGCGCTGCGTGGTAACCATGCGCATACAGGTCGTAGCGGCTATTGAGAGAGATCAGCGAACTCTCGAAGGCGGTGATGGCGGTATAGATCTGGTCCAGAGAAAGCGGCGAGGATCCAAAGGCCTCTTCAAATAGGCTCGGGTAAGTGTCATGGGTGCTGAGGGTTGCCAGCAACTGGTCGGGGCTGTTCCCCATCTCGACACTCGAGTAGAGCGGGCCCTGCATTTGCTCTTCGAGGCTCGCCTTGGATCCATCCCACAAGAGGGTTGACAGAAACCCCACGTTCCAGAGACTGGGAGCGGAGCGGGGCAGGGACTGCCCTCTGATACCCATCGCTTGTGCACGACCATCTGAAAATCCGAGCCCGGGGTCGTGGCAACTGGCGCAGGATATCGATCCGTCAGCCGACAGGATGGGGTCAAAGAAAAGGTACCGGCCGAGGTCAATCTGCTGCGGCGTAAAACCCTCTCTCAGCGGCGGCAAGCCGGTCTTGAGCCCGCCGACACCAGCGTCGCGAAGGGATCGATACTCCCGGTAACGGTTCCGCAGAATACAACCGCCATCCTTGAGCTCGAAAGAGGCGGGGCAGGTGTTGCTGAGCGAGACCGACGACTCACTGTGGGGTGTAGACTCCGAGGTGCCCGCGAATACCGGCGCTGGCCACGTCGTGCCGAGCAAGAGCGAGGCGATGAGCGGCATCAAAACACGCCTCGCGGACAAGCCGCCGGCCGCGTAGCTGATCGCACCAAGCTGGCGCTCGTTAGAATTGGGCGGTGTCTTCATCGCTCTTTGAGTGCAAGCGCTTTGTGTCATGAGCGCTACTATAAAGAACCTTTAACAGAGAACGTTCAACAAAAGATCATTAACCGAGAACCTTGTACCCAGGCCCTGTGATGCGAACGTGGCAAGGATCAGCGGCGTGGTGCGAGTGTCGCGATAAAGGCGATCACGTCATCGATGTCATCCCTATCAGCGAGGGCCGGCGCAAGCCGCGACATTTGCGCGCCGTAGAAGTCGCCGGGATGGCTGCCCCGCACGCCATCAAGGTAGCTTTGGTAGGAAGACCTGAGATACCAATCATTGAGGCCTGCCAAGGCGGGTGCACCTAAGGCGTCGTTGCCCTGCGCGTTACCGCCATGGCAAGCACTGCAGATATTCACATAGTAATCCTCGCCCCGAGACGGGTCGCCCTTGTTCGCACTTGCAGGGCGCGCCGGTGGTAATTCCGTTGAAATGAGCGTGGCGAGCTCGGCCACATCTGCTTCATCGAGGTTCGCCACGCTGAGCGCCATACGTTTCCCCGCGGCATCATCCGGGTGAGCACCGCGCACGCCATTGATGAAGTGGCGAAGTTGTCTAGCAAGATACTCGGCAGAAAGCTGTGTGAGCGCAGGCGCACCGAGTGCAGGGTTGCCCTCGCCCGCAGCGCCGTGACAGGCCGAACACTGTCCCTGCCAGATTGCCGCACCGGGTAAGCCGGATAATGATGCCGTCATGGGACCCGGCTGAGATGCTATGGACCCGTTTGGAGTGTCACCGCAACTGATTAGGCACCCCAGCAGGGTGAGCAGTGTGGCAAAGCGGCGCATGATGGAGAGGGTTACTCGTCCAGAAAGCTTCGCAGGTAATCAGACCGCGTGGGATGGCGTAACTTGCGCAGCGCCTTGGCCTCTATCTGGCGGATCCGCTCCCGCGTCACATCGAATTGTTTACCCACCTCTTCCAGCGTGTGGTCGGTATTCATATCGATGCCGAAGCGCATGCGCAGTACTTTGGCCTCGCGAGCGGTCAGACCACCCAGCACTTCGCGCGTCGCTTCGGTCAGCCCCTCTTCAGTCGCCGACTCTACTGGTGAGGCGATGGTGAGATCCTCTATAAAGTCACCCAGATGTGAATCTTCATCATCACCAATGGGCGTCTCCATCGAGATCGGCTCCTTGGCAATCTTGAGGACTTTGCGCACTTTATCCTCAGGCATGTCCATGCGCTCACCCAGCTCCTCTGGGGTGGGCTCCCGGCCCATTTCCTGCAGCATCTGGCGCGAGATACGATTGAGTTTGTTAATGGTCTCGATCATGTGTACCGGGATACGAATCGTGCGAGC
>JBJKZJ010000020.1:0-15415 GCA_045560455.1 Luminiphilus sp. | reverse complement strand
GGCCGTCTACGGGGCACCCCACATCTGGCCATCGACACCGATGGCGTGACGCTGCACACCATTCCACTCGCTCAGTGGGCCGGCTTCATTTTTGTCTGTCTGGCGCCCAATGTTGACCTGCCTCTCGTAGAAGTGCTGGGCGATGGCACCGCGCGATTACAGCGCTACCCGCTTTCAGATCTGAGAGTGGGTCACACCATCACCTACGATGTTGAAGCCAACTGGAAGGTCATCGTTGAGAATTACAACGAGTGCTACCACTGTGGCCCGATCCATCCCGAGCTGTGCCAGATTGTGCCCGCGTTCAGGCAAGGCGGCGGCAACGGGCTCGACTGGGATGACGGGGTGCCGCATCGAGAAGGTACGAACACCTTTACCACCTCGGGCACCACCACGCGGGCACCCTTCCCCGGCCTCAGCGAGACCGAGAAGACCCATCACAAAGGCGAGCTCTTCTATCCCAACCTGATGCTCAGCCTGTCGATGGATCATGTTGCCGCGTTTTACCTGTGGCCGCAGAGCGCGGGTCGTACCCGAATTCAATGCGACTTTCTGTTCCACCCGTATGAGCTCAGCAAAGCCGATTTTGACGGTTCAGACGCCATTGAGTTCTGGGACGTGGTGAATCAGCAAGACTGGAACATCTGTGAGAGCGTGCAGCGCGGCATGCGCAACAAAGTGTTTGAGCAGGGCTACTACGCGCCTATGGAAGACTACAGTCTGGATATCCGCCGTTACGTGCGCGAAAAACTCGACGAGGCTGACAGCTAGTGCTCGCAGGCCGGGTACCCGCACGCTGGCGCCTGTTCAGCGTGCTCTTTTTATTGAGTTTCCTCTCTTACTTGATGCGCCAGAACATCCACGTGGCGGGCGAATTCATGATGCCCGAGCTCGGCATCAGCGAAATCGAGATGGGCTGGATTTATGCTGCGTTTATTTGGGGCTACGCCCTGTGTCAGCTGCCGGGTGGGGTATTCGGCAAACTGCTCGGGCCCCGGTTGGCGCTGACCTGCGCAGGGGTAGTCTGGGTCATCACCACCGGTCTGACCGGATGGCTCCCGGGTGAGGTCTTTGTCACGGGCGCGGGCGTCATCACCTGTTTGGTTGTGGTGCGATTTTTCGTGGGCGTCGCACATGCGCCGATCTATCCCATTCAAGCCGCGGTCGTAGAGCGCTGGTTCCCCGTAGGTCACTGGGCACTGCCCAACGCGGTGGGCAGCACAGGCCTCACGCTGGGCGCCGCGCTGGCGCAGCCATTGGTCGCGTTTGTCATGGTCTTTTGGGGCTGGCGCGCGTCCTTCTACATTTTCATACCCCTCGGCATGGCGCTGTTCTGGCTCTGGTGGCGCTACGCTACCGATGACCCCGCTGACCACGCAAGCATGACCCAAGCGGAGCTCGCAGACATTCAGGCCGACCGGGAGCAACTGACGCCGGATGCGGGATTCGGCGCATGGCGACAGTTAATTCGCAACCGAGACACCCTGCTACTCACCTGCGCGTATTTCGCTGAGAACTGTATTTTCTATCTGTTTTTCACCTGGTTCTTTCACTACCTGGTCACAGAGCTCGGCTTCAGTATTCTCGAGACCGGCTTCCTCGCCTCCCTCCCCTGGCTGTGTGGCGCGGTGATGGCGTCGGTTGGCGGTTTTACCTGCGATACGCTGTGTGCCCGTCTCGGACCACGGCTTGGGTGCCGCATTCCGGCAATCACCGGGCTCATCTCCGCCGGGGGATTTCTCTACATCGGCCTCTATGCGGACTCCCCCTATACGGCGGTCGCGCTGCTCTCACTCTGTTTTGCCAGCACGCAGTTCACCGAGGGAGCTTACTGGTCGGCGCAGACCTATGTGGCCGGCCCTTATACCGCCCCAGCAAGTGGCGTCATGAATACCGGTGGGAATCTTGCCGGGATCGTGGTCGCGCCGCTCATGCCCTATTTGGCCGGACACATCGGCTGGGTCGCCGCGCTCTCAACGGGCTCGATCATGGCTTTTGTTGGCGCCGCACTCTGGCTATTCATCCGCGCCGACAAGCCATTTGTTCCTCAGAGCGCCTGAGGCAAGGGATTATGCGAAACTCATCATCGGATCAGTAAGGGATCACTCCTGAGACAAGAGTGGATGGCGTGCAGGCACTAAAGCGCCAACGATTTTGAGAGATAGCTGGCCTGCCAGACCCGCCCCGCTGCGCTATTTTCCCGGCACCGACTTCAAGGCGATTACCGCCAGAGCACACCAGCTTGCCATCAGTACCAAACCGCCCAGCGGAGTCACCATGGCTAAAGTGGTGATATCAGTCAGCACCAAGGCATACAGCGAAAAGGAAAACAGTAATACGCCCACTGTGAAGCCCATCACCGGTAATCGCCAGCGGGGCGCCCCATCCGACGACTGAAGCGCGAGCAATAAAATCACCACCGAGTGAACCAGGTGATACTGGGCCGCGGTTTCCCAGACCTGAATGCGCTCGGGGGGGACTGATGCCTGCAACGCATGGGCACCAAAGGCGCCAGCGGCCACCGCCGTCACGCCCATCAAGCCAGCCGTGAAAAGAGATCGATTCATACCCCCACCTTCACTCAATGAGGATGAACACCTTATTTGAGACCGCGTGAGCTCCCATAAAGGTTCACCTAGTTATACACTCATCCGGCTTAACCACTCCAGAGGACGCCATGGAAACCGTCTCGTTCACCGAAATGAAGCACGGCACGCAGCAAGACTATGTGCTTCTGGATCGCTATGAGCAAGAGCATGCGGCATCGGTCGCGGACCGGCTACTCAGCGCGCTGTCGCAGCTAAAACACGGACTTGGCGGCTACCAGATCGACCGCTTGACGCACTCGCTTCAATCGGCGGCCCGGGCCGAGGCAGACGGTGCAGACGAGGAGTGGGTCGTAGCCGCGCTGCTACACGACATTGGCGACGATCTGGCCCCAATGAACCACTCAGATTTTGCTGCGGCGATTGTCAAGCCCTATGTCCGGGACGAGGTCCATTGGGTCGTGGCACATCACGGCGTGTTTCAGATGGTCTATTACGCTCACCATCTGGGCAAAAACCCGAACGCCCGAGAGCGCTACCGCGACCACCCTTACTACGACAGTTGCGTCCGGTTCTGCGAGCGCTGGGATCAGCCCTCCTTCGACCCTGACTACCCCACTCCGTCCCTTGAGCATTTCGCGCCCAAGGTCAGAGCGGTCATCTCACCGGATCGCATTCAGCACCCGGACTGAGATGACTGCGGGCATCGTTTTCAAGTGCCCGGCTGCGGGGGAGTCGCCACGGTTTACCGTCGCACCGGCCCCGATTGGGGCAATTGGCGGTGCATCCTCGGCAGGGTAACTTCTCTGGGGTGGGCGACTGGTTGTCTACGTTCATTAGCTCGGCTCCTGACTACCAGGACACTGTAGACAATGTCTGACGCGCCCGCGACCCGACAATAGCCGGCGGCAGCCCGCAGTGTTTCGTCCATCCATCAAAACCTTTATGAGTCAAAATACGCATCCAAATGATGCAATCTGCAGTAAACTTTCGCTTAACCTGCGACCCGGACGCGTAGTGAGCGGTTTTACGGCTCGATGCCGCGCCATGTGGCACGTTTTCAATGACCTTTTTTCCGAAAAATTGTGTTTTATGAGTGTGTTGCGCTTGTTGAAATCATTGCCCGCCTTGGCTGCTTTGCTGCTCGGCTCAGTGCTGACAAGTTGTAGTGATACGACCGGCAACAGCACGACTCCGTATTCAACGAGAGAGGTCGCCGTATCGGTGGTGACTGAACCGGCGCGCCTGTCTAACCTCCGCGAAACGCTGACTTCAGTCGGCACCGCTCGTGCCCTCAAAAGTGTTTCGGTCTTCGCCGAGACCTCAGGGCGAGTCACGTCGGTACTGATTGATGCTGACGCGGCGGTCGGTGCCGGTGATCTACTGCTGCAACTCGATGATCGCGACGAGCGGCTGGCTGTAGAGCTGGCCAGTGTCAAACTGGCCGACGCCGAGCGACTGGTAAAACGCTACGCCACGGTGAATGCGAGAGATGCCAACATCCCCGAGAGCCAACTCGACGACGCGCGTGCGGCGGTGGACAGCACCCGCATTGCGCTGGAGCAGGCCCGGGTTGACCTTGATCGGCGCCGCATCACGGCGCCGTTTGACGGCAGAGTGGGCATCACAGAAATCGATGAGGGTGATCGCATCGACACCAACACGCTGGTGACAACCATCGATGACCGCAGCACGCTGCTTATCAACTTTTCTGTGCCCGAGGTTTACGTCGACCGCGTGACACGAGGCACCGACGTCAGCGTAAGACTGTGGGATGCCTCGGATGAGGCCGTGCTGGGTGAAGTGGTCGCGGTGGACTCGCGAATCGACGTCAGCTCCCGTGCTTTTGTTGCCCGGGCTGCGATCAACAACGACGCAGATAAATTTCGTCCCGGCATGGCCTTTGAAATCAGCGTCAATGCCTCCCGAGGCGCCTTCCTCTCCGTCCCGGATGTCGCTGTGCAGTGGGGCGCGGACGGTGCCTATGTATGGGTCGCAGATGAGGGGCGGGCGTCGCGGCGAGAGGTGCGGCTTGTCAAGCGACTTGCTGGTGCAATCTTGATCGAAGGCGACGTCAGCGAGGGAGAGTCGGTGGTCATGGAGGGTATTCAGGCTGTGCGAGCAGGCGTGCTGCTTAAGCCTTTGAATACTGACGCCAAACTCGACGCGACCCGGGGCTGATCGCAATGACTGAGCCGGAAAGCGAGCTGAAGAGGGGTTTGCCCGAGCTCGGTGTTCGCCGGCCGTGGCTGGTACTGGTGATAAACCTGTTAATCGCGATCTGCGGGTTGGCCGCATTGATGGCGATTGAGGTGCGTGAGCTACCTGACGTTGACCGACCTGTGGTGTCCGTCAACGCGTTTTTACCGGGCGCCTCACCGGAGACCATGGATGCCGAGGTGACGCGACTTCTGGAGGGCGCTGCTGCGCGAGTCGCCGGCGTCATCAACATCAACTCCTCAAGCGAAGAGAACAGCTCCCGCATCCGCATTGAATTTCGTCCCGACATCGAAACCGACCAAGCGGCTAACGATGTGCGCGAGGCCATCAGTCGCACCGAACGCGATCTGCCTGACGCGCTGGAAAGACTCTCGGTTTTCAAGGCGGACGAGCAGGCGGAGGAAATCATCAGAGTCGCCATCCGCTCACAGGTTTATTCAGAGGAGGAGCTGAACCGCATTATCGAGCAGGACATTGTGCCGCGATTTATCTCCCTGCCCGGCGTGGCGGATGCGCCGCTGTTTGGCTCGCGCAAACGGGTCCTGAGGGTCATTCTCGACCCCTTACGCTTGACCAGCTACGGGCTGACGGTGGCGGATGTTGCGGCGGTGTTGCAGGCGGCGCCCCTCGACGTACCCGCCGGCAGCTTTCGGGCGGGGGAGCAACAGCTGCTGGTTCGGGCTGATGCGGCCGTGACAAAGGAAGAGGACATCGCCTCGCTCATCATTCGGGATGAAATCCGGGTGGGTCAGGTCGCGAAAGTGGCTTTTTCGCCCGAGGATTCAACGAGCTTTGTCCGGCTCAATGGCGAGCGCGTGGTGGGTATTAGCGTCGTGCGGCAGGCGGGTTCGAATACCATCCGCATCGCCGAGGGTGTCCGTACAGCGGTGCGCGATCTGAACGAGAGCATGGAGGGCATCCAGTTAGAGATTAGTTCTGATGATGCGGTCTTCATTCAAAGGTCGGTGCGCGAAGTCATCACCACACTGCTGATTTCCATTGTCGTGGTGATCGGCACCATCCGCCTCTTCACTGGATCGATGCGCCTCACACTGGTACCTGCTATCGCCATACCTATCTCCCTATTGGGCACATTGGCCGCCAGCTGGGCCCTCGGGTTTTCCATCAATATTCTGACCCTCCTCGCGCTCGTTCTGGCAGCCGGGTTGATCGTTGACGATGCCATCGTGGTGCTTGAGAGCGTGCAGCGCAAACGCGCCGAAGGTGCGGGCCCCAGTAATGCTGCGGTGGTGGGCACCCGGCGCGTATTTTTTGCCGTCATTGCGACCACGGCTGTGCTGGTCGCTGTGTTTGTTCCTATTGCCTTTCTACCGGGTACTGCCGGGCGTTTATTTCAGGAATTTGGCCTGGTATTGGCGGTCGCAGTAGTGATCTCTTCTTTCGTTGCGCTGAGTCTGGTGCCGGCCGTCATGTCTCGTCTCGCCGCAACCTCACCACGCGACAGAAGGGTGAGCCAATGGGGCGATCAGCTGGCGGCGCTCTACCATCACTCTCTGAAAAGAGTGCTTAACGTCCCGCGGCGCACCTTCTTCGTCTTTGTCGTTGCCGGGGTTGCGGCGGCCGCCCTTTACACGTCTTTGGACCAGGAGCTACTGCCAAGGGAGGATCGCGGCAAGATCTACATTTTCGGCAAAGGCCCGGATGGGGTCGGACTCAATTACACCGAGCGGCAGGCCGATCGCATGGAGAACATCCTGATGCCGCTCTTGGACCGGGGCGAGATCGTAGCGCTGTATTCAGTGGTGGGAAGATGGGATCCCAATATCGTTTTTATGGTGGCCAAACTGGCTGACTGGTCTGAGCGCGAGAGGACGCAGCAGGAGATATCAGCAGAGCTCAAGCCGCTGTTTGCCGAGTTCCCTGGCATGACCACCCGCATTTTCAGCGCTAACTCGCTGAACCTCCGCGGCGCTTCCAATGGCGGACTTAGCGTTGCATTGTTGGGCACCGATTATGATGAGCTGTATGCCGCAGCGCGGGCGTACAGCGAGGTAATCCGGTCGCGGCTCGACTCCGTGAGCCGCCCCCGCATTGGCTATGACCCATCCCAGCCACAGCTGTCCGTTGAGATTGACCGGGAGCGCGCCTCGGATCTCAACATACCTCTGGAAGACGTCGCGCAGACCCTGCGGGTGATGGTGGACGGATCCCGGATAGTCGACCTCAACGCCGACGATCAAACTATCCCGATTATTCTCGAGGCGGGCTCAGATAAAATCCGCGACCCCAGCGATCTGGTCAACCTCTATGTGCGCACCCGAAACGGCTCCTTGGTGCCGCTCTCAAGCATTGTGCGACTGGACGAGCGTGGCGTTGCAAGTCAGTTAGACAGAAGAGAGCAGCGCCGCGCCATCGAGATCGATGTGGAGATTCAGCCGGGATTCGCCATGCAGCGCGCGATGGATGATCTCTTAGAGATTGCGGCGGAAGTACTGCCCAGCAATGTCACATTGGTGACCCGCGGTGAGGCGGCTGCTCTGGCCGAAACCAATCGAGAAACGCTCTTCACTTACGGCTTTGCACTGCTCATTGTGTTTCTGGTGCTGGTGGCACAGTTTGAGGGGGTCACCTCGGCGCTGGTGATCATGACCACCGTGCCTTTCGGTTTAGCGGCAGCGATCTGCGCCCTATTTATGACCGGCACGTCGCTCAATATTTACTCTCAAGTCGGGTTGGTGATGCTGATCGGCTTGATTGCCAAAAACGGCATTTTGTTGGTTGAGTTCGCCGATCAGCTCCGTGATCAAGGGTACGCGGTGCGCGCCGCTATCGAAGAGGCCGCCCGCATCAGACTTCGTCCCATTGTGATGACCCTCATCTCGACAATCTTGGGCGCCCTACCGCTTATCCTGGCCTCTGGCCCGGGCTCGGAAGCCCGCGCTGCCGTGGGTTGGGTGGTCTTCGGTGGCATGGGACTGGCCACGGTCTTCACGCTCTACCTCACCCCACTGGCCTACCTCGGCATCGCGCGCTTTGCCAGCGCCCGCGCAGCATCCGGAGAGCGGTTAGCTCAGGAAATGGCGGAGCCTAGATCCTAGCGCTGAGGGCTCTGTGTGTCAGAGCAGATTGAAGTCGTAGTTGACGATGATACGGAAATCGAAGAGATCGTCAGACTTGGGGTAGGCGTCATCCTGGTTGACCCACGCCGCTCTCAAGCGGACCCACAGTTTTTCTGACCAACCCTGATTCAGCCGCCAGTCAACGGTGAGATCAAATTCATTGGCGTCTGGACTGGCAATCGGCCCGGTATCGGGCGTATCACCCCACACCATATTGGCGAAGAAACTGAGTCTGCCAGGGCCAACTTGGCCCATATCCAGGGAGTAGCCCACCGTCACCGCGTCCTCACCCGCCCGATCAAAATCGTTGATGATGATCGAAAGATAGTTGGCCGGATTACCGTACGGCTTTTTGATGCCGCCACTCTCGTCAGTCCGGCTCATACCCAACCGGAACTTCTGAGGGCCGGTGATGTACTCCAGTCTCGCCGAGATCAAATGCGTGGAGAAATCTCCGATGCGGGCCTCCCCAACGCTGCGCTGTGCAGTGTAGGAAATGTCTGCCCACAAGCTGCTCTCGTCGGCGAACTAGACGCGCTTTTCCGCCTTGGCAAAGGTCGTTTCAAAAAGGTCGGGGGTGCGTTGGTGCAAAATGCCAAAAACCGATTGGTCGGGCATGCGGTAGCGGGCGCCAATAAAGGTCAAGCCATCATCCGTACCCTCTGCGCCGGCCGCCTCGGACATGGCAATAAACTCGTCGCTGTCCTTATATTTGATGGCATCCACATAACCCGCCATATAGGCAAAGCCATTCCCCGGGCGATTGCCGATGCCCACGGCCTCAAACGTGTTGGGGATCATGCGCAGGTCATGCTTGCCAAGGTAGGGCAAGTCGAGTGATTGGCGACCAATCCGTATCCCGTGATCACCGGCCAGTCGAATCGTTGCGTAGGCCTCACTGACCACTGAAAAGCTCTCTGGACCGGGCTTGAACAGCTGCGTACCATCCTTATCAGATGGCCCATAGAGCTTTTGAGAAGTCGATAAGGTGGCGCCGAAACGCACACTGTCTTGCCACCAGCCCGAGCGAAATTCGAGACCGCCACCAAGTGCCCAACCGGCACGGGTATTCGCGACATCATAATCACGGTGCAAGTAATAGGTTCGCGGCCTGAGCACGAGCTCGGCCTCATCCAGAAACCAGCGGGAGCGCTCAGACTCTGCACCAAGGGATTCAAAAACATCCTGCTGATTCGGCTCATCGTCTTCTTCGCGCGCCTCGGATGGCACATCGATTTGCGCAAATGCTGCAAACGGCATCACTGCAGCCGTCGACAGGCAGTATCCAATCAGCCAGTGCACCACTCTTGCTCGCATACCGCGCGGGTCCTTTAATGTCCTCAGTGTTGGGCGCGGGAGACTACCACTCAATCAGTTGCGATGACGACGACCCGCACACCGAATACGCGTTGTCTTGCACAACCTTGTTGTCACCCTCATCCCCTTGATCGCATTGTATCCAGCGACCTTAACTTGGCTAATCTAGCGATGTCCGAGCAAATAGCGACAACAGTAATCCCGGGTCAGAGACATCCGCATTGTCTCAGTGCGAAAGATGACATCACCCGGTATCCACTTGACCGCACCGCGTAATTCCCCGATGGTCAGGTTTCGATGTTTTTCATCATGGCAAGGGGCATAGCGCTGCATGGAGCTTCTCGACGGCACGCTGAAAATCGACCACTTTTTAACCGTCACGTTGGGGATCGTCGTGCTGTTCGTTGGCAAGCGCCTGAATCAGGTGGTACCGCTATTCCGCGAGTTCAGTATCCCCGAACCCGTGACCGGCGGTCTGCTGGTTTGCATTCTCTTCACAGTCATCTACCTGATCACCGGTGTGGGTGTTGAATTCACGCTGGGGGCTCGCGATGTCTTGCTGGTCTACTTCTTCACCACCATTGGTATCAACGCAAGTTTTCGTGACCTGCTTTCCGGTGGCAAGCCGCTTGTCATACTGCTGATCGCCACCATCATCTTTATGACGCTGCAAAACTTGACCGGTATAGGCGTGGCTTCTGCTGCGGGACTAGAGCCTGCCGTCGGCATCCTGGGTGGCACCGTCTCGCTGATCGGTGGACACGGGACCTCAATAGCCTGGGCGCCAATCTTCTCCGAGCGTTACGGCATTAGCGGCGCGATGGAGATCGGCATTGCCTGTGCCACCTTTGGACTCGTGCTGGCCAGCCTCATGGGCGGGCCCATCGCCAAATTTTTGATTCAACGCCACGACCTCACCCCTGACAGCGACGAGCCCGTCGATGTGGGGATAAGAGAGGAAGAAGACGCCCCTGTGGGGCTCCACTATATGGACGTGCTGGCAGCCGTGCTCGCCATTCATATTTGCATCATCGTCGGCGTCCTGTTTGACGAGGGACTCGAACAGCTCGGTGTGCAACTGCCGCTGTTCGTGAGTTGCCTTTTTGCCGGCATCCTCATGACTAATCTTCGCCCTGACAGCTTGCCCAGCATTACCGGTACCAAGTGGCCGGCGCGCACCGCATCGATGGCGCTGATTGCCGATGTGTCACTCGGTACTTTTTTAGCCATGTCGCTGATGAGCATGCAACTCTGGGAACTCGCAAGCCTCGCAGGGCCGCTGGTACTGATTCTCGGCGCACAGGTCGCGGTCGCAGCAGTGTTCATTATCTTTGTTGTGTTCCGCGTGATGGGCAAGAGCTACGAAGCCGCCGTCGTCTCAGCGGGCTTTGGCGGTTTCTCGATGGGCGCCACACCCACCGCCATGGCCAATATGTCTGCGGTCACCAAGCGCTATGGCGCGTGTCACGAGGCGTTTATCATCGTGCCGCTGGTGGGCGCCTTTTTTATCGATATCGTCAACGTCATCCTGATTGAACTGCTGCTGGGCTGGGTGGCTTAGACCACTCACGCGAGACTGCCATTGATGGAAAACAACCGTTGGCAGCGCATGCTTGTCATTGTTTCACTGATCTTGTCGGGGGAGGCGATCTTCACGCTCCCCTACCATGTCACCCGTTTTTTCAGGCCCACCTTCCTCGAAGTTTTTGACCTGTCCGCCACAGAGCTTGGCGTCGCGCAGAGTGCCTATGGCTTTGCGGCAATGGTGGCTTACTTTTTTGGCGGACCCCTCGCCGACCGATTTGAGCCTCGAAAACCGCTTGCGGGTTCCTTGTGGGCGACGGCGTTGGGAGGCCTTTATCTGGCAACCTTTCCAAGCGTTGCGGGGGTGACGCTGGTCTGGGGCTTTTTTGGGCTAACCAATATCCTCTTTTTTTATTCCGCACTGATTAAAGCCACGCGGTCTTGGGGCGGCGATACTCAGCAAGGCCTTGCCTATGGTTTGCTCGATGGCGGTCGAGGTCTTCTCGCCGCCGTGCTCGCTTCTGTCGGCGTGTTCGCCTTCTCTATTGCCTTCCCCTTGGGCTACGACGCCGCCACGCTGCCCCAAAAAGCCGAGGTACTCCAACAGGTGATCTATGGCTACACCGCGGTCACGGCGGCCGTCGGTTTTGTGGTCTGGTTCACGTTGCGCGGGCTCGATGGTGAGCAGACCGGAGAGCAAAGCGCTCCAATCAGCCATTTCTTTCGCCAGATCAAACACGTCATCCGGCTGCGCGTCGTCTGGTTGCAGTCAACCGTGCTGATTTGCGCTTATACCAGTTATAAAGCCTTCGACCAGTACGCGCTGTTTGCTGTCCGCGGTCATGGCATTGACGAGGTCGACGCGGCACAGATGGTCGCCGTGGGCGCCTGGGTCAGGCCGATTGCGGCGCTGGGTTTGGGCTTGCTGGGCGATCGGTTCGGCATCTCGCGCATGGCGCTACTTTGTTTCGTATTGCTGATCTTCAGTCATTCGCTGTTCGCCTTCACGGGCAACGCCATGGGCACATTGACCCTGATTTTGTTGAACACGCTGGTCACCTGCATCGCCATCTTCGGGCTGCGCGGCCTGTATTTTGCTTTGCTGCAAGAGGGTCAGATACCGTTGGCATTCACCGGGACGGCGGTCGGCCTGGTCTCAGTGCTGGGCTACGCGCCCGATATCTATATCGCCGCGGTGGCGGGCTTTCTGATTGACCAGAGCCCGGGACTTGAGGGTTTCCAGCACCTGTTCATGCTGTTGCTGGGGTTCTCGATCGCGGGGGCAATCGCCGCAATACTCTTCGAACGGGAGGCAAAGAGAGCACCGGGCCATCCGCCCGTCTAAACCCCGATAAAAAAAGTGGCGGTCATGCCCGCGGCCACCAAAATGATAATCCGACGCACCAGCACCTGACCGAGCACCTGCGCTCCTCTGGCTGCGCCGTAGCCCCCCACCAGCGTGCCAATCATTACAAAACTCCCCTCGCGCCAGGCGATGACCTCTCCTGCACCAAACACGGTGATGGCCGTCACTGCGACCAATGCCGAGGCGAGCAACTTTAAGCCGTTCATCAGGTGAATATCCTCGTACCCAGCCAGTGACAGGTAACCCAGCAGGATGATGCCGAGTCCTGCATTGAAGAAGCCGCCGTAGGCGCAGATCAACCAAAATAGGCATGCCAGCACTATCCCGCCAAGCCATGAAAAAGTGAGACGCGCGGCAAACAGACGGCGTAAACGGGCGCGGAGCGCCTCGCCCCATATGAGCAGTATCGTCGCCAGCAGCAGTAGCCATGGAATCGCCCGTGAGAAAGTCGCTGGCGGTGTTTGCAGCAAGAGCATTGCCCCGAAACTACCGCCGGTCATGGCCAACAGCGCCAATCGGGGCAATTGAGACCGGTAGGTCCACAGCGCGTGACGGAATCCAGCGGCGCCGCTCAGGTAGCCTGCACAGGAGGCAAAGGTATTGGTGGCGTTGGCTGCGATCGGCGGCACGCCGGCTGCCAACAACGCCGGGAACGTGATGAAGCTGCCGCCCCCTGCGATCGAGTTCACCATCCCCCCGATCAGCCCCGCCAGAAACAGCCCCGTCTCTTCCATCACCTATCCCCGCAGTAGCGCTCCCCTGCTCACGCCAACATTGCATCATGCGATCAGGCGCCCTGTCTCGGGTAATTGATGATCGAACGGCACAACATCGTCGATTGCTGTAATAATCGGGAAAATCATTGGGGGCACGCCATGCGGCACCGCGCAGTCAGCTGGGCGAAACGGTTTTTGATCACTCTGACGTTTCTGGGTGTGACCACCGCCAATGCGTCCGACCTGGAGTTGGCCCTGCCGCAGGTCTTTCTCAGCGGCATCGCCTATGACCTCACGGTCGTCGACCCTGACCTCAATACGACAGACCATGGCCAGCTGACTCCTCTGCTCAGAATCGATGACGTCCTTTACACACCGAGCGAATTCGCAACCGGCTGGATTTTTTCCGAGGTTGCGATCGATAAGGGGCCTGTCAGTCGAATTGTGCTGGAGGTGCGCGGTGAGCCCGTCTATGTCGCCGAGGTGCCCGTTATCCCTGCCTGGGTTTCTGTTCTGCCGCCGCTGGTCGCCATTGGCATGGCCCTGCTGATCCGCAGCGTGCTGCCTGCCCTAATGCTTGGCCTGTGGCTGGGCGCATGGGCGCTTGAAGGGCTGAGTCTGAAAGGGTTCTTCGTCGGTCTGTTCACGAGTTTTGAGATCTATGTGGCCAACGCCGTCGCAGATGCCGATCACGCCACCATCATGCTCTTTACCTTCATGATTGCAGGCATGGTGGGTGTCATTTCGCGAAACGGGGGGATGCGAGGCATCGTCGAGTGGATTATCACCGGTGCTAACAGTGCAAAGCGCGGGCAGCTTGCCGTTTGGTCTTTAGGGCTGCTGATTTTCTTCGACGATTACTCCAATACATTGGTAGTCGGCAATACCAGCCGCTCGATCACCGATCGGCTCAGAATCTCGCGGGAAAAACTTGCCTACCTGGTGGACTCCACCGCCGCACCGCTGGCGACGGTAGCCCTCGTGACCACCTGGATCGGTTATCAGGTGAGCCTGATTGGTGATGCGATCGAGCCGCTCGAGGGGTTAGAGATGAGTGCTTACAGCATCTTTCTCAACTCGATCTTGTTCAGTTTTTATCCTTTCATGTCCATATTACTGGTGTTTTTGGTGATTACCACCGGGCGCGAGTTCGGGCCTATGCTGTGTGCGGAGCGACGTGCGCGATCTACCGGGGTGACAGCACCCCCGGTTAAATCCACCGTGGGTCAAGATGACGAGGCTGCATTGGCCATGAAGCAGGGTGTGCCGCCACGGGCGATCAATGCATTACTGCCCGTGGCCGTGATGATCGTTGGCATACTGGTGGGGCTTTATCTGACCGGTGAGGGCGACACCATCAACGAGATTGTGGGTAGTGCCAACTCGTACCGGGCACTCATGTGGGCGTCGCTGGCCTCTGCACTGACCGCCATCCTTATGACTGCAGCGCAACGGCTTCTCTCGCTGGATGAAATTGTCGACGCCTGGGTATCGGGTGCCCGCTTTACCTTCATTGCGATGATTATTCTGGCGCTCGCTTGGTCGATGTCAGAGATCAGCCGCGAACTGCACACGGCAGACTTTTTGATCGCCAGCCTCGGAGAAACCATTCCCGCCGCCATGTTACCCGCGGCCATTTTTGTACTGGCGGCATTCACCGCTTTCTCAACGGGCAGCAGCTGGGGCGCCATGGGCATTTTGTTACCCCTAGTGCTGCCGCTCTGCTGGGCAATCATGGGTAGTCAGGGTCTTACGAGCGGCGGCGACTACTTTATTTTGTATGCGTCGGTCTCGGGTGTGCTGGCCGGCGCCGTATGGGGCGACCACTGCTCGCCGATATCCGATACCACCGTGATGTCATCGCTTTCGGCCGGCTGCGACCACATAGAGCATGTCCGCACCCAGCTGCCCTACGCCGTGCTGGCGGGTGCTGCGGCGCTACTGTTTGGAACCATACCGGCCAGTCTGGGGCTCCCCTGGTGGGTGGGCATGTTGCTGGCAGCGAGTGTGACCCGCGCTGGGTCTCAGACTGCTTGGGCAACCGGTTGAGGATTATCGTCCAGCAGGTGACGCTTAAAACCAGTATGGTGCGAATAAGTCGGGGCAGACTGTTCTGAGACAGTTTTTTCTCTCCACTGCCCTCCGTATACTGCGACCTGCCCCGACGGGCAGATACCGTAGTGTGGATACAGCCATCGACCGATGTGCCGATCCTTTATGCAGGGAGTGCATGCCAATGATGTGCCGCTCACGCAAGAGTCAGCAACGATGAGCACCTGGACCTTCAAAACCGATAAAGGCCGCCGCTGGCATACCGGCGCGATGCTCTATTCCCTGATGACCTATGGCACTGGATGGTGGCTCTTACTCAGCCAAAACGGGTTCGCATTCTTGCCCGGTATTTTACTGCTCGGCCACGGCATGATTATTGCCGCGTACCTGATACACGATTGCGCCCACAATACAATCTTTACCGTTAATCGGCACAACAATCAGCTGGCGGGATGGCTGGGTTGGATCTGCGGGGCCTGCTACGGCACGGTAGAGGATATTCGCACCAAACATTTCCGGCACCACGTGGAAAACGACGACGTGGTGTGGTTTGACTATGAGGGTTTCTTCAAGAAGCACCCCTTGGTGTATCGG